>CAYVXY010000015.1:154001-250339 GCA_964454965.1 uncultured Polyangiaceae bacterium | reverse complement strand
TCGCGGTAGCGGCGAGCAGCGGCGAACAGCGTCGCGGTAGCGGCGAGCAGCGGCGAACAGCGTCGCGGTAGCGGCGAGCAGCGGCGCGGCGAACCGTTGCCACGTCACTGCGCGCTTGCTTCGCCTAATGCTAACGCAACGCAGGATCTAAGCCCGCATTCCCGTCGATGTATCGCGCGTTCTTACGAAGTTCGAACTGGTGCAAACGTTAGGGCGTGATAGATTAGGGCACTAATCGGTGGCGCTGCGATTCACGCCACTTGTCCAACAATCAGTCGCGAGACAATTAGCGAGAGGGGCTAGGCCAGTCGTCTATGGCAAGGTTGCTGAATCAGCGGCGGTCGTCGCGGTCGCGGTCGAGCCAATCGTCCGCCAGGTTTTTTCAACTGGATCTGCCTTGTCGAGGTCGTGGTGGGTATCGTCCAGGTTCGGGGCGCCCGCGAAGCGGGCGAGCAGGCGCACCGCATCGTAAGCGTCCCGTGCTTGCAGCGGTATTCCCAGTCCACGTGACGATACGCGCCCGAGCGGGGCTACCCTCCTTGCGGCTCACCGAATCGCGACGCGTCCTTGTTGCCGCTATCGCCGCGGCCCGCAACCGATTTGGCTGTAGAATCGTGCAATACAGCATTCAGAGTAACCACGTTCATCTCATCTGCGAAGCAAACGATCAGGTGTCACTCTCGCGCGGTCTGCGTGGCCTCGTGATTCGAATGGCACGCGGGTTCAATCGCGTGCACGCGCTTCGAGGTGCTGTCTGGGCAGAGCGGTATCACGAGCGGATTTTGCGCACCCCGCGTGAAGTGCGCAATGTACTCGTCTATGTGCTCGGCAATTGGCGTCACCATGGTGGCGAGCGTTATCCCCTCGGGTGCATCGATCCGTGCAGTTCCGCGGCCTGGTTCGACGGTTTCAAGGAGCCCATGCTGCCTCCGAGCGCGCCGCCGCCGGTTGCTGCGGCGAAGACCTGGCTATTAGCGTGTGGCTATCGGCGACACATCGGCAAGATCTCGGTCGACGACGGCGCTTGGACGAAAAAGGGGCTTAGTCCAGGAAATGGTCGGGCCAGGAAAAGCTTGGAACAACGGGCAACGAGGCTCGAACCCGTTGAGCTGACTACGGCCGGATTTCCACGCAATGCTAGACATGGCAACCGTTGCTGAGAGTTACCCTGGCGGCGCGGCTAGCGTGGCGACGACTGGCGGCAATTCGACGAGCGGCGCCGCGACTGGAGGGAGTTCGTCTCCCTCGGGAGGCACCAGCTCGGGTGGCACGGCAGCCACCGGCGGCATCGCGACTGCGGGTTTGCCGTCAACCCGACGATAGGCACTGCCCGCCAGCGTGTGGCAGTCGCTGGAGCACCTCGATCTTCAGTGCGGCCCACTGGACAAAAATAGGGCACTCGAACGATTTCCGGAAACGGCAGGCCTCCGTGGACCGATGAACCCGTATGGGACATCCGGCGTCCATAAGGATATCTGCGCCATGCCGAAACTATTCAGCTCCACTTCACCACCCAATGTCTCTTGTGGTAACTCCCCGAAAGCACCCGGTCATCACGTTCGGGGGAAGGACGATGTGAGCGCTCGATTCTCGATTTGGCTGACGTTACTTGCGTTGGTTTCGCTGTCGACCGCCGTTGCCTGGGGCGCGCCCAAAGGCATCGCGGCGTGACGCCTTCCGGCTCCACCCATGAGCGAAAGCGCCTCGAAGCACTTCAACGCCGGTGTTGCGTACATCGACGATCCGAGCGGGTCGAAATGGGAGGAGGCATACCGTGAATTTCTGGCTGCCTACGCCGACACACCAAGCTGGAAATTGAAGAACAACATCGGGCTTTGCGCGCTCACGCTCGAACGCGATGGCGAAGCCGTTGCAGCCTACACCGAATATCTAGCAGGGGGAGGCGAACCAGATCTGTCGCCCAAGGCGCGAAAGCAAATCGAGAAGGACATTGCCACCTTAAGCGCGAGCTTGGTGGCGGTCAAGATCGAAACCGAGCCGGTGGAGCTCACCATCGTTGACGAACGCAAGAACGCCAAGGGGATCTTGGTGATCAACAACTACGAGATCAAGGGCGGAAGGGCCTTGCTCGGGATACATCCTGGGCACCACAGAATCAAGGCCGAAGTCAACGGGTATGTCGCGGAAGAATGGCTCGTGGATGCGCCACCCGCATCTTCCCACATGCATGTGTTCAAACTCGTCCCCGCAAAGAAGACCGAACCCGAAGGAGTTCCATCCGCGCCCCCAATTGCCGCATCCAAGCCGGACCCGAGCGTCACCGAACCCCCGAAACCAGCGCCACCCAAAACGCCAACCGCCGTCTACGTCGGGGCAATCGCCACCGGGGTATTCGTGGCTGGCGCGACCGTGACAGGCCTGATGACACTCTCGAAAGAGAAAGACTACAAAGACGCGGCCGACAGTACCGAGGCGGCGCACCTTGCCACGAGCGGCAACAGGTTGGCGCTCCTGACGGACATCGAATTGGGAGCTGCGATCCTCAGCGCTGGCGTGACCGCGTACTTCTACTTGTCCGCGCCGAAACAGACCCAAGCACAACTAGCCTCACGATCGCAATTGCGGCTGACGCCTAAGGCTAGCCCGAATTCGACAGGCCTCGCTATCTCTGGAAGCTTCTAGCCGAGAGGAATGCACCATGTCAGCTAGAATCACAACAGTCAGTTTGGCCATGTTGTTCGTCGCGAATGCGGGTTGCTCGTTCATCACCAAGTTCGAAGGATGGGAATCGCATCAGGGTGGGACGGCCGGCAACGCAGGGACTGTGAACGGCGGACAAAGTGCTGGTGGTACTGGCAATGCGGCTGGCAGCATTGTGGGTGCGGACCCAATCGGAGGAAGCGTCGGGACTGCAGCGGGAAGCCCGGCCGTCAGTGGAGCCACGAGCACCGGTGGCAACTCGCCATCAGGTGGCACGGCTGGCAATAGTGCTGCATTCGCTGGAGCATCGACGGGTGGGCAAAGCCCAGGTGGCTCCAGCAGCATTGGGGGCACGAGCGGAGTCACGGGAACATCGGGCGGGACCGCGACAAGTGGCGGTACTGGCGGTGTGGTGGCTTCTGGCGGCAACTCGACGAGCGGCGCGGCGACTGGAGGGAGTGCGTCTACCTCGGGAGGCACCAGCACGGGCGGCGGCGCTGCGGCCACCGGCGGTGTCGCAACTGCGGGCGCTGCGGCCACCGGCGGTGTCGCAATTGCGGGCGCTGCGGCGGTAGGTTGCCCTGGGACTGGTGGTCCCACGATGGTAAAGCTTCCTCCTGGCTTTTGTATCGACAGCACGGAGGTGACTCGAGCGCAGTATACGGCATGGTTGAACACGACGACGGCCGCGACGATCAACGCGCAGGATGTGACAAATTGCGGGTGGAATACGTCGTTTGCTCCTGGCGCAGGCTGCCTAGCCAGCGAGAACGCATGCCAAGGGACGGCGTGCGGGAACCATCCGCAAGTTTGCGTAGATTGGTGCGACGCATACGCCTACTGCAAGGGGGTCGGGAAACGTTTGTGCGGCAAGATTGGCGGAGGATCAAACGCTGAAGAAGACCAGGCAAATGCAAACCTTAGCCAGTGGTACAACGCATGCACGTCTGGCGGCGTCAATAAGTACCCCTACGGCATCAACTTCAGTGCCACAGACTGCAACGGGCAGGAACATTGGACAACCGGCATTCCGGCCACGCTGGCGGTAGGGAGCCTTGCTGGCTGCCAAGCGGCAGTCCCTTACGCTGGAGTCTTTGACCTTAGCGGCAATGTGAGCGAGTGGGAAGACTGCTGCGGAACTACACCAGGTCGGTCCGGCACCATGGAGTCGACCTTCTGCCACGTCCGCGGTGGCGGTCTCATTACCTATTCCAACTTCGATGGGATGACCTGCGGAATCAGCGTTGGCTTCACGCGCGGCGACAACACTCGCTTCGACGTGGGGTTCCGCTGTTGTTCGCCCTGAGAAGGCAGGCCTCCCTGTTTCGCGGCAAGACGAAGTCTCGTTCCATCAGCTACGACTCAGACATCAGAGCGCCAGTCAGAACTGGCGCTCTTTCGACTCTAATTGCCTTGATCTACCGGCCAATCACATCGCCACTTGCTGTTGAACGAAGGTCACGAGGCTGGCGCTGCCAACGGCGACCGTAACGCTGCTTGGGATTGGCACGACGCGCCACTGTACCGTCCAAGGCAAGGTACCGTTCGCAGCGAGCGACGTGTAGGGGCCTTGCACCTCGAGTTCCAAGTAGCCAGACAAGTCTGCGTAGATCTCTATGTCACCTTCGTTTGGTGCGAAGGAAGCTGTCAGAACGTCTGTATACTTCTTGATGAAGAGATTTCCGCCCAGTGCATAGGCGAGCCAACCGCTGGCGCCATCTCCGACCAGCTTGGAGCCGCTAACGTTGGTGGCCGTCTTTGCGGAATCGTCGAACCAGACAATGTTCGGCGTGGTCGCAGTGCTCGTGGTCGTGTATGTCGCGAGTGGGCCAGGTGTCACTGTTGTGCCTTTGGGGAAGAAGGCGAGTCCGCCTCGTGGCACGCGTGAAATCTGCCAGGGCGCCACCTGAATGGCCTTGGTGGCTTTGATGGTATAGAGTAGAGATATCCAACAGGTCCCACCATCAGCCGAGAAGTCCTTGGTAACGCTAGCGCCGAGAGCCGTATCCGCACTTCCGGTGGCCACCAAATGGCTGCCACTGATGTTTGGCGCATAGGCATTGCCATCGATCGCTGCAGGCGGCGGCCAGGTTGGCGACCAGCCGGTCTGTGGACTCGTCCAAAATGTCGAGCCACTACTGTTGGGGCAGGTAGTAGAATCCGGGCTATAGCTCGTACAAGTGTATGGCTTGATGATATCCGTGCTGCCGAGCTTGAGCGTGGTAACCCTTGCCCCAATCTGCGGATTTACATCCATCACGAGGTTGTTGCAGGCCGTCATCGTAAAGCGATAGTCGGAGGCTGAAACCATGGTCGGGGTCACAGGACTGGAAGTGGCACCGCCCGCTGCTGTGCCGCCCGCCGCCGCGCCGCCTGCTGCGGCACCGCCCGTTGCCGCGCCACCCTGGTTGCTCACGCCGCCCGCTGCTGCCCCGCCCACTGCGCTGCCGCCAGTTGCGACAACAGTGCTGCCACCCGTCGCGGATGTACCGCCCTGATTCGAGCCGCCCTGATTCGAGCCGCCCTGATTCGAGCCACCCTGGTTTGAGCCGCCCGTCGCTGCGCCGCCCGTTGCCGCGCCACCTTGGCTGCTCGTGCCACCTGTGCTCGTGGACTGACCGCCAGCTGCAGTGGCTCCACCTTGGGACGTGTTGCTTGTTCCACCCGTCGCGCTCGAACCGCCAGACACGCTGGTGCCGGAGCCGCCAGTTCCCACGCCGCCGGCGCCTGAAGTGCTTGCGCCCCCGAACCCCCCAATCGCGGGCTCATCGTTGTTGCTGCAGCTCGCCAGGCCTAGGCAGGCGAAGACCATGACGCTGCCAACTAAGGATGCTTTACGATAGTTCATAGTGATTGACCTGACTCGAGTGACCGAACACTTTGCCATAGGGCGGGGTGCGGCGTCGGAGATTCGTAATTTCTCACAGCAGCCACTGGCGATCAATCACGCATCCCGGGGGTTGCGAGCGCTTCAACGGATGCGGGGGCGAGATTGCCGGCCCCTCGCAGAATCGTCGTTACCGCGACGGACCGACAGAAAATGAAACTCGCAGAAGGCGCAACGCGACATGACCGCATCGGAACTCGGCAGAATTCAGCAAACATCGGCCTTTTGGCCGCAATTCTACTAGGCTCATCTCCAGTCGCGCTGCACTTTTACCTCGATAACCAACCTGGAGCAGCGCCGCGTTCAATCGGCACTTTCCACATGGTTTCTCGAGCGCAGCCCGCGCTACCCGCCAGAAGGACAGCTGTCCAAGGCAACGCGCCCGAGCACACGCACCGCATGGGTCGCTTCACTCGCCCGAATCCCATACTACGGACATCGCCCGACGCGCGGGAAGGCGCCGGTACTGGGTTGCGGGCAGCCCCAACGTGAAGAGCACGTGGGGCTCTTGGTCCACGGCTATGCCAGCCGCTTGTGCGATTGACTTGCGACGCCGGAGCGCCATCTCCGCGTACCCGATCATGCAACTGCCCACCCCGAGTGCAGCCGCGTATTGCATCATGCGATCCGCGGCAATGACGCAGTCTACACGCCCAAAGTTCTGGTTCTTGCGCGGCGCTGTAAGCAGCACGACCGCGGGGGCACCGAAGAAGATCCAGTCGTGGTCTCGATCGAAACGCCACGCCTTCTCGCGCACCCCTTCGAGCTTGCGCGTGTCCTTGAGGTAGGGGCGAGCGGCAGTGAACCATAGGAGCGGCCACAACCAGCGGCGTTTGAGCAGCCCGTCGAACCAGCAGTAGTAGTCGTTTACCAGCTTCGCCAGTTCGAAGACGCAATCACCCGTGAACACTCTTGCCTGCACGTCTTGGGCGTTCGAGGCCGTGGGTGCATAAGGGCCGATACTTAGCACCTCAGCCAATGTTTCCCGCCCTAAGGGTGCCGAGCGATAACGCCGCACCGAGCGGCGCCCCGCGAGAAACGCTTTAGCCTCCGCCGCGCTGAGCTCCGGCGCTGCCCAATCTGGGAAAGTGCCGTGCACCGAGGCAATGGCACCCGGAGAACACACAGCGCCACAATGGCCGCAATCGATGCAACGTTGTGGATCGAGCATCGCAGTCGCAGGGAGGGTAAGCTGCATGGCACCCGTTGGACATTCCGTGACGCAGACTCCACAGCGGTTGCATACGGTAGCATCGACAGTGATTGTGGTGCTCATGGGGCTCCTTCGGGCCGCCGAGTCTTACGGCGAATCAAGCAGCTGCGCCAACAACAAGCTGGTCTTTCAACGGCGATTCACCCAGCTCTACCTGCTCTCGATGAGCCCAGCTTCTGAAACACCCAGTAGCGCTACGGACAACTGACCGCTTCGGCTTGAGACGTGTAGGTCGACCCTAGGCTCGTCAGTTGCCCGGCCGTACCGAGCAGGTTATTGTTCGCGGTTACGTAGGTATCGTTCGTGCGCCCCGTGTTGCCGCCGAACCAGGCATAACGAAAGATCCCTGGTTCGTGCTCGAGGTAGTTCAGAACCGTGCGCACGTAGCTATCGATCTGGGCAACGCTCCAGCCGCCCGTTGGCGGGCTGTCCGCACAGGCAAACTCAGTGACCCAGATCTTGCGCGGCGGGTTGCCATTGGTGTAATACTTCTGCACGGCTGGCTTCATGTAGCTGTTGATGAACCAATTTGAGTCACAGGCGTAGGAATGAAACGCTACGTAGTCGATCTGACAGTTGGTGCAGGCGGCCAAGAATTGGTCGAGCCATTGAAACGGATCGGTCACGTTGCATCCGCCACCACAGAAGTTCAGCGCGGGGGCAACCAGTTTCAGGCCCAATTCCTTGGCAATCGCCTCGACCTTTGGCCATGCCGTGGCAGCCTGCTGAGGCGTTAGATTGGCCTGGCTGGTGAAATTGGGTTCGTTGAAACCCAACAGATACTTGGTATTCGGCCCCACATAGATTTTGCTGGCAAGATTTGCGTCCGCGAGTTCGGCTGCGCCCCAAATCATGGGAACGAATTCGACGCCCGCGTTCGCAAAGGCAGTTCCCATCTGACTGCTGGGCGCCTTGGCCCATCCGTAGTACCAAGAGACGCCAGCAGCTGGCTCCGCCAACGCTTGAATATCCGCAGGAGCACTGCTGATCGAAAACCCCGAGGCGAACCCGCGCTTCGTGATGCAGCCGCTGGTCACACCTCCCGTGGTCACACCTCCAGCGTTTGCATTGGTGCCGCCCAGCGAACTCGCACTTCCCATAGTGTTCTGGCCGCCGCTTGCTCCAACACTCGACGTTCCACCGCTCGCACTCGACGTTCCACCGCTTGCCCCTGAACTGCTTCCAACGGCGCTTCCAGTTGTCGATGCAACCCCACCTTCAGGAACAACTCCCGTCGCAGAGTTCAGAATGCTCTGACCTGCAGCGCCTCCCGAGGTTACGCCCGGCAGTGTTCCGCCACTGCCACTTGAGCTGGAAGTCGCGGTGGAGCAACCCAATAAGCAAGCGACGAGAAGTGAGCCGTAAACTCTCCGTGCCATCTCTAGCGGATGCATCTGCCAATGCTAGCGTGCATTCGCGGCAATTGCAGCCATCTCGACGCGCAACCCTGTTGGCTTGTGCGTCGCAGCAACGGCTGTCGCCACTGTAGGACTTTGTTCTACGCGTTCCGCCGTCGCCGCAAACCAAGCAACCCAAACGCTCCCAGAACGAACAGACCGACCTTCGACGGAAAAGGCGACTGCGACGCACCAACCACCATACGACAGCTAGCACCGTCCCCGTACCCAGGCGTGTCCGCGAATTCACTGAAATTGCCGGCTGCTGCTGGCTGAGTCGTCGTGCCCAACGCTCCCGCGTGGGCACTGGGAGCGGGAGCTCGTTCGGCATCATGCGTAGCACCGCCGTACGCGGACGGACCGTCAACGTCCATCGCCATCGCGCCACCCACCGCCTCGCCTCGACCGGTGTTGCTGGACGCAACCACCAGAAGCAGCGTCGATTCCTCGCAGATGTCGTAGTCACTCAGCGTGCGACCATCCTCGAGAGTCTTGTCGACAAAAACGAGACTCTGCTGCGCCGAGGAGATCCCCTGCTCTGCCTGGAGTTTCACTCTGACGTTCTCGATACTGTCGCTTGGCTCGACCTCGAGCGTGACGGTAGCTCCAGAAAGCGTCTTGACGAATATCTGCATCCCCAGGGCACTCGTCGGCAACGCAAGGAGACAGACACCTAACCAGACTGCAGCGAATTTGCGGCGTGACATCAAAGGCAAAGTACGGCGCAGCACGTCAACTGGATAAGTACTCGACGCGATTGCAGCGCCCGTCCCACATCAGACTAGAGTGGAAGATGAGCGCCGCAAGCGTATTGCTCGACTAAAACAGCATCGAAACGCCGAGTGACATGACCGGGTATCCGACGCGCAAGGTCAGCATGCCGCGGCGCAGGAAATGCCAACGCCCACCTAGAGCGAACACTGGCACAGCGCCAAGACTACCGCTTGCTTCATCGCGAGCCTTTGCGTAGTAAATGGCGACCCCCGGCTCACCAAATACTGAGAATTGGTCAGATAGCCAGAAATTCCACTGCATTGCGGCAGGGAAGTATAGGTAGTTGGAATTCCCGCTGGCAGGGCCATCTACCGCGGTACAAACTCGGGTATTGCCGGGCCCCACTGCCCATGCCGCACAGCCACCAAACGTCTGCTGGTCAGCGCCATAGTAGTGCACCCAGTCCAGTCCAAAGCTGATGCCCACCGAATTGTTGATGCTCGGAACGAAGCCATTGCGAAGAACCGGGATTGTTGCGCGCAGACCGGCACCAATCCCCGCCCCCGTAGGCCACCCAGGAGGATCGAACACACCGAACGCAACATGCGGTTCAAACTCTACCGCATAGTCTGGATGCGCATTCGGTTGACGAATTGTGCTCTGAGCAAGTGCATTGCCGCCAATTGACAATGCGAGTAACGCCCCTGCACTGGTCAGAAGTGGCAGCAAACGGGTTGTGCGCATCGGAGAGGATTTCATGGGTTCTCTAGGGGCAGCTGTAGGTGCCATTGCCATACGTTTTGCTCAGGTTGCTGCCGAGGCACGTGATGTTGCAGTTATCGGTACTCATGCTCTCACATTTCACCGTGCATGCCCCCTCGCACTCGACATCGCAGGTCGAGAGGCTGCGACAAGTGACCGTGCTTCCCGGTCCCACGCGTACCCCACAGGTCGTTACGTCATGACAGAGATACTGGCAATCCGCACCACAGATGCCACCACAAGTCGGGGTGCCATAGCATTCGAGTGTGCAGTGATCCTGGCAAGAATGGCTACATTGCTGAGTGTCGTGGCATTTCGCATCGCAGGCGTCGCCACAGACGGTGCCGCAGTAGGCCCCCGTGTTGGAACAATCCAGGCGACAATTGTCACCGTTGCAGCCCAATATGCAATCCTCTGAGAGTCCTACACTGCTACAGCTGCAGCTCGCTCCAGGGCCACAGCGGTAGTCCGTGTGGCTGCTGCAGCTGAAGGTTGCGACCAAGCAGACAGCGGCCGCAAGCATGGAGCTCGCGACGAACCCGCTTCGCCAAATGGCACGCTTGGAGGTTCCGTGACCAGATAGGTTGGTTTGGTTGGGCACTCCCGGACTCTACGTCGGAAATTCGCTGGATGCCAGGGGTTCATGGGTGCGGTATATCCCCCCTCCCATGCGATCGCGAACGCCCAGTGATTTTCGGGGGATGTGCTCTCGCTGCTACCTGAAGTCCCCGCAATGCATTTGTGACTGGTTGCCCAGCGTCGCGACAAACACCCAAATCCTTGTCATTCGACACATCACCGAACGCCACATCATGAGCAACACGGGCAGACTCGCTGCACTGCTGTTGCCAAACTGCCGGATCGTGGACATTGGGCCAAACTTGCCGTTCGATGATACTGAGATCCCCATCGACGGCACCTGGTTGCTCTACCCAGGGCCTAACCTTGCTCCAGCGGGTCCGGCGCCAAGTTGCTTGGTCGTACTCGACGCGAGCTTTCGGCGCGCCAAGCGCATGTACAAACGCATCGAGGCGCTGCACCGGCTGCCAGAACTGGCACTGCCGCCACCACTTCTAGTGCCCCACCGCCTTCGCCAACCGCCGCGCAGCGATGGCATGTCCACCATCGAGGCCATCGCTGCTGGTCTTTCCGTCGTGGAAGACCCGGCGCACGGTCGCGTTCTACTGAACAGCTACGCCGAATTCGTGCGCCGCGCCGACCTAGCCCATGGGCGAACTCGAGAACCATAGCTTTGTTTCCGTGGGCTTCGGCTCGCCTTGTTTCCGTGGGCTGCGCCCACTCCGCAATTCGCTTGGCGAATGCCTAGCTTCGGTAATCGGCGTTCTCGCTCACGTATTCGTGGGTGAGATCAGCGCCAAGTACCGAACATTGTGCCGTGCCCGCGCCCAAGTCGATCTCGATCTCAACGGCGCGTTCATGTGGGGGAAAATCGATGGGCGGGCTAAACACGCCATCCTTCGGCGGCGCGCTCGCGTAGAGCTCAGCCGCCTTCAGATGCCCTACGAGCTCTTGCTCCTTGCCGGGATCGAGGAAGAATTCGCCGCGTTCTACAATCGGGACGCCACCCAGCTTCATACTAGTGTTCGAGAGCTCGAACCCTGCGCCCTGGGCGCCGACGAATTTTCCCACGGCCTGCACCAGGCGACCCACATTCGGATCGTTGCCAGCCACGGCACACTTGAATAGCGGGGCATTGACCACGGCCTTGCCGATAGCCCGCGCCATCGGCTCGCTCGGAGCGCGCAGTACGGTAACCCGCATCACGTGCCGTACCCCTTCGCCATTGCGTACGACGTCTTCTGCCAAGTCAGAGCACACGCGCGTCAGTGCTTGCTCGAAGGCACTTGGATCCGAAGCGGGAACAGCACCCGAGCTTAGCAGCACCACGGTATCCGAGGTACTGGTATCGCTGTCGATGCTCATGCGATTGAAGCTGACATCGACGGCGCGGCTCAGCATTTCGCGCAATGAGTCGCGGGGAATGGCGATGTCCGTGAGGATATACACGAGCATGGTAGCGAGATTGGGCTCGATCATGCCGGCCCCCTTGGCGATCCCGACGATGCTCCCCGCACCGAGCTCTGCGCGCCGAATCTTCGGATAGAGATCCGTGGTGATGATGCCTTCGGCTGCGGGCAGAATCGAGCCCGCTGCCAGATTTCCGACCACCTGCGGAAGGGCGCTCACCATCGCATCCACCGGAAGTCGCCAACCGATGACCCCCGTGGAGCTGGGCAACACGGCTGCCTCGGGGATCTCGAGCAAACGTGCAACCTCGCCACAGAGCCGAACACTTGCCTCGACTCCGCCGGGAGCACAAACGTTCGAGATCTTGTTGTTGACCAGAATCGCGCCAAGTCCCTCGGACTCGAGACGTTGGCGACCAATCTTGACCGGAGCCCCGGGAAACGCGTTCCTGGTAAACATCGCGGCGAAATCTGGCGAAGGACGCTCAAGCGCAATCAACGTCATGGTCATGGTCGCCGGCTTCGACACCTCGAACGGCACGAACTCAAATCGGGCTGTACCGACACGAAACCCCCGCGGCAACGCCGATTGCGCTGCTAACCAGGAGCGATGGGCTGCGCGGGACTCGAATGAAAGCTGGGTGCTGGCCACGGCCTGCAGGATAGCAAGGATTTGGATATTGTCTGCCGACTCGACCGAATCAAAACCCGAGCTCTGCCCTCACCACTCGGAGGGTCGATAGTCCTTGAAAAACTGACCGAAGGGATGCTCCCCCGTCACAAGCCCGGTAAAAATTGGGTCACACACACGGGCCGCTCCGTCAATCGCATCGAGTGGCGGACTGAAGTCGTAGTCCCGCCGCTTGCGCACGGCGTGGGGGTGAGGATCCTCATCCGTAACCCAGCCAGTGTCGACGGAATTCATGTGGATCCCGTCAAGCACGTAGTCTTTGGCCGAAGTGCGCGTGAGCATGTTCAACGAGGCCTTCGCCATGTTGGTGTGCGGGTGCTTGTCCGACTTGGTGCGACGGGCGAACACACCTTCCATGGCAGAAACGTTCACGACGTGTTTGTCTCGCGCCGCCGTGCGCGTCATGAGCCCCTTCAACCGCGAGACCAGAATGAATGGTGCAATCGCGTTGACCAGATGCACCTCGATGAGTTCGGGGGTCGAAACGTCCGCGGCCTTCATGCGCCAGCTATTGTCGTGGCGCAAGTCGAGTTGCTGCCCATCGGCGTCGAAACGCCCTTTGGGAAAGTGGATGCGATCCTCGTCGCCCACTGTGGCGGCAGGACCGAACAAGCTCGGCAGCGCCACCCCCAACCCCGCCGTCGCCACGATCGGCGACGCGGGTGGCGCTTCTCCACGCGTGAGTCGATGCAATTTGGACAACTCGTGGTTCATGGCCAAGAGCGGTCGCTGCCGCTCAGGCAGCTGCTCCAGGGATTGCTCCTCCAAGTCCTTAAGATGCGAGAAGAACCCGTTGGGCCGATGCACCGTCTGGGCCGCATTGTTGATGAGGAAGTCGAGCTCTATCGAGGTATCCAATAGATGGGCAGCGAAGAGCTCGACACTGGGACAGAAGCGCAAATCGAGGCCGTACAGCGAAAGCCTGTGGCACCATTGCTCATAGTCTGGTTCGCGAGCAAACCGTGCGGCTGCATCGTTCGGGAAGCGCGTGGTTCCTATGACACTCGCTCCCGCGCGCAGCAGCATCAGACTCGTGTAAAAGCCGATCTTTATCCTGGACCCGGTGACCAAGGCGACGCGCCCCTCGAGATTGGCCGTTTGCGTCCGTTTCTGAAAGTTGAATTCGGCGCATTCCGGACACATGGCATCGTAAAAATGGTGCAGCTCCGTGTAGCCGCGCTTGCAAACGTAGCAGCTCTGAGCCCGGCTCAGGCGGCGCGTTTCATCCTTGGGTGAAATCTTGGGCAGTGGCGCAACCAACAGCGGCGGCTTCGCCTCCCCGGACGGCACGTCGTCAGGCAGCGCGCGGGCGTCACGAATCTGCGTAGTCTGACGCAGCTCCAGATCTGCCTGTTGGTCCAACTTGCGCTGATAGCGGCGAATGGCTTTGGTGACGCGCTCGCGTTCGTGACGTATGGGGCGTGACAGCTTGCCCGCAGCAATGAGCAACGCGCGACGCTGGTCCTCCGGGATCTGTGCCAATGCGTCCGGTTCGGACAGAAGCGTCTCGAGCACACGAATGCAGTTCTCAATGTCCGACCCAGCGGGAAAATCAACCAACCGCAGCGAGTTCGAAAGCGAGTGAGTGGAATACGGTGGCGGTGCGACATCGTTCATCGGGGACCCTGAAACATATCCACCGCGACTGACCCCGCCAGCCATTTCGCGCCGCGTATCAAGGAGCGCGTGTTCAGCGTTCTCGACCGAGTCACCGTCATTGCCGTGAACAACGTCCCCATTTCTCGAAGAACTCTTAGCTGGGATCGGGCGGCGTCGTCTCGAGACGTAACGGTCCGTCCGCCGCCAGATCCAGTTCGGGGTGGTCGCGAAGCGGCCGAATGGCCTCGACGACGTCCGCGACCGTTCCAGCCCTCATGGCACGTTGCCACATCGGCAGGCGCGCCGGCTCGGCAACGGCGCGCAGCAGCAGCTGCACCTGCTCCTTCAATGCGCCCGCAGGGCCGTGATGCGTTCCGCCCAGTTCGACTGTGAGTATTGCGGCAAGCCGTTCCACGTGTTCGACGATATCGACCCCAGTGGGAACGTAGGCTGCACTGCCTTGCCGCAGTTCCTCAATTTGGCGAAAAATGAACGGGTTGCGCAGAGCGGCGCGTCCAATCATGACGGCATCGACGCCGGACGCCTGCATCAGCCGCATCGCGTCCGCGGCGTACCAAAGATCCCCATTGCCAACGACGGGAATGGCCAATTGCGATTTGACGCGCCTGACTACGTTCCAGTCCGCAACGCCCGAATAGCCTTGCCGACGTGTTCGCGGATGCAAGACCAAAAAGTCGGCGCCGGCTGACTCAATCGCTTTGGCAATGGAAACCGCCTCACCGAAGCTGTCGACCCCTGCGCGGATCTTGACGCTCAGCCGCGTATGACAGGCGGCTCTCATCGTCCCGACGATGTTCGAGATCGCGTCCACGTACGGTAGTAGCCCTGCACCTGCGCCTTTGTTGACGACCTTGCGCGAAGGACAGCCGAGATTCAGATCCACGACATCGACGCCAGCGTCGGCCAAGATGCGTGCAGCCAGAGCCAAATGCTGAGCATGGTCGCCGAGCAGCTGCATCGACAAGGGGATGCCGTGGGTCCGATGCAACTGCCCACGCAGCCACGCGCTATTGGGTGGCTGTGCGGTAACGCGCAAAAACGGCGAACATATGAGCCCGGGACGACCATAGCTGGCCAGGAGGTCACGCACACCATTGCCTGCCACGCCCTCCATGGGCGCCAGCAACGTGGGAACCGTCCACACCGAAGCGTATCTACCCATGTGCCCGAAAGTCCGTGTTAGTTTGCGCTGCGTCAGTTGGCAAACACCGTCGCCACGATGGCTTCGAGATCGGCCACGGTGTGAGGTTTCTCCAGAAACCCGATGACGTTTGGCAGGTTGAGTAGGTCTGCGGCATTGGACGGATGGAATCCGCTCGTTACCACGACATTGACGTCGTGACGAATCCGCCGTAGCTCGGCCAGCACCTCGGCACCAGAAAGCTCAGGCATCGTCAGATCGAGGACGACCAGATCGATCGTCGCGCAATGCTGCTTGAACAGCTCCAACCCGCGCCGACCGCTGTCTGCCGTCATCACACGTTGGCCAAGGTCCATGAGGAGTCGGTTCGTGACTACGCGCACCGCAGCCTCATCGTCGATGAGCAGGATGCTCCCCGAGCGAGCTGGGCTAAGGTCCATCGGCGTCAAGCGGCGAATTGGCGGTTGGGTTTCCCGTGCCGAGGGTAAAAGGATGCGGAAGGTCGTACCTTTACCCAACTCGGACATAACATCGAGCCAACCGCGGTGCGATCGGACGATCCCGACCGATGCGGCCAATCCCATGCCACGCCCGGGAGACTTGGTGGAAAAAAACGGCTCGAAGATGCGATCCTTCAGCTCCTCCGGAATGCCAATCCCGGTGTCTTCGACGGAGATCTTGACGTAAGTCCCAGCAGCGAGCCCTTCTGGCGCTTGGATCCGCGCAAGTTCAGCGTCATCCAGCCGCTCTGCATGCGTGCGGATCGTGAGTGTTCCACGCTGCAGCTCCATGGCATCGAGCGCATTGAGCACCAAGTTCGTCACGACCTGACGCAGCTGTAGGCGGTCCGCCTTCACTGCCGACAGATCCTCCGTCAATTCAAGCCTCAGCTGCGCATGGGCCTCGATCGTCGAATGCAGCAACCGCAGGGCTGCTCGCACCTCGGTGTTCACGTTGACCGCACTCACGGCCAGGCTGCGCCGCCCCGCATAGGCAAGCATCTGACGACTGAGCTGACTCGCTTCTCCAGCAAAACCGCGAATCTCATCCAGACATTGGGTCAGCTCAAGGGGGGCAGACCGTGGCACCCTACGCAGGGCGTACTCAGCGTTTCCCACGATGCCGCTGAGCAGATTGTTGAAGTCATGGGCAACCCCACCCGCTAGGACAGCCAAACTCTGCAATGCCTGTCCTCGCTGCAGCTGCCGCTCGAGCTCCTGCTGTTTCTTGTCACTCTCGATGCGTTCGGTCAGATCGCGCACGACTCGAAGGGTTCGATTGGCGCTTTCCAATTCGTCACCGACGAGTTGAGTCTCGGTCACCAGAAGGACACTCTTCTCGCGGTCCCTCGGGACGATCTCGTAGCTTCGTTGGGCCGCACTCGGCGCATTCCGATTCGCCGTGACGCGTTGCTGGCTCGCTTCATCGAGATGTTCGGAGAATGGCACACCTAGAATCTTCGTCTTGTCCTTGCCGAAGACCTTGTAGAGTGCCGGGTTGGCAAATACACAGATGTCTGCTTCATCGAACAGGCCTAGCCCTTCCCCAAGGCTGTCTACCAACGCTCGGTTGCGACGCAAACTCGCGGCTAGCCTAGCCTCGCTCACCTGCCGACATCGCGCCTCAGTCGCCATGCAGGCGTATGCCGCGGTGAGCCGTCGCGATGACTGTGCGATGAGCCCGGCTCCAACCGCCAGTACCACCTTGGTCACCATGGCCATGACGAGCGCCGATGCTCCGGTCGTTGGAGCGTCCACAACGGCCATGGCCAAGGAGCGATCCAGGAACGCCGATACCAGCACCGTCGCCAGCCCCCCGCGCACACCAAGCAAGAGTCCGGACGCCAAGCAGGGGATCATCGCCAACATGAAGGCGGCTCCCTCGATGTGGCGATGCAACGGGAAGAACGCCAATCGGTACGCCAGCAGCATGAGCGCAACTACACCAACCCGCAGGGCATAACCCCACGCAGTGAGTCCACCATCTCCCGCTCGGCGAGTGCCAATCATGATACCAGCGATGAGCCATACCAATGGGTCCAGCCGCAAGCAAGCCCGAGGGCCAGCTCTGATTCTGATGTGAGGTCAGGATTCGGTTGAGCCCACACGAATGTACTCTTCAGCTCACAGTCCGGTCGACCACCAGTCGACGGGGTAAGTTGCGGAAAGCAGAGGGCAGCAATCCGTGCCTGTCGCAGCCCGGCCAGCAAGCGTCGGACAAAGTGTCGCAAGTTCGATTACGTGCCACGCAGTCGAGCCGTTCTGATGGTTGTCGTTGTCCTGCCGAACAGTACCCCTGCCCAACTCTTGGCCACGGGTGCAATGGCCTGTCGAAGATCGCGGAGTCTGTGGAATCGCTGCCCCAAATCGCCTTCTGGCTCCCACTCGACGCGAGTGTGGGCGACGTTGCCCTGCGCAGTCCGGTTTGGCTCTCACGGAGCTTGAAAGCGGTCGCTGAACGTCTTTCAGACTCGTGGCCGCTATTCTTGCTCGTTGCCTTCACTGTCCTTCTAGGCCTAGTCGCCTTCATCACGTTGCTCGTGCGTCACCTGCGCACCGAGGAACAGTTGCGTCGTCTCAGTGACACGGCTGCCGCCATTGCGCGCGGAGACCGGCAAGCCCGTTGCGCGCTGCCCAATGGTCCCTTGGCACAGTTCAGCCACGACTTCGACGACATGGCGACGCTGTTGAGTAACGAGATCCGTAGCCTGCGGGCAACCCAGCGCGAACTGGAGCAACTGGTCGACACAGACCGACTCACCGGAGTCGGCAATCGGCGCCAGTTCGAGCAGCAGGCAGAAGCGGAGTCAGCCCGCGTCAAACGCTATGGGATCCCTGCCTCGCTTATCCTATTCGACGTGGACAACTTCAAGCTCATCAACGACAAGTTCGGACATCAAGTGGGCGACACGGTGCTGGTGAACCTGACCCGCCGCGTAGCACATCGCTTGCGCGACACCGACAGCATCGCACGTTGGGGCGGAGAGGAGTTCGCGGTGCTGGCCCCTTGTACCCCGGTTTCCGGTGCCGAGTTCTTGGCAGAGAAGATTCGACGGATCGTTGCCGAAGAGGATTTCGACATCGTGGGTCGAGTGACGATCAGCCTTGGCGTGGCCCAGATGTTGCCCGGTGAGACTGCGGCACGCTGGATTGCTCGAGCCGACGAACTGCTGTACGAGGCGAAGCACGCGGGGCGCAATCAGGTATGCACCAAGACCGTTGATGAGAACCAGGTGCCGCCTTTCGTCCTGGTGTGGGGAGACCAATTCCTGGTCCATCATCCCACCATAGACGCGGAACATGCCGAGCTCTTCCGCCTTGCCAACGAGCTCATCCTGGGCGCCCCTCAGATCCCACGCTCGGCATCGCTTGGCCGGATCGACCGCCTGCTCGATGGCTTGATGGCACACTTCCGCTCTGAGGAGGTCGTCTTAGCCGAACTCGACTGTCCGGCAGCTGAGCTGGAACGTCATACACAAATGCATCGCGGGCTCGAGGCGCAACTCTCGGACCTGCGGCGCCGTTACGACGAGCGCCGGATCGATCTGAACGACGTCGGCGACTTCATCGTGAGGCGAGTCACCATCGGACATCTGGTCAGCGCTGATTTGACTTTGTTTGCGTCGCTCGTAAATAGTGCGACCATCGCCGTCCGCGATGAATCGCGTCCGTCGCTCCGTCTGCGCATCCAACGTGCGCTGTTGGGGTAGCGATGCCTTTGGCACCCTGACCAAGACTTGGCTCAGTAGCGAAGCGACGAGCGACTGGGTGCAGTGGTTCGCGCGGAATGCACGCCCGCTCGGGCGACCAAGACGCATAGCCCTGGGCTCGGCCTGGCAATCGAGGATCATTTCGCCGTGGAAACGCAGCGCCAGGGCCCGCGGGTGATCGATCCGCAGCGGACCATGGCTTGATTTCTGAGGGAATGCGGCTCATGGCTTGGCTTCATGTTGAGTCTCAAGGTCTTTGCCGGAATGTTGCTGACGCTCTCGTTCTCCATGGCTGGGCAAGCCATGCTGCGCCTCGGCGTGACACGCCGCGTCGCGGCAGCAGGCATCGCCATCGATGAGGTGTTCCGGCACCACCTGCTCTCATTGATATTTTCCCCAATGGTCATCGCAGGCTGCGCCGTGAGCGGGATTGGCGTCATCTGCTGGATGTACGTGCTCGCCCATTTCGAGCTCAGCCGAGCGCTACCCATTCTGGGGGGCCTCGGTTACTTGGCAATGTTCGCTATTGGGCGCTTCTGGCTGGGAGAGCGTACGACCTGGGTGCAATTCGGTGGTCTGCTGCTCTTGTTGGTCGGAATGTATTTCATCAACCAAAAGGCAAGCTAGGCATTCTTGTCCCGCTTGCGCACTCGCAGCAGGCGCTGGGCAAACGCCCAATAGGCCGATAACAGCGGGTTGGCAAATTGGGTAATCAGCGGGTGATCGAAGCCGTCGAACGCCATGACGCCGGTCAGCACTGAACCATCCGTAGAACGCGGGGAACGCTTCTGCTGGATCCGTCGGCGGTCACGAACGATGCGCGGCAGCTGTCCCGCGATGTCTCCGTAGGTTCTGAGTTTGGCGCGCAGCCAACCACTCCTCGCGGCAAAAACGAGAACGGCTAACTCGATGCCAGCCAGAGCGGGCACTGCCACCAACAGGCGATCCATGGGCCAGGTCTTCAAGAGGACTAGCCAACGATTGCGATCGAGCAAGGCGTACTTCTGCGGGGAAAAGCTCGCCGTGTACTTATGAAAGACACGCGCCTCGGGGACGAGCACGCAGTCGTAGCCCTGCTGCCGCAAACGGATCTGTAACTCGCAGTCCTCGTGATACAGAAACAGCGATTCGTCGAAATCTCCGGCTTGGTCAAGCGCGCTCATCCGCAGCATCAACGCCGCGCCTGACGCGAAAGCCACGGAACGAACGGTTCGAACGTCACGCAGACTGTCGATGGGGCGACGGTAGTCACCGCAGTAGCCAAAGCCGCAGAAATGCAGGTGATTGCCTGCCGTATTGACGAGTTCGGGCTCGGAATGCAGCAAGATGAGCGGCTGCGCTGCCGCCACGTCGGGACGCTGTTGCATGACGGCCAAGAGCGGAGCAAGCCAACCTTGCGTCAACTCCAGATCCTGATTGAGCAGAACGACGTACTCGGCACCGAGTTCACGAGCGCGAGCGATGCCGATGTTGTTGCCCTCGGCAAATCCGGTGTTGCGAGACTGGGGCAGAATGTCGACATTCTGCCACCCCGCAGTAACGCGCCGCAATTCCTCTAGAGTCTGGTCGTCCGATGCATTGTCGATCACAATGATGCGAGTGTCGGATAGCTCCGTGTGCTGTTCGAGCGTTGAGAACAGACCATCCAAATAGAGCTGAGCGCGGTAGGTGACGACGATGAAGGCTGTTCTCATGAGGACTCGACGGATGGTTCCGCACCCCTCGCCACGGGACCACCAAGGCTTTCCGGCGGAACGGTGTCAAGACGATTACCATTGGCGCCCGGCAGACGATCGAGCCGCTCGCGCAACAGGGCAATCTCTTGGGTAAGCGTGATCGAGCGCAGCTCCGTGCGCGATAGGGTGACCAAACTATGCACGTGCAAGAGCAGAAGCGCACTGACGGCTAGCGCAAAGAAGAAGTTCGACGGCAAAGCAAACCCCATGGCATGTGCCACGGTGGTTGTGAGGTTTGGAGCAACGGCAAGCACTAGCAATCCGACGAGCAAAAAGAACAGCCAAAGGCTGCTCTGCAACGTGACGCGATCTCGCAATACCAGCCGTAAAAGGACGGCGGCAATGACGAGACAGAAAGCAGCAAACAGCCAATATCGCTCGAATTGTTGCATCGTCGTCTCAGGGAATGAAAATGGCGCGACGCCAACTGCGCGCGAAGGCGAGCAAGACCGCGAGCGTAACCTTGACTAAATAATAGGGTGCCTGCAGGCTTTGAATGCTGCTATGGCCACCTTGACGCTCGCGCATCACGACGGAGATCTCCTGCACGCGCAGCCGCGCCGCGTGTGCCAGCACTAGCGCCTCGGGTTCGGGATAGTCGTGCGGGTAAGACTGGGCAAAGAGCCGGAGCGCACGGGGCCCATATAGACGATAGCCGGACGTGGGGTCCGTGGCGTTGGAGCGAATGACCAGCCGCAACAAGATGCGCAGCCAATGGATCCCGAGGCGACGCAGAAACGTAGATTGAAATCCCTGTCGCTCGACGTAGCGGCTGCCAATCACGATGTCCGCGGCGGGCTCGTTCGAAAGCGCTCGAAGGAGCTTGACCAGTTCCGACGGTGGGTGCTGCCCATCCCCGTCCATCTGCACGGCACAATCGAAGCCTTCACGGTGGGCCAACTTGAGACCGGTCTGGACGGCACCACCGATCCCGAGATTGCGACAAAGCCGCACCACTCGCACGCCAGCGTCACGAGCCACCTTTGCCGTCCGATCGCGCGAGGCATCGTCGATGACCGCGACTTCCAACTCGATGGATTCGCGCAGGGGGAGTTCCTTCAGCTCACGCAGGAGCGCAGGCAGACTCTTCTCCTCGTTGAAGGCTGGAACGACGACAAGCACTCGCATTTCGGCCGGACCATACCACGCGAAGCGCGCCCTTCGCACGACGTCCCGCTCAATCGAAGGGGCTCTTGAAGGGCTCGCTCTCTGGGCCCGCTGGCGCCTTGGCAGCCGCTCCCTTGGCAGAGCCCTTGGTCGCAGGCTTGCGCGATGCGCTTTCGGCAACAGCATTGCCCGTCGCCTTCACAGCGCCTCGAATGGCTGGAACCGCTGCCGCGGTCGCAACTGACACGGCGGCTGGGTCGGCGGCAGGAGCCGGCGAAACTGGCCTTGAAACCGGAACGGGCGGAACCTGCTCCGCAAGTATGGCCGGCTGAGCCGGAACGGCCGAAGTAACAGGCTCTCCCCCCCTGTCCTGCTTCTGCGCGCGCCACACGAGTAGCACGCCTGCACAGCAGGCCAGTACGGAAATTGCAGGAACGAACCAACGCGGGCGGCGCGCCCAAAGCCGCTGCTGACTCACCGAGAGTCGGGTGCCAGTACGTGCCAATGCGGCACTCGCCGACGGGGATACCTCACGCTCCAACTTGGGAGGTCTGACGGACTCGAGCGTCCGAACGTGACTTGCTCGCTTGTTGGTCCGCGTAGCGCGCAGCGAGAACCCCGTCACGTCATCCCCGATACCGCGTTCGATGAGCCATGCAGTCAACGCATCAGCAAGCTCCTCACTCGTCTGCCAACGCAACGCCAGCTCCCGCTCAAGACCGCGCCCCACGATGGCCCAAAGCTGTGGTTCTTGTATCCCGAGCTCAGGGAACGTCGCCACCCGAGCTGAGAGAATGGCGTGCATAACCGCGTTGTAGCTGTTGCCGTCGAAGGGCAGTTCACCCGCAATCGCTTCGTAGAGCAAGACGCAGAAACCCCAAAGGTCGCAACGCCCATCCACTTCCTCGCCGCGCGCCTGCTCAGGCGACATGTAGTTGGGGCTGCCCAGCGCAGAACCGACTTGGGTCAAGCGCTTTTCCCAAGGCATGTCCATTTTGGCAATGCCGAAATCGAGCAGCTTGGGCTGCTCCTCACCCGTCGCGGATTTGGTGAAGAACACGTTCTCTGGTTTGACGTCGCGGTGGACGACGTTGGCGGCATGTGCCGTACCGAGAGCGCGCGCAATCGGAAGCAATGTGCGTACCGCATCGATCGGTTGAATGCGACCCCGCTGGTCGAGACGCGTCGCAAGATCCTCTCCCTCGAGCAGCTCCATGACGATGTAGGGTTCGCCATTGAGCGTCTCGCCACAGTCGAAGACCCTGACTACGCCAGGATCGACGAGCCTGGCCGCGGCCTTTGCCTCAAGCAAGAGTCGCTGCTGCTCCTCGTGGCTGGAGGTAAACTGATGAATCAGTTTGACCGCGACGCGAATGTCGAGCGCATCGCTGTGCGCCTCCCAAACCACGCCCATCCCACCGCGCCCGATCAGACGCACCAGGCGATACCTCCCAGCGAGCAGATCGCCCGCCTTGTAGGTATTGGCCAACGGATTGGACTCGTCCGGCAAGGCCCCTCCTGCGGCAGCCAGCTGAATGAGTCGCTCGGATTCCACCAAGCTTGCGCGTCGCGTCTCCACAGCCATCGTCACCTGCCATTATAGGGCCAGCGTGCGCCCCCGCCCGCGGCAAATGAGCGAGCCTGGTTATATTTGCCGCCCTACGGGCAGGCACAGCCTGTCTGGCAAGACTTGTCGCAGTCGAACACCAGGGGCTTGATGGTTCCCTTACAAGTGGCTTGGCAGGCGTTGTTACTGCAATTCAACCTGGAAGCATTGCAGACCAGGGCGTCCTTCTCGCAGATCAAGCCACAGGGCCCATTCTGGCCACAGTCTACGACAAGCCCGTCACATGAGAACCTGCCGCTGCAATTGACGTTGCAGGCGTATTCGGTAGGACAAGTGAGCCCAGTACTGCTGCAAGCGTGGTCACCGGCACAATCGAGCTGACAGGCCAATCCTTCCGGACACTTGATTGGGCCCGCACAACCGTATGCCCCGCAGGTAATGACGCAAGTCCCGCTCGTCGTGCAATAGCTGCATTTATCCAGGGGGCAGGCAGCAGCAGGTGGCGGGGATATCGGTGGCAGACAGCTATTCGTTTTGCCGCTCGTGCCTGCGGCCGGTGAGCTCGCGCCGCTCGTACCTGCAGCCGGTGAGCTCGCGCCGCTCGTACCCGCATTCATATCGCTCGTCCCTGCGGCATTTGAATTTGCCCCGCCAGTAGTAACACCTCCGGCGCTGAAGGAGCCCGCGATGCCGCCGCCGCCGACAGAACCCGCAGTGCCGCCAATCATGCTGTCCGTCCCAGCTGCACCCGAAAGTGCAGTGGTGCCACCAGGCGCACTAGAACCACCAACACCTACAACCGTAGAACCGCCTGCGCCGCCAATCGCGCCTGCGCCGCCAATCGCGCCCGCGCCGCCAATCGCGCCCGCGCCGCCAATCGCGCCCGCGCCGCCAATGTCAAAATTGGGGTTTCCAGCAGCTGCAGAGACACCGGCACTGCCACCCGAGGATTGGGAGGCGGAACCGCCCGCCGGCACGCAAGCACAGCCCTTGCAGCTTTCAACCCAACCCGACAAACATGGGCCAGGATGTCCTGCCAAATCGCGTTCCAGATCGCTGGAACAGTTGGCCATCAACCAGAGCGACGGTAATGTAAGCCCAACCATCAACGTGCGTTTCGTCGAACGGGCCACCTAGAACTGCCCCCGCAATCCACCACACAAGCCACCGGAAGGGCAGCTGCCCAAGGTTGCCGTCTGTGTCGGACTGTTTCGAGTAAGGTCGTAAGTGAGTAGACCGAGCCCAGCTGCCAGGACGACGGAACCAGCCACCGCAAGCTGGCGAGCCGTGGACTGCGCTGACTCCATTCGATCGTAGCGGTCCAGATAGACGTCTTGGGATGCCGACTTGGCGTCCTGCTCAGCGCTGCGCCGTTTCACCTCGAAGACCAGCGCGCCGCCGAGCAATGCCGTGCCGACACCCATCGAGAGCCAGGTCCAGGGTTTCACTCGGCTTGACTGTGACTCTGTCACCGGCGGCAAAGTAGCTGGTGGCAACCGGGCGAGAGAAGGCTCGTGGCTTGGCCCTGCGAGCGCTGTCACCCCCGGCTGCGTGGGATTGTTCTCGGGTCTTGCGGCCACCAGCGCCACTTCGACGTCCATGGATCGATCTGGCCGAAGCTCGAACGAGCGCTGCACAAACTCGTAGCCCTCCAGCGTCAGACTGGCAACGTGACTGCCTGGCGCAAGCTCGGTGGTAAAGGGCGTAAGCCCCACCAAAGCGATTCCGTCGATCTTCACCGTTGCGCCAGGCGGATTCGATAAAACGCTCACCTGCTGCAGTCCTCTTGCCTGCAGCAGTGCCTCGAACTTCCTCAACTTGGTGAGCGGCGCAGTCTGATCCGTTCCCGCAGGACTCTGCCGCAAATAGCTGCGCAGCCAGCGCAAGGCACTGCGTTGATCGCCCATCCCTTCGTAGACCAAAGCGATGTTGTAGGAGAATGCCGCGTTAGGCATCACGCGGTCGGCTTCGAGCAGCTTGTCAATGGCATCAGAGTGTTTGCCAGCGCGGTAAGCGGACAGCCCCTCTTCGTAGAGCTGTTTCGCTCGCTCGCGCGAACCGCTGTTAGCGCCGACCGCAGCCGACTGCTCCTCCGGTGCGGGTTCCGCGGCCGCCCCATTGGCGCCGGCACTTAGACAGGCGCCGACAATGGCAAGTAAAGCAACAGTTCGGTGGCCAAGCATGGCAGGACCAAACCGTAGTCGTCACCCCGGTTGGGGGCAAGTCCAGGGTAGGTCCAGGGCAAGTTCTGGTCCTTTTTGTCCAGTCAGCCGCGGTGACGAACGGATTCGACCGCAAGAGCTCGACCACCGGTAAAGTACGGAGCAGAAAGCCAGATGTGGCATACAAGCACTGAACCCGCGCACCGCACCTACGGCTTGCTTTGCAGCCACGCTTCCCCATCGCTGCCCCAAAATTCTCCAGTCGTGAGCATGGGCAACGCCTCGAACGCCCTCGGATGTTCGTCGAGCCGAGCCACTTTCGGCCCGTGTTCCGTGTTAGCCATCACCCAAACCTCCTCGGGCCTGCAACCATCGACGATGTTGCGCGAATGGGTCACAAGTAGGATTTGCAGAGCCGGATCCTGCTCGAGCATGTCACGGAGCAAGCCCATGAGAATGCGCTGCGCGCGGGGATGTAGCCAGGTCTCGATGTCGTCGATGAGCAGCGTCTTCGGCGAACCTGGCAAGACACAGCTACACAATATGGCCAGCACGGCAAGGGTTCCGTCATCCTGAAGGTGCCCAGGGACGCCTTTGGCGTGCGTCGTGTCGAACAACAACTGGTCGCCAACGACCTCTTCGTCGACGGAAAAAGCGCGTGTCTGGCCCTCAACCGTCACGGTTTGCATGCGCTGCCGCTTGATCGGCACGCGATTGACGCGTAGCCCATGAACATTGGGTACGACCGTTCGGAGTTGCTCGACCAGTTTCTGGTAGGCGGCAGGTGAAAACCCCATCAGGTAGCCCACCGCAGAGGCCAAGCCTTGACCATCGACACGAACACTGGGCGGCAAAGCATCCGGATGGCTCGTCTTGCGCAATTTCGAGGGCTCGAGTCGTAGGTGCGCCGCGCCACTCAGAACAGCTCGAAACCCCGCGTCCGTAACCACGGCGTCCTCCTCGAATTCAACATCCTCGAATTCCCCTGCGTTCGCCGAAAACAGGACTCGGCGTGGCCACTCTCGATTGTTGCCCGGAAATGAAACTTCGACTCTGTAGGTCTGGTCCCCCCCGCACGCCAGGGCACTCAGACGAAAGCCGGGCTGCCCGAAGCGGACCCGCTCTTCCAACACCGGATCCGATGTGCTCGGATAGCGTAACGCTGCGGCGTTCGTGTCCCGCCCCAGAAGGAGCAACAGTCCCGCCGCCTGTAAGAGAGAGGACTTTCCAACGCCATTCGGACCAACGAAGGCTGCCATTTGCCCCAAGCCGTCGACACGAGTGTCGTGATGGTTCTTGAAATTGATGAGCTCAAGCGACTTTATCACGCGAAACCTCTCGTCACCCTGTAAGCGGGCCATGCAGCATGACTCAAGCTGCCATCCCAACGATTCTATACGAAAACTGAACCCATCGAGTTGCTGATTGGGAATACCTCTGGCACACCGAACCCGTGGCCAACGACACTACTTGGACGAGCGTGATGTCCGCTCGGCAGCCATGCCTCAAGCGACTTCGCTCGCATCAGTCTGAGGAGCAGCAATCCCGGTGAGGCGCTGGTGTCGGCACCACACCTCCGGTATCCTTGACCAATGACAGTTGGGCATGGTTCAAACCAGAAGCCACTTTGGCGTCGTCGTCGCTTGATCCTTGTTTGCTTCTAGGCCGCCATCCCCATGCTCTCACAAGCCCCAACGCTGCAACTTCCACCGCTCGAGCGCCGGATGTTCTGCAACAGAACCTTGAACTTGCGCTCGATCCAAGCGGTGGGGTTCGACATGGACTACACGCTGGTGCATTACGATACCGAGGCTTGGGAACGGCGCGCCTTCGAATATGCCCGAACCCGCCTGCTGGGCCAGGGTTGGCCCGTCTCCAATTTGACGTTTCAACGGCCGCTCACCTCGCTCGGCCTCATCCAGGACGTGGAGCTTGGCAACCTGGTCAAGGTGAACCGGTTCGGGCATGTGCGCAAAGCGTGCCATGGCACGATGATGCTCGGATTCAACCAGGTACGCGACATCTACGGAGCTTCCCCGCTCGACCTGCCCCAACCGCGCTGGCAATTCCTCGACACGCTGTTCTCACTCTCGGAGTCCTGCCTCTACTTGCAGCTCGTTGACCTGCTGGACGCCGGCCAGCTCACTGTCGGGCTCAGCTACCAACATCTGGCCACTGCCGTGCGCGACGCTCTCGATGCCACACACCTCGAAGGCGCACTCAAGGCCGAAATCGTCGAGCACCCCGAACGCTACGTGGTCCTCGACGAAGAGCTGGTCCAAACTCTGCTCGATCTCGAGCAGGCGGGCAAGAAGCTGATGCTGATCACGAATTCCGAGTGGGAATACACCCAAGCGATGATGAAGCACGTGATTGAACGCTTCCTACCTGCGGGGCGAAGCTTTCGTGACCTCTTCTCGCTCATCGTTCTGCAGGCACGCAAACCCTCGTTCTTCTCGGGCGATAGCCCGGCATTTCGCCTGGTGGAGGATTCGGGCCTGTTGCGCCCGCATGTCGGCAAGCTCAAACTATCCAATGTGTACGTGGGCGGTAATGCACGCCTGGTGGAACGCAGTCTGGATTTGCGTGGCGATGACATCTTGTACATGGGAGATCACATCTATGCCGACGTCCATGCGTCGAAAGACCTCCTGCGCTGGCGCACAGCGCTGATCGTCCGTGAGCTCGAGGTCGAACTGCGTCAGCTGCGCGATTTTGCCGCGGAACAACGCGAGCTCGATCGATTGATGCAGAAGAAGATGTTGTGGGAACACGAGTACTCGCAACTGCGCCTGACCCTGCAAAGGAACCGCGCCGAGCAATCCAGAAGACACGTCGCGGGCGAAGAGCAATTGCGGTCACGCCAGGACTCCTTGCGCCAGAGCCTAGTCGAACTGGACGCACGCCTCGCTCCACTGGCCGAGCGTGCCAGCCAACTCGTCAACGAGCGTTGGGGACAACTGATGCGTAGCGGCAATGACAAAAGCTACATGGCGCGCCAAATCGAACGTTACGCGGACATCTACATGTCACGGGTGTCGAACATGCTGGCGTATACGCCCTTCGTCTACCTGCGCGCGCCGCGCGGCACCCTGCCGCATGACGTAGAGATTGACTTGAACGATTAGTTCGGCAACTACTGACAGGGCACCCGCGGTGCGCAACCACCGGTTGAACCGCAAAACTCGCTGTAACACATGTCGTCGCCAGTGCAGCCCAGGCCGTTTACCGCATAGTCTTGGCAAAGGCCAGCCACGCACACCGCACCAGGCTTACATTCTGCACCGAACCCCGTACCACAGGGCTGCTGTGCGTCGGGGATCGCAGTGCAAGTGCCGTCCAGTGCAATACTGGCCCGCTTGCAGTAGTTGCCGGTTGAACAGGCGTCGGGGACGCCCGGTTTGCAGGCTTCTCCCGCGAGATAGCTGCCCGCTTTGACGCATTTCCAGGTTAATTTTGCGGCGGTGGCGTCGTAGCTCTCCGCAACACAGGAAATGCCGGTCTTGCACAGTACGCCAGCCACCGGATCGCATGCGGCACCGTCGGCCGCACTCATGGCATCCATTGCGATTCTGCAGACGCCAGGAGCCTTTGGCGTTACGTCGTCGTTCTTCCCCAAGCAGAGCAACCCTGGCCTGCAGGGCGGCGCCCCGTTCTCGCAGCTTTCGCCCTCAGTCGCTGGGGCGACGCAGAGCTTGGTCTCCTTGGAACATTGCAGGCCACTATTACAATCGCCGTCCACCTCACAAGCTTGGCCGGCGCTCAGCAGCGCGACGCACTTGCCCGGACAGATGCCGGCGCTCGACTGGCATAGTGCGCTACCCTTGCATTCTTCGTCTAGATCACAGTCACCACCCAAGGCAACCACGCCATCGAGTGCCGCGAGACAGGCGGGTTGATCTCGATCGAGCAAACCGTCGCAACTGAGATTGCTCACCGCATCTAGGCAAACCTGCGCCTTCTTTCCGTCGTAGGTCACGGTGCCCTGTTCGAGCTTGGCGGCTATCAGCGAGAAGGTGCCGTTCTCGAGGCGCTTGGTAGTCACGTCCGCGCAATCCGCACCATTTTGGAACAGAGAGAAGATTGGACCGAAGCACTTCTGATACGCGGAGCAAGCGGCCTCAGCATACTTGGCCGGAAGGGCCGCAAAAGCGATCTCGCTATTGGTTGCGGAACCATCGTCATCACAGGCAACCACGATGCCCGTCAGGATCAGTGCAACGACGGAAATACGCGAGTTCATCATGAAACCTCCGAGGTGGTTCGGTCAGGTTACCATGAGTCTTTTCCTGGTGTCATTGCGCGAATCATGTAGGCAAGCGTGGGCATAAGGCGCCGTTGAATGGGGATTCAGTAACGGCAGGGAGTGCCTACCTACGTTCATCGGCGAAGTGCGAGCGGTGTGACTTCCGTCAATCACTGATAGTCACCGTTGGGATCTCCAATGCTAACTCTCAAATGTAGCGGCAGCTCATGTCGGCGCGCGCCTTTCAGCCAATTATCTGCAATGCGGTTGTCAGGCAACGCCGCAATCCTGGCTCCCAATTCCGCGGTGTATTTCTCAGTCATGAGACGGCTAGTGGCGTCGGAGTTACGCTGGGCGGATTGGCCTGCGGCTCTGCCCGCCTCCGCCGCCTGTCACGGCTACCTTGGGGTGTTCCGAGCAGGGCAAGGTGCCAAGCTTGGCACATGCGTCCCGTTGAAGCGCTGTACGAAAATGGCTTGCTGCTACCAGCGAAGCCACTGAACCTCCGCCCCGGTGAGCGCGTCGGCCTGATTGTTGTTCGTCGCTCGGAGCCGTCTCGATGGGACCTGAAGCGCTTGGCCGCAACGAACACCGACGAAGCTGACCTGGCAAGCGCCGGCTTGAATGGATTCGCGGACATGCTTGAGCGCAAGGAATTCAGGTGAAACGCGGCGAAATCCCGTGGGCCAACCTGTGCAGCTATCGACCTCAGGAACCGACCGGACGGCGCTCAGTGATCGTCTCGCAAAGCGACGAATTGAGCCGAGTGCTGCAATCCGTATTGGTCGCTCCGCTCACAACAAGCCTCAACCGAGCTCGCCTTGCGGGCGCCGCCATGATTGCTCCAGCCCCGGATGGTCCGCCTGACGAATTGGTTGTCCTACACGAAGCATTGGGCCGCATAGAGGCGGAGTGATTGAGGCCTCACGCGAGCACTTCTTCGACACGCGACTCCGCGAGCAAGCGTTCGATACAGTTCTCTAGTTTGATCTCATCTGCCGCGTCGAGACATTCGATGGCGTCAGGCGTAATGGTACCAAACCTCGACTCAACTAGAACGCGTACGAAAGCCCGAAAGCCCTCGAGGCGGCCCTCCAGACGCCCCTTACTGCGCCCCTCCAGGTGGCCCTGCTCGCGCCCGGCTTGCCGCCCTTCGTCTAAGAGGTCTTCGACGAGGGAATTGAGGATGCCCAAGATCGTTCTTTCGTCCTTTGCCGACGCCTTCGGTGGCGAGCACGAAGTCGCTGCGGCGCCCGCGATGGTCTCATGAGCGAAGTCGAGCTGGTCAATCGCATCGCGAGCCAGCGGCCCGAACTTCAGCTCAATCAGGCGCCGCGAAATAGACCTATAGGCCTCGATCATCCCCTCGCGGTGACCTTGGATGCGACCCTCCATTCGACCAGTTTCCATGCCAAGCAAACGCCCCTCACACCTGCCCTGCTCGAGCAGTTTCTCGGCTGCCGTACTCATGATGCGCATGCCTTGGCGGAGAGCGGCTCGGATCCATTCGTGCGTTTCCAAGTTGCCCCCGGAACGCGCTCACAACACAGCCTTACGCTGACGGCCATAGGCTGATCTTGACACCGTAGACCAGGTTCGTCTAGGACGAACGCGTAAGAATTTTGCGGATTCGGTCGCGTCAACCCAGCCAGCGGGCGGAGATTTGCGTTGGTACGCTCATTGGTGGCAATGATCCTCCAGAAGCGCCGCGGCGTTACGATTGCGCATGAGTTTGGGGATCTAGGCTTCGGCGATTCACCGTCAATTGGCGCCAATTCGCCTGTCATAGAACCTGCGCGCGGTTGGCTGCGCCCGGCCCTTCGCCGGGCAGAAGGAGTTGGTCTTGTCATCATTCGAATCTCGCAGCCAAGTTCGCCGCAAAGTGCAGCTCGCCTCATTCGCTCAGGAGAACTGGCACAGCGAAACCGAGTCAGAGCGCATTGTCTGGGCCGCCATTCGCGGCTCGGCCTTGGGCGTCCAGTTCCGCCGCCAAGTTCCAATTGCCGGGTTGTCTATCGGCGACTTCGTCGCCTCGGAGGTCAGACTCATCATTGAAGTGGATGGCAACCGGCACGCCAACCGAGGCGCGGCAGATGGTCGCAGGGATGCCAAGCTTCAACAGCGCTTGGGCTTCACCGTGCTTCACTTGCCAGTCAAGGTGGTTGAGCGACAGTTGCCCATCGCGTTGCAGCGCATTCGTGACGCAATTGCTGCACTTTCGTCTCATTCCTAGGCTTTCCGTTGGTCTTCGGACCTCGAAGCGCTAAAGTACTCGGGTGTCGCATCCCTCTTTCGCCCCACCGCCTGGCTTCGATGATCTGCCCACCGAAGCGAAGGTCGACTACGTGAGTCTGTTGTGGGAGCGGGTATTTGTGCACGAGAATCCCGAAAGTCCGGATTGGCACCGAGATCTGGTCCGCGCCGAACTCGAAGAGCAGCAGAATGCCCCAGATGATTCCGAAGATTGGCAAGCAGCTCGCGCTGACATCTTGAACCGTATCGGGCAACTCGGGCAGTAGTTGTCATGCGGATCCGCTCTCGTGCAAAACGGGACATTCTCGAAGCGGCTCTCTGGTATGAAAGCCATAGGACGGATCTCGGGATACAATTCGTGCACGACGTAGACACCACAATTGCACGTATTGTCGAGAATCCCCTGCAATTCCAAGTCTATGAGGAACCTGCGCGACGGGCGCTTCTTTCGCGCTTTCCCTATGCGATCTACTACCAACCCACGCCATTGGTCATCCTCCGAATCCTCCACCTACGACGACATCCGGATACCTGGAAAGCCCAATAGGTGGCCACATGCTGCCGTACTATCCATCCCGACGGCACTCCCGTGCCGCGCTCCAACAAGCGCGCTGAAGCAGACGGGCAGCGTCGACATTCAGCTTCCGATCACGTCCCGCGCCGCCCGCAGCTTAGCGTCAGCGTTGGACGGTCTACGCGAAAGCCGGTGCAGGGCGCTCAATAGTCACCCACTGCCTTGCGTGCTTCAATTTCCTCGCGCGCAATCGCAATTGCGCGCGGGACGTCAACGACCGACACCACGCCCGCACGAAGCAAAGCGTCGACTACAAGCGCAGCCAAGTCCTCGCTCGATAGCTTTTCATTGCCGCGAACTTCCTTCATGGCTTGCTCAATGTCGATTGTAGTCATGATTCGTCACGGAATGAATTTGATTTCGCGAATTCCCAACCCTTTCACGGACACGTCAATGGTGGGCGGACCACTCGTAGAAATAGGCCGGAATCCAATTGTGCCCCCATCGCCCAACCGAACAAGCGTTCCAGGATAGGTTGTTCCTCGAACAGCTTCACCCCCCTGAGTGAGTCTGCCAAAAAGGGCCTGTGCTTCCTCGGCACCGCCTTGGATCAGACGAATGCTTGATTTCGTGCCGGCTTCACCGATCAGGCTTCCACCTGGCCGAAGGACCCCGATTACTTCGGCCGAGGTCATCACCTCGCTAGCCGCAGCCAGCCCTCTCGCCCATGCGACCGCCCTTGCGGCCAATCCTAGACCCTTGGCCAGTACCACTCCTACAGCAAACTCCTTGGCGACAATCTTGATCCCTTCGAGCCTCCCTGCATCAATCGCAGCCTTCGCGTCGGGTGGCAGCTGCGGTCCGACACTTGCGTTGGTGATGTCCTCGCACCAAGGCTGGCAAGCTACCCACCGACTCGTGTCCTTCGACGGATCAGGTCCAGTATATGTATCGAGCAGACCGCCGCCGCGGCTGCTGCTTGATCTCGCCGTCTCCGCCGCCCTCCCCGCGGTGGGCCTGCCCCAGCACCCGTGCGTGCTCGGTGCTTTCAGCACCTGCGCCCCGCCCGACCTCCCCCAAGGCCCACCTCGCTCGCTCCGCGAGGTGCGGGGGAGCCGGGGGAGGTGCTCGTGCCCGCTGGTAGCGTTGTGGCGGGACTGACAGCTTTGTCGCTAGTTTCCCAATACCTCGGACAAGGACGTCGCCGTCACGAAACGTTCCGCGTATTGCTCGAGTGTCGATTCGTCGGCTGAATCCAGGCGCGAAACTGCATCTGTTGGCAATGCGCCGAATTTCAATTCGAGCTGTCGGCGTACCAATCCGCGCTTGCCCTGCGATTGACCTTGCTGAATGAGTTGTTCCGCTAGCGTCATAACCAATTCCTCCGTTTCCGGAATGACCTGCCGAACCCTTTCCTCGAGGTCCGACCGGTCAAGATTCGGAGCGACCATCGTAAGATAGCCGAAGAGCTGCACAATGGCACGCTGGCCATTCGGTGTGGCGAGAAGGGCCCGGAATAGGTCAGCCCAATCCTCAAGTTCTGCCAAAATCCGCCCCTCCCGCCGACCGTCGCGTAGGAAAAGCAGGCCCAGTAGCGCCCCTGGCCCCAACGACCGCCCTCGCAAGTCGACGTCGCTGCGATTGCTGATGTCATCGACGACCACCTCGAAATTGGGCGTCAACCGTCGAAGGACCTCATCGGCCAACAATGCAGGGTCGAACAACCCCTGAAAGGTTCTCGCCGCAGTCCACCCAGTTTCGCTGTGGTGAATAATCACTGGAATGATCGGTGGCAAGGTCGATCGCGGCGGCTTCTGCGCGAGACAATGCCCCCCAATCCGCACCATGTATCGAAGCAGCTGCAGGAGCGTCCACTTGTCGACCTCGCTCTTATGCTCCCACAGCACGTATAGCAGTGCATCCTTGTCCCGGTATCGCGCCTGATAGAGCCGGTCCGCTTGCGAGCCTCGCATCACTTCGTCGACGAACCTCCCGGGGACCGGAGTCAACGTTCCCCAATCGACACTCTCAACCAACCCACTCGGCAGCACGCTGCGCAATTCTGCGATTGCGTCATTGACATCCTCGAAGGCCGTCCAACAGAGCTTGTCGTGAGAACTGTCGAGATTCGCCATGGTCGGTCCACCCATCAACCATCGAGCGAATCGCAACTACCACGTCGCACGCATAAAGCAAGCGATTCGTCGGGCTTTTTGCTCACATCTCGATCATGTCGCTTCCTTCTGCCCGGCTACGTTCCGGGCTTCGCTGGTCACGCACGTTCTCCGCCAGGCTCCGGCGATATGCGGCCGATTGGCACCAATTCGCCTGTCATAGAACCTGCGCGTTGTTGGCTGCGCCTGGCCCTTTGCCGGGCAGAAGGGGTTGGTCTTGTCATCATTCGAATCTCGCAGCCAAGCTCGTCGCAAAGCGCAGCTCGCCGCATTCGCTCAAGAGAATCGGCACAGCGAAACCGAATCGGAACGCATTCTCTGGGCCGCCATTCGCGGCTCGGCATTGGGCGTCCAGTTCCGCCGCCAGGTCCCAATTGCTGGGTTGTTCATCTGCGACTTCGTCGCCTCCGAAATCCGTCTCATCATTGAAGTGGATGGCAACCGGCATGCAATTCGCGCTGCAGCCGATGCCCGCAGGGACGTCAAGCTCGAGCGCTTTGGATTCACCGTCACTCGGTTGCCCGTCAAGTTGGTCGAGCGCCAGTTGCCTGTCGCGTTGCAGCGCATCCGCGAAGCCATCGCGGCGTTGTCGTCCGCACCGTAGGCCTCATGCCTCCCGACGGCACTCCCGTGCCGCGCTCCAACAAGCGCGCTGAGGCAGACGGGCAGCGTCGACATTCAGCTTCCGATCACGTCCCGCGCCGCCCGCAGCTTAGCGTCAGCGTTGGAGGGGTTGCTTTCCTATCGACGTCGTTGAGCATCGACAGCCCTATTCCATAGCTCATAAGCGCAAGTTGCATGGTCGTCCGTCATGTACCCGTCGGGCCCCACAAATCCCCCACCAACGATTTTTCCTCCTCGCCTAAGATCGACTGCTATTCCCAATCGATAGACCCTAAAAAGCCGCCCACATGCAGACACGTAGCCGTCGCTAGGCCCCGGAACGAATTCAATCGAGCCGCAGTCGGTCGCCATACGACAGGCAAACCGGATCTCTCGCTCATCGTCCCACGAACCGACTGCTCGCCTGAATGCGTCCGGTACCATTAGTAGCGCGATTCCTGCAATAGCGACCGCGCAGAGTCGAAGAACAATCCTAGTTTCAACAAGTGCAACGCTAACGCTTACGCCAGCAGCTGCCACGGCCAACGCAGTAGATGAAGCACAAATCGCGAAGTAACGCGGAGCGCTCACCAGACTCAGAAAGCCCGCGAGACACGTGCACATCAATGCAACCGCTAGACCAATCCAGCTTCGAGATCTTTTCCACCAAGTCATCGTGATGTACTCGAGCCGGTGCTACTGGCGCCACCGGATATCCAATTGGCTACTCTTTGAATCCACGATTGCGGTTGGACGACCGGTGGCGGCCGTCGAATCGACGTAGGTACGGTGGTCGGGTTCCCGAATATTATCTTGAATATCCGCATCTTGTCCATTGAGTATGTTCGACAGATCTCAACAAGATATGTTGAGCGAGAATCGGCTTGCCACTGCTCCTTGATGTAGCGAATCGCCTGCGCGTCCTGATATGCGTCGGTCTTGATGTATTCGAGTATCTGACCTTGGCCGGTTACATCCGGGTAGACCTCGCCGAAGCGCGCCCCCGTTCCGCCCGCCCCAAATGAGTAAGACTTGTAGTCACCATTGGGGGCTCCAATGCTAACGCTCAAGTGTAGCGGCGGCTCATGTCCGCTCGCGCCTTCCAGCCAAATATCTGCAGTGCGGTTGTCAGGCAACGCCGCAATCCTGGCTCCCAATTCCGCGGTGTATTTCTCAGTCATGAGACGGCTAGTGGCGTCAGAGTTGCGCTGGGCGGATTGGCCCGCGGCTCTGCTCGCCTCCGCCGCCCTCCCCGCGGTGGTTGTGCCCCCACTCGTGCTTGCTGCGTGCGCGAGTGCGTTACAGGCTGCATCGATTTACTCATTGGCACTTCGCTGCGCCCGATGCTCCCCCAAATCTGTCCTCGGCAATGCCGGACGAAAACCAAACGTCACTCGGCATTGCCTGCGGGCAGATGGGGGAGATAGGTCTTGCTGACTGGTGGCGTTGTGCCGAGACTGACAGCTTTGTCGGTGCCGGCTGGTGAGGTCGACGAGGTCGACGATGTCGCTGATGCGCTATCGCAACAGGCAAGCAGTATAGCGATTTGAAACGTTGATTGCTAGGCGTTTTCGCCTGCATCCGGTACCTTTTCTTGCGCCAATTCCAACGAGCGATCCACTACGTGACCGGGACTTGTCGTTGATCGCATCTGCGACGCAACGCATTCCCCGATGGCGTTCGACCATGTCGCTTCCTTCCGCCCGACTGCGTTCCGGGCTTCGCTGGTCGCGCACGTTCTCCGCCAGGCTTCACCGATTTGCGGCCGATTTGCGCTAAGTCGCCTGTCATAGAACCTGCGCGCTGTTGGCTGCGCCCGGCCCTTCGCCGGGCAGAAGGTGTTTGCCTTGTCATCATTCGAATCTCGCAGCCAAGTTCGTCGCAAAGCACAGCTCGCCGCATTCGCTCAGGAGAATCGGCACAGCGAAACCGAATCGGAACGCATTCTCTGGGCCGCCATTCGCAGCTCGGCCTTGGGCGTCCAGTTCCGTCGCCAGGTTCCAATTGCTGGGTTGTTCCTCGGCGACTTCGTCGCCTCCGAGCTCAAGCTCATCATTGAAGTGGATGGTAACCGGCACGCAAATGGCGGCGCCGCTGATGGCCGCAGGGATGCCAAGCTCCAGCGCTTGGGCTTCACCGTCCTTCGGTTGCCGGTCAAGCAAGTCGAGCATCAGCTTCCCGTCGCATTGCAGCGCATCTGGGAAGCCGTCGTGACGCTGCAAGCAACGCCGTAGGTGGAACCTGACTCGATACCATCGCGTTGCCGGATTCGCTCTGGAACTTGGCTGCGTATTGATCTACTGTCCTGCCCGTGCCCTCGCTCGAACACGAGACGCTCCGTCTCCTTTTTCAGAATCGGCCCGAACTTGCTCCGGCGCTCTTGCGTGAAGCTCTCGGCGTCGATTTGCCGGAGTATTCGAGCATTCGAGTCGAGTCTGCTGACCTCACTGATATCGTTCCTGCCGAGTATCGCGCGGACCTCGTCGTGTTGCTTGTCGATGGTAAACCCGTGCTCGCCATCGTCGTCGAAGTCCAGCTGACTCCGGATGACCGAAAGCTCTACACCTGGCCCGTCTACGTCGTTGGACTTCGGGCTCGGTTCAGCTGTCCAGCAGTCGTGCTCGTCGTCACATCTGACCCAGCCGTTGCCCGCTGGGCGAATCGTCCAATCGCTATCGGACCTGGTGCTACCCTTCATCCCTGGGTCATTGGCCCGGATGCTGTACCTATCGTCACGGACCCCGAAATCGCCGCGACCTCCCCGGAGCTTGCCGTCCTTTCGGTACTGGCTCATGGCCACGATGAGGTTGAAATCGCGGTCAAGGTGGCCCTGGCCGCCATGTCGGCGGTGACCCTCCTCGGTGACCGGGACCGCTTCGTGCTATACAGTGACTTGATTCTTGCCGCTCTCAGCGACGCTGCCCGAAAGGCCCTGCAGATGATTCCCGAAGGCTACCAGTTCCAAAGCCCCATCATTCGCGAGTCCATCGAGAAGGGCATTCTGCAAGGCCGCGCCGAGGGCCGCACCGAGGGCCGCACCCTCGAGAAGGCACTCAGCGTCCTCGAAGTATTCGAGGCCCGCGAGATTTCCGTTTCGGCTGAGCAACGCAGTCGGATCCTGGCGTGTACTGTTCTCGATCAGCTGTCGCTGTGGCTCAAGCGGGCAGTGCGCGTAGCGTCCGCCGACGAACTCTTCACGCAGTAGCGAGTCCGTCGCCACTTCGTGCCGCGCTCCAACAGGGCGCTGACAGACGGGCCGCGCCGACGATTGGCGTCACTTCACGTCCTGCGCCGCCCGCAGCTTAGCGCCTGCGTTGGAGGGGTCTACTCGCCGCACGTAAATGGAATCGTCGCTTTCATCGCACTTGCAGGACCACCAGTGCCACATGGCGTCGCCAAGTTTCAGCTACTTCAAGTCAGTCTCGGCTTTCTGGAGCACGCTTATCAACCAGTCAACCGGAATATCTGCACCCTCAGTGTCAGCATACCAACGCAAGACCAACTTTCCTTCGGGAGCTCGAAGAACGGTGGCTCGGTGTTGGTCGTTCTGAGATATGTCGATGCACAACGCGAAGTCACAAGTCGGGTCATTCGTGACGTCCGCGGTCCATTTGTGTTTCATAGTCACCTCGGTGTGAAACGTTCGAGCAATCCGATGAAGTTCCCTGCCTTGCCAAACTGAGCGCCAACGCCGCTAGGCAGCCTGACGTTCACCACGGCGCCATGCACTTGATGCCCGAACCGGGATACCGCCGCTGACGGATTCGTCAAAAGTGACTCAACGAAGTTGGCTCCGATTTGCGCGTTTTCCGCAGCATTCTTGCCGGCACGAAAGAAACTGCCGGGCCGAACCGCATGTCTCTGAATGGCTCGACCCACCGCAGTCACTCCCCCTCGTGCGACCACCTCATTGGCACCATTCGCGAACGCGGCCCGGCTTGCTGCCGACAGTCCCCTCGCTAGCCAGGCTGCTCGGACAAGTCGGGCTGCCTTGGCGGCTACGCCGATCAGAGCTTCTCCCCCTACGATAGTGGCAGCTGCTTCCGCGACAATCTCCGCTCCAGAATCCACTGGAACATACGCCGTAGCTTCGCCAGTACCGCTCGTGCCATGGCCCCCTGCGTCGCTCGCTACGCTTGAAGCGCCACCTTGATTGTTCTCGGCAATGCAGTCGCCGAATGAACAACTACTTGGTACGCGCCCTAGCGACGCAATTGGCGCATCCGAGCCACCGCGGAGTGCCGTCTCCGCCGCCCTCCCCGCGGTGGGCCTGCCCCCACCCGTGCGTGCTCGGTGCTTTCAGCACCTGCGCCCCGCCCGACCTCCCCGATGCCTGTCCTCGGCAATGCCGCAGCGGCCTTGCCTGCGGGCAGTCGGGGGAGGTGTCTTGCCCGCTGGTGGCGTTGTGCCGAGACTGACAACTTTGTCGGTGCCGGCAGGTGAGGTTTTCGGTGCGACTGAGTGCCGCGAGCGGAAAATGCGCCATTGCATCGCGGTATCGCCAATGATACCATATGGCTCGTGCGTGTTGTGCTTGACACCTCGGTGATCGTTGCGGCCTGGCGGTCGCGACTTGGTGCTTCATTCGAAATTGTCGAGTCCGTCGGAACCAGCCTGTTCGAAATCGCGGTATCTGTGCCGCTCGTCGCGGAATACGAGTCCGCACTGCTGAGGCAGTTGGTTGGAGTTCAGCGTCCACACCATGTCGAGGCTCTCATCGATCACCTTTGCTCCGTGGCAGTTCAGCAGAAGGTGTTCTTTCTTTGGCGTCCGCTGCTCTCTGACCCCAACGACGACATGGTGGTCGAGCTGGCCATCGCCAGTCAGGCCCGCGTGATTGTCACGCACAATATCCGAGATTTCGTAGCAGCAAAGAGCCTGGGTCTCCAGATCCTTGCGCCGGGCGTCTTCTTGCACCACGTTTTGAGGAGTTAGGTCCGATGTCTACTCTGAGTCTCAGACTTCCCGAGTCCCTTCACCGGCAGCTGTCCAATCTTGCAAAAAGCGAGGGGATATCCGTCAACCAGCTGATTGCCACGGCCGCAGCGGAGAAGCTGTCCGCCCTCACTACGGAGGAATACCTGCAAACACGCGCGAAGCGCGCATCTCGCAAGAAGTTTGAATCTGCGCTTGCATCGGTGCCGAATGTGCCGCCTGTCCCAGGAGACGAACTTCCTCCGGGCTATCGGCGGGGATCCCTCAAGAGTCGTCTTCGGCGCAAGCGCTAAGCTAGGCCGACCCACGGTGGGTAGCTGTCCCCGCCTTCGGCATCGAATGGCGTCTTCCTGCTGGGAAAACAGTCGAGCGCCTGTTGCCCGTCGCATTACAGCGCATTCGCAAAGCCATCGTGGCAATTCCGCCGTGCAGTAGACGTTTCGGCTGCCGTCGGCACTTCGTGCCGCGCTCCAACAAGCGCGCTGAAGCAGACGGGCAGCGTCGACGACTGCAGGTCACTTCACGTCCTGCGCCGCCCGCAGCTTAGCGCCAGCGTTGGAGAGGACGCGACAATCCCCCGTCCGCCATACAACCCCACAAGCAAATCACGGAGCAACGATTCTGCACGCGGCGTCACTGCCATTTATCGGAACGGAGACTTCAATAACGTTCGATTCGACTTCGCCAGAGAACCAGCGCGTCCCTTCCGGCGGCTCTGGTACTTCGATACTTGTGTCGCGATACGTCGCGCCAATCTTCCAGAGGCCCCCGTCTGCTGCGGACGAAAACCGACGCAGCACCGGCACGGGCCTAGATACTGCGCCATCTGGACTTAGTATGACGTAATCCGTCAGCGCAGAAACATGGCCGGACTTCGACGACTGCTCAATACGAGTGCCATTCCTCGTATCGATCACAGCAAAGTTGAGACTAGCTCCCATGCCACTCACGCTTGCTGTATGTACCCAGAGCCAATTCTTTGAGCGGTTGTGCAGTGACACTTTCACAAGAACCTCCTGAGGAGTACAGCCAATCTCTGTCAGCCTGAGTTCCAGTGATGACGTCTCACTTGTCTGCTTGGCCACCGGAAGCTCTTGACGGCGAACCCAGCGCCAGAATTCCTTTCCGTCGCGATCCTGAGCTAGATCTGTCCGAGCTGCGGTGACCTTCCCCCGAGTGTCGTTCAGGGCGACGTTTGCCTCAGAACGGCAAGGTGAGTTACTCGCAGCGCACGCCACACATGCCACAGCGAGGAGAACGACGACCTGGAGATAGGAGAAACTCATCAGGGCCTCGGAGTCAGTGAGTAGTTGCCCGCCCGCACTCGCGGTTCAAAACCAGTCCCTGTCACGTCTTTGAACCATCGCGTGTACAACCCCTGCAACGCAGAAACCTTGGTACTAGAAAGTCCGAGCTGCTTGGACAACGCGATTTCTGCTCCGTACGCTTCACATTCGTTCACAGCACTGCCCCACCTGTCGCTGCTGGACCCCCACTGTCCCGGCGTACGAGCTTGCACCGCGTGCACTCGACCTTCGTGATACATGGTGGAAAGAAGCTCCTCAGGGCTGCGCATTCCTGGGTCATAGATTGCTATGTCGACTGCACCGGATTCGGACAGCGTTGTCAAGCCAGCGAGCTCAGGTTCTCTCGCGCTTGTTCCAGCATACGATGCCGGTTGAGCCAGACCCTGCACCTTCCAGTAGTGCTGCGCGGTACTCACCGCCAACTGATTCTTACCTTCTCCCATCGCCCGACTAATGGAGTAGAGAGTTCCCTGCAGTTCCTCCGGGTCAAGTGTCGGAACGCCCGGAAGACGAGCATCCGGCATCGAACCTGAGCCCGATGACGAGGCGCTCTTTGCCCTGCTTCCCGTCTCCGCCGCCCTCCCCGCGGTGGTTGTGCCCCCACTCGTGCTTGCTGCGTGCGCGAGTGCGTTACAGGCTGCATCGATTTACTCATTGGCACTTCGCTGCGCCCGATGCTCCCCCAAATCTGTCCTCGGCAATGCCGGACGAAAACCAAACGTCACTCGGCATTGCCTGCGGGCAGATGGGGGAGATAGGTCTTGCTGACTGGTGGCGTTGTGCCGAGACTGACAGCTTTGTCGGTGCCGGCTGGTGAGGTCGCCTGATGCGCTATCGCAACAGGCCAGCAGTATAGCGAATTGAAGCGTTGATTGCTAGGCGTTTTTCGCCTACAAGCACCACATTTTCGCTCCAATTTGACCGAGCGAGCCATGGCGTGATTGTAGTCATCGCCGATGATCGCATCTACGATGCAACTCGCATTTCGCGATGGCTTTCGATCATGTCGCTTCCTTTTGCCCGGCTACGTTCCGGGCTTCGCTGGTCACGCACGTTCTCCGCCAGGCTTCCGCGATTCACCGTCAATTAGCGCCAGGTCGCCTGTCATAGAACCTGCGCGCTGCTTGCTGCGCCCGGCCCTTCGCCGGGCAGAAGGAGTTGGTCGTGTCATCATTCGAATCTCGCAGCCAGGCTCGTCGCAAAGTGCAGCTCGCCGCCTTCGCTCTGGAGAATCGGCACAGCGAAACCGAATCGGAGCGCATTCTCTGGTCCGCCATTCGCGGCTCGGCCTTGGGCGTCCAGTTCCGCCGCCAGGTCCCCATCGCCGGGTTGTTCATCGGCGACTTCGTCGCCTCTGGTATCCGTCTAATCATTGAGGTGGATGGCAACCGGCATGCCAACCGAGGCGCGGCTGATGGTCGCAGGGATGCCAAGCTCCAGCGCTTGGGCTTCACCGCGTGCTGCGGTTGCCGGTCAAGGTGGTCGAGCGCCAGTTGCCCGTCGCGTTGGAGCGCATTCGCGAAGCCATCGGGGCGTTGTCGCTCAAGCCGTAGGCCTCATGCCCCCCGCCGGCACTCGCGTGCCGCGCTCGGACTCGTGTGATCGAGTGACGCGACATCCAACCCGAGCATCAATGCGGCCGCCGAGCGCTCAGATCGAGAATCGTCGGACCGGTCAAGCAGCGAATCGACCATCGAACGGCGGATTTCGCTCCGTCTGCGGTGCAAATTTCTGCTGGTTTTTGCCCCGACAGATCGCTGGACGGGTATAGGGGTGCAATTTCTACCCGGTTTTTTGCGTCAAAGGATCGGTGGACACCTTCAGCACTCACAGCAACACCAGCAAGTGCGTCATCCTACTCAAGCGCAAGTTCATCTACCGATGACCATACGCCAAGCTCCAGGAAATATGCTTCCTGTTCCTCTGAAGTTGCCGAAGGTCGCTTTCGACGATGAAGGGATAAGCTCCGCGCGCGCATGGCAGAGAGGGTCATTTCCGCAGGGCTAGCAATATCTCATCCAGCTCGTGAGCATCAATGTTTCCGTCAATCTGATCCCCAATCTCATCCAGCCTACTGATAATGTCGGCAATCTGGTCCTCATCCTCGCCGGCATACTCGATCCGGATCGGCACCGTCGGACCATGCGCGGCCCCGGTAACGTAGCCACGTCGAACAAATGATGCCCATCGCTGGACATCGTGAGCCGAGAAGGAACCACTATCCCAGTCCTCTAACACCTTCGTCAGTGAGGAACGCGCGACAACAAGCGAACGCGGCAGAATGGCAGCCGCGTCCGAAAGCTCACAATGGCTGGCCGCCAGAACCGGTGCCAAACATTCTAGGTCTCCTGCTGCGACCCCCACGAGTGCAGACTTCAATGACTCCATATCCTTCACGGGCCTCCGTGCAGCCACTTTGTCTCAATCAGACCACGTGGCCCTATTGTATTTTTGAATTCGCGAATGACGGTGCCCGCGTTGTTCACTTCTTGAACGTAAAGCTTCCCGTATCCGGCATTCCTGGCTGGCGAGAAGAACGCAAATCGCTTCCCACCTCCAGCGAGATTAGTAATGCGAAAGTCCTGGGCGTTCGTGGCGGCGCCCCTGAAGAATCGATTCGCAGCTGCTCCAAGTGAGCCATCTAAAGCCTCTCTGGCAGCCTGCTTCGTCGCAAACGACATCACCCCCTCAGCAGCCACTCCGGCCGCACGCCAGGCCCTGAAGGCACTCCATGCCATCTTGGCCAACTTCGCCCCCGACAGGGCGTAAAACAGCTCCCACTCGGCCTGCCTGACAGCCTCGACGTTCTGCCTGATGATCTCGAGCTGGCGCGGGTCCAGCGTGTTCTCCGCGAGCATATGCCCCGCGTCGTAGGCGTCGATTGCGGCAGCCAGCCTGGCAGTCTCGCGTTCGTTGTTCTGCCAGGCAACGGCGTCAGATCCTCGGCGCGCTGCTTTACCAGCTGCTATGCCCGCCGCCTCGCCCGCGGTGTCAGCCTCCGTCGCCTCCTGATACCCCTTGCTCAATGCCGTGCTGGCGATGGCGCCGGCGAACGCCGATGCGAATGCCAGTCCAGCGCTCTGCCAGGTTGGCTCCTGGCCCCAGGCTGCCCAGCCAAATCCGATGCCCGCACCGGTGCCGGCCGCTGCGCCGGCCATGGTCCCTCCAAACGATGCCCAAGCGTTTGCGCTTTGAGATCCCGCCATCACACCGACCGCCCCGCCTACAGCTCCGCTGACAGCCCCGGTCAGCGCTGCCGTCCCGGAATTGCCCCAACTCCCTGTCGCAAACCGCGATCCTGATGCACCTCCTATCGCGCCTCCCGCGGCTCCTCCAATCGCTGCAGAGCCGATCGCACCCATAGCCAACGCCGTTGCCGCCACTCCGCCCGCTGCAACGCCAACAAAGCTCCCACATAGGCCGGCAAAGGCGGCTCCAGCAACACCCTCCCATCCCCAATTCACTTTGCCCGTTGCTGCATATTGTACGACGGCACTCGTCGTCGCAGCCACCACAGTCGAGATTACGGCAACGACCAAAACAGTTGCAAGCGTGATCGGCTCTCGCCCATCCGGGTCAACGTAACCCGTCGGATTCCCATACCCATAGGAGTAGGGATTGATATCGCTCCCCGCTTCATGGGTCGTCACTGGATCTGCACTCATCCAGCGTTTCAGCGATGGTGAGTAGTATCGCGCACCGTGGTAGTTCAGGCCGACTTCCGTGTCCTCTTCCTTGCCGGTGAAGCGATAGGGCTCGCGGAAGTTCGACCACCTGCTCGTGCGATAGTCGTTCTCCGTCTGACCGTAGGCCGTGTAGCTGATGTACTCCACCACCTCGCTGGTTGCGTGATCGATGGTGAAACTCGCGCTCCCCAAGTGGTCGCCGAATTCCAGGAAAAGATGCACCTGGCTCGTGCCTGTGCGCGGCATCGTCGCGTTGTAGAGCACGCGGGCGGATACTGCGCCGGCACCGAGGCGGATTTGCGTCGTGTCGGTGTTTAGGGCGTAGTCCTGCGCCGTGCCGGCACCGGTCAGCGTCGTTCCTCGCATCTCCAGCGTGGAGAAGGGATACACCGTGTACTTGGTCGCGCCTGTGCTCGATCGTGCCACGCTCTTGACCACTCGAGTGCCGCCATCATACTGATACGCGATATCGAATTCCGGTGCGCGCGTTGGATGAGTGCCGTTGACCGAGGATGCTGTGCCGTAAGTCGTGCGTTCCGTGCCGGCTGCGAGGTCCCACCTGCGTGCACGTGTCAAGTTGCCGGTCTCGCCCCATTCGTAGGCGAATCTTGTCCAGCAGGAACTCCCTGATGGCAGACAGGTCCCATCCCGCTGCACCACCATCGCAGTGACTTGACCCACATTGTCGTAGGCCACCGCCAGCTCGCCTTTGCGCGTCGAAGTCGTCGTGCGATTCGATGAGCTCGTCAATCGATGCGGCCGCGCAGCGTCGCCAAAGGTGGCGGTTCCAAGCGACCTGTCGTAGAAACCATTCTGGTCGTCGGTGTTGCTGACCAGGTTATTCAGCCAATCGTAGGCAAACGTCTCTTCGGTGATGCGACTGCCAAAGGAGACTTGGCGCGTCGGCCTTGGTTCGACGCTGTTCGAAGCGTTTTCGGCAGCGAAGGGCGATTGCCAGGTCGTGTTAGCAGTGCTCGGATAGGTGTAACTCGTCCTGGTGAGCCGCGAGTAGCTGTCGTAACCCCACGTGCGCATCACGGGTCGATTCGCGTCGGGCCACTCTGCTGCCGTTCGCCAGTCGTTCGCTTGGGTCAGATTGCCCATTACGTCGTATTGAAACGCGTAATGCTCCAACGTAAGCTGTGTCGTAGGATTCGGGCTCGTGGGCGGCGCGGTGTATGGGCTCGTTGCCGAAGTCCACATCGAGGCTGGTGCGCGGTAGGTGGTTACCTCCGCCACTTGTGTCAAGTCGGTGTAGGTGTACGACCGCTTGGTCTGCGCGGCGTCACCGAAGGTGATGTCTTGAACCAAGCCGCGAGCGTCTCGAGTCTCCTGCGCCAGCAGCGTGCCGTAACTGCTTCCAACGCTGCGCACCAAGCCGCGCCGCGTATAGCTGAGGCGCTGCTCGCTCGTTCCGTCAGTACCGAACAGGGCAAGCAGCGGCGCACCGGTGCTCACCTTCAAGGGCCTGTCGACGATGTCAAAGGTCGATTGCTTGACGTACCAGCGCGGGGCATACCGATTCGCGACGATTGGGTCACTACTGCCCGGGCGTGCGACCTTCCTTGCTACGCCTCGCGTGCGCCCGAGCGCATCATAGGCCATCACGTTGAAGCCACCACGCGTCTTGACCGAAGCCAGACGACCCCAAAGCCATTGCGAATCAACCGTCAGCGACTGACCTGCAGCGTCAGCAATGCCGGTCGCCAGGGGGTCGGGTGAATCATAGTGATAGAAGGTCTCGAAACCATCGCCGGACGCATTGGGCGCGCTGTAGGCGACGTGGTTCGTCTTGCAGGGGAGGTAGTCTGACCCCACCAGGCGACCACCGGCATCATAGTGGTAGTTGACGCCGCAACCGTTCGCATCGCTGGTGCCAACGAGGCGGCTCGCGTTGTCGTAGGCATAGCGCCAGGCCTTGGTCACGGCTGTGCTGCCGCTACCCGTCGTGACCGACGTGTTCGGTTCGACGTTATGCACCATGCGACCCCAGGAATCGTACTCGAAGGTCCGAACGAAGTCGGGGCTGCCTGCGCGCTGCTGTGCGATGCGCAGGACCTCGCCGCTCGGTAGGTAGCTAGTCGTCGAGCGATGCTCTTCGAGCGCGGTGCCATTGCGGTAGCGGCTGATTCCGATCACGCTGCGCCCATGGCCGTCGCTGCGTTGTTGCCCCCACCGGTGCTTGCTGCGTGCGCGAGTGCAATCCAAGCCAACTCAAGTTGCATCGTGGGCACTTCGCTGCGCCCCACCTCCCGCCAAATCTGTCCTCGGCAATGCCGGACTTCACTCAAACGTCGCTCGGCATTGCCTGCGGGCAGATGGGGGAGGTGGCCTTGCCGACTGGTCGCGTCGTGCCGAGACGGTCCGGGCTTGCTCAGTTTCCGAGCACGTCGGACAACGCCGAAGCCGTGATCACGCGGTCGGCATACTGCTCAAGCAGTGACTCATCAGCTGAGTCCAACCGCGCAATCGCCTCCGCTGAGAGCGCTCCGAACCTCCGCTCAAGCAGCCGCCGCACCAGTCCGCGTTTTCCTTGCTGTAGGCCTTGCTGCAGGCCTTGCGAGATGCCTTCGGCTCGACCTTGTTGAATCAATTGCTCCGCTGCTGTCATGACCAGTTCCTCCGCTTCCGGGATGACTCGCCGGACTCTCTCTTGGAGCTCCGACCGTTCGAGATTCGGAGTGACCTGCAAAGCATAGCCGAAGAGCTGCTCGAGTGCACGCCGACCGTTCGGGCTGTTCCACAGGGCCCAAAGTAGATCTTGCCAGGGCGCCAAGGCCATCAAGATCCGCCCCTCCCGCCGACCATCCCTCAAAAACAGCAACCCCAGCGCTGCCCTCGGCGACATGCCACGAGCACGCAACACGTCGTCACCCACGTGGCTGATGTCATCGACCACCACCTCGAACTCAGGAGTCATTCGCCGAAGTGCCTCGTCGGCTAGCAATGCTGGGTCGAACAACCCCTGGAACGTGGTCGTACCAGTCCAGCCCGTTTCGCTGTGGTGAATGATCACCGGTACGATGGGCGGCAGGGTGGCGGGCGGTGGCTTCTGCGCTAGGCGTTGCTCCCAAATCCGCACCATGTACCGCAGCAGCTGCAAGAGCGTCCACTTGTCGACCTCACTCTTGTGCTCCCAGAGCACGTAGACCAGAGCATCATTGCCGCCGAAACGACCTTGGTAGAGCCGGTCAGCTTGGGAGTCCCGCATCGCTTCATCCACGAATCGCTCCGGCAGCGGCTTCAGCGATGACCAATCCAGCCGCTTGGCGAGCGCCTCGGGCAACACGCTGCGCAACTCGGCAATAGCATCGTTGGTGTCCTCGAAGCTCGTCCACCAAAGCTTGTCGTGAATGTTTTCGAGATTCGCCATGGTTGCGCCACCCATCAACCGTCGGGAGCGTCATGCCTATCACATTCGGCGCTATCAACAAGCAGTCGTTGGCTGCTCTCCTTCGATCGCTTTGCGATGGTGTCGCTTCCTTCTGCCCGTCTCGTTCCGAGCTTCGCTTGACCACGCACATTCTCTGCCAGGCTCCGGCAATTGCCAGTGATTGGGACACGCTTCGCCTGTCATAGAATCTGCGTGAGTTTGGCTGCACTCGGCACTTCGCCGAGCAGAAGGAGTCTGCCTTGTCATCATTCGAATCCCGCCGTCAAGCTCGTCGCAAGCCACGTCTCGCCGAGTACGGCCACAGAATGCGCCTCGCTGGCACAGAATCGGAACAGCGGCTTTGGGCGTCCGTTCGTGGCTGCGCCTTGGGCGTCCAGTTCCGCCGCCAAGTTCCTATCGCTGGCCTCTTTATCGGCGACTTCGTCGCCTCAGAAATTCGGCTCATCGTAGAAGTCGACGGTTCTTGGCATGCCCGGCGCGGCTCCGCCGACAGCCGTCGGGACATGAAGCTCCGGCGGCTGGGCTTCACCGTGCTGCGGTTGCCGGTCGCCTTGGTCGAGCGCCAGTTGTCCGTCGCGGTGCAACGCATTCGTGAGGCTATCGCGGCGTTGTCGGCCGCACCGTAGGTGTCATGCCTCCCGACAGCACTTCGTGCCGCGCTCCAACAAGCGCGCTGAAGCAGACGGGCTGCGCCGACGATTGGCGTCACTTCACGTCCCACGCTGCCCGCAGCTTAGCGCCGAGCGTTGGAGGAACTTGTCGTACGCGACAGGGCTACTTCGCGCCGAACACGTTCGCTTCCATTTCGCCTCCGAATCAATCCAATCAACGGTCTCGGCTTGTACGCAAGCAATCTTCCGTACTGCCGGCCCTCTTCGCTACCACATTTATGAGGCGCAATATCTCGACTTCGCTAAGTCGACCTCCAGCGAAGTCACAAACCTTGTCGAGAAGTTCGACGACATCACTCATCAGCGATCCCTTTGCTGGCGACTGCGTCATACCTGACATTCCTTGCCCCCAGAAGTGATAGCTGACGCCGTCACCGTGCCCAACCGCATCGCTCGCTTTCGCGCTAGAGTGTTCCACACGTTGCATCATCGCTCCCCAAAGCTTGATCAACGCACCAGCGACTTCCTGTCCCAATTTGCGATTGAGTTTCTTTGGTTTCGGAAGCTCAAGGTCCGCAAGAGTCTCACCGAGCTGCCTCGACGGAGATAATTCCCGAATCCCGGGCTGCTTCGTCCGAAATCGGTTCATCGCCACCTCCCAGGGGTCGTTCGCCAACGTGCGTAGCTCAAGGTCAAACGATCCAGGCCCCTGCTCACGCACCATCAGAAGGTCAGACGATGCGCCTCCCTTGTCCCGATACACAGACAACGTGACCTGCCCGAGTCTCCCTTCCGGAATGAGAGCATATCGCTCGATGGTCTGCCTCTCCCACGTCGCTGCTGGCGCAAAGGCTCCCTGTTCTGGCGCGAGGCAGTTGTCCGACGGCTCAGTTGAATCTGATACCTGGTGCGTCTTCAGACGGGCTACGCGCGTATGCGCGCAACCGGCAAGAACTGCCAATACCAGTATTGCCGCGCGCGCCGAAACCTGGACAAATCGCCGCATACTACTTGTCTCCCGGTCGAAAAGCATCGTTACACGCCCCAGCGTCGGGCCGTCACTTTCTCATGAGCTCAGCCGACGGTGGCGCTACCTGCTGGAAGTGGGGGATGATGCGCCCCAGATTCGTAATCGTGTTCGCCGCGGGATCAAAAACGAGCATCGTATTGTTTCGAAGACTGATCATGTACGTCGGTACTCCGAGTTGATTCGCCAGGGCAAGATCCTTCACTGACAATAGTTCCGCACCGGGGCCGGCATTTGTATGGGTGTGCACAAAGAAGGCTGGCTTCCTGTTTGATGGCCATCGGTATGTAACTTCACGTTCGGAACCTACTTGGGGTTTGTAGTACGAATAGTGATCTCCGTCATCCATGACTGCAACGCCGTGCTCCCTATTCGCCGTCTTGGTCGCGTTGTAGACGGTCTGCTCGCCGTCTATTGGACTGTCCGTCAGCGCGAAGTGTAGTGCAATTGCGTCTTGTTGCTGCTGCGTCTGACTACGAGAATCCAACCGACTCCCACATGTCGGCGCACCGAGTTCATCGCATTGTACAGGCTTGTTGACCGTACCCGCACGGCCTTGTGCGCCCTGGCCGGTCGCGTCTCCCGCCGCCCTCCCCGCGGTGCTCTTCTCGGTGGCGGCCTGATAGCCGCGGCTCAACGCCGTACTGGCCAGTGCGCCGCCAAATGCCGATGCGAAGGCAATCCCGGCGCTTTGCCAGGTTGGGTCTTGCCCAAACGCCGCCCAGGCGAAACCAATGCCTGCGCCAGTCCCGGCCGCGGTTCCAACCATGGTCCCGCCAAGTGCAGTCAGCCCATTGGAACTCGTGGAACCGGCCTCAACGCCGACGGCTCCGCCCACGGCGCCGCTAACAGCTCCAATCAGAGCCGACTTGCCAATATCGCTCGCGCTGCCGCCCGCCAACGCGGTCCCGATGAAGCCAGACGCTGCGCCTCCAGCGATCACACCGACTCCCATGCCCACGCCGCAACCAACCGCCCCAGCGAGCGCCGCGCCGGCCACCCCCTTCCAGCCCCAATCGACGTGCCCCGTAGTTGCGTACTGCACCGTCGCACTCGTCGCGCCTGCAACCAGTGCGGAAATCCCAATGATAGCCAGTACCGTAAGGATCTCTCGCCCGTCAGGATCGACGTTTGCTGTTGGATTTCCATCTCCGTAGCTATACGGATTGATATCGCTCCCCGCTTCATGGGTCGTCACTGGATCTGCACTCATCCAGCGTTTCAGCGATGGTGAGTAGTATCGCGCACCGTGGTAGTTCAGGCCGACTTCCGTGTCCTCTTCCTTGCCGGTGAAGCGATAGGGCTCGCGGAAGTTCGACCACCTGCTCGTGCGATAGTCGTTCTCCGTCTGACCGTAGGCCGTGTAGCTGATGTACTCCACCACCTCGCTGGTTGCGTGATCGATGGTGAAACTCGCGCTCCCCAAGTGGTCGCCGAATTCCAGGAAAAGATGCACCTGGCTCGTGCCTGTGCGCGGCATCGTCGCGTTATAGAGCACGCGGGCGGATACTGCGCCGGCACCAAGGCGGATTTGCGTCGTGTCGGTGTTTAGGGCGTAGTCCTGCGCCGTGCCGGTGCCGGTCAGTGTCGTTCCTCGCATCTCCAGTGTGGAGAAGGGATACACCGTGTACTTGGTTGTGCCTGTGGTCGAGCGTGCCACGCTCTTGACCACTCGAGTGCCGCCATCGTACTGATAGGTGATGTCGAATTCCGGTGCGCGTGTTGGATGAGCGTCGTTGACCGAGGATGCTGTGCCGAAGGTCGTACGTTCCGTGCCGGCTGCGAGGTCCCACCTGCGCGCACGTGTCAAGTTGCCGGTCTCGCCCCATTCGTAGGCGAACCTTGTCCAGCAGGAACTCCCTGATGGCAGACAGGTCCCATCCCGCTGCACCACCATCGCAGTGACTTGACCCACATTGTCGTAGGCCACCGCCAGCTCGCCTTTGCGCGTCGAAGTCGTCGTGCGATTCGATGAGCTCGTCAATCGATGCGGCCGCGCAGCGTCGCCAAAGGTGGCGGTTCCAAGCGACCTGTCGTAGAAACCATTCTGGTCGTCGGTGTTGCTGACCAGGTTATTCAGCCAATCGTAGGCAAACGTCTCTTCGGTGATGCGACTGCCAAAGGAGACTTGGCGCGTCGGCCTTGGTTCGACGCTGTTCGAAGCGTTTTCGGCAGCGAAGGGCGATTGCCAGGTCGTGTTAGCAGTGCTCGGATAGGTGTAACTCGTCCTGGTGAGCCGCGAGTAGCTGTCGTAACCCCACGTGCGCATCACGGGTCGATTCGCGTCGGGCCACTCTGCTGCCGTTCGCCAGTCGTTCGCTTGGGTCAGATTGCCCATTACGTCGTATTGAAACGCGTAATGCTCCAACGTAAGCTGTGTCGTAGGATTCGGGCTCGTGGGCGGCGCGGTGTATGGGCTCGTTGCCGAAGTCCACATCGAGGCTGGTGCGCGGTAGGTGGTTACCTCCGCCACTTGTGTCAAGTCGGTGTAGGTGTACGACCGCTTGGTCTGCGCGGCGTCACCGAAGGTGATGTCTTGAACCAAGCCGCGAGCGTCTCGAACCTCCTGTGCCAGCAGCGTGCCGTAACTGCTTCCAACGCTGCGCACCAAGCCACGCCGCGTATAGCTGAGACGCTGCTCGCTCGTTCCGTCAGTACCGAACAGGGCAAGTAGCGGAGCACCAGTGCTCACCTTCAAGGGCCTGTCGACGATGTCGAAGGTCGATTGCTTGACGTACCAGCGCGGCGCATACCGATTCGCGACGATTGGGTCGCTATTGCCCGGGCGTGCGACCTTCCTTGCTACGCCTCGGGTACGCCCGAGCGCATCATAGGCCATCACGTTGAAACCACCGCGCGTCTTGACCGACGCCAGGCGACCCCAAAGCCATTGAGAGTCGACAGTCAGTGACTGACCTGCAGCGTCAGCAATGCCGGTCGCCAGTGGGTCAGGCGAATCGTAGCGATAGAAGGTCTCGAAGCCATCGCCGGAGGACGTATTGGGCGTGCTGTAGGCGACGTGGTTCGTCTTGCAGGGGAGGTAGTCTGACCCCACCAGGCGACCACCGGCATCATAGTGGTAGTTGACGCCGCAACCGTTCGCATCGCTGGTGCCAACGAGGCGGCTCGCGTTGTCGTAGGCATAGCGCCAGGCCTTGGTCACGGCTGTGCTGCCGCTACCCGTCGTGACCGACGTGTTCGGTTCGACGTTATGCACCATGCGACCCCAGGAATCGTACTCGAAGGTCCGAACGAAGTCGGGGCTGCCTGCGCGCTGCTGTGCGATGCGCAGGACCTCGCCGCTCGGTAGGTAGCTAGTCGTCGAGCGATGCTCTTCGAGTGCCGTGCCATTGCGGTAGCGGCTGATTCCGATCACGCTGCGCCCATGGCCGTCGCTGAACTGGGAGGAATAAGTGCCGCTGTAGGTCGCGTTTGAAGACAAATCCCCAGCGTCGAAGCTGTCCCCCCCAAGGGCGTGGTACGCGGCGGTGCTCTTCAGCAGTCCGTCTTGTAGGTAGACCTGCGTCACGCGTCCGAACGCGTCGTAGTTCTGCCGCTTCGTGCCGGTGGCTGGCACTGTATCGACCGGGAAAGGTATGGCAGGCCCGGGGTGGAAGAAGGGCTCGTAGGACAAGTACGCGGCGCCCTTCTTGTTATAGAGTGCCCCCCCCGCAACGACGTACTTTCCACCATCACCCGCGGCTGGATCGGCTTCACTCAAGGCATAGATGACGCGACCCAGCCCGTCGACGTAGCTGACGTCTTCGACGTAGACAATTGAGCCAGTTGTAGTCTGATCGATGGTTTGGCTGCGCAGCACGGAGTAGGGCTGTGCCTGAGCGTTCGCCGTGGGCATGTACTCGTACAACTTGCGCGGCCTTGAATCCAACGACCCTGGTGACTCCAAACTGGGGCCATATTCGGCGACCACTCGACCGAAGCCGTCATACTGCACACTGGAAGGCTGGTTTCGAGCACTGGTGACGCCCACAGCAAGGCCCAGCCCACGATCGTAGGTTGCCATGGTCGTGAACATGTGGTCACCGCAACCATCAAAACTTTCAGTTCCTGCAAAGCTGTTATCCTCGACGACAAATTCAGCGTACAGCGGATCGACCTCAATCGCATGGCATGCGCCATGCGGCCCCTGCACGAACGTGGGGTTGCCCAAAGTGTCATGGTCAACCTCGCTCAGGGTCACGAGGACTTGTTCGGTTGTGCCGCCAGACGCATGGGGCGGCGTGGGCGCACCACTCAGTGCCCGCTGCAGCGGCATTGTGCCGGACAACCAAGCATGCGTCTCGATGACTTCTCCATAGGAATTGTACGTCGCGCCCCTTCGATGCCTTGGGGTCGGATGTAGACTGCCAGTGATGTAGGATTCGCTTTCACGCCAAAGCCAACCTGACAAATCCCCGACCGGACGAGCAAAAACGCTCGTAGTCGTAATGGCTTCATCAGTGCCGTTTGGGCAACCCGAAACGCAGCCCTCCTTCAGACTCGTGGTCACGTTGCCGAAGTCGTTCTGAACTGTGGAGCTGCGCATCCGGGCGGTGCCTGATGTCGCACGCAGCGCCAATTGTCGGGTCGATTGGCGCACTAACCCGCCGACGCTAATGGAGTAGTCCGCCAACGAGACCGTTGTGGAACTGCGGTCGAAGTTTGCCGTATCGTACGCAAAGACCGTCACCGTCGAGCTTGGCCGACTCAGAACGCGGCGGCCATCCAGTCCCTGGTAGAGCCCTTTGACCGAAAGGCTCGTGTGGCGCGTAAATCGCGCAATACCCGTCTCGTCGAGCTCCTCCTCGATGACCGGAAGACCTTTCAACGCCTCACGCCACGGCTCGTCCGCTCCAGCCGTGGTGGTGGTGCCCTGATCATCGCTCACATGACCAAGCAGAAACTCCGAGCGCTTCACCAGCGTTGGACTATTCGAGTCGCCAATCGACCGTACCGTCGCCTCACGGAAGCCGCGAAAGTCTCGCGCTTTGCCATCGAATATGGGGTTACGATACTGGTACTCGGTCACGATGGCGCCCGCTGGGCGCCCGGCTCGCTCGAGATTGTCCCTGACCGTCGAACGCACAACGACAGGAACCACCGTCGGCATCACGCTCGACCATTTGTTGCCGGCGGCCTCGGCCGCTAGCATCAGCTGCGTCGAGGTGCTGTACTCGAGCTCAGTCGTGGCACCGAGCCCATTGTGGACGCGCGTCAAGACGTGGGGCTGTACGCCACCTGTCAGATCAATGTACTGGTAGTTGCGGGCTTCGCCCCAGAGCAAGTCCGGCGTGCCAGAACCATCGATATCTGTCAATGCCACCCGCCGCGACCCATTGGGATGCACCGGGGTGTTCGAAAGAACGGTCCTCGCGGTGAAGCCGACGCCGTTTTCGTTTAGGTAGACATCGACTGCATTCGCCCGCACCTTGATCAGATCAGTCAGGCCATCCCCATTGACGTCACTGGTGAAAAACTCGCTCGATTCAAGCGAATTCAGGTAGGGCGCGTTCTGCATGGTGATAGAACGCTCGCTGCCAAAGCTGCCAGCCAGGCAGTCATTGCGCGCGCCCGTTCCCCACGTCCCGTTGCCGCGACCCGGCCAATAGAGGATCTGCCCGTTTCGAATCCTTACGATGTCGGCAAGTCCGTCACCATTCATGTCCGCGACATGAACGTCGGGGTCCCCGAAACGCACTGGAGCGGCACTCCAAGGCACGCAGGACCGTACGGGTTCCGTCGAGAACTTGGCCTCGGTGGCCGAAACCCATTCCGCTTGTCCGAACTGGCCATCACCCCCTGGGTAGCGCCCCAGGGAGAAGAAGGTCTGAAGCTCGGTGGCCGATGCATAGACGACATCAACGAGGCCATCCCCGTTTACGTCCATCACCACCGTATGGTCGGCGTTCTTCGTCCAGTCGATCTTGACGCTTTGACCGGCAGGCGCGGTGACAGACTTGGCGATCCAGTTTGGACAAGTTGGATCGGAATCTGGCGAATAGACGCTGTAGCGCTGAAAATCCGGCATGTGCACCAGATTCACGCGACCGTCTGCGTCCAGATCGAGGGCACTGACATGCTTGTTGCTTAACTTGAGGATCCCCGCATCCACGCCATTGATCGGCTGCACGTGCATCGAACACAAGGCTGCAAACCCACGTGTACCGGCAGCACCATTCAGGAATAGCCCATGATTCCCCTTGTAGACTGCAGCAGACGTCACGATTACGTCGGGCAAGGCGTCGCCATTGACGTCCATGAGCCCCGTTTCCATTTGGCCCAGGGAATGCGGAGGGCTGTTGCTCAGTGACTTGAGCTCCGTTGCGAGCGGCTCATAGGTCAGCCCGGTTGAGTCTGCAACCGCCGGTTCGGTGCTGTTGACGCGCTGATATTCGAACGTCAACCCCGGCAGTCTGGGGCAGGCCGATTTCGGCAGTGAACCGTCCGTAGACTCGACCACCGGTGTGGCGCATCGCCCTTCTTGCTGGAAGCTTACCAACAAGGAGGCGTGACTGAACAAGTCATACCCGAAATGGTACCGACGGAGCAATTGCCGCGGCGCCGCAGCCGACTCGAAAGGCTTCGATGTAACGTCAATCCGTTCCAGCCGCAGCTGGTGGTCCATGCGCCAGCCGGCGCGGAAGCTAATGAGTTTGTCGAAACGTTCGACATAGACCAATCGCGTGTGATGGGCATACCGACTTAGGTCGGTTGCCGCCGGGTCGGAGACAGGCGTCGTGTCGTAAATGTCGGAAAGGTAGACGACATTGCCGTCCCTAAAGTGTCTATAGACCACGACATTGACGGGCGAAGCCACCCCACTCGTTTGGACGTTACCGTGCGGATCGTACTGCCGCACGATGTGCCAGCGTACTATCTCACTAGCCTTGTTGGGATTGTTCTCGAGCGCTCCATCGTAGCCACTGCCATCGAGCGGCACGCCAAACTCAAGGTTGCTGCCGTCCTTGCCCTGCACCCGCCAAGTACGATGATCCGCAGACCAGAAGAAACGGAAGAAGCTCGACTCGACTTGGGTGCGGAAGTACTGCCAACCATCGGCCCATGCGGGCATGACTTCATCGAGCAGGGCCCCGCTGCAGGTACCCCCGGTGACGACGCAGATCGGCACCAACTCCGACCCGCCAAAGGTGAAGCGGTCCTGATTTGGATGCCAGCCCGTGCGATCGTCGTACTTTGGCATCCCGTGGTCGGTCTTGCGTGAGATCGCCGACGAACCGACGTTCCACCCGACCCCTGCCACCCCTGGTCCGCCCGAAGAGCTATAGCTCAAAAGCAGGCTTGGCTGAACTGCACCGCGCGCCTTGGGCAACCCAATGGGCACACTGTATGTTGCGAGCCCCGTCGAGAGTTGCGCAGAAAAGCTCTCACCCATGCCGAGCGGAGTCCCGGCTCCGCTCGGTAGCGCGATCGACTGCGAATTGTCGCTGACCGGTCCGGTCGCTTGCGGGAGAGTCACCCCTCCCGAAGCCGCACTATTCTGCTCCTCAACATTATTGGGCGCGCCGGCTCCGTCGTTCGTGTCCGAAGCAAACGCGGCTTCGAACGCACTGATGGTCGCGCCCGACACCGTGCCCGTGGCAGTCCCCTGACTTGGGCTGGACTGCCCTGTCACGGGTGTGGGGGCCAGCAGCACACCCACACCCGAGACCACTGCCAAACCGCGCCATAGCCTTGACAACACCAAGCTTCGACGGAGCAGACTCATCGCACCCTCGCCTTCGAATTCGGGTTTACCTAGTTAGTGAACGCTATGTTGTCGACAGCAAAGCTGTAGTTTGGCGATAACGAAAGGAACTGGATCTTTCGCAGATGAACCCTATTGAACGTCGCGGTAGTCCCCCAGCCGGGTCGCTGGGCGAGGCCGCTCCAAAGAACCGAGTACGTCGTCCAAGTGCCACTGATCGTGAAGTAAGCTCCGTGACAGTTTACTTCGCTCCCCGTTTCGACGTCTGTCGTACATACCTCGACGCGAATCTCGCCACTGCCTTGAGCTTGGAACGAGATCCCGCTGTACTTGCTAGCGTCATAGTTCTGGCACGCCGTCTCAACGTTGTTGGCGTAGCCGCTGAGGAAACTGAAACCGATCCCTCCGCCTTGCCAATTGCCAGCGTCACATCCGCTTCCGCTCGTGTAGCCAGCATAGGCACTGCCGTTGCCCGGCGATGGCAATGGTACGAATGTGTCGTTGGTTGGCGGTGATACCGTGCAAGTGCCAGCATGGAAACCATACCAGACACCAAGCCGCTGTTCGAAGCTTCCAACGACCTTGTTGTGATCCTCGAAGTTCTCGATGCGCGGATCGCTAGCACCAGCAGGCGTACAAGAACCCGTCTGACTAATACCCGTCGTTCCCGCCGTGCCAGCTGACCCGCCCAAACTTGAGCTGCCGCCGCTGCCTGTCGTTCCGCCTGATGAGGTACTGCCACCTGTCGCCGTAGCGCCTCCTGTGCCGGTGGAACCGCCTGCTCCGGCGGAACCGCCTGCTCCAGACGGCAGGGTTGGCGTCGGATCGCCGTATACGCCGCGTCCACCCGTCTGCCTGACCCAGTAGTCCTGTTCAACGAGCAGCTGGATACGCTCAATTCGGTTAAGTTGCACGTCAGGCGTAAGCTCCAGAATTAACTCGTAGGTACCCGCTGCAGGCCTGCCGAAAAGCTCGCCGCGCGCTACGTTCGATACGTAGGGCATGTTCCAGCTGTTGGTGACAGGCTCCAGCCACTCCTCGGCAGCCAGCGCCTTGCCCGCCTCGATGCTGGCGGTCGAAATGTCAAGCGCACGCCACTCGCCAGCATGATTTGTCTGCCACGAAGGACCGACATGCACAATGTTGAAGCGGATGAAGGGGTTGGTGTAGCAACTCATTGAGTCGGCCGCCTTCGTGCAATCGCGAATACCAGTTCCTACGATGTTCACTGCAAGGCGGCGCCAACGGACGTTATGCCGATCGACGTAGCGCGGACGAGCCCAGGCGCCGTTCATGACGCCCCAGGGATCGAGTCCGAAGTCAATTTTGGCCCGCGTTGGGCGCCTGTCGTTGCACGCCGTCTCGAGTGGGCTCACCAGCGGATGTTGCCCCACACCGGGATGGGGTTTCCACGTCTGGTCGTTGTCACAGTAGAAGCGCCACCCTGCCGACGACGGTGAGAGAATCTTGACCGTCGTGCCGCTTGCGGTCACCACTTGCTCGGGACTGCCGAGCGTGATGACCTCCGTATCGGGTAGCGATACCGAGGTGGGATACGTGATAGTGTACCCTTGTACGAAGCGCTCGAGGTTGCCCACATAGTCGACAAGCTTATTCGGGTAAATCGCCCCTTCAATTTGTGACGATTGCATGAGCCCAACTGCCTCCGGTGCGTTAAGGTCACTTTGGTAAATCTCGTCGGCCCAGGTGTTTGGGGACGCAACGAAAGCTTGCTCTGCACTCAAAGTCGACAAATCCACAACGAAACGAGCTTCGATGCTTCGCCTGGCCGCCACCGCTAACCGTCTCGCGCTCTCGAGCAGCGCCCGCGCCCGCCATTGGTCGTAGCTACGGTACTTGCGTCGAAGGCTTGAGTTGGTCTTCTCCGAGCCCTCAGCGAGTAGGATTTCGAGATTACCTCGGACCTTGCTCTGCGTGGCCTTGCTCTGAAGTTGGTTCAATTCCACGAGCGCCGCAAAGAGCTCCCCCACGGTCTGCTGCAATACTCCATAGTGAGAGTTGAGCTGCACCAGGCTCTGCTTCAACCGGTAGGTCGCCTCCCTTTCGCCCGCAAAAAACTTGCTGTACGCCGCGTCAGTCTGGGCCTCCACGGTCTTCTGAGCTAGCTCCGTATCTGTACCCAACGCGAGGGCAGCAAGCATCTTGTCAGAGCCGTCCCACGCTTCAGCCTGGTGCCCCAATGCACTTTCGTACGCGATAAGCGCGTCTTCGCACCGAAGTCCAGCGGCAACGCCCGTGTCCTCCTTCCCACGACTAGTTCCGCAGTAAGCCCGGTGCTCGTTGCAGTACTCTTTGAGCAGCTGCGCATTGTTTGGGATCCTCGGCAATTGAGTGCACGACGTCCCATCAAACGGAAGACACATTCCCGCGATGCTATAATAGCAAGGTATTACCTTGCATACTTCTTTCTGAACCTTGCAGTTAAGTTCCACTCGCACGCCGGCTTCCGCTGTCTGCAACGCGGCATTAGCAAGTTGGGCGTTTAGCTGATCGATTTGTGCGGCGGCGGTGGCACCCTTGACCCGGATGTTGAGCTCCAGCTCGTTGAGGCTTGCCAGCGCCGCCACTTTGTCAGACTGTGCCGATATCCGGGACAAGCGAACAGCGTCGACTTCGTGTCCATACGCTTCTGCTTGTGCCATCACCTGTAGTCTTTCAGCGTTGACCAGCCTGCCCGCATTCCAGATCCGCGTTAGCACTCGCTGCAAGTCAGAGCCCGCATACTTGCTATCGAGAAACTGTGCGTCGCCAATCGATAGCTTCGAGGTAACGATTTCTGGCATCGCGACTACGGGTAGAACGCTATTGAAGCCGTCCAATGCCTGTTCGCAGGGAATGCTGCCCCCCTCGTCCATCCCCAGAAGGCACTGCATGACTATCTTTCCCTCGGGGATCCGAAAGTCGTATGGCGTCATCGAGACTTCGCAGGACCCACTTTTGCCGCATAGTGACTCGCGCTCCAGGTTGCTGATACTCTCTGCTCGAGTCTCGGCTTGCTGCAATGCCGCGTCGTCCTTCGCCTCCTCAGCCAACTTATCGATTGCGGTCTTGACTGCAACAGTCGCGTCCTCTGCAGCCAGCTTCGCGCTTCTCAAGAGATACTGATACGACTCTTCTCCGGCGCTCCCACCCAGCAGTGACGCATCGGCTGGCGGTACCCACTTCACCGGAAGGCCGAACCCATCGTATCGCGGCCGCGACCAATCGTTGTCCTGCACTGCCGTAATGCGATTGGTCAAGTCAGCGAACCAGCCTTCAGTGACGACAGTTGCTGCGCGTTGGTACGGATCTATCTCGCAATTCTGCTCGCGAGTCGAGAGGAACGTGTAGTCGTTGCCCGTGCCGCTTGCGCCAGGCGTCCGAAGTAGAAGAGATGTGCCCGTAGTCCAGAGACCACCAGGAGCAAGGGCCCAGGTGACTCGCTTGAGCGACGCGGTCGGTCCAGATGCTGCCAAAACTTCGTTTGGAGCAGCTCCGAAAGGCGCAACTGCGTCCAAGACAGCTCTGCTGATTCCGTTGGGTGATGAGTAGTCGCGCGCAGCCGCCGCAGCCTTCAGTGCGCTCCGCGCGACTACGCCGGTTGGACAGACCAAGGTTTGAGTTGCCGCTGCCGCGGGCATAATGGCAACGACCGACGTTGGCCGCTGAATGATCGTCGTCCTGCCGATGAGGCGCTCCAGATCACCGAACACGCTTTCCAACTCGGCAGCGCTCAAGCCGGCTGTGTCCCCGTGACTCAGTTCGAAGAATACTTCCCTGCCAAAGGCCAAGGCAGCGACGACACCCATTTGCGAGATGCTGTCATCTATCCACCCAGAATTGTCCCATGGTGGAATCGTGGCAGAGCGTACACTTTCGCCGCGGTCTGCGCGTTCGCCGTACCTGTACGGAAAGATGACACCGTTCGGATCGAGCTTAATCCATGCGCCAGAGGCTCGATTGACCAGCTGATGCGTGCCAGAATAGTGGAACAACCCGAGCAAAGGGGCAGCCGAAGCGCAGTCATATTGCTTGGCGGGCAGCATGTCGAACTTCACGACTGAGTCAAAGAGACCCGTGGCCAGTCGCTTGGCATGATCCAGCGTGACGCCATAGGCCTTGCGAAGAACAAAGGAACTCTCATTCGCGAGAGGTGGCAGCGAAGCCCGAATCGTAGCCCGACTGCACTCAGTTTCGGTGCCCACGCAGTCACGCTGGCGCAAGTAGGCCTCGGTCTCGAGGTAGATTTCCGACCAAGTGCTTGGGTCGATCCCACCATTGTTTAGTTCTCTGAACAGCAGCCCATCCGCCTCCCGCGCGAGGCTGAACAATACCGAAACTTCAGGAGAGCTGCCCTGTTCCCGGACTTCGCCGAACCATTGCTTCCCCGATTGCACGTCACCCCATAAATCCGTCAGGGCGCCTCCACCGTAGATGAAGCTCATCAGGCGATTGCGCGCTGAACCTACACCCCAATCTCGCGAGAAGGCGTCGGACGCACTCGAAGTGGTCCACCGGGCGCCCGCTTGTCGCTCCAGGTACGTCGCAAGTTCAGTGCTCGTGGAGGAGAGTAGTCGAACGGCGTGTAGAAAGGCCGTGCCTATTGTTGGCACCACCGAAGCGTTGCCGTTCATCCAATGCCAGAGGTACGCTTCGGAGCCTCCGCCACTGCTAGTCTCCGCGGGCACTTCGCTCGCGTTGTTCGTTCGCGAGTGGACCTTCAGCAGATAGCCAAGTGCCATGGTCGCACTTTGAGCCGTTTCCTGCGCGACGCCAAGCATCAGCATGTGCTCGCGCGTGGTCATCACGAGCGCATCTGCGTCCTCGAGCAGGCTGCTGACACGTTGAGCCGTACACAGCCCAACGAACCCTTTGTGCAACAACGCGTACGAATCACGCAAGATGAAATGGTCTACTGGCGGCGCGGCATAGAATGCCTGCTGTGTCTGCGACCAAGTGACCAGGCCAAGTAGTGGTGAGCTGGTGTCGGGAGTTGGTCTGACCATGGCCCGAACGAGGGCGCCGCCTTCGTCCATGTTGCAGAAGGGACTCGTACGCCTATACACCCACTCGATCGCCGCGGGTGGGTATACGAACTTCCCATTGGTGACCCCGTACTCGATCATCGGATCCCCAACAAATGAGCAGGGGTTCTCTGTGATTGCCGTTTCGACCCGCCCAAGTGATAGGGTCGCTTGGCTCATCGAAGGATAGTCGCTTAGATGCAAGGTCTGTGGCACGTTCAAGCCAGCGACTTCAGCGACACATTGCCCATACGCATCAGCAATCAACAGTTCAGCGTGGCTTGCCGACCAACCCTTTAGTGGCTTACCTGTCAGTGGATCGGTGCGCACCGCCTGACCGCCCTGCGGATCCTGGTCGCGTTGGATCGGATACGGCACCGCCGCGAGTTTTGCCGACTCCAGCGGTTGCTCGGCCATTGATACAATCTCCTCGCCCCCTTCGCTCGTCCCGCTATCTCCGAACGCGCAGCCCGAAGCTACTGCTACTAGCGCTACTGCTGTAATGCTCTTTTTCATCGCTGTTGCTCCTGTTTCGCGGCTACTTCTCGACGACGCAGCGGAACCCATAGGCTTCCGGGGTTAGGCGCATTTGGGGTTCATCACCGGGTTTCTCGGCGTACATGCTGCCAACGGAATAGGGCTTGACCGAGTCGATTGACCCAGGGTTCAAGCCGTACACCAAACAATGCTGCCCCTTGCTGCATGCGGCGAACGGACTCTTGTCGTGACCGGCAAGCAGCTCCGCTGGAGCGATGAGGACGTCCTGCATGCCGGAACCCGTCGCTGCGCCCGCGACGTGCTTCTTCGTTACGATGGCGCCTTCGGGTGTGGCGTCGCAACCCTCGGTCGAGATGGATTGCCCTGCGTTCTGTTGCACCCGCGGGTTCGCCTCGACGCTCTTCGGATGCTGCGCGCAACTGGCACGCTTGCTTCCCCAGGGATACTCCTGCACGCTCGGGCCGCGCGCCGCCCGCAGCCACTCGGCTAGCGTTGGGAGCCTGCCCCCTGCCCACTTGCAGTAGGTCTCAGCGTTCTCCCGGCCCACGCAGATGGCGGCACTGTCGTCGACACCCTTAATAGCAACCTGAGCCAGCGCCGGATCCGAACATTCGTCCAGCTTCGGGGCTTTGCAGATCTTGGCGTCTTCGCAGGCCTTGTATTGCTTCTTGGTGACGGGCGACTTCGAGATCTTGAACGCGCCGGTCTTCTCCGAGATGCGCGTCTTACCGCGGGCGAAACCGACGGTGGTGTCGCCTTGGTCCACAGACACCAGCGCGCCGCGCGCTGCGGCGCTAAATGGGAAGCTTGTCCCCTCCCCGTCACCGCAGCCAATGGCACCCACGGCGACTGCTACAAGCCAGAACCTGGCAACGTTGCCGCTAGTTTGGCTATTTTCTGCACACTGCGGGTTTGACGAAGCATAGCTCCGCCCCGCGCCCTTACGCATTGCGTGATCGCCCATGGTTACCTCGATATCTGTACGCGTCCGCCTAGGACGCAGCTGTAGCCACCAAAGCTTGCGCCAACTCGGTCCTTCAATTGATTGAGAACCGCCAAAACCCATTTGCTTTGGTCAACCGCGTGGCTTGGTGCAGCCAAACCGCATGACCATGCACAACGCGCGCATCGCAGTGGAGCGCGCGGTCGGCAGCCTAGCGCAACAGAATGCAACAGAGCAACACAAAACGCAATGTGTGAGATCTGAAATGCTCTTTGCCGCGTTGGTTGAATTCTCTAAGCGAGCTTCTCTCGCTCGTCTGCAAATGGTCGCAGCTGCGGCTTTCCCCGATTTCAATCAAGCGCGCGCATTACAGCCCAAACATGCCGATTTCAATCAGCAGCCTTCGAGCGAATGCGCTGCACTCCTTTCAGCAGTTGACTGCTCTGCGCGTGTCGTGGCATGAGCCTCGAGGTGGGGGCAGCTCGCGAGAGCTTTGCGGAAGTCTATTCATGCAATCGGCAGCCCACACACACATCACACAATCCTGCACAGGCTCCCCGGAGCCCGTAGCGGTGTCTTCCAATTCCTGCTGGGCTCAAGGGAGCCCGTACGGATTGAAGGCATGTCTGCAGGCTCCCCGCAGCTCGGAGGCCATTGGTCCGGCGGGGGCTTGGTCGCGATGGATGAAGCACCTCTTTGGGCGAGGTCGATTTCCGGCAACGCTGACCCCCAACTGACCGAATAGGAAATGTATCCAAGGAATTGTCATGTCCGACACCCCTATTCACCAGGCTTCTGAGGAGGCATACCGTGAGCATTTGGCTGAAATTCTTGCCATTCCGAGGGACCGACTGATCAGGGTCAATCTCGACGTGGGGTTCGCCGTAACGCGAGTGCTCGGGCTGCTCAAGTCGGTCGAGCCGCTGCGGGAGGAAATCCGACAACGGCTGCCAGACTTCGATATTGGCAATCTCGATCGATTGGCGGGCTACGCCAGGGCTCTGGCGTACGCCAATACCCGCTGCGAGCGCCGAGGCGCTATGGACCAACAGTCGCGCAACCTTCTCGCCCAGGCAACACAATGGCGCGCTCGATTCATGGCTGACGCGGCCGTCATGGAGAAACGTGAACTGATTGAACCCGGCCTGCTGAAGCGCTTCTCTGGCGTGCGCAGTCATCTCCAGATCACGGACGATCTGTCACAACTCGCGGAGGCATTTCGCTTCCACTGGGATAAGATCCAGGGTAGGACTGCAGTCACACTCATGGAGCTTGCAGAAGCTGAGCATCTCACCCAATATTTGAGGCAAACACTGCGCCTGCATGAGCGACATCCCGAGGCGCGCGCCACGCGGCAGCTCATTCGAGCCCAAGCCTACACGTTATTTGCCAATGCCTATGATGAAGTGCGGCGCGCCGTGACTTACCTGCGTTGGGAGGGCGGGCAGTGTGAGCGCTTGGTCCCTTCCCTGTATGCTGAACGTCACAAACGTGACCGCGCCGCCCAGGCCAAACAGCAACCTGAGCGAAAGAGTGGGATTCAGCTCATCCAGCCCCAAGCAGGCTCTAGCTGGGACAGTCTCTCGGCACTGCCCAACCGTTCGACGGCAAATCGATGAACCTCTTTCTTTGCTCAACTGCTCGCTGGCTGTCCGCTTGTTTTGGTCTGCTCGTCGCGACCACATTTCTTGGTTGCGGCAACAACGCCTCCCAGCCTACGACCCCCACCTGCTACCTTGGCGATGAAGAGAGTTGCGAGGGCGAGGGTGAGGGCCAGGGTGGCTGTATCGGCTTGCGGAAGTGCAACGGCCGCGGCACCTGGGGCGACTGCGTATGCAGCACCGCGAGCAGCAATGTGCTCGGCGGGGCTTGTAGCGATGATGGTGTCTGCCCTGTTGGAGCAACCTGTTTGCAACCTGACAGCACTGACTGGCTCGGTGGAGGTCCAACGATTGGACTCTGTGTCGCTGATTGCAGCGAAGATCCTGCGATATGCGATGGTTTTGCTAACGCCACTTGCATCTCGGCAGATCGCGCCGACTCGAGCGATGGCACGCATGCACTCTGCATGCCCAAATGCGATCCCACCGTCGGAACCAAGGCTGCCTACGCCTGCAGCTCCGTACCTTCTTCTGCCTGTGAACCCCTGGGTGCTGCCAACGCGGGCTTCTGTCGTCCCTTCTGCCGCTTCGACGGCGATTGCCCGTCTGGGCATTGCGACCGCCAGGTGGGGGTGTGCCTAGCCGAAGCCGCGCCGCCACACACACAAGCCTTCGGCGACAGCTGCGACCCTCTAGCGCCCAACTGTGACGGCGTTTGCCTGCAATTGGGCGCCAACGCCAACATCTGCTCGAATCGCTGCGTATTCGGCAGCTACAGCGAATGTGCGATAGAAGGGGCTAGTCCCATCGCGGGAGTCTGTGCCTATCCAGCTGCCCAGGCAATGCCCGGCAACATCGCGTATTGCACCCCGCTATGCGACTGCAATGACGATTGCGCGGCATCGGGTTTCGTGTGTCAGGCCTTCTCCGCAACCGGAACGCAAACCGCACTCGAACATGTGGGTATGTGCGTTCCTGCGCAAGATTCAATGGGAGCAACGCAGGCGGGGGTTGCCTGCGGCTTGCCCTAATACTGGCGAAACAACCCTACTAGGCGCGCTTGGAATTTGACTTGGAGATCCGCATGAAGAACAGGACACAGACATCGAATTCGACTAGAGAAAGAACCATTGAGCCCTACAGCATCACGATAGCCCAATCGTGGCGTCCGATGCTGGGCATGGCAGCCATTCTGCTTCTGGGCAGCACGTTTGCGCAAGGTTGTTCGGATTCGCAGACGGAAGCTGTGGCAGTATCGAAGGCCAAGCTTGTCGGCTCGTCGTGCATCAACACTGGCACGGGGAAGTGTTGGCCCTACTGCACGTCGCCCAGTTGCGCGCGGGGAATTGCTGCCGACGCGAGTTTGATTCGAACGCGCTACGAGGCCTGGCGGGATCGACACGTTCTGAATCACGGTTACCCGACTGGCGGCACGGACCAACTGCGAGTCTGGAAGAGCGACCCAACTGGCAGCGATCAGAATACTACGGTTTCCGAAGGGCAGGCCTATGGAATGCTTTTCGCCGTCCTCTTCGATGAGCAGGACATTTTCGACAAACTCTGGAAGTTTGCCACGACGCACTTGGACAGCAATGGCCTGATGAACTGGTGCGTCAAGCAAGACAATACTCTGTGTTCCAGCGCGGGGGGAGCGACGGATGCCGACGTCGACTTTGCTTTGGCGCTCGTATTTGCCAACAAGAAGATCTCCTCAGGCGCGTGGAACCCCAGCCCGACTTGGGGCAACTATCAGACCCAAGCGCAGAGCTATTTGAACGCGATTTATGGCCATGAGATAAGCGCCACTGGCTACACTTTGGCTGGAGATACCTGGTCAGGCGGACTGAGCAGCAACGTGCTCAATCCGTCTTATTTCTCACCTGGTCACTACCGCGTATTCGACGCCTTCGAGAACGGTACACGTTGGGCTACGCCCACTGCCAAGATCTACGCGAACATCGATGCGATTCAGGCAAACCACGGCAAATGCACGAAGCTCGTCTACAACTGGTCGGAGCCCTCGGGGGCGCCAAACTACGCGGGCGGTGACGCCAATTTGTACTCGTTCGATGCTACGCGCACGCCAGCGCGGGTTGCTCTCGACAAGCTCTGGTTTGCTAGCCCTGACGCGGCTCAAACCCTGGATGAGATCGGTGGTTTCTTCAAGCAAGTCGGCGTCCCAGTTGGGATGCAGTACAGTATGGAGGGGGTGTGCCTCCAGTGCGGAACCAGTGCTGCGCAGCCGACCTTTACCGCAACCAACGCCATTGCCATCTGGGGCGCAGACAATCCGATCAACCCGGGAGTGACCTGTGGCGCCGCATCAAACCAGATGAACACGACTCCACAACAAGCCTACGATGCAGTGCTAGCTACTCACGAAGCAGTTGGAACCTACACTTACTACAACTGGTCCTGGGAGCTCTTTGGGCTTCTCACGATGAGCGGAAACTACCCCAATCTTCTGGCGAACAACGGCGGTACAGGTGGCGCCCCGGGCACGGGTGGCGCAAGTTCGACCGGCGGCGTGACATCAACGGGTGGCACGACTTCGACCGGCGGCGTGGCATCAACCGGTGGTCTGACATCAACCGGTGGTATGACTTCGACCGGTGGTATGACTTCGACCGGTGGCGTGACATCAACCGGTGGCGTGACATCAACCGGTGGCAAGACTTCGACCGGTGGCGTGACATCAACCGGTGGCAAGACTTCGACCGGTGGCAAGACTTCGACCGGCGGGTCCGGTAGCATCGAACCTTGCGTGCCCACTAAGACCATCAGCGGTGGACAGTCGGGCAACTTCGGGACAGCTCTTGCCTACTGCTTCCGGACAAGCGATACGATTCATGGTTGGGGCTGTTCGAATTTTACCGGCCGAACGCTGCAGCTAAATGACAAGCCCATGACTTGCGGCGCCATGCCCATGCCTACAAAGTTCAATGGCTACTACTACTTCGAAGCGAGCGCCGGGGCCTATCCGTGGGCGAGCATCTATTGGTGGTGATCTAGGCCCACCTTCCAGGTCGCCTACCGGTAGCCAACTTAGGAAGCCGAGCTTCCGATCTCCCCTACCGGTAGGCAACTTAGGAAGTCGAGCTTCCGATCTTCCTTACCGGTAGGCAACTTGGGAAGCCAAGCTTCCGATTTTCCTTACCGGTAGGCGATTTTGAAGCAATTGCTTCCGGATTTTGCCGTCACACCGTCAAGAAGACCAATCCAAGCTTCCGAATTCAGTTACCGCTAGAACAAACACGAAGCTTTCGTTCCGAATGTCCCTACCGGTAGGCAACTTAGGAAGCCACGCTTCCGATTTTCCTTACCGGTAGGCGATTTTGAAGCAATTGCTTCCGGATTTTGCCGTCACACCGTCAAGAAGACCAATCCAAGCTTCCGAATTCAGTTACCGCTAGAACAAACACGAAGCTTTCGTTCCGAATGTCCCTACCGGTAGGCAAATTGGGAAGCCGAGCTTCCGATCCGCCTTACCGGTAGGCGATTCTGAGGCCCAGCCGGACGAGAAATCGGAGAGATACAACCTACTGACAGAGATCCGCGTGGATCAGACTATATCTGGCGTCACCGTGCCGGTAGGTTAGAAGGATCCGGCCATCCGTCGACGGGTGAGCTTCCGCTCCAGTCGGTGACTCGGCATTGGCGTTGCTAAGCACTAAGATGCCGCCAACGAGCGCAAGCGATGCATCAAACCTCTGTGCCACCAACTCGGTGTTGCCGTTTGTAGTCGATAGGCGTTCAGCGAAGAGGATCCCTCCACCCGCTGGCGACGCGGCGATCGCCTTTGGCACCAGATCCGTGGCCGTGGTGATGGGCGCAATGGCGTAGGCACCTTGCTCGGTGACCGTAGCGCGACCGAGCAGAAGCCCGGACGTACCGTTTTCGTTCCAGAAGGCCGCGAGTCGACTGCCAACGACGCCGAGGGCTGGCGAGAACCTGCGTCCACCCGCCAGCGCTTGGTCGTAGGCCACCGCAGATACTTGAAGGGCGCCACCGATGAGCGAAAAGTCAGTGGCCGAGTAGCGCATGAGAACGAGCTGCGGTTTGCAGGCGTCGTTGCGGAACGTGACACAGTCGTGCCCGGCAAGTAAAATCGTCGATCCGAGCACGACGAAGGCCGGATCGCCCTCGACTGGTGCACCTGCTAAGCGCTCGAGGTAGGTAGGCGCGGTGGCCAATGCGCCGACGTAGCCGCGCCAAGCGCTCGGAGTGCCACTTTGTTGAGCCACGGCCCAGTCGGCAGTGCCTACCGCACCGAGTCCGATCCCGAACACGGTCTCGGGCATATTCGTTTGCACGGTGGTCGACATGACCGTCGTCGGCGCTGGCCCCGTTCCCGTGAAGGGAAGCTCCACCATTTGGGTGACGAGCAAGCCGCCCGATGCCTGAAGCGTCGCGTGCCAAAGAACGCCAACGTGATTATCTCTGCGTACCGCGGTCAAGAACGACGGCTGCTGCAGGTTGTCGGGCAGCGTGTAGGTCGACGCTGCGCCACTGTTCGTACCGTCAGCGCGCAGCTGCTGAAGAACCAGCGTCGCGTTCTGCCCGTCCTGCTTCCACGGTGCGCTGATTACCCAAGGCCGATTCGAGCTGTCCCAAAGGCCCGAGCCAGGTCCAAAGCTTCCGGTGGACTTGCTCGACGCCTTGGTGATATCGACGCTCACCTTGCAGCTTCCCGCCTCACATCTGGCGGCGCAGCTGTAGGGCTCCGGGTTGGCACAGTCAACATGCGAGTTGCAAGGTATGCTACCGCCAGAGCCGACGCTGCCAGCTGCGCCCGCAGTACCCGCAGCGCTTGCTCCTGCCTGGGCTGCTCCACCTTGAGCCTGCCCGCCGACGCCTGCGCCTCCGACGGCCGCTGTTCCACCTGCGTTGCTCGCACCAGCGCTCGACGCTCCCCCAATTTGGCTGCCGCCCACAGCCGCCGTTCCCGCGGCCCCCGCGCTCGATGTGCCGCCCACGGCAACCGAACCTGCGCCGGCCAGAGTTCCCACTGCACCGCTTGCCGAGACAAGGCCAGCGCTGCCGGCAAGGCTGTCTGCGCCGCCCAACCCGACAACTCCACCCGCGGACGCACCGCTTGAGTGCGTGCCGCCACCCTGGCCACCCTGGCTCACGGAACCTCCGCTCGAGCTGCTGGCGCCAGCGCTGCCAGCCTTTGGCTGTGTGCCACTACTGCCACCATCGGTCGCGGCCGTCGTGGTCGTCGACGTACTGCAACCAGCGTTCGCTGCTAGTAGGAACAGGCAGAGGGACCGGAGGATGGAATGGCTCGTTTGCATGGAGATAGACAGATAGCCTTTCTAGCAGAGAAGTCGCGGCTTGGGAGGTACCCTGTTCTGACTTCTACTGTGTGCGCAAGTCCGTTTCCACTCTCACGGCAAACTCCCCAGCGTCTCAGGCGCCAACGACTGGCTTAACCTTCCAGACTACAGGCCGCTCTGCGTCAGTCCGCCTGCCGTATGCATGAAGAGCAAGCGCAGCGTCTTCTGGAAGTACGGAGAATCGTCCTTCGTCGTCGATTCCCAGTTGTCACACATGGCTTGCATCGTCGTGTTGTCGCTCGAGATCCCGGACATGGCAAAGGCTCCGATCAAGGCGCTATTCTTCTGATCCGTCGCTTCTCCAGGTTTGGAGCTACTCACCGAGCCCGAGCGCAGCTTGTCGAGGAACAATTTGGCATTCGCGTCAGCAAACCAACCATAGTCGTTGGCAATCCGCCACGGGGCGCGACAGGAGTCCCACCAGATCTTGCAGTCTGTTGCCCCAAATGCATCGGGGACCTGTCCGTTGCTGCAGTTCGCCTGCTGGGTTGCGAGCTTGGTGTAGAATGCGTCAGCCAGCTTGGTCCACTTGGCGTTACCTGTTAACTGAGCGAACACGTGAAAATAGCCCGGAGCGTAGTAGGAAATGTAGTCACGCGTGTCACTCGAAAGCGTTAGGTTCCCGGGCTTCAGCCTGAGTGGGTTACCTGAGCTGTCCTTCTCGACCTGGTTGAGCCAAATGGCCTCGAGGTACTGCTTGGCTTCCGTCATGTAGGCTCCGCCGGGCCATTTCTTCTCGGCTTGAACCAGCGCCATCGCCGCGTCCATATCGCCGTCGGTTGCGCTGTTGGAGTTTCCCCCCGAAGCCGATGGTGGACAGGTGTCACCCGAGTTCCACGCCATGACCTTTCCGGAAGTCGTGTCCGTTGCATTGTTGACAGCCAGCAGCCCCTTGCGAAAGGCATTCATCTTGTCAAACAGCACTTGGTCACCCGCGGCTACTATGAGGAGCATGCCGTAGCCAATGGCTTCAGAACAGGTGTTGTTGTCACCTTGACACCCCTTCACGCGTGCCATATTCGTCCCGCATTCGACGACGTGCGCGGGCTTCCATGCGGCGTATCCAGCCGCAAATGCCTCGGCAATTGGCGTCGCGCCCATCTTGGTGCAGACCGCGCCCTTCCAAGCGCTAGCCACACCGCCGCCCACGTTAGCTCCACCGGCACTCGTACCCGTGCCACCGGTGCTCGAACCACCCACGCTCGAACCACCCGCGTTCGTGCCACCGGTATTGCTGCCGCCGTTACTGCTCCCACCACTCGAGTTGCCGCCAGCGGTGCTCGTGCCACCTTTGTTCGTCGCACCACCCATTGCCGCGCCACCAGCGCCGCCGCTCGAACTGCCACCCTTGCTCGTGGTTCCGCCCGTTGCAGAGCCACCTGCGCCGCCGCTCGAACTGCCACCGTTGTTCGTGACGCCGCCAGTATTCGCGTTGCCACCACTCGGCGCTGCACCCCCAGAAACCGTCGCGCCACCTTGCTGCGTGTTGACGCCACCTTGAGCATTGGCTCCGCCTTGCTGCGTACTGGCCCCGCCCTGTGCGTTCGCTCCACCTTGCTGCGTGTTGGCTCCGCCGTTACCTGAACCGCCCACAGTGCTAGAGTTGCCGCCAATGGCAATGGGCGGCTGCGTCGGGGTCTCATTGTTGCTGCAGCCCACGGTCGCAAGTAGAAGGATCGAGACGCTCGCTAGTCTATGAATGTGCATCCTAGTCTCCGCCAGGCTTCGGAAGGGTACGCGAAGGATGAGAGCCGTTGCTTGGCATTGGAGTCTTTGGTCGAACTCGGCAACATGTCAAATGCGCCGCACCAAAGCCACATTGACCTACCAGCGACGCGCGGCAAAGCTTTGCGGCTCTTGTCGCAATGGCGGCCCGGCTCAGACGCTCGACAGCATCTCGATATCTGCGCCGCCCAGCGCACGCGGCATGGCGGCAAGGTGATTCGCGCAGGCTTTGCGGTTGCGCCGGGCAGATGCTTGCCGCAATACCCGAGAATTCCAATCCTGTTGTCAGGGCGGCGCAGCGACGGCCCTATTCGCTTGCCAGGCGAAGGGGCGTATATTGGCCGCCGGTTTTCCTCGAAGCCTCGGAGAGCTCCCTATGTGTCACGGCCTCATCACACTTGGCCTTCTATGCAGCATCGTCGGCTGCGCTGCCCCCGCTGGTAAAACGGCGAAGTCACCCGCGTCAGACGACGATACGAACTCGCATGACGACACCGACAAGTCATCGACCTCCGGCAAGAAGAAGAGCCACGGGACCCATGACTGGGACGAGGCACAGTCCTTCGAGTCTTCAACCTCCGGGGTGGGCACGGGCAATCGAAAGTCGCGCATCATCGTCACCTCCGACCCGGCCAAGCACGGCGATGCCATCCATTTCCGCTTTGCCGTCAACGCCGTGCCCATCTCCGGCGTGTTCGTTGCGCCCGGCGGACAGAGCACCACGTTTACCATACCGGTAGGCACCGTACATTTCACCGTCGACGAATGCGAATGGGAGCCGCAAGGCTTCGAGCTCCTGCCCGACGAAGAGATCCCCATTGCCTGCAAGCTGATCAAAGAAGGTGACTGCTGCGAAGTGGCGATCCCGGTCGAGGAGACGCCGAAGAAGTCGAAAGCAAAGCCGAAAGTAAAGCCGAAGGACGAAGAAGAAGCCGAGTAAGCAATAGCCGCCAACTCGTTACCGCGGCGGGCACAACCAAAGATCATAGTCGACATGGCGTTCACCTGCCCGGCGACAGTCCTTGGTCAAGGTTTCCTTCATTTTTGTGAAGTGCTCTTGCTCGCCAACGCCCAGGTTGTCATAATCGTAAGATCCGGGGATCAGCAAGAAATGTCGCTTCTTCTCGCCACCCACGGGATAGGAAGTAATAGGAACTAGCGACTTGATTGGACCGTAGTCAAGCGCATGCTCCATGACCCCAAGGCAACTGCGCAGAATGTGTGCCACGCGGGGACCACCCTCTTCGGTAATCAAGCGGTTGATCTCGCGAATGGCAAAGGGTTGCCCTTGGCAATGGTTGACGGCCGGACCCGCAAACTGGCTGTAGTAGAATGTGCCGAATTGCCTGCCCGCCAAGAGGTAGTCCGGGGCAAGGTGAATTGCCGTCCCGAGCTGCGTCAGCATGGTGGCGGTGCTAAGCCCCAAGGCCCAACGGCGCCTTGCGTCCGTCGGCGCGCGAAGCCAGCGCTCGAGCGCCAGCGCCGAGAGAATCATGACTGATGGTACCGTGGCCACGTAGTAGTGGGCATTCTGAAACCCCTTGGTGGCAAGCGGCACCATTGGTAACATGGATAGCAGGCAAACCAACGGCAAGGGGCCCACCTTCTTCTTCTTCTGGGCCCAGAAGAGCACGATGATGCCTAGCTCGAAACAGAATACAAAAAGCTGTGCGATGGCGTACTTGCTGATGAGAACCGCTGGAATGTAGTACCACGGCGCTTCCGCACGCATTTCCCCGAACTGCAGCAGGGCCATTCCAGTAAACTTCAGCGAATGCGACAGGGCATTTTGCACGAAGACGACGCCTAGCATCAGCGTTGGCGATGCAAAGAATGCCAGGCCCACTGCGATCCATTGATGCGCCAGTAGCGCCACCCATACTGGACCATCGAAGAAGCGGCGCCGATTGCGCAGGCCATCGAGTAGCCACGCCAGCCCGACGGCGCCGAGCAACACTGCGCTGGTCCATTTGGCACCAATCGCAAGACCGCACACGACGCCGCACGCGGCGCCGTAGGGCCAGAATCGGTTGGTCTGGATCCAGCGATATAGCGTGATGACGAAACCCAACGTCGTCACCATGACCAGCGCGTCGCCAGCAGTCGCCCCCGTGCGCGATGCAGCGAGCACGTACGGACAGGTGAAATACATGGCCGCTGCCATGGCCGCCACGGCGGGCCGGACCATGCTCGCCAGGAATGACCACAACGCCAGTCCACCCACCATGCCGATGACCGCAAATGGCAGCTTGAAGGCCCGATAGGAATCCCCAAGCAACGCAAAGGAGCCAGCCGCCACCAAGTGGGACAGCCTTGCCTGCGAAGGATCATCGAGATCGGTCAGAAACGACTTATGCAGGACGTAGTCGCGAGCAATCTCGTAGTCCATCCACTCGTCCCAGGTGAGCCCGGTCAGCGCCAGGTCGCGGAAGAGCAGATAGACACCGACAACCGCGCTTGCGACTGCCAGGGCCGTTACAACGTTTTCGGCGCGCGCACTCGGGACGCTCGCAGACTGATCCGACACCGCAACCCGGGACGATTCCCGTACGGCACCGCCTAGAAGATCAGCACCTTTCTGATCGAGAAGTTCCATAAGTACACCACGACGGTAGCAGCAAGTTTCGACAGCTTGTAGTGCGTCCCCACCCCTTCGGTGAGCCACCACAACACTAACTCATTGATCCCCAAGCCCGCGATCCCGACCAAAGCAAATAGAGCAAACTGTACGGTACCGCGAGAGATCTTACTCTTCTCGAAGACCCAACGAACGCTAAGGCAGTAATTTACGACCAAGCCAACGCAGAAACCGAAAACGTTCGAGATCAGGTAGTGCAGTCCCAAGACATCGGTCGCCAACGAAAGCGTTGCAAAATCGCAGACGAATGCGACACCACCGACGAAGCCGTAACGAAAGAACTGCACCCAGCCCGAACTCGCTGGCTCGAGCAACCACGCGCGAAGAAACGCCATGGGGTCATGCAGGGCCATGGCGAATGACACTGGGCCACCTATGCCGGCTGAATGCCACCCCTCACTTCTCTTCGTGATATTCTTGCTCAGTATTGACATCCCAAATATTTTTCTTGTCTTTGCGCTTGGCCACGATGTTATCGACCGCAGTCATCGCGGTCAGCATCGAATGATCCGCGTTGTTGTAACGGTGCATGCCATTGCGGCCGACCAAAAAGAGGTTTAGGATGGCATCGGTGTAGTCTCGAATCACCGAGAACTCGTCGTACGTGCCAAAATAGGCAGGGTAGGTCTTTTCGACGTGAACCACCGTCCCGTCGATGACGTCATCGGCTTCGATGATGCCGATGCTCGCGAGTTCCTCGGCCGCAAAACGCAGGAAGTCTGCGTCGGTCTTGTTCCAAAGCTCGTCACCGCGGTTGCAGAAGTACTCGAGCCCGATCCACACCTGATCGAGATCCTTGACCATGTAGGGACTCCAATTCTGAAACAACTGGAGCCGGCCAAGTTTGACGGTGTTCTCTTGGATGTAAATCCAGTTGTCAGGAACGAGCTCGTTACGCGTGGGGATCTTCGTTTGGTTCTTGATCTTGAGCCGTGGGACGAGTAGCCCCGCTGTGATGAAATCGCGATAGGGCAGGCCGCTGGCCACACGACGCACCGGTTCCGGTACCCCATCACCCATGGCAGCGATGAGTTCATCGATGGGCATGGTCGAAAAGACGTACTTGCCCTCAAAGCGCTCGAACTTGCCCGTGGTGGCGTCAACCGCAGTCACTTCCAAGAGATCATTGGCAAGCTGGGAGAAGCCGACCACTTTGCTGTTCATGACCAACTGCGCGCCGCGCTCCTGAATGCGACGGGCCACCTCTTCCCAGAGCTGACCGGGCCCGAACTTGGGGTAAAGGAAGCGCTCAATCAGCGTCGTCTCGACGTTCTTCTGCTCGATCGAGCCCTGGTTCAATCCCAGCATCGAGACAATTGCATGCTTGATGGCTGACGTGATCGAGAGCCCCTTGATGCGCTGCGCGCCCCATTCACTCTTGATCGCTTCGCAGGGCACTCCCCACACCTTTTCGGTGTAGTCCTTGAAGAAGGTTCGGTAGAGCTCCGTACCGAATCGGTTCACTAGGAAATCTTCCAGCGTGGCCTCGGAGGGACGCGGCACCACCCGCGCCTGCAGATACGTCAGGCCCATCTTGGCCATCCGCGCGAACCCGAGATTCTTGATCGTATTGACGTTGAGCTTGACGGGATAGTCGAAGAACCGCCGAAGGTAGTAGATGCGGGACACGCGTTCACGTTCGAGCATCCGCAGCGGTTCGCCGGCAACTGGGACCAACAGCCGATCGTGCTTGGGCGGATTCGGTCCCGCGGGCTCGACAGGCATCATCTCCTGCCACCACTTCATGACCCGGTCGGACTTCGAGAAGAACCGATGTCCACCGATGTCCATCCGGTTCCCCTTGTAGTTGACGGTCCGCGAGATCCCCCCGATGAAGTCGCCGCGTTCGAGGACGACCACCTTTAGATCAGTACGTGTCAGAAGCTCGTAGGCCGCAGTGAGGCCTGCTGGACCCGCACCGATAATGATTGCTGTATCGGTCATCGCTGTTTCACCGGCGGACGCTGATACCATAGGCCACCGGGTCGAGCGAACGGACTTTCACGCGAATCGGCTAACTCTTTCGGAACGCAGTGAAGGTCGTACGTCCGAACGGGTCGCCTTTTTTGTCGATGCGTCGTGGTATCGGGCGAAATCGGCGCTTCAGTGATTCGACGACGGATCAGCGAACCGGTACGGCATTCTCGCCACACTGGCACGCGCGGACTACTGCATCTGGCGAAGAATGTCCCAATAGGCGCCGCGGGCGCCGCGGGCAATCGCGTGCACGAGCTCGCGATTGTCGCAATAATTGTGGTCGTCCGCCGCCGCGACAAAAGTTGCCTCTTCGACAGGAGGAAAGAATCGCTGGTCGTTGCCAATGAGCTCTCGGACGAGCCGAGCCGGATGCGTGCCCAGGGCAGGCGAGATAAAGAAGGTTGGCAGCAAGAGCTCGACGGGACCGTCATAGCGACGCCGGAGCCCGACTCCGCTCCGAAACGTGCCTTCGCTTTCCAGCATCTGCGTGGCCAGGGTGTCGGGGTACAGACGCATGCCCAGGGCAGCACCAGCACAGTCAGGATTGATGTGTTTGATGAACTCAATGCTCTCACTCACGCTCTCGATCGTTTCTCCGGGTCCCCCAAGCAACAGATCTACCATGCAGGTGATGCCGACAGCCCTGCAGAGCTCGACTGCCTCTGCCAGATGTGGACGACGATGCGCAGCGCGATACCTGAGCAACATCTCGTTCGAACCGCTGTCGCCGGTGAAGTTGATGCCGACACAGCCGGCACGTTTCATGGCGTGCGCCAACTCGGAATCGAACGGTCGCACCGCCATGTACGCATAAAAGCGCACTCGCTCGGCCAGTTGGCGACGCTCGAGCGCACCACACACAGCCAATGCGTGCGACCGCGGCACGTTGAACTCGCCGTCGCAGATGTGTAAGACGTCTATCCCTTGACGCCATAGTAGCTCGAATTCATCCGCAACTAACTCCGGCGAACGACAGCGCACCGCCTTGCCCTTGGCGACCGGATCTGCACAGTAGATGCACTTTCTGGGGCACCCGCGCTTAGTCTCGATGCCAATCTGTCCGCCTTCACAAAAGTAGACGCTATTGTCGACGTGCTCGCGCAGACGCACCGCTTCCAACGGGCGTGCCGGCTCAGCGGGGTTTCTTACCCATTGTCCAGCTTCGGGCCAAATCAACCCGGGTACGTCACGCCACCGCTCGGGATGAAGAAGCACGCGATAAAGCTCAACGATGGCGCGCTCGCCGTCACCGCAGACACCGAAGTCTGCACCCAATTCGGACAACAGCCGTTGCCCAAAAATCGAGAACCCAACCCCACCAATCACGATCGGCGCGTCGGTGAGGCGGCGCAGGGCCCTGACCAATTGGACGTGTTGCTCGAGGTAGGTCACAGCCGAAGGCCAGAAGCAGTCATCCAGATTACGCAGCGAAATGCCGACCAACCGCGGCGAAAGCGCACCTAGCACGGATAAGGCCGCTGCCTCCTCACCTCGCGCCAAACCAAGGTCGACCACTCGCGTGTTGATCCCCGCCGTGATGGCCGCACTCGCTACGTAGTCGAGGCCAACTGGAGCAATCGGAGGCAACAGGGTGTTCGAATTGATGAGCACCAGCATTTTTGCGCCTTGTGCAGCTTCGCTCGGCGAAAGGATTGCTCGCTTGTCGGTATGGCGCAAGGGAATTCCCCCATTGCCTTCGCTAACCTGTTCACGCTAGACTTTGGGGCTCTTATGCCGTCCCCAAGCTGCCGCGTCGCACTCTCGTTGCTCGCTTGCGCCCCGATACTGCTGGCCTGTTCGCGGCGGGAGCCCCCGCATGACTTCCGCGTCGAGGTCACCGATGTCGTCGCCTCGACCGATCCGGTAAAGGTTACCATTCGCACCGTGGATGAAGAGCATCGGGTCAAGACCGGAGCGGACGAGTACCCATTCTCGGTCGTACCTGCAGGGCTCGCCAAGGTCAATTCGCAGGGCACGCTGAACTGCCTGCGCAGCGGTGATGGTTCCGTCCAGTTGACCCTAGGCAACAATACGCGTTCTGCGCCGCTCAAGTGTCGCTTGGTTGACAAGGTCGACGCGTCGAACGTCGGGCGCGTTGAGCTAACGGCGGGGCCGTTCAAGCCGAGGATCCGCATTCTCGCCAAGGACGGCCAAGAGCTCGATGGCGTAACTCTGCTTTTGAGTTCGAAAAACACGGGGGTGCTGTTCCCGCGCGGCAGCGAACTCGTGCCGCAGTTGGTTGGAACCGCCACGGTGATTGCACGAGCAGGCCTCGTGACTCACGAATTTACGGTCGATGTCGTCCGCAAGGTGACGCCGGAAGCGCTACCAATCGACCAGAACAAGAAGATCTTCTACTCGCTCGAAACCGGGAAATACGAGCTCACGGTCAAGCTCCCCAGCTCGAAACGGCTCGTTGCCGAGTGGCGGCAGGCCCCCTACTGCAACTATAGCAAGGAGTCGAACGAACACGTCATGACCTGTGTGCTACGCGCGAAGGGCGGCGTCGTGTTCGACAATCCAGCGTATTTGATCAGGGGGGCAACCGAGATCTCAACCGACGGGGTGGCGCTCTTCGAGGTTCCGTAAGTCGCACTTCGGGCTGCCGTCCCATTTCGATCCAGCAGCACCGCGCAAGTCAGCGCATGACCTGCCCCCGAACCACTTGCACTTGCTGACGATGAGCCAAGCGACCGTGTTCTTCGGCGATGTGCTGCACGAGAGGCAAGTCTGCACCAAGAAACCTGCGACCATGCAGCCGAAACACCTCGGGATCCCCCGTGCATAGCGCACGCAGATGGCCAGTTCCTACTTCGACGAACCCAGGATGACGCTCCAACCATGAGACCAGGCGCTGCGCCACGTGTAGGCTTGGATCCAAAACCTGGACGGTCCCTGGAACAGCCTGATCGAACGCCGAACGCAAGAGGGGGTAGTGCGTGCACGCCAGCACGAGGGTGTCGATGTCGCCGAAAGCAGCGACGTAGCGGGCAACGGCTAGGCGCGCGATTTCCGTCTGCTCCAGGGCTTCCTCAACGATCGGAGCCAGCAGTGGCGCAGCCACCGCAGTGACACGATGCGCCGACAGCTTGGCAATCTCGGTGCAAAATGTCCCCGACTGCACCGTGCGTGAGGTGCCGATGATCCCAATATGCCCAGCAGACTGAGCTACGGCTGCTTCCGCCGCAGGGATCGTCACTCCTAACACGCGTCGCCTATCCGTTGGCTCCGGCGAGTACCGACGCTGCAGGTGTCGAAGTGCGGTGCAGGAAACGGTGTGGCAACCGACGACGACTAGATTGCACCCCTCTTCGAACAGTCGCTCCACGCACTGCTCCGCGAAATCGAGCACCGTATTCATGTCGCGACCGCCGTATGGCGCACGGCCGCTGTCTCCTAAGTACGTGTAGTCGTATTGCGGAAGCAAGGACTGCACGGCTCGAAGAACGGTGAGCCCGCCGAAGCCAGAATCGTAGATCCCAATCATGGTGACGGAGACATAGTGGCCCCAGGCCGCTTGGTCGTCGAGTTTTTGCCGATTCTCTGTGGATCCATCCCCAGGCCGGCGCCGCGACAGGCCCACTGAGCCAAGCTCCTCAGCAATGGAGTGGATCCCGGGATGGGGCCCAAGGTCGCCTTCATGCTTCGCGCTGCGGCTCGTGCTAGCTACAGGGAATGGATTGGTCGAGATCGGCAGCAAGCATCGAGCCTGCTCCGCCCTACCTGCGGCTCATAGCGCTTACCGTACTGATGCTACCCGGCTGTGGCACGCGCGGCGTGGGCGCGCTCTTCGGTGATGGGGAGAACACCCTATTTAATGCGAGCGACACCACTGTCGCTGACGCAGCCGATGCGTCCGCTGACGCCTCCACGCAACCGCCGACTCCTTTGCCCACCAAGGACCCGCACCTCTGCGTGTTCGACTACGATCTGACGCTGAGCAGCCACGACTGTGCCCAGACTGCGGGGGATCCGACCTATTTCTGTCGGGAGAATACCTGTGACACCTACGGCTGGTATCCTCAATGCTTAGCCATTGGTGCACGCGCCGCCGTCGCCGAGTGCGTCAAGCGCCATGCCTACATCGGTATCGCCAGCAAAGCGAACGTGGACTACTGCTGGGCAGACAAGGTCCTGCCGATCATCTCACAGGACCAGTTCCCCGAGTTGACCCATCCGCCATCGGATCCCGACGCCGCACTGCCCATCGTCTACCCGGCCCTCGACGACCGCGCGAATTGGAACTGCGACAACTGCGCCTACACTATGGATGGCGGGCTGAGCAAACCCGACGGGATCCGGCGGATCATGCGTCATTTCGGCCTCGATCCAAACCTGCCTTCTGACCGCGCGCGCGTCATCTTCTGGGATGATACGGCGACAAACATATCCGACGTCGAAGCGCAGCTCCCCGAAGCGCGCTCGATCCTCGTTCCGAGTTTCACCGGTGCAGGGGCCGATGGCGGGTGCGGGATCACTCAAACTGAAATCGACGCTGGCTGGGCTCCCTGACGTTTCAAGTCGCGTGTCATGCGCTGACGCCTACCACCACATGGTCGCCTCGAGCGAGATGACGTTGACGTCAGGACGGAGGTGTGCTCCCGTTACAGGCATGGCGCGTTGCCGCGATTCTTGGTTTTCGGTCGTGGCCCCGAAGCCATCGGGCGTCACCGCAGACGGCGGGGGCTGAACGCACTGCCGCTCGGCGTCGCTCGCCCCAAACTGCCACGCAGAGTTGTCGACTCCCGGAATATAGGCAGTGTTGCCCGGACTCACGTCACCCCGTGGAATGTCACTCGGGGTCCCCACGTCGCATTCGCGCTTGGCGTAGATGTATCGCGAATACTGTAGTGAGATTTGCTCGTGTGTGACCAGCTGCGAACGGAAGACGAGCCTCGGGGAAAGGACCATGAAGTTCTGGTTTTTGATCCGTGAGTTCGGGGTCAGGTAGTCGAAGCGCGTGCCAATTCCCAATGCTGGGAAGGCGTCGAACAAGAGATCCATGCCGACCTTCCATTTGTTCATCCCGTTGTTGATGGGATCATCACTTTTGACCCGGTTCCACATACCGTAAACCTTCAAGGTTAGGTCTTGACCTTCGGCAAACACGGGCCCAACCAGATCGCCGAATTTGGCCTCGTACTGCCCAGCAAGCGTCAACACGTTGCCATTCCCATTGCTACAAGTTGCACCGGGGACCCCCCAACGACAGAGTTCGCTATCGAGGTAGTTCGACGTAACGCCCATGTTGAACTCGCCCCCCCCAAAGCTATGAATGACCTCCACCGCCGGGGCAACGGTTGTGGCGTTCTCGAGCGAAATGTAGGACGCGCCCAGATAGAGGTAACCAAAAACATCCGGCATATCGAAGCGCGTGTCCGCCCCCACAATCGTCATCTTCCCGTCTGGCTGCGACGTGCCCATGTAGGGCTTGGAATAGTTCCCGAGGTACACCCAATCCGGTTGCGGCCCGGTGAACCTTGCCTCCTCCTGGCTGAAGCTGTGCAAATAGTGCACGCTTGCCGAGATACTGTCGTTCCACCGCACGTCCGCGTGAGCGTGGTGCAGAAGCGTGAACCGCGCCGCGTTGTAAATCTGCGAATCGGGACGTTTGGCGCCGAAGCCATGTTCCAATCCGAACGTCAGCGGTTGATCCGGCAGATCGAATTCGAGCCGCACGGTCTCCCCCATCACGTGCGTTCGACCGAATAGATAGGTATCGTATTCACCGGCGTCCCAGCGCCCCATCTGTCCGTAGCGATTCCAGAAGCTACCCGCCTTGACCTTCACTCGAAAACTGTCCCACGGCAATGGTGGAGCCACTTCGACCCAACCCTGACCGATGCCGAACTGCGTTCCGTTGATGGCATAGGATGCATCGGTGAAATTGAACCCCTGTATGGCAAGGACCCCTTTGGCCCAGCTGTTACCATAACTAAAGAACATCTCAGCCCAATCCTTCCGAGCATGATTCGTGTGCTGCCAGCTCAAATACTGGTCATCGGGGACCAGTGGGCTGTGCAGAGTTGTCTTCGACTGTCCGGGATAGGCGGCATCGCGATGTCCCACACCAAGTCGCATCGGAGCACGGAAATAGCCGAAGTAGTCCATGTGCCACCGGTCTTCGTCTTTCGAGATCGGTCCCGAAACGGTACTTTCACGTGGCCCTGCCGGCCGTTTCTCTGCTGATTGAGCGCTGCGTTCCTCTGCGCTCACGCTTGGCGCCACAGCGGTCGCTGCGTTTCCTGGCTTGACGTCGACTGGTGCGACATAAGGCGCGCTTGCCTTGGAATTGCCGCTTGTTGTCGGAGGTGGTGCTGGCTGTTGTTCTACTTGAGCCGCCTCGGAAGTGACTTCCGCGCCGAATGCAGGCAACGCTGCTGTTAAGATGGAGAACACCCAGTAGCTAGATATACTACGCATGATCGCATCCCCTTTTCGTCTTGATAGACGAATGCTGTTCGAGCCGAACCGTGCGCACCGGCACGCCTGGTCCAAATTTCGACATTTGAATCGCCGCGAGCTCACCCTTCGGTCGAACGCGGTACCGCTTGGTGCCGAGCGACTCGACCACCAACGTTCACCCATTTCCAACTGCTCGATTCAACCCTGTATGGCGGCACGGGCTCGTTCTTGATCACCAGGGATCAACGATTGGCGACTTGTCCATGAATCCATCGCTGCTCGCGCAAGTACGGCAAGCAGGCGATGCGCACCTGCCACTACCCACTCCTCACTTCCATCGCGTGCGTCATTTCGGAGTGCAAGTCATCGGATAAGTCGTCCGCACGCTTGAGCGACAGACGCCCCCCGTCGGTTCGACTCCGCAACCCTTGACCAAGCTCGGCTCCGTCAGCCCCCGTCACCACGGCGGACCGGCCCCAAGACGAATCCACAATAACTGCGGATCCTTGTGAGGCTTGGACCATCGTCCCCGAGCGCGCTGCCGAAGCCAGCCTCGGGATATTCCGCCAGCGGTCTGGCCCTGTCCCGCTACTGATGTCTTCTCCGTCCCTCGATGCGGACCGCCTAAACGATGGTCAAGGGGAACTGCGCGAGATGCGCATCGGCAAGCGGTTCGTTGCACCCAAGCTCTACGGGTATTGCGGCAACCCCAGAAGCTTACGGCCCTGATTCACGACGGCATGGCCCAGTGCTCTACTCATGCCATGACCCTAGGTCAGACTTTGGCTCAGATGAACGCAGCCCAATTTGGGTGCAGGCCATGCAGGACCCACGAGATCTGCTAGAAGAGCCGCCTTGTATCCTTGTGGTTTCGTAGCAGTGCCGGGGGGAGTCAGAGCGGGGCACTGCCAATGGTGGCTGGTCACGACATGAATGACGTCACGATCACTCAACTGGGGCTCACGTTCGTCTACACTGCGGTGGGTGTCCTTGTTAATTTGACGGAACGCGTGGAACGCAGCAAGGCGCTGCGGATCTGGGCACTCGCCCTCTACCTGTTCGCCATCGACGCACTCAGCAGCGCGCTGCACGACATCTTCCATCTGCCGCCCTACGTTCACGCCATCAGCTGGCTCGCACTGACGGGAGCCGGGGTAGCAGCGGTAGCGGGGGCCATCACGTTCATCGGCAGGCCATTACCCAAGGGGCTCTTCTTGCTCGGTGGTGTCGGCATCGTCTGCACACTGGGCGGAATTGCGCTGGGGGTCGACTCGGAGCTTACCCGCGCTGTCGTGTTCCTCTGCATCGGGATATCGTTCTTCTGGACGATGAAGCTCACGTTCGAGATTAGCGTGCCACACAGTGTCGGACGATGGGTGGGGAGCTCGGCTTTCGCTGGTGCTGGCCTGTATGCCGTCGCCTGGCCGATCCTTTGCAAGCTAGAATGGTTCTTCCGGCTCGAGTTCTTCCTCGACTTGAGTATCGTGATGTGGAGTGCTGCGGGAGTCTTACTGATCCATTTCGAACGGTCGCGCGATCGGCTCCAACAAATGGTGCGCCAAGAGCGAGAATTGCGGGCGCAACTCGAGCGTTCGGAGCGACTGGAAGCACTCGGGCGACTCGCGGGTGGCGTTGCTCATGACTTCAACAACGTCCTTACGACGGTCATCCACGGCTCCGAACTGGCCCTCCGGCAATTGGAGGATCGCCCGACGACAGCCGCTCACATCGAGATGGTGCTGGATGCCGCGCGAGGCGCCGCAAGCTTCACCCGACAGCTCTTGGTCCTGGGCCGCCGCCGATTGCCAGGCAGAAAACCGACGCGCATCGACGAGGCAGTCCGCAGAGCAATGTGCATGGTTCGCCCCATGCTCGCACCCAACCACGTTCTGGTCTGTACACCACCGAACGGAGCACTTGCTGTCTTGGCAGGCGAAGGCCAACTCGAGCAGGTCATCGTTAACCTGTCATTCAATGCCGTCAACGCCATGCCGAACGGTGGAACGCTCGAGCTCGAAGTTCAGTCGGAACCGCAGAAACTCCGTTTGGTCGTTCGTGATACTGGCTGTGGCATGGATGAAGACACGCTCCATCGAGTCTTCGAACCCTTCTTCAGTACGCGTAGTTCGAAGGGCGGCACGGGGCTCGGCCTGGCCGCTGTCTACGCCATCGTCAAACAGCTCGACGGGCAGATCCAGGCACAATCCACCCTCAGCGAAGGGAGCTGCTTCACCGTGGAGCTGCCGCGCTGCGACGCTCCACCTCAACCAGTGGCACAGCCAACACGCTCAAATCGGCTACCTTCAACTGTGCACATCCTCTTGGTGGATGACCAAGAATCAGTGCGGCAATCGCTGTCGTCTGGACTCGCCAATGATGGCTATCGAGTAACGGCCGTGACTTCTGCCGAAGAAGCGCTGGACCGGCTAACCCACGCTGCTCCGACACTGCTCCTCGCCGATGTGCGCATGCCTGGTCGAAGCGGGTTGGAACTCTTGACGGAGGTACGAAAGCGTTTCCCCCATTTGCCGGTCATCATGATGACCGGACATGCGAACGACGAAGAGATGGAGTCGGGCAAGTACGGCGCACAATGGCTATTGAAGCCCTTTACCCGACAGGCGCTCAACGATGCCATCAACACAGCGCTGGTAAGCTAGGCTCATAGTGCCCGATTCGTCACCCATTCTGGCCAGACGGCCCTCAGGGTCACCACTGGCAATCGGCTGTCAGCCGACAGAAATCCGGCGATGCGGCGGATAGCTAGCTCAACCGTTCTTCTTGTAATGTAGCCAACGCATCTCGATCGGGCATTTCTCGCGCTCGACATCGAACACGTCGAGTCCGCACACCCAATCGGCGTACCAACTGGTGGGCGGCCAAGCGCCTTCAGGCAGATGCTCCTTCTCATATTCGAACACGGAATCATCGGCGACGAGCTCGAGGGACAACCCGTCTGCTGCGCTCGACATTTCGAATTGCGTGAAGATGCTGGTGTAACATTGCTGAGCGAGTTCGCGTGCCGCCTTGTCCGGCGTGTAGCCCTGATGGGCCAGGAACGCGTTGAACACGAGGCTGCCACCTGGCGCGAGGCATTGAGCGGCAAGTTCGAACACACCACGTAGTTGCTTCGTCGTCCGGAAATCGGAAACTACCTCGGAGAGCAGTATCAACTGATAGTCCTGCCGAAGGTCATCCATCGATTCGAAGACATCGCGCTGAATGACGCGCACATCGAGCGAATCCCGTTGGGCTTCCTCGCGAATCATGTCGGCGAACTTCGGTGTCAATTCGACCACGTCGACGGGGTGGCCGCGGCGTGCCAAGGCGAGAGCATTGCGTCCGGTACCTGCGCCAATGTCGAGGACGCGATGCGCCTCGGGAGCGGACGCTTCGCTTGCTAACGCCCAGACGCGAGCATCCGGCTCGGTTCCAAACAGCGGTGGCGTGCGGGTGCCGATCCAGTTCTCGTAGGCAGCCTCGACCGTCCAGTATTCGCTATTGATCTCGTAGTGTAGGACCGTCCCTACGGGCGCATTGTACGAGATGACGATGTTCGAGCGCGGGGAAGCTGCGAATGCCTCGTCCAATTTGCCAGCAATGAGCGTCTTGGCGTGCGCGAGTTCTTCCGGCGCGAACCTTCTGCCAACTCCGGCAAAGACATTGGCACACATCGTCACGTACTCATCGATCATGCTCGGAACGGCAGGAAGCGTAAGCTTACCAGTCACGACCGATCGGCGATACAGCCGCCGAGCCATGCCTTCGCGCAACAGCGTCGGGTTTGTCGCTCGCGCGGGTGGATTCTTCTTGGGTTTCTTGGAATTACGATTCCCGCTGGCCATCGGCCCCTTATTACACGAGCCCAGCTGGTCTCGCCAGCCGTGACACTTTCGCAGTCGGCCGTACCAATCCGCCTATCGCAACATCATCCTGCTCGTTTCCGGAACGGTCCCGAAGATTGCCGGTCTCGGCAAGGGCAAATCACCGGACGGGGGTCCAGGGGCGGAGAGACGAGCTCTTTAAACTGCGGCGTTCGCCGTTCTGGCGCGGCCAAGGAAGTAACCATTCCCAAGGGGTGGTTACCGCAAGCTGTTTCAAAATCGGTCGCAGAACCTAACAGTTCCCCGAGTTTGGCAAGAATGCGACCGGGCATAGCTTCGCGCAAGCGTCCGGTGCTAGGGCCCAATGGTCGTTGTAAGCCGGTTCCGCCCTCCACCAACCGGCCGTCTTTCTTCGCATACGCTTTGTTGGACCCTCGTGTATGGCGGAGGGAACTATTCCCGCGACATCACCGCCTCTTAGGCATCCATCCCCCAATGACCCAATCGAGCATCGTCCATACATCCGCAGTCGATCGGACACCGATGCACCGGGGATCCATAGCTACGCTGCAAACCTTTACGCTTATTGTACTTCATTCCAGTGCGGAATTCGTTATCGGGAAGGGCTACGCGAAGGCCTGACTGGTGACATAGTTTAGAAAATCCCCCAAGATGGGCCGCCGTGGGATCGCCTAGCGGCCCAAACCCTCTCATGTCTCACCCGCCAGAACTCGAAGCCCTACCGACCGCCGGCTCCCTCGTGGGACGGCATCTGATCGTGCGTGAGATAGCAAAAGGGACCGTTGGTCCACTCTACCTAGCGCGCACGCAAAACAACAACCAAGGCAGTGTCACCGCAATTGACACCTTGGCTCGTGTGATTCCACTCCCAGCTGATCTCCCGGCAAAGGACGATCAGTTCATCGCCGAAGCGATCTGGGACAGCGCCAACGTTGGTCACGACTTGGTGTTGCGCGTCGCCGATGTCATTGCCGGCACTGGGTGGGTGACACTCGTCCATGACCACCACGTCGGCAGCCTGGTCGCATCGATGCAGCGTCGGGCAAAGGAACTCGGTTCCTGCTTCCCGTCCGACGTCGCAGCACGCATGGCTCTCGATGTGCTGGAAGGACTGGAGCAGAGTCGTGGACTTTGCGAGACCAATCGCATCCCTTGGCGCGCCGGCAGCATTGCTATAGGTTCGCTCTACCTATGCGGTGATGGTCGGACTCGCGCCCTGGACGGCCAGGTCGTTGCAGCGGTCATGCGCTCCCCTCACATGCGGATGCTGTGCGGCACCGCTTCCAGTATTGCCCCGGAGATGCTCGACGAGACCTGGGAGCCTGACGAGCGCACCGATGTCTTCGCCGTTGGCGCCGTACTTTGGGAAATGCTGACTGGACGCGAGATTTTCGTGGATCCGAACGCGCCGATCGCTAACGTCATCCTGTCCGTCCCCAAGGGAACCCAAGTTCCGCAGGGCTTGGTCTATGCCCTGCATCGAGCTCTCGAGCTCAATCCGAGCAAGCGACAGGCAACGCTGCGTGAGCTGGCCGTCGAAGTCGTGATGGGTGCCGAAAAGGTTGCCACCTACGAGCAGGTCATCGAGTTCGCCAGCACCTTGCTGCCGTTCGAAACGGCATTTCAACCAGAGCCGTCGGTGCCTCCGCCAGCTCATGCGCAGCCAACTAGCATGGCCGAGGTTGCCACGCCGGGTGATATCGCCTGGGCGCAACCAGAACCCATACGAGCCGAACCAGAACCTGTACCGACTCCGGCGCCAGCACCCGTTGCCGAGCAATCCTCCCCGCGCTTTGCTTCTCCCTTTGCTCCGGTCGCTGCTGCGGCGAAACCAGCAACGCCGTCGCAGCCCGCAGCGACAGTTCCAGACACAGTGACCCTGAGCCCTGCTGCTGCGGCGGCGGCGCCGTCACCCGCCGCGGCGGACGACATTGCTGCTGCCGCTCCTGCGGCTGCACCTAGTCCGATGATCGGCGGCGACGCCGCTGGGCAGTCAGCCATGGTCGACCTAGGCAGCAAGCCCACGGGAGCTCGACTCGAGCAGATATCCTGGCCGGATGATGAGCATGGGCAGCTTGCCGCCGCGGCAAAGCTCAGCGCCAGCCAAGCGGAGCCCGTCAAAAAATCTAATGGCGCAGGGTCGGCCATCACCTCGCGCGATCAACTCGACACGATCCCTGGCTCCAACGCCGCCGGGCGCCTAGAGGACGTACAAGCGCAGCCCCAGAAGACGCTCGACAAGGATCCGAACGCGATCCGCTTGGATGCCGCGGCGAAACAGTCCGCTCCCACGACGGCCAAGACTTTCCGACGTGATTCAGCTCGCCCCGCTGCTGGTTCCAAATCCAGTGCCTCATCCGCCATTCCCAGCTCGACCAAATCACGACCGATCTCCATTCGGCCCGGCGACGCTACAACGGCTTCCAACGATGAGTTGATTGCTGACGTGATGCGGAAGGCTAGCCTGGTTGCAAACAAGGGCGCCGCTAAGGGCGCCGCTAAGGGCGCCGCTGAGGGCGTGGTCAAGAAGAGTGGGCTGCAGGTCAGCATGACCACTCTCATCTTGGGATTCTCGACGACCGTATTGGCGGTCGTTCTCATCATGGTCTTGGTGCAGTACCGCTCGACACCGTCGCCGGTGACCCACGCGGCGCAACCTTCTGACCGAACCGCTGCGCAACCCGCGGCTGCACAACAACCAGAAGCGGAGCAGGATCGAAGTGCGGCTCAGCGGGCATCAACGGTGTCTGGTAGGAGCACCGATGCTGCAGCAACCGCCGCCACCGCTCCCGCGGACGTGAAAGCCGAAACCAAAGCGGACGTGAAAGCCGAAACCAAAGCGGACGTGAAAGCCAAACGTTCCGCAAAGTCTGGTGCCGCAGCCAAGGGTGCCACCGGCGACGATGGCTCAAGCGATGATTCGAAAGGTCAGAAGAAGTCCAAGACCTATGTACCGAATGATCTCTAAGAAGCCTAGAGCTCTGAAGCCGAGAGAATTATCGAGATGAAGCTCACTTCCAACGTTACTCGCTGTTTGGTCCTGGCCGCCACGTTACTCAGTCCGATTTCCGCAGAAGCCGCAGGCGTCTCGGTGGAGGCGGCGTCCCGTTCGGAGCTGAATGCCGCCAAGGGCCCGTATCAGGACGGCGTCAAGGCCATGGCTGCGGGGCGTTACGAGCAGGCAGTGGACAAGTTTCGCGAATCCTTCAACATCGTGGCTAGCCCCAATTCGCAATTGATGCTTGGTCGGGCACTGATCAAGGTCAATCGCCTGATGGAAGCGTACCGCGAGTTTCAGGAGACGGTCGTTCGCGCCACGGAACTTGCTGCCACGCAAGCAAAGTACCAAAAGACCGCTGAGTCCGCGAAACGCGAGATGGAAGACGCGCGACTCGAGCTCGCCTTCGTTACGGTCATCCCCGGAACCGAGGTCGTGCTTGCCGGTCGCAAGCTCTCGGCTGCCGATTGGGGCAAGCCGCAACCGATGATGCCAGGTCGGGCGAAGATCGAAATCGTTGCCTCCGACGGCAGAACGCGCGAAAAGAGCCTGCGGCTCGATCCGGGTGAAACCAAAGTGCTTACTGCCGACTTTACCAGCACCTCGACGCGCACCAGGCGCTCGAAGGATGATGGGAAATTGGAGACTGAGGAGTCGCGCGACGAATCAGGCGGCGGCAGCTCGGGTCCACTCACCTCGCGCAGCAATCTCGGCTATGTCATCGGAGGCGTGGGCCTCGGCGGCCTCGCTGGGTTCGCTGGCTTGGCGCTCTTTGCCAATGCCACATTTGGCACTCCCGCTGATGACTGCAAAAACAGCGTCTGCGACAAAACAGATATGGGCAATGCCGAAAAGAAAGCCACATTGATGGGCGCAAGCTACGCCCTGTTGGGGCTCGGCGTGGTGGGCCTCGGCGTTGGAGCGTATCTCGTCTTGAGCGACGGCTCGGATTCGTCCTCCTCAACTGCGGCACTCAGCATTGGCCCCGGCTCGGTAGGGTTCGCCAAGACATTCTGACGAACCATCGAGCGCCGTTGCGCAACACACCATTTACCGCTAGCTGAAGCTCTTGGGTTGGTGCGCGGTAATTTCGGACACCCCGTAGCGCACAGACTCACTGGTGAGCTCTAGCGTTGACCAAAAAAGGACGCTTGCTGAAATCGCAGACCGTCTAGGATTTGCTCTACTCGCCTTTCGGACAGCGTCCCGATGTACTCACCAAACTGGGCCTTCTCGACCGAAGACACCTGCGACACGACCAAGACACTTTGTTTCGGCAGATTTCCCTCGCCCAAATCGAGGAGCACATTGCCGGGTTCGCTCGCCCGGTTCAGGTTCGACGTCAATGCACACACGATCACAGTATGCACGCGAGACCGGTTGAACACGTCGTCCTGAATCACCACATGCGGGTGGGGATGCCCTGGAATCGCCCCGCGCGACTCCTCGGACTCAATCCAGAAGATGTCGCCGCGATGAATGAGCGCTGTGTCCCGATCCGGGTCCGCTGCTGGCTTTGTGGTCATGCGAGCTCTCACTGTGTCTGATGTCGGAGTGACTGTTCAACCCCGGCGGTCGGCGGCGTTACCGCAGGATCGTAATTGCACCCCCCCAACCCCGAGGTCAAAATCCTCTAGAAATGAGACGATATTGTATACGGCCCGGGGGCGGGGCGGCAGGTAGCAGGCAATTGCGTCATCATTTTGACTTGAAGCCTACCCGCCGAGCAACTTACGCGACACCGGAGCGGACGCGAATCATTGGAACGCATGGCCGTGTCAGAAGACACTTCGAATAATCCCCAGTGGGCAGAAGGTGCTGCAACAGGCAGTGGCCAGCGCGCTTCTTCCGCCGCGCTCGACGTCACTCAAGATCTGTTGAGTGGTCCGCACACGCGGCCACGCTACTTGTCTATATTGCCGCTTTCGAGCGGTGGCATGGCGAACTTGGAACTCGCCGTGGGGTTCGAAGCTGGCAACTTCAAGAAGCTCGTCGTCCAAAAGACCATTCGCGAAGAGCTTGCATTCGATCCCGAACTGGTCGCAATGTTTCTGAGTGAAGCGCGCATCTGCGCGCGGTTGAATCACTCGAATCTAGTGCAGGTCTACGAGGTCATGGAGATCCCTCGGCCGTGCATTGTTATGGAGTACCTGGAGGGATTGTCGATGTTCGACATCCAGCGCAAACTGGGGTCGAGTTTCGATACCAATCTCCAATTGCGGATCCTTTCGGATGTGTTGGCGGGCCTGCATTATGCACATGAGCTCTGCGACTACGATGGTACTCCGCTCGGCATCGTGCATCGTGACGTGAGCCCTGGAAACGTCATCGTCACGAGCGAAGGCCGCGTCAAGGTGCTCGACTTCGGCATCGCCAAGGCGAATAACGCGCCAAGTTACACCCAGGCGGGGATGGTCAAGGGCAAGATGTCCTACATGTCCCCGGAGCAACTGGCAGGCGAACCGTTGGACCGCCGTAGCGATGTGTATGCTGTGGGATGTATGTTGTGGCGCGCCGCCTCGGGCAAGAAGCTTTGGGCAAAAATGTCGGCACAGGAAATCATGCGCTGCCTGGTGATGGGCAGGATTCCGCCGCCGAGCGTCCACGGTGAAGTGGATCCGAAGCTCGAAGCGATCGTGGTTCGCGCCACAGCGGCCAATCGCAAAGAGCGTTACGAATCCGCTGACCAACTACGACATGCAGTGGACGACTACTTGGCGGAGGTTGAACCTGGCTGCGAACTGCGCGACTGGATGCAAGACAACTTCAAGGAGCATTGGGCGGAGCGACGAAAGGTCATTGACGAGTCGTTTTCCGGCGCAACTAGCGTGCCGCCGGTGGGGCTCGAGCGGCAGAGTCGCGTCCCAATTTCTGTCGCACCCGAATCCAAGTCAACCAAACTCATCACGATCGGAGTCGTCGCTGCTGCAGTAGCCGTGTTGTTGTTTGGGGCGGTGGGGTTGGTAGAACGGCTCGATTCAAGACCAGCTGCCCAAGCTAACGCTCAAGTCGGTGCGCCGGATGGCAAGCGAGAATTGCTCATTCGCCTACATGCCGAACCGCCTGCTGCCCAAATCAGCGTGGACAAGACGCCCTTGGTGGGTAACCCTGCCGAGCTCCGGGTGGCCGCGGGCAGCGAGCACTTGGTCGAGGTAGCGCTCAAGGGATACCTGACGGTGACGCGTAAGCTCCATTTCGACCGCGAGACCACAATTGAGTTCGCCTTGATCGCGGCGCCACCAAGTGTCCCCGCGTCGGCAACCAACAAGATGCCGTCCTCGACTCGAAGTCATGTGCCAAAGCCCGGGCGAACCTCACGCTTGGCGCCCACGGACTCTGCTGGCGCTTCGGAATCCGAGGATCTATGCCAGACGCCGTTCTATTACAAGGACGGTATCAAGGTCTACAAGCCCGAATGCCTCTGAGCGCGTGAAGTTTTGGCGCGAACCTGCGCTGGACTGTGCTGCACTCTAGGGTCTCAAGCATCTCCCAACCGTGCCTGGATGGCACGGAGTTGACCAAGGCCTGTCAACCTCGCAGCGCTTTGACGTAGGACTGCACCGACGCAAGAGCCGTGTTGCGCCAGGTGAATCGTTGGGCACGAACGAGACCAGCCTCACTCAATTGGCGTCGCAAGTCAGAATCGGTCACGAGTGCTCGAATCGCTGATGCCGTGGCGTCGACGTTGCGGTCCGGAATGATCAACCCTGCGTCGCCCATGGTTTCCTGCATCGAGGTCAACCCCGTGTGGATCACTGGACAGCCGCAAGCCATCGCCTCAACTGGCGGAATGCCAAAGCCTTCGTAGTTGGCACAGAACACCAAACCGCGAGCACCTTCGATGAGAGCCGGCAGATCCGCGTCGGGCACGAGCCCAACCAGGCGAACCCCAGGGGGCTGATTGGCCCTTTCCATCGCAGCAGAGATGCACTTCATGTCCGAAGGACGCATGCGCCCAAGCAATAGCAACGGCAGATCGATACCACTTTTCGCATAGCCCTCGATCAGGATATCGACGTTCTTACGCGGATCTGCGGTACCAAGGTAGTATAGGTAATTGCCCTTGGTCACAGCATAGCGTTCCCGTATCTGGTCGGCACGGGAAGCTTCCTCGCCCACGAATGGGTGGTACCTGGTGAAATCCACCCCCAAGTGCACGATATCGATGCGACTTGCTGGCACCTTGCACAACCGCATTAGGTCATTCGCAGTGCATTCCGATATGGTCTGCACTCGCTTGGCGCTACGGAAGCGCATCCAATCAGCGACGAACAGCAGTCGCTGATAGTAGGGCCTATCGGGGAAGTAGTCGCGATGCAACACGTGCTTTACCAAATCGAGACAGGTGACGACGCGCGGTACGCCGCTCAGGCGCGGGGTACCGAGGTGATAGGTCGCATGGAACAGTCGAGGACGCAGCCGGCGTAGGGTAAGTGGCAGAGTACGCCGCCGTCGATTGAGCCAGGCAATCTCACCGTCAACGTCGTGCCGACGGGCACCGGTCTCATAGGTCAATGCGCCCTCGGCATCCGGCCCCTCGAGAGCGACGAGACCGGAAAGGGAGAGGCCTTCGCGCTCGCGCTCGTCAAGCGACGCCAAGGCATGACCCAACTCATGGATGTAGCAGCCCGTACCGGTGAATCGAGAAGCGGTGTCAAGGGGAGTTAGATCGATGAGAACGTCAGCAGCCATGGCGACGGGTCCGTACCGCAATTGCCGCAACGACACCAGTGCAGTGGTGCAAGACGCAGTAGCGCTCGGTGTTCGCCGGACCGTGTATTGACGTCCGGCGCAAATTCCGGGCCATTTGGTCGGGTCGGCGTGACCACGACGTTTGGCTGCACCACAGGTAAGCCCATTGCTGGCGCAACAGCTAGTTGCGAATGCAACAAGCTCATACTGTCGCGTTAGGTACAGGCGTCAGCCCAAGTTGACGAAGGAGCGACGAGTCACAGCAGGTTTGGCTCCAGTGCGCGTCTCGTGGCAGTCTATCTCGAATTGTGAGTGACCCAAGGGGGCTCGTCCTCTCGGAACGTAACGTCGAAGACCTAGTGCGCACTCTCGACAGTCCATTGCCGAAAGGTCACAGTGAGCCAACCGGGAATCCCCAAAGTCATGGTGCGAGACGATCTGCGGCCGTCAAAGTTGCACTGTTTTTGAACGAGGGGGATCGATGGGTCACGGTTACGCATCGCGCGACATGGCGGTCCAATTGGCACCATTTCGGTCCATTTGTGGTTCTGGACGACGCCGCGCGCCCAAGTCTTGCGCCAACTCGGCAATGGATTAGGATGCGCCGCTAGCCGTTCGGTGTGGGCGGTCATTCAAGGGAGCGAAATATGCGAAGTTGGTATGGGATCAGTACATTGGCCGTTGCCGCGATGTTGATGGGCTGCGGCGGAGACGACGGTGCTACGGGCGCCACCGGTGCCATCGGCGCCACGGGCCCTGTCGGTGCAACTGGCGCCATCGGTGCGACCGGCGCCATCGGTGCGACCGGCGCCATCGGTGCGACCGGCGCCATCGGTGCGACCG
>CAYVXY010000015.1:73354-153901 GCA_964454965.1 uncultured Polyangiaceae bacterium | reverse complement strand
CGACCGGCGCCATCGGTGCGACCGGCGCCATCGGTGCGACCGGCGCCATCGGTGCCATCGGTGCGATCGGCGCCACGGGCCCTGTCGGTGCGACCGGCGCCATCGGTGCAACCGGCGCCATCGGTGCGACCGGCCCGACTGGCCCCTCCACGGGCCCGACGGGTGCTGCCGGCGCAACGGGTGCTACCGGCGCGACGGGTGCTACCGGCGCGACAGGCGCCATCGGTGCAACAGGTGCCATCGGCGCGACGGGCGCCATCGGTGCAACGGGTGCCATCGGCGCGACGGGCGCCATTGGTGCAACGGGTGCCATCGGCGCGACGGGCGCCATTGGTGCAACGGGTGCCACCGGCGCAACGGGTGCCACCGGCGCAACGTCGCCGGCGTGGCTGACTGGATCGGGCATTCCCGCCTCATCGGTGGGCGTTCTGAACGATCTCTACCTCGATACCGATACCGACAATCTTTTCAGCAAATCGGCCACCGGCTGGACACTGGTGACGAACCTCGCCACTCCCGGCGCGACGATGAACGGTTGGATTTGGTACTCGACCGTTTATCCCACGGCCACTGGGAATACGGTTACCAATCCGGTATTCGCCGCTGATCACGTTGCAGCGACAGTCAAGGTCAGCGGTGGCATCGGCGACGGCGGTGGCGGTGGCGTGGGGTGGCATTTCACCAACCCACCATCACCCGTGAACCTGGAAGGTTATAGCTTCATTCGTTTCAATCTCAACCTGAGCGTTGCGGCGGGATCGGTCAGTCAAATGGGCCTGACCCTCGGTGAAAATGGCATGTGGGGCTGCCTCTACTCCTTTCCTGTCGTCAGCGGCGCCAATACCGTAGCCATTGGACTGAATGCCGCACCAACGTCGTGCTGGAGCAAGACAGGATTTACCGCACCTACGCCAGCGTCGTTCCATCCATCGAGCATCGACACGGTGTCGATCGAGCTCCCCTACGACACTACGGGAGTGGAACGAATAGCCACTATATCCGTCTCGAACGTGGAGTTGGTCTGGTAGCCGCGGGAACGTCCTCTGACGGTCCCGCGACGCGCAAAACACAAACCGCGTAATCCGCAAGCAACGAACGCGTGTGCCTCGAGAAAACTCGGGGCACACGTGTTTCGAGCGAGACTTGTTCCTAGGCACGGGACCGAGGCGTTTCCGCGCCGAACCGACAAAATCACGACGACACTGGACAGCAACGGCAATTGAACACGCCGAGCGAGAGTATGGTATGGGTGGCGACTGTGTGCCCTTTCGCAAGCGGCAGACTCCGCGTCGATAGCGAGGACCTGATGAAAAAGCCAGCAACGAAGCAGCCTGCATTTTCTTGCGCCACCTGTGGGTGCGCTAGGGCCTCGTTCGTATTGACCACGGCGATCGGGGTAGCGCTGCATTCGGGAACAGCCATTGCTCAGCAGCCAGCCGCGTCGCCACCGGCAAGCGCCTCACCTGCGACCAAGGAGGCTCAAGCGCCCTCCGCAGCAGAGCCATTCCAAGACACAACCCCCGCAACACCACCGGATCCTGCAGCGCCCGTCGACTCGAGCCACACGGGTAGTGCTCCGCCTGCGGCTCCTGTCACGACGACGACACCCCAGCATCAAGTACAGGCTGCTCCGGCCAACGAGGTCTCGTTCGAGGAGGCTCAGCCACCAGAGGTCCCTGAGCCAAAAGCCTTCATTGCCTCCCTCTTTGCCATGCAATTTGAGTTGGGCGCGGGCGGCCCATTGGGTGACATCGTCGACGCGGAGAAGAACGCCGAAGTTTCTGCCACCTATAGCGATGGTTCGACCAAGACTGCCACCCCTGAGCACATGGCGTATCACGTGGGTTTCAATCTGGAAATTGCCCCAATTCGCGCCAGAAATGTGAAAATTGCGATTCGAGCTGGCTACCTATATTCGGGCATCAGCCAAAGTGTGACCTTGGGCGGGGGGCAGTATGAAACGAAGAACTGGAGCGGCCAGCTCCTCGGGACCCATGCCGCACTCATCGGTCCGGTGCTTTATGTCGGCAAGCGATGGTATGGCTCCTTCCAATTTCTCGCAGGTCCAGCTTCCGGGACCTTGCATCCAATCCCACTCGGTGAACAGATCGAGGGACTCAATGTGCCAGACTATTCCTACAGCGGATGGATGCTTCGACTGGGACCAGGTTTCGGCTACGCCTGGAAGACGTTCCTGCTCGGTGGGGATCTGCTCTACTCGCGGACAAGCATCAGCATGAAAGAGTCCATCTATCCGAATGTGGGAACGAACACCGCAATGCACACGATCGGAATCAACGCCCACGTGGGGCTCCACTTCTAGCAGCGATTCGGGTTGACCCAAACGGACGTCGCGTTGGGCTGTGTCCAACGCGAGTGGGTTCGAGCACATCTCAGCTTCGCTGCTGACGCCTCAGTAGCCGCAGCACGACTAGGCCAACCATGCCGAGCCCGAACAGGGTGGATGAACGTGGTTTGTCTCCAGCAATTCGACAGCTACAACCACCGGCGTCGCCCGGGAGGGTCGAACCGCCCGCAGCGCTGGCCCCGGTGGCGGAGTTGCCCGAGCCACCGTTTGCCGTAGTGCCAACGGACGTCCCACCAGTTGCATTGTTGCTACCGCCGTTATTGGGCGTGGCAGTCGCTCCGCCTATGCCGTCGTTGCCACCTTGAAGGGTCGTCGGGGGCGCGCCACCAGTTGCGCTGGTCATTCCGCCATTGCTTGCCCCGCCGCTGCTCGTTCCGCCGTTCTGCACGACCGATCCGCCAGAGTTCACTCCGCCACCTCCGGTCGCGCCGCCTTTCGATGCCGAACCGCCGGCAGTCGTGGAGCCGCCGGTGTTCGTGGCGCCACCGGTACTGCTCACCCCGCCCGTAGCCGAGCCGCCTACGGCTGCTGTAGCGCCGCCCGTACTTGTGGCGCCGCCCGTACTTGTGGCGCCGCCTGCGGCGGTTGCGTTGTACTCGTATGCCCCAATATCCGGAGTGCCCGAGCGAGTGCCCGGCGCGAAGCACTTGGCCACTCCGCCGATACTCGCGATGTAGACGTAGTCGATCGTGTAAGCCCACCAGCTCGCACCGCCGGGGGCGCCTTGCTTGATGCATTTCGGATCGAATCCGATATCTGTCGCTGGAGCTTCGGTCGTTGCCCCCTTGTCAATCAATGTGGAAGCGCCAGACGCCAAATGGAAGTCAAGCTCGCCGGAGCTGCTGACGAAGAAAGACTGTGCAGTTCCACCGTTGACCGTCACGTTGTTACCACTCGTTGCCGGTGTGCCTTGCAACGCGACATTGCTACCCGTGGCAACGAGGACGTTGTTTCGAAGTACCGCGCCACTCGTGCTCGTGCTGTCCGAGTAGAAGATCCCTTGATGGTACTTGGCAGCAGAATCCTGGCCATCACCATAGCAGGTGTTGTTGATGATATGTGAACCCGAGCTGTTCGTCAGGCGAATGCAGGAGCCGCCATTGCGAAAGCCAACATTGTTTTCGAAGGTCGCCCCAGTGCTACCCTGATCCAAAATGAAACCACTGCCGTCGGTATGATTGCCAGAAATGTCGATATTCTCGAAGGAGACTGTCTGTCGAACGATGTTATTGACATAGGTGCCACCGGCAGTAAATAAGTTGACGCCGCTCGACCAGGACGGATCCTTGTTGCCGTTGTGGGCGACAATGCATTGCTGGATGAGCACGCCGGTAGCCTTGTAGAAGGCGATTCCGTTTACCCCGTTGAAATCGGCAATGCAATTGATGAACTCGATGTTAGTCGAGGCGGCATTCCAGCCGTTCGAGAACCCGCTGCTGTTCCAATTGCGCGCTGCAATGCCGACGAACCGCACATAGGAAACAGTCGCGCTTGGCTCGACCCCGCATCCTGCCGTACCTCCCGCACCACCGTCGAGAATGGGCAGCTCACCGTCGACTGCGCGGAAGGTTATCCATGCGCTTGAGGTACCGCTTACACCATTGCGGATGTACTGAGCGTTGTAGGTTCCGCCTAGCAAGTAGACCGTGTCGCCGGCCTTGAGTGTCTTGCCACTCATGTTGTAATTGAGTGCACAAGGTGCCGCTTGGGTGCAGGCAGCGCTGGCAGTTCCACTCGGACCAAAGTAATAGTCCGTGGCACTGGCCCAGGATGCGCTAAAGAGCATGGTCAGTAGCGGCGAGCAACCAACGACGGCTTTCTTCATGGCGACCTCGAAATGAATCTATTGGAACGACCAAGCCAACGGACATGCGGAACCGTTGCAATAGTGGCTCGGTTCCAAACTATTGCAGTGTCGTGCTCGAACACTTACCGCTCGTTTCTCACAAGCGGCGAACCTTTCTGCTGCATGCAGTGGACATCTCGTGTAGGTCGCGAAATGTCGCTTGTTCGTAGATGGTATGGCGCAACGGCCTCGCGCGCCATCGTCCAACTGCGTCGAATTGCAGTCTAACGCACCGAGACAGTGGTTCCAACAGTGGTCCGCTCTTGACCTCCGCTCTATGCCGGTCCGGCGCGGTGACGACCGAGGGACGAGTCCGTCCCGACCCCCCTTGAACCCGATCGCAAATAGCGGCAAGCAAGGACCCGGTGCCTCGACGGGCCGGCTAGCCGCACCCTGCCATTTGATGGCCGAAACTAACAAACTCCTCCTAACCTAGCGAAAGGCCATGTGGCGGAGCGCCGCATTCGAGAGGCCTCCTCCACCCACTTTTTTGCTAGGCTGCGCGCGCCATGAAACCGACGACCAAGCCCACCACCCCAACGTTTTCCTCTGGCCCCTGCGCAAAGCGCCCGGGCTACTCCCTGGCTAAACTGCCAACGGACATCCTCGGACGCTCTCATCGCTCCGGTCTTGGCAAGGCGCGACTCGCCAAGGCAATTGCCGAAACCAAGGCCATCTTGGGGATCCCAGAGGACTATCGCGTCGGCATCGTTCCGGCGTCGGATACCGGTGCATTTGAGATGGCGATGTGGAACCTGCTCGGGGCTCGCCCGGTCGATGCCTTCGTTTGGGAATCCTTTGGTAGCGGCTGGGTCACCGACATTCAGAAGCAGTTGAAGCTGGCCGACGTGCGCGTGTTTCAGGGTGAGTACGGCCGCCTCGCGGATCTATCGCAAGTCAACGGCGACAATGACATCGTGTTCTGCTGGAACGGTACAACTGGTGGAGTCAAGGTGCCGAATGGCGACTGGATCCCAGCTGATCGCAAGGGCCTGACGCTCTGCGATGCAACCAGCGCGGCTTATGCCATGACCCTCCCCTGGGACAAGCTAGACGTTGTAACCTTCTCTTGGCAGAAGGTTCTCGGCGGCGAGGCAGCACATGGAATGCTCGTGCTATCGCCGCGAGCCGTCGAGCGTTTGGCTTCTTACAAGCCGGCCTGGCCGCTACCCAAGATCTTTCGCATCGCCAAAGGCGGCGTCATCATGGAGGATGTCTTCCAGGGTTCCACCATCAACACGCCTTCGATGATTGCCAACGAGGACTACCTCGACGCGCTCGCCTGGGCCAAATCGATTGGCGGATTGCCTGGCCTGATTCAACGCAGTGAGGAGAACCTCGCCGTATTCGAGGCTTTCGTCGCATCCCACCCCTGGATCCAATTCCTCGCCGACAAGCCCGAGTACCGCTCCAACACCTCAGTCTGTTTCAAGCTCGATCTTACGCCAGAGCAAGTAAAGAAGCTGGTGAAACTGCTCGACGCCGAGCAGGTGGCCTACGATTGCGGTGCCTATAAAGATGCACCTCCCGGACTCCGTTTCTGGTGCGGCGCCACAGTCGAGAAGTCCGATATCGAGAAGCTGCTGCCTTGGCTCGAGTGGGCCTACGAAGAGGTCCGCAAGGCCTAAGATTGAGCAAGGCGAACGGCCAAGGGCGTTGCGTCAGGATTTCCTCAAGCAAGTCCATCGGTTGAGCGCCAGAGCTCAACGCGATTCGCCGGGCTTTACACTTCGCCTTCTGCGCGTCGTATAGTCGATACAGCTTGCCGACGGATCAGCGTCGGTCGAAGGGAGCAGCAGGCCGATGGTGTCACGACCGGAGCGAATTGCCGTGATCGACGACACGGAGATGGTTCGAAGGATCATCGTCCGACATCTCGAACGCCTCGGCTTCACTGCGCTTCAAGCCGAGGACGGTAACGTTGGCCTCGAGGTCATTCGCACACAGAACCCAGCTCTTGTGCTGTGCGATCTGCGGATGCCAAACCTCGACGGGCTTGCCTTGCTAAAACTCGTAAAGGACGAATTTCCCGACTTGCCGGTCATCGTGATGTCGGGTGAGGGGTTGCTGGAGGATGCCATCGGAGCGCTCAAGTTGGGCGCGTGGGACTACATCTCGAAACCGATCGAAGCTGCCGTGTTGGAACACGCCATCAACAAAGCTCTGGAAAAGGCCTCGCTGATTCAAGAAAACCGCCGCCATCGGGCACATCTCGAACAGCTCAACCGCCAACTCAAGGCCAGTCTCCAGCTCTTGGCCGAAGACGAAGACGCGGGTAGGCAGATCCAGTCCCGAATGTTACCACGCAATAACCAGCGCTTCGGTGACTACCTGTTTACCCGCGACGTCGTGCCCTCCGCTTTTCTTAGCGGGGACTTCATCGATGCCTTCAGCATCGATCAACGACACTGGGGGTTCTATCTGGCGGACGTGTCGGGCCACGGCGTTTCATCGGCTCTCGTCACCGTCTTATTGCGCACCTTCGTGCAACGGCAAGTGGCAAGCTACGTGCGGTCAAAGGACAACCTGATTCTATCACCCGCACGCCTGCTAACTCGCGTCAACGAGGAGATGGCTCGCGAAGATCTGGACAAGCACTTGACCATCTTCTACGGGATAGTCGATCTGCAGCAGGACACGCTGCTCTACGCCAATGCAGGTCACTTTCCTTGGCCGATTCTATGTGACAGCACCCAGGTAACGGTGCTCGAGCAACCAGGGATTCCTGTCGGCATGGTGCCCGGGACTGAGTATGAGCAGCATCGGTTACCACTCGGCACGACCATGAGTCTCTCGGTATTCTCGGACGGCGTGCTGGAGGCGCTACCTCAGCGTTCCTTGGACGACAAACTCGAGTACCTTAGGACCTATTTTGGAAGACTCGACGTCAGTATCGAGCAAGCCAAACACCAACTGCATTTGAACGACGGTTCTGCGTTACCGGACGACGTTGCGATCATGATCGTCCAGCGGGGAGCAAGCCATGGCAACAACGCAAGCGCCTAGAGCCTTCTACGGTCGCGTGGACCAGTCGCCGATTTTGGTCCTTACTGGGCACGTTCGCTATGTAACCGTGAGGGCTCTGCGTGCGTTCATTGATGAGCTCGTGGCCCAAGAAGCCAATGACCCATTGGTTATCGACCTCAGGGCGCTCGAAGCCATTGACAGTACCGGTATGGGGCTCTTGGCACGCCTCGGGCGGAACACACTTCAACACGGTCGGCGCTCGGTCATCGTCTGCTCCGTCCGAGACGTCATGACTTGCCTTCGATCTGCCGCTTTCGACAAGTTGTTTATCATCGTCGAAAATTGGCCGTTCGATCAAGAGGCGAGCGTGACAGAGATCCCCCTCGAGAGTAAGGACATGCAGCCCGCCATCATGGGGCGTTTCATTCTCGATGCGCACCGAGATCTAGCATCGCTCAGCGAAGAGAACCAAGAGACCTTTGCCGGAGTCATCGCGGCACTCGAGACCGAACTGAATCGCGAACGCAGTACGCCGAGCTAAGGACGCGATTGCATATAGGGGGCTTGCGCTCCGGCCCTCCATGCTTACCCTTCGGGGATGCCTTCGAACCAACGATTGCTCCTGCATGCCCTGCGCATGCTGGTTTTGGCGATCGTTCTGGTCCTAGCTCCCGCAAGAACGGCAGCTTGCGAGTATTCGGCCGCTGAAGTACCCATGCTCGTCCTGCGCGTTGGCACTACTGGTCCAATGCGCACCCCGCCGCGAGTCGCGACACCGCATCCGCCGGTCTCCGACGCGACGGACCGCGGTCAACCGCCACCGCAACCGCTAGTTCGTTATCGAGCCGCGAACGCCGACCTCGTCCGCGTGTTCGCTCGCTACCTGACCCACTGCTCCTTGCTCTGTTGAGCCAGCGCACCGACGCGTCGCTATCAACAGTATTCAGCCGGGAGAAACACATGTCAGGTTATTTGAGACGTGGCACATCGCCACGTGAACGACGCACATTGCTTCGTGGCGCTGGCCACATCGCCTGGAAGACCCTGCGCGCGATATTGCTGGCTTTCGCCGCCATGGGTCCCTCAGTCCCCCCGCCGCCACCTCCACCACCGCAGACCGTCGAAGTCAGAGTCGAAGACAGCGCGGCGGAAGAAGACACTTGAGTGCGTAGGTGAGCGCCGCGGGCAGATAGCGCGGAATTTGCGTCACTTACTCTATCCACACCGAATCGATGGCAAGCACGAATGGGACGACACCTGTCGTCACACCCGGGGCCTGAAACACGACGCCAAGTCTCCTTAGTTGCGTTGGGTCCCAATAACTGCTCGTCGGCAAATCCGTGATCTTGGCGGGTAAGGGCCAGAAGGTCACGTGCCAGTCGTGATCTGCGACTGCGGCGAACCATGTTGGCGCACTGTCAACCCATAGCCAGCCTTCAGTCGTGGAGGTCAAAACATTATTGTACGAGCTGAGCGCATATAGCTTGATGGTGTCGCCCACCAGCGTGCTTGGATCAACTGGCGAAACAATGCGCCAACGTGCATAGATCGTCCGACCTTGCGCATCGAGCGTCTTGCCTTCAGCCGTTTCGAGATCGATGGAGAACGTGGGATTGATGGTGCCCGTCGTGGCGTTCGTATTGACCACCTGCAAGACAGCCAATTGGGCAATGCGTCCGTCGCCGGCCGAACTGTCCGCAGCTCGAGTTGCCACGGCGTACGTGTTGGTTGCGGAACTATCATCCACACCCCAGCTGTCGATCGCTGCCGCACCGGCCGCACCGGCGACCCCACTAGCCGTCGAACTGAACTCCCAACGTCTCAATGTCCCCATAGCACCCGCGACGGCGGCGGCCCCCGCGGCGACGGCATTACCCGCTTGCCCTGCAGTCGCGGCATTGCCTGCTCGCCCGGCGGTTCCCGCATGGCTACTTGCTCCCGCCGCTCCTGCTGCACCGCCCGCACCGCTCGACACAGGGACGTGTTCGACAAGGTTGTTGATGCAGAAACTGAAGGGGACGTCGACGCCAGTCGACACGACGACGAATTTTACGCCGGAGATGGGCTGTTTCGAGTAGCGAAGATCCGTCCCGCTACTCGCAGTCAACGTACTGAATGAACTCCAGGGGATCACAACGTCCGTACTGAATTTCGTCAGCGCAACGCACCAAGTGACAGAAGATTCGTTATAGAGGCACACGCGAATCGCCGACGTCCCGCGATTCTCGACGTTGACAACGAGCCCATTGCTCGTGGGTTTCACCGTACCCACAGGCCCGTTGAACGGATGGTTCAGTGCGATACCAAGCTTACCGTCGCCGACAGCAGCCGCAGTTCCCGAGACACACAGTCGACCGTTGGTGAGATTGACCGCCACGTCCGCGGGAGCGATCGTCGACCCCGTCCCCGACGCAGAAACCCAGGGCCAACCCTGCCAAATGCCGCTGGTGACATAGCCATTGGGGTGAACTGTATAGCCATTGTAGCCCGCAGAACCTGCCGAGTTGCTGCCAGCCGCACCTGCCGAGTCACCCCTCGCTGCTGTACCCGCCGTGCCAACCCTGCCCGCCGTACCGCCTCCGCCCATAGACGGTGCACCCGCTGAATCCGTCACGCCTCCGCCGTTACTCGTCGTGCCACCGTCCGCGGTCGAAGTGCCGTTGGTTCCGCCCTGCTCAGCGGGCGCGCCCCCTTGCTCGGTGACCGCCGTGGTTCCGCCGTCACCGGGATTACCACCGCGACCAGGCTTGGTCGGCTCGTCCACCACGTCGACGCTCGGAAAGACACAACCTGCCGCCCAAACACCAGCGACGACCCAGAGACCCTTACCCCAAGAACTCGATCGATTCGACATGATTAGAACGCTCCACGGAGACCGGCCGCGTTCGGCGTCAACCAGAGTCCGACGACAGGCGAATGATCACTTCTCGGACTCGTGACGAGTAGGGTGATTCCTGCGGCGGCACCGACCCCACCGACAATGAAGCCGATCGTGGACATAGTGCGCATCGCACTGTAGCTATCGACACGGTCGCCATACTTCGCGGTGCCAATGCAGCGATCGCCGGGGCAATCGTCTTTGAGGGAGCCATACTTGACGCCGGCAATGATGCCCGTCGTCGCGCCGAACAGAACCCCAGCAGCGCCAAAACCGATGCCGACCCAGCCTAGCGTCCGCTGAGTATCGCCGCGCGACCATGGTTGGCTGCTCGTTGGTGTTGGCTGGTTCGTCGCGGTAAAGCTCGACGCTGGGGTTGTCGTCGCTGGGGCAGGCGGTTTCGCGGCTGCGTCAACTGGCGTGGCTGTGGCGGCAGCCGCCGCACTCGGCGCCGGCGGCGCCTGCTCGAACCTCAATCGGACAAGCTTCGATTCTCGCTCCTTGAGTTCGATCTTCTGCTCGACGACTTCACTGCCGCGCCGCCCAACCACGCGACGCGCTCCCGGATTGACCCGTTGCTCGGCACCAATGAGCGACCCAGGAACTTTGACGTCGTCCACCGAAATATCGACATCTGTCGCGCTCGCACCATCGATGCTGATGGTGATCCGCGGGATCCGTGGCTCGAGCTCGGCCAATTCGGCCTTGGCCTTCTCTTGCGCCGTCAGTTGCGTGTTGCCAGTCCAATCGTCGTTGGACTCCAAACGAATCGCTTGCACGTAGAGTTCGGCCGCAGCAACTAGGTTTCCCTGTTCGGCCAATGCCCTAGCGGCTGAGCGCGCCAGAGTTGGGATCCTGACAGCCTCGTAAGCCCGCTGGAACTTCTGGCTCGCTTCGGCGAACCGACCCGCTTTGAAGTCCCGTTCACCACTCTGTGCCAACGCGCGCGCAGTGCTCTTGGTACTGGCGTCGGTGGCACCAGCTGCGAAAGTGCCCAGGGAAACGAGGGCAGCGAGCAGTGAGGCGCATAGTCGGTGGCTTTTCATGCGTGTTCAGAACCCCACGAACTCGTCGTTGTTGCGTCCACTTTTAGTTGCTCTACGAGGTCTAGCGGGCACCCGATGGTTAGCCGCGTTGCTTGTTGCACCCCCGGCCCCCACGGTCGCGGCCGTGCTCACGCTCGAGGATGGACTGGGTACCGGAACCATGGCCACGGGTGCGCTCACGCCTGGTGCCGCCGCGGCAGCAACGGTTGGTGTTAGGGCGGCACCAGCCGTCGACACTGTGGCCGTAGCCGACGGCTGGGATAGATCCGTCGAAGATTTGACGCTCGAAGCGCCCCGCAACAAAAAGACCAGTCCTGCACCAGCGAGGAGCGACGATGGCACTGCCACGAGGAAGAGCCGCTTCACCCGCTGCGACGGTCGTCGATTGATGGTGATCGACGCAGGACCGACCGTGCCGGCCAGCGCGACGTCATGCGAAACGGACCGCGGATCGCGTAGCGTCGCGTCGAGGTCGGCGCGAACGCTTTCTCCAAGCGAACCGTCCCCTTTTAAACCGCAAACGACACGCAATTGAGCGATGGCCTCGTCGATGCTCTGCCACCTTTGCTCGCGGTCTCGGGCGACGGCTTTCGCGAACCATGGATCGAAACCGCGGGGAACCGCTGCAGCTTTGGATGGGATTGGAATCGCAGCCACGCAGATGGCGTTGAACAGCGCGCCCAAGACCTCATTTTCGAACGGACGCTTTCCAGTGAGGCATTCGAAGGCGATGACGCCAAAGGACCAAATGTCAGAGCGGTGATCGACAGGTAGCCCAATGGTTTGCTCGGAACTCATGTAGAAGGGCGTTCCGAGGACCGCGCCCGTCTGTGTCTGTAGACCTCCGGTCTCTCCCAGATCACCTATGCGCCGGGCAATCCCAAAGTCGAGGACCTTGGCCACGTCATCGGTCCCTTCACGGACGAGGAAAACGTTGTCGGGTTTCAGATCGCGATGCACGATCCCCTGCGCATGGGCCAGTGTCAGAGCGCGCGCCACTTGGGAGAGAACGGCGGCGGTCTTCTCCGGAGTGAGACACTTGACCCGTTCAAGACGGCTCGCCAGGCTCTCACCGATGAGCAGCTCCATGGCAATATACGGAGTTTTTCCGTCCACTCCGTGGTCGAGGATCTGCACGACGTAAGTACTGCGAATCGCAGCGGCCGCTTGAGCCTCACGACGAAACCGGGCGATGGCCTCGTCCGTTTCGGCAATCGATGGATCGATGAGCTTTACCGCGACTGGAGCCCGAAGGTTCATGTCCTCGGCGCGCCACACTGACCCCATGGCGCCGCCGCCCAACCGTTGAATGAGGCGATAGCGACCAGCAAGCACGAGTCCCTCTGCCATGTATCCGACTAAGATTATCAGAATGCGGTATCCTCGAACAGCCTCGGACCGACCAACGATTAGCTCCGCGTCCTTCGGAAGCGGCCTCGGGGCCTAGGGACATTCCGGTTCAAGCGGTGCGCGATGCTCGTCCAAGACCTCGCGGATCTTGCGAGCAATTTGCGCAACGCTGAAGGGCTTTTGGATGAAATTCACGCGATCGTCGATGATGCCTCGGCTTGGGAACACATCCGCCGAATATCCAGACATGTACAGACACCGAAGCCCGGGATGGGACAGAATGAGCCGCTCGGCTAGCTCACAACCGTTCATTTCGGGCATGATGACGTCCGTAAGCAGCAAGTCCACGTCAAGGGTCCCATCTGCCATGAGCTCTAGGGCCTCGATCGGTCCACAAGCTGCCAAGACTCGGTAGCCCAGACGCGAAAGGATCTTCTTTTGAAGGGACAGAACGACCTGCTCGTCCTCCACGACCAGCACGGTCTCCGTGCCGCCCAAGGGTAAGCTTGCGGTCTCGTGGGAAGCGGTTTGAACGGTGAATTCCTCCGCGCGCGGCAGGTGAAGGACAAACTCCGTTCCCACATTTGGCTGGCTCTGTACCTGGATGAAACCCTGGTGTTGCTCGACGATTCCGAGCACCGTGGAAAGCCCCAGTCCGGTTCCCTTGCCCACTGCTTTCGTGGTAAAGAATGGTTCGAAGATGTGCTCGCACACCTCCTTTGGTATGCCCGCTCCAGTATCTTCCACCGAAAGAATCACGTAGTCACCGGCGGCGGACTCTCTCAGGCTGTCGATGCGGCCGCTGCTGACCTTGTGGTTGCGCGTGCTGATAGTAATCGTACCCGTACCCGCGATGGCATCTCGCGCGTTGACCACGAGATTGGCCAGCAACTGGTCGAGTTGGCTGGGGTCTACATTTACTTTCCACAGCTCCGGGGCGGGCAACCATTGCAGCTTTAGGTCCTCGCCAATCAGTCGGCGTAGCATGGCTAGCATTCCCGAGATCGCCTCATTCAGATCCAAGGTCCTTGGTTTGATGGTCTGGCGCCGCGCAAACGCAAGCAGTTGCCGCGTGAGTTGGGCGCTGCGTTCCGCAGTCGCGTGGATCTCCTCGAGATCCTCGTAGAGCGGCGTGCCATTGTTGATGTCCTTCAAGGCAAGTTCGGCACGCCCGAGGATGACCGTAAGCATATTGTTGAAGTCGTGAGCCACGCCACCAGCGAGACGGCCAATCGACTCGAGTTTCTGCGTCTGCATGAGTTGGGCCTGTAGCTGCTCGCGCTCACGTTCAGCGCACTTGCGCTCGGTGATGTCCCACCCCTCCGGGATCAAAAATTCAACCCGTCCATCCTCGTCGAAGCCAGGCTTGAGCGAGACATCGACGTAATGCGTCACACCGTTGGCGTCGATGTTCGTCGATTCGAAGCGAGAGAGTTCACCTTGGGCGCAGCGTGCAATGGCCTGTTTGACCTGAACCTGTAGCTCGGCGGAGTGGCTGCACCACGGGGTCAGCCAGAAGGGGACGCCTCGAATCTGCTCGATCGTGACACCAGCGAACTCGAGCGACGCGCGATTCGCTTCGATCATGTTGCCGTCCGGTGTCAAGAGGCCGACCATTTCGAATGCAGAATCGAGCAGTGCACGAAACTTGCGCTCGCTCTCTTTCAGGAGTCCTTCCGCCGCGCGCCGCTCAGCAAGTTCTCGCCGCAGGCTCGAGCGGACAGCCTCGAATTCATCGGCCATGCGTTGCTGGTTTTGCAGCGCACGCTCGAGTTCGAATTGCGCCAGGCGACTCTGGTCCTTGTCCCTCGTGTGCGTGTCCAGTAGCAACAGTAGCGGTTGAACGAAGTCTGCAAGGATGGATGCTCGTGACGAATCTACCTGCAGGTGATATAGATCGGGCGAAACGACGCGAAACTGAGTTGGAGCATCCCAGGTAGATACTAAGATGCCGCAGAGCTGACCGAGTTCGGCGTCAAGAAACCCCTCGGCCTGATGAATTGTCGTGGCATGCAATGCGAATGGACGGCCGCGAAAGTAACGACGCTGGTACGAGGAAACGAGCGTGAACCCAGGCGGCGGCGGCTCGACCAGTGAGTACAAGCGCGCCATATTAGCCACCGAGCAGGCAGAGGACGAAGGTCACGTTGTGGAAGTAACTCTCGGTGTACCCTACTGGCGTGGTAAGCGGGCCAATCTCGCCAAACGACGGGAACCCCGCCAACGGCAGCCGCTTGCCCAAGCCCCCAAACAGCGCTTTTAGCTCACGATCTCCGCAGTCTTCCAGCAGCCATTTGCGTGCTGCACAAGACACAACGAGCGCCGCTTTGGGCTCGAACCCCAGCCTGCTCGAAAGCAGGCCCTCCACAGCCTCGGTCACTCCCTGCAACACGGCCTCGCGAGTGGCTGTGCAGACACGTACCAGCGTCCCCACGGGAACGCTTCCGAAGGTGTGAATGTCACCATTTGCGTCAATGCGACTTGGAGTGCGCAAGAAGTACGGATGATCCGTCCCATTTTGGTAGGCGGCAAGTGGGGCCACTCCGATATCGATCTCGCCGAGCGGTTTACCTATTTGCGCAGTGATGAAGTCGCGTGCATTCTGTCCGCTCACGCGATGGATCACCGTTCCATCGGCATCTTCGATGGTACCGGGTTGACCGAGCGGCTCCCAGCCGCTCGCCGCGTTGATAGCATAGGGCATGCTTCCTTGCCCGAGCAGCACGACAACGGCATCTTCGTATTCCTCTCCGCCAAGAAATACTCGGCTCTTGGAGAATTTGCGATCGTCCCCGGCGAGTCCGCCAAAGACAGGAACGGCGACGACGTCGCGTACGCCGAGGACAATGCCAGTCCCATCGGCTGTAGCGCCGTCAGCCATCACCATGCAGAAGCTGGCCTCGCTACCGAGGTCCAAAAGAGCCCGTTCCGCGCAACGTTTGGCGGCACCTCTCGAATCCTGCTTGGTTCCGGACTCGACGGCAGTCGACCACCGCATGCCGCCTTCTGAGTCGATGCCGAGGGCACTGACGGCATAGTTTGCGGCTTGGGTGGTTTCGTAGACACCATCCCCGGTACCGCCAAAGACAATGAGCTCCGGATCGTCGAGAGCGTCTGAGAGTCCGGCGAAGAGGTCGGAAAGATTGGGTCCGTACGAAACTGCCGAGAACATTACAACCACTTCGGGAGAAATCGTCTTGAGCGTCTCACCGATCTCTGTTCCGGCACGGTAAGGATCGGGGCAGGTGCTGATCGCAGAGACATAGCGCATCGCTTGCTCCTGGGCCAAAGCGGCACGTGGCCCGTTCCGTGAGCCTTGCATAATCAAGTGCCAATTGCGACCACAGCGTTGGCACAACGTGCGACCGGTGCTCGATCATGTGCCTCTCACGCGCTTGGCTGTCGGTTCGGTTGCGCCGCGCGTGGTTGGCGCAAGGCACGCATACCTCTTGAGCGCTCGCGTTGAAGTTTGCGAACTCGGCGCTCGCGCCCGGTTGCGGTGCTTCTGTTCAGTCCCAAGTGACGACCGCGAGCGATGCTGGTCCGAAACTTTGCGCGCATGGGCGGCAAATGCATGGCACGGCATGCTTGCGTGGCTCAGTGCGTCCACAACCCCCGCGCGTTCGCTCAAGTGTTCGATTCTTGTACTGCGCGACGAATTCGAGGATCATGCGGCTGGCAATGCCCTCAGCCAACACAGAACCGTTATCCTTGCTCAATCGAGTGAAGCGCTCGAGGTATGTCGTGGCACTTGGAGCAATTGGCCTAGTTGCCGCCCTCGGGTTCGGCGCGGCTCACATTGCCGCAGCGAACCGCGGCGAGGCGAAGAGCAACGAGTCGCGCGAAGCGATGGTTGCCATCCGAGCCGCCGCTTACCGTTGGCATGTGTTGCACGGCGAATCCACCTGCCCATCATTCAGGCAATTGGTGGAGGGGAAATTCCTCGCTCGCGATACGCCTAAGGCGGACCCTTGGGAGCAGCCATTCGTTATCACTTGCATGGAATCTGGGGCGGTCGTGACGTCCTTCGGACCCGATCGAAAACGGGCCACGCCGGACGACATCGTAGTCTCGACGCCAAACATCGAACTCGGAAACGGCAAGTGAATGTCCGTCTCCGAGGAGTCACCTGCGGAAATGATCGAACAAGCCGAGGCGTAGAGGGCGCAGATTTCACGGGCCAACGTCACAGCAACGGGCCCGAATGACCCTGGCCGCGACGTGGACCGCTCCGCGCGCCCACGACAAACGCGCAGAGTTTGCGTCCGCCACGACGACCCAAACCCAAGAACGAATTGTACTGGTTTTGGATTAGCGCTTGGCCTATTGCACGAGCTGCTCGGTAGCCACGACACGGTGTCGAGGCACACCCGAGTTTCAAGGAAACACCATGGAATTCTCCCATGAAGTAGCGCAGATGGTGTGCCTCCATCGCGGACCGAACAATGGTCCGGCGCCCATCCCCGAAGAGGGGCGCTGGGTACAGGCGCGCGAGGTGAAAGACATCTCGGGTCTCACGCATGGCGTGGGCTGGTGCGCACCCCAACAGGGCGCCTGCAAGCTGACGCTGAACGTGAAGGCGGGCATCATCGAGGAGGCCCTCGTCGAGACGGTGGGCTGCACCGGCATGACGCATTCCGCAGCGATGGCAGCAGAGATTCTGCCCGGCAAGACCATTCTCGAGGCGCTCAATGTCGACCTCGTGTGTGATGCCATCAACGTTGCTATGCGCGAGCTCTTCTTGCAGATCGTGTATGGACGCACCCAAACGGCGTTCTCCGAAGGCGGGTTGCCAATTGGCGCTGGCCTGGAGGATCTCGGCAAGGGCCTGCGCAGCGTGACCGGTACGATGTACGGCACGAGCGCGAAAGGCCCCCGCTATCTGGAGATGGCGGAGGGGTATGTGACTCGCCTCGCACTCGACGAAAATGACGAGATCATCGGCTACGAGTTCCTCAAGCTCGGCCCCATGATGGAGATGATTGCCGACGGCAAGGATCCGGCTGAAGCGCTCAAGAAATGCACGGGGACCTACGGACGGTTCGCCGAAGCCACGCGCACCATCAACCCGAGGAAGGAGTAGCCGCTATGCCACTGTTCGAAAGCTACGAGCGGCGAATGCCGCAGATCACCCCGGTTCTCAAGCAATACGGTCTCGCCAGCATCGAGGCTGCCGACGAACTCTGCAAGGCGAAGGGCGTCGATGTTGCTGCCATCGTCAAGGGTGTGCAGCCCATCTGTTTCGAGAACGCTTGCTGGGCCTACACGCTAGGCGCAGCGATTGCATTCAAGAAGGGACAGACCCGCGCCGCCGACGTCGCAAAATCGCTGGGCGAAGGGCTGCAGGCATTCTGCATTCCCGGCTCGGTTGCCGATGATCGCAAGGTTGGAATCGGGCACGGTAACCTCGCTTGTATGCTGCTGCTCGAAGAAACCAAGTGCTTCGCGTTTCTCGCCGGGCACGAGTCATTTGCGGCGGCAGAAGGCGCCATTGGTCTCGCCAAGAGCGCCAACCGCGCTCGCAAGGACCCACTTCGTGTGATCCTGAACGGTCTCGGCAAGGACGCCGCTCAGATCATCAGCCGCATCAACGGGTTTACTCACGTGCAGACGAAGTTTGACTACGCAACGGGCAAGCTCAGCGTCGTTTGGGAGAAGTCCTACTCCAAGGGTGATCGAGCCAAGGTTCGTTGCTACGGCGCCGATGACGTGCGCGAAGGCGTAGCGATCCTACACGCCGAGGGCGTCGATGTGTCGATCACCGGCAACTCCACCAACCCGACACGCTTTCAGCACCCGGTCGCCGGGACCTACAAGAAGGAATGCATCGAGCAGGGCAAGCGCTACTTCTCGGTGGCCTCGGGCGGAGGAACGGGCAGAACGCTACATCCGGACAACATGGGAGCAGGTCCCGCCTCTTACGGTATGACCGACACGATGGGCCGCATGCACTCTGACGCACAGTTTGCTGGATCGTCGTCCGTACCGGCACATGTTGAGATGATGGGACTCATTGGTATGGGCAACAACCCCATGGTCGGAGCCTCTGTCGCGGTAGCCGTGGCCATCGAAGAAGCCATGCGCAAGTAGCGCCGCCTCCTATCGCACCGCCCAGCAGGACCGCTCTGCAGGTCGGTGCTGCGAGCGGCAAGAAACCCCAAGCCCGATTGTTCTCCTCGAGACGCTCGGGACTTGGGGTTTCTCTTCGCGCTTGCTGGCGACCGGTCGATGGCGGTAGCGTCACATTCAGGTCGGACGGGGCGAGGTGCCTCGACTGTCGGAGGGAACAAACCATGTGCATGCGAGCGACCAGCGTGATCGGTACAGGTGGCTGGAATTGGGCAGGTGATGATGTCGTATTCGATCGCATCGTGCCTTCGAAGCGCAAGATCGCGAATTCGAAACTCGACTACGAGATCGACATTCGGCAATTCTTGACCAGCACCAACAACGCAATCATCCGACGCGCTATGGACGAGGCGATTGGCTCCCTCAAGTCAGCGAGTGACAGAGAGCTCTTCTTCCGACGGCACGACGGGGCGTTCGATCACCGTGTGTTGGTGTTGGCAGCATACGTCGGCCGAAAGATTGCCTACCAGGCGAGAAAAGGGCGGCGCTCCGATGCCTGGCAATTCCCGGAAGAGACACTTGCCCTTGGAGCGGGTGACTGTGAGGATCTCGCGTTTCTGCTCGCCTCACTGCTACTTGCCTCGGGACTCAGCGGCTACATGTTGCGCGTCGCCTTGGGGCACCTCGTCACCCGAAACGCCGCTGGTGCTCGCATTAGGGATCGTGACCACGCTTGGGTAATGTATCAAAACGAACAAGGCCATTGGGTCGTGCTCGATCCGCTCCTCTACTTCAAACAATCCGCAAAAGCTGCCCCCAAAGGATCACGAGGCATCAACGCGAAAGAGCGCTTCGAGTACGTGCCTCATTTTGTGTTCAATGATGCGCATCTCTGGGCAATTAGGCGCAACGACATCGACGTCACGCTTCCGGACTACGTAGGGAGGCGACGCTTCTTCAAGGAATTCGATCCTGGGTTCGCCGTTGGCGTTCACAACCACATCTTCGATACTGCGCTCAAGGGCATGTCGTGGTTCAATCGGCAATACGTCAAGGCGGCAAGTCTCGCCGTTGACGCCAATATTGCGACGTACGATCCCCGTGACCATTTCGACAACGGCTACATCAATGAAGGCTTCGCGCTGATCGAACGCCGGCTCAGCAGCAAATCCCTCGGGGACTTTGCCCTCGCAGCCCATGCGATAGGCGATTTCTACGCTCACAGTACCTACGAGGTCTTTGGCCAGGTCAAAAACGGACGCCTTTTGGCTTACGACCCTTCGCGGCCAGTAGTTGCGACAATCCCCGACTACGGTGCCGGCACGGTATGCCCCCTAGCCAAGTCCCGGTTTACCGTCAACACCGGGACCTATCGCGGGACGCGTGAGAATGCAGCCAAACACTGGCGCGGCAAAATTATCTCCGGACGCTATGCGCAGAACGGTGATCCCAATCAGGGCGCCGCCGAACGCGTGACCTACATCCCCTCAGCGCTACGCCAGCAAGCAGATTACCCGCCGCGCGCCATGCTGCCGCACCACAACGAGATCGCCGTAGACTCGCCGACCAAGAGCGCGGAGCACCGCCTGTACCAAGATCCGAACACCTTCGCGCGGGCGTTCGAGCGCCGCCAAGCTGCCGCCATCGAACACGTGAAGTTGGTGTATCAGCGCTGGATGCAGTAGCCGCCAAAGCGACCGGTCAAATCCCGCGGACAGACCAGCCACCCATCTTACAGCCAAAGGTGGATTGCGTCGTGCTGCCGCCGCGCACTGTCGTGCGATGCTTGCTCGGTCTTGTCGGATCCGCAGCCCATTGCCAAAGGAAGAAGGAGCAGGAGTGGCTCGTTGCAGATGGTGCGTTGATCCTGCGTCGGTGCAGCAGGGCTGCAGAGAAAGGCCCGCCCAGATCCGCCGACAGCCGATGGTCACTCTGGCGGAAGGCCATTCATGCTTGGCGCTGCCCCCAATGGTCAGAAATTGGCCGTACTGAGCTGAACCACCGGGCCGCCCCAACGGCAAGTGTCCATAGGCTAGGCAATCTTCGAGCAGCGGTGGATCTGACGCAGCACTAGTAACGATGTGCTAGGACTCGCTGCCCAAATTCAAGAAGAGACCGCGCCTGAATGGATCGAAATGCCGTCGCACACTAGAATCGATAGTCCTTGGATTATCGGCTTTGGCATGGACACGCAAACCACTGCCCTAGGGAAGCCGCACGCGCATGGGTGACGACAATCGCAGTCGCCCAGCATGCCCGATCGCGAGACGCGCCTGGCTCCAAGGCGTAGGTGTGGGTGTCGGTTCGGCCCTTATGGCGAACGCGACGGGCTGCAAAGACAAAGGCCCAACACCGACGAGCACCGAGGAACCGCGCCAAACATTACGGGACGAGTATGCGCCTGAACAGGCAGCCGACTACTATCCCCCAGCCAGAACCGGGCTCCGCGGGGACCACGGTGGCTCTTTCGATTTCGCGCATGAGCTAAAAAAGGGCGTCCCCTGGAGCTCCCTGGGCAAGGTGACTGGCACTGGCGAGCACTACGACCTAGTCGTCGTAGGCGGCGGTATTAGTGGTTTGGCGGCGGCGTTTTTCTACCGTAAGCGGTTTGGTCCATCCTCAAGAATCCTGCTGCTGGAGAACCACGACGATATCGGTGGGCACGCAACAAGGAATGAGTTCTCCGTCTCGGGACGATTGCTTGTCAGTTACGGTGGCAGCCAGTCGATAGCGAGCCCTTCGAGCTTTAGTGAAGAAAGCAAACGATTGCTGCAGGACCTAGGGATCGAAGTATCTGTGTTCGACAAGGCCTTCGATCGGAAGCTCTACGCTAAGCTCGAAACGGGTGTGTTTTTCGATCGCGAGACCTACGGCCAAGATCGGTTGCTCACGGGCCTCTATCGCACGCCTTGGGCAAACTTGCTCGCCAAGGCGCCCCTGACGGAACGCGTCCGCCGCGATATCACGCGCATTTACACAGAGAAACGCGACTACTTGGCGGGAATGTCGGGAGCGGCAAAGATTGGCCTGCTGCGCAAGACGAGCTACTCTGAGTACCTGACGAAACATTGCCAACTGGTTCCAGAAGCGTTGGTATTCTTCCAGAGCTTCCCACATGACCTGTTTGCCGTAGGTATCGATGCGGTCTCGGCTTGGTCCTGCTACAACGGAGTCGACGACTTTGGTGCCTTCGTCTACCCCGGTTTCGACGGGCTTGGACTGCCAGAACGGGAAGCAGACGAACCTTACATCTATCACTTTCCCGATGGCAACGCCTCGGTTGCCAGGTTATTGGTGCGTTCACTCATCCCCACGTCATTGCCCGGCAACTCCATGCACGACGCGGTCCTAGCAAGGCTTGACTACGGAAGGCTTGACCACAAGGACGGTCTGGTGCGCATTCGCCTGAACAGCACAGTGGTTAACGTGCGGCATGCAAAGGCATCGCCACCCATCGGCAAGGCCCCGAATACACATCGAGATGAGGTCGAACTCGTCTACGCACGCGGCGGTATGCTGCAACAGATCACGGCGAAGCACTGCGTCTTGGCCTGCTACAATGCCATGGTCCCGTACATCTGCCCGGAACTTCCGCAGCCGCAGCGCAAAGCGCTTTCCTACCTGGTGCGCATGCCGTTCGTGTATACCCACGTAGCACTGCGCAATTGGAAGCCTTTCGCCAAGCTGGGAGTGCACCAAATTATCGCCCCTAGCAGCTACCACAACTACACAGCACTCGATTTCCCGGTGAGCCTGGGCGGATACGAATGCCCAAAACAGCCTGACGAACCAGCAGTGTTGTTCATGTTGCGTGTCCCCTGCCGACCTGGCCTGTCGCGTCGCGATCAGAATCGCGTCGGACGTTGGGAATTGTTGAATACGGATCTCGCGACCTATGAAAAGAACATACGCGATCAGTTGGGCCGCATGCTTGCGGGTACGGGGTTCGATCCCTCGCGAGATGTCGAAGCCATAACGGTGAATCGTTGGGCCCATGGCTACGCTTTCATACCAAACCGCCTGTTCGATCCAGAGTGGGCCCCCGAAGAAAAGCCCTGGGTCATTGGTCGACAACGGTGGGGGAGCATTACCATCGCCAATTCCGACGCGGGCGCGAGTGCATATATGGATAGCGCTATCGATCAGGCGTGGCGCGCAGTAAACGAACTCCCCCAGTCGTAGCGCGAGAATCCTTGGTGCGACGTTCACTCTCAATGCCGAGTCTTCCCTGGACAACCCGAAATGTCCGTCGCTGGTTTGCGTGGGGAGCAGCCGTGGCTCTGGCACTGGGTATCTTGCAAGGCGCGCTCGCCCTGAATCGCTATACGCAGTCCATCGCCTTTTGCGGCCAGACGTGCCATCGGGCCATGGCTCCGCAGCACGCCGCCCACCTTGCCGGCTCTCACGCTTCCGTCCCGTGCACGAGTTGTCACGTCGGTCGAGGTCCTTTGGCACATGTTCGGGCAAAGGTTCGAGGGGCCGAACACCTCTGGGCCCTGCTCCGCGGTAACTATGCGCGACCCATTCGCGTATCGAGCACCCAGCATCGGGTGCCGAGTGATCGCTGCATACCCTGTCACTCGTTGGCTCGACTCCCGCCAGCCAAATTGATGCAAGTGCCTCGCTATCGCTACGACGAGGCCAACTCCGCATGGCAAGCATCACTTACGATACGCATCGGTGAGAGCAAGAACTCACCTCACCAAAGCCGCGGAATCGTTTGGCACATGTCGGACCCAAGTCGCGTGAGCTATGCGGCAGCAGATCCGCTGGCACAGTCCATTCCCTGGGTGCAGGTAAACAAGCCCGATGGAAGCGCAACAACCTACATTTCTAGAGTATCACCGCTCAGTCGTGCACAGATCGAGCAGCTGCCACGAAGTGGCATGACCTGTTCGGACTGCCACAACCGCGGTGCACATGACATCGTCCAACCGGACGCGGCGCTGGACCAGGCCCTATTCAACGGTGAAGTGGCGGTCACACTGCCGTCCGTCAAGCGACGCCTCCTCGAAGCATTGTCCGTAGGTCGTCCTGCACACGAAGCAGCTATGGCTGCGGTTCGGAACACCTTGACCCGCACAGTGAGCGACCGAACCCCCGAACTTGTTCAACTGCGCCAGGGCGAGATTGACCGCGCCCTGGCGTTTGCCGAAAAACACTACGCTGATAGCAATTTCTTCGAGCAGCGCGTGGATTGGGGCACCCACCCAAGTCACCTCGGACATCGGTTCTCCTCCGGGTGTTTTCGCTGCCACGACGGGCAGCACGTCGACGCCGAAGGCAAGCTGCTCGCCAACGACTGCGACACAACCTGCCACACGGCTCCGCGGATGAGTCCGATGACTCCGCCCGGTGCATCTCCTGACCCTGCGTCAGCGCCCTGGCACCCTTGGCAACTACCAATCCTTGACTTGAAAATCCCGGGCCACGATCGACTGAATTGTTCTGATTGCCACGCGACCGCGCTCGTGCCGAAGCTCGCCTGCGAGGATTGCCATCATCCACCGGGAATCTAGATGTCGTCGACGGCACCGCCACCACACCCCGCCTCCAATCGCCCCCCTGCTTCCCTCACCGAGCGAGTTGCGCTGCAATTCATGCGTCGGCAACCCAGCGTTGCCCCTGTGGCGCCCGCGGACGATCCCATCCATCTGCTTAATCCAGACGAGCGCGCCGCGTTGCGACGAATCGAGCGACAGGCAGTAACTCGGGCGGCTGTTGCCGGTGCGCTATCGGCGACTGCCAGTGCCATCGCGTCGATCCTGGCCAACCTCAGCCATCCGATAGACGGGGCAAACGTGTCCCTGCACAATCTAGTGACCTATTGGGGTTGGGTCGGCGCGGTAACGCTCGTAGCGTCCATTATCGAAATTGGGTTCTTGTATTGGGATGCGTTGCGCGCCGTTCACAGAATGGCGTGCGCCGCGGGTCTGCAGTTCGACCCCAGCGAGGAACGAAAGAGCGATACCGAAGTCTTGGCCACGTTGACCCGCGCCGCGCTTGAGCTGCCCAATCCATTGAAGCCTATGGATGGGATCGATCCGAGACGCGAGACCAGCCCTTGGTTCGTCGTGCTGATATCGCTTCTTTACAAGGCGAAAGTTGCCCTAACTACGTTCGTCGTCAAAGCGCTATTGCGGGGCGCCCTCGGAAGGGCTGCCGCCAGAGCCGTGCTCGATTTCGTCGCTGTTCCTGTAACTGCCGTGTGGGATGCGGTGGTGTGCTACTACGTGCTCAGGGAGGCTCGACTGCGCATCCTCGGGCCGTCGGCAGTCGTCGAATTGATTGAGACAGGCACCCATTCCGCGAATATTGGTCGTGCTGGGTGGCAGGTGGCGGAGCGCGCCGTGGCAAGCGCGGTGGTGCGGACACGCGATTTTCACCCCAACCACCTGGCACTGATGAACGCACTGAGTCAACGGTTGCCTATCGAGGAGGTTTCAGAACCGGACGACACTCAGAGATTCATCCACGAGCTTGCCCTGCTTGGCCCGGCCGAACAAACCTTTGTGCTGCACGTACTTGTTGCCGCGGCAATTCTCGACGGACGGGTCACGCGTGCGGAACGGCGGCTGCTGGAGCAGGCTTTCGCCACTTGCAATCGTCAACTCAGTATGCAGCTGGTAGACTCCGCCGTCCGCACGTTTCGGGCAGGGCAACCGGTAACGAAAACGCTCGAAGCATGTCTCATATCTCGCCCCGTTGACTGACGAGTGTCTGCACGCGGCAGCGGCATTTCGAGAGCATATCGTTGCGATTCATCGTCTTTGCTATTCGATAATGACGCGCGGACAACCATTCACGATGTCAATGCGGTTCACTCCAACCGCCTTGATCTTCTCGCACATGCCTCCCTGGATTTCGATGGTGTTGTTGACGGCGTAGTAGTCCCAATTGACTTGGACTCCTGTCTTCTGCGGCAGCACACTACAGTCGACCGCCACGTTGATGGCGTTCGTGTCCCATGGAGGCGTTGCCAATTGTATGATGCAGGAGCCAACGAGCCTCGTCGTAATGGCGTCGAAGGCCTCTCTCAGTCCGGATTCGCCCGTGACTTCGTAGTACTTCCGTGGTTGGTCGGCGACCGGCACGCCACCGGACACAGCAAAACTGTCCAGGTACTGCCCATAGACCTCCGAACCCGGTATACCAATGACGAAAGTGTTGATTTGTGCACCGCGCAACGCCTCCAAACGAGCCGTAACGGCGACGTCATCGAGGCACAATGTGTGGGGATCAAACGCCCCACTGACCTGATTGACACGATCGCAGCAGTTGGCAACACCACCGTTCCAGCAACTTGCCATCTGAGGCGACTTGTCCATAAATGCCGTACAGCTTTCAACTGAGCAAGAAACCGCTGAGTTGCAGTTGGGTCCACCATCGGTCACAAAGAGTACGTACTTGGCCCCATCCAGCGCGACACCATCGCCCTTCGTGTAGTAGTCAAGAGCGGCCCCCAGTGCAGCGGCAGCGGGCGTACCACCGCCGGGACTCGCGGCAGCCATGAGCGCATTGATCTGTGGCACGGTTTCCGCGGCGGAACCGATCGCAACGTTCACGGCATCTTGCCCAACGCCAACATCGCAGCTCGCGGCTGCGTCGGGCGCGACCGAGGGATAGAGCATGATCCCGTAGCTAATGAGGGTGCTGGTAGGATCCAGTGACTTTTTCAGAGCATCTATCGCCCCTGCCCATTTCGTCTGCATGTATCCTTCGGGCACAGCGCCCATGCTACCCGACTTATCCAGAACGATAAGCAGGTTGATCTTCGTGAAGCTAGCTTCAACCTTCTGCTGACTGCAGACCAGCTTGGGATCGGTTTTCAGCTGTTGGAGCAGGTCCGGGCAGGGTTCTGGTCCGATAGCACCGCCAGTCGTTCCACTCGTCGTGGACGCGTTGGCAGTGGAACCACCCAGCAAATTCACGAACGGACGACTGCCTCCGCTTGCGGCTTCGCCGCCGGCTTCGTCGACCTTCTCCTTGACGATGCATGACGACGAGAAGAGTGCAACCAGCAGTCCGGAGCCGGAAAGAATCGCTAGTATCTTTCGCATAATGACCTCTCGCGCAGTAGTCATCTCCGCCACTGCAGATAGTCGGCAGATCGCGACCCCGCCCGCAACGGGGCGACGATCCACCGTGCCATGCAACACAGGTGTTTTGCTCCACCCAACAACCAAATTCAAAGCCCACGGGCCTAAGTGCATAACTTCAGATAGGACTCATCCGAGCAGCACGACGCTCGGGTGGCCGCGCCACCGAGTCTCTTGCCTTTGCGGTTCAGGAAAGTTCACCCAGAAACTCAGATGCGGCTACGACGAGTCCTTCATACCGTCCTCGGCTTATCTAGTCACGCCTAGCCACCGCGACGGCTCGCCATTCGACACCCAGCGAAGCGAAAAATGTCGCCGGTCGCCCGAGCCTATCCAACTCAGCGGGAAGCCCCGATTCTCGGATCGAGTATGCTGCCAGAAGACTCGCAAAGAACGACCAGGTCTCGACGGGTTGCCAGTGCAGCCCAATATCCGCTGCAGGTGCTGGTACAAGCAACCTAAGCTCAGTCCAATCTCTCACGGAGGGATCCGCCTGACGCTTCAGGTCCAGCCAGATCGCGATCACCCCTCCCCCAACTATTGGGCGCCACGGACTGCCCTTGCGCGCCAGATTGTAACGAGCCATCGTCGCAAATCCCAATGCACTTGCATCCGTAGTCCCAATTGAGTCGGCAAGTTTCGCATTCCCTAATGGCAACAGAATCTGAGCCGTCAACGCGAATTGCGGCGTCATGTGCCATAGAACACCCACTGCCCCGGCGGGCATGAGGACACGTAGTCCGTCTAATGCGACGACGCCAGGTGCCAGCGTCACCCACAGCGACGCTGGTCGAACCCAGGTCCCGTTCGTGCGCACTACCGGCTGTTCCGGCAGGCGCTCCTGTAGCGATGGCGGAATAACGCGCCCCGGCGGTTGCTGACTTGGTGGCGGGTTGGGTGGCTCCGACTCCTTCGCCTCTACTACTGCAGGTACGGAAGCGCCATTGCCTGGCACAATCGCCTGCTCCGCTGGTTCTGGCGTGACGTCGGCTCGAATCAACGCTGCCCTCAGATACTCGACCACCCGCAGCGCTTCTATACGATCGGACTCGCCACCCCTCGCGTCATTGCGGAATTGCTGGACGATCGGAGCCGCTCCCTTTGCTGCGTCGTAGAGCCAAACCTGCAACGCGTCCGAAGCAAGCACGAATTCGATAGCAACTGACGCATTCATCTCGCTCGCGGCCTGCTTGAGGAGGTCCGGTGTCGAGATTGGTTGGTGGTTGTTGAGAAGAGTGACGCGAAAGTTCAGAGCCAGAAGCTCAGCTCTCACGTGCTCAACTTCGGGGTAGTCCCCCGAATGCACGACCAGAACGGATCGCATGGGATCGTTGGCTGAAGCGCTGGTTGAGACGCGCATGCCCACCAGCAAGACAGTGACCAGCAAGATCCAAAATCGATTTCCGCGCACGGATCTGGCAAGAGCTATACCTCAGATCTTGGGCATAACACCACAGCAATCGCGCAAAGCGCCCACTATGGGCCCCTCATGATCTCCTTTGCCTTGTCGGCGTAAGGTCCCAAAGGATGGGATTGCAGGTACTGCGCCGCAGCAAATTTCGCCCCAGCACGGTCACCCGCTAGCATGCGCGATTCTACAAGTCTGCTGGCAGCTTCTCGAGCAAATACGCCGCCCGGGGCTTCGCGGAGGTAGTCGGCAAAGTATGCTGCAGCCTCGATGAACGACCGCTGCTGGTCTTGGGCTATTCGCCCCAGCATGAAGGCACCTTGTGCAGCCGGACCACCGACGAAGCGCCTCCTCAGAGCCAAATAGGCCTGCCTGGCGCGCCCAACATTGCCTGCCAACCGTGCAACATCCCCCAGAAGCAATACATCTGTCGCGCTTGCGTTCCCGCAGAGCGCGTCAAAGTCGAGTCGCTCTGCCTCGACCAGTGCGTCACGATAACGGTCCGAACGCGCCAACAGCCGGAACGCCTCCATGGATTTCGTCGCTCCAAGCGCAACGGGAGCTTCCCCGGAACCACGATTCTCGACCGGAATGCGCAGAGCGGGCGCGCTTACGCTCGCCACCGACCACGGAGCCCGCTGCTCATTCTTCTCATCAGCTTCCCCGACCGCACGCGCGGAAGATTCGTCAATGCGCGTCGACTGCAGTTCGCCTCGGGCCACCCACACATCCAACTGCTCGCCAGCGCGCACGGTCCTTTCGCCCCCAATGATCGGACCGGCAACGGTAACGACTCCCTTGCGCAGGACTAGGGAGAATCGTTCGAGTTCGGGCTGCCACGACACGTCGAATACCGTCCCAACGACGGTCACACGAAATGGGCCCACGTCGACTCGCCAATGGTTGCCGACGCGGGGTTGCACGTTGGCTCGCAATTCACCACGTTCCACCACGACTGTGGCGCCTTCAGACGCGCCCCTCGTCAGCCGCGCACGTCCATTTGCCTGAAGGATTAGGCTCGTTCCATCAGCGAACAGCAACGGGACTGAACCGTTGTTGGGTGCAGCAATCCACTCGCCTGGCTTCACTTTGCTCGCAACTCCCACCGAGGAAACCGCGGGCAGCGGGCCACGCAAGAAGAAGCCAACTGCCACGGCCCCAAACAGCAATGCAGCAATGGCGAACACGCGGTAGACTCGCCTCGTTGCCGGTCGCGGCGATACTGACGCCAGAAGGCGCGCGCGCCCTCTCGAGAGGTTGAGTCGATCGCACATGAGCTCGTCTTGACAGGCAGCAAGCTCCCGCCCCAAAGCAGCTAGATGGCGCTCCATCGCCCGCCCCTTTCCACCCAGTCGCACAGGTCTGGGTCCAGCCGCGCCAAGGCGGCAAATCTCCGCTCCGCCCGTGCCAGGCGACGCTTTGCGGTCGCCAATGATGTAGTCGTAGCGGTCGCCAATTCTGTCAGTTCCAAGCCCTCGATGTAACGCAAAGCAAAGAGGATTCGCTCGTCCGCCGGCAACCGGTCGAACAGACGATACGTGGCACGAAGGGCTTCCAGCACTTCCGGAGAGGATTCGTCCGCGTGCGCGTGTCCTTGAGGCAGTTCACCGGGCGCCACGAAGACCAACCAACGTTTGCGCTGTCGACGTTGGATGCACGTGCGTGCTGTAAGCACAGCGACGGAAGTCATCCACGGGGTCAATCGGCTTGGATCACGCAATTGGTCAATCGAGCCAAGTGCACGCACGAATGCCTCGTGATGCACGTCCTGCAGGTCGACGTCATGACCCAAAATGCGAATCAGAATCCGCAAGATGTGTTTCGCGTAGCGATCGTGGAAGGCGACGACCGCAGCTGGCTTTCTCTCTCGCAGCGCCTCGACCAATGCCGCGTCGTCCCCCACGTAGCTGACGACGCGATCGACCGATGCGCGCCCATCTCCGGGGGAACCTCTGTGCGCGGCTGGTCTGGCTGGCATGAAACACTCGCACCCGAGGGTTTCCTCGGATTCAATGCAGTCACAGCAACGCGGCATTTCGGCTCAATTTCTGGAAAAATGCCAAAAATGGCCGTGTAGGCTGCGGATCGACGCGAATTCGTCGCCCAATCTGGCACTCTCGAGCACGAGTCCAGCTTCTGAGTGCCGCGACAGGCGTGGATGTCCAAATTTGCGTTGACCCTAGAATATCGAGTATGCGGCGTCGACTTTGACGTGTCTCGCCTTCTGTCGCACGCTCGGCTAACCTAAGCAGCGTTCGTTCTAACCAAAGCTCCGCAGGGAACGCTCCATCGAGAATGAGAGGACGGGCAGTGAGAGGTCTTGTGTGTCGTTGGTCGCTGCCCCTGGGGCTGCTAGGAATGGTCGCACCTGGTTGCGGCGGCCGACTCGAGTCAGCGAGCGATGACGCCGCAGGAACGCACTCAATCGGTGGCACCGCGAGTTCCGGTGGCACCAAAACCACTGGCGGGGCTACCTCTACCAGAACCGCGCCTTCTACTGTCGCTGCCGCCAATCGCCACACCTGCGCATCATTCCACGGCAATGTGAAATGTTGGGGGAGCAACGAATACGGCCAACTTGGCGATGGTACCAACAACGAGAGTCATACCCCGGTTCAGGTGCTTGGCCTCGCGAGTGATGTAGATGGCGTCACCGCTGGCGGCGACCACAGCTGCGCACTGGTGAGCAAAGGGATTCGATGCTGGGGGCGCAATCAATTTGGCCAACTCGGCAATGGCACAACAACCGATAGCCTTTCGCCAACCCAGGTCAACAACCTAACCGCATCCACGACCGCCCTCGCCAGTGGCATCAAACACACCTGCGCCTTGGCCGATGGCGGCGTGCATTGCTGGGGCGACAACAGGCAGGGCCAACTCGGCAATGGCACGGTCGCCGGCAGCACGGTGCCGGTTCAAGTGCTGGGGCTGGAGTCGGGCGTAACGGCCATTGCGGCAGGTGGCTTGAACTCTTGCGCCGTGGTCGACGGTGGCCTGTCATGCTGGGGCGGCAACGAGGGAGGGCAGCTCCGCGACCCATCTACACCGAGTAGCCCTCGGCCGATTCGGCTCTTGAACGCTCAATCGGGCGTCACTGCTGTGGCCATCGGCAACGCCCACATTTGCGCAGTAATCCACGAAAGCGCTAGGTGCTGGGGCAACAACTACAATGGCCAGCTTGGTGACAACTCGGTGACTTCCAGCCTCGCCCCGGTGCAAGCTCAGGACCTAACGGAGCAAGTCACTGCGGTTGCGGCAGGCCCTCAGCACACTTGCGGCATCATGAATGGCGACGTCTATTGTTGGGGACTGAATACCTTCGGTCAGCTCGGGGACGGCACCTGGATTGACCGATCTCTTCCCGTCGTGGTTGCGGGTCAAGCCTCTGCCGCCACGACCATCTCCACCGGAACCGGCCACAGCTGTGCCTGGACCAAAACACTTCAGTGCTGGGGCGACAACTCGCGCGGCCAGCTCGGCAACAGTGCAACAGGCATGAGTCTGTCCCCTGTTGACGTGCCGTTTCCTTAATCCCAGCCGAAGGTAGTCTTCTCAATGGCATTACTTCCGTTGGTCCTTGGCCCTAGCCATCGCGATTGGCACGAGGCCTACTTCCGTTTCGTGGAGCGAATCTTCCCGGGCATCGATTTCCGCCGCTGGTACGCCCGCGGCGGTTGGACGAGTGCTTACCAAGCGCACGTACTTTGCAGCGGCTCTGAACTGGTCGCAAATGTCGGGGTTTCGCGGCTAGAATTGCTGGTGTCGGGTCAGCCTCGCAGGGGCGCAGAGCTGGGAGCGGTTGGTGTCCTGCCCGAATGGCGTGGCCACGGTTTGCAGCGCAGCCTCATGGCGGACGTCATGGGGCACTTGCAGTCCGATGTCGACTTGGTCTTCCTCTTCGCCAATGATCGCGTCCTCGAATTCTATCCGCGGTTTGGCTTTCGACGCGTCCCACAGTCGGCTTATGGCGTCGAACACGCCATCGTGCCCTCGAGCAAGCGTCTACCTCGTCTGGACTTCGAACTACTGAGCAATCGCGAGCTGCTAGCAAGACTGTCCGCAAACGCACAGCATTCGACCGGCCGATTCGGCGCGCGCGACTACGGAAGCATCCTGCTTTGGTATGCGAGCAACGATTTTCAAAACGACTTCTTCTACATTCCCAAAGAAGACGCCCTAGTCGTTGCGCAACAGCAGGACGACATCCTTGCGCTGCAGGACGTCATCGCGGCCCATCCCTTCGACCTCGCCGCAATTCTTCCTCAAATCGTCAGTGAGCCAGTCCGGCGCATCGAGTTCGGATTCACCCCAGAACGCATTTGGCCTAGCGCGCTACCGCTTCGAGCCTGCCAAGGTTCGACGCTGTTCGTGTACGGAGACGTGACGCTTCCATCTGAGCCCTTCTTGTTCCCGGTCTTGGCCCATACCTAAGGCCTATTGTCGTCCACCCATCTTGGCTCGCGAAAATTGCGGAGGATTAGCCGAACTGCATCCGCGAGTGAACCCCGCGGCAGTAAAGCTTGTTTCGACTTCACCGGTGTCCAATTGCAGCTCGTCGCTGACAACCTGAACCTCGACGCGCAGCCGATGCTCACCCGCTCTCGCCGGTGAGCAATACGATAGGAGGTAGTATTGGCCGGACAGATTCTCGACAGTCCTGGCCGCTTCTTCGAAGGCAATGGGCAGGCTCTCGACCGCTTGTGCGTGGATCTTGCCATCTTTCGATAACTGGGAGCTCTGGTCATTGAGCGGATCGCCAACCACATCGATCGACACAATACTGTGCTGGGTTTGGCGGAGGCGCGCTTCGAATTCGGCCACAGGCACTCGTCCCGCGACATCTGAACCGCGTGAGAACACGACCAAGGTCCCGATACGCACTGGACGAGCAGTTTTTTCGAGCCGGTTGTCCAGCAGCTCGAGAGCCTGAAGCACTGCGCCGCGAAGGTCGCGCGAAGGGTCCAACTTCGTCGCCAGCTTCTTCTCGATGTGCTCGATACCGGCACCCGTCACGTTGACGGGGAACTCTCCGATGAGCCGCGCCTTGGGCGAACCATCAAACCCGAGCACAGTCACCGACTGCCGCACGCGCACGCTGCGGATGAAGTACGCTGCCGCATCGCTGAATTGCTGCCGGTCCTCGTCCGTCGCAGCATGACTCATGTCGAGCAGCAACACGGTGTGGAAGGCGGCAACTCCAATTGGCTCGAGCAACCGTAGCGCAACGGCTTGATGGTCCAGCACCTTGCCGTTCTCACTCAACCGAAACGCACCTGGAGCGAGACTGGAAACGGGGTGCCCATCCTGAGTCACCGTCACCATGATCGCGACGTTGCTCGGCTTGCCCGAGGCCGTGGCAATCTCCGTCACTCTTACGCCCCCAAGCGACTGACAACCGTTGGTCACTGTGATGAGAACGCTGCAGAATATGGCTCGCCAAGTCATTGCGGCATGCATTTCCCACGGATCCTTCAAGTACTCAATGCCAAGAATGGTCAACCATCCGCTGCGAAGCAATACTGGTACGTCGAGGGGCCTGGGCTGGCGACCTCTGGTACTCCCTTGCACGACGCTGGGCACTCTTGCGCCAATCCAAGCAGCGGAGATTCCCAACAATCTGCTTGGCCTAGGTGGTGGCCACTCCGCACCAATGGCTCAGATGACCAGAATCAATTGAATGCAAGCCGCACTGCAGTCATACCCCGGCTGCCCGTTATTGGCTGCCCCCAGATCGCATTGTTCATCGGGACGCTGTACCGTACCGTCGCCACATTGCGGACCCAGCTGACAGTTGGTCAAGCAGCCACCGTAGGCTGCATTGGTCGGTGGTGAATTCGCGCTGCCATAGTCGCAGACTTCACCGCAGTCCTTCTGCAGAACCCCATCGCCACAGTACGGTCCCTTCTGACAGTCCGGCGAACAACCGCCACACGTGCCGTCGTTCTTACCATCGTCACAGTTCTCTCCGCGATCGATCTGCAAGATTCCATCCCCGCAGTAGCCCGGTAGCTGGCAGGTTACGGTGCAGACAGTGCCCGAAACTTCACTGTTGCCAACGCCGAAGTCGCATTCCTCACCTTGATCGACCTGGACGGCGCCGTCGCCACAACGCGGCCCCAGCAAACAGCCCTCACCGCAGAACCCGTACCCGCCGGCGTTCAAGCCGTCATCGCACTGCTCGCCACAGGTTTTGTCGGTGCTGGCATCACCGCAGTAGGGGTTCCGCTGGCAAGCGGAACCACAACCACCACACTGGGAGTCCTGGTTGCTACCGCTGGCGTCGCACTCTTCGCCGCTCTGGATGACTCCATCGCCACACCGGGGTGGCAACAAACACCCTGGTCCACATCCGCTCACGTCGTAGCCTACGGTCGTGTTGTGTCCGTCGTCGCATTGCTCGAGCCCGTTCCGGACGCCATCGCCACAGAATGGGCCATATCTGCACTCCGTCGTGCAGCCGTTGTATGCGGTGTCGCTGTTGGAAGCCCCGTTGTCGCACTCTTCAGAGGAAGTAATGACTCCGTTGCCACAGGTCGGTTCGCATCTACTCGCACCAGCCAAGAAGTTTGCGAGCGTCAACATGTAGTTCGAACCGCAGCACCAGCGCTCCGCCTGGAGCACCACGACTTCGTACACGTTTCCGGTCGTGAGCTTAAAATCGACGGTCGTATACGCTCCCGGAGTCTCGCCATAGCCCACGCGACCCGTACCATTGCTGGCATCTAGGATCACGCTTGCCGCGGCGCGATTGTGGACTCCTCCTAGATCGACCGCGAGAGCGCCATTGACGAACACCCAAACGTCGTCATCCCCGGTGAATTTGAGATTCTCGCCCCCCTGATACTGGAACCAGTACCGAAGCTCGCTCGTGAATCCGAAGTTGTGATTCAGCCATTCATCCCCAAATCCAGCACTTTCGTACGCCGTGCAAACACGACCCGGAAAGGCGCCATCAGTATAGGAAGCCGGAAGCCCGGTGTTGGAATCGATCTTTGGGGTTGTATCCAATGGGAAGAAGCCACAACGAGCGAACCAGGGTTCGTCGCTGTCGCTATTCATCGCGTAGGTAGTCTTCGTGGTGGCATTTTGCAGCAGCGTCAAACTCTGATAGAAAGTAGAATTGGTGCCGGACACGTCACGGTACCATTGATCGAACGCGGTCTTGCCGGTCGTCATGGCAATTGGCGCGGCGTCAGTTCCCGCGTAAACCGGTTTACGGTTCGCGTCGAGCATCTCTTTTACAATTCCCTTCTGCTCACTGCAGCAGTAGTTGTTGAAATCCGAATGCCCGCCCGTGCCATGCCCCTGAAAATCTCTGACAATGATCGGGATGTTCAAGCTGGTTGGTGGAACGTCGTAGGACGAGACACAGGTGTACCCCGCCTCTGCTTTGCAGGCGCTGGAGCAGCCATCACCGTCCAGAGTATTTCCATCGTCACATTGCTCGGTACCACGCAACAAAATCCCATCTCCGCAGACGGACTTGCAGGCGCCTACCGCAGAAGTTGCACGACCCTGTGCATCGTAGCTACCGCAACGAGGCTCATTCTGGCAGGTTGGCGAACAACCGTCCAGCGGCAGCGCATTGCCGTCGTCACAGCCTTCACCTGCCTCAGTGCTGCCATTGCCGCAAACGGCGTGACGGCAAACGGAAGGAGTACCCGAGCAGCTCCATCCTGGTTCAAATTTGCAGGTGATTGAACAACCATCGCTAGCGGTCTTGTTGCCGTCGTCGCATTGCTCGGGGGAAATGATTCTCGCATCGCCGCACAACGGGATACAAGGCTTGCCCGCGAGCCGGCATTGCCATCCGGACTCAACGTTGCATGTCGCCGTACAACCATCCCCAGCCGCGACATTGCCATCATCACAGAGCTCTGATTTCTCCAGCACGCCATTGCCACAGCGCGAATCATCCCTGCAGGCTCCCCCCGCAGGTGGACAGCTGCAGTAGCTCGCCGCGAGTCTGCATGCATCACAACAGTGCGTGCCGGAAGGCGAACTGCCCTCGTCACATTGCTCACTGCCTGTCACGCGGCCGTCGCCACACAACGGCACTTGACTGCAGGTGTGTCCCTTGCACGTCCACCCCGGCTGCAGGACGCAATTCGCATCACACCCGACTTCGGAGCCATTGACAATGCCAAGGTCACACTGTTCCCCAGCCTGCAACCGACCGTCGCCGCAAGTGACGAGCCGACGACAGGTCAGTCCTGCCGTCGGGCAATGCCACCCGGGTTCGACGTCGCAATGGCTCGAGCAACCGTCGGCGGCATGCGTGTTGGCGTCATCGCAGCTTTCCCCCACCTCACGTAAACCGTTGCCACATACTACCGTTGAGGCACAAGGCTGACCTGAAACTGGACAGCTGAAGTTCGGTTCAAGCTTGCAGGCACCCGAGCAACCGTCGCCACCGACTCGATTGCCATCGTCACAGGACTCGGTGAGGTCTGACTGGACCAGGCCGTCCCCACAATACGGTCCGGCGTCTGCCACTGCGTAGCACTTGCCACTGTCAGCGCCGCACACCTTGCTGTTGGTCGTCGCCGCATCACCCAGATGAATGACACCTGCATCGATCTTGACGATCCCGGTCCCCCCCCCAGCAGCGGTGCCGGTACTCGATCCAGCACCGGCGGTATTCGGCAGAAATCCCCCGTCCGATTGTGCGCAGCCCAAGGCGACGCAACCAAGAAGGGCCCCGACGGCCAGCCCAAGGAATCTGCTCAAGCGTGACATCGGATTCATGACGACTTCCCTCGCCGCCAACCAATCGAGGCTGGCCCATAAGGAGACACTTGCTGTGCGGGAGTACCAGAAGACGGTCACAGCCAAAACTTCAGTCTACTCTGCGGAGAGTTGCTCCATCGGCTTCTTTCAGGTCAGCCATTTTTACATCCACTCGTCCGCTGCGAGCGCGGACATCCCTGACACACGGCTTGGGCTGCGCGTAGGGAAGCGATTGCGGAAACAACCTGTCAGATCTGTGGCGTCATTCACATCACTAAGTGTACGCGGATGTACGCGTCAGCTCCGCCGTGTGCCTCGTCTAGCGCTCGACCTTGACCTCGAATAGGTGGAACCCCCACCCGGGACGACCAACGATGAGGCCCTGTTCTAGGATCTCGGTCGCGTCACGTGGTCCGAATCGCTCGCCGGAGAAGAGGTCCCGAAACGTGCACTTCTTGCCCCCAAGCGCGTGCCAAGGCAGCGCCACCCGCCCCCAACTCTCTGCGTCAGACAGGTTAAGCACGATCAACGCGCGGACCTCGCCGTGCGACCAGCACCAAGCAAGCAAATTCGCAGCGGGCTCGACCCGGCACCATGACCACTCCCCGTATCGCAGTGCCGGGTGAGCAGTGGCGCGTAGTAACTTTTGATAGAAGCTCCGTATCGAGAGAGCGCGCCCCAACTGCACGGGCAACCTGCCCCACCGACCCTCGAACTGCCTGTCGTACCAAAGCGACGCGCCTGGTAGGGTCGCGATCGCAACAGCGGCCAGCTGGTGCCGCCCCGCTGGGCGAAACTGGTCGACAGCGGGAGGCTCGTCATGGTTCTCGACAAAGTGCAGCAATCCTGCCAAGAACTGCGGAGCGCTGCCGCCCAGATGCTGCCGCACGGATTCGGCGTCACCCTTCGCCAATCGTTCGTAGAGCTTGTCCTTATCGTAGCAATAGTCGAACCCTTGCTGCTGCAGCTCCCATTCGCTGTCGGAGTAGGACTCGGCAACGAACGTCAACTCCGGGAATCGCTGACGCACCTGCCCGATGACCTGCTCCCAGAAATCTACTGCAGGCTTGGGCCCCACGGACCAATTCGCACAGAAAGCGTCGTTCAGCAACAACATCGCCATGTCGCAGCGCACGCCGTCGCACTGGCTGGCAATGTCCATCAGGGTCAATACCGCGACATCGCGGTACCCAGGGCAGGTTGCATCCAATTGGGCCGTGTCTGTCCAAACGTCAGCAGACCAACGTGATGGTGCCCCCCGCGCAATGATGTGCTCACCTTCGGCGACGAAGAAGCGTTTTGGCTCGCGCTGAAGCTCTTCGACCGTACCACGCACGTAATACTCAGGATGTAGGAAGGTCCAGAGATGATCGGTAGCAGAATGGTTGGGGACGTAATCGAGAATGAGCTTGAGCTTGCGTTTGGCCAGTTGCGCACGCGCAACCGCCAGGCCGGCAGGGCCCCCGAGCTTCTCCTCTACGACATAGCTGTTGATGCAGTACGGAGATGCCACGATGTCATCGTCGGTCAATCCAGGAAGCACACTGCAGCACTGCTCCCGAATCCGTGGATCCGCCTTGGCGATGGCGCGGCCCGCGGGGCTGCGTTGCCAGACCCCCATGAGCCACACCGCGTCGAAGCAGTAGGGTACCAATGCATCCCACTCGAGCTCTGGAACTGTCTCGAGCGTCACGAGTCGCTCGTAGCGTTCACTCAACTCCGACAGCCAAACCCAGGTGTTGATTTCGTAGATCCGCACTTGTCCCTCTCGTCAAATCGTCGATGGCCACAACGACTGGCTAGCTACTCTACACGAATTCGCAACTGCTGGGATAGTATCTCGGCCTAACGCTTAGCATCGATCAGCTGTCTCAGCGACGTATAGCGAAGCGCAGGTAAATTCCCGGGCCTTTTGGTCGGTTCGACCTGACCACGATACTTGATCGGTTCGGCGCGACCGCAATGCTTGGTCAGTTCGGCGTGACTACGATGCTTGCTCAGTTCGATGTGACCACTGTGCTTTGTCAGTTCGGCGCGTTCACGATACCTGTTCGCACCACAGGTGATCCGATTGCAGGTGCATCACATACGACCCCCATCAATGTCGACTGTGCCCTGGTTGGTAGTGTTTCCCGGATTGACCGGCATGCCATTGAACGAGTCATCGACGATGAAGTATTCAACACATGAGTTTGTCGACCACCCATAGATTCCTACGTAGGAGTAGCCACCGCCAGTTCCCGCCTTCTTGTGGGCGAATTGTGCTGCAATCGTTCCGTGCAAGTGGCGCACTTGGATCGCTCGGGACCGCACGGCATCGACGTTCGATCATTCCTTTGATTGTCTCGGTACCGCGTGCCGTTCTCCCCGAACGACAACGACATAGGCGTCACCGTTCATTCCGAACGACGCGTGTCTTAACGCCTATCCAAGCTCCGTGTTTCTTTGGATTCGGGCGTGAGCAGGTTCGTGGGAGGGACGAAATTCGGGACCCTGCAACGGCAAGAAGGCACCGCTCAATGCCACTATTGCGACGGCCGCGAGGCCTGAGGGCTGTTGCCGCTTGTCGCCGTGACGCTTTCGTGGGCTAACGAAACGCCGATGACAACGCTGCCCGAGCCGACGGCTTCACCAATGGAACAAGCCGCCGAGGCGACGAGTTCCGATTACCTCGATCGCTTGATGCGTCGGGGATGTTTCGAGGCGCTATGGCCGCTCTTTGCCAAGGCTCAGAAGCCTGCGAAGGAGTTGACCGAGAGCTACGCGGCACTCGTACACCTGCGGCCATTCATGCCTGGTGACGGCCCGTATCGCGTGGTGCACGTGGGAGACGGCGCGCATGCAAGGACTGCCGCGATGTTCTCGCTGAAAACACGAGCGCAAAGTATCAGCGTGGATCCCCAGCTGAATCTCCCGTTGGTCGACGGCTGGCGCGCTCGCTTCGGAATTCTACGCCTCGACTGCCGCAAATCGAGGATTGAAGACGTCGCCGTCGAGCTCAATGCTCTACCCGTCATGCCCACGCTCGTCACCTTCGTGCACGCGCACGTGGCGGTCGACGACGTACTTGCCTTACTCCGATGGGACACGGCATTCACCCTCGCTTGCTGTTTGCCCGGTAAGCAGCTGAGTCAAAGGTACGAATCTAGGAGCAGTGGTCACGACCGACACGTGCTGTCCACGGGTCGGCAGTACCAGGTTCTAGTCAACTGCCCGTCCGCTTGAAATGCAGATGCAATGCTCTACTCGACGTCTGCCGACGCCCTCGTCGTCCCTCCTCAGCAAGTGGTGTAGCGTCCGTCGCCCTCGCTCTGCCCGTCGTCTTGTTGTCGTTCTTTGCGGAACGCCCGTATTCCCGTCGTAGGCGCACCGCCGGCACGGTTCACCAATGGAAACGTTGCAACCAGTTCATTCCCGCCGAAGCTCGCACCACCAGTCGTCAGGCAACCCCCGCTGGACGTGGCAGAGCTTTCCGGTTTCCAGTCCGAGTCGCCGTACGCAATGTAAGATCGCGCCGACGCGATGGCGATTATTCTGCGGGGTTGAGCCCTAATTGGGCCACAATTGTGGCCACTTCTAGCGATTTTCCACTGTCTGTTGCTCTGTTTCGGGCCTTCGCTGCAAAACCGCCCAATGGATCCGAGTTTTTTTCGCGGATATTCGAGACTGCTGCTTGCTCCTTGAGTCCCCGCACCTCAAGGTCTCGCTGCTGACCGAACAACCGGAACCACTTCCATCGCTGAGAACACTTGCCCGATTTCGGGCAAGAATATCGACTTGCATTTGAAATCATGCAATTTTGCATCGCGTGACACCATTGGTTCTTGGTGCGCAGCGGCGCCTGCAGCAAGTTCTCGGCCTCAGCCCCGAATTGGCCGCTCGCGCCGTGGCAGAGACGTTGGATGCGCTCGCATTCGATGTCGATTCGTACATCACGACTCGACACGCTGAGCTTCAAGAACAGGGACTCAGCAATCCAGAAATCTACACGCGCATTGCGGCGGAGCTCCCCTCAATGCGCTTTGTGGCAGAACGGCTCACCGCGCGCCAGATCCGGCGACGCATTTACGGCTGATCGAGGGAGAGAATCATCATGTGTGGTATCATGGGTTATGTTGGAAGCGAGGCCGCCTGGAACATAGTCGTCAGCGGCCTCCGCCGTCTCGAATACCGAGGCTACGACTCTGCCGGCATAGTGACCATCTCCCGCAAACGATTGCGATTGGCACGCAGTGTCGGTCGTCTCAGTGCGCTTGAGGAAGCCAACCCGGAAGGCCTGCCCGGGACCATCGGTATTGGACACACGCGCTGGGCAACTCACGGTGGCGTCACCGAAGCCAACTGCCATCCGCACCTGGACTCGCGGGAACGCATAGCCATCGTGCACAACGGGATCATCGACAACGTGGAGAAACTGCGCGCCGAACTCGAAGCAGACGGCGTGAAGTTCCGCTCGGAAACCGACACCGAGGTGCTCGCTGAGTTGATCGGTCGCGGGGTGGAGAGTGGCCAGTCACTTCGCGACGCCGTAGTCGCGGCAATGAAACGCATCGAGGGAACAGCGGGACTCGTGGCCATCGATCGCCAGGATCCAGAACGACTTGTGGCGGCACGACTCGGAAGTCCGGTCGTCGTTGGCCTCGGCGAATCCGCGTGTTGGGTGGCATCCGACGTGCTCGCACTACGCCCCTTCACGGACCGCGTGATTGTGCTCGAAGATTGCGAAATCGCTGAACTTACCCCGAACTCGATCAAGACCGTGGATCTCGAACAACGCAGCCTTGAGAAGCGTGTCGAGAGGATCCTGCATCGTCCGGAAGAGGCAGACATCGGCGACTACGCGCACTTCATGCTCAAGGAAATCTATGAGCAACCAACCGCTCTCGATCGCTCGATGCGAGGTCGACTCGACGCAGCCATCGGCTGTTCCCGCCTGGGTGGATTGCAGTCGCAGGAAGCGCGCTTGTTCGAGATCCGCCGGGTCGTATTCTTCGCCTGCGGCACCAGCCTGTACAGCGCGCAGGTGGGTTCCTATCTGATGAATCGTTATGCCAGAATGCCTGCCATTGCTGAGGACGCCGCTGAGCTCTCGGCACAGAATCCAGTCGTTGACCGCAGCACTCTGTATGTGGCCATCTCGCAAAGCGGCGAAACGGCGGACACGCTCGTCGCACTGAGAGAGATTCGACTGCGCGGCGGACTCGTTGCAGGAATCACGAACGTTGTCGGTAGCTCACTCTCGCGCGAAACGGACTTTGGCGTTTACGTCCACGCTGGCCCAGAAATCAGTGTCTGCTCGACCAAAGCCTTCTCGGCACAGGTGTTGGCCACAGAACTCTTGGCCCTCAAGTTTGCACGTATGCGCGACTTGAGCGCCAGCGACGGCCGCGTCTGGGTGGAGGCACTTGAACGTTTGCCTCAGCAGGCAATGTTTATGCTCGGTCAGGCGAACGCCTGCAAGGAGTTGGCCGAGAAGTTCGCCCACACGCGATTCACCATGTTCGTGGGACGCGGTGCCAATGTGCCTGTAGCCGGCGAAGGCGCCCTGAAGCTCAAGGAAATCGCCTACATTCCGTCGGAAGGCATCTCGGGCGCCAGTATGAAACATGGCCCGCTCGCCCTGATCGAACCCGGCAGTCCCGTCTGGGCTCTGATCCCACCAGATGAAGTGCGCGACCGCATGATCAGCAACTTGCGGGAACTCAAGGCACGAGGCGCATACATCATGGCCGTCGCCGCCGAGAACGACCTCGAGGTCGAGCGAGTCGCGGATTGCGTGATCCACGTTCCCCCTCATCACCCCGCTGTCTCACCCATGCTCAACGTGATCCCGCTGCAGCTCTACGCCTACTACGTGGCACTAGCGAATGGCTTCGACATCGACAAGCCGCGCAACCTCGCCAAATCCGTAACGGTGACTTGAGCGAAGGCTGCCCGATTTGGCGCGCGGCTGAAGACTATGGGCCAACCCTCGACTTTCCCCCAGGAGCGACTGGTGTTTGGCTCCAATTGGTCCGTGTGCCTGCGCGCAACGCCCTATCGTTCAATCCTCGAAGCCCTTGAAAACCACGTCGAGGGCTTCGTCGCCTATAGCTGCGCGCGGCTCCTCGACGACACGGCAGCGCTGTCCTATCGTCTCGGAAAGCCCGGCGCTGAAAGTGTTGCTATTCTGGCCTGATTTGCGCCCCAGCTGCAATTTGGTATATCCAGACGTCACCGTGTCACCAGGTCACTTCCAAAAGCATGACGCGTCAGATGCAGACTCGCTGGCTGGCTTGCTCGTGCCCGGAAGGCAGATCGCGCCACACTTGCGTTTGGTTCGGGCGTTGGGTGAAGGTGGCATGGGGCGGGTTTGGGTCGCAGAACATCAGACCCTCGAATCCGAAGTCGCAGTCAAGTTACTCAATCCGGAGCTAGCGCAAGACGATCAGTGGTTGGCCCGGTTTCGACGCGAAGCTCAAGCGATTGCCCAGATTGATAGTGCTCATGTCGTTCGCGTGTTCGACCACGGGGTGACAACAGATCAAATCCCATTCATCGTCATGGAGCTCCTGCGTGGCGAGGATCTGCGAAGACGTATCGAACGTCTCCATGGATTGCCAATCAGCGAAGTCATTCTAATCCTCAACCAAACGTGCAAGGCACTAGGCCGCGCCCACGCACTCGGCATCGTGCACCGCGACATCAAGCCCGAGAATATCTTCTTGACACACGAGGGTGAGGAACTGTTCGTAAAGGTGCTCGACTTTGGTATTGCAAAGCGGATAGCCGCCAAAGGGATGGACGTAACCGACGTGCATTCGGTGTTTGGCACGCCCTATTACATGAGTCCCGAACAGGCTTTGAGTACGGGCGGCGTGGACCAAAGGGCAGATCTCTGGGCGCTTGCGGTGGTGACTTTCCAGATGCTCACTGGAGAAAGGCCTTTCGTTGGTTCAACGCCAGGAGCCATCTACGTGCAGATCAACGCCGGTACCTTCGAGCTTCCGAGCTTACTGCGGTCAGAACTTCCGCCTGCAGTCGACAAGTGGTTCAAGCTCGCTCTGAACCGAGATATTGGCGCCCGTTTCGTCTCAGCCGAAGAAATGTTTCAGGCCTTCCGGCGCGCTTTTCAGGTGCCAGCGGCAACATCGGACACTGCCTTCGCCTCGAAGTACGACAAGACGCAAACGAGCAACGAGCAAGCCGTTACCGCGACCTCATCGGCGCACACGATTGGGGATGCAAGGCCGAGGTCTCGTGGAATCACGCTGCTCGGCGTTGCTATCCTGATGATCGGCATCACGATGCTCTCGATTGGGTTGGGGCGTCGCGGGCACCGGCATTCGCTCGAGACAACGGCCAGCAATGCCTCACCAAGTCCGCCAACCGAGCGAACGACCGGCTTAGCTCTATTGCCGTCTAGCTCTGCCCTCGAACAGGCTCAAATCAGGCCTTTGGATGCGACCGGGGTTCCGTCACTGGTGTCCGCCCCAACCCCCTCTGCCCATTTCCCGCCGAGCGGGGTAAAAGGCAAACGTGCAGTGGCCGGTCCAAGCAGTCTGCCTTCCGTATCCGCGCCAGCTGAGCAGCGACCGATCAAAGATCGCGGGTTCTAAGCCGGAACGTCGCAGCAAGTTGAGTACACTAAAGCGCGTTGTGCGGGGCCTGCTCGTATTCGGAGTCGTGCTGTCAATGCGCCCTTCCATCGCGCTTGCAGAAACTGCCACCGATCGGGAAACCGCACGCTTGCTGATGGATCGCGGCGACGAACAACTGGAGCGCGGGGATCTCGAGACGGCGCTAGCGTCGTACCGCGGAGCGCACGAGCTCATGCATGTACCCACGACAGGCATCGAGCTGGCACGGTGCCTTGAAAAGACGGGCAGACTCGTCGAGGCGCGGGACGCGGCCATCGAGGTCTTGCGCATGCCTGCGGCGGCAGAAGAGCCCCATGCGTTCAAGGTCGCGCGCGCAGCAGCGCAGCAGTTCGCCAGCAAGCTAGTCGATCAAATCCCCCTCTTGCGCATCGAGATCACCCCGCCACAAGCAGCTCAGCGTGGCTCCCTAAGCATTGATGGCAACCGTGTCCCGGTGGCTGCCGTGGGGTTGCCCTACTCGTTGAATCCTGGGCAACACTCTATCCTGCTGTCCGCCCCTGGATTTCAAGCGTTCGGGCAAAACATAAATCTGGATCGCAGCGAGCGGCGGTCATTGGTCGTCGAACTGAAACCGTTGCCGCCCGAGGCGCCCCCGCCGCGCAAGCCCACACCGAAACTAGACGTACCGCCACTGTCGCGACTATCGAACACCGAGACGCCCCCTTCAGTGCCGTGGCCGGTGTGGCTGGGGATCGGCGCAGGTGGGGTCGGACTGTTAGTCGGAAGTGTGGCCGGCGCTATTTCGCTGGATAGGGCTAAGGATGCCAAATCCGCTTGCGCCGCTAATCGCTGTCCACCGGAAGCGAAGTCGGATCGCGATGCGGCATTGGCGGCCGCCAATGTGTCCAACCTCGGATTCGTACTGGGAGCAGTGGGGGCCAGCGTGAGCATTGCGAGTTGGTGGCTTTCGCGACCGACTCAGGCACACCAGCCCACGGCAATGACACTGGGGCTCACGACCTCCGCCCATGGTGGCCTGCTGCAGTTGGGGGGAACGCTATGGTGACACGCTGGCGTATGCCTGAATCCCTCCTCGTAGGACATTTCCTTTTAAGCTCCGGCTGTCAGTACGTATCCGGAGTCAATGACCTCGAAATCGTCACTTCTGCCGAGGTTGCCCCCGACTGGTCTTGCTTGGGGCATTCTTCCATTTCCGATTTTTCGGGCGTTCGGAGCTACGAACGCAAGATCCTGAATTTGGCAAACGACGAAATCGTAAGTGACGCAGTCGTTCGTCTCTGTGAGACCAATGATGTCGACTGCAAAGACCCTCTCCCCGGCGTGGAGACGACGAATGGCACCGTGAAATTCACGGTGGATGCATCATTCAATGGCTACCTCGAGCTGGAAAGTCCGAAAATGCTGCCGGGTAGAGTCGAACTTTCACGACCTATCGGCGCAATGCACGAACTGCCGGACCCGAGAATGGTCGATCCTGTCACATTGACCCGATTCGCCGCCGTCATGGATGTCGAGGTCAATCCAGCCTATGGGCACGCGCTCTTCTGGGTGAACGATTGTGCAAATCGTCGTGCGCCCGGCGTCGCAGTCGAAGCGCTGGGGCAGCTGGCACAGGAAACGGATCAATACTACGTCGTGGACAAGCGGCCATCGAACTCATTGGACAGGACCGAGGATTCCGGGGGAGGTGGTTTCATCAATCTTCCCGAAACGCTCATGACCTTCAAGGCCCGACGTGCCGAGACTCTTGAGCTCATCTCTACGTTCCCCGGTCGAATTCGCGCTGGGCACGTAACGTTCATGATGATCGAGCCGGATTGATGGTGCTGGTCCCTACCCGCAACTGCAGGTGTACGTGGCCTTTGCCGCATCGATCGGCGCCATGTCGACGCCGAGGGTGTTCGAAGCGCAGGGGCCAGTGCCCGACGAGCAGGGATCCGTCGGACCGCAGCTGTTGGCGATCCAACAATCGATCACCTTCTGACAACGGGTCTTGACGTTGACGTCCGTCACATCGCAAACCTTGCAGCCCGTCTTCATGACCTCCAAGCAGGAGCCGGTACCGGTCGCTCCAGCCATTCCCGTCGCGCCGCCCGTTGCGGTAGTTGCGCCGCCCGTTGCAACCTGTCCACCGGTAGCGGGAGCGCCGCTCACGTAGTTCGTTGCACCTCCAGTCGCTGCTCCACCGGTACCGGGAGCGCCGCTCACGTGGGTCATTGCTCCACCCGTCGCTGCCTTTCCGCCGGTACTTGGAGCACCACTGACCGCAGTCGTCCCGCCACTCATCGCGGTTCCACCATTCCCAACTACGGCGCCACCAGTTGCAGTCGTGGTCCCGCCCTTCCCAGCCCCCCCGCTGGCCGTCACGCCGCCGTTGGCCACGGTGTTGCCACCATTGCTCGCAGTTGCCCCACCATTGCCAGCTCCGCCGCTGCTCGTTACCGCGCCACCACTTGCAGCCACACTGCCCCCATTCCCGGGCAATCCCGTACTTCCTCCACTTTCGTCGGCACTGCCACCGGTGCCGACGGACGAGGTCGCTCCGGTCGTTGCCGCGGGGCCTGGATTGACAGTAGTACCTTCCGCACAGGCAACGAGGCTGAACAAGGTGACAAGAGTAAGAGTGGACCAAGTGTGCATCGGCTACCTCACTAACCCCTAAATATGCCGCGAGCTGTCGCTGAAGCAAAGCGCCAATTGCGCGGTCGTTGGCAGCAGGGGATTTGACAACGAAGTATTCCGATGTAAGCTCGAAAGAGTGATGTCGTTCTTCTTCGCTGCAACTACTCGACGAGCCGCCGCTATTTTGGGCGGAATGTCGTTGCCTGCGTAGTTCCCCAGCGCAAACTCGACGACGCACCGCCCAAAGCAAAAGCACGGGCGGCAGCGTCGTAGGTTCATGTGTGCCGCCCGACAGGAGGTACCATGAATAGTCAAATCGAGCAGCACTACCTAATGAACGTCGTGGAACGCCCTGCGCCAGTGATGGTCCGGGGTCGGGGTTCGTACCTATGGGACGAATCGGGCAAAAAATACCTGGATTTCGTCCAAGGCTGGGCCGTCAACGCGCTCGGACATGCACCACGAGAAGTGGCTCTGGCTCTGGCTCGCCAAGCCGAACTGCTCCTCACGCCTAGTCCGGCCTACCACAATGCGCCGCAACTCGAATTGGCACGTCGACTCTGCGAGCATGGTGGCATGACGCGCGCGACCTTCTGCTCCAGTGGGGCTGAAGCCATTGAGACCGCCATCAAGATCTGCCGTAAGTGGGGCAATCGGAATCGGTCGGGAGCATACGAAATCATCTCAGCACAGAATGCGTTTCACGGACGCACACTCGCAGCCATGGCTGCGAGTGGAAAACCGGGCTGGGACGCGCTGTTTCCGCCATACCCTCCAGGCTTCAGCAAGGTAGCATTCGGCAGCCTAGCCATGATGGCCAGTGCCATTTCCGCGTCGACAGCTGCAATTCTCGTCGAGCCGGTGCAGGGAGAGGCCGGTGTCATCCATCCTGGCGTCGACTACCTGCGCGGCCTACGCCAGCTCGCAGACGCTCATGGCCTATTGCTCGTGTTCGACGAAGTTCAAACAGGCATGGGCCGCACGGGTTCCCTCTTTGCTTTCGAGCAGGCAGGGGTCTTGCCCGACGTGGTAACGCTGGGCAAGGGGCTCGGTTCCGGCGTTCCCCTTTCAGCGGTGCTAGTCAACGCGCGCGCCGACGTCATCTGCCCCGGAGATCACGGCGGCACCTTCAATGGCAACCCGCTGATGGCGGCCGTTGGTTGTGCTGTCCTCGATGTCGTAACCAGGCCGGAGTTTCTCGAATGGGTACGGCTGCGCGCCCAACAGCTACGTTGCGGCCTCGACCAACTCGCGTCGAGGTACGCCTGCCAAACGCGAGGCCAGGGGCTGCTGCAGGCACTAGTGCTCGAGACTCCAATGGCTGAACAGCTCCGTGACCACTGCTTCGACCGCGGGCTTCTGCTGAATGCGCCACGCCCCAATGTGTTGCGCTTCATGCCTCAGCTGCGCGTCAGCGCCGACGAGATTGACTCGATGCTGGAGACACTCGCGGCGAGCCTCAGCTGCGTCCTTCCAGCCTTCCAACCCAGCGCCGGCGTCAGCCAACCCAGCACAGCCGTCGCGTAGGCCACCATCGAGCCTTGGCCTGCTTGAATCACCCCGCCCGATAGCGGCTGAGAGACGATCGAATGCCGCAGCATTCGATCGTCTCGAAACCGGCCCAGCGCGAACCAAGACCGAGCGTCGCGCAACGACCCAACTCAAGTGCGTCTACGGATCCGCCTTGCGCGGTCACCGCTATCTCATCCGGCCTTCAGTCTTCGTCTTTGCTCTTGTCTTTGTCCGAGCCCTTGGCGCCCGGACTGGAATCCCAGCCACCCGCTTGCACAGAGCCAGCCGATTCGACCTCGTCAGGCTTCACGCTCTTCGGCTCCGGCTCAAGATTCGTCTGCCTAGTTGCCTTCCAGACGTTACCCGTCTCGCTGGCGCCAAGGCCCCATTCACCCTGGATTTCATCGGGATCCTTCGTACCTTCGACGCGCTTGCGGAGGTACTTGAAGTAGCCGTGGCCAGTGCGATCCGCAGAAGGACCAACCATGCCGATACGATGCTCGACCCATTCGAATCGAAGCAGGTTTCCCTCTGCCTTTCCGGTCAACTCGCCCCAAGAGTCTCCCGCCACCGTGCGCCATGCACCCTTGATTTCACCGCCGTCCTCAACAAGATGCAGGTTCCCGTAAATCTGGCTGTAGTAGACACCCTTCCAGACTGCCCCTTCGGGCATCTCGCCAGCCTTGATGACGGGAGCTTTTGCTCCGCCGCCACTGCAACCAAGCGAACCTACCAACGGCATCATTAAACTGCAGACCAGGACGATCCTATTTACCGTGCGCTTCGTCATGGCGCGGAGTCTAACACGCCAATTCGTGCCATTTCGAGCAGCTCGCATCCCATTTCTTCACCAAGCCGAACCGCATCGCCGTCGTCCACCGGCCACAGAATGCTCCGTTCTGACCGCCAAAGCCCCCCGGAATCATTGGCAAGTAGGGCCCGGAGGCGCAGGTTTTCCGCATTTCGGTCGGCATAGGCTGCCAGGGGGACCTGACAGCCACCCCCAATGGCCCGTTGGACCCCGCGCTCAGCGGCTACCCGCAGCGCCGTTTCGGGATGGTTCAGGGGGGCCAGTAGCCGGAGCGCCGAAGCGTCGTCGGTCCGGCATTCGATTGCGAGCGCCCCCTGTCCGGCAGCAGGTAGGCAGCGCTCGACAGGCAGAAACTCGGTCACCCGATCCAGCCACGCGAGGCGCACTAGGCCAGCGGAGGCAAGCAGGATAGCGTCGACGACACCCTCGTGACAGCGCCGTATTCTGGTGTCGACATTACCTCGCAGCGAAACAAACGATAGGTCCGGACGAAAGCTTGCAAGCTGCACTTGGCGCCGCAAGGATGATGTGCCAATCCGTGCCCCGGCTGGCAGAAGCTCGATGGCTGGTACGTCGCGACAAATCGCGACGTCACGCGGATCCTCTCGCAGCGGTATCGCCCCAATCGTCAACCCTTCTGCCAATTCGGCAGGGACGTCTTTCAAGGAGTGGACGGCAAAGTCAGCGCGACCGTCCAACAGGGCTAGCTCAATCTCTTTGACGAACAGCCCCTTGCCGCCCACCTCGGCTAGCGGGCGGTCTTGAATCATGTCGCCTGTAGTGGTTATGAGCAGTTCGGTAACCTCGAGCCCAGGATGCGCCAGCTTGAGCGCCCCCACGAACGCCCGGGTTTGGGTCAACGCCAGAAGACTCCGACGCGTTGCCACGACAAGAGGTGGCGTCATCGGGAACCCTCGGATGTTTCCTCTGAATGCATCACTGCAGGTGCAGCGCCACCCCCCAGTTCTGCGGCGACGTTCACTGAATGTATCGCTGCATCCTCTGGCAAGACACAAGTCGTTTCGACTGAAGATTCCATACTCTCCATAGAGGGCTTTGCGAGTTTGGGCAGGAAGAGCTCGTGCATCACGTCGAGCGCGGATGCAAGTTCCAGGGGGCGCTCAACGGCCCAACGCTTGAGTGTCGTGGCGGGTTGGTGCAAAAGCTTCTTGGTTGCTGCATCGACCAGGCGTAAAAGCGCTTCTTGTTCGTCACTCGATAGCCCCTTGAGTCCACTTTTGAGGCTACGGTCCACCTCCGTACGCAACACGTTTCCGACCCAATCGTACAGGGCGCGAACGGTCGGGGTCACGTGTTCCGACTCCTCGGACCGCTCGAGCTTCTCCAACTCCTCCGCGATGACACGCTCGGCATGCAGCGCACCCTCGTGGCGATTCGACTGCGACTCTGCCACGACGCCTGAAAGGTCGTCGACGTTGTAGAGATAGACGCCATCGAGCTTGCCCGCTCGCTCATCGACATCACGTGGAACTGCGACATCAACGAAGAACAAATCGCGTCCGCGTCTGCGCTTCATCACAGCTCGCACTTGATCATAGGTAATGATGGGCAGCGATGCGCTCGTACTCGTGACGACGACGTCGGCTTCGGCCAGCGTACGATCGAGTTCGTCCAAGAGACGACCCTCGGCACTCACCCGACGCGCCAGCTCGGTCACGCGTTCTTCATTCCGACCGAGAATGACCAGTCGCGCTCCAGATTGCTGCAACAGCTGAGCGATGGTCTCCCCCATTTCTCCAGAACCGACCAGCGCCACAGTGCTTTGACCCAACTGGTCGAAGATCTGTCGCGCCAAATCGAGCGCCACCGTTGCCACGGAAACCTGCCCCAGCCCAATGCTCGTCTCCGCGCGAACGCGTTTGGCTGCACGAAAGGCACGGGTGACGACGCGTTGCAGCCTCTGACCGACGGCATCCAATGACCGCGCTCGATCGAACCCCACCTTGAGCTGTCCGAGAATCTGCGGTTCTCCCACCACGAGCGAGTCTAGTGAAGCAGCCACCCGAAACAGGTGAAGCATGGCCGCTTGGTCGGCGTACAAATAGAGGAGCTTGCCAATGTCACCGCGCGAGAAGCGTAACGCTTCAAGAGCGTCATCAACGGCACGCCCTCCAACCTCACCACTGGCTGAAACGAAATAGAGCTCCATGCGGTTGCAGGTCGAAACCACCATCGCCTCGGTGATCGTGCCCCGCTCGAGCAGGTGTCGCAACAGGGCTTGGGCAGCATCCTCATCGAGAGCCACTCGCTCTCGGATGTCGATTGGTGCCGTTCGATGTGAAAGCCCAACAACGAACATCAGACGTGCCCTTTGGCCGTGACCGCGTACAGCACGACTACGCCAACTGCAATGGTCGCGACCATCACTGCTCCCCACGCGACCTTGCGTCCGTTCCAACCGACGAGCTTCTGGCCCACGACGAGACCCGCCCCGCCCAACCAACAGGTATAGGACAGGGCCATCCGAGCGGATTCAATGCCACCGTGCGAAATGCGCTCGGCAAAGACAGCTCCCGCGATAACCCCCAGCGTCATGCAACCAAGCCCCCACGACAGAGACCGTTCGATGAGCGTTTCGAGTGAACTCAGTCCGGGAAACGCGAATCCGGCCATTGTCGGCCGTTTGGACTTCAAACGCCCCGCTTGAAATAGATAGATGGTGGCAGCTGCGGCGGCAATGATGAACAGCGCAACGGCAGCCAGATTGGCGAGGACGTGTAACGCTAGGAACCAACCAGGCACGTCGCTAGTGGCAGCCTGGCGCATCAGAACAAAGGACGCGACGAACATGCCAAGCGCGATCGGCGCAACGATGACGCCGAGCGAAAGAACCCGACCGAGCCTCGCCCAAAGCAGAAAGCCGACGGTTGCCGCGAATGCGGCAAAACTCAACGCAAATGCCGCCGACTGCACCGGACAGGCATGCATCACACTACTGCGAAGGACGATATCACTGGCATGAGCGGCGGTCGTTCCAACGAGCAAGCGCCGGGCCATCAACAAGTGGGAAATGGCGCCGGGCGACCGGACCAGTGCCCAATAGAACACTAAAGCGGATGAAATATACCCCGCAATTGTCAACGCGAAGGTTACCTCCAACATGGGTGCTCCAGAGCGCAGCTCAGACGCGGAAGGATGCCCACGCCGCACGGAAACTGCAAGGCTGCAAGCCCAAATCTCCACCGAGACCTGAGAGGAACCGCGTGGCGGTGCGTCCGATGAACATACCCCCGGTGGTGGCAACTGCTAGACCCGCTGCACACCAAGTACAGGGTCATTCTAGAGCTCGCAGGAGATACTGTGCCAATAGAGCTTCTTCGCTCTCTGGCGATGCGTCGGATCCGGACTCGGCTCGGTGGGCAAGATGCTCAGTAAAAGCCCCAATGGCGGTACCCATGAAGCCCGGCATGATCTCGTAGGCGTTGTCCCCCAAAACCATCGAGCTTCCAAGGATCTCTGCTCCAAGCTCGGACAGGAACGTGACGCTCTTCACTTTGCCAACAATCTCAAAGAAATCCGGCGTGCCGCTCACCTCGGAAAGCACCCGCACAGCTTCCACGACACGATAGCGACGATTCTCTGCCTTGATGACCAGTTCGTTGCCCACAAGGTCGACGCGTGACTCACCAATCCAGTGGTCTAGCGAGTCTTGTGGGAAGAAGATGCGATTGTGTCCCATCGGAAAGCTAACGTTGGGCCGAGTCAATAGGCCTAAGCGGCGCGGGAGACTAGTTCGGTGAGTGCCTTTTGCCAAACAGTTCAGATTGCTGGACTGGCATGTTTACCGGCCCACGGTAAGTCCTGGCAGGAGAGGGCCTAGTAACCCTCTCTTGCAACCGCGCGGTCACCCGACATTAGCTCGCGCTGTGACACCGTCACGATGGCGAGGGAGCTCCATTTGTGAGCGTGGACTACGCGGACCTCTCCAACGATTTCCTCAGGGAAATCGCGATCTTCCCGCTTGAGCTGCGTGGCGTCGCTCTGGGCATTCCCGGGCAGATCCAATCGCATTCGAAAACGGGCGGAGGGGGCGGCAGTCTCCAACGAGCGCCGCCAAGTGTCCCCGCGACGAATGACCAGCAGTCGATTTCCCGGAGCGAGACCATCTTCGGTCCCACGATCGATGAAGACGAGCTGCTGCTGTCCTAGGTAGACGTGTGGGTAGACCCCCGTCAGCAGTCGCGCCCACACGGTTACTCTGCTCGGTTTCGGAGCGACGACCAGAAAGTTACGTCCAACGGCCCCAACCTTGGTACCGCGTTCTACGGTGTCAGACGACTCCAGAACTAGCGCACGTGCCAGATTCTTTTTGGGGTCATAGTCCTCAATCCTTACCATTCCCTTGATCAGAATGACTTCTCCAGGTGGCTGACGCGCACCGTCAACAGGCTCCGGTTTTCGGCTCTGCTCAAAGAGCGTGAGTTGCTGCCCGACCTTGATCTCGCTACCTGGTTTGATATCGAGATACACGTGGTTGCCTTGACCGAGCAGCATCTGCTCCTCTTTGGCCCCAACCACCTCACCGAGCACGTCCTTGTCGGGATCCTCGATGTACGCCTCGTCGCGGAGAAACACGGTGCCTGGTGCTACCGGTGACGCCGCCCCTCCGTCCTCACCCCACCCCGACGCGCCATTGCCGCCATTTTCGGGTCTGCGGAGTGCCCGTGACCGACCTTGTGGATCTGCCCCGCCAAGACGCGCCAGATTCGAACTTGTCCCGGATTCGGCGACGGAACGCATGCGGATCTGATCACCGGGATAGATCCAATTGGGGTTCCGAATGTCGGGATTGTAACTCCAGACTCTCGGCCAATCCCAGGAATTCCCCAAGTAGTGGCCGCAGAGATCCCAGAGCGTGTCACCACGACGCACCGTATGGACATCTGGAACGGCAACGGCCCGAACGGACTCCCCCGTGATTGCATACGACCCCTTGGTTCCTCGCACCGTGTTTCCTTGGCCGCTAGCATTCAGGTCGAAGCCATCTTGCGACGTCTCCAAGTTCGAAATCGGTCGAGAACTCGAAGGCAAAGACGCTGAGTTCTTGTCGGCAGAATCGACCCCCAAGCGAAACATGACCGGCGGAGTCGGAGTCGCAGTGGACGAGGTCCCCGGTGTCGTCGTCGCACCAGTCGACTGCGCCGTAGCAGTTTTCGCTGTCGGCACCTGCGTAGCACCTGTCTCTTGTACCGTCGGTTGAGCGCACACTACCTGTGGAAACAGGCAAAGAAGTAGCCCCCACACCAGTCGATTGGTTCGAGTCATGGTGATTTCTTTCCTGAATCCATCGCGCCGTTTGGGCGTTTCGTTGTCGTGGGTTCGGTGGCAGACTTGTCCTTAGGGCGGCGCGGCGCTGGGGTGACGCTCGTCGACTCGTTTCCACTGGAGCGTGTCTCGATTCGAGAACCCTCCCCGACAATCAACGGGCGCGGTTCGTCGCCATCACCAGCGATTGGACGGGCCTCGTTTGCGGATACGCTCGAATCTGGATTGACTTTGACCACCGGAAGATTGGGCAATTCCGAGGCCAGCGATACGGTAGGTGGCGGTCTTTGTGCATCCCGCTGCCGCGCATTCTCGATCGCGGCAAGACGCTCTTCCAAGCGATCGGTCGTCGACTGAAGGCGCCGAACCTGATCCGTTAGCTCACGAACCTGTCGGCCACTGTTGTCCGATTGCGACGCACAACCCATCCCCAAAAGTAGTAGAGGGGCAAACGCCGAACGCAGGACGAGGGATCGGGTCATTGGATGGGGATCGTAGTTCAGGCCGGGGAACCAGGACAAATCCTTCTTGCTGTATTCGCCTGTCACCGACCGAGACAGCACCTCGAGAATCGAAATGCTTCTGGAGCAAGCCCATCCGATTGAGCCGGCCGACCCAATCCAGGTACCTCGTTGCGCCTTGGTACTGTGGACTCTGATTTCACCGCGACTGGACGCAATGCGTCAATGACGGTACCCTGGTCGGCGTGGCACGTCAGCGCCGATACCCGGGTTCTCGTAGGTTGAATCTTCGCAAGACTCTGTTCGTCTTGCCGAATTTGGTCACCCTTGCCAGCGTGTTCTGCGGTGTTGCCGCCATACTCTTGGTCGCTGAGCCGCGAACTACCAGCGAACCCATCTATCGCGCTTGCACTCTGCTCGTCTTCGCCACGTTCTTCGATTTGCTCGACGGGCGCGTCGCTCGTATGACGCGCACGCAAAGCGCATTCGGTCTGCAGTTGGACTCACTCGCCGACGTCATCTCCTTTGGGGTCGCGCCCGCACTGGTGATGTACCAATGGTCGTTGTTCCGTTTCCCCGTGGTTGGCCAGTTCGCAGCTTTTCTATACGTGGCAGCCGGCGCGATCCGCCTCGCCCGATTCAATGTCTTGGCCTCGTCGGAGACTGGCGAGCCCAACAAGCCGGGGCGCCACATCCTCGGCCTACCGATCCCGTGCGCTGCAACGGGCCTCGTCGCTGTCGTGCTCGCAGATCGCGCAATGAATGGCCTCATTGGTCAAGCGCAAAACGCGCCCTTCGTGTTGGGAATAGCGCTGACACTGAGTCTGTTGATGGTTTCGACCATTCGGTTCCGGTCGTTCAAGGATCTGCGGGTCGATGCTAGTTCGATTGTCTTGGTTTCGTTCGCCTTGGGAACGAGCGCCGTCGTCTGGAAGAGCTATCACGCAGGGTTCGTCCTGGCGTGGCTCCTGGTGATGTACCTGGCTATCGGTCTCATGGAAACCGCGCGAGAACTCGCGCCACGCCTTCGACGACAGGTAGAAGAGAGAAAGAGTCTGCCCCCCACGCCCTAGATGGGCAGACCACGCGGAGACAATCAAGAGCCTGCCCCTCACTATCTGGACCGAGCAGTCTTCAAGTGGTCAAGACAGCCTGCCGTCCTAGATGCCCAGGTCATGACGAGCCAAGGCTTCAACCCGATGCTAGGGCGCGATGAGTCAATCCCCATGCTGTTCTCCCCCATTGAAAGGCCCGACGAGTGTCGTTCTGTACCCCCAAGACCTGACGAGAAGAGATCTTCGGCGTTCGGAAGCCAGCTCCGATCTTCCGCGGCTCGACGCTGGCTCCTAACCGCATTCTGCGCCTGCACTGTCGTCGCCCTCGCAGCATGCCGGACTGATCATCTTACGTCGGGCGACGCTCCAACAGTCGGTTCCTCCTTGCCCCAATTGGTTCTGCGCGACGACACGCGTGACCTGATGTTGACCTGGGTCGATGCCAATGGAGATTTTCACGTAGTCGAATCCGTCGACAGAGTGCCAAACGAAGCGAGGGAACGTGTACGCGTCGTTGTGACAACACAAGCAGACGGCACCTCCGATCCAATCTATGTGGCAGATCTGCGAACGAAATCTGCCGATGGCACCTATCCGACTTCGGCCATCGCCCGCTCGGTTTGGGAGGAGACTGGTGCGGCGCGGCGCAAGTCGCGCATCGAGGCACTGGCGCCGGTCGCATCGCAGCTGGCACCAGAACCTTCGGGCCAACGCGCCAGACAGGAGACTCTTGTCGCGGTCGTATACGGCGCCGAATGGTGCGGAGCCTGTCGCGAAGCGGAGCGCTACTTGAAGCGCAAGGGGATCAAGGTTCTCGAGAAGGATGTGGACCAAAGCCCGGCCGTTCAGGCCGAGTTGCGGACCAAATTGTCCAAAGCCGGCATGCCAGCCACGAGCTCGATTCCGATCATCGATATCGGTGGCAAGCTGATTGTGGGATTCAGCCAACCCGCCGTAGACGCTGCGCTCAAGGCCGCTGCACGGTGAAAGCCGCACCGAGCACTTTCCCCGGATCCCAAGTGCAAGGTCAGACAACTCCGAAGCAATGCACACGCGCCATCTCATTTCGGCCAATGGTTCTTGGCTGATGCAGCAGGCGACTTTAAGCCAATAGCTGGCGAATGTCTCACATGGGGTGGTAGATTGAGCTAGTGGCTGCGTGGCCGATCTGCAGCTAGATCCGCCTTGTGTACGCTGTATGCTTATACTTCGTAGATTTATCTATCGCCCTGAATTGCTTGAAAATACCCAACAGTGTTACCCCAATGGCCTGGTGAGACGATCGACCTACTCGCCACTGGAGCACACCTTTAGTGCATCGAAGCGGTGGCAGGTGATCCTACCCGGCCGGAGCAGCTATTCACCGTATGCTTTTCGCTCGAATAGTCGACCTCTCGGCGGCCGATTGAATGGACCGAAGCGATTCACGTGTGCTGTCTTGGCTGGATCCCCGACAGATCCTTGGTGACGAAACTACGTCGAGCGAGTGACCAGTCGTTGCCATAATGGAATGGTCTGCTCGTGCGGCTAGGCTTCCGGCCGAAACGACCCACGCTAGTTCGAATGCGCCTTCGTACAGGCGTTGTCCAAGGGCCGCCGATGAGGCGAATCGTTGCCAACCGCCACGGCTTCGATACCTGGGGCTTGGGGCTTCTTATTGTCCAGCTGCTGACCGATAGATGTCTTAGACCACAGAGCAAATATCGCCCGCCCAGCTGGTGCCTCCAAACCAGGCGGCGACGATTAACGCACCCTAATGACACCCGAAGACATCGACTGCGAGCTGCCAGATGATGGCTTGGACGCGATCCCCGAGAAGGGTTACTCGATTCGAGTCGCTTCTCGAATGACGGGCCTGTCGGTTGACACGCTGCGGATGTGGGAAAGGCGCTACGCCTTCCCATCGCCCCTACGTAATGGCGCCGGCAACCGGCTGTACGGCGAAGCTGACGTCGAACGACTCATCCTCATAGCGAGGGCAATGAAGGTCGGCTACCGCGCCGGCGAAGCCATACGCATGCGCGAGCAGGAACTTACGCAAGTTCTGGCCTCGCAGCCACCAGCGCGAACCAGGGCTGGTGATGATCGCTCAACCGATGTGGCACGGCTCCTCGACCTCGTCCGTTCTGACGATGCTGAACGGCTGCGCCATGAATTGCGCCGCATCACTGGGGTGATTGGAGCCAAGCGATTCGTGGCCGATGTGGCGGGTCCATTTACCGAAGCCATCGGCGAAGCTTGGGCCGTGGGCGCGCTTCGCGTCCATCAAGAGCACCTGGCAACCGCTGTGCTTGCCGCACACCTGCGATTGATGTCCGAACATCATGCTTGCGCGACTGGGCCAAGGATAATGCTTGCGACATTGCCACGTGAGCAGCATTCGCTGGGCCTCGAGATGGCAGCACTGATGGCATCTCTGGCAGGAGCTACGGTCGAAACGCTCGGTCCGGATTGTCCCACCAACGAGATCGTACAAGCCGCGTCCGCCCTCCGCGTGCAGGCTGTTGCCCTGAGCATTTCACTGGCAACGGCCCCGGCTGCGGTTCTGGCTCATGTCGAATGGATGGCCGAGCACTTGCCGACGCCGCTTGGCTTCTGGCTCGGGGGCAAGGGAGCTGGCCTCGTTGACGCGCTGCCCAATCGGGTTCGACTGTTGCACGATTGGAAGGCACTCGATGACGCCGTCGCTGGTTTGGCTCGCGGCCTCTAGCCACGCCCATCCTCATTCAGTCGAATACGACCGTCTTGTTGCCATAGACCAGGACGCGGTCTTCAAGATGCCACCTCACCGCCCGAGCCAAAACGGCACGCTCGAGATCACGCCCCTTGCGAACCAGGTCAGCAACCTGATCGCGATGTGAACAACGAGCAACGTCCTGTTCGATAATTGGCCCCTCGTCCAAACGCGAGGTCGCGTAGTGTGCAGTCGCACCCACGAGCTTGACTCCACGCTCGTGCGCCTGGTGGTAGGGCCGACCACCAATGAATGCCGGCAGGAAAGAGTGATGGATATTGATGATTCGTCCGGCGTAGCGCGTCGTAAAATCGGCCGACAGGATCTGCATGTAGCGGGCCATGACCACGAGATCAATACCCATGGAATCGAGCAACTCCAGTTCCTTGTCTTCTTGAGCGAGTTTCGAGCTCGGATCGATTGGGAAGACGCGAAAATCGACGCCATTTGCTGCGGCGGTGTCGCGCAAATCTTCGTGATTGCTCACAATCACCGCCATCTCGCACGGAAGCTCGCCCGCGCGGTGCCTCCACAGCAGATCGATGAGGCAATGATCGTACTTGGACACGAAGATCGCAACCCGCTTGAGTGTCTTCATGTAGTGAAGACGGTACGTCATGTTAAAGCGTGTCGCCACTTCGGCAATCGCGCGTTCAAGGGTCCCGTGGTCCGTCAGCAAGTCGCTGGTATCGAATCGAATACGCTGGAAGAAGTGCCCCGCCGTCGTGTCGCTGTGCTGGTCGGAATCCAGGATATTCGCGCCGTGCCCAAACAGAACTTGCGACAGCGTAGCTACGATCCCTCGCCGATCGGGACAAGACACAAGAAGGGTTGCAATGGACCCGTAACTCATTGATGGCGGGGGCTCGGTGGTAGATATGGACATGGTGTATGCCTAGTCACAAGCAGAGCGCGTGCTGGACATCACGTGGCCCGAGGCCACTGAGTCGTCAGGCAGGTAACTGGGGATTTGCCCGCGTCAGTCTCCTGCAGCTGCAGGCGAGCATCACGGGGAATGCGATGGTGAGCCAGACTAGTCCCGGTTCTCTGCCCGGTCCACCGCACATTGGCGAATGCAGAAGTACCGCGCTGCTCCACAGCCGGGCGACCGGTTGCGCATCTACACTTCAGTTTGGCGGCCAAAGGCGCCTAATTCTGTGGAATCGACGCCGCTGTTCAAGACAAGTTTCCTCGGGTGACCGACGAGAGACTCTCGACGTGGGCAAACCAATAGCTATTATCGGCCGGTCCATATGCCCGAAGGGGGCGACAAGAAGTCCGATCCGTCGGAGGCGGAATCAAAGCCGTCCCAGAAACTGGGCGCGCCGCAGCGCGCTTTGGTACCGCTGCAGCCGAAGGCAATGACGCCCAATCCGCCGCCGGTGTTTCCGGCAGTGCCCCCTTTCCTGCCGCTGGTTCCGCCACCACCGCCCCCGCGCGCCGCAAGTGGCGATCCACTCATGGACGAGCCCGTCTCAACTCCGGACGAACCCGCGCTGCCAACCCATCGTGAACTCGGCGCGTTGAAAGTGGTCTCGGGACCCCCACGGCCCGAGGCAGCCCCCGCGTACAAGCCCCTTGAGCATGCCACAGAAACAGTGCCGCGGAAGCATCGGGCGCGGCGAGCACGCGCGGTCGAAGCAGAAGCCGATCTGTGGGCTGCGCTTGATAGCGGTCCACCAAGCATTCCGTCTGCAGCTGCCATCGCGGAAGCGCCACCCGTCGTCCTCGAATCGAGACCAACGACACCGAGTGGCATCGCGATTGGCCAGTTACTGGCCGACCGATACCTCGTTGACAGTGTACTCGGCGAAGGTGGGATGGGAATCGTCTACCATTGTCGAGACACGTTCACGGGCGATGACGTGGCCGTCAAGCGTGTCATCATTCCCGATGGGCCACTGGCCAACGAGTACGTTATGTGGTTCTACAAGGAATCACGCGCGCTCGCGACACTCGATCACCCTAGCATCGTTCGCGCGCGCGACTTCGGTCAGCTGCACGACGGGTCCCCCTATTTGGTTATGGACATGGCTAGTGGCGCTTCGCTGCATGAGCTGTCCCATACCAAGATGAGCTTTCCGCTCTGTTGGTCGATCATAAGTCAGATGCTGGGCGCTTTGGCCCATGCGCACGCACGCGGAATCATTCACGGAGATCTGAAACCGTCCAACGTGCTCGTCGAGGAGGTTCCCGAGGAACCTCCTCGGGTGAAGATCCTGGATTTTGGCTTAGCCTGGCTCAAGCAGGACCGGCATGACGAGAGACTCGACGGCAACAAGTCCGTCGAATTCGCCCCACACGCGGGAGCCGGTACTCCCGGCTACATGGCCCCGGAGCAAATTCAGCACGAGAGCCACAACGTGTGCGGAGCCACCGATCTCTATTCGGTGGGATGTGTTCTCTACCGCATCCTCAGCGGGAAGGCGCCCTTCACTGGCGACTCCAAGGAGTTGCTGCGCCACCATGCTTTCGACATGCCCCCGCTTCCGAAGCTGCAGCTCGAAGCACCCGGCGATGTCGTGCATTTCGTGATGCGCTTGTTGGCGAAACATCCCTGGGATCGCTGGGAGTTTGCCAGCGAAGCGCGCTCCGAGTGGGACCGCTGGCGTCCCAGCGCCAAAGCCGACCCAGGCGCCTGGCGTTTTCCGTCCCTACCACGCAGGAAATCGACATCGGTCGCCGCAGCACAGAATACCCCACGACGCGAATCGGTGTTCCGCGTTCCCGCTGGAGTAGCCATCGAGCGTGCCCCAGGGCTGCTCAGTATCCGTCAGAGCCCACTGGTTGGACGCCACGATGTCCGAACACTGCTGCGCGAATACTGCGACGAGGTTGTGGAGGGACGTGGCCCACCACATCGGCTCGTATTCTTGGTCGGCCCCGCAGGTGTCGGAAAGAGCCGAATCGCGGAATGGCTTTACGAAGTCGTACACGAGGAGGGCACGCTCGTGCCACTACGTGCGCGCTATCGACCTCTGCGCGGCCCGCTAGACGGAATGATGGGGGCGGTCACCCAATACTTCAATTTCGAACGCGCCGACCGCGACACAATTGAACGTACGCTGCTGTCACGCTGGAAGATCGGAAAGAACGACAAGGCAGGCCGCACCTGGGTCGCTGGCGTCGCAGAATGGTTGCGCCCACTCGGGCCAATCGCTGACCAACCCATCGGTCCCAGCGGAATCCGTTTCACCTTGGACACGCCGGAAACTCGGCGCATGGTGATTCGCTACACCTTGCGGCGAATTGCACGCGGACGGCCGTTGTTGCTTTGGCTCGACGATCTGCATCACGCGTCCGACGCCACCATCGAGGGTCACGTTCGACTGCTTGAGGAAGAGCCCGACCAGCGCATCGTCATGGTGGCGACGATGCGCACCGAAGACTACCAGCCCGATGCGCGCCTCGTTGAGCGACTGCAGCCGCTCCACAATGTGGTGACGACCGAGTCAATCGAAATCCGCCCAATGGACAACGAGACCACCTGCTCGCTCTTGCGAGCGGCGTTGCCGTTGGACGATGACGCCGTCGAAGAAGCCGCGCGGCGCAGTCGCGGAAATCCACTTTTCGCACTTCAACAGCTGCATGCCTGGGCACTCGCTGGCGATCTCGAACACTACCAAGGGCGATACCGCGTTCCACCCAACGTACTGGCGGTCCAACCGCGCACTACGGCAGAACTCTGGGACAGTCGAATCGCGGCACTGCCAAGCGAACATCGATTGGCAGCTTATGCAGCTGCTTCACTGGGCGCCGATATCAGACGCACCGTTCTGCATGCATTGCTGACGGCACTGGAGCTTCCGGCAGACTCCGCGATGTTGAGTCTACAGAATGCAGAAGTCCTCATTCCGCGCGGTCCGGGACGCTATTCGTGGCCTCACGCGTTGCTGCTTGAGCACCTAACCCAACGATTGCACCAGACCGAGGATGCGCGCCGTATTCTCCGTGCAGCCTCCGAAGCACTGACACGACATCCGCTGGCGGGCACACGCCGCATCGTCCGACAACGCGTCGTCAATCTCCTTGGCGCCGGTGACCCCGACGCAGCCGCGATGTTGTTGTTCGATTTCCTACAGAACTCCGGCGGCGCAGCACGCGAACCGCTGACGCTGCTCTCTGACCTCGATCTCCTCAAGGGCAAACTGCAGGGTCGCACCTTGGCCCTGAAGCACCGCTGGCAAGCGGAAGCGCTGCGTCAGTTGTCTCGCGCGGACGAGGCGAGCATTCACGCAGAGATTGCCCGCTCGACCTTCGAGGATCTCGGTGACCGAGAGAATCGCGCCCACGCGCTCAGACTTCTTGGTCACATCGCTGCAGAACGTGGACGCCAACAAGAGGGGCTGTCACTGGTCGAACAGGCCCGCGGCCTTTTCGAGGAACAAAACAACGTACCTGGCCTCGCCAACTGCGAGGCGGTCGCTGCAGAAATCCATTTTGCATTGGGCGACACAGCAACGGCGCGGCAGATGGTAGAAAGTGGACAAAACCACTTTGCATCGTTGGGCCAACCCATGGGACGCGGCCAGTGTCTCCTCCTGCTCGGTGTGATCGAACAGGCCGAGGGCAATCTGGATCGCGCCCGACGCAGGACCGTCGAAGCTCGCAACGAGTTCGAACGCGCCGGCCACCGTCTCGGTATTGCCCAAGCAGACACCGCCATTGCTCAGATCGAGTATCGGCTGTGCAACTTCCACAGTGCCGAACGGGGAGCCGCAGAAGCCCTCGACGCGTTCGCTGCGCTGAGCACCCCCCGATACCAAGCTGATTGCGAACGACTTCTTGCAATGGTCGCTGTGGACCTTGACGATCTCGATGCAGCGAATACCCACGCCTCGCTGGCCGTCCAACTATACAGGAGTCTTGCGGATCCAACAGGGCATGTCGAAGCGTCGCTGCTGCTAGCGCAAGCCGCACTCTTGCGACAGGATTCCCCTGTGGCTGCAGACATCTTGTCCGAGGCTCGACGAATTGAAGTGATCGAACCGGAGACACGTCAGCATCAGCTTCTGACCGAAACATGGCTCGAAGCAGCGCAGGAGCATTACGCAATCGGCGCAGAACGACTGACTGCAGCCTACTCCCTATTCAGAGAAAACGGCCGCATCGCCGACCACACGTCTCAATTGCTAGCCCGCCTGTCACGCCTGAAGTTTTCGAACGATAGCCTTTCAATCGTAGATGCCTGGCGCCGACAGATTGGAGGGAAGAACCTCCTACTTGGGAACTAGGTGCTCGGCACCTCGAGCGGTCTTGACTTGACGGCTAGCGCCAAGGAGTATTGGTCGCATCCACGCCATGCGAGAACGATCATCCCACCTCTACGAGCGAGCCATTCGCCTCATGCCAGGCGGCGTCAACAGCCCGGTCCGCGCCTTCGGCGCCGTTGGCGGCAATCCGCCGTTCATTGCGCATGCTCTCGGCTCACACCTTACCGATGTCGACGGCCATGAGTACATCGACTACGTCGGCTCTTGGGGCCCGGCAATTGTCGGACATGCCCACCCCGAGGTCGTGCGCGCGGTGCAGCATGCGGCAGCAGGTGGACTCAGCTTCGGCGCACCGACGCAGTTGGAGGTGGTGTTCGCCGAACTGTTAATGGCTCGCTATCCAAGTATCGAGATGTTGCGCTGTGTCTCGAGTGGGACAGAAGCAACAATGAGCGCCATCCGACTCGCTCGCGGATTTGCTGGACGCGACCTGATCGTGAAGTTCGAGGGCGCCTATCATGGGCATTGTGATTCGCTACTCGTGCGTGCTGGCAGTGGGGCCGCCACGTTTGGCGTACCAGACTCAGCCGGTGTACCAGAGCAGCTCGCCCAACTCACGCTCACGCTGCCATACAACGACATCGACGCTCTCAACGCCCTTTTCGACTCCCGCGGTCAGGACATCGCCGCGGTCATCGTCGAACCAGTCTGCGGGAACATGGGCTGCGTGCCACCTCGTGCCGGATTCATCGAAGCCATCATCGAGCTCTGTCATCGGAGTGGCGCGCTATCCATCTTCGACGAGGTAATGACGGGTTGCAGGCTTGGGCCCGGAGGTGCCCAGGGCCAAATGGGGCTCAGACCCGATTTGACCTGCCTAGGCAAGATCGTGGGTGGGGGCTTGCCGCTTGCGGTGTTTGGCGGTCGCCGTGAAATCATGCAACAGGTTGCCCCACTTGGCCCAGTTTACCAAGCAGGCACCTTGAGCGGCAACCCCATCGCCGTCGCAGCCGGCATCGCTACGCTGACACTCCTCGATGACAGCGTATACGCGCGACTCGCAGAAGTCAGTTCCACACTGCAATTTGGGCTCGAGCAGGCACTCGCCAAGCATCGCATCCCGGCGATCGTTCAACGCGCAGGCTCGATGCTAACTTTGTTCTTCACTCCGACGCGCGTCGACAACTACTCAGATGCGGCTCGAGCGAATCGCGAACGATTCGCTCGTTTTCATCGGGGGCTGCTCGAACGGGGAGTGTACTGGCCACCATCACAGATGGAGGCCGCATTCGTCTCCGCCGCTCATGGGGATGAGGATATCGCTCGAACCATCCTGGCCGCCGATGCCGCGTTGCTCGATGTCGCTCACTGAGCCCGTGTGGCGCTGTCTCGCCAAGCCCATATTGCTGGCAATCTCGACACTTGTAGCCCCGTGTGTGGCAATAGGTGCACCGACGGGACAGTTCAACCAGACCACTGCCGTTCCGAATAGTGGTCTGGTTGGACGCAGCACGCTGTCAAAATACGAACGCGATGTCCTCGCATCCGTTCTCGAGGAGCGACACTTGACCTTGGAGCTCAACCCCGAGGGCAAATCGGTTGAGTCGATCGAGGTGGAACCGCTCGAGGTCTTCGAACCCGCCGATCCGCTTCCGGGTTGGCTGAATTGGTTTCACACGACCAGCCGAACCGAGGTCATCGAGCGTGAAGTCCTAATTTCTGCCGGCCAGCACTACGATCAACAGTTGGTCGACGAAACAGCGAGAAATCTGCGAAGGCTGAAGCAGCTGTCCCTCGTATTGGTCATTCCAATCCGCTCCGAGCAGAGGGATCGAGTGAGGATTCTGGTTGTCACCAAGGATGTCTGGAGCCTGCGCCTCAACGAGTCGTTTCGGGTACGCAACGCCGCAATCGAGTTCCTTAGTCTGCAACTAACCGAGGAGAACTTTGCGGGAAACCACCTGCAATTCGCCGGACAGTACACTTATGACCTCGCTACCAACATGTTCGGCGGTGCGGTCTCGCACCAACGCCTGTTCGGTAGCCACATTGGGGCAAGCTTGAGCATCAACGCGATTCAGCACCGTGCGACCGGCAAGTTCGAGGGGTCAACTGGAGCGTTGCGCTTCGCACAACCACTCTACTCGACCCGCACCAAGTGGGCCTGGGGCACCAGTCTCACGTGGGACAACCGCATCAATCGACGGCTGCTGCCAACGTCCGCGGGCACGTATGTCCCTCGAGTCTATCGGGATCCTAGTGTCCCCAATGCAGAACCTATTCCCTACCGATATCGTTCGCGCTTGCTGTCGTGGCAGACGGCTGTGACGCGTTCGTACGGCCTCAAGCAGAAGTCGAATTTCACGTTTGGGATCGAGGCGCTGCAGCGCAGTATCAATGCGGAAGGGCTCATCGCCGAAGGATATTCGACGGAAGCGGTACGGCGCTTCGAGCAAAATGCGTTGGAGCACAAGAACGTCCGCATTGGCCCATTTGCCCAGCTGGAGAGCTATCGCAACGACTACGTTTCGATGTTCGACATCGAGACTCTCGGACTCCAGGAAGACATCCAGCTGGGCCCAATGGTATTCCTAAAGTTCTACTCTGGCACGAAGCGCGCGCTTGGAACGCGTGACTTGGTGGGCATTTCTACCGGGATACAGCACTCGGCCAACCTGGCGGGTTCACTGCTGCGACTCTGGGCGACCCATTTGACGGAGCTGAGTCCAGAACGGCAAGACCGTGACGGGCTGGTTCAAGCTGGAGTGCGCTTGATCTCGCCTCCAATCGGCATCGGTCGATTCGTCTACGATGGAGGACTACTCTACCACTACCAGAACAGCCGCAACCTACGCTATGCTCTCGGCGGCGATACGCGACTGCGCGGGTATCCGTCGGAACAGTTCTTAGGACATCACGTTGTCGCTTCGAACCTGGAGTTTCGGTCGCGGTCGGTCAAGGTCCTCGAGGTCCTGTTTGGACTAGTTGGCTTCTATGACGTGGGCGATGCCTTCGATTCGATGAGCGGCTTACACCCAAAGCATTCGATAGGGATCGGAGGTCGAGCGACATTCCCTCAACTACAGAGAATCGTTGGGCGACTCGACCTCGCGTTTCCATTGTCCCATCCCGTCAGCCAAGACTCGGAACGCTGGAGCAACATAGCTGTGTTTCTCACGGTCGGCGGGCAAGCCTTCCCGATGCCCGTTGTCCAGGGCGGGACGACTCGCTCGCCGCTAATGACCCCCCCAGATTGAGCGGGCCGTCGCGCTCGCCCCAAATCTCCCTTCATCGGCCCTATTTTCTGCCTCAAATGGGGGGTAGGAGCGGAAGGAGGTTCCGGTCGCCAGACCACATCCCTGCTAAATTGGGCTATCGGGTGAAAAACCAAAAGTTGTTCTTGAAAGACCGAGCCGAGCGCGTAACGCTCCACTCCGCAATGAACTTCCGGCTTCTCAAAGGGTGCTTGCTGCTGGGTGCGCTCACCTGTGCAGCATTATCGAATGGCTGTTCTCGGGGTAAGGGCGGCGACAAGGCGACTGCCGACGCGGCTGCCAATGCCCCGAAGATCGAAGTCTTGACCAAGTTGCACGACTTTGGCACTGCGACCGAGGGGGACAAGCTGCAGCATCTGTTCGACGTCAAGAACACGGGCACGGGTCCTCTCATCATCGATCGCGTCACGACGTCTTGTGGCTGCACGACGGCGGTCGTCAAGACGAAGGAGATTGCGCCAGGTGCTACCGGTCAAATCGAAGTGACGTTCGATACGAGTGCACGCCGCGGAGCAAATCGGAAGTCCATCACGATCGTATCGAACGATCCCGCGAACCCGAGGAGTCAACTCGAGGTCGCCGTCAACGTAGAGTCGCTGCTCGCTTTCGAACCGTTCTTCGTTCGGCTGAATCCAGAATACGGCGAAGACCAGACCCGTGAGGCCTGGCTAGTTGGCAAGCTTGTCGACCAGGCAAAGCTCAGCATTACCGAGCAGAATGACGACAAGGAAGTTGCCGTCGAATTGGCGGAGAAGACAGAGGGAGACAAGAAGATCCTCGGACTACGCTTCAAGCTCAAAGGCAAGAAGGTGGGCTACGGAAGTGGTCGCGTCACCGTGGGCACAGGCATCGAGAAACCCAACCAACTGGTGTTGCGCTATTCGTGGAATGTCAAAGGAAACATTCGGGTCCTTCCGGCTCAGCTCTATTTCGATGACAAGCGCCCTGAGGCCAAGGAGCGGTTGCTCAAGGTCTCCAGCAGCAAGCCCAATTTCAAGCTCAGGGACGCCAAGATAGAGACTGGACCGTTCAAAGCAAGAATCGAAAAGACTGCAGCTCCTCCGAGCGGCGTCGCGGGCTCACCTGGTACCGAACCTACGTTCGACGTAAAAGTGACCCTGCAAGACGGTGCCGCGCCAAAGCCGGATGCCTCGGGAGAGATCGGAAAGCTCATCCTCATCAGCAACGATCCACTCGAACCGAAGAAGGAGGTGTCACTGAGACTCGCTGTCGGTCGCCCAATGGGTCCGCGTGGGCCCATGCAAGGACCAATGCCCGGCGGTCCTGGCGGTCCCATTCCGCCACCGATGACGCCGCCTCCAGTGACTCCACCTCCGCCAGTCGCGCCGCCGACTCCACCACCCAATCCATGAGGTTGCCGCCCGGCGCAAAGTCGAGGCCTTGACCCAAACGAGGGTGTCGCGAAGGCGGCGCCCTCGTAATATTTCGTGATGACCGGAACGAAGATTCGGTCATCAATCAGAGCCCCAATTTAGCTGAACCCCCAATCATTGGGGGGCTCTCATCGCTGTGGGAGCCTTGGGCAATTACCGACCGGTGGGCCCGTCGCGCTCCCATCGCTCGACGGACCCACCGCTCGCCGACATCAAGACGATTTCAGTGAGTGTTCGTAGGAAGATTCGACTGTCATCATCGGTCTGTCGTCGCTGCTGCCGCCTCGGTCCACATCCACTCGCCACTGCGTGGCTGCCTCACGGAGAATTTCCGGGCTCCACGTGGTCCCGCTCGGGACCTTTGACACATACAACGTCCGCAGTCCTTTTGCGATTTCAAGCGCTTACAACCCGGCGGCCGACCTGAGGCGCTACTGACACCATCAGCGTCTTCTGCGTCGAATGGCGCCGGGATGCGCGCGCACATGCCAGACAGACAAGGGCCACTTCATACCCACTGCAGACCGAGACACTGCATTTCCGTGCACGACTACTCCGTCGACACGAGTTCTCACTGCGTGGCCACGCCCAATACGTCGAAGACCTGTCGATGCATCAACCAGGATTTGTCTTAGTCGCCGTAGGACATCGAACAAAGTGCGCACCGCGAGACTAAGCGGCACCGTTCCTATAGTCTTTGTAGTCCTACCCCCCGACAGCGGCAGCAAGGCCAAGACCTTACATTCTTGCCTCACCCGAAACCGGCCAGCGGCGCTACCCTTCGAGTCGGGCACAAGATCCGAACTGGTGGCTGTTCTTTCGAAATGGCTCTGCCTCGCTTGCCATTTCCCTGCTAAACGGGCGGCCTATGATTGCTGAAGAACTTCTGAATCTGCTCGGTCCGAACCTCGCCCAGTCCATCCAGGGCCGTGGATTCACGGAGTTGACCCGAGTGCAAGCTGCGGTGCTCGAGCCGTCGCTGACAGACCGCGACCTGCGAATCACCTCGCAGACTGGTTCGGGCAAGACGGTTGCCATCGGCTTGGTACTGCGCAGCGCCATCGAGGCACACAAATCCGCTGCCCCGAAGCCAGTTGGTCCCTGCGCTATGGTGGTGGCGCCGACACGTGAGCTCGCCAAACAACTGCATGAAGAGCTGAACTGGCTGTACGCGGCCTTCAAGATCCGTCTCGCCTGCGTCACTGGCGGCTCGAGCTATGGCGACGAGCGAAGAGCACTCTGCATGGGTCCTGCAGTTGTCATTGGGACCCCTGGACGGCTCGTCGATCACCTGCAGCGCGGCTCCTTCGACTCCAAGGCCGTAGCTACCATCGTTCTCGATGAAGCCGATCGGATGCTCGATCTCGGGTTTGCCGAAGAGCTCGAGGCAATATTCGCTGCTGCTCCCAATCGCCAACACACGCACCTCGTCTCAGCAACGCTTGCACCCGAGGTGTTACGACTGGCTAACCGGTTCCAAACGAATCCCCACCACGTCCAGGGCTCGCGCCCGGGTGAGGCCCATGCGGACATCGAGCATCTGGTCCACTTGGTCCCACCGAATCGCCGTGTCGATGCCCTCGTCAACGTGCTGCTCGCTGAGCCTGAAGAGCGCACTCTGGTATTCGTACGCACACGCATTGATGTCACGAACATCGCGGGGGAGCTGACCGACGCAGGATTCCGCGTCGCCACACTCTCGGGAGACATGGAGCAACCCGCGCGCGACCGAGCCCTGCTGGCCTTCCGCCAAGACAAGGTCCGTGTCCTCGTGGCAACGGACGTCGCAGCACGCGGCATCGACATCCAGGGTATGACTCGCGTCATTCACCTGGAGCCACCGACGGATCCAGACAGCTATACGCATCGAAGCGGGCGCACCGGACGAGCCGGTCAGAAGGGTTCGAGCATCGTGTTTGTGGCGCCCGCAGGACAGCAGCGACTGCGCGCCTTGCTGAACCAAGCACGCGTCAGTGCGAGAGTGCTGCCATTGCCCAACATGGAATCGCTGCAACAAGCTGCGGATGCTCGCGCCCTCAAGAGTTTGGAAGAATCCTTGGTGGCAAGCCCTGTGGATGCTCGTCAGCGCAAACTGGCAGAAGACCTGCTGCGTGACCGCAACGCCAGCGACATCGTCGCAATGTTGCTCGCTCGCACCAAGAATCAAGAACCCGAACCCCGCTTCATTCCCGAGTTCGTGCTTCCCACGCAGAACGCGCGCGAACGTCGACCTCAACAGCGCCTATCACGCACGTTGGAACAGGGGCCACGAAAGAAGCCCTCGACACCAGGCGCTTTTGGCTCAAAGGGAACGAGTGCGCATTCGAAGCCGGTCGCACCTGAGCGTTCGACCCCTGCCTACATGCCACGCTCGGAACGCAATGGCGGTGTTGGTTTCTCGCCCACCAATTCTCGACCGATCCCCGCGGTGCCCGACGCCAGCAACGGTTGGGGCATGTTCCACGTGACTTGGGGTCAGCTGCAAGGCGCGGATCCGCGCCGCATGCTCGCCGTCATTTGCAGACGCGGAAACATTCGCGGAGCCGACGTAGGCGCCATTCGTATCGGTCCCACCTCAACCATTATCGAGGTGCGCAATGACGTTGCGGCGGACTTCGCGGCGCGAGCACGACAGCCGGATCCCGAGGAGCCACGCATTCGCATTACCGAGATGCGAGATGCCGGCCAACCCCGCGCGCCGCGTGAGTTTCGCGCTGCCCGCGCCCGCGCCTAATTCCAAACGTAGACGTTGGTGCCCCTCGCGCACCAACGTCTACAAGCCAACCCTACTTGGCGAGGCGACTTTCGAGCTGGACGATTGCGTCCTTGAGTCGGCCATCCTTGTGCAGACAGGGAAAACAATCCGACTTGCCGTCAATGCCACAACCCTTGTCACTATCGAGTTCCCGCAAGTAGGCGAGAGCAGAAGCGCTGCCGCCCTTCGCCGCCAAACCGAGCAGCTCGAACTTCTTTTCGCACGACTCGGCCATACGCAACCGCGTGGCAATCACCAGTGCATTCGATGCCGTCCGCGCAAACGGCTCACTCCGTAACCACTTCTCCGCTCGGCGACGCGTATGCTCTCGCAACGCTTTGTCGAGCCACAATTGGTACAGAATATCGGCGCCCTTGGTGGCCATCGTGCCTTCGAGCAGCGCAAATGCCGTATCGCTAGCCTCTTTGGTGTTTGAGTTGGCGATTTTGTACAACGCCTCCGCGATGCGCTCGTCGGAACGACGGTCTGGGTGCTTAGACAGGACCTTCACCACCAGCCCCACCGACTCGACGTCACGCCCCGCTCCGAGCTTGCTTTGCATCAAGCCAAGCATGACGTCCGGATCCTTCGGGTTTTCGACGGGCAGTACTTCCTCGACCACGGAATTCTGTGGCCCAACAACGGGAACGGCAACCGAACCGACACTCGATGGCGGAATTCCCGCACTCGCGGACGCGACTCTACCTGCCTCGCCGACGCCACTGGGTCTTGTCACGGCGAAGACCCAAACGACGATTGCAACGGCGAGACCAAACGACAAACCGACAAGGAAAGTGAGAATAGCCAATCGCGGAATCCCAGACAAGGTCGGCCCAAACCTCCGTACCAAACGTTCGCGTAACGCCGCCCCCATCGAGCGTGCCAAAGATGTGGAACGCGCCAACGCGCCTTGCGATGGGTGGGACGCCCTTATCGTCGCCAACATGCGGTCAAAAGTTGGCCGCACGGAGAATGAACGCCGCCCCTCTTGTGCAGAGGACTTGTCGACTTCACTGTCAGCCAAACCAGGGACCTTAGTCGTTAGCTCGAACGCCGGCAAAGGCTCCTTCTGTGTCGGAACTAGGCTGCCAGATGGTCCCACGGATCCCGTACCGATAATCAGACTGTCGAGGATCGAAACGACGTCGCTAGCGCGTTGGTAGCGTTCCGCTACGCCCTTGGCCAGCAACCGATTGACGACCCGCTCGACCGCCTCAGGTACCTTCACTTTCGGCGCAACATCCGTGAAGCTGGGACGCGGTTCAGTGATCTGCTGAGCCAAAATCCCCGATTGCCCGCCCAGCGAAATATAGGGACGAACCCCTGCAATCATCTCGAAGAGCATCACGCCAAGCGAGTAGAGATCCGCCCGTGTGTCGACCCTTTGCCCCAACGCCTGTTCGGGAGCCATGTACTCCGGGGTGCCAAATACTGCACCTAGCTTGGTTAGTGCCGGCGTGGACGCCGCCTCGCCGTCAACCGGTTCGATCATGCGGGCTATGCCAAAGTCCAGCACCTTAACGAAGTCGGGATCTTCACTACGCTGGACGAGCATGACGTTCTCTGGCTTGAGGTCTCGATGCACGATCCCGAGCGGCTGAGCCGCCGCGAGCAGCGAAGCAATCTGCTTGGCTACGTGCAGCGCACGCGCCAACGGAAACTCCCCTTTGGCGATCTCACTGCGCAGACTCCGCCCCTCGACGAACTCGAGAGCCAAGTACATCGAGCCGTCGGCGATACGCCCAAAATCGACTGCCGCCGCCACGTTCGGATGGTCAATCTTGGCGGTTGCCATCGCCTCACGTTCGAAGCGAATGGCAAGACTCTTGACCGAGGTCAATTCCTGGTGAAGGACCTTGACGGCCAACTTCTTCTTCAACTGCAAATGTTCGGCAGCATAGACCGTCCCCATGCTGCCCTCACCGAGGACTTCCTGGATTTGATAGCGCTCTGCAAGCACCGTCCCCGCTTTCAAGTGTTGGCGCGGTTTGGGTTCAGCTGGTTTCGGAGGATTCACGGCGGGAGGGTCGGGCACTGGCGTGCACGGATCTTACAGCAACCCAGCCAACAAGCGATATCGTCATTGCCCATCCCAGAAGTCAGGCGAAAATCGCCAGTGCTGTCCGACCCAATACCCATTTGACCTTCGTGCTGCCTTGGGCGCTGTGATTCGGCGATTTGCTGGGACTTGCGCCGCAAATGCCTGAGGGATGGCCCGCGAACGCTATAATGTCGACCGTGACTGCGCGAACCGCTTTAGCCGCCGCCGTGGTCATCGCCCTGGGCGTGGCGGCGGCAGTGGGCGCGGCCAGAGCCCGACTGCGCAATGACGGGCAGCATGACAACACCGCAGAAACACCCAACGATTCTGCCCCGATTGAACCCAACTCCGAAGTTCGGACGGTGCCGCATGCGGCCGATTCTGCGCGCCAGCCGACATATCCGTACGAGCAGTTGCCCGCCGTAACATTCCACAATCGCAACAGCCAGCAGACCCTGACGGCCAAACTTTACCACCAGGCCGGGGAAATCGACGAATCCGCGGCAGTACGGATCGATGAAGTGCTGGCAGACATGCGGGATCCCAAACGGCCAAAGACGACCCCTATCGATCGGCGACTGCTCCAACTGCTCTACCGAACTGCGTATCATTTCAATGCACCAAGCATCGAGGTCACTTCCGCCTTCCGAATGCCCGGGCGCAAGCGCGAAGGCCTACACGCCCTCGGTCGCGCCATCGACTTCGCTATCGTCGGAGTCAAGACCGAAGAGCTCGCCAGCTACTTGCGAAAGTTACCTCGCGTTGGCGTAGGACTCTACACCCACCGGCGCACCCGATTCGTACATCTCGACGTGCGCGAGCAGAGCTACCATTGGCTCGATGCTTCCCCCCCAGGTCGAACCTGGCGCGGCATGTCGCTCGGAGACAATGGCCTCGTTGCCCGTGACGCCGGCTATCGCACCGTCGATGATTGGCCCGAAGTCGCTCCCACTGCAGCGAACCCTTAACCCAAACGCTTCACAGCCAATCGTCGTCAGCCCGTTACTGGATGCGCGGCACATCGACGCGACGTATTCGCCCGTCCAGGCGTGGTAGGAGGTTTGCCTCCCCTCCAACATACGAGACCAGTGCGTCGATTTCGAACAACTTCGAGGCCTTGCGCGACAATTTGGCGAGTACAGAGAAACCTTCTGCGCCCTCTGCCAGCACCTCGTTCATCACCGCCATGTACTTCCTGTTTGGTTCGATCGGTTGTCCACGAACGGTTACCTCAACGACGCGAGCATCGGGCGGATTTCTGCCATCCCAAGAATAGGCCAAACCCGAAATGTGGAGGATTCTCGAGTAGGATTCGACGGACCATTGCTGGTTCAGCAACGCGACCACTTGCTTGCCCTGAAGCTCGACCAGCATCAACCGGTTACCAAATGGCTGAATCTCGAAAAGATCGCCCCACGTAACCGGACCGGGATCGAGATCGGCCCGGACTCCTGTCGGCGCAGTGAATGCGAAGTCAGCCTGCGCCGCGGAGCGCTGCGCATCCGCGACCAAATCACCCAGTGGTGATTCCCCATGCTCATTGGTGCGAGCGGAAATGATTGCGCCCGCCTGCCCCACAACCGTGTGCGTCGTCTTCTCTGCAGCGCGCTCAGCGGTTCGAACAATATCAAGAGTGATCCCATCAGGTGTCAGGCCAGGACCAGCGTCGGCAAACGTCGTAACAATGCTGCAACGCTTCGCGACTACTTGTCCGTTCGTCGAATCGATATCCGCTTCGATATCGGCAAATGCAGTGCCAGAGTGAAATGCCTGGGTCAAGAGCGTCGGACGCCCCTCTCGATTGGGCAACAGCGCGCTCAACGCCGTATGACTGTGCCCGGATACGACCACATCGACTTCACCGTGGAGATTCGCGATGATCCCTGCGACCTCACCCGACACGGTGGTGGCATCCCGAGGCAAGTCTCGGGAGAAGCGCTGCTTTCCTCCCTGATGAATGAGCACGACAATTGCACGCACCCCCTTGTCCCTCAACGCATTCACGCTGGCATTGATGCTCGCTGCTTCGTCTTGAAACTTCACATTTGCGATTCCTGACTCTTTCAGAAACCACGACGTCCCCGTCAGGACCGCACCCACGAATCCAACCCTAACTCCGGCAAGTTCCTTGATCACGTACGGCGGCAACAGCACACGGCCCGAATCAACATTGATGACATTGGCGCAAAGGGTTGGATACAGCTCCCCACGATAGGCCGCACCGAGGAAAGGCCCTTTCGAATGGTTACCTCCTCGAACCATTCGCATAAGCTCGGTCGTGCCTTCGTCAAATTCGTGATTACCGAGGAGCCCGACCAAATTGCAGCGTGGATTGCGCCCCTGCCGATCGCATTGCCCGTTCGAAAGCCGGTTGAAGAACGCGATACTCGGCTCGTCCTGAAACAGGCTCGACACGGCAGGGCTTGCACCCACGAAATCGCCAGCGTGAGCAATAACACTGCGCTCCTCGAAGCCTCGTGAGTGCGCCCGCAGGTAGCTAGCGAGCACCGCGGCGCCACCAACTGGACGGCCTTCGAGCACATACGAGGCCGAAAGGCTACCGTGAAAGTCATTGAACCCGAGTAGCTTGACCCGCACGAGGCGATGCGGATCTGCCTGCGCCAGAAGCTCCGGATCCACGTGCTCGGTTGGTAGCGCAACTAGTTCGCGAAACGCTAGACTGTCCGTGTCTTGGTAGACTGGAGCCGCGGATGGCACCGTGAGCGAACCAGCGCTCGAACGGGGCGTCGCTGCTGACACGGACGCCATCGGCTCGGAAGTGACAACTGGCCGAGAATTGGCATCAGAACCCACCCACCGACTCGTCACTACGCACGCCACAACCACCAACCCCGCAAGCAGAAGCATCCAAGTGCGCGGGCGATAGCGGAACATGACTGCCTGAAATGGACGATAGTCGGGGGCCGAGCCAAGTCCAGCACAAACGCGCACCAATTGAGCACAGGCACGGGGGCTCAGCCCCGAACGTCTGGGCGATACGCCCGCAAACTGCGCCGAAGGGCAGGAAGAACCTAAGCGGTGACCGCGGTGCCAGCGCAGATGCACTCCGAATCGTAGCAGACAGCCCCCTTGACGCTCATCCCATAGATGTCGACACAGCTATCGGCGAACCTATCACAGTCTGCGTTCGATAGGCAGGGAATTGACTCGCATTCACTCAGGGCGGCGATCGATACTCCATCGCGCAAGGCAAGGCAGCGACTGTCGTAGAACTGACGATTGCAACCGCAGACTCTTTCGTATCCCGATGGAGTACCGCATTCCACCGGACGTTCATGGCAGTAGCCTCGAATCGGCTCGGTACCGCGACCACAGGTGAGGTTGACAGTACAGAGCTGTCCCTCTGCACATTCGGATGGCTGAGCAACTGGATTGCATGACGGGGGCAGCGTGATCAAAATGGTGGTTCCGCCTGTGGCACCCGCTTGGGGTAGCGCAATAACCGAAGCATCTGCCGAAAGTGCCGGGGGTAGCACGATGGTGCCTAGCGAGCGGTCACCACCGAATTCACAGGCACCCGACAAGACCAAGCACCACCAAACGCGATTCTTGGGCGGCGCGAGTGCATGCGACTTGCTCACTCTGTCACCTCCTTCGGTGCAATGCATGCATGACGCACCTGCGCCAGCATTCCCGACCCCGGTGCCGTACCCTCGAGTCGACTGAGAATCAGCATTCCTTCGTCGCTCTTACCCTGCCGACACAAGACAACCGCACGCGTCGCCAATGCCTCGAAAAATAGCACTCCGTTCTGAAATTCCTTGCGATGCCGGTCTAGCAACCGAAGTGCCAGCTCGAGATCACCCTGCCGCAACACGAGCCGTGCATGCTCAAGCAGCGAGGCTTCCTCAGCCAAACTGGACGGTGCCATGCCCGACTTCCCAGAACTCGCAGCCGACGGCACATTCTTCGGTGTGGCGACCCGCTCCGGTACGACTGCCACAACGGGCGCCAACGCAGGTCTCGGGGCACGACGGCTCGCAGTCGGCGGACAGGCAACGGGAGCATGTGCCGACAACTCCGCCGCGGGAACCTTCGTCACGACTTCACTCGGACTGATCGCAGACAAGCCAAGGGCGAGCCCCACCGTCACCGGCGCCAAGTATAGGAGGGGGACACTCGTGCCAGATGCGGCAGCCGCCGCAGGAAGTATCGAGCTGGCTGCCTTGACCGCTGCAGGCAGCTTGGCCAAAACTGTTGGGTCAGCCAGGACTGACACGGATGCGCCGGCAACGGTGGACAACGCAATACTAGTCGTGACCGAAGCCCTAACCCGAGATTTAGCCCCCGCAGGGACTTGCTCGACCGAACGGGCCAGCGCTAGTAGGGTCTCTGCGCGTGTATCCCAGTGGTTCATGGGACACTCCTTGACGTCGTCTGTTGGTGACGTTTTAGGTTGCGACTGAAGTCACGTCTGGCCAAGCGCAATCGAGAGTACGCAGTATTCAGCGGGATCCGAAGCATCTCCGCAATTTGTGGCATGCCCAGTTGTTCGAGTTCAGACAGAACGAACACGACCCTTCGCTCTTCGGACAATTGCCCGAGCAGGACATTCACCAATTCACGGGCCTCACGCGTCTCGTGGGACCGATCTGGACTGGAAGTGGATTCGTCGCGAAGTGTCTCTTCGGCAAGCGGGTCGGTTCGAAGACGCGCATACGCGCGCCGATAGTGCCACGCCACGCGTTGGGCGATGGCAAATAGCCAGCTCTTGTGGTTGCGCCCGTCGAACCGAGCAAGCTGTCGGTACACGACCAAGAACACGTCATGTGCCGCGTCGTCAACAGAACTCTCTTCGACGCCAAGGCGCCGAAGGTTCCGCCATACGAAATCGAAATAGGATTCATAGACCGAATCAAAAACCTGAGCGTGACGCGGCTGCTCTTCAGTGCTTTGAGAAACCGTCGCAGGCAAGATCGGTGTCGAAAGTGACGTCGCCAGGGGCAATGCGGTCAAAGTGGCAAGCCAGTAGAAGGACACTCCAAGCAAGATTCCCTGCCGAGCCTCATTCCGTCACGGAAATGCGACGGACCCGAGGAGATGCCCAAACCACGTGACTGGCGAAGTCTGGTAGAGCAAGGAGTCGCCCACGAAGAACCTAGGGCGTCCGAGTGGCAGGCCGTTGCCTCCGCCAAGCGACAGCGAGAAGTGACTTGTCGAAAGGCTTGCCTCCACTCCGAGCCCCACGGCACCCCAACCGTCGTTGGATGGGGTGGACTGCGCCAAGGTCCCGAAGCCATCCCCATGCAGACGACCGAGCAAAGACCAGATCCCTGGCTGAATGTTCAGCAAGGCAGTCACGGGAAGAGCGTAGGCGAGGCGCATTCCTGATGCGAGCAATCCAAACTCGCCTCCCAGCGGTTGCCCCGAACCGGTGGATGCCAAGCTCTGCTGGGTGCCTAGCCAAAGCAGCAGCCCGTCGACATGCCACGCGCCGAGGATGACTCCAATACGACCAGTGAGCCCCCAACTCCACGAAGGCAGAGCGCCAGCCATTGCCGTAATACCGAGCGCGCAATGCATACGAAAGTGCCTGGCGTGACCAGCTCGAAAGTGATCGCGCCGAAGACGCACGCGTGACCAAGGCGAAGACTCAGGGTACCCTCCCAGCGCCTGTCCGGATTGACCATTTTCGACTTCTGTGAGCGGTCGAACGGCACTAGGTTCGTCTCGCGCTCCGCGCGTTTCGGATCTGTACGTTGGCTGAACCCAGAGTGATATTGCGAGAGCGGCTGCCTGCGCAACCTCGCTGCATGTCGATGCAGTGAGCTGTCGTTCAATTGGACCATTGGGACCATTGCTGGACAACGCGAGAGTCCAACCTTCGGACAATTCCTGAACGTTCGCACGAACGACAAATTCCTGTGTGAGCAACTGGTTGGGGTCGCCTCCCACGAGACGACGCAACCCTTCGAACACGTCCCGCGTAGGGCGACAATTGCGACTACCCACCCATTCGATGCTCAGTAGTTCCTGACTAGGCGGGATGGATGCAGTGGATAGCGTCTCTGCGCGAACCGCCCCCGCCAGCAGCAGGACAATGAAGCCGAGAATCGAGCCGCTTGTTGCCGAATGCACGAACTTCCTTCCTCAATAGCAGAGCACGGGCCCTCCGACCAGTCAGCTGCGTCGCACGAATCTTTGTGCAAGAATGAGAGGATCGGCTCTTCCTCGGACAAGAAGTGCGAAGCGATGGCTCAATTGAGTTGAAGTGGCATTGTGATCCGCAGCGCTTGTGTTCAGGCTGCACAATTGTTGGCTCAAGGAGTGCTTTGGGACGGCACCTGCAGCGAAGATTGACCTCGATTTCCACGGATGGACGCTATACTGCATCCTCTCCCTAGGAGAACGCGTTCGATGTGCGCGGTCGCGGTTTGCCCATCCAGGCCGCAGTTTGCGGAGCCCGCATCATGCTTGATCGAGAGCGCAGCCCATCCACTGGCGCCGTTGCCAAAGACAGACCTACCGCAAAGGACGAGGTCTTGCAGGACGATTTCGTCGATGAGCAGGTCGAGACGCGAGTCCATCGCACGACTATTGTGCCTATGCCGCTAGATGATCTCGACAGTGATCCGACGTGTCTGACTTCACCGCTGCGCGTCGACGACGCAAGCCAGTTGGAACTCGATGAGCCGGACCTATTCGAACCGGAAGTCGATGACCCAACGCGCAGTGGAGAGGCCAATGGTACGCAAAGTGGCAGACCGGTGTCGGCGGTTGCAGTCTCCGTATCGCTAGCGAACACTGTCGAACGGCTCGTTGCTCCACCGCCAACGCCGTCCAAGTCGGCGCGACCCCCATCGCTGCCGCTACCAAAGTTGGAATCGCCACGACCCCCGTCGCTGCCGCTAGCAATGTCGAAGTCAACGCGACCCCCGTCGCTGCCGCTGGCAATGTCGAAGTCAACGCGACCCCCGTCGCTGCCGCTACCAAAGTCCGAATCGCAGCGTCCCCCGTCGCTGCCGCTACCAAAGTCCGAATCGCAGCGTCCCCCGTCGCTGCCGC
>CAYVXY010000015.1:58104-73254 GCA_964454965.1 uncultured Polyangiaceae bacterium | reverse complement strand
TACCAAAGTCCGAATCGCAGCGACCGGAGCATTTCGACCACTCGCGGTCGGACAAGTGGTACCTGAGGGTTCAGCTCGACACCGATTGCTTGACAGATCTCTGGATCCGAGACCGCACGCCACATAACGTGCTCGTATGGTCCGAAGACATGGAATCGTGGGTCCCTCTTCTCACAGTGCGGGAACTTCGCGACGCCATCCGAGAGGCCCATGACGTCAAGACTCGCGAGGAGCTCAACGAGTCTAACTTCGTTTTCGTCAATACACAGGTCAAGTCGAGCGACCAGCATCCGCTGCCAGAGCCGCAATTCGCCGGATCCCCGGCGGCGCTGCGCTCCAAGCGTACGGTCAGCCAATGGTCGCAGCCAAAAGCGCGCACCATCTCGAACGTCCCTCCGCCGCTGCTGACGACCGCCGTCCCGGTGTTCGCTTCTCAACTGGCGCAACCTCAGCTCCCAATGCCACAGCGGGCACCCATGTCGACGGTGCCTCCTGTCGTCACGTCGATACAGCCCGTCCAAGAATCGCAGTCTGGTGTTGCCGCCGTCCCTGACTTTCCGCGACCGGCACGCGTGCCCAATCTCCAAAACATCACGAGTGTCGCACCCGCGCACTCGGCACCAGCGCTGGTGCGCCCGGTGCTGATGTCGCCGTCTGGAACCAAAGCGCCTCAGCGTACCCGTATCGGCAGGGCAAAGGCGTTGCTCGCCGGACTCCCTCTCATCCACGTGGAGCGAGCCTTGTGGCTCGCAGCTGGCGTTGCAATATCGAGCGCCACGATGCTCCTAATGCGCGATGCTGAGCGCGACCCATATTCTAGTGGGCGCAATCTCGCTGTACGGATGGGCGCGCTCGACGCAGATGCGCAGTCGGCGTCGACTCCCACGAAAGGCCCCACGAGTTCATCGTCCAAGGGCGACGATGTCCATCGCATCGAGGACTTACCTATCGTTTCGGGTAGTGCATCGGGTAGTTGGAAGGCGCTCCGAACGCCCAAAGACCGAACAAGATCGGTGAGAGAAGCCGTCGCGCCTGCCGACGTCAAGCTAAGCACTGCCGTCAATACGCTCGGACCCACGAACGCGACAACTTCTGCCGGGGCTTTCGATACCGGTGCTGCCCGACGTGTGCTCACGGGTTCTGCCAGTCGCGTCAGTCGCTGTGCCACTGATGGGCCTGCCAGTGGTAGCGTGCTCGTCACGTTTGCGCCCTCGGGGTTCGTCCAGAGTGCCTCGATATCTGGTCTAAGCGGACAAGGTGTCAACGTGGGCTGTGTGCTTCGCGCCTTCCAGGAGGCGCGCGTTTCACCGTTTTCGGGCAGTCCGGTCACCGTGCGCAAGGGGTTTCAGATCCTCTGACGACCGAAGGATTGTACCTACTCGGCAGACAGGCGGCAGACGTTGCTAGCGCGCCGAAAGGTTTGCCAGGATCGCTTCCGCACGCGGGACGGTACTGACCAGGGCACGAGCATAGAGAACCTCTTGCTCGCACGCAGACAGGTCTCCGATTCGGTCACGTACGGCCGCCGCGAGCAGCAGCGCCGTCGTCACGCTGACGTTCAGACTCTCAACGAACCCACGCATGGGAACACGAACACTAAGCGCAGCTGCACTGGCTAGCTCGTCACATACCCCATCGTGTTCATTGCCCATGACCAAGGCAACGCGCTCGATGCGACAGAGATCCTCGGGCAGAAGCTCGCCCTGTGGATGGGCCACGACGAGAACGTAGCCACCTTCCTCGAGTGTCGAAAGGGCATGTGCTGCGTCACGATGGCGGATCACGTCCACCCACCGATCCGTCCCTTGAGTGACTTTGCGCGCAGCAAGAAACGGTTCGATCCTCTCGACAACGTGTAGGAACTGAACACCGAAGGCCTCGCACGAGCGTATGATCGCCGCTCCATTGTGCGGATCGTGCGGTGCGTCCATCACGACGGTCACGGCCTTGAGCCGCGCAGCAAGCACCGCCCTCATCCGGGCTGCGCGCCGTGGCAAGGTGAGCGGCTCGAGTGCCTCAATGACACCGGCCGCAGTCCAGCCTAGGCCCCAGGCGCCAGAGTTGGCTCCCAAGATGTTGGGTTGGAATGCTTCGGGGGTCGATCGGCGCACCGCGCGGTGCCTAGCATGTTTCTACCGTGAATTCGCAAGGCTGGGTGTCTTCGGGCGCACCGGCCGCCAGGACGGCCGCAGCCGCGGTCTCTTGACCGCAATTTGCCATGGCACAATCAGACGTTATGTTGGGCCTTCGAATAAGAAGGAGTCGCGCATGGCGTCAGCGAAGGTTCGAGTGTTCAACGACCAAAACTTCGACGAGGAAGTCATAAAGTCACAAGTTCCCGTACTCGTCGACTTCACGGCCACCTGGTGTGGCCCGTGCAAAGCACTGGCCCCCCTCGTTGACCAACTCGCCGAAGAGCTTGACGGCAAGGTCAAGGTCGGCAAGGTCGACATAGACGATTCGCCGGTCACAGCTGGAAAGTACGGCGTACGCGGCGTGCCCACGGTCATGGTGTTCAAAGCTGGTGAACGCACCGCCCAATACGTGGGACTGACCACGAAGCAGCGCCTTGCCGAGCTCGTGGATCTCTGAATTCGTCGCATGTCTTCGTTCTGCTCATGGTGGTAGTCGATGCAGCGCCGAGCGCAGGCCCGCGACGAATGCACCAGATCGAACACTGAGCGAGCAATTTGCCTTCTCTGGGCATGACTGCACCTGGGCGCATCATCGCTCAATGCCCAAACCTCTCACCGCCTGCAGTGAACGCACCAATGGAGCTCGGCTCTGCGTCGCTGCGGGCGGCGAAGTATGAAGCGATAGCGTGCCATTCTCCGAATTGGCACGGCAGCAGCTGCCCGAGGATTTGCTCGACGCTGCATCGCAGTGATGAAGCCGGCGCGTCGTGACAATCGCTGCGGCTCGACCCACAATTGCCTTTCAATATTAGCAACGATGCTCAAGGGCGTATCGCATTGCTCGAGATCCCGGAACGACTTTGGCAATCGATAGACTGTATTCTTCACTTCCTGCCGCTTGAGCGGATCATACCTGACTCTTTCGCTCGAGTCTCGACGTGGACGGGGTTGACGTTAGCGAAAGCGCCACGATGACCTGTCGCTTCGAAACCTCGCTCAACGGTTCCGCGGTCCCTGCCACTGCATCGAGCGGCGATTGACGCCGACAACCCTGCACCCCAAAACACCGTTCATCCCACCTTGACCCCTCGAGTCAGCTCTCTGCCTGGCGAATTCCGGGCAGAAGCGCTAGTGGTCCCTGCCGTGGACGCTACGCCTCCCTTCGCTCACTACCCTGCCCTGCTGCGCGACCTGTCCGAGCTCATCGCTCAATTGCAGGCAAACGAGCCAGCGGACTTCGGACGCATCGCACGACGTACAAGCGAGCCTTCCGAACGCTTGCTCGAGTTGCTTTGGCTTGGACGCGACGTATTTGGCGATTTCCCGTTGACCAAAATGGAGTTGGAGGTCGACGTCGCAAAACAGATACTCGCCGTCGATCCGGTGGCGTACTGCTTGGGGGGCTGGATCGACTGGGTCTACGATCGCAATCAGTTCTTCGAGCTCATGCCCCCAAGGGTTGAAGCGCTTCGCCGAGCACATCGTCTTTTGTTCCATTCCGTGCAAGCCGGCCTGCGCTGTGCCGAAACCTACGAAGCATTCGCCCGACGCTGCCAATTGTCGTACCTGCGCTACGCCGAACGTCTCACACGCATCTTCCGTTCGCTCACGACACCCGAAGGGTTGCGCGGCCGCGGCGCTGAATACTCCGCCGAGCTCCAGCTGCGTCTGCTTGGCCTAGTGGATCACCAATGGCTGGAACCAATCGTCGATTTGGGTTGTGGGATCGAGGCCAGGCTAGTGCAGCATCTAAGAGAGCGTGGACTTGCAGCAACCGGGCTCGAACGACGCGGTCGCTCACCGCTCGTCTTGGCGGCAGATTGGTTCGATGTACGCTTCGAGCCGAGCAGCTTGGGGACGATCCTTTCTCACCTGGCGTTTTCGCTACAGTTTCTACACCACCACTGGCGTCCTGGTGAACGCGCCTACGCCTATGCGCACAAGTACATGGAGCTGCTCCGAAGCCTGACACCAGGCGGCCTATTCTGTTACGCTCCTGGGCTTCCGTTCATTGAGACCATACTCGATCCGGCAGAATTCGAGGTCAAGACGTTGCCGCTACCGGAACCGCTTGCGTCGACGATTGGCTCACTGCGCGACATCGGCACGGGACAGAGCGTGGCCTACACCTGCCAGATCCGACGCCGAACCTCGGTCTAGCTACAAAGCCAGCGTTGTTCTAACCACTCGCACTGCGGTTTCCGGCTGCAGCGAGAGCTTCGCTGCTTGTTCGCGCAAGCAGTTCTCGAGCGTCAGATTCGGCGGTGATGTCCGCGCCGTCAGCCCCACCACGGCACCATCGCGAATGGCCACGCAGAGCGCCACGGTCCGACGGTGACCCGCGCGACAGGGTCTTGCCCAGTCATTCTCGCCGATGAACACGTCAATGGCGGAGCGCCCGAGATGCATCGGAAGCCGACTGTCCGTAGCTTCGGTTGCCTGCTGGATGAACTCTTCGCAAGGGCGGAGCTCGGCATTCGACTTGGGCAAGGCGCGTTCTTCCCCGCTGCTCGGTGCCCCTTGCGGTACGGATGGTCGAGGCTCAAGCAAGGGCGCTTGCACCGGCGCTCGGGCAGGAAGGAGCAGCGAATCGAGTGAGCGCGTTTCGGAAGTTGGTTTCTCGGCCTTGCCCCGCTCGCCCCAGAGCCAATAGTAGCCACCCGCTGTTGCGAAGAGCCACCCGAGCACTGCCCAGAGAAAGAACTTGCTGCGTTTCGGCTTGGGTGGCGACGGGGGCGTCCAAGAATGCATCTTGGGCCGCGGCTTGTAGGTCAAGGGCGCCATCGTCGGCTACCGAGCCTGCGTCGCTCGCAACACCTGCAACTCGGGCGAGAGCCCCCCGACGTCAATCGGCCCCAGCCGTTCGACGCTGAACCCGAGGCTTTGGGCATGCTGGGCTGTTATTTGCGGCAGCGGCGACAACCAGACGATTCGCCCCGATGGCAAAAGGATGCTTCGGGCATTCGTCAAGAAGTCGAGCAGCAACGGCCCGAGTTGTCCGTCGCGTTGATGACGAACACCTAGGGGCGGATTGGTGACGATCGCGGTAACACCATGGAGCCGAGCCGTTCTGGCGTCCGCATTAAGCAAGCGAACACGTTCGAGCTTTGCAGCACGAACATTGGCCGACGCCGCCTCGAGCGATCGCGAATTGTTGTCGGTCCCGATCAGCTCACGATAGGGCCCACGTAGACCGCACTCGATGAGCTCAAGACCGCTGCCTACAAAGGGATCCCAGATGACGTCGTTTTGACCTGGCTGCAACAGCTCGACAAGAGCAGCGGCAATCGTCGGATGGGAAGCTCCACTGATTTCGCGCACACGGTAACCGAACCCTGGATCCTCGAAGCGCTTCGGCACCAAGTAGAGTCGAGGGCTGCGCCCGCGGTCGAGCTGCACTTCCCATAATGCCGCTTTGGGGTTCGCCTGCACGCGTGTCGTGTGCTGGGCAAGTTGCTCCGAGATCCTCCAGAGCAGCGCACGCTGGTGCCCTTCCTGCGGCAGAACGAAGCGTAGCCGTGGGCATGTCGAGGTCGCACGTTCGAGGACGTCCAACACCCAATCCTGACCGATTGCGTCGACGACGACCTTGGCCCACAGCGCTTCGTCGCGGGGACGCACGAGCTCGACGACAATCGCCGGTACCAACATGCTGCGCGCCAGAAACAACCGCAACAGCGAGCCCGTGTACGCGTGGAGCAGTCGACTCTCTGGACCATCGCTGACACTTGGACCCACGGGGAGCAACTGGCGCCGCACGATCTCGGAAAGCCCACGCCGATGCAGCAAAGCAATGGTACAGGGCCGTTCGAGCGCACGATCGAGCAAGACCGTATCTGAGTCGTCGAGCGCGACGCTAGCCCGCCCGAGGCGCATCCTGGCGCGCTCCAGCAGCTGGGCTTCGATGTCCCCATCGGGGACCGCATTGGCTAGTATTGCCTTTGCGGCCGCACCGCCAATCTTGCCCAAAGCTTCGATGATGGCGCGCCGTTCAGCTCCGCCATGTCGCGTGAGCTGCCCGAGCAAGGCAGCCTCGGCCCGAAATTGCGCTGCACGCTGCGGCGGCAGTTTGCCGATAGCCACGGCGGCAATTCGCGCGACGCGTGCCACGGGATCGCATAGCAGCTGCAATAGTACTTCATCCAGGCGCGGATCCGAGGTCCCTTGCGCCAGGCGCCCGAGGAAGCGAGCGAGACGCCATCGCTGTTCCGGATTGGCTTGCTTCTGCCGTTCCACAGCCACGTCGATGGTCGTGCTGCCAGCGCTCACCAAGGCACGTTCCGCCAGTTTCGTCGTGGCGTCGTCCCCGTCCATCAACCAGTCGAAGACCGTCCCGAGCTCCTGGCGACTGGGCGTATATCCTGGGTCGGTGAGGACTTCGCTACTCGGCATTCTGCACGACCGTAGACTCCCGCATCCGCGCGGGCGCTCGCTCAAGCAACATACGCCGCAAGATGACGAAGAGCACGACGAGGAGATGCCACGCCCGAATGCCACTGCGTTCGTCAGCGTAGATCGGACGAACCGCAACGTCGGCCACTACCATGTCGCGGGCCGCCAGCATCCCGAGCAGATCGTTCGGATACCCGAACCTTGGCCAAAGCGTGGTCAGCGGCAGCCGCAACGCCGCGCTCGCACGCAAGACAGTGTACCCACATTGAGAATCACTGACCGAAAGACCCGTCGCCCACCGCGTTGCCCAGGACAGAATTGTACCCCCCATGCGACGCATCCAGGGCATCCTGCGGCGTTCGTGATGCAAGAACCGGTTGCCCTTCGCGTAGTCGACGACACCTTCTGTCAGTGGCCTTAGCAGCTGCGGGAGATCCTCGGGATCCATCTGATTGTCACCAGCCATCACGACCAGCAACTGCGCTCGCGATTCGATGGCGCGCAGGTACCCCGTGACGATCGCCGCGCCAACCCCGCGATTGTGATGGTGGCGAATCAAGTCGATGCGCGGATCGCCGAAGGCCAAGATGGCCGCGTCAGTGCCGTCGTCACTGCCATCGTCGACGACATGGATATGGTCAACCCAATTCGGGATACGGGCGAGCGTACGACCGACGAGCCTGGCCTCACGGTAGCAGGGAACGATGACAGAGACGCGCTGGTCGAACCACACGGTGAGGGTCGGTAGCGGAATCGGTCTGCTGGTGCAACCCCTTCGACGGTGCCCCCCCGGCTGCATGCGGCCACGTGCGTGGTATGGTGCGGCCCTTGTCGCGCCGATTGCTCGTCGTTTTGGCCTCGCTGTTCGTCGCCCTGCCGCTGCTTTATGCAGCCTGGGCATGGTGGCAGTTTCCGAGCGATCGCACACCGGAAGGCGCCTATCTGCGCGTCGTCACGGCGGTGAATCGCGGCGCGCCGGAGCGCGCCTTCGCCTACCTGGAGACCCGAGCACAGCACGCCTGCTACACGGTCCGCGACATGCGCCGGCAAGCCTTGCAAGCCATTTCGGCCCACTTTCCGGAAGCCGAGCGCGAGAAGGCTTCGGAAGGTTATCGCGCATTCGCTGCGGCGCCCGACGGTGCGGACGTATTCGCCATCTATGCGCGAGAGCGCGGTTGGCTCGATCGATTGCGGCGTGATCTCTCGGGGATCGCCAGCACCGAGGTGAACGGTGATCGAGCCACCATCGTCACCGCGCGCGGCACCCGCTACGCGTTCCGCCGACGAGACAATGGCATCTGGGGGCTCACGTTGTTCACGGCAACCCTCGATGCCGAGGCGGCCCGAGCCTCACGCGATTTTGCACTGATCGAGCAGAGCGCGAAGGACTATCAGCGGGCGCGCCTAGTGCAGGAGGCGAGTCCGCACCCGAAATCGACTGCTCCCTGAGTCCGTTTGCCGAAAAAGGGAGCAGCTTGTCCGAAGTTCGATCGGAACCCCAATCTGGACTTGGGCCAAGCAGCTAAGGCAGGACGATGCTCCCAGTCGTCAATGCGTTCGGTTGCCGTAAAAACCCAAAAATGCAAACTGAACGTCATTCCTGGGGGCGGGCGGATCGGAGGCCGGGGCGTTGGACTTGCACTGGCCCCCGGAATGGCGCAGTTTGACCTGCGGCTGCTGCCGAAAGAGGTTGAAGGAGGGAACGTCTGCGGAGGTGGCAGTCCCCAGCCGCAAACGGGAATGATGGGAGACACCGAACAATTCGACGATCCGAAACCAGTGGCGCCGAAACCCCCGGTTTCGAGTGCCAAGAACCGAGAAGTCGAACCATCGAAGCCCGCTTTCGAGCCTGGCTTCGGCGAGGCAGAGAGTCCGACTGGATCCGTGCCACTCAGTCAAGGGCGGCCACCGGTTCGTCGCTCGAGCCTGAGACCCGCGCCCCCAAGCTTTCGCCCCAGCTCCCGCGATGCTTCGCAATTGCGACCAGCCATGGTCATTCATGCTGGAGACGTCGAGCCTAGCGGAGCGAGTTGGGACATCCCCGAGCCCCCTCCGAGTCAAACCTCCCAGGTCCCATTGGACAGCGCAGCCAGAGCGGAGCCGTTCGCGCTCGCTGAGGATCTCGCCGCGAAAGCGTCGGCGGATACGACGCTTCCCCTGGTGATTCCGCCACCGGGAGGCCTCCCCCGCGAGGCACTCGCTGCGACCGAGAAGCAGCCTAGTGACGCTTTGCCTGCAAAGCAGCAGCTCCGTCGCAACGCGGCGGCGATCGTCATCGCTGCGGGTTTGGTTGGGGTCGTCGCAATGACGATGCTGGGACACCGCCACCATGCGTCCCCCAAGCTCGAACCCGGCGCGGCGCGAGTCTCCGCGGCTGCACCCCTCGAAGTGCCCACGCCAGTGGAGACACCTTCGGCCCAAACCAACGCCGCGGAGCCAGCAGCGCTGGGTGCAGCGTCGGCAGCTCCAATGCCCCCTGTTGCCGCTACGACGGCTCCAGCCGTTCCAGCAGCCCCATTAGCAGGCACGACGCAGGTCACTCTCGAATTGAAGCCCACCGACGCCAAGGTCCTTAGTCACGGAGCCGTGGTTCCTGGTCCACCTTTCATATTCGATGTACCCAAAGGCCAACACATCGTCGTCGAGGCGGTAAGACCCGGCTTCGCGGCACGGAAAATCACCATCGACGACAAGAAGCAAGTCATCTCGATTGGCCTCTTGCGCGCGACTGCTGCACCAAGACACCAACGGTAGCTGCGTACCAGACTCGGCCGCGACTGCTCTACGGAGCTTTTAGTTGAATCAGCTCGGCGTAGCTGCGCCCCTCGGGCTGACCGCTCTCGATGGGCAGACCCGAGCGACTCCATCCCGGTTGCATGCGCCCGTAGACGTCACGCTTCCCATCCCAACCAGCACCCAAGTCAACGAGGTTCACGTAGCCCGCTGCCTGAAGAATCTCGAGTGCCCGCCGCGAGCGCCCACCCGACTTACAGCCGACGACAAGCTGCATACCTGGACCGAATTTTGCTGCAACCACGGCAAGGAAGTCCTCGTTCGTTTCGAACCCTGCAGCCCCAGCTCGGAGAAGTGGGATATTGAAAGCGCCCGGCGGATGCCCAGCGTCGAACTCCGCTTCGCTGCGAACATCGAGATACTGGTAGCCTTGGTCGAGCAGCGCCTTCGCCTCGACGGGGGATACAACCTTCACATGACTCATGGGACAGCTAGGGCTAGCCCCAGAAAGTGTACGCGTCCATCAAGCGAGCGCCGGCCAGCGGACCATAAGCTCGAGCCACAGCGCTGATTGCGCCAAAGCCGGCGGTCCCCTAGCGAAGCCCAGCGTCCCAGGCTATTCGTAGGCACAATCGCACGTGTCTTCAGCCCTAAGTTCCTCGGAGTTGCGCATCGTTCCCCTCGGTGGTCTCGGGGAAATCGGAATGAACTGCCTCGCCCTCGAACACTCGGACGGTGTTCTCGTCGTGGACTGCGGTACGTCGTTTCCGGTCGATGATCACGGAATCGACGTCATTCGCCCAGATTTCCGCTATCTCGAAGCCGTGGCCCAACGCATCGTCGGCGTGTTCGTCACGCATGGGCACGAGGACCATATCGGGGCGTTGCCCTTTCTTCTGTCGGGCATATCTGTCCCAGTTTTTGGGCCGAGCCACGCCCTCGGGCTCGTACGGCGCAGACTCGACGAGCATGGCTTCGACAAAGACGCCGCGGAGCTTCGCGTTGCCACGGTTGGAAATCGCTACTCACTCGGCCCCTTTGACGTCGAACCGATTCGGGTCGCCCATTCCATCGTCGAAGCCAGTGCCTTGTGCATACGCAGCTCCGCCGGAACCCTGGTGCACACAGGCGACTTCGATTTCGACCCCGATCCCCCGTACGGCGAACCCACGAACGAAATGCGTCTCGAGGCGATCGGCGACGAAGGCGTGGATTTGTTGCTGAGCGACAGCACGAACGTCGATGTGGCCGCTCGCTCGGGCTCCGAGCGCACCGTCAGCATGGCACTCGAACGCCTCGTGCGCGGTGCCACGCAACGGGTCTTCATCGGCCTTTTTGCCAGCAATATCCAACGACTGTCGGCCCTCGGAGATCTGGCTCGGCGCGTGGAGCGCAAGATCTGCTTACTGGGCCGCAGTCTGCAGACCCAGGCCCAGGTGGGTCACGATATCGGGCGCCTCAAGTGGCCAAGCGATCTGCTAATCGCGCCCGAACAGCTGCGCGACTATCCGCGTGACAAGGTCCTGGTGCTCGTGGGCGGCACCCAGGCTGAACGCACCTCGTCGATGTACCGACTCGCCAAGAACAAGCATCGCTGGATCGAAATCGAGCGAGGCGACACGGTGCTTTTCTCGAGCCGCGTGATCCCGGGCAATGAGCGGCCCGTGCAGGAAATCCTATGTGACCTGCTGCGGCTCGGTGCCACCGTCCATACTCGGCATAGTGATCCTGATCTTCACGTGAGTGGACATGCAAGTCGCGCCGAGCAGTCGCACATGCTCGAGCTATTGCGTCCCAAGGCGTTCGTGCCAGTGCATGGCACGCTACACCACCTGACCAAACACGCAGCCTTGGCCCGCGCTGCCGGCGTGCAGCAGGTTGAACTGGTGGAAAACGGTTCGACGCTACGACTGCATGCCGGTGCGCTCAGCCCCATGGACGACGTGCCCCATGGGCGCGTTCCCATTGACCTTGGAGGCAAACCCCTCGACGAAGAAACGCTTGGATGCCGCGTGGATCTGGGGCGTCAAGGCGTCGCCCTGGTGTCACTGGTGTTCGGGGAAGGGGGCAGTCTGCTCGTGCCTCCCAGCGTCACCCTACTCGGGATCCCGCCGGCAGACGACCTTCTGTCCCTGACTCGGACCGTATCACTCGAGGTCGCACGTGTCGCCGAACGGCACAAGAAACGCCAGCTCCCGCTCGAGGACGAAGTGCGCCGAACCGTGCGGCGGGTCGTCTCGGACCTCACGGGATGCCGCCCCTCGGTCGATGTCCACGCGATTCATGTCGACGCGTAGCCGACGAGAGGTAAGGGGCTAGTCTAGAGGCGTCGTAACGGTTACGATTCATCGAGTGACCACGCTGGCTCCTGCTCAACGCCTCGGTTTGGGATTGTCTTGCCGGCTTGCCCTGGTCGCAATGACAGTGGCGTGCAATCGGGACATGCAGGCTTCGGCGACTGAAAGCCAAACGCCAATGGCGCCCAAAGCGCTGACCGCGGCGGCAAAACCAACACCAAAGCCGGCGGCGCTCCAGCACATTTCAGCACCGGGACGCGTGATTGCCATCGGCGATCTGCACGGTGATCTCGCCGCGACTCGCCGCGCATTTCAGACCGCCAAGGTCACCGACGAGGCAGACCACTGGATCGGTGGCAACAGCGTCGTCGTACAAACAGGTGACTTACTGGATCGCGGCGACGAAGAACGTCCGCTGCTCGAGTGGATAGAGCGCCTGGCAGGCATCGCCAAGGCGGGTGGGGGCGCGCTCTACCGAGTCAATGGCAATCACGAAATGATGAACGTCGCGGGAGATCTTCGCTACGTGACAGATGCGGGCTTCGCCCAGTTCGCAGAATACGCCCAGAGCCCTGGTCCAAGGCCATTGAGCGACGTACCACCCGCTCGACGAGGACGACTCGTGGCATTCTTGCCTGGTGGCCCCTGGGCAAGACGACTGGCGCAACATCCCCTGGTTCTGATTGTCAATGACAGCGTCTTCACCCATGGCGGGCTCGTCCCAAAGCATCTGGCCTATGGCCTCGAGCGGCTCAACGCCGAATTGTCCGCCTGGATGCGCGGCACCGGGCAATTGAGTCCATTGTTGGCTGGCGAGGAAGCCCCCTTCTGGGACCGCACCTACGGTGATTCCGTTGCAGAAGCAGACTGCCGCACATTGGATTTGATCTTGGCGCAACTCGCCGCAAAGCGCCTTGTCGTCGGACATACGCCGCAGAAGGGCGGCATCAGCTTCGCCTGCGACAAGCACGTGGCGCGCATCGATGTCGGGCTGTCGAGTTACTACGGCAATAACCCCACCACGGTGCTCGAGATCCATGGCGACAACGTAAACGTTCTGACGTCGGGCAGCGCCACCAAACGAGTAGCACCCGCAAAACCCACCCCGCACAATGAGGCTCATCCGTACTAACACCGCACCGACAGTCAGCTTGCGATGCTCAACGCAAGCGTTATCCTTCTCGACCGGCACGATGGCTGCCGTCAAGAGAGGTGCCTTGGATGAGACGCTTGGTCCAAAAATCGTGCTTGCTATGGGGAGCCGGAGTCTGCTCAATGTTGACCGCAGGCTGCGGTTCGACTGATAGAGCTGCTGCGCCGAGGGAAACCTGGACGGATCCAGCTACTTCTCTCATGTGGCAGGAGCCGCAATTTGTCACTCAAAGAGCCTGGTCCGACGCGGCCGAGGCCTGCGCTGCCCTAGAACTGGCTGGTTACGACGATTGGCGGCTACCTACTCTCGACGAGCTTCGCAGCGTGGCTCGCGACTGCGCTGCGACAATGACCGGCGGCAGCTGCGGCGTCACTGACGCTTGCCTCGAAGTCTCTTGCTTGAGCACTGCCTGTGAGGGTTGCGAAGAATACGGCAGTCTCGAACCGGATGGCTGCTATCGCCCTGCGTCGTTCACTGGCGACTGCATGACGACCTGGACATCGAGCCTACCGCCGGACATGCCCGAGGACGCGTGGACCGTTGGTTTCGGTGGCTGCCATGTGCGACATTGGCCAAAGACGCAGAGCAACCTCAACACGCGCTGCGTGAGATGAACGGTTCGTAGCTTAACGAGAAACGGGGAGCCTCGCGTGAGGCAGGTCTGGGACCCTGCCTCAACTGCGTGACTCCCCGCGGCTCAGGCGGCTATCTCAGGCCTTCGGAACGTAGACGGTCGCCCATCCGGCGCCAGGCATCGCAAACGAAAGCTTCTTGCCTGCAATCGAGACAATCGCCGTCTTCGCTGATCCTGTGTTGTAGATGACCGCGACGAGGCCACCGTCAGAGTTCTTGAAACCAAACGACTCGATACCGCTACCGCTCGTCGTCGCCACGACCTTGCCTCCCGGGGCAGCGAACTGTGACGAGTGTCGGAAGACCCAGTAAGCCGGCGTCTTCACGATTTTCCCGCCATTTACCACTAACAGCGAGTCCTGCTTCCACTCACGAGTCGTGTCGTTACCCAAGCCGTCCTTATCGAGAACCATGTTCCAGGCACTGTATGAAGTCACCTTGCCCTTGGTGATCGCGTCTCGGATGTAACCCCAACTTTCCACGCCATAGGGGAGATCGTTGGGCGCTTGCGTGCTGTTGTACGCCGGGAATCCGGTGGGATTCCAAGGGTAGTTGCCACACTTGTGCTCGGTGGCCCATATCGGAAGACCACCAAAGTCATAGCTGCCAGCAACCACGGCTCCGAGCACACCCCACTGGGCACCAGCGACCGAGAGGAAGCCCTTGGCCGTCGAATCCGCTAGGACTGCCTTGGCGATATCGGTGTCCATCCTAGCCTGGCCGGCGACTGTATCGCCATTGTTCGACATGGTGCCGAGCATGATCTTGACACCAAGGGTCTGCATGGCTGGACCAAGGTATTTGCCAATGAAGTTCGTGTAGGTCGTCTTGTCCCACAGACAGGACGGGTAGTTCTGCTCATAGCCAGGTTCGTTCTGGGGAGAGACGATCTCGATGTTGATGCCCTTCGCCTTGTACCCCTCAACGAACTTCGTGAACAACTGAGCGTAAGCTTTCAAGTTCGCGTCGCTGGCTCCGGCAGACATGTTGCCGCCATCGAAGTATGATGGCTTCTTGGGGCTACCTTCCGTCTTGTATCCGGTCTTCATCCAGACTGGGGCTGTCCAAGGGCTGGCCCAGAACTTGAGGTCGGCTCTGACTGCCTGCGCAGCCTTGATGTAGGGGATTAGCTTCTGCTCGTCCCTGGATAGCGAAAACTTGCCAAGGTTCAGATCCCCGGCGGGGCGATTGGCCTCACCGCTCGCCGCCGTCGGATCGGCGGTCGACGGATCGTCGACCGTGTAGCGGGACGTGGAGTAGTCGCTGGCACCCATTGGAATGCGGCCCCAACTGAAATGCGCACCATCTGTGCCGAAGAGCAACTTCATCGCCTCTTCCTGCAGTGCGGCGGGCAGGACAGTCCATCCGTTCTCGTTGAACGCTCCGCCCCAACCGTCCCAATTTTGCTTCTCGGAAGTGTCGTTGACGGTCACGTCGACAGTCCCGCTGGTGACCTCAGTCGGCGTTACAACCTTGCCGTTGGTTGCGTCTGATTTGCCATCCGAAGTGAAGACCGTCGGAGTGGCTGTGGTAGTCGTGCCGCCCGCGGCCGCACCGCTCGAGCCTCCCGCAGACGCACCGCCCGTGGCACTCCCACCGACGTTTGCATTGCCACCCGTCGCGCTCCCGCCTGCTGCTGTGGCTCCGCCTGCTCCTGTCGCGCCGCCTTTTCCGGTGGCCCCACCTGCTGCAGTGGCGCCGCCTGCTCCAGTCGCGCCGCCCTTTGCGGTGTTTCCGCCTGCTCCTGTCGCGCCGCCTGCTCCTGTCGCGCCGCCTGCTCCTGTCGCGCCGCCTGCTCCTGTCGCGC
>CAYVXY010000015.1:0-58004 GCA_964454965.1 uncultured Polyangiaceae bacterium | reverse complement strand
CGCCTGCCCCTGTCGCGCCGCCCTTTGCCTGGGTCCCGCCCACGGGGCCTGACGTAGTCCCTCCCGTCGGGCCTGTCGTGCTTCCACCCACGCTACTAGAGGTGTTAGTGGCTCCCCCTTGTTGTGGATTTTGCACAACCGGGTCGGGGTTCGACGAACTGCAAGCCGCGAGCAAGAACGCGAGCGAAACGCCAGAGGTCGATAGTTGTAATCTCGTCATTGCCTAGATCCCTTGTCGAAGTGTCTGCAAAGTCGTGGCGGCACATGATGCAGCCACCCAGTAAATATTTGAAGGTTCAGCTTGGTTGCCCGGCCGTAGCGGGCGAGCAGGAAGGTGAGATGGGCACCCCGAATGAAGTGCCCACACTTGTCAAGACTACTTGCAGACGTACGTCGTGACCGTCTTGCTGGCGAGCGAGGTCGCCAGGACGCCGTCGGTCACCGTGACCGCGGTCCCGTCCTTGAGGTTGTCGGCCGACGACGTCACGGTCGGCGTGCAAGAGGCCGGCGCCGTACCACCGCCGAAGCCGATCTTCGGCGACGCCGCTGCGCTGCCCTTGTTGATAGCAACAATCGCGATGGTCTTGCCGTCCGCGCTCTTGTAGGCCGAGAGCAGGACATTCGCGTCGGAATTCCCGGCAACCTCCACCGCGATGTATCCTGGGCGTACGAACTTGCTGTAGTTGCCCAGGGTGTAGTAGCGCTTGGCCTTGGCCGCACTCGCGCTTTCGTCCTTTAGAAGAGCCAAGCCTTCGTTGTCGTTTTGGTAGAGGGCTTGGTACCACCAATAGAGCCAGGCCGAAGCCTCGCCAACCGTGAGCGCTGAGTGGATCCAGCCTGCGACCGCGATGCCGTTCTCGATGGTTTTCGTCGGCCCCTGCTCTGGCCAATGCATCACGCCGGACATTTCGGTCTGCCAGACCTCCTTGTCTCTAACGCCATTGTTGACATCGGCCGGCCATGGGAACGCAACCTGCGAATCGTACTCGTGCACCCCCATGATGTCGAAGGCCTTCCAGGCATCCTGATCCTTCCACAGCCAATGGCCGTAGTCGTACCCGTCCCCATCGAGGCACTTCTGGGCGCAAGTCGCTTCCTTGGCTGCCGTAATCTCGTTCCCGAAGCATCCACACTTGTGCGGATCCGAGCTGTCCGGATGGCTGGCAACCAGCGAACCCGTGCCCGAGATGTTGCTCCACGCATGGATCCATTCCGATGCTTCGGGCGCGATGACCTTGATCCCATTGGCCTTGAGCTTCGGACCAGCAATCTTGACGAAAGCAGCCATCTGCTTGCCGGTGTACGTCATGGTTTCGTACGAGTCAGTGCACACTGGGTTGCCTGGACAAGACGCAAAATCAGACTCGTTCGCGATCGACATGGCGTAGAGGCCCTGGGCCTTGGCGAAGTTGGCTATCGTCGTCGACCACGATTCGTAGCAACTCGGGAGCAAATACCCTCCGTCTTTGGTGCTGTTGTTGCTCTTGCAATTCGCCGGCGCGCTCCAGCAAGACCCGATAATCTTGCCACCGGCGGCCTTCGCTTCGGAGATGCCAGAACCCGTGAGAGTGCCGTCCGTATTCATGCCGACACGCAGGATGGACAGGCCGATTCCGTCGGCTCCCGTGGTGCTGAACATCGTGGCTACCGGAACGGTCCCGCTGGCCAATGCAGTGTTGACGCCGAACCCCTGAATGGTCTGGTGCGTGGCGTCGAGCTTCACCGTGATGCCAGTCGTGTTCCCGCTTCCTGACGCTCCGCCAGCTGCAGTGACTCCGCCAGCTGCAGTGACTCCGCCAGCTGCAGTGACTCCGCCAGCTGCGATGACTCCGCCAGCAGCTGCAGTGGCTCCGCCAGCACCAGTGGCTCCGCCCTTGCTGCTGCCGCCGGCACCAGTGGCTCCACCTGCACCAGTGGCTCCGCCCTTGCTGCTGCCACCAGCTCCGGTCGCTCCGCCTGCTCCGGTCGCTCCGCCTGCTCCGGTCGCTCCGCCCTTGCTGCTACCGCCAGCTCCGGTGGCTCCGCCAGCTCCGGTGGCTCCGCCAGCTCCGGTGGCTCCGCCTGCTCCGGTCGCTCCACCAGCTCCGGTGGCTCCGCCCTTTGCCTGAGTCCCGCCCGTTGGGCCTACCGTGGTCCCACCCGTCGGGCCTACCGTGGCTCCGCCTGCACTGGTGCCCCCTGAGCCATCTCCAGAAACGGTCGTGGTGGACGTACCGCAAGCTGCGGCGAAAAATGCAAGCGAGATACTGATGGTGGATACTCGTACTATTTTCATTGCCCCAATCCTTTATCGTAATGTCCGTGAACTGGTGGCGGCACGCTACTCAGCCACGTGATAGTCGAACTCATGTATTCAGCCGATGGGGCCCGGTAGCGATCCGGTGAGAGGACCCATTCTCTTTCCGTGGCGGCAGCTTGGCATGATCTTTGGCGCGGTGAGCTGGAGATCGGCAATCCAGGCACCCGGTCCACTCGGTCTGGTTCTTTCGAGTCACTCCATTTGGTGGCTGCTTGACGCCAGCATCGGCACACACTCGAAGCCTTTTCTCATTCCCGACGATTCCGCTCTTGATCACTATCGAGTACAGCAGCCCCTGGTGTTCCCTGATGGTGCCGTGTCACCGCGATGCTATGCTGGCCCAAGCATCTCGATGCAATGCGACATTTATTCGCCGTAATATGGTTTCCACTTGCCGAAATCCGCACCGCGATTATGTGCGTTTCCGATTAGTCAGTCAGAATTGCGCTCGCCAGCGTTGATTGCTGAGTGTTCTAGCATGCTCACGCTGCACCAACTAATCAGTTCGACAACATCGATGGAGTTCGCATTTTTTGCTGAAAGACTTGCATAAGTGGCTTGAGTCTTCATCAGACGAGTCGCGCCATCTTGCTCGTTCGTGTGCCTTTGTTGTCTCGTCTCCGTTAAACTTTCAGAGTCCATATTCTTCGCAGGACGCCTTCCTCGAACAGCTTTTGTAGTCTGGGGCCGATGCCACTGGTTGGTAAGGTGCTGAAAAGGTTAGGCATCTCGAGCCAGGCTCGGCACGGGTGATGTCGAAGTTCTTGCGATTGCCCATTGGTTCGCCCGAGGGACCGCAAACCGGTATACGGCAACGTTTCTTTTGGACAGCAATGCCGATTGCGTCACTTGCTGGGGTGAGGGCGTTTGGAATCAGTCCACCTTCGCCACTTGAGCGAGTGTCTCGAGAGCTCAATTTGGTAAAGATGCATATTCAAATGAACCATGCGTTCTCGGCGCTCGTTATCGTTGGACTCGCGGGATGTACTGGACAGCACGAGGTTCCTCAGAGCTTCGGCGGCGCTAGCAGTCAATCGGGAGGCGCCAACACGGGTGCAACGGACAGCCGCTCATCTGGCGGCAATCTCGGAACGTCGAATTCCGGTGGTTCGAGCGTAACTGCTACGACGCCTACATTCGGTGGTAATTTCGCCACAGGCGGCGTGACTGCTTCGGGAGGGCTCACTGCTGTCGGCGGCAGCGCAGCTGCAATTGGCGGTGACACACCAGCCGGCGGGAAAACGGCAGCGGGCGGGGCGACCGCAACTGGCGGGGCCACGGTAACGATGGGTGGCCAAATGACGACTGCTGGCGGCAGCCCAACGGGAGGCGCCAGTATTGCGACAACCGTTGGCGCTGGTGGGGGTATTGGCGGCAACGAAGGTAGCTCCACCGCAACGGGTGGTGCGGGTAAGGGTGGAGCATCGAGCTTGGGTGGCGCGACGGGCAATGGGGGCTCGACAACGGGAGGGAATGCGACCGCCACGGGCGGTTCCGCGTCGACCTGCACTTCCGCTGCGACCCTAAAGGAGGCCGGCAATTGCGCTGGTCGACTTATTGGTACGGCGTTGTCGACCAAGCACCTTCAGGACACCTCCTACACGAGCAAGGCGCTCGAGTTCAACTACGTGACCCCGGAAGACGAGATGAAATGGGACGCGACCGAGGCCACGCGGAACCAATTCACATTCAACCAGGGTGACCAGATCGTTGACTTTGCCCAAAAGAACGGGATGAAGGTCAAGGGACATACCTTGGTTTGGTATAACCAACTTCCGTCGTGGGTTAGCGGCATCAGTAGCGCGAGCGATCTTCGTTCGGCGATGGTGAATCACATCACAACCGTAATGAAATACTACGCGGGCAAGGTCATTGCGTGGGACGTGGTAAACGAAGCTTGGGATCCCACCGATCCAACTAAGCTCAGGGACTCGGTATTCAGCCGCGTCATCGGCAGCACGTACATCGACGACGCATTCAAGGCGGCGTACGCCGCCGATCCCACCGCCAAGCTCTTCTACAACGACTACGCCACAGATGGCCTTAGCACCAAGGCAAATTCCGTTTACACCATGGTGCAGGGTATGAAGAATCGCGGCATCCCGATCGATGGAGTGGGACTGCAGATGCACTGGCGTTCGGTTGGCTCGACGCTTACCGCTGCGGAAGTCATCTCGAACATGCAACGACTCATCGACTTGGGTCTCGAGGTCGTAATCAGCGAGATGGACGTGCAGCTATGCAAGGGCGGAACATTTGCCGATCAGCAGGCTCGCTTCCATGACATCGTCGCAGCGTGCTTGACGCTACCGAAGTGTACCGCCGTATCCTTCTGGGGGATCACCGACAAGTACTCCTGGCTGAACAGTTTCACCGACCTCGGCTGCACGGGAACGGAAACGCCGCGCCCGCTGCTCTGGGATGACAGCTACCAGAAGAAACCGGCTTACACGGGTGTCATGGATGCGCTTCTCGGTCACTAGCGGCGTCGAAGGCATCGCTAGTGCTCTAGTTCAAGCTTTCCGGACCTTTTGCCCTCGCCCTAAGCGTCGAGGGCTACCGCTGTATCCCCGAGCGGGCGCTCACAGGTAACGCAGATCGCCGGCACGTGATCGCGATGATAGATGCTGGTGCAGTGGGAACAGAGCCTGGCGTCGCGCTCAAAGGTGAGCACCTGATTGGTCACGAGACACCGTTTGCCAGCAACTTGCAGCGATTCTACCGAGACGGGCTTCGGGTTGTCCCCCGCAACAGTGGGGAGCTGCTCGAGAACCTTCGCCGGTACATCGAGGATCTTTGGCAAGCGATTTGCAGCCTCGGCCAGCACGGCACGGATGGCACGCGTGTGGCTCTGACTTGGCAAGCGCAGGGTCGTATTTGCGCCGACCAAGCTCAAACACTGATCCTTGTAGCGAACGGACTCGATCTCGGACCAGAGCAGCCGAGCCAGCTCCCCACCCTGCTCCAACGCAACACCGGCATCCCCTACGCGAACAACGGTCTTGCCCGAAGTCATACGAAACACGAAGTACCCTGCCGCAGCAAGGCCACCGAGCAGTAGAAAGTTGCCGTAGTCCACTGGCGGATCCGACCACTTGCTGGCGTAGGTCCCAGCACCGAGGAGCAGACCCGCAGCCACCGATGCTCCCATGGCAACCCAGTCAGGCCGATTCCATTCGGCGTCGAACCGCGTCTCGCTCAGCGTCGGCGCCTTTGCGCTCTTGGTGTTGACGGATTTCTTGGCGGAACTGTTCGAGGATTGACTTTCCATTGCTTTCGATATCACCCTCAGCAAGAATTGGCGGGCACCGTTGCCGCTCGAGGTCCTATTTCTACTCGTTTTCTACCTAGCTTCAAGCACATCGGTAGACCACGCGACCGCCGCGCGACTGCCTGGTTTTGGCTCCTGCTCGCACTCGCGCTATTGGCAGCAACGCTGGGGCTCTCGGTTGGCAACCGCAGTGAGCCACGGCATTGGGCTAGGATCTGGGGCGGACCCACCGAGGGGCCGACGCCACTCAGCCTGCGAATCGAGCTCGTTGAGTCGGACCCCATCCGCGCAAAGTCCGTGAACCTGAACGCCCGGCTGCTCGTCACGGACGACTTGGGCGCCCGGACGGAACAGCCTCTCACCTTCGATGCCGAGGGTGCAGCCTTCATCCGGGTTCCCCGACGGGGCGCTCGCGCGTTCGTCACCGTTCAAAGCGGCAACGAGCGCCTTGCGTCGGGCCCCATTCAGCTTACTCAGCAAAGCTTCTGGCAGCAGCGCAAGGTTCGCGGAGGTTGGTGGCGCGGCCGAACCGAGGGCTCCCTGGTCATTGCCGTGGGCTGCCGCGAGGGCGTCCTCGCCTTGGGCCAAGAGGGACATCTCGGGATCGTGGTCACGAATGCCGCAGGCCAACCCGCAATGGCGGAGTTGATGCTCGAGTTCGAAGGACTCGAAACAGCGTCGCATGCTACGAAGGCGACCCTCCGCAGCAATGACCATGGCCAGGCCACGCTCGCGGTCGTGCCAAAGGACCTATCTGCATCCGTCCACGTCTTGAGCGGGAGCGGCCAGGTTCCGAGTGCACGCTATTTCTCCTCGATCCCCGTCGAGCGCAGCACGGTCAAGGCTGGACTACGCGCGGGCAAGGTCTTTGCGGATAGCCTGATTCCGCTCCAAAGAGCGTATTTTTCCCTCGTCAACGCTCAGGGTCGCTGGGCTGCCGGAGCCATTGATCTCGTGTGCGACAGCGAGCGGCATTGCCGTGGCGAGGCGCCGATCGAAGACCAGCCTTCGTCGCCGGCTTGGCTCATGTTGGGAAGTGAACCCGCTCTGGACGGTCCAAATGTTGTTGGTTGGCCCATCGTGACTTCGACTACTGATTTCGTCTCGGAGTCGGTCACGGTCACCGATCGACTCCTGCTCGACGGCAAGGCCGCTGTGATGGCCGAGGCAGCACGACGAAATGCGACACGCTTTGCTCGAGTTGTCGTCGGCATGAGCCTCGCCGGGCTATTGCTCTCGCTCGCCATCGCGCTGCCGGTCATCCGCTCGCGACGCGAGAGCCAAGCCCTCGCGTCGCAGCTTTCCGAAGCCGAGTCGGCTGCGCTGACAGAGAGGCTCCCCATCGGCGCGCTCGTGCTGCTCTTGCTCGTAATCCTTGGACTGGCTGCCCTCGTATTCTGGTCAAAGACCAGGATATTCGGCGGCTAGGCCTGCGCCAGCTCCAACGCCTGATCAATGTCGGCAATGATGTCGTCGACATGCTCGATGCCAATACTCAACCGAACGTAGTCTGGAGTCACCCCGGTGGCAAGCTGCTCTGCCTCGGACAGCTGCTGGTGCGTCGTGGTCGCAGGATGAATGGCAAGCGTCTTAGCGTCGCCGATGTTGGCCAAGTGCGACACCAGTTTGAGCGAGTTGATGAATTTGGACCCCGCAGCAGCTCCACCCGAAATCCCGAACCCGAGAATGGCACCGGCGCCCTTCGGCAGGTACTTCGCAACGCGCGCCTTTTCCGGACTCGAGTCGAGACCAGGGTAGTTCACCCAAGTCACCTTCGGGTGCTTCTCGAGGTGACGCGCCACCACGAGGGCGTTCTCGGAATGCCGCGCCATGCGCAAATGCAGGGTTTCGAGTCCCTGCAGGAACAGGAACGCATTGAAGGGTGACAGGGCAGGACCGAGATCGCGCAGCAGCGTAACACGCGCCTTGATGATGTAGGCGATGTTGCCAATGGGCTTGAGCGCCTCGATGAAATTGATGCCGTGGTAACTCGGATCCGGCTCGGAGATGAGCGGGAATTTGCCGCTATTCCAGTCGAATTTGCCCGAGTCTACGATGATGCCACCAATCGAAGTACCATGACCCCCGATAAACTTCGTCGCTGAATAGACGGCAATGTCCACCCCATGGTCGAAGGGGCGCAGGAGGTAGGGCGAGACCGTGTTGTCGAGAACGAAGGGCACCCCTGCGTCATGCGCGACCTTGGCGATCGCTTCGAGATCCGCAACGTCGAGTTTTGGGTTACCGACGGACTCAGAGTAGACGGCCTTGGTCTTCGCAGTGATCGCGCGTTGGATCGCCTCGGGCTGTCCCGAGGGAACGAAATGCACCTTTATCCCCATGCGCGCAAAGGTGTGGCGGAATAGATTGTAGGTCCCGCCGTAGAGATTGTCCGTCGAAACGATCTCGTCCCCCGCCTGAGCGATGTTGAGCAGACCAATCGTGATAGCACTCTGGCCACTAGCCACAGCCAATGCGCCAACCCCGCCGTCGAGAGCTGCCATGCGCTTCTCCAGCACGTCGGTTGTTGGGTTCATCAGCCGCGTGTAGATGTTGCCGAACTCTTTGAGCGCAAAGAGGTTCGCTGCATGCTCGGAATCGCGAAACTGATACGACGTAGTCTGGTAGATCGGCACGGCACGAGAACCCGTCGTGGGATCGGGCACCTGTCCAGCATGCAGAAGTATTGATTCGGGGCGCAGAGCGGCGGGATCGGTCATGGGGGTGATCTCTTAGGTCGGGGGTGGGGGTGGTCAACGGCGTGGCGAGTATCAAGACGGATACGGCCAGGCAACCTGGCTGTAATCAAGCCATTTCGTCCTGTATGTGCTAATCCCTATCGGATAACGCGAGTATAGTCTAGCTTGCCGCGGAGAGGTCCGCAAGCCCCCGCATTGTGGAGACACCAAACTCGAGCAGGCCCACCCGCGCACAAACCCAGATTCGCTTCGCGAGTTTCTTGCACCTCAATAATTCAATGGAACGGAGGCACTAGTCTGCCGGCTCCATCATCAGGTACCCGAGAAACGTGTAGGCATAGTCTCCCGAGGTTGCCGAGCGTCCCCCCACCACCATCGAGAGTGAGCCATCGGTGATGTCCAACGTCACCGTACGCTCGATGAGCGGCGTGGCATTGGTGGTGGACTCGTCATCGACGACGCGTTGCCCCTCGATGGTCACGTTGTGGGGATCACTCGGGTAACCCTTGCCAGGCCTGCCGACCCCAACGACTACGCGGTAGCGGCCAGGTGCCAGCTCGAACTCGAAGAGGTTGTCTCGTCCATAGTCATCATAGAGGTAGCTCTGTTGCAGCACGGAGTAGCCAGTGACGTCATCATATCCGTACAAGGCAATCCCAGGATTGGCGATATTCTCGCCGCTCCAGCCGTACCCCAGCTTTGCGTCGTAGGCGCTCCAACCGATCTTCGTGAAGGTCTTGCCATCGACGATAAGCGGCTCGACGCTGGGTTCTCCCGCTGGATCCTGGAAATTTATGTAGTAGGCGCCGCGCGGTCGATTGCTTTCGACTGACAGCGTCGGAAGCGTGCTGCTTTCCTGTCCCAAATAGAGACCCAATTGATGCCGAAGTGCCATCAGCGCATCCGCGTTCTTCGTCCAGCTGGTCATGCTCGATGCAACGCTCTTCACCGTTGCATCGATGGCGGTCGTCGCGTCTACTGTTGGATGCGCCGAACCGTTGGCTAGCCAAAGGTACTCGTAGTCCTCGAAGCCTTCGCGCAAGAGTTCGGCTCGCACGCGTGGGCGCGCGCCGTCGAAGAATCTACCCCCATCGTAGTAGGCCCAACCGCGAATGCGGTGGCTATAGGCCACCCAAGGGATGATGCGCTCGTGCATTCCCTGGTTGGTCGATACTGCGGGGTTGAAGTACGGTTCTGGATCCTGATCGAGCGAGTAGAACCACACAGCTTCGCTGTGTTCGCGTTGCCGCCGCCAGGCATAAGCTTCTTGATACGCCCGAACATGCGCGATCCAGATATCGTAGCCGCAAGCCCCAGAAGCATCCTCGGCAATCTCCGGCTTGGGCTCCTCGCTGATGGCAATGCGCAAGTGAGGTGCAGCGGCTTTGGTGATCCGGCACAAGTGCGCCGCCAACTGATGGTCTGTGGCGTTCTGTGGCTCGTTCTGGACGTAGTAGTAGCCGCGCTCGATGAGGCCATTGTCAACCAAGTACGCGTCCAGCGCATGCAGCCAGGCTGACCAAGCCTGATTGTACGCATCGGTGCCCAGGTGGTCGCCTCTCGCCACACCGCAGAATGTCGCCGGACGCGGCGTCGAGTTGTCCACGAATTGGAACAGCTCCGCATCGTGAAATCCGACGCCATTCCAACGTTCTCCGAGCAGATAGCGCCGCGCCAGCGTGCGAATGGCGTACTCATCCCCCTCGGTAGGCTCGTCCCAGAATTCCGTACAACGTGTCGTGGACTGGGCGTTATCCCAGGTAATCGACCAGCCAAAGCCGCTCGGCCAAGTTGCACTGGTCGGGGTCATGCGATGCTCGAAGAGCGTCGCCTTCGCATCATCGACGCTGCCACCACTCGGCACAAGTCCGCTCACCCCAACGTTGATCTGGTTAGAGAAGTGCGCCTCGGCTGGCAGAGTGAAGTTGAAGACATGGAGACGCAGGGGGACCGAAATCGGTGACTCACCTGCACGCGCGAGTTCGACCGTCGTCGAATGATCCCCAGCCGGAGCATCAGGCGGAACAAAGACGGTGATCCAAATGGCGGTCCCAGCCTTTGCGTCCATGGCGACCGAGGCGCCCGCCGCGATGGGCGTAAGCGACTCCGCGACTCCATCCACGAACTCCGCATGGGCCACGCTGATGCGCTGCGCACTGCCCAAGTTGGCAAACGGCAGCACGCGAACGCTGACCTGTCCGCTACCAGGACCGAGTACCAATTGAGCGGGCTCGAATTCGCGTCTCGCAGCACTGAGGTGCAGGCCTGAACTCGTGGCCGTAGGCGTCCTATCACTTGAAGTCAGGCGGTGCGTGGCTGGGGTCGTAAACAGCGGGAGTGTCGCCGTCCCCTCCGTCAGCGAGTAGGTGTAATCGGAAGAGTCGAGTTCAACGGGTTGGGTCGGAGGATTCGCACCTCCGCTGCCGTTGGTCCTGTGATCGCCACTGCACGCAAACCAAGGCCCCAGCACGGCTAGTCCAAGAACACCACGAATACAATGACCGCGCATTCCAAGCAGAGTAGCGATGATGGGATCCGTTGTGAACCCCATTGTGGCGGACATTTCTATGTAGGTGACCCTGCGACGACGCCGCAAGGTCGCCGTGTTCGCATCTGGCTGCAATGCCGCAATATCGTCTGCCGCTTCCGCCTAGGTTTCTCCACCATAGCGTGCGCGGTATTCTTGCATCTTGGCGAGTAACGTGTCGTCCAGAACGACGTCGCCGTCGATAGCACGATTGTGCAGGTAGCTCATGACCTCTTCAATGGTCACAATTGCAAAAGTCTGCATCTTGAACTCGTCTCTAAGTTCCACTAGAGCGTTCTGTTTTCCCGTACCGCGTTCCATGCGATCCACCGAGACGACTAGCCCGGCGACCACGACCCCTAGCTTCTGAAGGGGCGGAATGGTCTCACGAATCGAAGTACCTGCAGTAGTCACGTCCTCGATAACCAGAACTCGCTCCCCTGCCGCCGGAGCATGTCCAACCAAATTGCCGCCCTCACCATGGTCTTTGGCTTCCTTGCGGTTGAAACAGAAGGGAACGTTCCTGCCGCGTTGACTGAGAATCACAGCCGTGGCTACCGCCAGGGGAATACCCTTGTAGGCTGGGCCAAATAGGAAATCGAACTCGACCGCGCGAGCAGTGATTGCATCGGCGTAGTACCCTGCCAACTCCGCAATTTGGGCGCCGGTGCGATAGCGTCCAGTGTTGACGAAGAAGGGCGTGGCGCGACCGCTCTTGGTCACGAAGTCACCAAAGGTCAACACCTTGGAACGAACCATGAACTCGATGAACGACTGCTTGTACGCATCCATGTCGCGAGACATACCAAATCCTGCAGCGGTGCCTAGGCTTTCCTGAGCCAAAGTGAACTCAGACGGATTTTTGCCTGCAACATCGTTCTAGGGAGCGCCCAGCGAGCGCAGTCAGTGCGGCGCCCTCACTGCTCCAGCACTAGTAGACTGCCTTCCCAATGTAGTTGCCAGGCGGCGAGTAGCGGCAGCTGATGACAACGACATTACCGCAGGTAGCGCTGCCGCAGCCGATTTGAATCGATGCGCGCCACACTAGCTGCGTGTAGTGGCCAGAGCCAGCATTGAAGTCCGCCATCGAGTAGGTCGCGCTCCAGGTATACTTGCTCTTCTCCCCTGCCCACATGTCCACGGCCTTCTGCGGGGTGAGGTTCGTCCCCATGGCGAGATTCTCGCCATAAGTACTTTGTGACTCATGCTCGAGACCGCAATTGTTGTTGGCAGCCAAGCTGTTTGCCCAGGCTTGCGCGGAAGCGGCAACGGCGTCGGACCAGGTGACGTTCGGCAATGCCACCCAGGTCCCCGTGTAGTTTGGCGGCTGAGCAACGGCTGCACGCACTGCATTGGTCGCATCGACATATTGATTGGCAACACTCGAAGAGCCCGACGAACCACCGCTTGAGGCGCCTCCCGTAGCTCGACCGCCCGCAGCTGCTTTGCCACCCGTTGCCGCGCCACCAGCTGCTTTGCCTCCGGCAGCAGAACCGCCCTGTTGCGCCGCGCCGCCCGTGGCCGCGCCACCAGCTGCTGTGCCTCCAGTAGCAGAGCCGCCCTGTTGCGCCGCGCCGCCCGTGGCCGCGCCACCAGCTGCTGTGCCTCCAGTAGCAGAGCCGCCCTGTTGCGCCGCGCCGCCCGTGGCCGCGCCACCAGCTGCTGTGCCTCCGCTAGCAGAGCCGCCTTGTTGCGCCGCACCGACAACCGACGGGTCCGCGGTGCCTGAAGCACCCGCCGTGTTCCGCGCGAGCGGGTGCTCGTCTGCTCCCTCACATCCGGACAAGCAGGCGACCAGAGTCGACAGCGCTCCAAGGGTTAGGCTACGCGAACAACGAAGACTCCGCTTACAGCTCACCATAGAAACTCCTCTTCTCATGTACTCTAGCCAGAAGACGCACTGTGTCGATTGAGCAGGCAACTTAGGCGCAAACGTTTCAACTTAGGCTAGCGCGGCGTTGGACTATTTTGGTCAGGGCATCGTGGCAACGGTTCCTGGTCGTTTGCACGTCGCAATCAATCAGTGATCTCGCATGTGCGATATGCACTCCCCTACTCGTAGCTTCGAGCCAGTTCTTTCGACTACACGAAAAACTTCCACGCAGAATGTGCTCAGTACGCTTCTTCTGTACGCACTTCGCGACGTGCATCCGCGCGTCTTGGCCTCGATCCGGTAGGGAGTCCTGCACAACGGGCTCAAGCTCATATTTCAGCTTGGTTGAATGAGGAGCGCAAACTCTCCGAGAACGGGATCGTAGTCGTAAATCTCTCCGCGGCCAATATGGTACACCCAGCCACTGATGTGCAATGTTCCACCGTCGAGGCGCTTCGACACGAAGGGAAAGTCGCGCAGATTCTCGAGCTGGGCGAGCACATTCTCCTCGACGGCAGCCGTCACTAGAGCATCACCCGACAGATGACCGTAGCGCTCAACGATGATGCGCCGCACCCGCTCGGCACGCGCAACCCAACGTCGCACGCTCGGCAAGTGTTCGACGAGACTCGGTTCGAGCACGGCTTGCATGGCACCGCATTGCGTATGCCCGCAAACGATGATGTTCTCCACATTGAGGACTTCCACGGCATACTCGATGGCGGCTGAAGTTCCACCTGGCAGCTCCGGCCCCGGAACGATGTTGCCGATGTTGCGGATGATGAATAGTTCTCCAGGCGCCGCCTGGGTGATAAGATTCGGAACGACCCGCGAGTCACAGCAGGTAATGAACAGGGTCTCCGGTTTCTGACCAGCCTCTGCTAGTTGCTCGAACAGCTGCTGATGCTTCGCGAAGTAGCCCTCCTGAAATCCGTGAAGACCTCGAACCAGCTTCTGCATTGGCGATGGCGATACTAGCAGGTGCCGAGTGTCTAAGCCATGAGACCCTGTTGCCACAACCCGCACGCCTGCATTGGGATTACGGTCGCTGGGGTGAACTCCCCCGAATAGCTGTCCCCCAAGTAGCGGTCCCATGTCACAACGATTGCCCGCGACCGGAGTGGTGGCCGAGCAAGAACGCTCAACAGTGATCTAGTCGAGGATGCATTGAGTGAGTCCGATCGACGGCATAATACGCATCTTCCTGCCTCGTTCCGTCTGGTGAGTGACGCGCCCGAACACCGCGTTACCCTATGGCAACGGGCCGATGCACAAAGGTTCCCCAAAAGCGCCCCGAGGCTCGACGAGCGTCTTTAGTTCCCAATGCAGCATGTTGGTTGCAAGTTCAGCATGCGTCGCAATTTGCTCAAGCCTCGGACAACCGTCTTCGCCCAGGAGAAGATAGGCGTCCCAGGACTCCCCTGCGTCCGTCGTCTCAGAATTGATGACTAATCGCACGCGTTGCGCATCATCGTAGTAGACGCGCAGCAGAACTTCGGCGCGCTCCGTCACCATGATGTGCTCGGCATACATGCGCACATTGTCGTTCTTGTCGACGACCAGGCTGGCAGCCGTTCGCCCAAGGCTCTCGCATTTCCGCGTCTTACCAACTTCGGTCCATTCCGCAACCCCGAGCCGCTTGGTTACTTCGGTGGCCATATCCGTTGCGGTAGTCAGCGAGCTTGGTAGAGCGGCATGGAGACCGAGCTTTCTTCGAGCCAGCGATTCGGCACTGCCTAACTTGTGGCTCGCCGTTTCTGGCGCCATCGCGGCAAAGAAGCGTCTAATCCGAAATACTCGACGAAAGCTCGAATCGAGGTACGGCGAACTGTCCAACCCCTGATCGCGCTGCCCGAAGGCTACCGCCGGCAGGGATACGTCAGCGACGGCTTCGACGTATGCCAACACAGCAAGCAGCGGGCCAATGTCGTTGACCCCCACCAGCGTGATCCGCTCGCACGGGCGGATCGGGTGGGTACAAAGCTGCCGAACCGCATCGGCTGTCTTCGACTCGCAATCCGCCAGATCCGGCACGCGCGGTACCGTGGCGACACCAATCGGCTCGGACAACTCATACCCATCTGTCACACGCGCGCGCAACTCGTAGTTACCTTCGGCATTGGCTTCAACGGTGACGGTCCCAATGGTGGGTCCGAATTCCGTCACTGGCGTCGGAGAATAGCCATATTCCGCATTGGCAACCTGCGCCGCCACGACTACGTTCTTGAACTTGAAAATCGGCTGATCATAACCACTGCGCGCAGCGAAACGCACGTATTCGTCGAGCCGTCGAGGCTCGGCGTTGATCGGCACCTTAAGCATATACCGACGTCCAGTTGGTCTGTCGATGGTCTTGCAGAGCTCAACTGCGCCCTTTGAGTACTTGACCGTTCGGGGCTCGGATTGTTGCGGTTCGCTGCTTTCATCCATGCTCAACGTTGGCGCCACTATGGCGAACCAGGGCTCACGCATGCCGTCGGAGCCGTCATAGTCGAGAGCAAACGCTATGTCGTTGGTGTTGGGAGCATGAGTTGCACAATAGGCAATCGCCGGCTGCTCTTCCTCCGGCAGAAGCTCCCGCTCGGGCCTTGGCGTCGCGTGTCTAGCGGAAGAAGCCACGGGTGGGTGCGGTTGACAGGCAATGGCAAACACCAAGGCGCCAAAGCTCAACCTCGAACAAAGCCAACAGTCGGAGTTCATCGCGTGGGTGTGCATGGCGAAAGCAGGCCTCACCTCAAGATACTTCCGCAGGCCGATGAGCGGAAGCCCCCTTGCCGTCAGGACGACTCGGACCGGCAGAAGTGATTGTCGCCAACCAGCAAGATCAATGGTCCTCCATCAAGCGTCGGGGCATCGGCCCGCAGCCCTGAGTTCAGGTTTCCGCAGTCTTCGGGAAACCTTGTTGCGAATCGGTTGTCTCGACATTTCGTGCGCTCGGATCTGGCATCGCTAACACGACGCAGAATGCTCCAATTGGGAGCGATGGCCACCGCAGCGTTCGTGGCACCGCTGGGCTGTGACAACCCCGTACCTACACCCAAACCAAAAGGCGTTACGCCCAGGGCTCCCACGGCAGCTTCCTCGACAGTCTCGAGCACGACGACAAAATCGCCCTGCGGCCGCGTCGAAGTCCCGCTCGCTACAGAGGTCCCATTCAACTCGAAAGATCGCGCATTTGGTGCGGACAACGAAGACTTCGAGCAGAAGCGTGCGGCAAAGCCCGGCGACTGGATGGCGCGATTCAACGAAACCGGGCAAAGCTTCAACGAATACGTCGCGTCTCGGCCTACCCAACGCCAAGGTCGTCGCAATGTTCTCGTCCTGCAACCGCTGGGCAGCTTTCGCAAAGGCGACCGTGAACAGCTGAGCGAACTCGCGCACTACACCGAGATCTTCTTCGACACCAAGGTTCGACTTGCCCCAGCGACTGCGTTACCAAAAGCCGGACAGCGGCTCCGTCACGGGCCGAATGGCAATTGGGTTCAACATCATACGCGCAGCATTCTGGATTGGCTCGCGGCGGAGAAACTGCCGACTGATGCCGTATGTGTGCTGGGAATCACCATGGAAGACCTCTACCCCGAGCCCTCGTGGAACTACGTGTTCGGTGAGGCCACACTCGAGAAACGGGTGGGGGTCTATTCACTGGCGCGGTACCATGCGCGCTTCTGGGGTCAGACGGAGACCCCCGAAAGCCGCGTGCTCGCCACGTTGCGCAGTTTCAAAGTCCTGGCACATGAAACGGCCCACATGTTCTCGCTCCATCATTGCCGACGTTATGAGTGCCTCATGAACGGCTCCAACTCGTTGGAGGAGATGGATCGCTCGCCGGTGGAGCCCTGCCCGGTATGCTTGAAGATGCTGCAGTACAACCTGCGTTTCGATGTCCGTACCAGGTATCGCCGATTGATGGCGCTCTACGAACGCAACGGCCTAACGGCTCAACGAGATTGGGTCAAGGCACGGTTGGAGCGGATTGGGTGTGGGTGAGAGCATTGGCACGCATGCGCGGCGGCAGTGCCACTTGAGCTTTTCGACGGACGACACGAGACCCTAGATGGGCGAAGAATCACACACTCGACCAGTTGACCTTGCTCACCGGGTGCACGCCAGCTCCATTCAGCGTCTCACTCAGGCCGGCCATCAATGCGGCAATGTCGGATAGTTCGTTGTGCAACGAAACCGTGAAGCGTATCCCAGTGCGCGACTTTGGAACTGCCGGAAAGAAGCTCGGACAGGCATATATTCCGCGTGCTCGCAGTGACTTGATGACTGACAGTGTCGTCGCCATGGGACCGCAGGTGACGAAGAATATGGGAGTCATGTCATCGTTGGCGAGCGACACGTCGTTAGTCTCTGCCAATTGGATAACCGTCCTAATTCGCTCTTGCAGACGTGACTGCAGGTCGGGCAGCTTCGCGCTCAAGTGCAATCGAGCGGACGCCACGGCAGCACCAAGCAATGGTGGCTGGATTGGGCCAGAGAATATTAGGGGACCACCGCAACGACGGACGCGATCGTAGATGCGCTGATTGGGTACCACCAATGCACCTCCCGCCGCAGAAAAGGCCTTGTTCAAAGAGAGTGCAACAACAACTCGCGGGTGGCCTTGCAGAACGTCGAGTGTGCTTCCACGACCAGAGCGTCCACTCCACGACGTTGCATGGGCATCGTCGGCGTACAGCCAGAGATTGTCGAATCGCTCCAAGATGGGCAGAAGCTCGTCAAGCGGCGCGAGATCACCCAGCATTGAGTATAGCCCATCGAAGATATACCACACTCGCCTTGCCAGCGAAGCCTTCTGCTCGAGTTCAACCTTCAATCGATCGATGCGGCTGTGTCGCAACGCAATCAGTGTGACACCGCGGAGCAAGGCACACGCCGTGTGCAGACTGGCATGTGCCGAATGGTCGATGATCACAATATCTCCCGGTTCGACTAGTACGGGAATCGCTGCCACGTGGCCGAGGGTAGTCGTCGGAGTGACGAGCGTGGGTGCGCCCGTGACTTGACGCAGCAAGTCTTCAAGCTCGGAGTAGAGCGGATTCTCCAGATAGGTCCTGGAGAACGAGAATTGCGTTCCGAAGCGTTCAAGCGCCCGACGCGCCCCGTCCACCAATTCAGGATCTTGGTCTAGACCCAAATAGCTGCAGCTTCCAAAGTTGAGCAACTTCTGCCCGCGAATTTCGACATGTCGCCCCAAGTATTCGACGGGATCGGCCGTCTCGAGGATGACACCGGCCTCGTGACCGATGGACACACTCTGTTCGATTAGATCCACTTGATGGGCTGGCGCGAAGCCCTTCGCGTGATTGTCTGCCATGAGCAAGGATCCTCCAACAATGATTCAGAATCGCCTGCAAAGGGGCGATAGATCAACCAGAATCGCCAAACAATTGTCTGCTGCCTAGTCACACCACATGTGTGTAAGCATTCTTTCTTGTAGGGAAACGTACTCAACCAAGAAACGATTTCAGCACCATTCACTCTCTGGGTTCACGAATCCGCCAGAAGAGCGTAGGATGCGGCATAATGATTTCAGGCAGTCGGCAGATTACGGCTCCTCGTGTGATCGCGTGCGAGGAAGGCATCATCGTTGGAGCGGTTGGTGGAATCTGTGTTGTTATTTGGCGTGGCGCAGTAGACGCGCCGCGATTCGCTCTTCAGTCAAATGGGTTGGCTGAGGTGGTGTTCCAATCCGAACACAATGCAGGGTTCTTCTGCATCGTCGAACCAACCGCAACACCACCGAATGACCAACTGCGCAAAGCGTCCGCCGAAATGATCGATCTACATAAGAACGCACTGAAGTGTGTGGCCCTAGTCATGGAAGGAACCGGTTTCAAAGCCGCCGTATCGCGTGCTGTACTCTCCGGTATGTCGCAGATGCTCAGCTGGCGACGGGCACCAATTGGTTTCTTCGCGCACCTGCCATCGGCCGCACAATGGGCAAATCGACACATTTCGCTAGGCGATTTGGACCAATTCGTCCTATCGTGTGAGGCATTGCGTTCGTATCTAGATTCCGCGACGGGTTCAATCCGGGCGCATGCTACCAACGCGAGGCGCTGATCCTATGCGACTAATGATGAGGCTATTCGTCTACTGGATGATTGGGCTGTCAACGGCATGCGTGGGGCCAACCCCAGCCGATGACTCCGCGGCAACAACTCAGCTTCCGCTGCATGGCAAGCCCGCTGCAGCCTCGAGGTCGTCGGCGTTTCTTCAGCTCGACTTTCTACCAGCAGGCGTCGCGGCAGATCGCGATGTCGTGTTCGTTGGGTCGCCCTTGGAGGGCCGGGTCTTGGCCATGGCTGCACGAACGCGTCAGCCGCTGGGCGAGCTCCCGGCGCCACCCGAGGGATTCATTCTACCGCTCATTTCCAAGTCTGTCGGACGTGGCCTGATAGCAGTGTTGGATGCTGGCGGGCTCCCCAGCCCATCGCCATTCGTTCCAGCAAGTCCGACCATCTACGAATATGCCTACCGCCTTGGGCCCAAAGGCGCGTTTGCCGCTCGGCTGGTCCGTTCGCTCCGCTTCAAGGACGTTTTGGTCGGATTCGCTGAAGATATCGTACGTCTTGACGACGGTTCTTACATCTTGTCCGACGCCGTGCTCGGCGCCTTGTGGCAGATAGATCCAGACGGAGAAGTGTCGCCAGGCATCGTTGCCAAGAGCTCGGCCGCCGAAGACGCAATCCAGCAGCTCAGGGTCTGCGACTACATGCCAACCATTGATGTCGGCGGGATTCCGTTCTTGTTCTCGGGTAGAACTATACCAGGTGTCTCGCCGATTGCAGTTCGTCACGGGCAACTGTACTTCTATTCGCCTTGTGCCGAGGGCCTGTACCGCGTCCCATTGTCCGTATTTTCCGATTCCCGCCCACCCCACGAGCGGGCAAGCGATATTCGACTGGTGTCGCCCAAGGACGATGACGTGCTCGTCGAGCAGTTGCTAGCTTTGACCTTCGATTCCAGTCGTCCACAGGATCCGTATCTGTACGCAGCCGATTCCCTTCAGATGCGTATCGTCCAAATCGACGTACGTGACGGGAGCCGCAGGATCATCGCGAGTGACCCAACGTTGTTCAACTTCCCCTCGTCGATGGCAATTCTACCGCGACCCGGTTGCAGGTCATCTTTGCTGGTCATTTCCAACCAACAGCATCGGTTGACCCTTACCAATGACGCTATCACCGAGGATCTGCTCGAACCCCCGTTCCTGATGACAGAAGTTGACTTCCAACCTGGTGGTCGATAATTGGTAACTTGGTGAGCGAGTGACTTCGTGATTCGAGCACGCAAGGGTCGTAGTTGTCGCGCACGCTCGGAAAGGCTGAATAGTACTTGCGCCGCAATGTCCCGCGACAGTCTGGTTTTTGTGCGTGTGGCTGCGCTGGGCAAGCGGAAGCCCCACACGTTTCTCTCGCAGTACGGTGTCGTTGCTGCGTTGCCTTGCACCCGTCCGGCAAACGTAGCTACACACGAAGCCAAGCGCCCTCTCGCCAAATGCAGGCCGTCGCCAATCAACAGGCAGCCTCGCCATTGCAAAGCAGTACTTCGACGCCCTTTTCAGCGTCCGCAGCGACGACAGAGGCCGTACCGGTTGACGAGGTAACTCCTACTGCGTCGTCAAAACCAAACCAGCCATCCCAACCCGCAATGCAAGGCCGACTTTCACCGGACAGGGATCCTGCGTTCCGTTGCTATGAAAGTCGGTCTGAACTCCAACGAGCAAAGCGGAGCGCCGATCGAGCACCGGTCCTCAATCGACTTCAGCGGCAGGCAACGCGTGGTCTGCCCACGTTCGAGGCGGAGCCATGGCAGGCATTGGCCGCTCGAGCGAGCCCCTGACCCCCAACTCCGACGGCGGGCTCCGTGGAACTGCCGGAACAGCAAGCCATGAGAACTGACACAGAAATCATAAGTAATCGATTGAGCATAGGCAACTTAGCGCAGGGCCGAGGATAGAGACTGGTCCGGGCCCAAGATCCCTCACTTCTCGTAAGTTGATCTTTGGCGCCACTTATAAGAGTCATATGTCGATTGCTATGTCAGCGTTGCGCATCGGCACCGCTCGTCCGGCGACCGATGGAGATCATTGCCGGCAACAGCGAGGATCCGGCAAGCGGCGGACCGACGCTAGTCGCTCAAGGCGAAGTCGATCCCCATCGCTGCGCCAGCGAGCCAGCCACTCGTCGATACGGCAGGGTTGCCGTCGGCGGTTGCGGTCAGCCCGCCTGAGTATCCTCCTAGCACTTTGAATTGGATGGAACTCGAACGATAAAGGAGCATGCTCAAAGCTAGTTCCGCGATTGCGGCTGTAGTCAACGCGGCAGCCTGGTGCGCCACAGCGAGACCGCCGTTGGGCACACCAGAAGCCCAGGAGACCCCACTTTCCACTCGAATGCGCGGTATGAAGGTGGGCAATGTTGACACTTCGAAAAGGTCGAAGGTGGTCGCCAACGCTGCGTAGGACAAGTTGGCATTCCCAGTTGGTTCTTGGCTGCTCGCTATACCAATCACTAGCTCACCAGTGACCTTGCGACAGGTGATTGCCGCCCAGGAGCCGTGCATGAGCGCCCCCGAACGCCCGTATGCACGCAACAATAGACCGGCACCGGCACGCCACCGCGCGCGTCGGTACTGGAGGCCCGGAGTTTCGCTTCCAACTTTTACGCTGCCGAGCGTTAGTCGCACGCTCGAAATGGGTGCTCTTGGCGCCGTCGCCTGCAGGTCGTTCCGGACCGACGGAGTGTTTGGTTGCGGAGCGACAGCAAGCGGTGCCGAAATGTCGAGCGGGTTGCTTGCCGCGACGAGCATCTCCGCCAATACGACCGCCAGCGTTCGTGGACGGCTGTCTCCGTTGACGTCAGAGAGGTCGATGGTCCGTTGAGTTACGGCCATCCCACCTCGATACAATGAAATGCTTGCCGAATCTGGCGCAGGGTCACAGAGGTGCACTTCGCAAGTCAGATCCAGTGGTACCGCCGTGCTCTCCAGCAGCTCTAGCGTGCGGGGTGAGATCTCGGTTCGTATCAATTCGACGAGTCGCCGCGGCGAGACCTCGGCCGCCTCGCACTCCACGACGCGCAAATGCAGGCGCGATGCCTCGGCGAACGCACGATGACCGGCCCCAAACGGCACCACGAATGCAAGGGTGGTCACCGCTCGCCGCATCAACAATATCACTGCGCCGGACTCCAGCGATTGACCTCAGAAGCGCGACGGCCTGCCGGAAACCTCGTCCGATAGTTGGCAGCCGCAGCTCGGGCGCGAACCGGATCTTGGGCGCGAGCGTAGGCCTCGACGAGACGCACTGCCGCATCCTCGGCAAGCGACGCGGGAAGCTGGAGTGCGACGGCGCTTTCAAATGCGGATGCGGCGTCGGGCGCACGACCCATACTATCGAGGAGGATCTTGCCTAGAGAGAATGCCGCCAACGCCGCACGAGAATCGCCCGAATGGCTCTGAACGACTTGCCGAAGGGGTGCCGTCGCTTGCTCCGGATGTCCCGAAAGCCGGGCAACGTCCGCCAAGGCGAGCAAGTCCGCAACATCGTCTGATTTTGACGCTTCGCGAGCCAAACCCTCGGCACCCAGCATCCCCCAAGCTTTTTGCCACTCCTTCCGCCCCGCAGCACGACGCCAATCCGAACGGACCGTTCGTTCAGCGTCGTGGCTCAGCGTCGCCGTGTCAGTGTGTGAGCTAGCTCCTCCAACGTCGACGGTCGCTTCCGCTGCCGAGGCACTTCTCGGTCGGCTTTCGTACGGGATGACGAGCTGGCTGCCGGCCTCGACTGCCTGAACGGTATCTGGCACCCCTTCCCCACGCACGAGAACCTTGCCCCGAGCCACCGCGACACGCAGGCGATGCGGGTCACGCTCCACGACGAACTCCGTTCCGATAACTTCGACAGTCGTGCCGCCACACTCGATTTGCCACCGCCTGGTCCCGCCTGGACGAATGTCAAACCGTGCCACGCCGTGGCGAAGTGCCAATAGCATTTCTTGGGACGACTGATTCAACACGTCGAGTTGCGTACCTGGATCCACCGTTACCGCGGCTCCACTACCAAAACTCTGCATGCGAGGAGCCGTCGTGCCGACGATGCTCGATGGGCTTTCGACAATGCTGGCCAATCTCTGGGTCGTCGAGCGACCGACCAACGACCAGAGCCCCAGCGCTAGGAGCACCGCAGCGCCTGCCGTGGCGCAGGCGACACCAACACGCAACCTTACCCGTCCCCTCGAGCGTCGAGCTGCAACTCCAAGCCAGATCCGCTGCAGTCGCCCCTCGGGTTGCCCCTCCGAAAGCAGCTGTTTTAATGGCGTTGGCAAGGGCTGACTAGTCATTATCAACCTCCGCACAGGTGACTTTTTTCCTAATCTTGACGTCTGCCTCGGCAATGCGACGCTTCGCAGTAGCCAGCGAACAATTGCAGAGCTCAGCGACTTCTTCGAGGCGACATCCCTCGATGTAGCGCAACTGCCATGGAACTCGTATCGCATCGCCCATGCCCGCCAGTACTCGGTCGAGGCGCCCCAGTTCGACGACCAGCTCCGGCGAGACTGCATTCGATGCGACGTTGGCTACCAGAGCTTCTTGATCCGTCTGACCCATGCCAAACCATCGAAGCAGCTTGCGCCGGCGCAATCGGCGGTGGGCCTGGTGCACGGCGATGCTGGTCAGCCAGCGACGAAACTGCGCAGGTTCCCGCAGACAGTCCATCTCCTCGAAGGCGGTAACGAACGCATCCTGCACAACGTCATCGGCGTCGGCTCGATGGCGCAGCAGGCGCGTGCAGAGTCCGACGATGACCTTGGCATGCCGGCGATAGAGCATTTCCTCGGCCCAACGGTTGCCGCCCCTCGCTCGTTCGACCAGCTCGGCATCGGAGACGTCATGTCCCGGAAGCGTTGGTCGCACTACGGCCCCATTGTCGGGATCGGGAGGGGGAGTCCGGCGAACCACCAGCGTCATGAGCCTTGGACTAGTGGACCATGAGGCGATGAGAACGGCTCAGTCTTTCGACGTTCCTGGTGTAAATCCGGAACTGCGGTCCGCTAGCCGATTCGATCGACCAAGATTGTTGAGCCGATTCGATCGACCAAGATTGTTGAGCCGATCGCGTTCGGTATTGGTCCTCATTGTCGTGGGATGCACGAAAGGACGAACCATGAAGCAGATGATTCGAGATGGATGGGCGCTTGCGGCGGCTGCGATGTTGATTCTTGGGTGTGATACGCCGTCGGATGTCTTGACCACTGCAGCTTCTCTTCGAAAGAGCGATGGTAGTTGGACCGAGTGGTGTCCGCCCGATCTCGCTCCGTTCATCGCCGAAGCAAAGCTTGGCAACACCTGCAAGAACGCGCCAGGCAGTTGCGGTGTTCTGACGAACAACAGCTGTGGTGTAGAGTCGCGCGTTTGCATCGATGAGCACGTGCAAGCCGTGACGGCAGTCACGTTGGGGTGCCCAGCAACGCGACCAGACGCCGCAAGCGGATACTGGACCAGCTGCAATGACGCGCTGACCAACGGCAACAGCGGTGAAGCCTGCAGCTGGGTTGGAGCTTGCACCCGTGCAACGGAAGACGCCTGTTGCATCGAAATGGCAACCTGTGTACTCGAAGGCGTCGAACCGTCGGTCGTGCAGCGCCGTCGCGTTTGCGCACCTGGCTGTGACTCCATCCAAGCAGACGCGACGCAGAACAAGGTCTCAAGTTGCACCGAGGCCGTTGCTGCAGCCGAGCAATTCGGAGCGCCTTGTGAAGCGGGACTCGTGTGCTTCAGTGACTCGCCGAACCACGTCGTCGATGCAAGTACTACCGACGGCAATCAGCTCAGGATGGCCAACGCACATTTCTGCGCCAATGGCGCGCTCATGCACGCGAGAGCGATGCTCTATACCTCGATCTTCTGACATCGCCACGGGCTGACTGTGAATGGGGCTCAGCGCGGACGCTCGTGGCAATACGCCGCTTGCGTCCGTGCTGATCTCACCACGTCGGTTGCATGGTGAGAAGCAAGCCCAGATTTGGCCGCTATTTGAGCAACTTGAACAGCGCTGTGAAATCCTCGTCGGCCCAGCCTGCGTCCGTCGCACGCTGCAGCTGATTTGCGAGCAGTGCAGTGGCCGGCAAGCCACCCGTAGTCGATGCACCGAGCGCGAGCCGCAAGTCTTTGAGTAGATGCTTGACGGAGAATTGAGGAGACCAGTCCGCCGCGCGCAATTTGGGCCCCTTGAGCGAGACTAGCCCTGAACAGGCAACGTTGTGCCCCAGCACCTCGAAGAATACATCGTCGGCGATGCCATTGCCCCTCGCGAAGGTGAGCCCCTCAGCCAAGGCCTGAGTGACCGTCGCGATCTGCAGGTTCATCGAGAGCTTGAGCCCCGCCGCTTGCTTCGGTGTCCCCACGCGGAACCGCTCTTTTGAAACGCGCGACAGGATTGGCTCGAGGCGTTCGATGGTCTCGACCTCGCCCCCGAGAAAGTAGATGGTCGCTCGCTGCTCAGCCGCCGGTTTACTGCCTGTGAATGGCGCTTCAACATAGGCCGCCCCCGTCGCTCTGACGAACGCGCAGAATCGCTCGGCCGACGCTGGATCAATGGTGCTCGACTGCACGACGAGCTTGCCCGGACCAAGTGCCGGAGTGATTGCCTCCAGCACTTGGCCAACGGCTGGCGGATCTGCGACGACCAAATGCAGCACCTCGCCCTGCTGCGCAGCCACCAGTGCGTCGGCCTGCCACCGCGGAAGCTCCGGCTTCGGTGAACGATTCCAAGCCGCAGCGAGCAGACCATCTGCCTCGTAGTGACGAGCCCAAATTGAACCGATGATCCCAAGACCGAAGACGGAAACCTTCATGGCGCGAGCTTAGCCCATGACGCGCGTAGCGGCGAGCCGCATCAACGTCACGGGCTCCGCCTGGCCACTCCTTGAATCGCTACAAATCTTGTATCAAATGGTGTCACCAAAGCCGCTGAGACGCCTCACCTCCGTACCTGCATCCCGCTCGCCGCTGCCACCGCGGCAGTGACCCCGATGAGCGCGGCTAGCGCCAGCGGCGCGCGACCCACCGCACAGGAGGTGGAGCAACCGAGCGCGTACGCCAACGCGTAACCAACCGCTGCCGCCACCATCCCGACGGCGACGATGACGAACCAACGCGTCCGACGTTTGCGCGAGACCTCGACCAAGCCAACCTCAGAATGCATATTCCCTCGGTTCTGCTACTTCCCCCACACAACGAGTTCGTCGAGATCGCCCACGAACTCGTTGATAAGGGGACAACAGGTGGCAATGCTGATCACCGCACCGACGTAGATGCGGTTCATCGAACTCGGGACCGTCAGGATCCGATTGGCCCTGGCGACCTCGGTGCCATCAATAAAGATCCGAGAATCTCCACTGAAGGCGTCGTATACGGCGCGAAGATGCTGCCATTGACCGACTTGAACCGCAACCGTGGAGCGTACAAGGTCGAACCAACCGCTGTATTCGCCGGAAACTCGAAACACAGGCATGCCTGCCACGAGCACTAGCTGGAAACTGGCAAGTCCACCGCCTCCATCGCCGATCAAGTGAGCTTCTCCGGTAGAAATGCTCGTTGGGCGCAGCCAAAGCTCGACCGCGATCCCACCGCCGAATCCATCGCCAACGGGCGACAACGTAAGATTGCTGTCCGCACCATCGAGAGTCACTCCACGGCCGCATGCACCATCGACTCTGCCTCCGCCATTGATGGTGCCACCGGGCGCCATGTTCAAGCCCTTGCCCCCGTCGTAGGTATTCCCCGACGAGTCCAGGACCTGAGCCCCGCCGCTCTCATCCAAATGGTAGAGCGCCAAAGCTGTCCAACCGCTCAGCGCTGGGATCTCGAACGGGCAATTCGCAGCCAGAGTAATCGCCGGCATGCCAGCCGTGCCAGTATCGAAGCCGGCGTCGAGCGCAGGGCTGCTGCCAGCGTCCAGTTGCTGCGGACTGCCGCCGCTGGCAGGGTGAGCGCCTTCGCTCGCTCGCCCAGACTGCCCTGCTGCTGGCACCGTCACGTGCTGGGGGTACGACTCGATGCCACCCGTACAGGCGCATAGAATGGCCAGGGTCGCCAACGTACTCACCGGGAGGGCTGTCCATTTCGCCATAGGTTTGATCCTCGCGTGCGCGGCCTTGTTTGCACGGCACATGCCAATCCGCCGTATAACCCAAGGCTACGAAAAGTGACAGCTTTCGAATCCACGATTGTGCCACATTGTGCCAATTGAGCGGGATAAACGAGCCGGCAATGCTCGGGCCACCTGCTGTTCATTATCATCCCTGACTTTGCTTTCTTGTCAGCCCGTCGCGGTCACGGCCTCTACCGGCTCCACTCCCTCTCGACATAGCTTGCGGCACGGTCTCCTCGCGGCCGCCGTGCCTCCCGTTCACCTGATCCATTGTGACGTTCTCGACGAACGAGAGAAGCGTCGTCGTCCCACCGAGGCAGGTATGTTCCCATTCGGCTTCGGTTGGTGACCCTATCACTGCGGATCCACACAATCCTGGCTCATGACTGGGATCTCGAGCAGATGCAGCAGCCTCCAGATCCGAAGTGTTTCTCTAGGAGAGTGTCGCCTAGAGTGTCTCCGCCTGATCCAGAAAGATTCGCGCGGAGAACGATGCAACGTTGCTGCAAATCGTCGCCCCGGGGCGACATAGCTGCCCCTGTCTGCTGGCAGTTGCCAGAGGCTAGAAGTCATCATCTAAGCCCCATTGTCGAAGCCCGCAATCGACTATTTTCTTACTCAATCGCCATTTGATTGACGGATGCAGAGGCGCCTGCGCCGGCATGCTGCCAATGCCGCGTAATGTGGCGATTGCTCCGCCATATTGCCGCGCCAGAAACGTTGCTGTTGCTGACGCGAGAACAGCGCCGAAGTCATGCTCAAAGGGCAGCTAGCGCGCCTGCTCAAGGCGGGATAATCAGCGTGATATCATGCGTTCATGCCAACTGAATCGTCTCCACTCGGAGTGTGCGGTCATGACGCCCAAGCGGCCAATCAATCCGCCTGACTACTCATCGCAGAAGTGCAGAAGCTATCCAATGACCAGCTGACTCGACAGGTCGTGCAATTGAATCGGAAGCAGCATCTGGTCGACGCGGAGCTTCTGCTCTACCTCGGCGAACTCGACTGTCGTAAGGTGTATCGTAACCTCGCTTGCTCGTCGTTGTTCGACTTTCTCATAACACGCCTGGGGCAAAGCGAGGACATTGCTTACCGGTGGATGTGGGGAGCACGGCTGTTGCGCGCGTTTTCTTTGGTGTACGAGCTTCTCGCTCATGGCAGACTGCATCTATCGGCGTTGATGCTGCTCAAGCCACATTATACCTTCTTTTGCTTGCCCGTCGTAACTACGTCAACTGCTGGCTCCGCTCCCTCTCGGCCGAGTGGGGACACCCATCGCTGAGGGCCCCTCGCCGCCGCCATGCCTCCCGGTCGCTCCGCTCTCCTGGTGGCTTGCTGCTTTTCGACCTCGAACAAACCGGAAACCATAGTTCCCGTAGCGGGAGCCAGGCTCGTCGCTGAGGCGGCGCGCCGAGCGCGCGCCCCCCGCGCTGCTGACCCAAGAACCGCCGCGCAGCACACGATTTGGCCCTTCTGTGGGTCCCTTCGGATCCACGGCCTTGCCCGACGAGTAGTCACCAAACCAATCCTCACACCATTCCGAGACGTTCCCGTGATGGCCGCCAAATCGATCTCGAGATGCAGTCGACCTTCCCGCCCGGAACGCGCACGCGATTCCTGTACTACTGGGCCAAGGCATTCTCCGACAGCTTGGCAAGCGGGGACACCTACACCAGCCTCCGCCCCTCTATCTCCATCCTGTGGTTCAAGGAACCCGTCCTCAGTAGTCCCCGTCTCCACTCGGTATTCCACCTTCGCGAAGACCATGGCGCGGCGGTCTTCAGCCCCGAGATCGAATTCCACGTGATGGAGCTGCCGAAGCTGCATTTGGCACCTGACGAACGACAGGCTAAGCTCGAACGCTGGGCTCGCTTCCTGCGGACCAACACGGTAGAGGAACTCGAAGAGCTGGCCCGAGAGGACGAGACCATGCGCGCCGCCAAGAATGCCCTAGAGAAACTCTCGTCAGACTCCGACGCCCAGCGGTTGGCGCGTGCGCGCGAAATGGCCATCGTCGCGCACCAGCACCTGCGTGGAGCGTCGTTCGAAGAAGGTGAGGCCAAAGGACGGACTGCAGGGCGTGTCGAGGGGCGCGCTGAAGGCCTCCGTCTCGCGATTGGCGTTGCCTGTTCACTCTTGGGGCTTGAGCTCGACACTGCGAAGACAGAGCGATTGGCCCAACTCGAGGCAACCGAGCTCGAACGAGTGCTCGAAATTCTAAAGAACGAACGTCAGTGGCCGAGAGAGCTCTAAGCGAGAATTCGTGGACTTCCAAGTAACGTGATTGCGCTCGACCGCAGCCCTACTCACCCACCCGGCGTTACGTCCACTACTCCCCCCAAAGTCCGCCCATCTCGGCCAGCGCCGCCACCGGAACCACCTCGACGTCATCGGCAATTTTGTCGCGCTTCACTCCCGGATACAGCACAAATACGCGTTTGAGGCCGAGATCTTGCTGGGCAATTCGGATCGAGGGCGTCATGCGCGGCGCGTCCCGACGATTGAACTCGATTCCATAGAGTTCACCTTGGTACACGAGCACCAGGTCCATCTCCGCACCTTGATGGGTTGCCCAGAAATATGCCTCATCGTAGGGCTGCGTCGCCAGGACCTGTTCCATCACGAAGCCTTCCCAGGAGGCCCCCATCTTCGGGTGGGTCAGCAAGTTCTTGAGCGAGTCAATCCCCAATAACCGGTGCAGCAAGCCCGTGTCGCGAACGAAGATCTTCGGTGCCTTGACCTGGCGCTTGTTCACGTTGGCAAGGTAGGGCGACAGCTGCCGAACCATGAAGGCGTCTGTCAACAAATCCAAGTAGCGACGCATCGTCGATAGGCTTACGGAAAGCGTACGCGCCGGCTCCGCTGCGTTCCACGCTTGGCCGTGACAATGCGCCAATAGCGCCCAGAACCGCTGAACTGTTGCCGACGGAATGCGCACACCCCATGCCGGCAAGTCACGCTCGGCAAGCGTTTGGATGAAACTCTTGCGCCAGGCAATGCTGTTGGTCTCCGAGTCTGCGAGATAGGCTAGTGGCATGCCGCCCCGAAGCCAGAGCGCCGCTTCGGAACTGGCTCCGACCTCTTGCAGCGAGAGGCCACCCATCGCTAAACGCTCCATGCGCCCCGCTAGACTCTCGAAGGTCTGGTGCAGTAGCTGTCCAGTGGTGCTACTGAGAATCAGGAAACGTGCGGAGCCGCGACTGCGATCCAAAAGTATCCTCAGGATTGGAAACAGCTCCGGGCGGCGCTGGATTTCGTCGATGACGACGAGCCCCTCGAGCGGGGCTAGCGCGGTCATCGGTTCGTCCAAGCGCGCAAGACTGGAGGGATCTTCGAGATCGAAGTAGTTCGGTGAGTCCTCGGACAAGAACTCCCTGGCAAGCGTGGTCTTGCCCGACTGGCGTGGTCCAACGAGCACCACGACGTGACTGCGGCCGAGCGCGGCCCGAATTGCCGCGAGCAGGGCGGTCCGATGGATCATCCAGGCAACGCTACCATGAAATTTGACCAGGACATGGTCGTATTTCATGGTGAATTCGACGTAAATGGTCGAAATATTTAGCCTCGAGATCACGTCATTGGCATGAGCCTGGCCGGCTCTGGGGTGGCAACCATTGACGCGCAGTCCTGCCTCACCATCGGCGTCGGACTTCTCGCTGCACCCCTGTTGCCTCGACTCAAGCTATGCTGCGCATACGCCATGAGTGAGCCCGCCCTGCGTCGAGCCAATTACAGCGATGTCCTGGCTGCGCCTTCGGACAGGATCGCGGAAGTGGTCAATGGCGTGTTGCAGCTATCCCCGCGACCAGGTGGGCCCCACAGTGCGGCCGGAAGTGCATTGGGCGAGGAACTGGGTCCGCCCTTCAAACGCGGACGTGGCGGGCCTGGTGGTTGGGTCATCGTCGACGAGCCAGAACTCCACTTAGCCGACCACATCCTAGTTCCCGATCTTGCTGGCTGGCGTCGCGAACGATTGCCGCGCCTACAGCGGACCGCGTTTACTACGGTCACACCGGATTGGGTGTGCGAAATCCTCTCGCCGCGAACCACGCGCCTGGATCGCACAGAGAAGAAACCCCTCTATGCCAAACTGGGTGTTGTCTACCTCTGGTTGATTGATCCCGACGCGCTGACACTCGAGACGTACCAGCTCGTCGACGGCCGGTGGGTGGACGTGGGAGCCTATGCGAAGGACGACAGACCCCGCGCTGTCCCCTTCGACGCCATCGAACTCGACCTTGGGTTGCTCTGGGCAGACGTCGAGCCGCCGCCAGAGGATGGGTAGGCTACATTTTCCTCCGCCCCTTGGTCGTCACCGCGCCGCAGCGCCAAACATCAGGTGGCACCTCCCAGGTCATGGAGCCGCACCAACCCCCAAATCCTCCCCAGTTCCCGAGCCACCCACAGCCTTACGAGGCCCTGTCGACCGCCCACCCCCACTGAATGACCCGTAGAATGCATGGATTTGCCAAGCCCGGGCGGTCTCGGATGACAGAACGCCACGGCTGTACTAGCTTGCGGCCGCGTTCCGATGTCCGATAGCAATGAAGTCAGCATACTGGGCCCCTCGACCCGCGTCACCGGCCGTATTACCGGCAAGGGCGGGTTGCGGATTGAAGGTAAGGTCGAAGGCAGCGTGGATATCACGGGGCCTGCCGTCGTCGCCGATGGCGCGGCGGTCGAAGGTGACTTCGCTGCTGAATCTTTGGATTTGGGCGGCGTGGTAACGGGCAACGTCACGACTACGGGAGCCGTCGTCGTGCGCGGTGGCGCGCGGCTACGTGGCGAGGTCAAGAGCGCGCAGGTGGCGGTCGAACCTGGAGCAAGGGTCTCGGTCCGTCTCAACACTCCCTTCGAGATCGAGTTCTAGCCTCGATCTCCATTCTAGAATCCGGCGAGACTGAACCGGCGACATAAAGAGGCACGATGGCAGCAACGGTGATTGGCGAAGGACTCACGATCGAAGGCGAGATCACGAGCGAGGACGAGGTCGCTATCGAAGGTACGGTACGCGGCGCCCTGTCGAGCACGGATCTCGTTCAAATCCTGCCGGGCGCGGTCGTTCAGGCCGACGTAACGGCAGCGGGTCTGTCTGTGGCCGGTCAAATCACCGGCAACGTGACGGCTTCGGATCGCGTCGATTTACAGGCTGGCGGTCGCCTCATTGGCGACGTTCGTGCAGCTCGCTTGACCATCGCAGACGGTGCCTCGTTCAAGGGCAACGTCGACATGGATGTGTGACGGAGGCTCGATGAGTCAGCAATCAGTCATCGGTCAGAATACGGTCGTTCGTGGCAACGTCAGTGGCTCGGGGTCACTCGAGATCCAGGGGCGTGTCGAAGGCGACGTCGCCATGACAGGCGATGTCTTCATCCAACCCGGAGCGTTAGTCAAAGGCAACGTCACCGGCAATCAACTCAGTGTCGCCGGCTCTGTCGCAGGCAACCTGACGGCAAGCGATGCGCTGGCACTGGAGCCCGGTGCCAAGGTCATTGGCGATCTCGTTGCTGTCAGCCTCAGCATCGCTGAGGGTGCTTTGGTGCGCGGACTCGTTCGCACAGCCGACGAAGAGCCGCTAGCCGTAGCCAAACCGGCGGCCCCGGCCGTTGCTACGAAATCACCCGCAACGCTGCAGCGCCCAACCATGGGCGGGATTGCGCGCCCCGCAACCGCCATCGCTGCAAAGCCCGCCTTCGCGCCCAGGCCAGCGGCACCAGCCGCCGTGATGGCTCCCAAACCCGCACCGGTCGTGGTACCGCCGCCACCGCCAGCACCCGTCGAAGCGGAGAACGAAGACGTGGAAGATCCGAACGAACAGTTCGAGGACGAGGCAGAGCTCGTCTCGAGCAGCCCCAGCAATCCGGAGCCAAGTTCGTCGGCAAAAGCTTCGCCGACAGCGCTTTCGCATCACGATGGGCCGCCACCTCCCGTTGCCCCTGCGCTGAAAAAGCACCAGAAGGGCAAGAAGAAGGGGCGCTAGCGGCGCCCTGTTGGCGTTTCGGCCCCAATTGGTTCCGTACAGGATGGGATCATACGTATTGTGCTAGGCTTGGATTTGCGGCTCCAGAGAAGCCGCTGCCCTTCACGGTGCCAATGCACGGTCGTGTCCGGATTCACGAGGAGAACCGCTTCTCGCCAGCGGCGCGCGATGCTCGACAGGAGCACGAGCAAGCCCCTTTCGTGCGGACGGAGGCGCACCTGCTTGACTTTCCGCGATGCCACAATCGGCTGCTGCCGCTGCATCATGCTTCTCCGCCATGAGCGCCTGCCATGAGCGGAAGGCGTCTCCCATCAGGCCAGTGATGATGGACAGCGGGCGGAACGGCTCGTGAGTTTCTTCTTCGTCCAGGTCACGCCCTCACCGGCTGCGGACCGGACTCGGTCTTTGCAGACGAAGAAGAACACGACCTCGCTCTGCCCCACTTCGGCACAATCGCAAGGTCGTGCCGTTCTCGAATGCTCCAATCATTCTGCGGCGGAGGATACGAGTAGCCATGACAGGCCCAGTGCTCGCACTGGACCGTCCGCTACGCGGCATCGATCGCTCTGCGATACTGCGCGACCATGCGCGACCATGCTCGCACATCGAATCCTCATCTGTCGTGATGGGACGAGCATTGACGCTGAAATCACGCAATCCCCGGGTGGCCTGGGCAAATCTCTGGCTCATCGCGAAGACGAAACGCGATGGCATGGGGCTTGCTTTTGGTCTTAGCGTGCAGTCGGGAACCAACCATCGCTCGCTGCAGGGAGAAAGCAATGCGCACCTCAGAACCTTCTCGTAGCCACTTCCATTCTTGTTCGCTACTTTCAATTTGCGCCGCCGCGTTGGCAATCGGTTGCGCCGTCGAACCGGGAGATGATGTTGGTGCTATCGACGACTCGGCTGACGTTGTCACAGTATCCCAAGAGATAAACGGGACGTTGAGCGCATCAGGCTGTACTACCGCCCGAAAGGACAAACTTCAGAAGGCAATCACCTACGCATTCAATCGCGTCAAGGACGGCCAATACTCAATGGCCGAGTGTCTCAATCGCTCGTATATCTACAACACTGCAGGCAAGATTGGCGTCAACGGCTGGACCATTGCTCCGATGCTGGCTGCAAATGTGATTACTCAAATTACCTGCGCAGATCTCGATCCGGGAGTGAACGCCCAGGCTCAACTCAATGTGTCCGGTGAGAAGCTGACAGCGGGCAATGCATTCATCGATGCCAAGGGGACGGTATTCATAGCTGGCGTCATCGCCCATGAAATCCTACACAATCGCGGGTTCAGCCACAGTGACACCGACAAGTACTACTCGAACTGCGCCTCTGAACAGGCCGAAGCTTGCTTCAACAATTGGGTAGGGAATGCCGCCGCGGACACGGGTTATGTGCTCTGGTGGGACAACAAGCCAGCGGGTAACGAGCCAACCTGGACACGTGCGAATGCCGTATCGAATTGCAGTTGGAACAAGACCACTTACCCATCGAAGCGCGTCGAATGCTTCTACAACAATGCTCGCCTTGGCTACGAGCTATTCATCGGTGGCAGTGACATCGCTTCACGCGCTGGTTTCGAGCCAGGCTGGACGTTGAGTCAAGCCACCTCGAACTGCGTCTGGAACATCAGTGACAAGCCGGACAAGCAGATCGAATGCCTCTTCGACGGCAAGCGCATTGGCTACGAACTCTACTGGAATGGCGCGCGCGTTGGCCGGGAACCCACCTGGACCTTGGCAGAGGCGAAGACCAATTGTAGCTGGAACAAGACAACCTATCCGAGCAAGAAGGTGGAATGCTTCTTCAACGGCGATGGAATCGGCTACGAGCTTTTCTGGGACGGGAAGCGGGCTGGTTTCGAGCCCGCTTGGACCGATGCTCAGGCGACCTCGAACTGTAGCTGGAACAAGACGACCTACCCGAGCAAGGTAGTCGATTGCCTCTACAACGGCAAGAAGAAGTGAGCCAAGTCGCCTAGGGAGCGAGAAAGAAGCAGCACCGTTCCTCGTGTGGACAGCGAGGCGTACCGAAGCGCAGCCGCGAACGATACGTCTCGCTGTTTGGCCCACTCCCGTAGGCTGCAAGAATCTTGACCGAGCTCGAATTGGGCTGCATCGCCCCAGGTCGTTGCCTTCCTCGTGCTCCCATGGACCCGAGCGTGCAAGTTTCTTGCACTCGGTTCGTCACGCCACCAGACTCTCACTGCGTTCCATAGGCGTCCGCTGGGTGACTGCCCCTTTTACCCGATGCACAGGTTGTTGGGTAGGAACGCGATGTCCACGCGCTTCGTGGCGCTTGCTACCGTGGCGCGAGCCGTACGCGTCATCACCGATCCTGAGGGATCTGTGGCCACAAGCTGCACCGTGCCCGAGCGAGCCTGCCGGTTCAGTTGGGTCGCTCGGGGCAATCGCTCGCTGTCAAGTCACCGTGCTGTCGCGCGAAGAATCGCGAGGCTGGGCGCGAATGCGCGCATTGCAACAGTCGCGACGTATCATCGAGTGAACAATCGCTCGTCCATGGCGTAGATTCGTGCGCTTCGGCACGGCCGCTTTTCGCTTTCTTCGTCATCGATATCCAATCTCGTGACGGGACCTGCGTTGGAGCGCCGGGTCAAGCTCCCCGCAAACCAGCCCATGTAGTCGGTGGTCGCAAGCTCGACGACAGGGGCGGTTCGGTATGGCCCCAGAATGGTCTGCTGCAAATACCGGCGCAGGCACGGAAGGCTACGATTGCGGCAGCAAGAAGGATCAACGATTCCGCTGCAGTTGCTGCTGTGGGACTCCAGCTGCTGGGTATTCAGAGACATAGCAGGGCTCAGATTTCTGGTGGGCTGCGAACCGGCAAAGGGGAGCTTGCTCGATGCCTCAACGGAGCGCCCATCCGCCTGATCAGACCACGCACAGAGAAAATACGCCTGCGGGTTCAGAGAAAGCGATGCTGTATTGTCCCCGGGTGACGTGCATCGACTGGGAGACTGCATCGGGATCGTAGTCCAGGGCAATCTAGCGGAAGAAGACGACCTCGCTCACGTCACCTGTGAGCAGGGACTGGTTGCTGGAAACCAGCAGGGACCAGTACTCTCGGTGGCTCGACGATGCTCGACGCTAGAGCTCCCCATCGTGATCGAGGGGGAAACTGCCACAGGCAAGGAATTGTTCGCCCGAGCCATCCATGCGTGGAGCTGACGCAAAGGACCCTTCGTCGCCATCAACTGTGCCGCCTTGGTCCCGTCTCTCGCTGAGGTGGAACTGTTCGGTCATCGCAAGGGCGACTTCACTGGCGCTGAGAGGCCCTCCTCGGGCTACTTTCGCGAGGCCGATGGCGGTACACTCCTACTCGACGAAATCTCGGATCTGCCCCTGTCGATTCAACCCAAGTTGCTGCGGGTTCTGGAGCAGCGCGAAGTCGTTCCGGTCGGCGAGTCACGACGAGGCCAAGAGAACTGGCGCCTCGCCAGGTGACAATAGAAATGTCGGGTTTGGGCAAAGTAGAAATGTCGGGTTCACGGTACGTGACCGGGCATGTCGCCCCCAATCCTGACCATGAGCACATCCAAGTTCGAACGCGCAGTTTTGCTGCGTAAAGTCCATGAAAAGCGACTAACTCGAGCCAAAGCCGCTGAGATTCTCGGCCTCAGCTTGCGTCAAGTTGAGCGACTTTGCCGCCGGTACCGCCAAGCCGGACCCGCCGCATTGGCCTTACGACGGCGCGGCCAACCGAGCAACCACCAGCTGGCTCGAGCGCTCAGAGAGAGCGTCCTAGAACTCGTCAGAGCCCGCTGCGCCGACTTCGGGCCAACCTTGGCCCTGGAGAAGCTGGTCGAGTGCCACGGCCTTGTGGTCTCCAAAGAGACGCTACGCAAGTGGGTGACCGAGGACGGCCTGTGCAAGCTCATGGAGCTCTTCTTTTGTGACGCAGAATCGACCTTCAACCACTTCGATGCCACTTGCAAGTATCTCGGGAATCACGGAAAGCCCTTGGCGTTCTACAGCGACAAGGCCGCCGTGTTCCGCGTCAACCGACCTGAGCCACATGGCGGCGATGGTGTCACCCAATTGGGCCGCGCCCTAAGCGACCTCAATATCGACATCATTTGGCCCAATTCAGCGCCCGCCAAAGGACGCGTCGAACGCGCCAACTTGACTTTGCAGGACCGACTCGTCAAAGAGCTCCGACTCAACGGTATCTCAAGCGTCGACGCAGCCAATGCGTTCGCTCCAGGATTCGTCGCCGACTACAACGCACGATTCAGCAAGGCGCCAAGGAATGGGTTCGATGCTCGTCGTCCTGTGCTAGCGACCGAGAATCTCGATGACATCTTCACTTGGCAAGAGACACGGCAAGTCAGTCAATCCCTCACCTTCAACTACCGACGCCAATTGTTCCTGCTAGAACACACGGAAGCGACGCGAACTCTCGCCGACAAGCGGCTTACCGTCTATGAACTAAACGATGGCACCGTCCAGATACGGCACGATGGCAAAGTCCTAGCGATGACAAGTTTCGCCAAGGAGGAAGCCCAGATCACCCAGGGCGCCATTGTCTCGAACAAGCTTCTTTCGGGTGTCCTGCAGCAGTTCAAGGACAAGCAGGCGACAAAGGAACCAGAGAACCTCGCCAAGGCGAGGACCAAGCGCTACAAACGCCTGCTACTGCAGCGCATCAAGGCAACCGGCGAGTCTCCCAACCCGACATCTCTACTTTGCTGGATACCCGACATCTCTACTTTGCCTTGACAAGATCCGTCCACTGCACCGCCAGCGGACGGGTATTTTGACAGACCGCCACCTCCGGTTGCCCCTGCACTAAAGAAGCAGCAGAAGGGCAAGAAGAAGGGGCGCTAGCCGCGCCCTGTGCGCGTCTCGCCCGCAGTCGGTGCCTCTCCGGATAGACTCATCCGTCTGTTGCCGTTTGCGGAAAATCCGCTGCCCATGCGGGCGACCAGAGCCTCCCAAGGAGCTCCGGTTTCAGCCGTTGCTTTCTTGCCACAGTCCAGGGCAACGCATACAGGCGCACTGCGGAATGTTGCGACAAATGCCGTATGGCACGCTTGGTGCACCAGGAGTCCCGAGCGAAATCAGTCCGTCCCCTGACGGGGCGGTGGAAGGTTGGTCGAGGCTCATGAACTCTATTTGGAAGGCTACCTGGATACTGATACTCGGTGCGACGACGAGCATTGCCTGCAGTTGTCCAGACTTGGCGTGGCAAGGCTTGATGATTGACGGCGAACGCGTTGATGGCACCTCGACCGCATTCGACTCTCAAGTTCGACTCACGGTCGAAGAGCTCTCGACAGATGGCAATGTCAAAAGAACTGTCGCCAGCAATCGCGATCCTTTTGGCTCATTTGCCGAAATCCCCGCTGGAAGGTATCGGATAAGCGGTTCCGTCCAAGGGCAGAATCTGGAGCCATTGTCCAATGTCTGCACATTGGGTGATCATACAGGTTGTGACGCAGAGGCCATGTCTGACACCAACCAAGCGCGGGTCGTGATTCGACAACAGGCCGACAAGACCTACGTCATGAGCCTCGATCGAAACGGACCCTGCCCGTAGGCTTAGTCGACCGAACACACACGAGGATCGACCAGCTCGATCCGCACGATAGTCAGGACAACTTGGAGGAATGGACTCGACCCGTTCTCGCGTTTACCGTCCTACGTGAGACTGATTCAGGGGTTCGAGGGCGGGGCGCTCGATCTGGATTGAACCCGGCCGAGAGACATAGACGCTGGGCAGTCAAGCAAGGTGCGCACCAAAGACCTCGCCTAGGACGAGATGAAAGCGCCCTAGTCTTTCGGCGAAAGGAACCGCTATCTACAGACAGCCACCTGCGATGCCCCCAAGCAAACTCACGAGCAAAATAGAGTGCTAAAAAACGTGCGGCGTCCACGGAGTAAGCTTGTCGAGTGTTCCGAACGCTCCGAACGTGTGGAGCTGAACCCGGTGCTGACCAAAGTGCCCTTGTTGGTGCATGTAACGCTCTTCGAGCGACTGGAAGGCGTCGAGCCAGTAGAACCGGGACACTACGCAGTCATCAAAGTGGAAGATTCCGGCTGTGGGATCCCCGAGGAAGACCTGCAACGTGTTCTTGAACCCTTCTTCAGTTTCGAGGCACAATCCGCAACTGCTGGTACGAGCCCGAGTCTCGCCATTGTGCATCAGATTGTCAGTCACAATGAACCGTGACGCACTCAGTCATGCAACTCATCACGTCACCATCGCCCTGCCAACCCGGCAGGACCTGCCTCTTGACAAGCGGTTGGCGCAAGGCTGAGTCAATCGGTAGATCCATTTTCGGCCCCAACTGCGCGAAACCTAGGTCCAGCGAATCGAGAGTATACAGGCAAATCGTACCTAGTAGTCGGCAGGGAAAGCTACAAATTAGTCTATCTTGTTAGCGCCGGTCGGCATAGGATTGCGAATCGCGCGCTTGCGTCCGGGACGAACCGTCACCCCGCTCGTATTGCCGGATGATTTGGAGGAAATTGAGATGCATCTTGGCCGTCCAACCATCACCATTGCCAGCCTGATCGGTCTCGTTGTCGCCACGCTAGTCGTCTCCGGTTGTGAATCGAAGAGAAGCGCGACCGAATCGGTGGCCGTCGCTACGCCATCGGTGACGCCAACTCCCACGAAAGCACTCCCGCCGCTGCCTGAACCGAGTGCACTGGCGCAAGCCGCGGCATCCGCGGCATCCGCAGCATCCGCAGCATCCGCGGCATCCGCGGCACTCGTGGACTATTCCTTGGAAGGGATTGCTACCCTAGCGGAAAACTGCGTCGATCCAAACGTGGTCTTGACGGCAGTTCCCAAGAACTACTACGAATCCGATACGTTCGATTGGCGTCATGTTCGTCAAGTGGCGCTAGCCAATTCCGGGTTTCGCGTCTTGCGTGAACTTGGAACCACCAAGACGGAAGGGAGCATCGCATTCACCGAAAACGAGCACACGCCAACCAAGGGAGTCGCTCTCGTTTTGCATTGCGCGACACCGAAGACCTGTTTGCGTTTTTCGGCTGCCTATCGAACGGTTGTTCCCACTGCGAAGGTCACCCCGATCTGTGGGGCGAATCCCAACATTGGCTCACGCATCACCGGTGGCAAATCCGTTCTGCCATCCAGCGGCAATCTCAAGGAAGCACTCCCGGAGAAGACAGATGTTCAGTCGCAATGCGTCCGGCTAGCGGCGTGCAAAGCTGCACGTGATTTCAAACTGGCGAGCGACGAAGCCCAAGAGTGCATGAAGAAGCCGTCCAAGTTCAAAGTCACCTGCAGCCTAAAGAAGACCTGCGAGCAGGTGTTGGCGTGTATCGACAGTTGAACTAAGGCGCATCATCTGCCCCTTGCCTATCCGAATCTGGAGCATCTCCAGAGGTCACTTTCGCCACCAATTCGAATGATTCGTTGGCGCTCATCGGCAGTCACTGCAAGCGGTTGTTCCAGCCATTGCTCCGCGTTGTTGGCCAGCATAGAAGGCGAAGCTGGCCGAATGTCGCGGAAATTCCTCGACTATTGACGCATTCGACGATACGTCTGGCCCGAGGCGAATGAGAGCAGGCTGGCGGAGCAGCGTGAGCGGAAGCTGGCGGAATACCAGCTGCTGCCTTGCGTTGACGACTGCAATGGTCGCGTCGCCGGCGAGCGCACAGGATGGCCAGCAACCACCGCCCCAGGTGGTAGTACTCCCCAAGGCACTCGCGACGCCCACGGCCTATCCAGCCCAGGCAACCAACGCGGCCACCGTACTGCTCGAGATCACCGTCGACAAGCGGGGTCGGGCTTCGGCGCCGACCGTCCTCGACGGCGACGAGCCGTTCATGGCTGCCGCGTTGGCGGCGGTGAGCGACTGGCGGTTCTTGCCGGCGACGCAGAACGGCGTACCGGTAGCCGCACGCATTCGCTTCTTGGTGCGGTTCGAGTCTTCGCCAGTTGAACCGGCAAAAGCATCCGCGAACGAATCATCGACCAAACCCGATGAGCCCAAACCACTGACCCCGTTGGCCAAGGCGGCAAACTCCTCTCGTCCGCTCGAGGTGACCGTGACGGGTAAGCGCCCTGAGGTGGCAGTGGTCTCGATGGGGCGGGCCGAAGTGGAGCAGTTGCCTGGAGTATTTGGCGATCCGTTCCGAGCCATCGAGGTACTCCCCGGGGTAACGCCCATGGTATCAGGGCTGCCGTTCTACTTCATTCGCGGCGCGCCACCGGGTAACCAAGGCTACTTCCTCGACGGGATCCGGGTGCCATTCCTCTATCACATGGCAGCAGGGCCCGGCGTAATCCATCCGGCACTCGTCGATCGCGTGGACCTCTACTCGGGAGGATATCCTGCGCGCCATGGCAGGTTCGCGGGGGCTATCGTAGCAGGCGAATCGAGCGAACCATTGCCACAGTATCACGCTCTCGGATCGATTCGCTTGGTGGATAGCGGAGCCTACGTGACCGCTCCACTTGGGCGCGGCTCAGTCGCTTTGGGCGGGCGATACTCCTACACCGGGGCAGTGGTGTCGCTCATCTCCCCCAACATAAAACTCGAGTACTGGGACTACCAAGCCAAGGCTGTCCAGCACCTGACCGAGCGAGACACAATTGGCATATTCGCTTTCGGCTCGCTCGATCGCGTGGAGGACAAGTCCGCCGACAGCGAGTATAGACTGATGGGTACCGAGTTTCATCGCGTAGATCTCCGCTACGAGCGCCAACAGAGCAGCAAGACTCGAATCAAGTCGGCGGTGACTCTTGGGCTGGACAAGACGTTGGCGGGTGGTGCGCTAACGGTGCGTGACCGTCTGGCGGCAATCCGCAGCGTGATGGAGCATCGGTTGAGTGGTTCAGCGAACCTGCGTGCGGGGTTCGACGCTGGATTAGACACGTACGACGTGAGAATCCCGGTGCCAGGTGAGTCGAACATTCGCTTGCGCGCTTCCCTTCCTGAGCGAACCGAGACCGTAGTTGGAGGTTGGGTGGATCTGCCCTTCGAGCCAAGCCGCGGAGTCACGTTCGTTCCGGGGCTCCGCGTGGACTACTATGCGACTGGAGACGCGACCGCTTTGGCAGTCGAACCGCGCGCGTCCGCGAGCTTTGCCGTCCGAAGACACGTGAGGCTAGTGCACGCTCTAGGGCTTGCGCATCAACCGCCAAGTTTTGCCATACCCATCCCTGGTTTTCAAATCGCTGGGTTGAAGGACGGGCTGCAACGGAGCCTGCAAAGCAGCTCGGGTGTGGAGGTCGAGCTTCCCGAGGACGTATCGGCAAGCGCAACACTGTTTCAGAACGCATTCTTTAATCTGACGGATCAGCTCAGTGCCAGCAATCGCCCCACGGGCAACGAGCGGGTGGTCGAACCAACGTTGCGCTCACGGGGGCGGACGTTCGGAGCCGAACTGCTCGTGCGGCGAGCCTTCAGTCATCGAATTGGCTGGCACATCGCTTATACCTTGTCGAAATCCTGGCGCGAACTCGAGGGGATCCGCGTTCCCGCGGCCTTCGATCGAAGGCACGTGATCCAGGTGGCGCTTGCGTTCGACTTGGGAAAGAAGTGGCGCAGTAGCATTCGCGCGGTGACGTATTCAGGGCTCCCGTCGTTCTCGGACAACGGCTATCTGGACTATGAGGGGGGGGAAAGTGCGCCGCGCACGAACCCGCAGCACCTGCCTCGCACGCCGTGGTATTGGCGGCTCGATCTGCGTGTGCAGAAGCGCTGGCCCGTAGGGACCCATGGTGCCTATTGGGCGGTCACCTTCGAAGCCCTCAACGCAACGCTGAATCGCGAAGTCGTGAGCCAGAGCTGCTCACCTTACCAATGCATCCAACAGAAGATTGGCCCCATCACACTACCGAGCCTAGGCGTAGAAGCTGCGTACTAGCGCTGCCGACCACTGAACACTAACGAGTCACACGAACGATGCGCTCGGTGACCATGTTCTCACCATCATCGAACATTCCATCCTCACTACTGTAGACGCGCTGCTGCACGTACACGGCGTCAGGCCGAACCGCCATGGTCGTTTCGCCTTCGAGCGCGCCGGCCAGTGTGGTTACTTCCGACGTCGCCAAATCCACCATCTGCAGGCGTGATGGAGCCACTCCAATCCAGAACAGATTGCCCTCGCCGACGGACAGACCCAGCCGCGAGCGCAACGCCAATTCGCTCGCAATCGGGACAAGTCGGCCGCCGGAATCGAGCCGGTAGACATCACAACTGAAAGGGAACACGGAGTAGTTGCAGTCGACGAGATAGGGTTCAGCGGCAGTTTGGACTAGGCGCACCGAGGCGTCGATGAGTGGCTCGATAGGGGCCTCTGCTACCCTGGCGCATGACGCGGGATCAATCGTTACCAGCAACGATTGATAGAAATCAAGGTAGTAGAGGTATTGCTCGTTGATGGTAAGGGCAATGACCTCACCCGGCGAGCAAGCAGTTAGATCCGCAATGTGAGACGTCGCCGACCAATCCAATGAACCCGTGAGCATTGAGTGAGTAAGCGTTACGCTCGCCGCACCGGTTGGGTCGTCGGCGGTGACACGTTGAGGTAGCTCGTATTGAGCTTGCACAAGATAGAATCGCTCGCCGAATGTTACGAGTCCACCAATTGGGATGTCGACCCAATCGGCCATGAGATGCACCTCACCCGTTGTAACGTCGATTCCGTAGAGCTGTGAAATAAGTCGCTGTAGCGGGTATTCAGAATCGAATCGCACATAGAGGCGCTGGCGTTCCCGGTCGAACCCGTCAATCCCGCCGGAAGACGAGATCCCCTCGAGTAGCACATCGGTGTTGCCGTCCGCTTGCGCCGTTCGCAGCACCCTGCCGGACGTGTCCACCCAGTAGACGTACTCTTCATCCGCCACAGGTCGGGTCCACACGTCGTACGCCATGGAGGACTGCCGCGCTCCGCGGCTCTCGCTCGCGTAGAGCGTAGCTAGCTCGTGACCACCGCAACCCTTGGGCGGCACGACGAAGTAGAGGGATTCGTCCTCGGTGCACGCATCGTAGGCAGGGGGATCCGACAGACAGCCGGACAGGGCGGCAACCGTCCCAACCAGTAGCGGGGCGATGGTTCGTGTCGAGGTCCCAGTCGAGCGCATCCGCGGCAAGGATACGCCGATCCGACGCTCCCGCACGCGACAATCCACGTCCCCTCCGAATGCCGATTGCTGCACCTGCACGCCTCTGGCATGCTCGAACCGTGCGAAGAAGCGGCCCATACTGGTGCTTGGTCACACTGGTGCTCGCCGGGGGCTGCCTGGGTGAGACGCTGATGGGCGACTATGACAACCCGACGACTGCTGCCGGGGGCGCGGAGAGAAGCTACTACCCACTGGGCGGCTCTGCGCCAGGCGGCGGCATGAACCGGTATCTGCCAGGCGCAAACGTCCGAACGATACCGGTCTTCGTTGCGGCAACTGGAAGTACCACGGGTACACCTCTGTTAGGTGGCGGAGCGGGCGCCGTCGACAGCTCGCAGGCCGGAATGGCTGCGAGTGTTGACAACTCGCGGCATTACTTGCGGCGCTACCTCGCTGGTGACTGGGATGAACGCAGATTGGTGGGCATCACTGGATCCGACCACCTGATCGCTGCCGTGTCAGTGCGGACGTGGGATGTCAATGGTGTTGCAGGGCCCGTCATCGAGAGCGAGCACGCGTTGCTCGAAGCGCTGCCGAGCGGTGATGTTCTACGCGAGGTCGTGTTTTGGTGTCGCATGCCTGACGTGCTAGCCGTAAGTGCATCCGGCGAGGTCGCGCTTGCGGGTCAGTTGGACTATGACGTCTTCTACGACGCGACAACCCTCCAGAAGCAGGAAAACGCCTATTTCGTTACAAAGCTGGACGCGGATTGGGGTCACGTATTTTCGGTAGCAGTCACGACCGACACCCAGCTCGTACCGAAAGGCATCGTGTTCGACGACCAAGGTGGCGTTCATGTTGCGGCTAGCAGCGGTGATGTCGGAGTGCCGGACCTCGTGACCTTCTTGACTGGCTTTGCTCCAGACGGAAAGCAAATGTATCGTTCCACAGTCATCGCGCAAGCGGCTACTGCTGTGGCTTTCGGCGCTGACGGATTGGTCGATTGGGTGGGCATGAGCAGCGGCTCGCAGAGCTTCGAAGTAGCCTCGCTGGATATCGCAACTGGGCTATCGACAGTTGGCCATCAGTTGAGTGGCGCTGGTAGTGGCTACGCGACGAGTCTAGCCGTCCTCAGCAAGGGACATTGGCGCATTGGTGGGCAGGCTTTGGGTTGGTTCGGCGTGGCTACCGAAGGCTCGGCGCTGGGCAAACCATTTGTCGCCGACGTGGACCAACGACAAACCAATTGGGTCGCGGTCTTGGGAGAAACGGGCACGGTCAATGACCTCGTTCAACGCGGGGATCGCTCCTACGTTGCGGGATACCTCGGACAAGCTGCAAGGGGTAGCCAAAGCCTCTTTGCCGCCGAGATCGGGCCAGATGGGACCACTCGTTCGCTCTACACGATCCCCGCAGGTTCGCCGCTTGCCACGGCGCACCTCGCCGTCGATTCGAAAGGCGTCATTTGGCTGAGCGGCGAGGCCTACCTTGCCAGAACTCCCGGCACGGAAGTGTTAAGTTCATCCGTGCTCCTTCAGCTCGAGCCGAACTAGAGCCGACTCGAGTCAATCCCGAGGTAGGTCAGCGTTGGGATGGTCTCGCCGCTGAGGTAGGCTGGCACGACCAGTGCTCAACCGATGACGCAGGTGTTATCCGTTGCGGTGCATTTCCATCTACCTAAGTAGACGTCAAAGTTGCAGTAGTCAGAGCCTGTGCAATCCGCATCATCCAGGCAACTATCAAGAGCGGTGTGGCAGTGGTACCCATCAATGGGACGATACCCACCGCAATCCCAGCCCATGGACGGGGAGCAGTAGCTGTAGCTACCACCGCCGCAATCTGCATCGGTCTGACAGTTGCCGACGGTAAAACACCTGGCCGAGCCCGAGGCGGTACAGTAGCAGATCTTGCCCGGATCGCAGTCGGCGTCCGTCTCGCATTGGTCATAGTTGCAGCTGTAGTAGCCTCCTGCCATTCCGACGCCGCTTGCAGCGCATCTGCCGTTCGCGCCAAGAGTACAGTCCGCATGCTTTTTGCACCCACTGGATGAAGCGACCAGGGTGCTGGGGGGCTCTGGTGGGGCGAACACTCCAACACATGACAGGGCTTGTGCGCGGTGAGCTGTAGGGACTCTGGGCAACACCACGATGGTGGCTGAGCTCCCGCCGAAACTCGCGCTTCCGCCCAAGCCCACGCTTCCGCCCGAACCCGGGTTGCCTCCCAGGCCCGCGTCGAAGTCCGTCGTTGAATTGCCTGCCGTCTTCCCGCCACAGCCGACCATCGCGACGCTCAGAAACACGCCAGAGCTAAGAACGAGAATGGCCAAACGCTCGCTCGCCAACATTTGATGCACCTCACTAGGAACTACGCTCGCTCGAGCACGCGCCCGAGGATGAACTTCAGGTAGCGCCCCTCGGGATGGGCCGCAAAATGTGGATGGTCCGGGGCGTGTCCAACCTCGTGCACGATCTGCAGTCGCCGTCGGGCGCGCCGCGCGGCGTCGGCTAGCATCGTCCGGAATGCCTCGGGGGACAGCTGCGCCGTGCAGCTGGCCGCAGCGTAGAGCCCACCTGGGCGCACGGTGGACATCGCGCGAGCGTTCAGCAGCGTATAGGCACGCAGCGCATTCGGCAGCTGGGCGCGATTGCGCGCTAAGCTCGGCGGATCGCAGACGACCACATCAAAAACCTTCTGCTCAGCGATGGCTCGCGCCAGGTACTCGTAGCAGTCCTCGGCCAAAAACTCATGTTGACTCGGCTCGAGTCCGTTAAGCGTGAAGTTGTCGCGCGCACGCTGCATGGCCGGGGCAGCGATGTCGACACTCGTAACGCGGGTGGCCCCGGCCCGGGCTGCCGCCACTGAGAATCCGCCGGTGTAGCTGAACAGGTTCAGCATGGAAGCGCCGGCCGCGTACCGGGCCACGGTCTGGCGATTGTCACGCTGGTCGAGGAACAGCCCCGTCTTCTGACCGCTGCCCAGATCCGCATAGTAGCGCAGGCCGTTCTCGAGAATGGTGAGGTCCTCGGGTGGCTCAGTCCCCAGCATGAGCTTGAGCGGCTCTTGACGTTCGGCCCCTGAGCGTCGCCAGAGGACGCCCTCGAGCTCGAGTTCGGCGGCGAGGATTTCTGCCACCATACCCACAACACCGTCGAGGGAGCGCGCGTAGGTGACGATGACCGCCCAACGATCGTAGCGATCGACCGTGATCCCAGGCAAGGAATCGCCCTCACCAAAGAGGACTCGATAGGCCGTAGTGCTGGGCCCCAAAGCGAGACGGCGCAACGCAATGGCCTCGCGAATGCGGTTTCGGAACCAAGTCTGGTCGGGTTTCGACCCTGGGGAGAAGACGCGTAGCGCGATCGGCGATTCGCTGTCCCACAGAGCCCAAGCCTCAGTCTTGCCGGCGCGCACCCGAACCCATGTCCCACTATCCAGGGCGAGATCCGCAGGCACGTGGTCGCGGTATATCCAAGGGTGAACTCCCTCCAGCGCCACCTCGAGGAAGTCCTCCAGGATCAACACCGAACCGTCGAACCGAGCGCCACCTGCGCCGCGTGCTCGACGCGAACCGTCTTGCTTGTGACCGGCCGTGCCGGTGCGGTTAGCGTGAACCATGCAGCAACCCGAGCAGCTGCGGGTAGTCGTTGTCCTCGATGGCACCCTGGATCTTGCAGCGCACCTTGGCCGCGGCGTCCACGATGAGATGCGCGGGCAATTCCATGTCTGGTTTCATCGAGACCTTCGTCAGCCAGTCCGTCCGGCGATTTCCCTCTTCGAGCCAGTAGGTGCGCCGCAGCCCCAAGACCGGCTGTTGTCCGAGGAATGCAGTCAATTGACGTTCATCGTCGTCGAGGGAGACGAACGCGATCCGGAAACTGACTCCCGCAGCATTCAGCTTTTTCTCCCACTCAAGCAATCGCGGGATCTCTTCTTTGCAGGGAACGCACCAGGCAGCCCAGAAGTTGATCCAGGTGTACTGCGTCGACAGCGGCAATTTCTCGGGCAAGTCTCGCTCGCCCTCGGCAGCGCGACGCGACATGGGCTCGCCGGATATCTCGACGCCTTTGCTCGAGAGCGCGCCACTACAGAGCTTGCGCGGCGCCTTGGGCAGAGGAGCAGCCACCGGACTCGCTGCGGGAACAGGGGTTGCTGCGGCCACACTCACGGTGCCGAGCACGGCCTGACTACGCTCACGGGTCACCATGACGGGTGTCGTCTTGCCTTGTTCGCAACCCAGGGTGGCGAGCAAGGGCAGCAGCGCCAGAAGTTTCGTTGTCATAGGCGGCAATCGACCCAGGAAACAAAGGCACTTCGGTTGACTGAATCGTCGTTGCATTTGCTGTCTGGACGCGAACTATTCCACGTGCAGTAGTCCTTCGACAATTGGGCAAATTCGTTGCCTAGCCAAAGCAGACCCACAGTCTTTTCGATCTCGGGATCCTTCGAGGTGTCCTTCAAGTAGTACATGACCGAATTGGCGCGACGGTGGGACAGTGCCCGGTTCTTGTCGACTGTTCCGGATTTCGAGGCACGGGCGACGACGAAGAAGTACCGTGCCCCCTTGCGTTCGAACCACATGTCTTCCAGGACTTTTTTGGCCTTTTCGTCAAGCTCGTCCTTGCCTTCATCGAAAAGCACGACTCCGCCGCGATCCTTCAACGGCGTGAAGAGCTCGTTGAAATCTTCGTCGTTGATCGAGGCAAACGTCTTGACGTCCGAGGGTTGGCAGCCACGTCGCCCGCCCTCACCACCCACGAGGCCGCAGGAATGCAGAACCCGCTCGAGCACTTGCTTGAACCGCGGAGTGCAGTAGGCCACTTCCGCGTCGGCAGCCACGGCCACCTGCGGCTTGGCTGCCTCTGGGGTCGTCAGCCGTTCCTTGGCGTTGGCGACAGCCACCTCTACCATGACGAGGACTGTAATGAGGGCAACCACGCCCGCCATGACTCCAACCACTGCCGCTGGCGTTGCAGAAGGACGTTTTACATCAATCACTTGAGCACCTCCGGAGCGAGCTGCTTGAGGGTGTACCGGAGGCCGAGATCGGTGTCCTCGTCGCACAGACGGCGAGCACCCAAGTAGACCTGCGGAGTCGAGACCGGTACGCCGTTGTCGGCAGCAAAATGCAGGTGCTTGTTCAGCAGCACCTTGGTGTCCTTCGAATCCATGCAGCTGACCATCGAGGCACCCCACTTCTGCTGGATCACGGCCTTTAGCGCGCTTTCGCTCAGCTTACCGGCGTGAGCCAAAGCCGTCTGGTTATCGAACGCCCATTCGAGCATCTGCCGCACTTGGCCCTTGGCGCACAAGATTGCCTTCGATACGGTGCAAGACCCAGGGTGCAGGGGATTGTCGAGCATCCAGTTGCAGGTGTTATCAAGCGGGAACAGAACGAGCGTCACGTCGAATTTCTCGAGAACGTTCTCCCCCTTCAGGCGCTCGTGGAATGCCTTACACGTAGGGCACAAGGGATCCTCGAAGAACAACGCCGGCTGCACGGCGCTCGCGCCGCGAAACTTGAGCAATGCACTCTGAGGATCTTCGGGTTTCTTCAGCTCACCGCATTGCGTCAGGTACGGGCGATGGTCGGGCGCACTGGCCGCGTAGACCCCCGCCGGAAGAATCGTGACCGCGCCGAGCACGAACAACCAAAACGCAGCCATCGCGGGATTGCCGTTGGGCCGCACTGGCGTAACGTCCGAGCCTGCCGAGCTGTCGGTCGCAGACCGCCGCGCAGCAACCCAGCCCGCGATGCCACCCGCTGCAAGCAGCGCGGACGCGATGTACGTGCCCACGCAGGTCTTGCACAGCGAACCCAGCTTCGTCACCGATATCGTAAACAAGATGATCGAGACGATGAGCGGCGTCATGCCCACGATGGCAAAGAACGCATGGCTCGTGCGACTCGAGCGCTCGCGGGCCACCATCAGATATACAGAGAACCCGGCAAAGAAGGTGAACGCCCCGAGCGCAAAGAGCGATATGGGAATGCCTCCCCAGAGGCTGTCACGCATCAATGCAGAGTAGGCGCTGTACATTGCCACGCGACAAGCCTCGCCTTCGGAGGTTACGGGCGCGCCGGGGATGAAACTGCAATGCACCTCGTGCAATCGGCGATCCAGATGATGGGCGTAGTCGAGCGTGGAGTACGACGCGAACAATAGGCCCAAGACGGAACCGACCAGACTGAGGATGGAAGGGACCCTAGAGCTTTGGCCAGACATCGGGGCCAAGGGTTGCGCCACTTCGAGAGCGAATGCAAGAAACCGGCCGGCTCTATGACCCAAATGGCTGGGAATGCGGCAGATTTTGGGCGATATTGAAGTCGCCAGGTTAGAAGTTGGGGTCCGGGCCCTCAACCGGTGGGAACATCTTCGCCGCAACTCTCCACCGAAGCCGGGCATTTCAGTTCCAGGCTTGCTAGAACGCTTCCCGCTCGCTTCGAATTCGAGCCAATCGAGCCTTGCCATGCGCCTCGCTCTCGTCATCCGCTCCTCCTACGAAGAAAATACCGTCGTCGCCCGCCGCGACGCGTTCCTCGACAACGCCGCGCTCTTCGCCGAGCGCTTTGGCTCGATGGACGCAGAGTTCGAAGTGATGACGCTCGACGCGACCCGAGATCTCCCGGAGTCGCTCGAAGAACTCTTGCGCAGTCGCGCGGGTCGGATTGAATCGCTCCTGGTGCATTTCACCGGGTACATCGCCGTCAAAGCCGACAGGGGACCTGCGCTGCTGCTCGATGGTAGTCGCTTGCGCGCGTTTCCCCTGTCACGTCTGCGCGCCGCGATTGAAGACGGCGCCCAACAGTCGTTGGTCATCTTCGATGGTCTTGCCGTCGTGGATGCCGACCAATCACCGGAAGTCGTCGCCAAGTCCGTCGGTGAGTCCATCGCCAGTCCGAGTGGTTCGATCGCCGCACTAGTCGGCATCGAAGACGAACCAGCCCCAGCACGCCGTGGCCCCCAACGCTTGACCGACTTGTTCGTCGTGGCCGTCGATCACTTGGCGACGAAAGCCCGCGGCGGGCTCGTCTCCGACAACGCGGTCTATCAGGCGATGCAGAGCGACGCGATGTCCTTCGGAGATATTCCCGGGGTCATCCATCACGCCGGGTACTTCGATTTCGTGCTCCTGCAGGGGCCCAACGTCGAGGGAGTTACCGGCCATCATCGAGTGAGTCACGAGCGGACAACGCAACCAGTCGCCGTATTTCCTGGCCAACCGGCGGCAGGTCCCAGCGTGTCGTCGCCCGCGACAGCAACGGCAGGATTGCCCGGCGCACACCCGGTAAATCGGCCCGGGCCAGTCGAGGAGCTTCCTCGATATCCCGATGAAGACGACGAGCAAGCCGACTCGAGCACGCCGGTCACTCCTCCGATTGCGGAAGAGTCGGCCCGAGCACACGCGGAGTCATCCGGGGCGGAAACCCCAGTCGCCCACGGCAGCACAGGTGAACGCCGGTTCCCCACGCTCGCAGAAACGCCGCGCGCTCGCGCGGGTCAACGCGATTGGATCTCGGAAGCGGCCTACTTCCCGAGCGCGCCTCCTCCCCCCGTCACAGCGGTCAAGCCCGCGTTGTCGCGTCCACCGCAAGCAACGCTGCCCGGCATCGCCGAAGCGGGCGCGGAGCCACCGCCATCGAGTCCAGGCGCGGAGGAACCCGAGGAAACTGTCGCATCGCGCCCGTCGTCTCCTTCTTTGCCCGATCAAGGCGAGTCGGTCATTGCCTTGTACGAAGATCTCCTGGCTCGACTGGATGCGACCTTCGATCCACGCCGCGCCGAGGTTCAGACCAAGCTCGGGGATGCGTTGCGCGACGCCCAACGCCACGCCGAAGCGCTGTTCGCTTACGAACGAGCACTCGACGTCGACCCGCTGCAGTCGGAAGCCTTCGCAGGAGCCTGTGAGCTCTACGGACAGGCACGGGATTATGCCGGACTCGTGTCGACAATCCGTCGCAGGCTTGAGTCGACGGATGACCAGAACGAACGCCTCGGGCTCCTCGACCAAGTCATCGAGATTTGGATGACCGAAGGCGCAAGCCCAAGATTGGCGATCGAAGCACTCGAAGAGCGCTTGAGCGAGACCCCAGAAGACGTCGGCAGTTTGCAGCAGCTGATCGAAGCACAGGATCGCTTGGGCGACGTGTTGGGCCGTTTGGACAGCCGTGAGCGGCTCGCCAAGTCGCCTGAAACCGAACCGGAGTTGCGTGCCGCGGCTTGGGTCGAGGCGGCGACACTGGCATATGACAACCTCGATGATCTGACCCGTACGTTCTCGCTGCTTGAGGCTTCAGTCGGCACGGGTGTCCTGCTGTCGCACGCCCTCTCGCGCGCTGAAGCACTGCTCGGTAGCAAGGAGCGCTGGCTCGAAGTCATCGAACTCTCCGAATTGGCACTCGAAACGGCGCAATACGAAGCCGAAGCCATCCAGGTGGCAACCAGGCTAGTCACGCTGATTACCGAGCGTTCGTGTCAAGACGCAATCAAGCCCGCCTCACTAGCCAGTATCGTACAACTCGCCCAACGCGACGCCTATCTGGCAGAAATATCGATCGGCCTGATCGAGAGCGTAACCCAAGGCCCCGAAACGCTCGAGCTACTGCAGCGCGTGCGCGTCGCTCTGCCGCACCAAGTCCCGCTCTTGCACCGGCTGGTGCAATTGTCAGCAAAGGAACACCCAGACGTCGCAACGAACGTTGCCAGCGTGCTTACCACACTTGGCGAAGCCAGCGAAGCCGAAGTCGAACTCGCGAACACCCTATCGAGCGATACGTTGCCAACGCCAGCTCGCGCACTCGAGCACGCGGACTACGACTCGTTCTTGTTCCCACCGGAACTCGATCGCGAGATGACGATGGGACTGGCAAGGCTAGAAAAGGCCCTAATGGCCGCTCTTGCCTTCGACAAGAAGAACCCCAATGCTGTCCCCAAGGACGCCCCCGTCATCGATCCTGAAACGAGCACGATTACGCTCGCGCGCAGCTTCCTCTGGACGTCGCGCTTGCTCAGCGTAAAGACCCCAGAACTAGTGCTCTTGCCCGATCCCCCCGAGCTGTTTCGTTTCCTCGCGCAGCCAGAGCCACGCTTGCTGGTCTCGCGGAGTCTCGGCAGCGGCTTCTCGCTCCCTGAACTCGTCTATCTCGTAGCTCGGCACTCGGCGTTGCAGTTGCCAGGTTTCCTGTCTCGCGAGCATTGTCCCGATCCTCGCGCCCTCGGCTCGCTGCTCTACGCACTCGGGGTGGTCTCCGACGGCCGCAAGCACGGGGTGAAATCCCTGGCCGATTCCGAACAGAAGCTCGGCAAGCGACTGCTCTCCCAACTCGAAGCCGACCCTTCCCTCGACCTTGACGTGGATCGCGTGGTGGGGGCCGAAACGCCAAACATCGAGGACTGCGAGCAGCGGGCAGCAGACTGGTTGCGGGCCGTAGACCAAGTTCGCCTGCGCGCCGCACTACTTGCTTGCGGTACGCCCGCCATTGCGCTCACCCTCAATCAGAAATACCCACTCGAGAGCCTCTGGGGCGAGGAGGACCAACTCGACCTCTTGGCGGCATTTGCCGGCAGCCCCGAGCATTGTGAACTGCGCTCGCGCCTCGAGATCGCCGCCGAGCGCACGTCGAACTTCTCGATCTAGTCGCCTCAATACTGAAACGCGCTGTCCCCAATGAACTCGCGCAGGATGGACGTGGGCGGCACGCGGTCTGGATAGAGTGCCACGAACCGGTCCACGAGACTTAGCAGCCTGAGCGCGGTGGGCCATGCCACGTGCTCACGCGGCACCTCGAACAGATAGCGTTCCGCGTAGACCTTGAGTACCGCTGCTTCGTAGATGAGTGACGAGTCAAAAACTGCGTCGGCGTGATGCTGATACGGAAAAATGTGTTTGCGTTCGCCTGCTCGCACACTGTCCCACCGAGCAATCGTCGCCGCCGCGGAGTATCCGCGCGAATGGCGATCGCGTACGATGCGGCGGATCAAACGCACGTCCGAGGCGTGCAGGCGCGTCACCCGATCGAAGGGCAATTGCGCGAGCGGGCAGATAAACACTCGGAACACTTCGTCCTTGCCACTCTGAGCCAAAAGCCGAGGATTGAGGCCGTGGATCCCCTCGAGCATCAAGATCGACCGATGGTCGAGCTTGACGAGGGGACCTTCCTCGGGATGGCTCGTGCCCGTTTTGAAATTGTAATGCGCGGTCTTGACGCTTTCACCGGCCAGGAGCCGAGCCATATTCTCCTGCAAGAGGTCGAGGCGCAACGCATCGAGTGCCTCGAAATCGTACTCCCCCTTGTCGTCGCGTGGTGTCTTATCCCGATCGCAATAGTAGTCGTCCAAGGAAATAGCGATGGGGTTCATGCCGAGCACCTGCAATTGGACGCGCAAGCGCTTGATGAACGTGGTCTTGCCGGAACTGCTGGGGCCTGCAATGCACACGATGCGGGCCGACTTGCCTCGCCCATGCACCTCGTCGGCGATACGGCTGATGCGCTTCTCGTGAAAGCCTTCGCTGACGTTGATGAGCTCTCCCACGTAACCGCTGATGCACGCTCGGTTGAAATCCCCGACACCTCGCACCTCGACGGTTTCGAGCCAGCGTTCTTGCTGCTGTGTCATCGATAGAGTCTGACGCGAGACCGCCAGCGCCTCTTCGTTACTGACGGCACGCAGACCGGCAATTGCTGGACGGAAAGGCTCGGCATTTTCGACGGTAGTCTCCGGAACGAGCGCCAAATCAGGCGTGGTACTGGTACGCGAGGAGATCGAATTCCGATCGCGTCCATACAGCAAAAGCAAACCGCCGCGATCGGCCAGCACACGGAAGCCACCGACCTGTGCCGTACTCGGCAACAACGGCGTCATCACGATGGCATTGACCTTGCCGTAGGAAGCAAGCGGAACAACCAAGTCACGCCATGTCTGCAGCAACTCGACGGTGTCGGACCATCCAACACGTCGAAAATGCTCCATCGCTTCGGTGACACCGGCCCAGGTCTCGACCAAGGGATGATCTTCGGCCACGAGCGCCGACATCGCAGCTTCGAGCATCAAGGCAAGCTCTTCCGCTCGTTGTTTCCAGCCAAGCCCAATATGCACACGCCGCCCGAACCCAACCGAGTGAGCGAGCCGCACGTCAGCATCGGGCGCAACCTTGGTCGCCGCTTCCAACAGTAGCAAAGCTTGACTCATGCGATGCACGCGCTGACCTTCCAGCGAATTGAGCAGCATGGGCTCGACCTCGGCATCCCAAGTGAGGCGCGCCGTCAGTGACACTGGACGTCGACCAAGCAGTGCACCTACCACGGGAATGCCGTCGATCTCGCGCGGCAATACGTCGTAAAGGGCCGTTCCGTTGACGACACGCAGGGCGGCTCCATCCCATCGAATGGTCACTTCGGACTGTCTGGGAACCAGCGGGGCTTCGGCCAGCACGGGTGCAGACCCAGGAGTCATCGGTCGAAGCGTGACGCGCAAGTCAGTCATACAGACAGGATTTCCCGTTCTAGCTACCCCGGTCAAGCAAATCACGCTAAGGCAACACAATTGGACGCCGGTGAATCGTCGTGCAAGCTCCGTGGCTTGGGGGTATGGGTCCGTCGACTGTACGTGCCAACGCTGGTCGATTGGGCGTCAGAGTCTCAGCGAGCCGTCCTTCCGTGCCCCCCCATCCTCCGCCCTCTTCGCCCGAAGCAGCCAACCTCGACGAACTCCCGTTGCGCAAGACGGACAGACCAACGTCCCGTCCGCCGGCACCACGCCCGTCGGGTTTGGGTTGGTTGGCCTTCGCCGCGGTGTGTCTGTTCTGGGGTACTTCGAGTCCCCTGATTCGATACACGGTCCGCTACGTAGAACCGCTCACACTCGTCATGCTAAGGTTCGCGATCGCCGGAGCCTTGCTGTGGTCGTTGCTTTGGCTACTGGGACGCCGCCCGCCACTGCGCGGTCTATCGAAAATCTTGCCGAGTGGGGTCGCTCTCGCATTCACCAATGTGCTCGTTACACTTGGATTCCAACGCGTGGAGGCCGGTACCGGTACACTACTGCTCGCCACGACGGCGGTTGCTTTTGCCGTCGTCGACATCGCATGGCCTGGCGGCACATCGAAGCCGTCGGCGTCGGTATGGCTTGGCCTCTCCCTCGGCTTGCTTGGTGTTGGAGTCTTGGCGATATCGCCGCAATCCGTCGGCACGGGTCAATGGCAGGGCTACGTCATGCTCGAGCTCTCGGCTTGGTCATGGGCTCTCGGCGGAATCGCTCAAGCCAGACATCCATCGGGACAGGATCCGCTACAAAGTTCAGCCTGGCAGATGTTGATCGCTGCATCCCTGATTGCCCCGATTGCCGTTCTCGGAGGCAACTTGCATCTGCGTTCGATCGCGCTCGAAGGTTGGTTCGGGATCCTTTCGCTCGTCGTCACCGCTTCGCTCATTGCGTTCGTGGCCTTCGTCATCATGTTGCGACAATTGCCAGCCTACGTTGCGGGGTCCTATACCTTCGTCAACGCCATCGTCGCCGCAGGGTTGGGAGTGATCTGGCTCGGCGAGCGGTTATCGGCGCGATTCTACGTGGCGGCCCTGTTGGTCCTCGGCGGTGTCGCGCTCATTCAGCGGCGCTCACGTGACGCGGGAGCCTAGAGGCATCCAGTCGACAGCGGCTCGCTCAAACGCGTCAGCATCGACCCACGCGCTGCAGATGCAAGGCCCGCCCCTGCGCCGGACGTCCATGCGGGCACGCTCCGAGCGCGCCGAGCCGCAATCACAGGCCACCGACACAAAAAAACCGCCGCTGGGAATGCCTGGGCTCGGCCATAGGGCCACTACAGTGTGTGTGGAATCCATGCCAGCCGTTAATGCTGCCAACACCTGAGAAACCGACGGGTTCTCGAGGATGCGAGGTTGGCCTCGCCCCCAAAGGCAGGTCCGGGTCCCAAGAACGACACGCTGCGGAAACTGGGATCTTGTCCCAGACAACGGCAGGAGCGCGCAATCAATGCGTGGCCGTGGATACGACGTTGAGCGTCCACCAAGGTCCGTGCTAGCTAGCGCCACGACCGCGTCGCGCCTAGGACACTTGGCCGCGCGCGCAATCTCCCAGGATCCATCGAAAGCGGTGGTCCGCCATAAGGAGCTCGAACCTTGAAACGCAACAGTGCATCCACGTTGTCGATACCGTCCATCCTGGCGGGCCTCGCAGCCATGCTGCTCCCGTCACTCGCTCACGCCCAAGAGCATCACAGCGAGGCCAACCTCGTCCTGCCTGATCTCTCGAGCGTGCAACTCCTCGGCCACTCTGGCCGCAACTTGCTGATGATGGGGTTGATCGTCCCCGCCCTAGGTCTGCTCTTCGGCTACATCGTGATGCAGCAGGTTAAAAACCTGCCCGTTCACAAGTCGATGCGCGAGGTCTCCGAGCTCATCTACGAGACGTGCAAGGCCTACCTGGTGCAGCAGGGCAAGTTCCTGCTGATCCTCGAGGTGTTCATCGGCACGGTGATCGTCGCGTACTTCGCGCTGATCGGCTTTCCCGCGTCGAGGATTGCGATCATCCTGCTGTTCAGCCTGATCGGGATCGGCGGCAGTTACGGCGTGGCGTGGTACGGCATCCGGATCAACACGCTGGCGAATTCGCGGACGGCGTTCGCGAGCCTGCAGGGCAAGGCGTTCCCGGTGTGCGACATCCCGCTGCGGTCGGGCATGAGCGTTGGCATGATGCTCATCTCGGTCGAGCTGCTGTTCATGCTCGCCATCCTGCTCTTCATTCCCGGTGACTACGCGGGCGTGTGCTTCCTCGGGTTCGCCATCGGCGAGTCGCTCGGTGCGGCGGCGCTGCGTATCGCGGGCGGGATCTTCACGAAGATTGCCGACATCGGGTCTGACCTGATGAAGGTCGTCTTCAAGATCAAGGAAGACGACGCGCGCAACCCCGGCGTGATTGCGGACTGCACCGGCGACAACGCGGGCGACTCGGTCGGCCCGACCGCCGACGGCTTCGAGACCTACGGCGTTACCGGCGTCGCGCTGATCTCCTTCATCATGCTTGCGGTGCACGACCCGGCCACCCAGGTGCAGTTGCTGGTGTGGATCTTCATGATGCGCGTGATGATGGTGCT
>CAYVXY010000014.1:187940-273134 GCA_964454965.1 uncultured Polyangiaceae bacterium | reverse complement strand
CAACAACTGTGTTGCGGCTGCCTAGACCAACAGCTCCATGGCTGGTCCAGACCCTCCCTGCAGACACGAATCGGCGAGTCCGACCTGGATTTCGCGAAGTCCACCTGCGGCACTGTCCTGGCCGCAAACGCAGCGGCACGCTGGTCGGCCATGGCTACCTGCGTGGCTACGCCGAGCGCTGCACCGATATCCCCACGAACGCGCCAGCCTCGAATCGGTCAACTGCTCGAACACGAGAAATGCGGATCTTTCTCCTCCCCGATTCTCACTGGAACTAAAGAACGGTGAATCGCAACCAAGCTACAGCTTCGGGCCAGAACCTCGGCGAGCGCTCCATAGCGTCGTGACGGCAAGCAAACCCGCCTCTTTGTCGAATTCGTAATAGAGCAGATATCTCGTCTTCGGCAGCAGGACCCAACGGCAAAGCTTTGCGGCTTTCAGATAGGGTGTCCCAAGCTCAGGACTTGCCTCAATCTGCAGAATTGCTTCGCGTAGCTCTTGTCGAAAAACAGTGGCGCCGCGTCGCGGTTCTCGTTCCACCAAGCGCTAATCTCCTCGATTTGCTGCTGGGCGAGTTCGGAGAGACGCAGTCTCACCGGCGGCATCCAAAGCGTTCAAGAATTCGAGTGCATCCACCGTGCGCCCCTCAGTGATGTCCGCAGAGCCTTGCGCAAGTGCGCGATGCAGGGCGTCGCGATCGTCATCGTCAAGATCGGCGCCGTCGTCGGGCAGCACTAATCGCACTTCGGTTCCTTCGGGCAAATCCGTCGGATCATCGACCACGATTCGACCGCTCCTGACGTGAGCCTTGAGGACTTGCATGTCGTCGAGGATATCGCGACTTCGCCGTTCGTGCCCGTGTCCGGGGGCCGCGACGCAAAGAAGGCCGGGGTTTGGGAGGGTCCCGGGAGGGGCCAAACCTTAGCCAGAGCCGTGTCCCGTGGGGACGGGTGGGTCAGAGCACCGCGACGCACCCCGCGCGGAGTGCAGCTGCCCGCCCGAGGAGACATGAATCCCTCGGACCATGTCTAGGCCGGCGAGGAGACGCGCCAGGTGTATCAGGGCAAGAAAGTAGGCTGTCACGGCTTCCGAGTTTTGCCGCCTTTTCGTAAGGCGCCTAAAGAGAAGACGCTATAGCTTCGGGCCGCGTTTGCGGCGGGCACCCCAGACGGTCTCGATAACAACTTCGTCGATCTGTTCCTCGATCGAGAGATACACGTGCTGCTCGGTAACTGGCATCAACACTAGCCAAATCGGAGCCCCTTTAATCGTGGCGTAAACCGCGCCGGACGCGCGGGGCTCGAAGGATTCTGTCGAATGCGGCGGCGAGTTCTTCCTTGAAGAGGTCTGGCGCATCACTGCGATTCTGACGCCACCACTCGTCTTCTGCCCGAATTCGTCTGCGGGCACGATCGGAAATGCGAATGTTCACTGCCGGGAACCTAGCTCAGCTAGCAGCACCTCTTCTGCCGAAAATGTCGGTGCGCCGGCTCGTCGTTCCGTGATTGAGGCGGCAATTTCTTGATGCAGCGCCGCGCGGTCTTCGTCGTCGAGATCGTCCCAGTCGTCGGAAACGTTTAGCGGCACTTCCGAACCCTAGGGCAAGTCCGTTGGCTCGTCGAGCTTGAGTCTTCCGTTGTGCACGCGTGCTCGAAGTGGCTGCATGCCGCTGAGGATATCGCGAGATGGCCATTCGTGCCCGTGCCGAGGGTCGCAACGCGAAGAAGGCCTGGGTTTGGGAGGGGCCCGGGAGGGGCCCAAACCTTAGCCAGAGCCGTGTCCCGTGGGGACGGGTGGCCGAGTGTACCGAATCGACGCCTGCGTGTAGATCTGCGTCGTCGATTACTCCGCGTGCCCCACCTGTTGAATCCCTCGTCGGCGAACCGGGCACAGGAAAGAGCGTCATCAAGAACGCGCTCAAAGAACTCGACCCCAAAACGCTACTGACGCCAACCGTCAAACGGACGCTCCATACCTACCATCCCGTCTTGCACATTCTGGGTCGCCCTCGGCCACAACACCTTCACCGATGAGGCCCTCAGTCTCATCGCGCGCTCCAGTGAAGGCGTCCTGCGACGCATCAGAAATCTCTGCATCGCCGCCATGATGGAAGCCGTCCGCTGACCGCACCAAGATCGTCGACCTCAAGCAGGTCAACCGCGTCCTTCTGCAACCCCACTGGCGCCGAGAACGAAACCTCAATCACTAAGTCCCACCGTCGTACAAAACCGCGAAAGGGATATGGCCCGCTAGGTCGTATCCCTTTCGCTATTTCGCCATTGCACAGACGGCCGTCGCCATCGCACGACCTCTGACCATACGACCCCAACGAGTCATTTTTCCCATGGGAGTGCCGGAATCGCCTGAATTTCTTGCGACCTCAATCTGGTCGCCGACTACGACGTCAGTTTGGAAATCAACACCAAACCTCCATCTCGTCTGATTCATCGAAGGTCCACAGATCGTGACCCAAAGCCCGAAGTTCGCCGACGAGCTTCATGCTGCCCTGATGAAAGTCCGCTTCGTCAGTAAGACGATCACCAAGGCGCTTGCTGAGCTCGGCACACTGCACGGACCTTCCAGCAGCATCTGTTTTTTGGAATAGCGCCTTACTAAAACAATCCATCTCTCAGTTCCCCGCGGGATAGTGAGCCGCCACGCGCTCGATGTCGGTCATTGCACAGACGGCCGTCGCCATCGCACGACCCTAGATCATACGACCCCACTGAGACATTTTTCCGACGGGAGCGTGGAAATCGCCTGAGTTTCTTACGACCGCAATCTGGTCGCCGACTACGACATCAGTTTGGAAATCAACACCTAGTGTGTCAACAGCCGCATTGCACGCGTTTGGCTGATTTGTTCGAGATCGACGAGATCGACTGGTACCTAGCTATACCCCCTTCCTATCAAGTCTGTTCGTCAGGAATGTCTGCGCCAACAGATAGGCCGCAATTCTGACAATTTTTCTTGAAGAGACCAGCAAGCTTCTCTCCACGATAGTAGTACCGCTGGCCGCAACGAGGGCACCGAAACTTCACGACACTCACCACTAGGATCTGGGTCAATGCGCCCGCGACTAACAGACCTACCTCAAGCGGCCCAAAACGCGTACCGTGAGGACTGAGCGCGCTGTCAGGAAGAGCAACGGCTATCAACACGAGCCCGCCGAAGACCGCCCATGACCTTCCCCAACGTCTCCGATCCCGCTCATGCAGCTGCCAAGCCTTGTGTGTCAAATCGACAGGATACTTATCCGTTGCCATGTGTCGGAACCATCCTACAATCTGGGTATCAAAGCGGGACAAGCGACTAAATACTCGACATCATGAAGACGTCGGCGTGAGACGTGCTTACACCTCCTGACACTCCGCCTCCAATGCCGGTTCCAGGAATCCCAACTTCGATTACGCCCTCCTTACTGTAGCTGGCACCGCCAAGATACATGCCATCGGCAAATGATGCGCCAACCGAGACATCGTCGCCGCCAAATGCAGAGACGCCGCGCAACGTGAGGCCTGTCACAGCTCCCATGGAGGCATTCTGTCCTAGGGTGCTGTCCGTCTTGTAGAAGCCAACATCGAATGATGGAAGTGACAGCACAATACCTCTTGTAGCGCCCTTGCCAGACGCTAGTGGCACGTTCACCCCAGGTCCAGCTGCCTGTGCCAACCCGGTTGCCACCAATGCGGCACCACTCGTGATTTGCACGTTGTAGCCGAAGTGAACGGCTGGTTGAGTTGAGGTTCCCGGATGAGAAGTACCGCCAGCATGGCCCTGATCGGTCGCCGGCTCCTGGCCGGCGGGAACATTCGGCATCATACTAACACCGTCATTGTTGCCAGACGCTCCACCATTGGTTCCATTCGGCCGCGGTGCAGATAGGGTTGGCTTCATCGTGCTCGTCGGTGCTCCTCCACCAGTTCGAGATTGATTTGGCAAGTTTTGTCCGGATTTACCACCCGATCCAGCGGGCTTCGCAACTTCCTTCTCAACAGTGGCCCCGCTATTGTACTGGTGAATGGTTGGCGCCTGGTAGCCATTGCTCGCGTCAAGAGACGATGGATTTGGTGATTCCCCCATTCCAGTGGTCCCTTCGGACTGCGTTTCGGGTCCGGGAGCCTGTGTCTGATTGCCGGTGCAACCGCCTGAGGCATCGTCCTTGCAGAGCCCCACCGGATCCACCGACTTCAACACCGCCCCTGAGACGTAAGCGTAGAGGTTGAGATCCGCACTCCCAGGAGCATGCACCGCGAGTGGATCTGCCGACACCCATCGTCCGAGTTGCGCCGACAAATACCGTTTCCCAAAGTAAGTCAGCCCAACCTCTGATTGTGCCCACCCTCGCCCATCCTTGGCGGGCGGGGCGCGCGGGTCATTGAGTCGATGCGGCTCGACGCCGCCTGCGGGTGGTCGTTCCCTTCCCAAAGCTGTGCTCGCGCTCCGCGCTGCGCGCAGCAGGGAGGGAAGCTGAAGCGTCCTGCTGGTCTGCAGCGTTGTTGCTGACCCAATCGCATCACCAGGCGGGCCACGAGCGTCCAGTTCGTACCAAGATGCGACCTTGCACGAGTCGTGTCGCCCAATCGCGCTACGCGCGCTTGCTGGCACATCGTACGGTGCTGGGCAATCAGGCTAAACACTTCGACATTGTTCGACGTTGCCGTTGGTTTCACTTATCGGCTTCGCCCACAGCCAATGCCGCCAGGACTCGTCCATTCGCGGGCTTCGCCGGATTTCCGGTCCCGGTCGCCAATCCCAGTGCGGCATTCGCCAATAAGCTTGTCGCAAAGGCGAACGCGCTCGCACTGAAGAGCCGCAATGAAGCGACGTGAACCGCCTGGCGCTTGCGCCCCTGCGCGGCACGACTCGATGCATCGACGCCGTTCGCCGGCACTCGCGCCGTCCCCGGTTGGCAATCACCGCCGACTCGTGCGCGAGCCGCGACGGGAACCACTGTTCCTCCCCCGAGCATCGCGATGAGCCATCAAGCATCACGGCCTGCCTTCTGCCGCGGTTCGCTCGGTTTCCGCTGGGATTCTTCAGCCTCCCGTCGAGCTCGAGTCCGCAAGAAGCGCCTCGGTGCCAGCGCGACGCAGAGCACTCTGCCGTCTCCCCAGCGAAGCGCCGGCCTCCGCTGGGCCGCGCAATTTGCCTACCAAGCGCCGAGGGTGTGGCAGCCAGTCCTCGTCTCGCGCTTGTCATGCAACTTGCGCGTGGATGGGCTGCGTCCGGCGCCTCGCCGGGCAGAAGGGCTCACCCATGTCTCGTCGCTATCAGCCGCTCAGTCCACGCCATGCAGCGACCATCGCAACGCACGCTCGTTGTATGCGTCACTCGCCGTCAGCCTCGGAGTCGCTACTATGGTCCCAGCTTGCTGGCAGCAGGCTCGGCGTTGCTTTCCGCAGGCAGTATGTCGTCGGAGCCTTCATCGCGGACTTTGCCGCGCCATCTCGTCGGCTTCTGGTGGAGGTTGACGGCGGTTGGCACCATGGCCGCGCGCGTGCGGATGCCTCCAGGGACGCCAAGCTGACGCGCCTTGGGTGGCGAGTGCTGCGTATCCAGGCTGAGCTGGTACTTGGCAATTTGCCTGCTGCAGTGGCAACCGTTTCGGCTGCCATCACCGCTTGCTGCGGCAAGCTACCTGCAAGCTGACCGAGACCAGCACCATTCGCATCGCCAACGTCGGCTCCTTCTTGTATGCTTCCGCCGTGCTTTCGGTCCTACACGAGTCGCTGCGACTGCTCTTTCAGAATCGCCCGGAGTTGGCGCCGGAGCTGCTTCACGAGGCCCTTGGCCTTGAGCTGCCCCAATACTCCAGCGTCCGTGTGGAATCAGCAGACTTGACTCAAATCGTCACCGCGGAGTACCGCGCTGATCTCGTCGTGCTGCTCGTGGATGGCAAACCCGTGCTCGCTATCGTGGTCGAAGTCCAGTTGGCCATCGCGGAGCGAAAGCGCTTCACTTGGCCTGCCTATGGCGCCTGCTTGCGCTCCCGATTCGAGTGCCCTGCGTTGGTGCTGGTGGTCACCGTCGACGAGACAGTCGCGCGATGGGCCAGTCGTCCCATCGCGATTGGCCCAAGCTCTTCCTTCACGCCTTGGGTCGTCGGCCCGGAAGCAGTGCCGGTCATCACCGATCCGAGCCGTGCCGCGGCCGATCCCGAACTGGCGGTGCTCTCCGCCATGGCCCACGGCCGCGGGGACGTCGAAACTGCCGTCAAAGTTGGTTCCGCCGCTAGGGCAGGCACGGCCCAGGTCACCGACCGCGACCTCTTCATGCTATACAATGACTTGATTTTCGCCGCCCTGAGCGACGCAGCCAGAAAGGCTCTCGAGATGCTCCCACAAGGGTACCAATTCAAAGATCCGCTGATTCGCGAGTCGATCGAGAAGGGTCGCGTCGAGGGTCGCGTCGAGGGTCGCGTCGAAGCTCAGATCACTAGCATCTTCGACGTGCTCGAAGCTCGCGGTATCGAGGTTTCAGCGGAGTCTCGGGGGAAGATCGTCGCGTGTCGAGATGAGCAACTGCTGGGGCGCTGGCTCAAACGTGCAGTCGCCGTTGCCGCGGTAGAAGAGCTCTTCACTCACTGAGGTCCGGCATCGGCGGTATGGCTGCGCGAGCAAGCGCCGCATCTGAACGCCTGAGCAACCACGCCTCCGCGCATTCTCTTCTCACCGCTGGACGCCAATCACCTCCGGTGACAACTGCGCCGTCGCGAGGTGGGTGTCGTGGCAATGGCGTCGTTCCAAAATGTCCCCCTACCGAAGGACTGGTCCAAGGATACGAAGACTGCGTTCCTCTGTGCCGTCTCGCTCGCCCATCGAGCGATGGTCGTTGCCAATTCATGGTGCGTCAACAGCCGCATCGCACGCGTACGACTGGTTGCCGAAAACGAACAACTGAAAGCGAGAGTCGCGGTGCTGGAAGAGCAGATGCGCATCAAGGACGCACGCATGGCCCAGATTCCAGCGGAATCGAGACCCCACTATCCTCCCACTGAGCGCCTTGCCATCCTGACGCTCAAAGCTTCCCACGGCTGGAACAACGATCGAACCGGCAGAGAGTTCCTCGTCACAGCCGACACCATCGCCCGCTGGCTCAAGCGGCTCAATGATGAGGGGGAAGCTGCCCTGGTTGCGCTACCGCTGCCCATCAACCGATATCCAGACTTCGTGACCCTCTTGGTCCGGCAGCTGAAGAGCTCCTGCCCGTTGATGGGCAAGCAGAGAATCGCCGATACCCTGGCGAGAGCAGGACTCCATCTGTCCGCTTCATCCGTGGGCAGGATGCTCAAGAAGAACCTCACGAAACCAACTCGGACTGACGGCAACCCTTCAAAGCCAGACACGAGCAATGCTGCTGACGCGACCGCTCCACCTTCCGCGAAAGACACCGCCAAGAACTCTCCGAAAGAAAAGCCAAGACGCGTCGTCACCGCAAAGCACCCAGGGCATGTTTGGCACACCGACCTCACCGCCGTGCCTACACTGCTCGGCTTCTGGATCCCTTGGTTTCCGAGGTCGTGGGGGCAACATTGGCCATTTTGCTTCTGGATGCTGGTCGTCATCGACCACTATTCGCGCAAAGCAACGATGCTCCGCTGTTTCCGTGGCAGACCCACTTCGGCAGAGGTAACCGACGCGCTTGACCTTGCGATTGCGATGGTGGGCAGCGCCCCGAAGTACATCGTCAGCGATCAAGGAGCGCAGTTCCGTGAAGACTACAAGGACTGGTGCGAGCTCCGCGGCATCAAGCCCCGGTTTGGCGCCATCGGGCAACACGGGTCGATCGCGATTTGCGAGCGCTTCATTCGCAATATCAAGCAAGAGTGCGTCCGACGCATCATCATCCCGCTGGCCACGGATGCATTCGAGCGAGAGCTGCTAACGTATGCCCTCTGGTACAACGAGCATCGCACGCACCAGGCGCTGCAAGGTCGCACACCGAATGAAGTCCACGAAGGTCGATTCCCGGCTTGCGACATGCCGCGCATCGAGGTCATACGCATGCCGAAAGGCAACAAGAATCCTGACACTGCGGTCATCGAACGAATTGCCGAGAAAGCTCCTCGTCTTCGACTCGTCGTGAAGCATTTCGACAATCGACGACATCTCCCGATCGTCGAACTCGAACGCGCAGCATGAGTCGATATCGACTCGGCGAATGAGTCGTCGCGATCTTCGTGAACGCGACAAGGCGAATCTGCGTTCTGCAGAGCAGAATCGCGATCCGAGCGATTGGGTCGAACGCCGTTGCGCGCGATCACGTCCTCGATTTGGACGGTTGAACGCACTCAGAAGGCGAGTTCTTGGTGCGCTTGACTGGTGATTTTCGGCCGGTTTCTGGCTCGATAGATCGCTGGATGGGTATACCGCGTGCCGCATCAGCGTCAGCCACTTCTGATCTGCAAACCGCGCCCACCGCGTGCCGCATCAGCGTCAGCCACTTCTGATCTGCAAACCGCGCCTGCAGTGTGCCGCTGAACACGGACCCCCTCACGTACAAATCTCGATCCCTGTCTCAGCCCCCATCACGCAGAGCCCGGGCTTGCTCATCCCAGTGCGATCGCTCTGGAGCTCGCAATGCGAACCGAACACGCAATCCGCGTCGCAAGCACAGGTGCTGGTGCAGAGCCCCACGTCGGCGACCCCCGCCGCTTCGTCGCCAGTGAAGGCCCAAGCACAGACCGAAAGCGCCTTCGCGCCACCACATTGCGGAAAGGTTCCGCGCCGGCAATAGGCCGAGCAGACTCCACCGCCGTCGAGTTCCACACAGAACCCTTCGGAGCATACGTTGGTCGCGGCCGTAGGCTCGCAGGCGGAGCCCAATTTTGACCCACTTGCCGGCACGGTGACAGTGCAAAGGTTGTAGTATCCATCGCACAACATGCCTGTCGGGCATTGGCTATCGTGATTGCAGGTGGGCAAGCATACTCTATCACTCGATGCATTTGCTCCGCCGTCGACTGGCCAACAAGCGACATCTTCACGGCTACCGCAGGCAATCGGGTCGCCGAGCACACAACCTGAAACGCAAATCTTGGGCAACGGGCTGCGTGGCATCACTAGCTCGACGCATCGCGCTGTCGGGTCAAGGTTGGTGCATTCCGCATCGCTCGTACAAGAAGTGGAACAGTACCCTCCAGCGGGACCGTAGCCGTCGAAGTCCGTCCCATCGGCAGCGTAGCACTGCAGATCAGCGTCACAGGGAAGCGAACTGTCGCAATTGCGCCCAAACCTAGACGCCGTCGCGGCCACGCCAGCGCCACCGCCCGTGCCGGTGAGTCCTGCGCTGCCGCCCATCACGGAATTGCCGGTGGTCCCACCCTGCTCCTCGAAGGTGCCGGTAGTTGGTATTGCCTTCATGCAGGCCGTTTGCGCGAGCACCAAACCAACCAGCAAGGCGCAGTGCCGCAGCACAGCTGAAGTCAGAGCCAGTCTCAGCTTGAGGCTCACAGGGGCGGCTCGGTGCCCCACATCTTCGCGGTGCCCATGTACATCGTTACCTTGTCGTTGAGCGTGAATGCCGTCTGGGCCAAGTAGGACCAGTCGTTGGCTGGCTCGTACCCGGTCACCCAGGTCGTACCAGCATGCACGGCCATTTGGATCTCGTCGAAGCAGGCGCCAGCCGCCAAGCTCGCCGTCGCTGGCAAGGTTGCCACGAGCACATAGTCAGTGGTCCCACGCATGGGGTCGACCGCAACGGCCTCGACCGTAACACCGGCGAGCGATGAATAGGGCGCATTGGCAACCTGAGTTCCGCCAGCACCGTCAATGCTGTACCAGTACTTGATCGTGGCGCCCTTGAGACTCGCTGAAGAGGTCCCGATGTTGCAGACACGCACCGACAGCGTGACACTGTTCGTCTTCGTCGTCACCGTCGCAGGCAGCGACTGCATCTTGGTGGAAACCCGAATATCACCGGAAACGCACACCGAATTCGAACAGAGTTGATTGCCCGTGCAAGGCTTGTTGCACTCGCCACAATGCGCCGCTGTCTTCGAGATATCGACGCAACCCGAGCCGCAATCCGCCAGGGGCGCCGTGCAGACGCACGCCCCGGCTTCACAATGCTCGGTGGCTGCGGCGCAGGCCTTGCCACAGCCGCCGCAGTGGGCGTTGCTCGTCTGCAGATCCGTGCAAACAGCGGGAGTCCCACAAGTGACAGCGGGCGCCACGCAGGCGCAGGCACTGTCTTGACAGACTTCCATTGCTGTACAGGGCGAATTACAGGCGCCGCAATGCTCGTGATGCTGCGTGGGATCCACACACACGACAGTGCTTTTTGCGCCAGCACCGCCGGCCCCACCGGTTCCGGGCACCGTGCATAGGGTGGCGTCCGTGGTGCAGGCGCACTTGCCCGCTTTGCATTCGGTCCCCGGTGCGCAGACAGTTCCGCAGGCGCCGCAGTTCTTCGAGTCCGTCTTGGTGTCGGCGCAAGCGGTCCCACAAAGCGTACGCCCAGTGGCACAAACGCAAGTGGCAGCCGAACACATGCGGGTCGCGTCGCAAGCTTTGCCGCATTCGCTGCAATTCGCGGAATCCTTCTGAAGATCGGCACACTTCGCCCCGCATTTCACAATCGGTGCAGTGCAAGCCGAATCACAGACGCCTTGGTTGCAGACTTGTGCCGCGTCGCAAGCCGGGGTGGTCGTCTCGTTGCAGGTGCCGCAGTGGAAGACGTCCGTCAGCAGATCGACGCATTTCGTTCCACAGGGCGTATGCGCGGCCTTCGACGGGTCACAGACGCAGACACCCTCGGTACAGACTCGGTCAGCCGCACAGATGTTACCGCAGGTGCCACAGTTGCTAAGATCGCTGCGCAAGTCCGCGCAGATCCCGTCGCATACTCCATGCGTCGCAGGTGGACACACGCAACTGCCGTCAACGCATTCGCGCGCCTCGGCGGGACAGGGCTTGCCGCAATCGCCGCAATGCAGGGAGTTGGTCGCGACGTCGATGCAGGTCGGACCACAACGCTTGAGTCCCGTATCGCAAGGGACAACGATGGTCGTCGAACCGCCGGCAGCCGTCCCCCCATAGGAGTCACCTGCCATCGGCGGCAGGATGCTCGTCAATCCGCCGCTTGAAGTCGAACTGCCAGAACCGCCAAGGTTGTTCGGATGGGTGGGGAGGCTCGACGTCCCCGACGCGCATCCCCCAGCCGTACCCAACCCAACCCCGAAGATCCCTATTGCCAGCAAAAGCGAAGTGCGAAGATAGCTCATGACGCAAAGTCCCTAGTCCGGCTAGTTTACACCCAGATTGGACGGGCATCAGCCGATAATGGCGCACCCATCACATGCCCGGTGGGCGCAGACCGCGCCCCAGGGCAAAAATGAGTGAGCCTTGCTGTGCGTATTTTGTCACTGGAGGTCCACCTGTAGGCGCACCGGCAGGGGCACCGCGGGTGCACCTCGGGCTAATTCGCAGGAACAGGCCCAGATTCTTTCGCTGCGACGGCGGGCTCGATGGTCTCCACCAAAGGCTTGGGAACGGACTCCAGCGCCGCTTCGAGGACCTCCTCGAGCCGATTCACGTAGACGAACTCGAGTTCGTCCCGGACTTCCTTGGGGACCTCTTCCAGATCGGCTCGATTGCGCTCGGGCACAATCACGCGTTTTATGCCGGCGCGGTGAGCCGCCAAAGTCTTCTCTTTCAAGCCCCCAATCGGCAGAACCCGACCGCGCAATGAGATCTCACCGGTCATGGCCACATCGTGCCGCACCCGAATCCCGGAGAGCAGACTGACCAGGGCCGTGAACATCGTGATCCCGGCACTGGGCCCATCCTTGGGCATAGCGCCGGCCGGAATGTGGATGTGGACGTCGCTCTTCTCGAGGAAGTCCTTGGCCAAACCGAAGCGCATCGAATTGGTGCGCACGTAGCTGAGCGCTGCATGCGCGCTTTCCTTCATGACGTCCCCAAGCTGCCCGGTGAGCTGAAGCTTGCCAGTACCGAACATCTTGGTCGCTTCGATGAACAAGATCTCGCCGCCGACGCTCGTCCAAGCCAGCCCTGTAGCAACCCCCGTCTCTTCGGTGCGTTCCGCCACCTCACTCGTGTGCTTGATGGCACCGAGGTATTCACGCAGTTGTTCCTCGGTCTTGATCACGCGCGGCTCGTCGTGGCCCTCAGCCACCTTTACGGCAACACCACGGATAACGCTGGCAATCGTCCGCTCAAGCGAGCGCACGCCTGATTCCCGTGTGTAATGCTCGATGATCTCCTCGATCGCCTCGTCGGTAATGTCACATTGCTCAACGCTCAGACCATGCTCGTCGAGCTGCTTCGGGATGAGATGGCGCCGCGCAATCGCGAGCTTCTCGCGGCGGGTGTAGCCAGGGATCTCGAGGATTTCCATGCGGTCCCGCAACGGCGGCGGGATTGGATCCGAGATATTCGCCGTGGCGATGAACATGACATTCGATAGGTCGTACGGGATCTCGAGGTAGTGGTCGGCAAACGTGTTATTTTGCTCTGGATCGAGCACCTCGAGCAACGCGGCACTCGGATCACCCCGGAAGTCGTGACCAATCTTGTCGACCTCGTCCATCATGAAGACGGGGTTGATCATGCTGGCCTTCTTCATCCCTTGGATGATCTGGCCGGGGAGCGCGCCCACGTAGGTGCGTCGATGGCCGCGAATCGCCGCCTCGTCATGCACACCGCCCAGCGAAATCCGCACGAACTTGCGCCCCAGGGCCCGGGCAATACTGCGACCGAGCGAGGTCTTGCCAACTCCGGGTGGACCGAGCAAACACAGAATCGGACCTTTCTTGTCCTTCTTGAGCTTGCGCACCGCCAGGTACTCCACGATGCGCTTCTTTACTTTGTCGAGGCCGTAGTGGTCCTCGTCGAGAACGCGACGCACCTCCTGGATGTCGAGATTGTCTTCCGTCGACTGGGACCAAGGGATATCCAAGATCCAATCGAGGTAGGTGCGCACCACCGTGTATTCGGCACTGCCGACCTGCATCGAGCGCAGCCGCTTGAGCTGCTTGCGCGCCACGCCGTCGGCTTCCGAAGGGAGATTGGCGCGCGAGATCTTCTCTTCGAGACCGTCGAGATCGCCCTGATCACCTTCGTCCTCGCCCAGTTCCTCCTTGATGGCCTTGAGTTGCTGCCGCAGCACGTATTCGCGCTGATTTTTGCCCATTTCCTCCTTGATTTGCGAGTTGATCCGCTCGCGCATCTTGAGGATCTCGAGCTGACGGGTCATCAGGCGTAGGACTCGCCGAATGCGTTCCTTGACCTCCACCGTCTCAATGAGCTGCGCCTTCTCGTCCACGGGCGCGTCGAGATTGGCGGCAACCAAGTCGGCAAGTGCCCCGGGAGCCTGAATCGAGTCGATGAGCGCGCCGGCCTCACGCGGGAGTTCCGGCATCAGCTGGATCACCTGCTTGGCTACGTCGCGCAGACTCATGGCCAGTGCCTCAGCCTCCACGTCTTCCAACGCGGGTGCCTCAACGCGTGAGATGTTCGCGCGAAGGTAGGGGGCGGTCTGCGACATCGATTCGAGCCGAATCCGTGTCAACCCCTGCAAGATGAGCGAGTAGTTGCCTGAGCTGTGCTTGAGCGCCTTGAGCACTCGTGCAGCGCAACCCACCGGATAGAGGTCGTCGGCTCCGGGATCGTCCGTCGAAGGATCTCGCTGGGCGAAGATGGCGATGATCGGCGAAGTGAGGTTGTGCACGTCTTCGACGAGTGCGACTGACTTCTCTCGCCCCACGTCGAAGGGCGCTACTGCCCCCGGAAACAATACAGCGTTGCGGATCGGCAGCACTGGCAACTCGTCCGAGAACTCGATCTCTTCCTCGGGTGGAGTCGGTTTCTTCTTTTCGGTCATGTTCCTACCCTTGCCTAATCGCCTTGTCTGGAGCCGTCCAGCTTCGTGCCGTCATGGTTTTGCCAGCTTGCCTGTCCAACGTCGGTCCGTCACCAGAACCGGCGGCCTACTCCTGCCCGCGAGGGGTAAGCTAGTCACTCTATCTTGGAGCGCCAGGGCTGGCGCAAACCATTTGTCACGGGTAGCGTCACGGGGTGAAGACGGTCTTCTTCGGTACCCCAGAAATGGCTGTCCCTGCGCTCCAGACACTCGCCCAGATCTCCGAGGTTGTGGGGGTGGTGTGCCAGCCGGACCGACCCGCCGGGCGTGGGATGCAGCATCGGGCCCCCGCGATCAAGGTCTGGACGCTCGAACAGAACCTACCGTTGCTTCAGCCGGAAAAGGTTCGCGATGGTCACCTGCAGCGCTGGATGAGGGAGTGCGATGCCGACGTAGCCGTCGTGCTCGCCTATGGACGCATCTTGCCACCGGACGTTCTTGCAACACCAAAGCATGGTTGCCTGAATCTGCACGCATCACTGCTCCCTCGGCATCGCGGTGCTGCACCCATCCAGTGGTCGATTCTGCACGGGGACGACACGACTGGAATCACGCTGATGCAAATGGACGAAGGACTCGACACGGGCCCTGTGTTGTCGAGGCACGTCATCTCGATCGAGCCGGACGAAGATGGGGGGGCGCTTACCCAACGCCTAGGCGTGCTAGCGGCCGACGTACTCCGCCAAGATTTGTATCGGGCGGTCAGCGGTGAACTCAGGCCTTTGCCACAAGATGCTAGCCAGGCCACGCTCGCCCCCCCCATCCGCCACGAGGATCAACTATTGGATTTTCGGCAGAGCGCTCACGCCTTGAAGTGCAAAATCCTCGCTCTTTCACCCAAGCCCGGTGCGATAACTCACATCCGCCAGCGAAGGCTCAAGCTCCTTGCCGCCAAATTGGCTACTGAATCGACCGATGGGCCGCCAGGAAGAGTCTCCATCTTCAAACGTCGCATCCTCGTATCGACGGGTGATGGCAGCCTCGAGTTCCTGCGACTGCAACTCGAGGGCAAAGCCGTCCAAGCCGCGGCGGATCTGGTGAACGGTCGCGGCTTGGTCGATGGCGACCTGTTGGGCGGCGACCAAGAGCGCGGGTAGGCCATCCATTTCAACCGAATCGGCGTGCTGGGAGCCCTTGCAGCTGCTCTCGCTTCGACCTCGATTCTGCGTGGCAGCCCAAAGGTAGTGCTATGGTTGCGGGATCTTGTCGCTAACGGACCGGCTTCTTGCAGATATTCTGGTCGAGTTCCCGCGATTTCGGCTAGTTCCGAAGGCGGGTCATCGCCTCTCACAGCTCATTGACCGCTGTCTGCGCCTCGGCACCCTTGGCCTTCAGAACCGCTACTTGACCGAATACCACACCGTCCTGGGCGACACGCTGTATCTGGCCCCCGTCTGGGACGACCTGGATGACCGTTCCCGCTATGTGCTTTTGTGCCACGAACGGATCCACCTGCGGCAACGCCTTCGGTACGGCACTGTAGGCATGGCGCTCCTCTATCTCTTTCCTCTATTTCCTGTTGGCCTGGCCCTGGGCCGCGCTCGCATCGAGTGGGAAGCCTACAAGGAAACGCTCCGCGCCAGTGCCGAGGTCTACGGCCTGGCCGCGGTCGACCAACCCGCACTGCGAGCAAGAATCATCGAACGCTTCACGGGCCCCGACTACGGTTGGATGTGGCCATTCCCACGCACGGTCGCAGAGTGGTACGACAGTGCCGTAGAAGAATTGCGCAGAAGGCCGGCCCTGTGGTCCAATCACACGGTCGCACGCCATGAGGGAAAGTCGGAGGAGTCGTAAAGGATGGGCGCTGTCGTTGGAATAGACTTGGGCACCACGAACACGGTGGTTGCGGCCATAAGGGACGGTCGCCCCACTGCATTGCCGGACGAGTCCGGCTCGACGTTAATCCCATCCATCGTGTCGTTCTTGCCGAGCGGCGCTGTCTTGGTCGGAAATGCTGCCAAGGAAAGGCGCTCGCAAGACGCGCGCAATACGATCTACTCGGTGAAGCGACTGATCGGTCGAACCTGGGACAGCGGCGAGGTTCGAGAAGCCACGACGCGGTTCCCATTCGAACTGCGCGAAGGTCCCGGGCGCGCCACATTTGTCATTGCGCGCGGCGAAACCTACACGCTGCCCGAGATCAGCGCCTTCGTGCTCCGAAAGGCCAAGAGCATCGCCGAGCTCGAACTCGGTGAACCCGTCGATCGCGCCGTAATCACGGTCCCTGCCAATTTCAACGATTTGCAGCGAGCAGCCACCAAAGTGGCAGGGAGAGTGGCCGGGCTCGAAGTCTTACGCATCTTGAACGAGCCTACAGCCGCGGCGTTGGCCTTCGGCCACACGCGGGGCAATCGCGAGCGCATCGCCATCTACGATTTTGGCGGTGGAACGTTCGATCTTACACTGCTGCTGCTCACGGACGACGTCTTCGAGGTGCTTGCCACCGCGGGCGATACGTTTCTCGGTGGTGACGACATTGATTCGGCCATCGTCGAGCGCATGGCGCGTCAGTTGTCGCCGGATTTGGTCCGTGATCCGCGAACTCAGCCGGACACACTCGAACGACTTCGCGCTGCGGCCGAACACGTGAAGCTCGAACTGTCCGAGTCCCCCGATGCCAGGATCTTCCTCGACGACAACGAAGTCGGGGATCCAAGAGGCCTTGATTTCACGCTGTCACGCGACGAACTCGAGAGTATTGTCGAGCCCATCGCCAGGCGCACATTCAAGGTCTGTCACGACGCACTTACGATGGCGAAGTTGGTGCCCAAGGACATCGATCACGTCCTCTTGGTCGGTGGCACGACCAGGATTCCACTGGTAAAACACCGAGTCGAAGAGTATTTCGGAAAGCGCGCTCGCGCCGATCTGGACCCCCATGAGGTCGTAGCGTTGGGCGCAGCGCAGCAAGCTATGGCGCTCACACAGTTGCGCGCCACCGCGTCCGGGATCCCCGTCGCACCTCCCCCGCGTCGGGCTTTCGCATCGAGCAGCAATGAACCAGTTCACGAGCAGGACCTGGCGCAGCAGCGGCAGAACCAGGCTAAGGTCGCGGATGACCCCGCCCGACAGAAGACCGACCCGTACGGCCATTTACGCAAGCAGACCGATCCCGGTGTGGGCGACGCAGAAGAGTCGGTAAAGCCAGGTCGCGTAAGCGTGGTGCCCCCAGATGGACCGCTGTCGCACCCGGCCCCCACAACGCAGAGCTTCAGCCATCGCGAGCGTAGAACCACCGGCGTCGGCATAGGCCCGACTGAAGCGAGTCTGCCGCTGGTTGGCGTAGAGCCGGCGGCGAAAGCGCACGAAGCGCTCGAAATTCAGACGGCACCAAGCACGCTGTCCCCTCGTTTTGACGCAGAACCAGACGAGAGTCCCGTCGCGCAACACGAACGTCAAGCGTCTCAGCGCGAGTTGGAGGACCTGCCCGTGCCGTTGGTTCCGACCACCGCCCAGCATGAAAGAGGCGGGGGCAGAGCCCCCGCCGCGACCCGTCGCGACTTCACGCGAGCACCAACGGTCCGCGTCACTCGCGGCACAGGCAACGCGCCAGATCTGACTGCCACACTCAGCTCGGCGATCGAGCCATCGGATCAACGAACAGAAGCAGACTCGAGTCCCAGTACTGATCCACTGTTTGGCGCTGTCGTGCGACCCGCCGATTCCGCCAAGGCAGACTCGAGCCCCAGCACCGATCCGCTGTTTGGCGCTGCCGCACGACCAACTGCATCTGCCAAAGTGGAATCCAGCCCTAGTACGAATCCTCTTTTCGGCGGCATCACCCAACCCAATCGCTCGTTGCGCGACGCTCCCGCCATAGCTCCCACCGGCGTGTCGCCGAGTCCCCAGGGCAAGTCGCCGCGCGAAACCCTTCCCGACGAGGTCGGTCCCTGGGACGCGCCACCGGACAATGCCGTGGAGTTCGGCTTGCCAATCGTGACGGCCACGACGCGCCTCACGCCGGAACGACGAGTTGTCACCAAGGTGAGTCAGGATCCGAACCAGGCCTCCCCACAAGGCCGCCATGTCTTGCCGACCGCAGCGTCGGACCCAATTGGGGATCTACCGCTAGTGGTCGCCCACTCAGCGAGACTCGATTCGAATGCAGCTCACGCGAAAGAGGTGAGTGCACCAACGACCGCCGAAGTTAGGGCGGCATTTGCCAAGACCGAGAATTCCGAGCCATCGCGCCTCGGCCTTCCCGAGCCTGATTTGGGTGATGACGATGACGATGCGGGCGCGGACGAGCCGACCGTCATTCGTCGGTCCGTCCAGAATTCGAGTGTTCTGGCAGACGATTATCCCGCGCTGACCGCTGAAGACAATTTGCCTGAACGTGTTGCCCCTGAAACGTTCGACAACAACGTCGATGAGCCCGCCTTTCTGCCCACTGCGGCTTCCTACAGCGCCTCGGCGTCGACAGGTCCCGCGACACCGAGACGGGCCAGCAAGCTAGCGAACCTCAACGAGGACGAAATTCGCGCTCGTTACGGCAACCTACCCTTGATCGTCGGAGGTAAGCGCGTCGGAACGCGCGCAGCAGAATCTGCTGCAGAACCAGAGCGTCGCGCCGGCTCACGCCGACCCCTTGCTTCAACCGCCGAAGGAGAGCTCACCGGGCGAGCGCCGCCCAATCTTCCGGCGGTTCCGCCTGGTCAGTTACCCCGAGTGCGCACCGAGACACGCGATCCAAACGCAGCAAATGCAGGTGTGAAGGGTCCGGACGTCACTCTCGAGGAATCGTCACGGCAGCTCGGAACCATCACCAAGCGACCGAACCCACCACTAGCCGTCCCTGCGCCGTTGCCGGCACCCCGTCCATCGAACCCAACGGCAATCCCTTCGCTCGAACCGGAAGCTCTCGAACCGGAGTACGTCGAATCCGAATTGCTGGAGTCCCCTTCGCGCCCAAGCGCAACCGAAGCCACACCGCTCGAAGCACCAAGCCCAGACGAGACGGTCCCCAAGAGCCAACGACTGCATTCGACACGCCCGTCCGCACGACAAGACGTGTCTGTGGAATTCGAACTCCCTATTCCAGATCTTCCGCCGCAGCGCCCAGCGCCAACCGCGGCACGCCCCGTTGTCGGGAGCACGAGACCGCTGCCAACCACCAGACAGCCTCTACCCGAACCGAGTAGTGGTATGCGACCAGACGCCGTCGCTGGCCGAAGCTCGGGAAAGGCGGCGCCAACCCTGCCATTGCCCCAAGTTGCCAACAATCCTGGCGTGCGCAATGCAAGTTGGGGTGAGAGCGCTGCCCTCACAACCCTTCCCTTGGGGGTTGCGGGCCTGACGACAGACGCCTGGCAACCACCGACGCCAACGGCAGCGGTAGTCGACCCGTACGCGCCAGCGCCGTCGCAACCTCAGACTTTCGAGGTTCCGTCGTTGCTGGCGTCGTTGCCGAAGAGCGCGTCGCTTCGCCCAGCGCTGCTCATCGACGTTACGCCACTGAGCCTTTGCGTCGAGACCGTAGGTGGTTACGTCGACACTCTCATCGCGAGAAACTCTCCAGTACCCTGCGAGCGTACGCGCGACTTCGTCACGGCACACGACAATCAACAGTCGGTCATCGTACGCGTTTCCCAGGGCGAGTCGAAGCAGTTCCAGGAGAATGTGCTGCTCGGAGAGGTTCAACTGTCAGGGATCCCGGCGGCACCGCGGGGGCAGTCACGCATTGCCGTCACCTTCGGCATCGACTCGGACGGAATTCTTCATGTTCGTGCTCTCGACGTCATGTCGGGTCAATCCGCACTTGCGGATCTCCGCCTGCAAGGTGCGCCCACTTCACCGGAAGTTGCGCAGATGATGGCCCGTCACGCTGCCAAGGGGCACGCCTAGCTGTGCAACCCCTGTGACCATTGTCGGCAGATGCGCTAAGCTCGACAGCCATGCCTTCGCCCCTCGTTGACGAGGAGCTGAGCCCCACCGCCGCGATTCTGCTCTGGGACCAGCAACTCGATGAACTCGACTACTACGCGATACTTGGCGTGACTGACCAAGACAGCGTAAGCGACTACGAGCGGGCATACCATCGTTTTGCCCTGCAGTTTCATCCCGACTGTTATCCGAATCTCGAACCACCCATCCACGCGGCCTTGACTAGAATTTTTCAGCGCGGCGTCGAGGCGCGTCGCGTATTGAGCGAGCCACAATTGCACGCGCGCTACCGCATGTTGGTAGAACAGGGCAAAAAACGGATGCTCGATGATTCCCCGCTGGTAGCGGTCGATCTTGCTCGAGAACTGCCGCATCTGCACGAAGGCTGTCGTTCGGCAGGCGCAAAGCTAGAGGCAATGGCAGCAGCTCGCGCCTTTCCGCGCACCACGCTCGAAGTGGTGCGACAGCACTTGGCTTCAGCGCTCGTATTCGATGGCAACGCCAATACGCTGGTTCGAGCCTGTCTCGAGGCCGTCGAACAATCCATGTCCCAATCGCGCAGTCCAAGGAATCTGCGCTAGAGCAAACCGCCGTGACCGCCCCCAGATACCCCGGACGGACCCTCGCCAACGCGACCAGCCAACAACCAACCGACTTCGGCTGCGCAATGCAGCATAGAGCAAAGAAACCGGCCAACCTGTCTGGCGTCAATTCCAGCATTCTGCGCCCAAGGCTCGACGCAGTTTTCGTTTCACATCAACATATTTGAATAACACTGCCAACGCCGAATCAGCTTACACGAACCTACATCATCAGAGTCTAGTTTCCGCCGCGCTCACCCTAGCGAATCCAGCCAGAGTTGATAAAAGATGGGCCCACCGCGGGTGTACCCTACCCAGCGGCCAGGCGTGTTGACCTCACGGAGGCCAACCGTCGCAATGGCTTTCGTTTCTTGCACGAGTTCGTTGCCCAACCCCCGGAGCATTACGTTGAAGATCTCCTGCCCTTCTTGCGAAGCCAAGTACTCAATCGGAGATGACAAGGTCCAGAGTAGACTTGCCAAGATTCGCTGTCGCAAGTGCGGCGTCGACATCGTGATCGATGGCCGCGTGCAACCTCCAACCGTCTCTGTCGGCGAATCCACCGCCGCAGCCCATGAAACCATGCAACAAGCAGCAGCCGCATCCACCCCAAGTTACACCATCGACTTCGGAGAAAACGACCAGCGGACGATGACGCTCGATGAAGTCGTCGCGTCGTACAACGCAGGATACATTACGCCCGAAACCTTCATTTGGGCGGATGGCATGAGTGACTGGACGCCACTCGCTCAGATCACCGAGATTGTAGATGCGCTCAACGCCGCTGCCGCGCCAGCACGCAGTGCGACGGCGTCGCGCTCACCAGCTCCAACGGCAGCTCGAACTACCACGACTGCGACGACCGCAGCCAAAACCTCCACGCGGAGCCCAGGACGAGGCGGAGCAGATCTTTTCGGCTCCATTGCTCACGCCGGCGGTGAAGAGGACATGGCTCGTCAAGCCGCGCACTCCGAACCTGCCGCGCCCCAAGCAACCACCGGTGCCCGCAACGAGTCGAGCGTGCTCTTCTCGCTCTCCGCTCTCACCTCCTCTGCCAAGTCCGCGCCCGGGCCCACGCAGTCGATGGGGATCACAAGCTCCTCCTCGGCCGCGTCGCGAGAGGATTCCGGTCTCATCGATCTGAAAGCTTTGACGGCTCAGGCCAGCGATGCGAGTGCCTCGAGTACCGCTGGTGGCGTGGGGGGGCTCGGAGCCTCTCCCCTCGGCGGCCTCGGAGCACCCCTCGGCGGCCTCGGAGCACCCCTCGGTGGTGCCGCTCCAGCACAGTCCGGCATGCTGCCCGCACTTGCGGACGTCTCCTATCCGCAACAGAAGAACCGGACGGGGATGTTCATTGGAGGCGGGATTGCAGTAGGGGCGATTGCTATTGCCCTGGTCTTTCTGCTGAAGCCGGAACCCCCGCCCCCGCCCAAGGTCGAACCTGTTAAGGTCATCGAGTATAAGACGCGTGAGCCGGAGCCGATCAAGGAGACAGTGGCAAAGCCGCCGACAACGGGTGAAGCGAGCGCAACGCCAGCACCCAAAGCCGCTGCCGGCAAGTGGCGCCCCAAGCCCAAATCGGCTGGCTCTTCGAGCGGCGAAAAAGACAACAGTGGTTCTTCGTCCCCTCCGCCCTCGGCACCCAAGTCGAACACCGGCAAGTGCGGCTGTGCGCCGGGCGACCTCGCCTGCAACATGCGCTGCGCCGCCAAGGGCAGCTGATCAAGCTAAAGGTGAGCGCCTAGCACCGGGATCCTCTGGCACGGAGGATCCCGGTTTTCTATTTGGGCGAGGAATTTTGGCAACATCGCCGCAGTCCCCCATTTAGCGACCGCCTGTGGACCTTTGCTCGAATCCTCAGTGCAGCTCGCTCGCAAAACGTCGACCTACTAGCGAGCGGGCACGATCCCCATTGCCAAGAAACTTTCACGCGAAGCCCGGCGTTGTCGCGGCATAAGCCAGCCGAAAAACAGGAGATTTAGCCCAATTCCGCGGAAGACCAGATACCAGTCCAGAGCGTCTAGCGCAGCAAATAGGGCAAATCCAAACACCATACTGCCGACACCAAATAGTCCCCGCCACACACGCATGGTCGTGGCGTTGTGCTGACGGAAGATGCGAGCGCGTTCGGCATCGTAGGGTGGCAAGGCGTTGATCCGTCGCGTGGTGTACGGGTCATAACGCAGACCGAAACGATCTTGCGCCGTGAAGTACGAGATGTACGCCCACCAGACGAACTTCAGCAACAAGGTCTCCTGGTTCTTCTGACTCTGGCGACGCAAAGCGGCAGTCACCATGTCTTCACCCTCTTGGTACTTCTCGTTCGTCACGCGCAAGAAGAGATTCTTGTAGTGATCGTAGCTCGCGGTGTGCAGCGTTCCCGACCATGCTGCAAGCACCACCAATAAAGCAAAAGCCAAAAAAGCTGGCCAAGAAGTCGAGTGATCGCGCAATACTTCGACCGCACCACCCGCCACGATCACGGTGCTCACCACGGCATCGGCCATACCGTCGAGCATACGGCCCAAGTTAGAGGAGGTCTTGCGCATGCGCGCCAGTTGCCCGTCAGCGCAGTCGACTACGGCGGAGAGAAAAATGAACAGGCCCGCATAAGCCATGTGGTGTTCAATCCCTCGGTCGACCAAGCAAACACCTGCAATCACTCCGCAGACGATTGAGAAGATCGTCACCGCGTTCGGACTCACTGGAGTCGGATACAGCGCTAGGGCGAGCAGGTAGGCGAGCGGACGATGCACGAAGACATCGATGGGCTCCTCCACGTCGAGTGGCTTCAGGGACTTCTTGTAGCCGTCGAGTAGACTCATGGGCAAAGCTCCAGCAAGACGCGAGCGCGCATCCAAACCGACGAGAACCGTGACAACCCCAGCGCGATTGCCTGACTACTCGGCGTCGCCCGCCGTGGCCCAATAGCCACCAGCCACGACCACCGGCCGACGCAGACGCCCTGCCACGCGCTCGAACGCCGCCAGACAGCGAGCATTTTGCTCCACGGTTCCAACCGTGATGCGCACGTAGGTCTTGGCCGCGTGATGCACGGTCAGGCTCCGAATGAGGACACCCTCTCGCAGTATTTCTTGAACAAATCGTTCGGCCGTGACACCGAATGGCGATACGTCCACGAGAACGAAGTTTCCGTCACTCGGAACCGCACGAACACCCTCGAGCTTCGACAATCCATCGGCAAGTGCCGCTCGGGCAACCCGAATCTCCGCGACACGCGACTCGAACTCTGCCACGTCATCCAACGCCGCACTGGCGGCCGCCATCGTGATGTCCGATATGGTCCACGGCAGCTTCACCCGTTCGAGCAGATTTACCAGCTGAGGGTGCGCATAGAGGTACCCAAGCCGAAGCCCAGCCAGACCAAAGGCCTTAGAGAAGGTGCGCAGCACCATCGCATTCGGGAATTCATGCACGAGACCGGCGTAGGACTCACCGGTACCGAGCTCGACATAGGCCTCGTCGATGACCGTTGGTAGGCCCAGACGCAGCAGACGCCGTAACGCCTCCTCGTCGATGCGATTGCCGGTTGGGTTGTTCGGTGTACAGAGGAATAGTACCTTGGTTCTCTCGGTAACCGCCCGAATAATGCCCGAAACGTCGTGTTCGTCCTCCTCGGACATGGGGACCAGAACCGGTATGCCACCAGCAACGCGGGTGCGAGCCTCATACATGCTGAAGGTCGGCACGCTGAGCAACACCTCCTCGCCCGGCGCAACGAAACTCCGGATGATGACATCGATCAGTTCGGAACTGCCGGCACCGAGAATGACGTTTTCCGACTTGAACCCATCGCGAACCCCCAAGCGATCCTTGAGCGCTTGAGCGCCACCGGGATAGAGATTGCCGCGGCTCGCCGTCTCGACTATAGCCGCCAACACACGCGGGCTCGGTGAGAACGGACTCTCATTCGACATCATGCGCGCCAGATCCGAGCGCTTCTCGGCGACGGCAAAGTGATCCTCGCGGTACGGCTGGGCCGCGCGCACCCAACTCGGGGCGAACAGTTCGATGGTGTCCGGATCCACCGTGGTGGGTACCGAAACGCCAGGTTCGTCTCCTAAGGCATCGCCAAAAACGCGTAGCATCGCCTCGGCGCGCTCGAGCGCCTGAGGCGTATCGACATCGATCCAACGCACGTCGCCGACATCGACAGCAAGGAATTTGCCGCGCCGCGCCAGCGCCTGAACACCATCGGATAGCGAGCAATCGCCCTGCCGCGCCTCGACCAAAGCCAATTCCTTGATCAATTCCGGACCAATCCGGAACACACCGGTATCGAGCGCATCGTAGAGTTCCAGCTCCTTGCCGATTTCCACGATCTTTCCGCCCTTGGAACGCACCTTGGTCGCGTCGTCTAGATCGAAACAACGCTCGATGTCGCGATCGACGGCCAATGCGCATCCATCTTCGGGCATATCTGCCGAGAGCAGACGACACACCAGGTCAGGCGAATAGAGGTGGTCACTCATCGTCAGGATGCATTCCCGATCGATGTATTCGGCCGCGGCGAGCAGCGAGACGCCATTCTTTTTCAAGTACTGGTCATTCGAGGCAAACATCAGGTGCAGCCCCAGGCTCGGCTCAGAACTCAGCGCCCGCCGAACGCGATCACCCTCGAATCCGGTGATGACGACAGCTTCACGGATCCCAACGGACTGCAATGTGCGAAGAACACGTACCAGTAGGGGCACGCCGGCAACCAGTCGCAGGGGCTTCGGGAGATCTACATGAGGCTCACCGAGCCGTGATCCCGTTCCCGCTGCTAGCACGACCGCTCGCTTGGTAATGCGCCGTTCCATGTTCGTCCGATCTCGCTTTCGTCACCCTTGCGCGCAGGCAATGGCGAGCGCCGCCACATACCACGAAACGCACAAGTGAACCAAATGACTCAGTTTTTCAACAGCCGTCCTGAAGGCCGCCTCTGTCGCGCCCCAACAACACTGTGAATTTTCCGCACAGGGTAGGCAAAGCGCACCAGAGTGCCGACCAAGTGACCGTTCCAACTCCAACGAGCTGCAATAGTTCAACTTCGAAGTAATTCCGTCGAAGTATTGCGCCAGTTGACGGGTCGGTCCGTGGAGCACGATATCGCTATCAGCAAGAGCCAGGCCAACTTGGGTGCTACCTCGATTGCGCACCTCTGGCTGACCAAGGCGAGACAGATGCCTGGACATACGTCAACCAGCCGAGCGTCCGAATGGACGTCACCATTCGCGCATGGAGTCTGCTCGCCGGACCGCTCACGACGTCGCCGTTTCGGCGTAGCAGCGCAACCAGTGAAGCGGCGCCAAGCGAACAAGGTCTGCTGCAAGCGGCACTAGGCAAACATCGCGGTGGCGCGATCGAGATCAGCGCGATCGTCGATTTCCGTCCAACGCAAGTCCCCGACTTCGATGGCACTTGCAGCAACCCGACCCGTACTGATGAGGTCCGAATAGACGTCTTCATAGTACTTATCGCAGATCCCTCGGCGCTCGAGCGCGTAAATAGCATCGAACAACGTCTTCGACATCGACGCAGCGATGCGCTCGATCCCGATGCTCTCACCATGGGCATCCGCAACGGCGACTGACTTGCCAAAGCACTCGATCCTGCGCGCCGCCCCGACGACGACCTTCATGGCCTCTGCATCGAGTGGCCGCACTCCATCCACGGCAACACCAAGCGGCTCCGTGGCCCCATCCAATCGCGTAAGGATTTCGGGCTCGAAGAGCACGTCTCCATCGAGCTTATAGAAGCCCACGTCCTCCAACGCTTGCCTGCAATGGAGAAGAGAGATCGAGTTCTGTGTCTCCTCGTACCGTGGATTGTGGCAAAAAGTAGCCTCGATCCCGAGCTCTGCAACCCTAGCTCGAACCGCTTCTTGTCGGTAGCCCGTGGCAAATACGAAGTGGCGAACACCATGCTCGCGTAAGGTCGAAACGGCGCGCTCCAACATGCTTGAGCGACCAACCTGAACGAGCGCCTTCGGCACCTCGTCGGTCAATGGCCGTAGCCTCGATCCCACACCCGCAACCAATAGCACCGCCGTGTCGATCACTTCTGTCATGCACATCTCAATTCTCTTGTCGTCCATTTCCTAGTACATCGATCTGACAGAATCGACGTACTAGAAACGCGCTGCGCGGATTTTGGGAATGGGCGAAGCCCGATTAAATTGGTGGGAGCGAGCGTTGTCGCACTCATGTCACCGAACCACCCGCAGTCAAACGCCATTCGGCTGAATGGCTGGCGTGCCTGATTCGCACACCCTTGTTGCCACGATCGCCGATGCCGTTGCAAGTCGAGTACGATCGACCCAAATCGACGACTGAATTCGTCTCGGGAGCTCCTTTTCTTGCGATGAGGCATCGAACATTGCAGCGAGGCACGCCACTTGCTAGGACCGACTAGCATGAAAAAGCCCGAATCCATTGCCCCCGCCACAGGTCGCCTTGCCGTGCTCTTGCCCGGCATGGGTGCCGTTGCCACGACCTTCATTGCTGGCTGCCTTCTTGCTCGTCGTGGATTGGGCAAACCCCTCGGTGCCTTGACGCAAATGGGCACCATTCGCTTGGGCCGTCGCACCGACAATCGCACGCCCTTGATCTCGGACTTCGTACCACTTGCCAAGCTCGAAGATCTGGTGTTTGGCGGTTGGGACGTGTACCCGGACAATGCCTATGAAGCCGCCAAGCATGCTCAAGTGCTCGAAGACAAGCACATCGAGCCGATTCGCGAGGAACTCGAAGCGATCAAGCCGATGAAGGCCGCCTTCTATCCGGAATTCGTGAAGCGCCTACACGGCCCCAACGTCAAGCAGGCCAAGACCAAGGCGGAGATGGTGGAGCAACTACGTGAGGACATTCGTAGCTTCATCAAGGACAACGGCTGCAACCGAGCCGTTGCTGTGTGGTGCGGCTCGACTGAGATCTACATCGAGGCGTCCGCAGTGCATGCGAGCATCGAATCCTTCGAACAGGGCCTACTCGACAACGATCCTGCCATCTCCAATTCGATGCTTTACGCCTGGGCTTGCCTCAAGGAACACGTTCCCTTCGCCAATGGAGCGCCCAACCTCACGCTGGACTTCCCTGCGGGCTTCGAGCTTGCGAAGAAAATGAACGTCCCATTCTGCGGCAAGGACTTCAAGACGGGTCAAACCCTCATGAAGACCATTCTTGCCCCTGGTCTCAAGGCGCGCTTGCTCGGACTAAGCGGCTGGTTTTCGACCAATATCCTTGGTAACCGTGACGGCGAAATCCTCGACGATCCCGAAAGCTTCAAGACCAAAGAGGTCAGCAAACTCGGCGTGCTCGAGCAGATCCTTCAGGGTGACAAGCACCCCGACCTCTACGGAAATGTCTTCCACAAGGTGTGTATCAACTATTACCCGCCCCGTGGCGATTCCAAGGAGGGATGGGACAATATCGACATCTTCGGGTGGCTGGGCTACCCGATGCAGATCAAGGTCGACTTCTTGTGCCGCGACTCGATCCTTGCCGCCCCGCTAGTTCTGGATCTGGCGATCTTCCTCGACCTCGCGGGTCGTGCTGGTTTCCGAGGTGTTCAGGAGTGGCTCAGCTTCTACTTCAAGAGCCCAATCGTTCCCGCGGGACTCTACCCTGAACACGACCTCTTTATCCAACAAGTGAAGTTGAAGAACACACTGCGCTGGATGATGGGAGAGGAGCTCATCACCCACCTGGGCAACGAGTACTACGAGTAAGGTCCCTTCGCCACGCTATGCCAACCCATCCGTTCGGCGCAGTAGCCAGTTGAGGGCAAGGCAGCAAGCAGCAAGCGTTGCCCAGAGCCAAACGCCAAGGATTGGGCGAGCCTGCCTCGAACCATGCACCAGCGTCGCGGCGGGCTTCGGCAAAGCGCTCACGTCACTGCGCTCGACCAGCCTGCCACCGTTGGCCTTCGTCAGTTTGGCAAGTCGCACGGGATCTGGTCTGGTGTCTGCCCAAGCTGTTCCGCCGGACTCACAGGCAAAGTCAAACCGAGTGGCGGGTTCATCTCCTAATCGCGCCAAAGCGGAATATGCGCCCGAAGGCAAGGGCCCAAAGTCGACGTCCACGCTCCGCTCGTCCTTCACCGTAGTGCGGCGAACGGTGCGACCAATGGACGAACCATCGAGTCGCTCCACCTCGACAACGAGCTCGCCCGCCATCCGCGCGCCCAAGGCAATCCGAGCGCGAATCGGTATCGATGCGATGCATTCACCAAGAATTTCGCCATGCGCGGATTCGAATCGCGGGTCGCGAATCACCCAACCGAGCAGCCCGTCCCACAACGCACCGAAGCCCCTTCCGCCGGTCCGCACGGCTTCGGGCCCAAAAGCCAAGCGATGGGTACCGTCGACTCCGAGCGCCACGACACGCCCATCGCCGACTTCACTGACCGCCAGTACGGGCATCGCGCCCGGCGCGCCACCAGTCTTGATCGGTAGGACATTCCTACTGGAATGCTCCCAAAGCACGACGGCGCGGCCACGCGGAACGCCTAGACTGTTCGCTCCTGGCATACTTGGAAGCACTTCACCGACCGCTCTGCGCAAGGGTGCGAGCAGAGCTGCGTCCCTGCCAGCATCCGTCATTCGAGGCACGAATTCGACCGTATCGAACGGACGATCTGAATTGGCCAACGTGATGGGCAGCACTCGCTCGAGTGGACTCGACGCATAGGCACCTCCAGCGAACGCGGATGGTCCGCCAACGAGAATCAGACCTCCACCTTGTTCTACATAGCGCGCCAAGTTGCCCAGGTAACGAGACAACCGATAGCGTTCCGCATCGATATCACCCAACAAGACTGCATCAAAACTAGGCAGGTGTTCGTCGAACAGTTCGTCCACCGGGAATGGAATGAGCGCCAACTCCGAGTCCTCGTCGACGTTCGCATCGTCACTATCCGTCCGCAAGATGAAGAAACTCACCAGATCTACCGAACTGTCACTCTTGAGCCAATTGCGCAGAGCCCGCACGTCGTAGGTTGGCCTTCCTGCGACATGAAGCAGTCGCAAACGATCTCGCACCACTTGGATCGTGAGCATTCTCGCATCGTTCTCCTGGACCGAATCGCCCTGGGGCGCCGAGATGACGACCTCCACCACGCGCGTGCCGGCGCGTTCGATCGTCACCTCGAGCGAGATGTGCGCAGTTCCCTCACCTGAAAACACAGCTTCGCCCGCTGCCAACACCGTGGGCTCCATTCCCTTCTTGTGTTCACGCAAGGTGACAGGCACTCGAGCGCAGGACAATCCACCGAAACAACCGACGCTAACCTCAACGGAAAACGGCTGATGCGCAACCGCAGTGCCGCTGGTTTCGATCGAAAGCACACTGGCGTCAGCGGGGGCCTTCCCCCCAACGTCAATCGCGTGCACTACCGTGCCACGAAGGGCACTCGGCACGGCAAACATTGCGGGTTCCGCATTCGCCGCAGGGCGAGCCAGCCGACCGTCACTCACGACGACGACGACCGCAGGCTTCTCACCCAGCTGACTCTCGAGCTGCTCGAACGCGCCAAACAAGTCACTCTGGCCGGCATGTTCCGCAGCGAGCTCTTCCGCGCGTTCTCCGCTGGTGTCTCGCCGGAAAGGACGCAGGGGCCCCCTGCCGAACTCGTAGAGGCTGAGCCGCGTTCCGCTGAAGTGGGCCTCGACATCCCGGACTGCCTGCATCGCTGCCTGCGCGCGCGTCATCGCGCCGGACTTGACGTCGAGTCGACGCGACGCGTCCACGAGAACGGCAACTCTGGCCCCGAATGGCGTGGACAGTGCGGTAACGAACGTCGGCCGCAGCACGGCACCGGCAATAAACACGGCCGACAGAAGATCGGTTGTCACCAGCCAGCGACGCAAACGACTCCCAGCTCGTGCATCGAGTGCCGCGGCGCTCAAATACGCGAACAGCAAGAACGCAGCGCAGGCCAGCGCCCACCAAGGCAGATCCTCGCCCCAGACGATTTGGCCGTGCCTCATGCTCGCCCCGTACCCTTCTTCGCGCATGCCCTATGCGGCTGCGCGCTCATCTGCTCCACCGCGCGCGGTGACGCATGAGCCATTCCGCATGCACCTGGTCGTCCTTGTAGTCCGAACACAAGACATACATCGCCAGGTTGACGGCAAACCGCATGGCCTGCTCGCGTTGCCGTAGAGAATGCGTTTCGACATCGTACAGGAACGAGCCGTCGGCGCGAGTTGCAAGCGCCCCCAACAGGTCACAAGACAGAAAGAGCACTTGCACCAAACGCCCGCGCACAATGGCTTCGACGCGCTCCGGCCCAAGCCTACAGCCCACCGGGCGCTTGACAAGATAGAACGACTTGTAGATGACGTTGCTTGGTTCAACGATTACTGGCAACGACTCCGGGATGATTCGCCGTAGCTCCCGGCGCACGCCAGCGCCAAACCGGCCCTGCTCCGGGCGCAGATCATCGACGACGAGGATCCCTCCCAGCCGCAAGAACGACTCAAGATTTCGACGCTCCGCAACGGTGACGGGCCCGGAGTCCTCCTCGCCGCACCAGTAGGCGAACGGCTCGTCCAGTAGATTTACACTGTCCGCCGCCACCAGCGTCGACTCAAGTCTTGCAGGAGCGCTGGTCCGGCGGACCAATTCCCACGACCACCTCGATAGCCCCGCGTCACGATCTATCCCTTGCCGTTGCCTCGTCGTGAGAAGCCGCCGTGCCGAGAATGCACCGCTCTGGCCCATCGCCGTGGCTGAACCTGGTACCAGCAACGTGCCAATAGCGAGCGCAGATAGGAATCCACGCCGCCCGAACAGCTCAGCGCCTGAACGACACGGCATCAGCTCACCTCGTCAACGAGCCAGCATCGCTGCTCGAACCTGAGAGACACGATATGTCCAGTAGGCAGTGTGACGTCAGCGGCGGGGCGACTCGGACTATTCTCCGGCGAGCACCAACGGCCCACTGCACCCCCCCCCCCGGAGACCAGGCCGAGCCAGGCGGCTCTGGGCGAGTCGAGCAACCGGCAATGGGAGTAGCGATGGCAAGAGCGCGGCAACATAGGAGAATCCACGAATCAACAATCAGGTATCAGGCATACCGAAGAACGCAGCGGGAGTCCGAGGCTACGACATACGTGGTCGGAGGTCGACTGTGGTAGATCCCCGGAAGGATGTCCCATCGCCTGCCCAGACCAATACCGAGCGAAAACGCCAAACCATGCCCGGCCCCGGCTAACTCTGGACCCGTCCCTGCACCCTACCGAATTGGACTGATCCTCGGAGCCGGCCTGTCACTGCTAGGGCTCGCGCTCGCCATTGCAGCCGAATCGGCTGTCGCGCCTCTGGCTCTGCTGATGGGTTGGCTCGTCCTGGCTTGGTCAACGCACCGCATGGGGCGGTCAGGACCGTTGCTCGACTTCTCTACGTCTCACTTCGCAACACGACTATCGCCACGTTCTGACCGAGACTAGGTGCCCGCTTGAGCGCTACGCCAAATTCGCGTCCCGTGATCTCGAGCTGCGCCGCGTACACCTCATCGCCTGTGACTTTCGACAACGGTGCAAGCTGCTTGATCGCCTGTGCGTTGACTTCAGGAGCAAGCGGCGCGCCAAACACTGCATCGTCCACAACTATGTAGACATATAACAGCGGCTCCTTCTCAATCTCACTCTTCTTGCCGCGAACTTCACTCGTCACGGCATGCTGGAGCCGGTATGCATAGGCCACCCAGGACCATCCCGAAGCGTACACGGCACTGACTACGCTATCGAGCGTAATCGGAACACTTACGACAAATTGACCATCTCGCTTGCCCTTGACTCCCGCTGCTTCCGGCATCTCTCCTCGCGTGACCACTGCCTTTCCGTCCAACGACTGACGTGTCTCCGGGAATGCGGCAAACAAGTTCTTACCACTGAGCACATCCGGTTCGCGATCACCGCGCAAGATCGCGCCATCGCGCTCGACTACGACGAAGAACGTGCTCTTGGCCACGCGCAAATCCTGGACGTGGTTTCTCGCTCGCTCGAGCTCCTTGCGTACGCTATCGAGATCATCTCGCGGTGCAGTCTTTGCCTGATAGAGTGTACGCAACTGCAACGCGCCTTCGGGCATTCCCTTGCGCAATTCCTCGACGTCCGCACTAGCCACATCCACGAGTGCCGAAACATGTTGCTTTGCCTGCGTCACACTCTTCTCGACCGACCGTGTACAGGCGACCAGCCATGCCAAGGAAATCGTGAAGAGCAGGAGCCATGTGTGTCTCGTGTAGGTCTGGGTCATAGATTTCCACCAATCCTAGCGAATCCCAGGGCCTGCACGCCATAGCCACGTGAACCGACATCCTGGATCCGGGAATAAAACCTGGAACATTTCGACACGATCGGCGTTTCTGCGGCAGATTGCCCCTACCCACATCGACGCCAACACCGGCACGGATTGCGGAGCTTGAACGGCAAGTGTACATATGTGGCAAGCTGCACGGCTTTTGGCGGTATTGCCCGCACTTATCGTGCAGCTCCCGGTGATCCAGAAGTGGCAACATCAAGTGAACTCCGCAACCCAGTCGTCACCAGCACGATGAGTCCCTCAACAGGGGGGGGACAGGTTCGGGATTCTTGGCTCGCAATGCGTGCGCTCGTAGAGAGAGATGACCTTCGTGTCGTCTTCCAACCCATCGTCGACCTATCAACCGGCGAGGCATTCGCGTATGAAGCCCTCGTACGCTGTCGTGTTCCGCGCTATTCGAGTCCGCCAGTCCTGTTCGAGCGTGCAGCCAAGTTGGGTTGCGCAGGGAGGCTCGGTCGCATGGTACGCGAAATCGCAATGCCATTGGCGGCTGGTCGACCTTTGTTCATCAACATTCACCCGCAGGAACTCAACGAGGGTTGGTTGGTCAGGCCGGACGACCCTATCTATGAACACGACGCTCCAATCTTTCTCGAGATCACGGAATCAGTGCCCCTGACGCACTTTGATCTAGTGATGAGCGTTCTGCGCGAAGTCAAAACGCGGGGTAACGTCCAGCTCGTGGTCGATGATCTCGGGGCGGGCTATTCGAACCTGAAGAGCATTGCCGATCTCGAGCCGCACGTAGTCAAACTCGACCGAGAACTGGTAGCTGGGGTCGACAAGAACAAGCGCCAACGTCAGCTCGTCAGCAGCGTGGTGTCCCTGTGCCGAGATCTCAACGCACGAGTCGTCGTGGAAGGTGTCGAGACCGAAGACGAATTGGCCGTACTCCGCGATACCGGTGCCGATTTCGCGCAGGGCTTCTTGTTTGCACGACCCAACTACCCAATTCCGGCGATCAGCTGGCCACCGAACTCACTGCCACCGACGGGTACACGAGGTCGATTCTAGTGCTTAGATTGTGTGGAATCTCGCCACTAGCCCCACGTGCTGGACGCGACTCCACGGGGTCACTGCCGTGACTTGTGTCCCAGCGCTCGGATCGCTTCGACGACTTCGTCGTCGTGGCCGTCGACCCTGACCTTGCGCCAAACTCGCTGCACAACCCCCTGCGTGTCGACGATGAATGTCGAACGCTCAATCCCGATGCTGGTCTTGCCATACAGAGTCTTCGGGACCAATACCCCACAGACATTGGCGAAATCGCGCTTGGCATCGACCAGCAAGGGGAATTTTAGCCCGTATTTCTCAGCAAATTTCGTGTGGCGGGAAGCCGGATCCGGGCTTATCCCAACGACCGTTGCCCCAAGCCGCGCAATGCTCGAGAGCTTAGACTGAAATGCGCATGCCTCCCGCGTGCAGCCGGGCGTATCGTCCTTGGGGTAGAAATAGACGACCGCCATCTTGCCACGCAGCGACGACAACGGAAACGGCTTGCCATGCTGGTCTTCCAGAGTGACGTCGGGCAACGCCACGCCTACGTCCAAACGGCCAGTGGTCTTAGCCTTGGCCCCGGTCACACTCGGCGAACGCTTCGCCATCGCCGAGTCAACTTGACTGGCCTTAGCCTTCGACCGAGTACCTGACGCGGCCGGATTTTTGGCCTTGCTTGATGCATCACGCGGAACAGTCGTCTTCTTCGTTGCCATCGTCTTGCTCCCGTCAACAGGTACCTGTCGGAACGAACCTGGTGCGAAACCATCGGGGCGTCAATCCCGCAACCCGAAAGCGCCACCAATTGGAGTGGGCCGCTGCCCGTCGAGGCAGCGGCCCATATTCGAGACTACGCTGTTCTAACTCCGACTAGGGCTTTGCAGCCTTCTCGTCGATGAAGCCGGATAGCCAAACCAGAGGCGCATTCCAGTTGATGGCGATCTCGTTGGTCGTCCAGGACTGGATATGATCGATATAACACTTCTGTGCGGCGCAACCGGAGAGCCCCATCGCGATGGCGGTTGGATCGTCGGGTTTGGAATTGGGTCCCCCAGAAAGGACTCCGGGAGGTGGTGACGGGAGCTTCTCATTCTCCTGATGTGCCCAGAAGCGGTGATGTGGGTTCTGAACCGGTCGCGTGCCATACCCGGTAATGTAGGACTTCGCCATCGCATTGCGGCCGAGGAGATAGTCGAGCGCCTCGGCCGCAGCGGCAACAAACGCCTCCTGCTTCGTGAAGTCGTAGGCAAGGCCGAAAATAACTCCGTTGTTTGCCACGAAGGAATTCGAGCCCCAAGGGTACTGGCCTTCGAATGGTACGCGGTATCCGTTCTTCGGGATCACGTTCATGAATTTCTGTGCCGCTGCGACCACCGCATCGCGTGCCTTTGCTATGTCGGCCTTTGGCAATTGGCTCGAGGCCACCGCCAACGATATCGTGCCAAGCGATGCTACATTTGCCCAGCCCATTGCCGACAGCCCGCCACCGGCACTGGTGGATACTTGAAGATACTGCTTGTACTGTTGCGCAGCCTTCAAGTACTCCGGCTTGCCTGTCGTGATGTACAACTCGGCGGCAGCCCAGTACTTCTCGTCTGTTACGTCGATATCACCGTACGCTCCGCCACCGCTCTTGAAGTCGTCACCTGGCGCGTAGAGCTTTGGATTCTTCTCTGCCGCAGCCCAAGCCCGCTCCGCTGAGACAAGGCACTTGTTGGCAAACGCAGCGTCCACGTCTTTGTAGATGCGTGCACATTGTGCGGCAACAGCCGCCAGGTTGAGCGTCGCACCCGTACTCGGCGGCTTGAGGAAACGTGGGATCTTGTCCTCGTCGGGGCGAGTCGGGATCCCAGACCATTTCTCATTGTGCATCTTGTGATGCACCATGCCGGCAAGCTTTTCGCCGTCCGGCACCTGCATTCTCATGAACAGCTCGAGTTCCCAGCGGACCTCGTCGAGTAGATCGTTTTTGCCGTTCTTGTTCTCGGGGATCTGCAATTTCCCATCAGCATAGTCGCCCAATGAAGAGCCCAATGCCTTGGTTCGTTCATACCAGTTGAGCAGCGTCCAAACAGTGATGCCACCGTTGACGACGTACTTTCCGTGATCACCCGCGTCGTACCAGCCCCCCGAAGCGTCCAGGCTGTAGCTGCAGCCGGAACCTGGCGCGCAAGGTACCTTCTTGTCACTCAGATGACCTGCAGGACGTGTCCATTGCTGGTTTCCTGCATACGGCATAGAAATCTCGATACCGCTTCGTTGATGGTAATAGAACGCGAGCGCGTCGTACTTGAGCTTCTTGTAGAGATCAGTGCCGATAGCGAACGGCTCGCTCTTGTCGTTCCCAACCGCGAGCACATAGCCGTGCCCGGGCTGCTTGAAGTCGGAGAAATCGATCTGGTGGACCAGCTCGCCCGCGTCCTTGTCTTCGCCGAAGAACTTAGTCCTTCCGGACTTCACTACCTTGCCTGTGGAGTCGAGCAATTGCCAGTCGAGCGGGGTCGGGTTTGTGTTCTTGTAGCCAGCGTACTTGGGCAGACGCGGGATGTACCCCACCTGATTGACGCGAACCTTGGGGATTGCGGGACCCGCTGCAGCATCAGCCGACGCAGTAGGATCCACGACAGCAATGTCGTCGAGACAGACCGTGGTAGGGACTGCACCCGTCAACGGTCCGCCCATGTGGATCACCAACTCGACATCCGAACTGAGGTCTTCGGTCCAGGTAAAAGGGGTGCTAAAGGTCTTGGCTTCCGAGGTCACATCCACGATAGCTGACCACATCTCGACCGGCGTCGAACCCACCGACAAGATCTTTGGCATGAGCTTGATTGGGTTGGTCGCACGCGCCTTGAAGTGGACCTGATAGGGTTGATGACGCTTCATCATCAAGGGACGCTGACGCAGCAACACGTCATAGGTCCCCCTGCCGCCACTCTCGATGGTCAGGCACGCTTGACCCGCGTCGACCTTGATACTGCCCTTACCCGGAGGGTTGAAGATGGTCATCCATGGCGTCAAGACGCCCTCCTCGAAGTCACCATTCTTCAAGAGGTTGGCGCCCTTCGGTGCAGCAGCCCCCTCAGTCATCTTTCCCGTCACCTTGGGCAGGTCGGCAACCGACGCGGCGGTGGGACTACTTCCACCACAACCAGACCCCAGTAGACCTAGACCTACGAGCAGCAAGCCAACCGATGAATGACAGGCGTGAGTTCTCATGAGCTTCTCCAAGATGGTAGCCGGACAATACCAGACCATTTGCTCTATGGACGGCAACCGTCGGCACTGATTTGCCGCCAGGCATGAAGTCCTTGCGGCTACAGGTCAAATACGTATCATTGCCTATCACCCCGTGAGTGCCCCCATCTGCCGGGTACGTCGGTTAGAGAGGAATTCTCGACCGCAACTCGGGCAGAGGCGACCGGTGGGGTCTGAAGGTCCGCGACTCAGAACCCCTCGACAAATGGTCAACTTCAAATCGCAAATCGCCATCCAACGCCCTTCCCTTGCCCCACAGCGACCGTATATTGGCCCGCGTCCCTAAAACTTCCGGCGAATACTGCCGTGCACTGAGGTTCAACTATGTTCGAATTGCCCAATCCAGGCCTTTACCGCACCACCCAGCCCATGCCCGGACAGGAGGAACAGATCCCCGCTAACGCTCTGGTGTTCGTCGGACAAGCCGACAATGGTGGTGGCATGTTTGTCGTGCGTCCCGGCGCCAATCGACGCAATCGGTGGTTCTGGGGCGAGCCGACGACTCCGCTGCGTTCACCCACGTGGTCCAAGACGCTCAAGCCACTGCCCGCCGAAGGGTTCTATGTCCTACCGCAAACCATGGAACTTGAAGGTGGTGGTCGCTGGTTGCAAGGCGCGATCGTCCAGCTTGGATACAATGCTGAGGGCCAGGGGATCCTGTTCGTCGCGGAATGGAAGGAAGACGGCACCGAGAACGCACTGATCTTTAGTGACCGCGGGATCGTCATCGATGACCGAATGCTCGATCGCCTGATTTGGGCGCCCATCTTGCCTAGTCGCCAACTGCAAAGCTAGTGGGCACTCGGATCAGAGAAGGCCACGTTGACATTCCAACGTGGCCTTTCATCCATCGAACAGTTGCTACACCGAGAGTATCAAGCTACCGCTTGACAGTACGGCGCGGAACCGTCTCGCGACTCGCCACCATGGCGCCCATGAACTGGCGGTTCATGCGAGCAATGAAGTCGGCGCTGATCTCCTTCGGACATGCCGCCTCGCACTCGAGGTGGTTGGTGCAATGACCAAATCCCTCGGCTTCCATCTGCGCGACCATGTTGCGAACGCGATCGTGGGCTTCAGGAGCGCCCTGCGGCAGCAGGTTGAGATGCCCGACCTTTGCAGAGGTGAACAGCATGGCCGAAGCGTTGGGGCAGGACGCCACACACGCACCGCAGCCGATGCAGGCTGCCGCATCCATGGCAAGATCGGCATTCTCTTTTGGTACCGGAACCGAATTGGCCTCAGGTGCCGCACCTGCTCGAGCCGATATGTATCCGCCCGACTGGATGATACGGTCAAACGCCGAGCGGTCGACCACCAAGTCACGAATCACCGGAAAGGCCTTGGCGCGCCAAGGTTCGAGCGTTAGTTCATCACCGTCCTTGAAGCGACGCATGTGAAGCTGGCACGTTGTCGTCCCCTTCTGCGGCCCATGCGGGCGCCCATTGATGACAAAACCGCAAGTTCCACAGATCCCCTCGCGACAGTCGTTGTCAAAGGCAACCGGTTCCCGGCCCTCGGACACTAGCTGCTCGTTGAGTTGATCCATCATCTCGAGAAACGATTGATGGTCACTGACCCCCTTGACCTCATAGCGCTCAAATTTTCCAGGCTTGCTTGCGGCCGGCTGGCGCCACACGTGGAGCACTAGATTCATCGTCGACATTACTTGTAGCTCCTCTGTGCGGGATGAACGTACTCAAACTCGAGAGGTTCACGATTGAGGGTGGGCTTACTCACGTCGCCGCTATACTGCCACGCTGCAACATACTGGAACTGGTCATCGTTGCGCTTCGCTTCACCTTCGTCGGTCTGGTATTCTTCGCGGAAATGCCCGCCACACGACTCTTCACGATGCAAGGCGTCCGTACATAGTAGCTCGGCCAATTCGAGGAAATCTGCAACCCTGCCGGCCTTCTCGAGTTCTTGGTTGAGCTCCTCGCCGCTACCGACGACACGCACGTTCTTGGTGAATTCCTCGCGAATAGCGGGAATCTTTTCCAATGCGGATTTGAGTCCGGAGTCCGTGCGAGCCATGCCACACTTTTCCCACATGACCTTGCCAAGTTCGCGGTGGAACGAATCCGGACTGCGCTTGCCTTGCACTGCCAACAACCGAGCCGTGCGCTCTTCAACCGCCTTCTGCGCGGCTCGCACATCCGGGTGGTCCTCCTTGATCGGGTTTTTCCCAGAACGAGCGAGATAATCGGCGACTGTGTAGGGAAGAACGAAGTAACCGTCCGCAAGCCCCTGCATCAGCGCGCTCGCACCGAGTCGATTCGCCCCATGGTCGGAGAAATTGGCTTCGCCGCCGACGAACAAGCCCGGAATGTTGCTCTCGAGGTTGTAGTCGACCCAAAGTCCCCCCATCGTGTAGTGGACCGCTGGGTACATGCGCATCGGAACCTGGTACGGATCTTCGCCCGTTATGCGCTCGTACATGTCGAACAGATTGCCGTAGCGCTCGGCCACGACTTCCTTGCCGAGCCGATCAATCGCCGACTGGAAATCGAGATACACGCCGCGACTGAAGCCTTCGACCTCCGGTCCAACGCCTAGTCCCTGATCGCACATGTTCTTGGCTCGCCGAGACGCGATATCGCGTGGCACCAGATTGCCGAAGCTCGGGTACAGGCGCTCAAGGTAGTAGTCCCGTTCAGCTTCTGGGATCTTGCGCGGATCCTTCGTCTTGTCACCAGGATTCTTCGGGACCCAGACGCGCCCATCATTCCGCAGCGACTCGCTCATCAGCGTGAGCTTGGATTGGAAGTCACCGCTGACTGGGATGCAAGTCGGGTGGATTTGCGTGAAACAGGGATTGGCAAACAGCGCACCCTTTTTGTGGGCTCGCCAATTGGCGGTAACATTGCAGCCCATGGCGTTGGTCGAAAGGTAAAATACGTTGCCGTACCCGCCCGTCCCAAGCACGACTGCATCGGCCAAGTGGCAAGAAATCTTGCCAGTTACCATATCACGCACCACGATGCCTCGAGCGACACCGTCGACAACGATCAGATCGAGCATCTCGGTGCGTGGGAACATCTTAACAGTCCCCGCCTCGATTTGCTTTGCCAGTGACTGGTATGCGCCCAAGAGCAGCTGCTGACCAGTTTGGCCGCGCGCGTAGAACGTTCGCGATACTTGCGCACCGCCAAATGAGCGATTGTCTAGTAGACCGCTGTATTCGCGAGCAAAGGGAACCCCCTGTGCCACACATTGGTCGATGATGTTGAGGCTCAGCTCCGCCAAGCGATAGACGTTCGACTCACGAGCACGGAAATCGCCGCCCTTCACGGTGTCGTAGAAGAGTCGGAACACGCTATCGCCATCGTTCTGATAACTCTTGGCCGCGTTGATGCCGCCCTGAGCTGCGATGCTGTGCGCGCGTCGCGGGCTATCCTGGTAGCAGAAGCAGTGAACGTTGTATCCGAGCTCGCCGAGGGACGCAGCGGCGGCGCCTCCCGCAAGGCCACTGCCGACAACAATGACGGTGTATTTGCGACGATTGGCCGGATTGACGAGTTTGAGATCGAACTTGTGACGGCTCCAGCGCGTCTCAATCGGTCCTGACGGTGCTTTGGCTCGAAGTTCCATGGGCATCCTCACTTGACGATGCCCGCCATGACGGCGACGGGAATCGAGATATTGCCGAGAACGATAATGGTGGCGATGAGCTTGGCGATACCGCGCGATTTCTCGTTGTAGCGCGGATGGTTCAGCCCCAATGTCTGCAGCAAGCTCCAGCCCCCGTGATAGAGGTGAGCCCACAGGACCAGTTGAGCAGCAATGTAGATGGCGGCAACCCAACGCACGCCAAAACCATTGACGACATTGAGGTAAACTTGACCATGGGTGTCGTGCTCGTAGTTGCCCATGGAGATCCCGGGAAACGTGAAATGAGCCAGGTGGTAGAGCACGAACAAGAGGATCAAGATCCCCGATAGCCACATGGTCTTGGTCGCGTAGTTCGTGGCTATCGAGCGTGTCACTCGATAGGCAACGGGACGCGCCGCCAGCGAGCGAGCGTAAAGGTCGATGACCATCCACACGTGCAGGATGATACTAGTGCCGACAACGATGCGCGTCCCCCACAGCACTGGTGTCAGCGACTGTAGCTTCTCGGCATATGCATTGAGCGCATCGGGTCCGAGATAGATTTGAAGGTTACCGAGCATGTGACCAATGAGGAATCCGAACAGGATGAGACCCGTCACGGCCATCACGGCCTTCTTGCCAATTGTGGTGTCGAACAGAGTGAGCGCCTTCTGCATGTTCCTCCGGTGCGAGCCCGAGACAGCCACGGGCAGATCCCCCCTCGACGGCAATTCGCGTCTCGGGGACTAGGCGGAGTGATCAGGCAACGAGCCCGGGGACCGTGACGCCATGGGCGAACGCGTTCTCCAGTCGTTGCCACGCCGAACCGGCCAAAAAACCTGCAAACGGCGCGGCGAAGCTATAGCACAGCTCCTCGTTTTTGACGGCACGATTCGCCCAAACGCAGCCTGGGGGTCTCAACTTGAGCAAAACCCCCAGGCAAGTGGCGCGGAGCCGTCCAAGTCGTCGTGACCGGTACCCCGAAGGCGAGCCCGAAATTCGCCGTTCGCGCAGCCCTGACCGAGCTCTAGGTGGTCTGCTGCAGATTCTTCGCGACGAAATCCCAGTTGATCAGCTTGTCACAGAAGGCTTCAAGGAAGGATTTTCTCAAATTGCGATGGTCGATGTAGTAGGCATGCTCCCACACGTCAGTCGTCAGCAGCGGTGTGCCAGGCGTAACGAGCGGGGTCTCTGCATTCGGGGTGTCGATGATCTTGGCCTTGCCTGCTTCGAAGACCAACCACACGTAGCCAGAGCCGAACCGCCCCATCCCGGCTTTGACCCAAGCCTCGCGGAAAGCCGAAAACCCACCAAAATCGCGCTCGATCAGGTCTTTGACGTTGCCCGCGCTGGGTTCGCCTCCACCGCCAGGCTTCATTCCGTCCCAGAAGAACGAGTGATTGTAGACTTGGGCCGCGTTGTTGAATACGCCTCCGGAGCTCGACCGGATCACCTCGACCAAACTCTTGTTGGCTTCGGGCTTGCCATCGAGCAGACCCTTGAGGTTCGTCATGTACCCCTTGTGGTGTTTTTCGTAGTGAAACTCGAGCGTCTCTTTGCTCATGACTGGAACGAGGGCATCCTTGGCATACGGAAGTGGCGCAACATCGAAGTCCATGCGAGCGTCTCCTTTCGACGGGGAGGCGCAGCCGAAACGCGGCTGACGCGAACTGACCCCGCCCTAACGCAGCCAGACCTACTGGCCGCGTCGGCCAGCTAACCCTGTGGCTGCGAGCCGCCAATGTCAACGCCCAGACCGAGCGGGGCCCCGCGCAAGTGCTTTTGTTCACGGAGTCCGCGCTCGCCCAGTCGCTTCCTGGAAAAACCGCCTGGCCCGATGCGATCTGGGCTTTCCTCGGCCATAAAGTTGAGCTAAGTCACGTTTCCTCGCTTGAACCGGGAGCGGCCTGGACGGCGACGCAACGAGAATCGACAGCGACACAGAGAACTGAAAGCCGAAGTGGCGGAACTGGCAGACGCGGCGGACTCAAAATCCGTTGTCTTCACTGACTTGAGAGTTCGAGTCTCTCCTTCGGCACGAAATCCAAAACTAGTAGCGCTCGCTCGAGCCGGGTCGGGAAAGTAACAATGCGATCGAGGTGCCGTTGAGCAAGACGGGTCGCCACGAGCCAACGTTGTTGGGCTCATTGGTCGCAGGTACTCGCGCTGATTTGATCCGCGCTGGAGGTTGTCCCTTGGACGCCCACACCTGGCAACGAGCCATTGGTGATCGCATCGCGGCACGCAGCCAGCCCGAACAACTGCGCGACGGGATCCTCACGTTGCGGGTCGCAAGCTCGGTATGGGCCCAGGAGCTCAGCCTCCTATCCTCGACGATCATCGAGCGCCTCGCTCCGCTCGGCTTCGCTGTTCGCACCATTCGCTGCAAGGTTGGAAGCCTCGATGCTGGCTCCAAGCCCCAACCGCTGCCGCGCAAACCGGTGGCTGTGACACCGGTACAGCTGCCCGCCGATCTGGCGCAGCAGCTCGACCAAATACTAGATGACGATCTGAAGGCGACCATCGAGAGCGCGGCGCGAGCACAACTGCAAATGCGAGCACAACGCCTGGCGCGTCCGGCTCCCCCGCGTGGCCCGCAACGGAAGTAGCTAGAGCTATCGCAATGAGGCCAGACGCTCGAGGCCCTCGATCCGCTGAACGAGAAACCGTTCCGCTGGCCCAAACCGAGCCTGGACCGAATGCAGCACCGCTACGTATTCGCGCACACCAGCGAGATTCACACCGCTGGTCTTTCTGAGCAGACCGTATAGCTCGTCAACCACTGAACCCGGAAGTGGCCGCTTCAGCATCGAAAAAAGCGTAATCGCGTAGTCTATCCAGCTGCCCTTGCTTGTAACCGACGCCAACTTCACAGCGTAAATCGCTGCCTTGTCGCCGGTCTTGGGCCCAACCATCGCGCCCGCCCGTGCGGCATCCAAGAGGTTGGCCATGTAGGCGCCCAAGATCCGCTCAGCCTCGTCACCCCTGCCCAAAGCGAGAACCTTGTCCGCGACGCCCGTAAGTAGCTCCAGCGCCTCACCCTGAAACGTCAACTCGTCCTTCATTTCGGACTTCGTTTCGGACCCATTCGGCCTCACTTCGGGCGCTGGGTTGTCGCCAGTGGGGCTGGTGGCCGATGACTTGACTTCCCCCTGCGCTCCCACAGCGCCCTTTGCCATATCGGCATCCACGTCGCTCGCGTGCAGGGTCTCGATGAACCGCCGACGGGAAGGCACGTGGGGCTTGGTCTCCTTGTCGAAAGACCGCGCCACCAAAGTCATTTCTTGCTCACCAATTAACACCTTGTCGCCAGGACGAATCTCCTGCTTCTGTTCGACTCGCTTGCCGTTGACAAAGACGCCGTTGACGCTCTTGAGATCAAACAAGAATATCGCGTCCCCAACTTGTCGGAACTCAGCGTGTTGCCGAGAGACGAGCGGGTCGTCCAGAACCAGGCGACACATGGCACTACGCCCAATCAGCAACTGCCCTCCGCGAAGCTCAATCGCATTGCCCCGATATTCCACCCAATAGTGGACAGCCAGCGTGCGGCCTTCTCGCCCGTCCCTGGGCAGGTCTCCATTAGAATTGTCGGATGGCACAGCTTAGGCACCGAGCATAGCTCGATATTTCCAGGCGCATCAATCAACTAAGTAGCGCCATTCCGTCGAATCGACGGGGCCTTCGGCCTTACCGCTTTGCGGCCAACAAGCGGGACTGGCAAAGTCCCCTTGAACTTCGACGAAACCCCACTTCACTGCACGAATTGCCCGTGCCTCGGCTCAGCATGGTCGAGGCACTAGCGTGCTGATAGCACGCGTTCCAGCCCCTCGATGCGTCCGATCTGGAACCGTTCGGCCGGCCCCAAATCATTCTGTACTGCACGCAGCAGTTCGCAATAGTTGCGCAAGCCTTGTCGATCGTGACCCACCGATCCTCTTGCCACCTGATAGAGGGTATCGACGACCGACGCGGGCCACGGCTTGCGCAGCGCGCAGTAGACCTGAACCAACCAATCCAACCAAAAACCTCGGCGTGTCCCCTCAAGCAACCGTACAGCTAGCTCGGTCGACTTGTCGAGAAGCTCATGGCTCGGTGCCAGGCCAACCGAGGTTTCACGCAACAACTGCTCGAACGGCCCCGTGAGCAGCCGCTCTGCCTCCTCCACACGACCAAGCGCGAGCGCCTTCTCTGCCAACTGTCCAACCACCCCCATCACGTCAATGCGTCGAGTGGGTTCCGGGGCTTCCGAGCCCGCATCACGCAAGGGCGGTTCATCGCCAACAACATGCATCTCTTGCGTGCCAACGCGGACGACATCTCCTTCCGTCAGACGTTGACGCTCGTCAATTCGAGTCCCGTTGACATACACGCCATTGCGACTCCCTAGATCGCTCACCCAGAGCTCTGACTCCGACAGGACCACGCTCGCATGGCGCCGCGACACCAACGGATCATCAATGATGATGGCACAATCCTCGGCTCGACCGACGACAATGACCGCGTCGATCGCGATGCTTTGATCGGCCCACCGCAGCCAGTATCCACACATGCTCAGTGCAACGATGATAACGTGACCATGGCGGCGCTGCCAGAACCGAATCAGCCCACGCAATGTCGGGGCGACACCTACCTTTACTCCGTCGACGATTCGAACTGCGGCAACAACGGTTCGCTTCGGGCTTTCCCGCGCCGCGTTGCCGCCAGCACCACCGCTTGAGGGTCAGATGACGGCGCCCCTCGGCAGGCACCTATTGGCAGCGGGTGCTGGGCAACGCCGCGTGCAGGTTAGGTCAATTCGACGCCAAACGCCGCATCGACGTCCTTGGCGCCGCAAACCAAATTGAGCACGTTGGCGTTCAACTTGGAATCGAGCCCCCAGATCTGAACCGCTTTGCCGCTCTTCACGTCGAGCGCCACTTGCATTCGCGAAACGTTAATTCGACTCTCCCCGAGAATCGAGCCGATCTGACCGATGACACCGGGCTTGTCCTGATTCTTCAGCACGAGAATCGTCCCCTCGAGACGAGTGTCCATTTCGAAGCTGCCCCAACCTACCATGCGCGGCACCTGGTTGCTGCCAAGCGTTCCCGTAACACTGCGCACCTGACCATCCTGATCGGCCACGACTAGGCGTACGATCGTCGAGTAGGCGTACTTCTCAGACGATTTCGACTCCTTGAGCTCGATGCCACGATCCTTGGCAACGATCGGGACACTGATTTCGTTGACTTCGTCGTCCAGCAGACGCCCCAGAGCACCCGCCACCGCCGCATTGACGATGGGCTTACTCAGAACGCCCGTGGCATCGCCGCCGAACTCGACGGTGATCGACCGCGGGTTCAGGTTCTCGACAGCGCCGAGGAACTGCCCCAACCGACGTCCGAGCGTAATGTAGGGACCAAGCAGCGCGGCTTGTTCGCGCGGCACCGCCGGCGCATTGATGCTGTTGGTAATTGTGCCGTGGAGCAGGTAGGCAACCAGCTGCTCGCAGATCTCAACCGCAACGCGAGTCTGAGCCTCTTCGGTGGAAGCACCGAGATGCGGCGTGGCAACCACGTTCGGATGCTTGACGAGATCCGTCAAGCCAGGAGGTTCCACCGAATAGACATCAAACCCCGCTCCACCGATCTGCCCCGATTCGAGGCCACGCACCACGGCTTCTTCGTCACAGATCCCACCACGCGCCGCATTGATCAGGATGACCCCCTTCTTCATCTTGGCGATGGTACTGTCATTGATGAGCCCCGTCGTCTGCGGATTTTTTGGCGTGTGAATGGTGATAGCATCGGCACGCGCAAATAGCGCATCGAGCGAAACGAGCTCGACGCCGAGCTGCAGAGCGCGCTCAGGCGTAACGACCGGGTCAAACGCGACCACATGCATCCGCAGGCCCTGGGCGCGGTCGGCCACGATGCGCCCAATATTGCCGAGGCCAATGACGCCGAGCGTCTTCGCCGTTAGCTCACGGCCTTCGAGCTTCTTCTTCTCCCACTTGCCCTGCTTCATCGTAGCATCAGCCATGCCAATCTTGCGCGATACGGAGAAGAGCAATGCCAACGCGTGCTCGGCTGTTGTGACGGTGTTGCCCGTAGGCGTGTTCATCACGATGATGCCCTTGCGTGAAGCCGCTGGAACATCCACGTTGTCCACGCCAATGCCTGCCCGACCAACTGCCTTCAAGTTGGTAGCCGCGTCGATGACATTGACTGTGACTTTCGAGCCACTGCGAATCACAAGCCCATCATAGGCGGGAATCGCCGCGGTAAGCTCATCCTCCTTGAGGCCTGGCCTGTAGTCGTATTCGATGCCGGCGGACTTCGCAGCCTCGAGTACGTCGAGGCCTTCCTGGCTCAGAGAATCGCTAACTAGAATCTTTGGCATGGATATGTGCACCCTTCCTAAACGTTCCCTTGAACTCGATTAAAGGCAGAAACTTAGCTCCGTGCCGGGGTCGAGCTTCCTCGGGGCGGTAGCTGAATCGAGAAGCAGCCCCCATTTCACGGAATTAGCCGGTCGGGATAGAGTGTGTGGAAGCAAAGGCCTGTTGGTGCGTTGGGATAGAAGAACGTCGACATCTGAGGCATCACCTCGCCGGCCTCAGCGACGCGACGAACGGAGGAAACTTCAGTGCCATTCATCAAGAACAGCACCTGACCCTCTCCGCTTTCGAGCAGAGACTCGCCCACCGATGGCTCTTGCAGATAAGTAAGGTTCGTCTTCTGTGCCTGCGCCTCAGGCGTGACGCCCAGAACGCACTCGAGCAAGCCGTCATGCAGAAGCGCCACCGCCGTGTCCTGCAGTACCGAAGGCCGCTTGCCAAGAATCGGATGCCCCGCAAGATCGGCGTCACGACGCAGCACGAGCAGCGCTGCCGTGCCGCCCTTGACCACGGCGCACATCGCGGGACGACTCTCCTTGGCTAGACGCGCCCGAAGTTCGGCTGCGCTGCCCGTCACAGGTGTCACGTCGAACAGGACGCGAGCCTGGGTGACGAGTGCGTTCCAGTCAAACACAGGTAGCGAGTGAACGAGTCGATGCGTCGGCAACACGATCAGGTTCGGATCGTCGCCGTTGACCAGCAATGCAAAGGTAAAGAGATGCTCCGACCTGGGACTAGTTGGCAGGCCCCGTTCCTTCGCCTCGGCCTCGAATTCCTCACTGATGGCAACGGCGGCTGCGTAGCGCTGATGACCGTCGGCAATGAGCAGCTTCTGTTTCGCCATCGCATCGGTGATGGCGGCCATCGTAGCAGGCGCCGTCACGCGCCAGATCTGATGCCGAATCCCATCCGACGTGTGAAAATCGGCAAATGCTTCACCCGTGTCGAGCAGTGCATCGAGACTCCGCTCTGGATCGGAGTAGAGCATGAACTGGGGAGACAACACTGCGCGCGTCGCACGCGAGAGTTGCACGCGATCGAACTTCGGGCCATCAAGCGTGCGTTCATGCGGCAAGACCGTGCGATCCAGATACGACACCGCTCGCACCAACCCAAGGAAGCCCTTGCGTGTGATGGCTACCCCGCCCCCGGGCGGAGCGAAGGTCTGCGCGTAACGCCAATAGGCCGGCGCCTCATCCCGGACTAACACCCCCATCTCTTGCCATTCAGTGAACAGGCCCTGCGCGCGTTCGTACTTCTTGTCGCCTTCGCCCTCAGGCAGGTCGATATGGACGACATTGTGCGGATCTCGCTCACCCAACGCCCGACGCAGGTGCGCATCGATGACGTCATAAGGTGGTGCGACGACCCGCTCGAGAATGGCAGCGTCGAATCGAAGTGGCCAAAGGGGGGCAATGTCAGCCATGCTCGCCCATTTACGTAATCACAGATAAGGGGTCCGCGTCCCGCGCTCCGAGCATCTCGAAGCCGCTCGGAATCCAGGTTCAACCAGTGAGTGGCCCATGCGGTGGCTTGAGGACTGCGCGGCACCCAATCGACCTGGCAAAGCAACAGCGACTGGCGCCGCGAAAACGCCGCAATTTCGCCGACTCAGTACCGCTGACCCGCTGATGGTCATCCAGTGCTGTGGCCACGCGACACGCCTAGGCCGCGGGCTCCGTTTGACCCAATGGCCGAAGCTGCGATTCGCCGTTGTTCTGTGTCACTCGTCCGCGGGCGAGTTCGCGCCGCTCCCCACGCGCGTTGCGCCAAACGTACCGTCGCGAGATGTCCGGCTGGTTCGCCCCCGTGGCACGACGACAACGAGCGAACACAAGGTGGTAGCTCTCGCTACGTCGCGACGAGTATGCCACAAACAGACATCGAGTCTGCTCGACGATTCGAACGGCCCGCATTTTCCGACCGAAGCCGCCGTGTGGGAAGAAGTACAGACGAATGCTCCATCCGCAGTCTTGCCACGGCAACCCGTATTGCGATTTTGTCGCGTCGGCAAGTGCCACGCACGCGCAGCATAGTGTAGACTGCAGGCGTAACCAACGAGTGCAACGATCCAAGAGGGCTCAGTCCGCATTGAGACAGAACTGGGTGCAACATGGGCGTCATCACCGACTTCTTCCTCGCTTCTTCCTCGGACGTGGCTCGAGTACTTAGTGGCTGGCAATTGCCGCCTCAACCCGTTCGACAACTGCCGGATCCAAAAACGGCAAGCCTGCCAAATAGCGCACACATTCCGCTACGTAGCGAGCCCCACTGGGTGCAGCCACCCAAGCCCAATCCAGATGCCAATCCGGCACCCAAGATTGATTCGCTGCCAAACGTTCAGTGCAAGGGCATGCTCCCCGACAAGCTAGCCCTGCTCTTTGCGTCGCTAACCGAGATCCCTGCCGAACGCGCACTGGACCTCATCCTGCACGGCTACCTCACCGGACCGCCCGAGCCAGAAGTCACGGTCCAACGCTTACCAGCAGCGCTAACCAGTGCCCTGGCGACGGCAAATGGTTCCGACCTATTGCGCGCAGCGCAAGCCCTCGAGGAAGATGACATCGACCGTTGGGGTGGCGGCTTTCGCGGAACGGCAAGCGAGTTGACCCATGTCCTGTCGCGCGTTCAATCCCTCGCCAAACATGGACTCTCAACCAACGCGGACTTGTTCATTTGGACCTGCACTTGAACGAAGACGGCCGAAGCCCCGATGGACCTGGCCGAATCAGAGCAGTTGGTTTGGGCTCGACCAACTTCGCGCTCAAGGCTACGCCGCGCGAAGAAAGGGCTCTTTCGCGGTCGCCGATGCCCTGGCGGCTCGGAGAATTTGAATCACTCTCGTGGCGCTGAATGCCATTCCATCCGACTCGGTGATTTTGGTCCGAGTGACGCGGTACCGTGGGGTTGACAATTCGATAGTTCCCAAAGGTCGGAGGCCAATGCGTCGAAGGGCGTAGTCGAGGTGATCTGACGATGCGCTCTCGTGGGGGGTCATCATTTCTAGTTCGGCTGCGTGGTGCTCTGCGTCGAGCCTCACCATGATTTTCGTTGTAATCATGAGCCTCATGCTGGAGGCAGGCAGTGGAAGAACCACAGCAGCACGGTGACAATCCGGTGAAATGCGCCTGCCTATTGACGCGATGGGGCCATCGGCCCACAAGGCGCCAACTCTGTGCTATTGGGACACTAGCGGGACTGCATCATGACGCTCGAGCTCGATCGACCCACCACGGCACAATTCCCCCCCCTCCTTCTCCTCGAGGAACGGGAGCCGGCACCTCAATCCACCGGAATTGAACTTGCCATCGCGGAAGCCTCGCGCAAAGCCGATGCAGGGGATGTTGGCACTGCCGAACAGGCGTACGAACACGCGAACATCCTCTTGGGGAGCGAGCGCAGTCCACGTCATGCCGAAGTCCTGGTATGCCTAGCGATGCTGCAACGACGCCGCGGAGCGCTCGTGGAGGCCGCCTCGAATCTCGACGTGGCGCTCGCCATCTTTCCCGAACACCGCGCGGCGCTTTCCCAACGCCTGGACTTGGCACGCGAATGCGGCGACTTGGCCGCCGCCGCCGCCCTGCGTGCGCGCATGCTCGCCTTCTGCGAAAGTGACGAAGCACGAGCCCATGTCTTGACCGAAGTCGTAGACGATGCGCTCCAAGCGGCCGCCTCGGCGCTACGTCATGCCATCGAACTGCGACCCAGCGATACCGAACTCCGGGAACGACTTCGTTCCTTGCTTGCCGCCAGCTTCGACTACGACGGCGCCGTAGATGCGGCCGTAGCACTGGCAGAGTCGACCCCAGACCCCAAGGCGCGAGCCCGCGTGTTCGCCCAAGCCGCCGAACTCTGCGCGGCGAAGGGCAGCAACGTCGACCGATCTGTGGCCCTATTCGAGGCCGCCATCGCCGACGACCCAACCGTGGCGGGCGCCTTCGAAGCCATCGAGGCCGTGCTCATCGAAGCTGGCGACGTCCAGGGAACCGAATCGGCGTATCGCCGACAAATCGAGCGACTGAAGACAGGTGGCCATGGCCGCGAGGAAGCCGCATTGCTTCACCGACTCGCCACGCTTCGCGAAGAACAGCTAGCGGACACCGAAGGCGCCATCTCCTCACTTGAGCGGGCCATCTCGTTGAGCCCGCAAGACACGGCACCGCAGCTGACTCTCGCGCATGTCCTCGAACGAGGAGGTGACATTCAAGGGGCCCTCGGCCATCTCGAGGCGATTGCGTGCATTGCCCCGACGAATGCGACCCCCTACCGCGAGATGCAGCGCATGGCACTGGGAGCGAACGATTACGCTCGGGCATTCTTCGCGTCAAGCGTCCTGGTCCACTTGGGCGAAGCCGACGAACAGGAGCAAGCGATGTATCGCCGGTTCGCTAGCTATGGCGCGCCGAAAGTCAGTCGACCACTCGAGGAATCAAGCCTGTGGTTGCTGCGGCCCGTCGATCATCCCGTGCGAAAGCTGCTGCTGACGATCCATGATGCAGCTATCTCAGCCAAACTCTCCTTGCTTCGCGCCAACCAACCGACGCTTACGTTGGATGAGCAAGAACGCCAAGATCCAGACACCAGCACTGTCAGCGCCGTGCGAGTCGTAGCCTGGACTATCCGCCTGCTCGGCCTTCCATCATTTGCCCTCTACGTGCGCCCTGGCCAAGGCTTCGCGCTTTCTCATCCGATGAGTCCGGCGCCAACGCTATTGCTTGGAGCCGGGATGCTCAGCGGTCGCGCGGTGCCGGAACTCCTATTTCGCACTGGTTACGACCTTGGAGCTCAACGCGAACTCGGACGCCTCGCAGTTTTCTATCCCAGCGCGGAAGAGCTATCGACCTTGGTTGCAGCCGCGGGCGGTCTATGCCAGCCGAAGAATCTCCCATCCAACGCCGTGGAGCTGGCCAAGGCACTTGACGCAAAACTGGACGATGCAACGCGAGCGAAGCTTCGCGCCATGGTACATGCAGCCACCGAGCAACGGCTCGAGCTCGATGTCTTGCCCATGCTGCGCGACCTGGAAATCGTCGCCGCCCGAATTGGTTTGGTTGCCTGCGGTGACGTCACTGTGGCGGCACGCCAAGTGGCAATCGAAAGCCGCGCCACAGCAGGTCTTTCACCAGCGGAGCGTATGCGCGACCTTCTCGCATACGCTGTTTCCGAGAAGCACGCAGACGTGCGCGCTCAGTTGGGAATGACGCTCGGCGCACCCGGGTCGATCCCGGGATGAGTGTCTGGCCTAGCCGAGCGCTCGATGCCCAATGTCCCGACGATACTGCATGCCATCGAACTCCACCCGCGCGACCGCCGCGTAGGCCCTGTCCGCGGCCTGACGCAGCGAATCACCTCGCGCCGTCACACCGAGCACCCTGCCTCCGGACGTAAGCAACTTGCCACCTGCGAGCTTGGTCCCGGCATGAATCACGCGTGTCCCCTCGACGCCCTCGGCCGCGTCAAGACCGGCAATGAGGTCACCTGAACGAACCTTGCCCGGATAACCATGGGCGGCGATAACGACGCAGATGGCGTGTTGGTCAAGCCGCCTTACGCAACTCGAATCGAGCCGTCCCTGCGCCGCGCTAACCAACAGCTCGGCGAGATCCCCTCCGACCACGGCCATCAACACTTGCGTCTCTGGATCGCCAAAGCGCACATTGAACTCGAGCACCTTGGCCTCGCCGTTTGACGCGATCATAAGTCCGGCAAAAAGTGTTCCCTTGAAAGGGGCACCTTCCGCACGCATTCCATCGAGCACGGGCTGAATGATCTCGCGGTGAATGCGCTCCTCGAGTTCCTTGGTAACGAGAGGCGCGGGCGCATAGGTACCCATGCCGCCGGTATTGGGTCCCTCGTCGTTGTCGAAGATCCGCTTGTGGTCCTGCGCCGCCGGTAGCAAAAACGCGCGTTCTCCGTCGCAAATCGCGTGGATACTCGCCTCGGCACCGACCAGGCGTTCCTCGAGCACGACGGTACGCCCAGCATCACCGAAAGCCGTACCCCCAAGCATGAGTGTGGCGGCCTCGATGGCCTCTTCGTACGTTTGAGCAACGACCACACCCTTACCAGCGCAAAGGCCATCGGCTTTGACTACGGGAGGAAGCTCAAACCTTCGTACTTGAGCCTCGAGACCGCTCGTGCTGGTCAGCGTGAGGTGTTTTGCTGTCGGCAAGCGGTGTCGCGCAACAAAGTCCTTCATGAATGACTTGGAACCTTCGAGTCGCGCCGCCGCCCTCGATGGTCCATACGCGAGAATGCCGACGCCACTGAGGTCGTCGACTAACCCCGCGCACAGCGGCGCTTCCGGCCCGACGACGACCAAGTCAACGCGCTCACGGCACGCAATCTCGATCGGCTCACCCTCGACATTACGTAGGCTCTTCCCGCCGACAGTCGGCGCACGCGCGGTGCCGGCGTTGCCTGGCCCGACCAGGACTTCTGCGACCGACGGCGAGTCGAGGAGAGCCAAAGCGATGGCGTGCTCGCGACCGCCCGAACCAACGACGAGGATTTTGCGACCGATTGCCATGACGGGCTGCTGTTAGCACGCCCCCGCTTGGCCGCACGGCAAGGCGCATTGCCGCCGCCAATCTCAGCTGGGCATGGCCAGGACTTCGGGCTGCATCCGACGCGGCCGCGCCATCGCTTGGCGCACCAGGCCGTCGACGAGGGCCTCGAAGCCAATCCCAGCAATGCCAGCAGCCTCAGGATAGAGGCTGGTTGAGGTCATGCCAGGCAAGGTGTTAATTTCGAGGATTGTGAGCCCAAAATCGACACCACGCCGATCGTCCACGACGAAATCGACACGAGACAGATCGCGCGCGCCCACCAGTTGATGCGCGCGCACCGCGACTTGCTGGAGCCGCTCGATGAAGGCCGCAGAAAGCGGTGCCGGACAGCAATGTCTACTGCCACCCGGCGCGTACTTCGACACGAAGTCGTAGAAATCTGCCCGTTCTGGCAGGATGAGGGTTGGCGGCAAGGCACGCAATTGCCCCCCTAACTCGAGGACTCCGCAGGTGACCTCTTGCCCGACGAGCCATTTCTCAACGAGCGCCGCGTTGTCAAGCGCAAGTACCGCGCGGACCACCTCGGCGAGTCGCGCGTCCGACTCTTGCGCCGTGACACGCTGCACGCCAATCGCCGAGCCGCCAGATGCGGGTTTGACGACAACGGCACCACCCAACCGCTCGCGAGCCGCCGCCGCCGAGCGCGCCAAGTCCTCTCCGTGCCGCACTACCAACTCCGGCGCGACAGGCAACCCAGCCAACTGCCAAAGCGCCTTCGCATAAGGCTTGTTGGCGCCAAGCGCACTCGCGAGCACGTCCGAGCCAACGTACGGCACGTCGAAGACCTCGAGCAGTCCTTGCAGGCAGCCGTCTTCACCCAGTGTGCCATGCGTCACCGGAAAAACGACGTCCGGAGGTGTTGCTAGCAGGTTGCGCGTGATCGCGGGTTCGAATTCAAGCAGTGCGGCTTGATGCCCGGCGCGCTGCAATGCTGCCACCACCGCGCGACCGGAGGTGCGACTGACTTCTGCTTCACCCGAAGGCCCGCCACAGACGACCCATACGTCAAGTTTTGTCATGCAACATTCACCTCATCAATCGGTAGATGAACCAATTCGATTCCGAGCGTCTGGCTCAACTCGAAGATGCGCTCGTCCCGATAGAACTCGCCGAAGACGATCCGCCGAAGTCCAGCATTGGCAATCAGCTTGAAGCAGCTAAAGCAAGGCGAAGCGGTCACGTAGATATCCCCGGTTTCGACACGAATACCGTTGCGTGCCGCCTGAGCAATCGCGTTTGATTCCGCGTGTACTGTGCGGATGCAATGGCCGTCCTGCATGAGATGGCCCACGTCGTCGCAATGGGGAAGACCTCGAATGCTACCGTTGTAGCCCGTAGCGAGCAGCATCTTGTCCCGCACGACGACGGCTCCAACGTGCTTTCGGTCGCATGTCGAACGTGTTGCAACGACTCGGGCAATTGCCATGAAGTATTCGTCCCAGGAGGAGCGCGGCCGGTCGGTCATAGGTCTGCAATGCGCGCTATAGCGCGAAAACTGTGCGCTTGGAACCCGGCGCTTGACCTGTCGGCTGGCTCGTGGCTTCTTCGGCCTGTGCAAGCCCATTCCCTGCGCCATTTGATTGCCTGGCCCATTGCGGTCACGGCGCTACTTATCGCAAACTTCGCTGTCGCGGACGACAACGATCCGGCTGCCATCGAACAGCGACTAAAAGCCCTCGAGACGACCCCAGAGCGCAAACTGCTCCTCACCGAGTCCGCGACCAATGCCCGCCAGGCCATCAAACGTGTCCTCGATGCAAGAGCAGCCGGAGACGCGGCCCACGCAGTGGAACTTGCGGCCTTGGCTGACGATTGGGCTCGACTTGCGGCGAATGTGGTGCGCGCCGTAGAACTCGAGCAGCAACTCGTCGTGCAACAGGCGCGCCTCACCGAGCTGGAGCAGAAGCGTCGCCGTACCGAGACCCTCCTTGAAGCCACCATTGCTCAGCGCGAGCGCACTCGGGAAGAGCTAAACCGTTTGAAGTCCGAAAAGTCCGAAAAGTCCGGCGCAGTGGGCTCGCCAACCATGACCACGAGGCAGTCGACTGCTGCCAAACCCAACGCTCCTATCTCAACCCCCAGCACGGGAAAGCCGGCCACCACAACGACGGCGCCCAAAACGAATGCGAAGGTGAAGCCATGATGCGCCTCGCGCCCGGTGCGACACTGTTGCTGGTTACTGCCTGTGCGTCGGCACCGCGCCCAGCTCTCCTTGGCCAAATTGACGCGATCCGAGACAGCAACAGCGCGCGTGAATCGCGACAGCTGGTCCCTCAAGCAGATGCAAAGGCAGAGAAACTGCGCGCAGATGCAGAGGCGGCCTGGCCAAAAGGGCAAACTGCAAGCGCTGAGATCCTCGCGGAACGAGCGCTGGTAGCCTACTCTGACGCTCGCGAACTCGGCCGCATCGTTCGAGCCGAACAGCGCCTCCTGGCCACGAAAGCGGAGGTGCATCAGGCCGAGTTGACGTTGCAGAAGCTGCAAGCCGATCAACAGAGCGCAGCGGCAGAGGCGGCCGATCTCGACGCTCGACTCCGAGTCGAGCGCGAAGCCGAAAGCATTGCCGACCTGAAGCCCTCGACGCCAGATCGGGAACTCGCGCGACGGGTCGCCGCGAAGACGGCACTGTCTCAGGCCCGCCTGCTTTGCGTTGGAGCTCGACTCCTGCGCGGCCCAGCACCCCAGCCGTACGCCGACATCGACGCCGCGCTCACTGAAATCGATGGGTTGGAAAGCAAAGGGTCTGCGGCGAAACTCCCTGCACCAATCCGCGAAGCTATCGCTGCACGTTCTCGGTGCCAACAGCTCCTGACCGAACAGCGTCGACCGGCGATCATGGCCAACCCCACTTCGGAGGAACCTGACCAGCTGTTCGTCGAACTCGCCAAGGCAGGCTTTGCCCCTTCGCGCGACGACCGCGGCATCGTCGTGACACTTAGCGGCGCTTTTGCAGGAAGTGGCGTCACGAGCCAGACCTTGGCAAGACTGACCGACCTCGGTCATTTGGCCCAAGCTCATGGCCAAGCACCAATTCTGGTCGTCACCCACGCGGCCAAGGGTGAGCCCAAGCCAAGTGATCAGCAACGTGGCGAGGCCGCTGCAGCGAGGCTGAAAGAAGCCGGCGTCAAGCAGCTGCAGGTGCAGTCCGTCGGCGGCCGCTTGCCCCTCGCGCAGAGCGGTGATCTTGGGGCAAATAGCCGTAATGAGCGGCTGGAATTGATTTTTGTGACCCGTCTCTAGCGGCTCGACGCCGCGCCATTGCGGACGACGCACCGCTTCAGCGGCACCCGAATTTCGGCGCGGCAGCCTGGAGCGATTGGTTCTTCTCAAGATAAATGAGCCGATTCGGTCACTCAAGCGCAACTTCTCTTTGGAGAGTGCGTCAGATCCGTTGAAGAGCTCTCATATGGCGAGAGAATCCGTCTACGCTGGACCAATTTTCTGGGAAGGGCGCCCCAGAGAAGTCCGCTCATCGCCACTCATGCGCCTTGTGGGCAATTTGGCGTACGGACTGGGCGTCATATCGATGGCATTTGCCATCGTACGAGGCATGAGCCTCGATACCTGGACCCCAGGGACACTCTTCTTTGCCCTTTGGAGCGTGACGCTCGGTGCCTTGGTGCACGGCCTGCCCACCTGGTGGCTGGGCGGCGCCACATACCGTGTGACTCGTGACCACGTGATTTGGAGCCGCGGGCCGTTCCGCCGAGCCATCGAGCGCCGGGCCATCTCCTATGCCCGCATTCTTTGGAGCGAGCGGACTGGCAATGTCGGCACGTTGGAACTGGTTCGCGCCGTACCGACGGGTGCCCTGCACCGGCGGCTCGCACTGCGGCTCGAGGGGATCGAAAGCCCGGACGGAGTCTGGGCGATCATTCGCGACGCCCATGACGTAGCCGCGGCTGGGCATGGTGACTTGCCTCTCACGCAACGTCTCGATCGAGGCGAACACATTTTGTGGGCGGCGAGGCCCTTGCCGACTCTGCGCGCCTATTTGCCCGTCGGCAGCAATCAATGGTCCCTCGTGGCCATCACTTTTGCGCTGTTTGGTCTTGCCATCGCACTGTCTGTCCGGGGCCTATCCATCCTCGAACGCCTTGCTTCGGCAGGCTTTGCCACCCAGAGGATCCCCTTCGTTGCCCTGGTCATCGGTATGGGGCTCGGCGTACTCAGCGTGTTGTTCGTAGGCCTATTCGTCGCCCAGACCGCCCTACTGCATCGTGCACGCACATTGCACCAAACGCGCTATCTCATCAGCAACAAGCGCGTGCTCATCCAACGCGGGCGCGAGGAGTTGCACCTCGATCGCCGCATGATCGTGGAAGTCATCGAGACGCCCGCTGGCACGGGAACCCAGAATCTGTTCCTGGTGTTGGATGGACCCCGTGCCCGCGCCTTGGCTTCGAGTGGCGCTTTTGGCGAGAAGACGGAGCACACCGTGGAGCTCGTCCCAGTGTTCGAGTGGGTTCAAGACGGTGACGGGGCCAAGCATGCACTCGAGCGCCGACCACCGTCACTGCCGCCGCTAACCTGGGCGGCGTAGCGACCGTCCAACACCAGTACTCCCTATTCACGACCCAGACGCCGGTACCGCAAGGGCTTTGAGTCGCGAGAGTTCCCTCCGCTGCAGTGCGCTCAGCGCAGAACCCTGCGGGGCTTCGACGGCCCCCCAAAGACGCTGTCGCAACGTGGGAGAACTGGAACCTAGCCCCAACGCGGCCAGTGATAGTCGTTCATTGCGCGGTAGCCGCAACCAGCTATCCGAGCGCGGAACTGCAGCAAAGGCTGCTGCTGAACCATCATTCGACTGGAGTAGTCTCGACCAAGTGGTCTCGCTGGAGCAGCGGGATCGCCAACTCGCCGGACGCGTCGGTTGGAGTTGCTCCAAGTACCTCTGCATGACCGAAACCCACGGACAGGTGTCTGGATCCGTTTCCGTCCAGGCAATTTGCGCCATCACGATGGCTGCCTCCGAGACGCCTTCCGCGCCTCGCCTCGATTCGAGCGCTGCAAGCTCAAGGAGCATGGCAATGCGTACCCGTTCGCCCATCAACTCCGACTGAATGAGCCGCCTATAGGCCTGGCGAGCCACGGACTCTTCGCCGACGGTCGCGGCCGCAATAGCCAAATCCCAAAGTGTGTATGGCTCCTGCGGCCAGAGCTCACTGTCAGGCCGCAACGCCACAAAAGCAGCCTGCGCTTGCCCCAATGCAAGAGCAGCTCGCCCCTTGAGCCACCTCAGCTCCGGCGTTTGCTGCAAAGCTACATCGACCCCATCCAGCAGGCTCTGGGCATGGGCGGCATCGCGTCCCAAGAGCCCCATGGCGCGAGCCACCGCGCCACACCCGCCGTCGCTAGCCGCTGTGCCCGCCAAGAACACCCTGCGCGACTGACCTGCGACAGATGACTCGGCACAGCGTGACGGCCAGGGCCGTGCCCCACTCTTTGCGCCCTCACCTGGCACCGCACCGGACTGGCGCGTTACGAAGCTCAAGACCACGGCCAGACGACTCACGGCGACGCAATTGTCAGCGAAGTGGCGCCACATCATCGCTGCTCCAGAAACCAGGTCAACGATTGAACCACGATGCGCTCGAATGCCGCATGCTGCCAAGCCAACTCATCGTGACCGAGGGCAAAATACGCAACCTTACCGCCCCTAATCTGCTGAGTCCATGCCACCGGGTGCACCTCTTGCCCCATGCGGGCGACCAGGTGCACTTGCACGCCGGGTTCGAGGTCATGCCGATACAGCTCGTCGTGCACGTAAAAAGGTCCGATATCGGCCACCATCGGGTGAGCCGAGCCGACACGCCTAACCTCGAGTGTTCCGATGGGTGGATGGTCGACGAAGGCGCCGCCAAGCAACGCTCGCAGGCTTGGGTGCTTGCGAGCGGCAACCGTGGCGCCATGCAATGCAAGTAGGCGACCGCCCCCCTCGACCCAATGTCGAAGTCCAACTAGCTGCGCCTCCGAGTAGCTGACATCGCTTCGCTCGTCCAGACAGTTGTAGAGCAACACTACATCGACCGCATCGGCCACCAGTCGTTCCAACGTTGCGGTATCGAAGGCAACTCGCAGTTCGCATCCAATTCGCTTCGACAGTCGCCGCAGCCATGCGGCAAAGGTTTCAAAGGAATGCCAAGAGCCGCCAAGTACGGCTAGGAGGTTTCCGCGGCTCACCACCGCATCGCCTGTCCGCGGTAGTCGAAGTAGATCCCCTTTTTGCCAAGTCGAGACTGCTCGACCAACCTGAAAATGCCCTCTGCCGCTTCCGTCGGCTCGATGTCGGCGTTGGCACCTCCCATGTCGGTGCGCATCCAACCGGGATGCACAGCGAGCACTTCAATCCTCTTCTCCTCGAATTGGTTGCGAAGAATCGCAGATTGCATGTTCAGCGCTGCCTTCGACATACAATAGAAGTATTCGTCCTTGCGCCAGCAATCTGCGATGCTTCCGGCCTCGGATGAGACATTCACGATCAATCGACGTTCCCCCACCTCGAGCAGCGGCAAGAATGCCGCTGTCACTCGCAACGGACCGAGCGAATTGACGTCGTAGACACGCAACCCTGCATCGAAGTCCAGAGCATCCAAAGAGCCGCGCCCTTCCGCGAGCAATACGGCAGCATTGTTGATCAACACGTCTATGCGGGAGAAACGCTCGCAGATGTGCTGTTTGGCTGCGGCAATAGAAGCGGCTTTCGTCACATCCATCTCGACCTCCAGCGACGTACCTGGAAATCTCGCGACTAGACCGCTCAATCGTTCAGAGGGTTCGCGCATCGCAGCAATGACGTTCCATCCAGCAGCGGCGTAGCGCTCGACCAAACAGACACCCAGCCCCTTACTTGCCCCGGTAATGAGAATCGTCGATGACACGTCGGGGAGTCTCTCACAACCCGGCCCAGGATTCTACTCCGGCGCCATCGGAGGTGCGCAACCGAAGACGAGGCTCACCGTCCCGGCGCCGAACCCAGCGCAAGAACAGGGACAAGCGGTGATCTTGGTCGGAGTGATGGGATCGTCGAAGTACCAGCCACCATGGGGACTCGCCGAACAAGCGGATGCCCCAGCCACTTTCGGGATTTCCTGAAGAGCACCCACGTTCGGCCGGTAGAAAAGACCAATCCGTGTGGGATCGATTACCCAGGCGGGACTGGGCGCCGTGACTGCATAGTCGCATGCCGACGATGAACTGGAGATATTGAGCAACGTGGTCACCAACTGTTCCTGAACCGCCGCCGCGCCCGCGGACTCGTCTAGGACGAAGGGCGGTTTGCCCGTGGCCCCAACCCGCGCGTAGTTCTGAAGATTGAACTTCGCGGATGTCATCGCGGTTGACGAGCCAATGCCGATGACAAAGGTGCGGACAGGGATAGGCGCCGTGGCCGCTTCGTTGATGACGTCAACCACGTCCGACGGGCTCTTCAACGTACATTGCGTCGGGAAGCCGTCACTGATCAAGACCACGACCTTTTCACGCGTCGAATCCTTCTGCTTCTCTGCCATCGCGTACCTGAACGCACCCGTTAGCGCCGGTACGATTGGGGTGAGGCCCGCTGGTTTGAGGGCCTGCATTGCAGACACAATTTGTGGACCCGTCGTACCGAGCAATCCGAGGGGCACGACGGGAGTCGTGTATTGGTTGGGATCGCAGTTGGGGCTGTCGGCGGTGCCCCCATTAAGGCTGAAGAACGTGATGCTGACGCCAATTTGGGACGCCGTCGCATCGGTAGCCAAGGCCTGCATGGCAGCGGTCAGAACCTGCCACCGAGTCGTCTGTCCGGCAATGGCTGAAGTGGCGGCGTCCGAACCGACCGCGTAGCCCTTGGAAACCGAGCGATCCATCAGAATGATCATGTCGACTGGCAAAGGCTCGGCCTCAATGGACGTGCCATTGCACGTCGCAGTCGCGCCCGCCATTCCAGTTAGGCCTTGGCAAGGCGCTACCGCTCCACCCGTGCTGCTGGTGCCACCCGTGAGCGCCAAAACGCCACCGTTGCCCACTGCCCCGCCCGTGGAACTACGACCAGCATGGTTCGTGGTGACCGTTGTGCCTCCCCACGCTGTTCCCCCAGCCGACACCGTTCCAGCGTTGCCGACAGTGATGATGGCGCCACCCCCGGCAGCGCTCACGACCGCTCCGCCGACGCCGACAACAGAGATCCCTCCGCCGGTTGAACTAGATCCGCCAACGGCACTCGTCGAAGTCGTGCCGCCGCCAGCTGACGCCGCAAGATGAACGCATAGCCCCGACGCACAGGTCAACCCCGCGTCGCAGGTGCCGTTGCGATAGCACTCACAACGCTCTGCCCCCACCAGACAACTTGCTCCAGAACTGCCGCCTGTGTTGCGGTTGGACGCGCCACCCCCTGCTGGCGTACTGGCTACGGAAGCACCGCCACAATCGACCAGGGGCAGGCAGCAGAGCATCCCAAACCACCAATTCACGTTGCGCATGGTTGCACCGACTCCACGACAAGGCCCAAAGTATCGATCCAGTGGCCGCTCTTGGCAAGCAAGTGCAGGCTTCAGCGGTGGACAAGACACACCCGCAATAGGCCAACAGAATCGTTTCCTAGACGCGCGAGCCGGAGTCGGCAGTGGCTGCGCTCGTGCTCGAGGCTCTGCCGCGCCCGAGGGGCTCGAACGTGCTCTCACTGCACCAATCGACGGCAGCCACGAGCGAAAATAGTTCGGTGCTCGCCGGCCAAAGCACCGCAAAACCGTTGCCAAGTGCCTGAGAGCCGACCTAAGGTTCGCGCCTGGAGCAAAGCGCTCCCGTCACCAGCACATCGCCCACACATCTCCTCACGGTTGCGCTCCTGCCCTACCCGAAGCAGGAATGTCAATGCATAGGGTCGCAGCGAAGTGAGCCTCGCCACCCGCATCGTACGTCTACGGAGGGGCCGACAGTTGACCGTCCCCTCCGCCCGCCGATCCAATCTGCCAGGACCGTCCTTATGCTGCCGCGTTGTCCGCGCGGTTGCTGGCGGCTTCTTCACCCCCCTCCATTTCCAATGAGCAAGCTGAGCCAAATCAACGAGAAGATCGGTCGCTACAGATGGACCATCTGTGCCCTGCTCTTCTTCGCCACCACGATTAACTATCTAGATCGCCAGGTCTTGAGTCTGCTCAAGGGCGAACTAGAGATCGAGTTCAACTGGAGCGACACGGACTACGCGAACATCGTGATGGTGTTCCAGCTCGTGTATGCCATCTCGATGCTGTTTGCTGGTCGCCTCATCGATTGGCTGGGCACGAAGAAAGGGTTCGCTTGGTCGCTTGTCGTGTGGTCGTTGGGCGCAATTCTGCACGCCTTCGCCAAAGGAACGGGCGGCTTCATGTGCGCCCGAGCAGTCCTCGGGTTCGGCGAGTCGGGCAACTTTCCCGCCGCGATCAAGACAACCGCCGAATGGTTTCCGAAACGCGAACGCGCCTTGGCCACGGGGATCTTCAACTCTGGCTCTAACGTTGGGGCCATCCTGGCGCCACTGACGGTCCCGTGGTTGGCGGAACACTTTGGGTGGCAAGGCGCATTCATCATCGTTGGCGGCATAGGATTTCTCTGGCTCGTATTCTGGTTCTGGCTCTACGAGCCGCCGGCGGCGCACAAACGTTTGAGCAAAGCCGAGTTTGACTACATTCACAGTGATCTCGAGGAACAGGCCGACGCCGCCATCGCCGAGGCCGCGCTGAGGAAGTCCCTGGCGGCAGGTGAGCCGAGGCTCCCCTGGTACGTCGAATGGGTCAAGCTGCTGGGCTATCGCCAAACCTGGTCATTCGCCTTTGGCAAATTCATGACTGACGGAGTCTGGTGGTTCTTCCTGTTCTGGCTGCCTGCCTATCTCAAAGCCCAATACGGCATGACAGGTCTGCAGATAGCTACACCCATCGCGGTGCTCTACACCATGACCTGTGTTGGCAGCATCTGTGGCGGCTGGTTCCCCATGTACTTCATCAACCGAGGCTACGAGCCCTACGCGGGGCGCATGCGTGCGATGATACTTATCGCGCTTTTTCCGCTCACCGTGCTGCTCGCTCAACCCCTCGGTGGCTACAGTTTCTGGGTGCCAGTCTTACTCATAGGCATAGGCGCCTCTGCACACCAGGCCTGGTCAGCAAACCTCTTTACCACCGTCTCGGACATGTTCCCAAAGAGAGCAGTGGCTTCCGTCACTGGCATCGGTGGCATGTTTGGCGGTCTCGGTGGGATCTTGATCAACAAGTCAGGAGGCTGGCTCTTCGATGCCTATCGCCAGACTGGGATCGCCAACACTTGGGCCGCTGTCAAGTCAGGCACGCTAGGCGCCTATCTCGAGCAGATCCGCTCCCTGAGTCTTCTGAACAAGCACGGCAGCACAATTGACTTGAACAAGATCGAGCTTGGTAGCCTCCCAAAGGAAGTCGTGGCTCAACTCAAGGCCATTGATCCTGATGCGTTCGTCCAACTCAAGCAGCTGCAGACCCAGGTCGTTCTGACCGAGATGACCACTGCCTACTCCATCATGTTCGGCATTTGCGCACTGGCCTACATCATCGCTTGGGCCGTGATGAAGGCGTTGGTTCCCCGGTTCAAGAAGATCGAGACCCTGTAGCTCTCGAGTCGGGCCCAATTCGCACAGTGATTGGGCCCGACCCAGCTTGTCTGACAACCTGCGGGCGGGACGCCGCGCGTTCCCAGTCTGGCAGACTAAAGCACATGCCGGCTGGTCACCCGGTGCCTTTGAGGGGCTCACGCTCTCGACGTCGACTCCTCCGCAGAAGGACCTGCGCCGCCCAATCCAAATTCGGTGTACAGAGGGCCAGAAGGCCTCTTGGCCGTCACTCAATCACCGAGAGAACGCAAATGGTTCCGACCTTCATCCACGACGACTTCCTACTAGAAAGTGAGCAGTCTAGGCGGCTCTACCACGACTACGCCGAGAGCCTGCCCATCATCGATTACCACTGTCACTTGCCGCCGAACGACATCGCGGAGAACCGGAATTTCCGCAACCTGACGCACATCTGGCTAGCAGGTGACCACTACAAGTGGCGAGCTATGCGCACGGCGGGCGTGGACGAACGCTTCATCACGGGAAGCGCCTCGGATTGGGAGAAATTCGAGAAATGGGCGCAAACGGTACCAAAGACCTTGCGCAACCCCCTGTACCATTGGACCCATCTCGAATTGCGGCGCCACTTTGGCATCATGGATCGATTGCTCGACGGCGCCACCGCCCGCGAGATCTGGGACCAATGCAACGCCAAGCTCGCGACTCCCGACTTTTCGACGCAGGGGCTCCTCAAACAGATGAACGTCGAGGTCGTCTGTACGACGGACGACCCCATCGACGACCTCCACCAACATCAATCGTTGGCCGCAAACTCGGGCCTTACCACCAAGGTCCACCCCACCTTCCGAGCAGACAAGGCCATGGCCATCGAGGAGCCCTTGGCTTTTGCAGGCTACGTCGAGAAGCTTGGCACCGTTGCTGGCACCAGCATTCGCAACTACGCCGATTTCATCTTCGCCCTACAAAAGCGTCACCAATACTTTCACGAGAACGGCTGTCGCCTTTCCGATCACGGCCTCGAGACTCTCTACGCCGAAGACTACAACGATATCAAAGTGGCCGCCTGCTTTGACTCGCTCCTGCGCGGCGTCACCTTGGAGGGCTCAGCCGCCCTCGAGTTCAAGTCGGCGGTCTTGTACGAACTCGCCGTGATGGACCAGTCCCGCGGCTGGGTGCAGCAGTTCCATCTGGGTGCCTTGCGCAACAACAATACGCGCATGCTGCGCACCTTAGGCCCCGATGCTGGCTTCGACTCGATCGGGAATTTCGAACTAGCGCGACCGCTGGCCTCCTTCCTGGACAGGCTGGACACCGAGAACAAGCTCGCCAAGACTATTCTCTACAATCTTAATCCCCGCGACAACGAACTCGTTGCCACCATGATCGGCAACTTCCAGGACGGCTCAGTTGCCGGCAAAATCCAATTCGGATCCGCCTGGTGGTTCCTCGATCAGATGGACGGCATGACCAGCCAAATCGAGGCGCTTTCGAACATGGGCCTATTGAGCCAATTCGTCGGCATGCTCACGGACTCGCGCAGTTTCTTGTCGTACCCGAGACACGAGTACTTCCGAAGGATCCTGAGTAACATCCTAGGCGGGGAGATGCAGCGGGGCCTCATCCCAAACGACATCGAGTTCGTGGGCAAGATGGTCGCTGATATCTCCTACCACAACGCCAAACGCTACTTCGATTTCCCAGGGCACTCCTAGACCGCGGCGCTCGTCGCCCGAACCGCGGCGTTGACGCGTTGCTAAAGACCTAGGAAGAGTTAGGCTAGAAGCCCAACTTGTCCCTACTATCGCCACCAAGGGAGCCAACGCGCCTCGTATATCAAGCCGACGCCCTCGCCTGGATAGCCGAGCATCCCGCAATGCCGGCCACTAGCGTGGTGACTTCCCTTCCCGACGTGTCGGAATTGCCCGAGCACGACCTGCAGCAGTGGAAGTGCTGGTTCGTCGAGTCTGCACGTAGCGTTATGCGCTGGGTGCCCGAAGACGGCGTAGCTGTCTTTTACCAAAGCGATATACGCCATGAAGGCTGCTGGGTCGACAAGGGATACCTCGTAATGCGCGCAGCAGAATACGAAGCCATGCATCTCGTTTGGCACAAAATCGTCTGCCGTCGGCCGCCGATGACCGTTGCCATTGGGCGCCCCAGCTACTCTCACATGATCTGCGTGAGCCGTCGTCCACGCCCACAGCCCCTACGTCCGGGTCCAGATGTCTTGCCAGACGCAGGTCACATGCCCTGGAGTCGCGCCATGGGAGTGAAGGCCTGCGAGGTCGCATGTCGGTTCATTCGCGACGAGACAGATTGCCACACCATAGTGGATCCGTTCTGCGGCCGCGGAACGTTGCTCGCAGTGGCCAACACCCTCGGATTTGATACTATCGGCGTCGACATCGGCGCCAAGCGCTGCAGAATCGCCCGAAATCTGCGGCTCGCACAACTCGTGCCAGACTAGACCTCGCCCAGCGCCGTCGCCAATGCCGCGAGGGTCGTCCCCCACACACCTCAATACTGTGGCTCAGCCGCACGGCGACCGAGCGGATGAGCTGCAAATTGCCTCATTTTCGTAGCTCTGCCTGAGCAGAGGTTCTTTTTCTGAGGCAATTTGAGTACTGGTGCTAGGCACAGCGCTTGCAATCGAAGCTTGGTACCGATTTCGGTACTGAAATCTTGCATTGGGCAATTGAGCATGCCGACGCGAATCGCCACTGAGACCACCGATGACTCCTCACGCTCCCCACCCGGCAACGCCGGCGGAAGACTGTCCTTCGCGGGGCGGGTCATGCTTCTCTTGGTCCTATTTCCGATGTTGGCAGCCGCCATCGTCTTTGGTGTTCTCGGTGCATCCGCGCCTTCGCCGGCCCCCGCTGATGTAGTGCCAGGTCCCCCACTGGTGACCCGCATCTCCAAACGCGTGCTGTTGGTGATCGTAGATGGCCTCCGGTATGACGTCGCGACCGATCCCCAGCGCATGCCGCTGTTTGCTCAGGCCATGCGCACGCACAGCCGGGGAGAGATCTGGGCAGGTCCAGTGTCCATGACGAGCAGTGCGGTAATGGCCATCGGTACGGGGCAGCGAGGCCGACTGGAACAAGTTATCCGGAACCTGCACGCCGAGCCAGCGCGTCAGAACTCCTGGATCGCCAACGCCAAGGCAAAAGGCCTGCGGATAATGACAGTGGGCGACGCGGCTTGGCCCCAGTTCTACTCGCAATGGCTGGAGCGTTACTACACCGACCCTGAAGGGGTTGCCATTGACGTGGATTTCAATCCCGAGACCTTCGCGAACGTGCGCAAGCTGCGACAGGAGCGGCCAGACTTTCTCGTCGCTCATTTCGTCACTCCCGACCACCAAGGTCACGCCTACCGTGTCGCATCCGAGCGCTACGCGCGGCACATCCACGACTTCGATCAGAAGCTGACGGAACTTCTGTCTGAATTCGACGCAACCTGGACCGTCATCGTCACCAGCGACCACGGCGCCGCGGACTCAGGAACGCATGGCAGCGATGCGGATATCCAGCGGCGTTCACCAATATACGCCTACGGCCCAGGCATTGCCGAACGAGTCTCGTTGTCACGACCGCTGGATCAGCTCGACCTCTCCGTCACGCTGCCAGTACTGTTGGGTGTTGCGCCACCCGCACATGGAACCGGACGCGCCATCGTCGAATGGCTTGACGTCAGCGAAGCACAACGAGCAGACATTGCCTGCGAAAATGCGCGACGCGTCGTTGCCTATGCGAATCGAGCCTTCGCCCAATCCGGCGCCAAGCAGCACTCGCTTCTCCCCTGCAGCGCCCAGGCAACCATCACCGAGCGCGTTCAAATGGCCGAGCGGGCCGTGCAACTAGCCGACGCCTCCATCTCCGACACCGTCGGCCTCAGCTCGAAAAGTACCAACCTTTGGATGCTCCTGATTGCGACGTTGGGCGGTCTATCCATGCTAACGCTGCTGCCACGAATCGGCTGGCGCATGCACTTGTCAGGGGTCGTGCTGGTCATCGTGACGGTTTGCCTGGTTGCTGGTGTCGAGAAGCTACCCGGAGTGTGGCCCAATGTCGTGCGCGCGGCGTTGTTCGTAGCAAGCAATGCGGTTCTGCTAGCGCTACTGATTTCCCCCAGGTTCATCGTTCGCGCGCTCGAACGTTTCTACCCTTACGCGGCGCTCTTGCCGGCGGCCCTAGCGGTCAGTTACCCCGCCGATACACGACCGCAATGCATCGTCGTAACTACCGTGGTGGGTCTTACCTATGCCCTGCTTGCTCGCAGGTTCTCCGATGCGGTTCCACTAAAGAGCAATTGGTTCGGAACCACGCTCACCGAGCGTTGGTGGTTCGTTGCCGCAGTTCTGGCTCTAGTCCCTGTTGCCCTGCATGAGAACGCGACCTACAGTTCCATTCTCGACAGCGACCTTTGGCGACGCTTGAGTGCCTCGCTGTTCGCGGCAATGTTCACGCTCTGGCTTCGGCCAAAACTCAAGGTCTCGTGGGGGGTCCTAATCCTACTCGTGCCGATGGCAGTCCTTCCAATATGGTTGCGACCAATAGTCGGTCCATGGATCGGGCGCGGAGCGTGGCTCGTCTGCCTTCTTGCCTTCGCTTGGGCAATGGTGAGCAACCGCCCGGCATGGGCAATTGCCGTCGGCGTGTGCGGTCTACTCTGGGTGGCACGAGAGATCGAGACAGTCCCGCTCATTGCCACCGTAAGCGCGGCATGGATCTTTGGCGCGCGACTCGCAGAAAAGCCACATGGCGAAGTCAACCGGGCCGATCTGATCATGACTCTGCTCTATGGATTCTCGCTCATGTTTGCCCTGCGCATGGGACTGCAGGATGGCCTCGAATTCGGTGGCATGGACTGGGGCGCAGCCGCGTTCAACGATCCTTCAATCTCGGCATACGTCGTGGGCACCGCCCTCATCTACAAGTACGCCATGGGCGCATGGCTCGTTGCCTATTCCCTCGGGGCTCGGTTAGCTCCCAACTCCGAGCTGCGCATACTGGCAGGGCTTTCCTTGTGCATGCTCTTGCGCGCGATTGCCCTGGCCGCCATGTTCTTCATTGCGGGAAACAGCTTCTGGACCGCGCTACGGGTGCTAGGCGACTTGCCAACCGCAGTATCGATGGCTTTGGGTTGCATCGCACTGCTTGCGACACGAACCATGGCACTGCGAGCCACGCTCGGGTCGAAGCACGCATTGCCATGGTCGTCCTATTGCCCACCCCCCCAGATCATTGCTCATTGCAGCGCAGGCACAATAGCTGCCCCCAGCGTCGCCGGTCATGAAGGGCCTGAGCAGCCAAGTCGGGCCCTGACCTCGCCGAATCCCGGAGTGGCTACCTAAGCTAGTCTCCCGGGTTCGGTCAACGGCTGGTGCAAGACGATGGTCTCGCTTCGCCGCGGCCCAACGCTGACAAGCCAAGCAGGAACGCCTGCCGCTTGGGTGACAAAATCTACGTAGTCACGAGTCGCCTTCGGTAGATCGGCCATCGACTGCGCCGCTGCAATCGATTCGCTCCAACCGGTGAAATCTTGGTAAATGGGACGGACACGTCCAGGCACGTCGATGTCATCGATGGGAAACTCGTCGGTCCTTCCCGAAGGGGTGTCGTAGGCCACGCAAACACGAACCTTGTCGAGTCCGGTCAACACGTCGAGTTTGGTCAATGCGAGACCATCGAAGCCGTTGACACGTGCGGCATAGCGTAAGGCCGGCAAGTCGAGCCACCCCGTGCGCCGTGGACGCCCGGTGACACTTCCGAACTCGACGCCCACCACACGCAGATGCTCACCGTACTTGTCGTCGAGTTCCGTGGGGAACGGCCCCGAACCCACGCGCGTCGTATATGCCTTGGTGATACCTACAACGCTATTGATGCGGTTGGGACCAATTCCGCAGCCGATAGCAGCTCCGCCAGCCACGGCGGAACTCGAGGTCACGAACGGATAGGTGCCGTGATCCACGTCGAGGAGCGTGCCTTGCGCACCTTCGAACAGCACACGCTTGCCATCGCGCAACGCTCGGTCAATTCGACTACTCACGTTGTCGAGCAGCGGAACGAGACGCTCGGCTTGCTTCATCAACGGGACCACAATCGAATCGAGCGTGGGCACCTCGCCGCCAAACGCCCGAATCACAGGGGTCCAGGCTTCAATAGCTTGAGCGATGCGATCGCGTAGATGACGCTCATCGCGCAGGTCGCCCGCGCGAATGCCCGTCCGACGCGCCTTATCTTCGTAAGTCGGACCGATTCCCTTTTTCGTCGTACCGATGGCTTTGTCACTCGCCGCAGCCGACTCGCGCAAACCGTCTATTTGGACGTGATAGGGAAGGATCAAATGTGCGCGATCGCTGAGCCACAGACGCCGTTCAATCCCCGTTCGGCCGCGCCGGTTCAGTTCGTCGATTTCCGCCAGCAACACCGCAGGATCGACCACCATTCCTTGACCGAGAACGCACCAGGTGTTCTCGCGCAGAACGCCGCTCGGCAGCAGGCGCACGACGATTTTCTCGTCCCCGACGACGAGGGTATGGCCGGCATTGGGACCACCAGCATAGCGAACGACCACTTCGGCCGCCTCGGTGTAGATGTCGACGACTTTCCCCTTCCCCTCGTCGCCCCATTGGGCGCCTACGATGACCACGGACGACATTTTTGCTCACTTCTGCGGCGCAATTCGGCCACGATTTGGCCTGGGATCTCGTGCCACTTCGACATTAACGCGTCCAAACGCGATACCAAGTTCGAAGTGCAGGCAAGTGGTTGATCCGCAAGGCGCCCAAGCGTAACAGCTGCTTTCTCTGACCGCACGTCGCTGGGCGACAAAATCCGCGAGCTTGCGGGACCGGTTCCGGAGCCCATCTGAATCAGCGGCAGGGTTTGACTGGTTCAGCCGACTGCTTCGGAAGGTCAAATCGCCCGACCAGACGGCCACGTCGTTTCCGACAATTGCTTGCTGAGACTGGTACACCCTTTCATTTCATTGCATCCGGTGGCAAAGGATCGCTGCGATTCGCTCGATGGTCCGCAAACTTTGTTCACGGATTGCGTCGGCCGTGGCAACACACCGACTGAATCTATGCGTGCCGTGGCTACGACACCCCTACCCGAGCCACCCGAACCTTTGACCGATTTGTCTTTCGAAGCGGTCTATGCGGATTCGTTTGCCTTCGTCTGGCGAACGGCGCGACGGCTCGGAGTCGAAGCCTCGGCGCTGGATGACGTGTGCCAGGAAGTATTCGTGTCCGTCCACAAGGGGCTCGGTGAATACGCCGGTCGCGGGTCAATCAAGACTTGGGTGTTCGGCATTCTGCAGAACAGCGTCCGGATGCATCGCCGAACTATGGCTCGCAAGAGTCCCGCTGTCCGAAGTACCGGCAGTATGGTCGATGTCGAAGAGGTAGTCTCGGTGGACAACAGTCCATACGAGCTCGTCTCGAGTGCGCAAGCATTGCGACTTGCCCACGGGATTCTCGATTCCCTCAGCGATGAAAAGCGAGAGGTTTTCGTCTTGGTGGAGCTCGAGCAGTGGTCGGTCGTCGACGCAGCCGAGGCCCTAGGCGTCAATATCAATACCACTTCTGCGCGCTTGCGGGCTGCTCGCAACGAGTTCGCCCAGGCAGCGCAACGGATTCGAATCCGCGACAACTGGAGGGCCGAATGAGTCGCATCTCGTCACCCGACTTGCAGCTGATTGAGCTGCTACGGCGGTCTGATGCCCCGTCCGAAGAAGACATGCAACGCGTCAGTCAAGAGATCAACCTCAGGCTCGCCATCGGAATTGGTGCGTCGACTGCGCTACTGGCTGCAACGCGTTCTACTTGGGCGATGCGGCTGGGCCTCCTCGGAACTTGGGGCAAGGGATTGTTGCTCGTGTCAAGTCTGGTTGGCGTTGGCATCGGAGTGACCTGGTACGTAAAGCCAGCGGCCTTGCTGCTAACAGCACCCGACGTCCGCCAGCTCTCCCCTCGACCGGCGGTCGTTCCTCCGCCAGCGACAGCTGTCTCGGCAGTCCCAAAACGGGAATCACCGAAAGCCGATTCGCAAGTCGAAGAACTCTTGCCGGTGGAGTCTGGGCAGAAGGTCCGCCTGGTCACGGCCAAGTCACCTAGCCACGCCTCATCTAGCACGCTCGAAGCTGAGCTGGGGATCGTGGGCCGCGCACAAAAGTCGCTCAAGTCAGGCCAACCAGGCGAGGCCTTGCGTGCCTTGGATGAGCACGCGCGACGCTTCCCGAGTGGTGTGTTGGCCGTTGAACGCTCTGGAGTCCGCACCGTTGCCCTGTGCCAGGCAGGTCGACTCGACGAAGGCCGAGCAGCGGCAAGAAGCTACTTGCGCCTGGTGCCGAATTCGGTCCTGTCGAAACGAATTCGCATCGCTTGTCGGTTGTCGGGCGAGTAATCTGTCGACTGCGTGTCGTACCCAGTTGGCCGATTCTTCATCGCTGTGACCCTAGGTGTCGCGGCGTACGCGCCTCGGGTGCAGGCTCTCCAGCTTGTGTGGCACGCGCCCGCCGAATGCCCCACCGCGGACGTAATCCTCAGGGAAACGCGGAGGCTAGCAGGCGCGAACCAAGGGGAAGCACTCGAAGCCCTGGCTGTCGTCACGCAGACTCCTGACCAGCGATGGCGGGTTGTCATCGAATTGTCCGGCTCGGCGACAGGACATCGTACCCTGACCGCTGACAACTGCCGTCAATTGGCCCGCGCCTGTTCGCTCATCATTGCCCTTGCCGCCAACCCGGACGCCGCCCTCGATCTTGTCGGAGACGAGCCATCTAACAACATCAGGCCGGTTCAACCAGACAATCGCCCGAGCACGCCAGCGCCTTCAATCCAACCGCCGGACAACTCACGCGCCCCGATGGCTGAGTCGGCGGTGTCCCCCAGCTCTCCAACTCCGAATTCCCAGCTAATTGGAGAGACGGACATGACCACACCACCCAAACAGCAAGCTAGTGTTGCTGTCGAAATGCTGTCGCGAGCTGGGCTTGAGTGGGGCTCTCTGCCGACATCTACCGGCTGGCTTGGTCTGGGGATGAGAGTCCGGTCCTCTGCCACTTCAGTCAGCTTAGCCCTCACCACCCATATGACTCAAGGCACCAGCGCTACCTTTGCTAACGGTGTGGGCGCATCATTTCGTGTCTTCGCCGCTCAGACACGCCTCTGTGCTGAGTCCAGCGCCAACCGCTGGTACCTATCTGGGTGCGGAGGCATGCAGCTCGCTCTCCTACGAGCCAGTGGCGACGTGCGAGGCGAAGACCTCGGCGCCTACGGATTCGCGGGTGCCGTGACCTTTACCAGATACCGTTGGATCCCTGGCCCGCTGCTCTCTGTGAGCCCGCGCTACGAATTTGCTCCGCGGGTCACGGCGGAGGCCGGAGTAGACCTGGTCATTCCGACGACCCATTGGCAATTCGTCATCGAGAACATGGCCCCATTATTCCGCCCAGCCAACGTGCAGTATCTGCTTTATCTGGGGTTGTCCTATCGATTGAACTGACTGCGCGCGGCATCTGCACCATCGAATTGCAGCGCTATGGCTGAAACTCAATCGACTGAACCAACGCGTCAATCGTAGCCACGCCGCCGTTCGACTGCGGAACGAACTCGATGCGAGCAACGTCATCCAGACTCAACTGAGCACTGGCACCGGAACCGAAGAAGTACTGTGGTTGAGTCAGATCGATGCGATAGATTTGCCTATTGCCGTCACCCTGCTGCACCCAACCGCGCCCTTGACTCAGCTTGACCGCTTGCACCAAAAATGGCGAAGCTGGCTGTGAAGTCCCGCCCGAAACGGTGGCATCAATGACAAGCGTCCGGTATTGACTGAGCCTTGCACCAAGTGGAACTTCGAAGGCCATCCCAATCAAGCTATTGGTTGAAGACGAAGCGAACACGTGAACGGAGCTTGAGGTTGGGTTGGTCCGAAACCAACTCACGCTCTCCGCCTTATCCCAATTCACTAAGAACCAACAGTAACCACCCGGCCCCTTGGCCCCACCAAGTGCGCTCACGCTGCCTGATCGAGCACCAGGACTGCTCGAAAAGAACCGTAGTCCCGTGACCGTTGCCGTGAGCCGAGAGTCCCCAGGGACATATGCCAGAACCATCCCACCGGTCACCCTTAGATTGAATCCACATTGCGAGGGGACACACCAAGCGGGTGACGAAAGGTTCGTCGTGTAGCTGTTCGACTTGCCCCGAGTGAACACGTATGAACAGCCCAGAGTGGATCCCCTCCCCAAGAACAACTCGAACATGTCGCCCTCGGTCACGGCCATGGTGAGCTCCACCTGATCGTACTGTGTCAAATCGAGCTCGGTCCCAGCGGCAAAACCAAAGGCTAGCCCAGCGCGGACGTTCTGGGGTGATCTAGCGGTCACGCTGACCGAAGTGGCCGTGGGTGGCGTGACCCACTGCGCATCGCCTCCCGTTTCAGAATAGAGCGACCACGTGGTCCCAGCCGGCCAATTGCCATCCGTACCCGCGTCGACACTCGCCCCGCCGGCATCGGGCTTTGGCTCCCCTGCATCCGTTTCTGTCTCCCCGGAGTCGACCTCAGGCGCGGTGGCCCGAGTGACCCTTGCTACGACAGCAATCGAGTCGCCACTACAGGCCGGCAAGCAGGCCAGCAGGATTAGAGCCAGAAGCTGCGGGAACACGCCGCAACCTTAGCACGGTGTGAAAATCGTATCCGTGCCATCGAATCGTTCACGGATCTCGGTCGACCCGGCAACCCTACCTACATCGACACACGGACGCGGTCCCAATTGACCCCCATCAGCCATCACCACCCCACGGATAGCTCAACTCGACCGAAGGAGTCCGCCTTGTTCTCCATCAAGATCGACGTCATGCGAGAGTCTGCAGAATTGCGTCTCCTTGGTTCCCAGGGAGAAGTCCAACTCGCTGAGTTCGTCCGCGAGCTAGAAGAGACCGTCTCGGATGGCGCCATTGCCGTTCGCACTGTCCTCTATGACCGTTCTGCTGCCCGCCTCATGAGCAGCCGCAACGATCGCTGGCTGGCACGAATCCAGGAGCTTCTTCTCACCACTGGAAGCGCCAAGGTCGCAGAAGTCATGGCTCCAGGCGAACCATTCGCCCCTTGCCTATCATCGCATTGGCAGCGGTTTGAGAAGGTTTCGGACGCACAAGCTTGGCTGCTGCGGCGCATTGATGATGTAGCAGCTTAGGCCGCTTGGGCGAGAGCGCCTTCAACCGAGCCTCGGTGGCCGGTGCGATTCAATGCCGCTGCTGTGGGCCCCCAATCGAAGCGATTGCTCCAATAAAGTCATGCTCTGGCTGAGCTTTGCGCTCGTCAACACTTCTCGTTCGTGGAGTGTCGCGGTATGACTTTCGGACCAATGTCCCACTCGGCTAGTTCCTCCAGCCCCCTCGGCGTAGATACCCGCGAACGCGGAGCGGCACGCGACGGCGTGCTCCAATTGCTCGACCGTCGGCTATTTTTTCAGCTGACCGCTCTAGAGGTTTCACGCCGCCCGGGACCGGATAAAATCGCTGAACAGCTCAGTCAGTCTCTCGGCGGTCTGGGTTTCGGAGCAGCCATCTATGCCGACATGCATCACCCCCTTGGCCTCGCGGTGGTGGCGTTCAGCGAAGATCCCGACGCGCTAGCCGGACCTTTGCGGCGGGTCCTCGGCGGCGCGGACTTGTCCGACGACGTGCGAGTGCGACCCGAGTACGCAATGTTGGGACGCACCTACGCCACGGGGTTCGAGCAAGATCTCGAGTATTGGCTCCTCGAACGCCCCAGAAAGACCTTGCTCGACCCCGCCAATCGCTATGCGGTTTGGTATCCGCTGAGGCGCAAGGGTCCCTTCGAGCGCCTCGAGTCGCGAGAAAAGGGCGCCATCATGCAGGAACATGGTGGCATTGGTCGGGCCTACGGTGAGCTCGATCTTGCCCATGACATTCGGCTCGCTTGCCATGGGTTGGATCCAAACGACAACGACTTCGTCGTGGGCCTGCTCGGTCGCGATCTTCACCCCTTGTCTCACGTAGTTCAAGCCATGCGGAAGACCGTGCAGACGGCGGAATACATGGAGAAGATGGGCCCCTTCTTCGTCGGTCGCGCGCTCCACTGGATATCTGACCAATGATTTCGAATCTCGGTGGCGTCGTTTTCGATCTCGACGGCACCTTGGTTGACTCGCGTGCCGATATTGCTGCCGCAGCGAACTACGCCTTGTCACGGCACGGGTTGTCCACATTGACCGAAGTGCAGCTCGGTGGTTTCGTCGGTGATGGTGCGAGGAACCTCATCCAGCGCGCCGCACGGTTGACGTCCAGCTCGCCAAAGCTTGAGCCATTGCTGGCCACGTTCCTCGACTACTACGCGAACCACGCGCATGTCCGGACCACGCTCATGCCGGGAGCACGTGAAGCGCTCGACGAACTGCCACCTTTGCCATTGGCGTTGCTCACGAACAAGCCACGCCAAGCAACCGATGCATTGCTCGTTTCGCTCGGCCTTGCTTCGCGATTTCGCTGCGTCATCGCGGGCGGCGACCTCGAGGTTATCAAGCCTGATCCAGCGCCGCTCCTGGAAATCGCTCGTCGCATCAACGTTGAGGCTTCGTCACTCGTCATGGTCGGGGACGGTCCCCAAGACGTCGAATGCGGGCGAAACGCGGGCGCGCTCACGGTCGGTGTCGGCGGCGGCATCGCCGAGGTTGAACGCCTCATGGCCTCCCACCCCGATTGGTTCATTGCATCGCTTCACGAATTGCCTGCCCTGTTGAAGAGCGGGCCCGCGATCCCCCGAAAATCCGCGACCTAACCTGCCAATCGATGATACGCCGCGCTCACGTCAGCGAATCTTCGTCTCAACGCCTCGCTCTGTTCGGGGCGCGCCGTCGGGTGCATGTCGGGGTGCAGGGATCGAGCCAATCGTCGAAAGGCGCTTCGAATCGTGGGTGGATCCGCCGATGGTCCCAGTCCCAACAGCAGCAGATCCAGCCGACGTCGAGCAGCTGACGGTTCATCCTGCGTCACTCCACGGCCACGATCACGCGCCCGCGGACGCCCTACGAGATACTCGTCGGGCCCAAGTGGTTTGGTCACGTCGAGCTCACGCCTCCGTGCTCGAACGAGCCGGAATGCCACTCGTGCGTCTTCGAGATGAAATACGGCATCGAGACGTTGGCGAATCTGCGCACGCAACGCGGTGACGACGGCCTCACTCGGCAGTAGGCCCGCCTGCACCAGTCGTTGCCCCAAGGGAACACTCGAATGCTTGGCTTGCTCGACCAACGCCGGAACTGCCTGCGGCTCGAGCCATCCTTGTTCAGCAAGAAGCTCCCCCAGACGCGTCACACTGGCGGCGCTGTCCACTTGGACGATTTGTCCGCGAACGAGATGCATTGCATGGACTCGCCCCGCCGTCGGCCCCTTCTCCTCAGTCAGTTCGAGCGTGCCCGACACGCATTCCCGATAGAGCGCCCCCAGCAAGTCACCAAGGGTAGTCAGCCGAAGTCGACCCTGTAGCTGCATCATCCACGGCCGTATCAAATGGCAGTGCGATGGGCCAAGTTCCTTGGTTGGTGTGTCCGCCGTGGCCACGACGGGGGGCACCCACTGCGGCTTGCGGCGGCACCGAGAATCGACGTACTAGGTCGCGCTAGGCGGCGAATAGAAGTCCACTAGGCGGATCTGCTCTTCAGTCAGTGCAGCATGGACGTGCGAGCGCTCGCCGATGTAGTCACCCCCTATCTGTAGAGGTTTCACCGGATCGATCTCGATGTCTACCGCCTCAACCAAGAAATCGAAGAGATGCTCACTCGACTCGTATTCGCCGCGCCAAATCGCCTTGGCGTTGCGCACGAAAGGGCCCGCCGTTATCGTGGTGATGCGTAGGTTCATGCGATCGGGCCGCTCGTTGGCGTAAGGAAACACGCGAAACCCAAAGCCATAGTAGGGAATGGTCGAAAGGGCCGCCAATCGTGCCGGACCTTCGTAGATCGTGTCGCCCTTGGTGAACGGCGCCCCGACGCGGGTTCCGCGCGACCCTAGCCGGTAGGCTTCCCCACCTGCATTGATCACCCGGAGATGTGGCATCGGACCGAGGACGGCCATGGGGATCGTGTGCATCGCGGCGGCGAGGGCATAAGACAAAAAACCATTGGAAACAGCCTTGAGGGGCGTACGACCGAGCAGCGATCTCATCTTCGCGTAGTCAGCAAGGAGCGCCGCGTCGAACCCCAATCCGCAGAATGGTGCAATGCGCCCTTCGACTTCGACCAGATGGATCGGACGACTTCCTGCGTCCGTCATCAAGCGATCGATGTCGGCCTGCAGATCTCCGATCCCGCGAGACGATGCCCCCACAACCCATGCCAACGCATTGCCCGTACCCAATTTCAGCAAACCAAATCGTGGTAGCGCCGCCGCGCGACGACGCGCTTCCTTAACGACTTCGGTAACCATGACAGTGAAGGTGCCGTCGCCTCCCCCGGTCAACACCGTGTGATAGCCGCGCATGATGATGAGGCGGGCGATGTCACGCGCATCTGAGAGGCTCTTAGACACGAATAGGTCGCCGCCCGCCATGATGCGATCCAAAGTGGAGATCACCTCTTCGTTGACACTCTTTGCTCTGCCGTTGACGACCACGGCGACACGCGGGATTGGCTGGCTCGGTCCTTCCGAAGCGGGCGGCATGCTGGCAGATCGCGGCTGACTCGAATCCATTGTTTCGTTTCCCTGGGGAGAGGCCCACTTTCGCGCGTGACAAGAATTGGGGCAACCGTTGGCTGCTCGTGCCGAGCGAAAGGCGACGGGGAAGTTGTCAAGAGACTCAACTTCGGCCTACTATTGACGTAAGGTCAGAAGCGACATGGCGCTAACCGGCCCGAATCTCAGGACGACGATGGCGAAAACGATTAGCAGGGGACAAGCGGTGAGAACCCAACGGACGCCGCGAGGGGCAAGCAATCCCGAGCCTTCCGTCAACGGAAGGCCCGCTCGGGGTGAGCAATCGAAAGCCGACGTTCGGCCGAGCGCAATTCGCGAGAACGCGAGCCCTCCGGAAACTGATGACTCCGCTGAGGATCCGACAGCAATTCGGCTTCGAAACAACGGGCCAAGGGGTTCGGCTCCCTGGGCTACCCGCCACGCGGCTAAGCGTGCGGCCGAAGCGGCAGCCAGGAATGCAACTCCGCCCCCGCCTGGAAGCGCTAGGGCCACGCTGCGCACGCCCGAACGCGCCGAGGAGCTGAAGCTGCAGCTCACTGAATTGGCCAATGGGATCTCGAAGCTTCGAACCCTCAAGCGCACGATACAGAAGGATTTTTGGGAAGCGGCGTCCATCTTGGCCGACATCCATGATCGGCAGCTCTACCTGGCCAAGGGCTACGCCACTTTCGAATCATTTGTCGACCGTGAGGTCGAACTCGGAAAAGCCACGTCCATTCGACTGGCTCGCCTGCCGAAGCTTTTCATCCCGACCGCCGCCAAAGAACTCGGCCTCACGTCGCTGCTAGCTGCTCTGGAAGCCATTGATGGCGACCGTGAGAGCCAAACGCGAATAGCGATCGCGCAACCGGCAAAGCCACTGAAACCACCCATTGCTGCACGCGGCTAGGCACGCGGCTAGGCACGCGGCTAGGCACGCGGCTGGCCGCGCCAACGAGGGCTCGCCGAGGGGCAACACCCCCTCGTTGGCCAGCGGCCCATCACCCGCTCGTGGCTCAACCGCTCCGGACAAGCTATAGGACGCGCCGTCATGCGGTTTGTCGACGAGTGCGAAATAGAAGTCATTGCTGGAAATGGCGGCAATGGCTGTGTCGCTTTTCGCCGTGAAAAATTCATCCCTTTTGGGGGTCCCTCGGGTGGTGATGGCGGACGAGGAGGCGACGTTTGCTTCGTAGCCGACCCCGGCCTCGGAACCCTGTACGACCTCTACTATGTGAACGTGGTTCGTGCCGACGACGGCACCAACGGCCAGGGCAAAGACTGCTACGGCCACGCGGGAGAAGCTCGCGAGGTAAGACTGCCACTCGGAACGGTGATACTCGACCGTGACACCGAGGAGATTGTCGGGGAGCTCAAGCACCCTGGCGACAAGGTGGTTGTTGCGCGTGGAGGTCGTGGGGGCCGCGGCAATATTCACTTCTCGACTCCGGTCAATCGGGCGCCCCGCCGCGCCGAACCCGGCGAAGCCGGCCAGAGGCGAAAGCTGCGCCTCGAGTTGAAATCGATGGCAGACGTCGGCCTGCTCGGTTTCCCAAACGTGGGAAAGAGCACACTTATCAGTGCCGTGAGCCGCGCTCACCCAAAAATCGCCGACTACCCCTTCACGACTCTCGAGCCGCACTTGGGTGTCGTCTCACTCGGTGACATCCGCGGCGGCGACGGGCGGAGTTTCGTCATCGCTGACATCCCCGGCCTCGTCCCAGGCGCTAGCCTTGGCCATGGGCTCGGTTTGCGCTTCCTTCGACATGTCGAGCGTACCAAGCTCTTGCTGCATTTGGTCACGCTTACTGACGAGCCCGATCGAGACCCCTTGGCGGACTACCAAGCCCTACGCAAGGAGTTGGCAGAATACGACGAGCGTCTTTCGTTGCGACGGGAAATCGTCGCTCTTACCAAGGCAGATCTTCCCGACGTCCGAGAGGCCCATGCTGAGTTGGCACGTCGATTCGCCGAGGTGGACGTCGAGCTGCACCTGGTAAGCGCAGTTTCACATGCTGGCCTCGATGAACTGATGCATCGAGTCGAAACCGAACTGCGTCGCGACGCTGAAGTCTAGCGCAGCCCTGCACGGAATCCGACGCTGGCAGTGCACGCTTGCACTGCAGAATGCGCACCGATTTCGATAGAATCGCGCCACTAGCGGCTGCAGACCGCGAGCACCTGCTTCAGATCGGTGTGCCCCGCGAGTACCTTCTCGATGCCGTCCTGCAACAGGGTGGTCATGCCGCCGCGGCACGCCAAATCGCGAATCTGACCCACCGGAGCCTTGTGCTGGATGGCCGTCTTGATCTCATCATCTGTGGCAAGCAGTTCGTGGATCGCAACTCGACCCCGGTACCCACTCTTGCTGCAAGCATCGCAGCCAACTGGCCGATATAACTTGATGCCCGCAGGCAGGTCATATTGCACCAGCGTCTCGAAAGCTTCTTTGCCATAAGCGTCGCCCAATTCGACGAGTTCTTTGTCGCTAGCCCGATACTGCTCGCGACACTGCTTGCACAATGAGCGAGCCAAACGTTGTGCCAAGACACCGAGCAACGCGTCGGCGAAACTGAATGGATCGAGGCCCATGTCGATCAGACGCGTGATGGTCTCGGGAGCGCTGTTGGTGTGGAGGGTGGAAAGCACGAGATGTCCCGTCAATGACGCTTCGATCGCGGTGCTCGCGGTTTCGTTGTCGCGCATTTCACCGACCATGATGACGTCGGGATCTGCTCGCAAGAAAGCTCGCATCGCATTTGCAAATGTGAAGCCAATTTTGGCATTCACCTGCACTTGTCGCAGACCCGCTTGAGTGATCTCGACTGGGTCTTCAGCGGTCCAGATCTTGGTATCGACCGTATTGATCGCTCCAAGCGCGGAGTGTAGTGTCGTGGTTTTACCCGAACCAGTTGGTCCCACGCAGAGAATCAATCCGTAGGGCAGCTTGATCAATCGCTCGAGGGTGTTGAGATTGCGCGCAGATAGTCCCATCTTTCCAAGCGGAATGGGCTTCGAGGCGGCCAGAATGCGCAGAACCAAGTCCTCGTTGTTGTTGACAGTCGGGATCGTGGCCACGCGCAATTCGATCTGTTTCTCGGCAATCTTGAACCGAATCTTCCCGTCCTGCGGTTTTCTTCGCTCCGAGATATCAAGCTGACTCATGATCTTGAAACGTGCCACGAGCGGCAATCGATAAGCGGACGGGATCTCCTGGTAGGACTCACACTCGCCGTCGACGCGAAACCTGACAATGGTGGTTCGCTCTTTGCCGTTGGGTTCGATGTGAATATCCGAAGCCCCTCGTCGATAGGCGTCGATGATGATCTGATTCGCCAGCTTGATGATGGCATTGTCCGAGTCCGCAACTTGGGACGTCTCGGTTACGTCCATTTCGACACCAAGTTGCCCGTCATCGTTGGCCAACACCTTCAAGATGTCGTCCATTTCGTTGGCAACCTTCTTGGTCTCGATCTGGTCGAGGTAGGTCGGGATGTACTTTTCGAGCTGGCTCGGGGTGACGACGACCTCGCACACCTGTTTGTTGGTGCGCACACGCACCAAATCGATCGTGTCGACCGCAAGCGGATCGGACAATGCCACGGTCACCGACTTCGCGTCCGCATCGATCGGCAGTACCTTGTTCTTCTCGATGAAGTCCTTCGGTAGTTCCTCGAGCGCCGCCAAATTGATCGAGCATTTGTCAAGATCGAGAAACGGAAGTTGGAATTTCCGAGCCAGCGTCATCGACAAATCGACCTCGGAAACCAGATTCATCTCGACCAGGATCTGACCAATCCGCCTGCCTCCACGCTTGCGTTGCTCGGACAGGGCTTTTTCGATATCTTCCGCCGTCGCCAATCCGGCCTCGATCAGCACCTCACCAAGCCTGGTACCCTTGCGTTTCTGCAGTTCCGTGGCCTGTTCGAGCGCCGCCGCGTCGAGCTTGCGACTCGCCAACAGAATCTGTCCGATCGGGATGCGACCATCACCCTTCTGCTCACTGAGACCTTGTGCTAGCTGCGCGGAATTGACCTTCCCACCTTCGACCAGCATGGCACCGAGAGGCATGTTGACCTCCCGCGCATTGACACCGTGGTTGTAGAAGAAGATTTCGCGAAATGGACAGCTTGGCTCGGCTGGCCGCGCGTAGAAGCCGATCTCGTCCGGCGATTCCTCACCACTGCGATCGACCACGAAGGTTTTCTGGCCCGCAACGTGGATCTTCAGCTCACCCCTACGCGCGGTCGGCCTCGGTGGCGGTTCACCAGCCGCGCGATGAAATGCAACATAGGCGATGCGCTCTGTGGGGAAGGCGTTACGCGCTGAAAGTCCCGCCGAAAATAGCAACATCAAATGCGGCGATCCGGGGGAGAAACGCGCGATATGCCCCTGGTGAGTCTTCCCATCGACGAAGCCGATGGTGACCTGCGCAGGGGCTGGGCTGTAGGTCCGGTCTGGAAGCATCGTCACTGATTGCCATACGGACGGGCGTCACTTCGACTGAATGAAGACCGGGAATTTCGGCAAAATTCGCTCAATCCGCCGCGCTCCTCAAACTGACCTGTGACAGCATTGCCGCGCTGTCGCGTTTTTGATACGCTCTGAGCTCTGGTGGTTGTTCCGGTTCGCAGCAAGGGTTCCTCGATTTGAACGATGGAATTCCTATATCCACCGGCCCAATTTCGTCGGCACGACAGTTGCTTGGGCTCGGTCGGAACGGAAGGATGTGCGCATGACCCTGAAATATGACTTTGCCTTGTCGCTCGCCACTCTCGCTTGTGTCGGCTGTTTCTCCGGAGCAGCTTTCGCTCAAGCTGGCACGGCAAAGCCTCAACCAGCACCCGCTGCGGCATCGGTAGCCACATCCGCTGCAATGCCAGCCGCTTCTCCAATGCCGGCCGCCTCTCCAGCGCCAGCACCTGCTCCAGCAAGTGTGCCCGCCGTTCCGGCGCCATCCCAACCACCACCACAACCGGCTGCTGCTCCAGTCGCGGCAGTGCCGCCTGGCTATGCGCTGGTTCCGATCGATAATGGCGCTCAAACTCGCTACGACGTCGAGTACCCGCAGACTCACGGGGCGCTTCCACCCGGGATGGAACTCCCGTATGAGGAGGGCGAGCCGGTCCCGCAAGGCTATCGCGTCGTCAAGCAAGCGCGCCGTGGGTTGGTGATTGCCGGCTCGATCGTCGGCGGCATCGCCTATGGGTTCAGCGTCGTCGGTGCCACTAGCGATGATTTCAACCATAAGAGTGGCTCTTTGCTCGTCCCAGTCCTCGGACCCTGGATCATGCTGGCTCTGGGCGGGGCCAAGGACGAGCCCAACCGCTCCGCATACTGTTACGACACATCGTCCTCAGCCTGCGGGAGCCGCTCGGGCCTGCGCGGTGCGCTGGTGCTCGACGGTCTGATGCAAGGTGCCGGCGCAGCCATGCTCATCATCGGAATTGCCGTTCCCAAGACCCGGTTGGTCCGAAGGGACGTCACCGTGTCAATGCTTCCAATGCCGCTGGGCAATAATGGCTATGGGTTGGGCGCCGTTGGGCAGTTCTAGCGAGTCCCGCTGCAACCAAGCGGGCAAATGCGGAACGAGCAGTTGACACGATCGCAGTTGACGCTAGTTTCGTCCCCATGAGAATGCTTCAGGCATTCTGGAATATCGCAATTGCCGCGTCGCTCGTTGGATGCCACCAGACGCTGTTGGTGACGGTTCCGCGCAGCAATGCGCCCGCGGGTGTTCAACAGATCTCGTGGACCAATCACTTCCTTTACGGTTTCGTCGGACGTAAGGACCTCGATCTACGTGACTACTGCAAACAGAGTGCAGTCGAAACCGTCGCGCTCTCGACCAATGCAGCAACCGTCGCGCTTACTATCGTCACCCTTGGCATCTATTGCCCACGCCGCCTTGCCGTCACGTGTACATCAGTGGAGACAAGGTGATGGCGCGTCACCAGTCGCTGCCAGCACGTCGAGTCTTGCGCGCGATGTTAGCGGGCGCATCGACTCTTGGCTTGTTCCTCGGCTCCGTTGGCTGTGTTAGAACGACAATTCGCTCTGGGCGAGCACCTGGCGATGTCCCACCGGGCTGGGAGGACCGTTGGCACCACGGCGTCGTCTTCGGCCTCAATGAACTGCCCGGCCCAATTCCACTCGATGCGCTATGCCCCGATGGCTGGTCCGAAGTGGACGCGGCCATCGATCCGATCCAATCAATCGTTGCCCTTCTTACCCTCGGCGTGTACACGCCGACAACGATTTCCGTAGTATGCGCCGAACCCAACGCCCCAAAGGGACGCAGCGCGACTGGCAATGACCGTACCCAACGGCCCGCAGCGGGCAAGTGAATCAAGCCGAAGTCCGCGGCACCCATATGCATTTCGTTTGCCTCCGAGCCCGAACCGTGCGGACTCGATGCATTGCGACCAGCAACAC
>CAYVXY010000014.1:97660-187840 GCA_964454965.1 uncultured Polyangiaceae bacterium | reverse complement strand
GCGGCCAGCAACACGCGGCCAGCAACACGCGGCCAGCAACACGCGGCCAGCAACACGCGGCCAGCAACAACACGCAGAGTGAAAAACTCTTCATGGACCCCCCGATGTCTCCTTGGCTGGACTAGATTGATTGAGCCATGAAGGTCCTTGTCGTCGAAGACAACCTCAAACTCTCGAGCTTCCTACATCGTGCCCTCGTCGAGGAAGGCTACGTTGTCGACGTGGTGGCCGATGGTGAGACTGCGCTCTCGCACCTCACTCAATCAACCTATGACTTGCTGTTGTTGGATTGGATGCTGCCTGGTATCGACGGCGTTGAGGTGTGTCGCACTTTGCGCCAACGTGGCGTGGCGGTTCCTGTCCTGATGCTCACGGCACGGGCAGACGTCGCCGAGCGTATCACTGGTCTCGACTCCGGTGCAGATGACTATTTGTCGAAGCCATTCGATCTCGGCGAACTGCTCGCCCGAGCAAGAGCGCTCACGCGTCGAGGCACGGCAAGTGACGTGACGTTGCGTATTGGGGCGCTCACCATCGATCGCCTCGCGCGTCGCGCTACCATTGACGAGCGCGTCCTCGATCTGACCCCACGAGAGTTCACGCTCCTGTCGTTTCTTGCACGCGAAACCGACCGCGTCGTACCGCGCACTGAGCTGCTTCGGCGCGTTTGGGAGACCTCATTCGACCCGGGCTCCAACGTCGTCGACGCGCATATCAAGAACCTTCGCGAGAAGCTCGGTGCTGCCTCCCGAATGATCGAGACCGTCCGCGGTGTCGGCTACCGTCTGGTTCAGATCCAATGAAGCTTGAGCATCGACTGACGCTGCTCACCGCCGGTGTCACGGGAAGTTCGATTGCTGTCTGCCTATTTACCGCATTTTGGTTCGTAAAGCGCAGCGCCGCTCTGGAACTCGACGAACTGGTAGTCGATGGCGCCAACGCCATTGCCATGGTGGTTGCGGAACACGAGGGTCGACTCGAACCAACGGAGTCTCTGGCTATTGACGTCCCGGAAGACGCAGTACGCATCGTCCATCACATCGCCGTCTTCGACGCGCATGGCAACCGCGTGGCCAGGTCGCCGCGTTTCGAGGGCATTCCCGACACACTGCAGAGACTTACCACAAGCGGACTGGTCCCGAGGATCGGCCGAACCTTCGATCTGCGCGTCAGCGCTGGATTTATGCGCGCCGTCGTACTCGCGCCCAATCGACGGCCAGAACTGCGCGTCCTGCATGCCGTGCCCCGCGAGCCAATGGATGCCAGCATTTCTTCCCAGCGCCAGGGCTTCTCGCTCCTGTTCGCGGTGAGTCTCGCTCTGGTGGTATCGGGAGCCAACTGGTTGGGAAGACGCTTGGCCTCGGATGTCAACCACGTCACCGAGGTGGCACGCCGGGTCGGCTCAGGCGACCTCTCCGCGCGAGCCGGTACATCGCGACTGACAAGCCCAGAAACGCGCAACTTGGCCACTGAGCTCAACAACATGATTGCCGAGCTGCTGACACTGTTGTCATCTCAGCGTAACTTCATCTCATATGCGGCACATGAACTGCGGTCACCATTGACTGCGCTGCAGGGTGAATTGCAGCTCGCTTTACGTCGCGAGCGCAGCGCAGATTCATACGTGGAGACGCTTGGCAGAGCACTCACGGAAGTTCAATCTCTCGCTCAACTTGCAGAAGACCTGTTGACGCTGGCTCGAGCGCAGATCCACCCGAGAAATCAAGAAGCATCTCGCCTCGAAGAAGTCATCGACGAGGCCATTCGACTTGTGCAGGGGCCCGCTCAAGTCAAGGAGGCGGATGTGCTGCTTGACCTCGACACGGTGCGAGGGTTGACCGTGGTTGGCGGAAGATCGGACTTGGCCCGGGCCCTACGCAATCTGCTGGAGAACGCAATCAAGTTCGGTCCACGCTCCGGAAAGGTCGAGCTTCGAGGACAGAAGCACGACCAGACCGTAACGCTCACTATCGAGGATCAGGGGCCCGGTGTGCCCGCACGCGACACTGAGTCGTTGTTTCAGCCGTTCTTTCGCGGCACGTCGCGCGCCAGCTCGAATACCGACGGAACGGGGCTGGGACTCGCGATTGCGCGCGAAATTGCCCGCAGCTTCGGTGGCGAAGTCGAATGCATCGCAGACAGACAAACTGGTGCTTGCTTTCAGCTTCGACTGGTCATTCGGGGCACCACTGGCAGTATCTAGTGGGGATTTCACCCACGCCATCGCACTGCTGCCAGTTGCCACCGTCGCGGGGTCCCCATATGCTGCCGCACGTGGCCCCTAGCCCTCGATTCGTCCCCAGTCCCCTTACCACGGTGATTCTGCTCTGCCTTACCCTGCTCCATCCGGTATCGGCGTGGGGCGCGCAAGCACAGGCCGCGCAGGCGACACCCTCCACTTCTGATTCCACCGTTTCCTCAGCCTCGCCGGCGGCTTCGGAACTGCCAGCACACGCCAAGCCAACCGCCATTCTCGAGCCGCCACTCAACGCGCAAGATGATGAAGCGTTTCGCGACAGATTCTGGCTCGTCGATCCAAGGCTCCAACCGAGGGCGCCGCAGCCCGACCTGATGAAGCTCGAGATCCACGGTGAGTATCAGGTTAGATACACGAAGCTCACCGATGCGCGCCTGTCGGACTACGGATTCTCCGACTATCGACGTGACCTGGGCCAGGACCAGCGTCTCGAGCATCGGATGCGCTTTACTCCGCGCTTCTCCTATCGCAGAAACCTTGCTGTGGTGGCGCAATTCGACGTACCGCACGGATTGCTGCTCGGGCATACGACGGATCACGTTGCCGGAGACCCCGAGCCAACAACTGAAGCACAGCCCATGCGTTTCGCATTCCGCTGGCTGTACGCTGATTTCAACTTCAAGCATGGCCAATTGACAGTAGGCCAACAACCAGCGCGTTGGGGAATGGGCCTCATTTTCGACAGCGGAGACGAGCGACAGTTCTTCGGGGATCCACGTTTCGGTACGCTCGTCGAACGGCTAGGCTTTCGCGGCAAGCCGTTCGGACCCAACACCAAGATAGAGCTTCTGGTGGCTACCGATTGGGTGTACTCAGACGCAAAGGCACACTGGCTCGATGGCGACCGCGATCTGCGCGCGATGGCGGGACTAAGCTACGTCGACCACCCCCAGCGGCGGCTCGGTTTGCTCGTGATCGGGGAGAGATTCCAGCCCAAGTTCACCAATACCGACCTCCACACGCGGCGCCCCACAGAAACAACCGCCACCTTCGACCTGGCAGGACAAGCCTTCTTCCCCGTTCCGGGGCAATCCGCGTACATCGTGACCGAGGGGGAAGCCGCGATGGTTGTCGGAACGACCGACATCGCCCCCGAAGTCCTGGCGCCCAACAAAGCTCGAGTACAACGTCTGGGGGCGCTGGCTCGCATAGGTGCGGTGGCGACCCGCGGCGTCGGCCCAAGGCGGTGGGGCAAATGGGGGGTCATGCTCGAGTGGGGCTATGCGTCAGGCGATGCTGACCCCAGTGACGGAGTGGATCGGCGATTCGTCTCCAACCCCGCGCGCCGAGTTGGATTGGTCCTCTTCGACGAAGTCCTACGTTGGAAGGCAGCACGCGCCCAGGCAGCTCTGGAGGATCCTCGCATCGGGCAGCGGCCATCCGCATCGGCCAGAACGCTACCAACAGCCGGTGGGGTCGCGGGAGCAACCTATCTGGCCCTGCAGTGGCTGTATCGCCCACTGCCCAATCTCGACCTTCGTGCTTCGACTCTGGTGGCACAAGCCTGCACCGATCTGGTCGATCCGGCGAGGCTCGTCACTAGCGGCCGCTGGGCGAATTTCGACGAGGGAACACCCTCCCACCGCGACCTCGGCCTCGAGCTCGACCTCGCCACCGAATTGCGCCAACCCCTCGACAACGGGTTGGGAGTGAGCATCGGTGCCGAGGGAGGCGTACTATTCCCCGGACGCGCGCTGGCCGACGCCAGTGGTAGCGGGATGGAAACGCAAGCGTTGGTTCGCGGCCGCTTCGGTTTCTACTTCTAGCCGTGAGGACGACTCAGATGAATTCATCCGGGATCTTGCAGTACGGACTCGTCATAACAACAGGGCTTGTCTTGGCTGCTTGCTCGACCGAGTGCCCCAATTCCGCACGCTACACGACGTCATCCATCGGCCCAGGCGTTCGATATGATCTCGTCGCTGGCATCGAATCCGTGCCGTGGCCGAATGACTCACTGTGCTGGCTGGACGACGCCGATCCTGGACCCTGCTTGCCGAATCTGCCGACAGCAATGCTGGAACCCTATCCCGCTGGCTGGGTGCGTGCCATTGATGCGACACGCGGCTGGTCCACCAACGGTCCCATCGTCGTCCCCTTCTCACGTGCAGCCGACGTCCAATCGGGTTCCGCCGTCGACTTGGCTCGACTCCTCGCTTTGCAGCAGGACAACGATTGGTCCAATGACGCAATCTACCTGGTGGATCTCGAGACTGGCCTACCGCACACGCTTGATTTCCCAGCTACGCGCGGCAGCTTCATCCTGCATCAGCCGATCGCGCTCGATCCCTCCGACGTTCGCCGCGGGGAGCCAAGTCTGACCGTCGAAACCATTTACGAAGGCCTTGGCTCCCAAACGACCAAGCTCACGACCGGCAGTGAAACTAGCGAGGGGCCGTTGTATCGTCAAGACTGGGATACCGATTCGGATGGGACACTCGACGTTCCCGTGTTGCTTCCAGGTCACATCTGTGACATTCCCACCAAAGCAGCCGACGGTTCCCAAAGCTCAAGTGTCCAGCGCGACCGATGTCTCGCTGACGAACTCGTCGATGCTTACGACTCTGCGAAGAATACGTTGCGCATCTACCCACGCACTCCGTTGGCTCAGGGCCGACGATATGCAGTCGTCATCATGGACCGTCTCGTCGACAACGACGAGCGCCCGGTGCAGTCGCCATTCTCGGGCGTCAGTCACCCGAGACAGGTGGCGGTCGCGGAGCGAGTGCTCCACTGGCTTGGAACCCCAGACCTAGCTCGATACTACGGACCGGTCCCTGAGGACATCACCGCCCACGTTCGTTTCGTCTGGGGTTTCACTACTGGAGCACCGTCCAAGGACTTACGATCGCTCTTCAGACGATACCAGCCCGATTTCTTCCTAGCAGCCGGCTCGACATCGTCAATCGCAACACATGTGACACTCGAGCGGCAATACGCGCTCGACGCATCCTGCTCTGGGATTTCAGCGCGAAGCACTCTCTCAGCACTGATGCGCGAGGTCCTGAACTTGTCGCCAACAGAAGAGCGTGCCACCGTCGATTCGTACGGTTCGATTTCTAGCGTCGTCGTTGGAACGCTGTCTCACCCAACCTACCCCGACGTCGCAATGGACCCGCTCGTTGAGGTGACGTCCCATTCCGGCGCGATCACCGACATACCCTTCTGGCTGACGGTCCCGAAGACGGCAACCTCCGAATCACCGCTGCGCATCGTAGTCGTAAGCCACGAACAGGGGAGTCATCGACTCGAAGGGCTGCGTTGGGCGGGCCATTGGGCAAGCCTGGGACTTGCCACGCTTGGATTCGACCGAATCGGCACTGACATAGACACACTGAACGAAGCCGTCGCGAATGCGCAACTGCAGTTCGACCAGAGTTGCACCGGCAACCTCTACTTGGACCTCATGCGCCCACGCAGCGATTCGCACACTTGGCACGCCAACAACCTCAGCGACGTCGATCCCGATGTCGTCGCAACGCGCCGCAGATGGCGTCTTGATGCCATCGAACTCGCAACAATTGCCCGTTGCCTAAAATCAAGTGTAGTGACCAGCAACTCCATCGACATGCACCGCGAGTTATCTCCCGGCGCCTTCTTCGGAGTAGGAACCGGCGCAGCAACTGCAGCGCTGGCAGCGTCCCTCGCCCCCGGTGAAGTGCCACTGATCATGGTCGATCCCGCCACAAGTCCAGAACGCGCCTGGAGTCGCGGGGCCACCTGGGGTGCCGCGAAAACTAACTTGTGGCACGTGTTCGGCCCCAGACTCGCGGGAGTGCCCGCCAAGAGTCTCGACGGCGTAGCAACTCGCTGCAACTCGACCGATTCGAGCATACGCCTCGTCAACGCAGACACTCCCGGCACCGGCATTGAGGTCGGTTGTCTCCCGTTGCCATTCGTCGATAAAAACGGCAATCGCCTGCTCAACAACGGTGCCACTGCCATTGCTACCAACCTCTCTTCCCTATCGCGGCGCTGCGTCGCCATGACAAAAGATGGGCACTTCTCCATGGGCCTCCCTGCCGCGGCAAACGATGCCATCGAGCTTTCAATATATGATTCGCTCGATGTGGTCATTCGTCTTGGACGAGATGCGGATTGCGCTCTGGTATCAGATAGTCTCGTGCCCGCATTCGTGCTCGGCAGTGGCGGGACGGAGGAGTCGGTTTCTTCAATCCTTACCACCGCCCATGGTCTCGGCCTCGAGCGACAATCCAGCGAACTATTGCACGCCCTCGACTTAGCAGCCTCCGCCTTCACGCTGGCGAATCCGGCACCATTCGTCGCTGACCTCGCGCAGCCAATCCACCCAACGGACTCCAGAGGTGTCCTATTGTCGATCTCTTCCGGCGACACAATCGTACCGAACGACGAAGGCTTGACGCTGGCTCGAGCAGCGCGTCTCATTCCGAGGTTTCCGCCAGAAAATCTAGACACCTACTGGGAGCTTGCTGCAGACACGACTCCAAGGGTCGCTAGTGCGTTGACGAAGCCAACTGCTGCAGCGCGTGTCGAAGGCGCTCGTCTCGATGAAGGTGTCCCACGGCTTTCGCGCTTCCCACCCAACAAGTCGAATTGCGGCTCCAACGTGACGAGCGCGCCCGATCTTTCGGCATCTTGCCCAACTCCGCCGTTGGATGAAGAAAAGTGTTCCCAATCGCTGCCGGATCTCGATGCATTAGCGGGCACCGAGGCCGGCTTCGGTGCGGTGCAACCCATTCCGTCCCTGCGTCTTGCTCGCTACGCCGGTCTCCCTGAGAGTGGCAATCTCACTGATCTATGGTCACCTCAATCGCGCGTCATCGGACCCTCAGTGCAACCCAGCCACCCCAATTGGCCCTTCGTCGCCATGGCCCTACCTCTCGCAAACCCATGGGGTTCCCACGGAATTCCTCGCGATGACCTGTGTCAGCGCTTTCGATTTGGTACCTACTTGCCATATCTCTTCGGTCAGTTCATCGCGACCGGAGGGACTGACTATGCTCCCGTCACGAACCGAGAGACGCAACAATGCCTCGCCCAGCCATCGACCTGCACATTCCTCACCCTCATCGAGTAGCGCCATGACAAAGCGACTCTTGCTTGCCCACCTCCCGACACCCATTCAACGATTCGATGCCCTGGACCGCCTCATGGGCCTAGAAGTTTGGGTCAAACGCGACGACTTTACGTCCGGTCCCGCTGCAGGCAACAAGATCCGCAAACTCGAGTTCTTGTTGGCGGATGCAGTCAACCGCCACAGCACGCACATCCTAACCTGTGGCGGAGAGCAGTCCAACCATGCCCGAGCAACGGCCCTGCTCGCGGCACAGCTGGGCCTACAATCGGTATTGTTGCTGCGCACCCAGAATCCCTCACGCCCGCCACCAGTCAGCGGCAACGTCCTTTTGAACCAGCTGGCGGGTGCCAGAATCGTCTGGATTAGCGCTCAGGCATATGAGCAACGCGAGCGCCTGTTAGCCGACGAGGCCGCCCGCCTCTCGGCAAGCGGGTACTGGCCGTACGTGATCCCCGAAGGCGGCTCGAATGGACTCGGGGCGATGGGCTACGTTGAAGCCATGCGTGAGGTTCGTCAACAGCTCGATCTCGGGTTACTTGGACTGATTCGCGAGTTTGACAGCATCGTGGTCCCCTGCGGCTCCGGTGGTACGGCCGCCGGCTGCGTCCTCGGAGCACACCACTATGGCGTCGCCAAGCGGGTGATTGCCATGGCGGTCTGCGACAATAGCCAGTACTTCCGCGATGTCATCGCCCAGATCGTCGTCGCGGCAAGAGCTATCGACCCACGGCTTTCCGCAACGGTACCTCTCTCGATCTTGGACGACTATCGCGGTCCAGCGTACGCTGTCGCCTCGGAAGAACAGCTGTCCTTCATCGGCAAAGTTGCACAGTGTTGCGGCATCATCCTCGACCCGGTCTATACTGGCAAGGCACTCTTTGGGCTATCTCGCTTGAAGGAAAAGCCTGAACGAGCTCTCTTCATTCATACCGGTGGCCTTCCCGGCGCATTGGTTCAAGCCGAGGCGCTCGCCGCGTTCGCTGGCTCAGAGAGCTAGCTGAGTTAGGCCTGCCTACTGTTTAGGAGCACGCACTTCGATGGTGCGCATTGCCTTCTTGTATGCTCGGTACTCACCCACAATCCGTTCACGCAGCTCCGTATTGTCCAGTAGATCCTTCTTTTCCTCGGGATCGGAAGACAAGTCGAACAGCCCAATGGGTCTGCCAGCGGCGGTGAGGAGCTTGATATCCCCGTCAATATAGGCTTGGCGCTCCGCGGTGAATGGCCCGTTGGCCATATCGACGAGCAATGGCCGCGACGCGTCACTTCCCTCAATACCGAGGAGCTCGGGAAGGAGCGAGCGCCCCGACAAAAAGTCGCTGCCGCTTCCATCAGGAATTTCGGTCTGCATAAGGTCGAGGATCGTAGGTGCTAGATCGATCAGGCTGCGACGCGCTCGAACCTGCCGGGGTTCGACGCCCGGGATCTGCACGACGAGCGGAACACGAACGAGTGGCTCCCACAATTCGAATCCATGCCGAATCATGCCATGTTCGCTGAAGGCTTCACCGTGGTCGCTGGTAACTACGATGGCAGTACGCGCCCCCCAAGGCTTCGATTTTACGAAATCGATGATGCGCCCTACGTGGTAATCGACGAACGCAACCTCTCCGTGATACTTCCCCATTGAGTCGCTCCCGAGGTCGAATCCCTCGTGCGACACATACTCGGCATGGGGGTCGGTGTATTGCGTCCACAGAAAGAACCGCCCCGACGTATTTTCCGCCTGGTCGAGCTGCCACAGAATTCGCTCTGTCAGTTTTTCGCCGGTCGTCGAGCGATCGCCTTCCACGTAGCCTGCTGAGACGGATGCGTTCGAGTCTACGACGTCAAATCCACGATCAAAGCCGTAGATTGAGTGAAAGAAGTACCAATAGGCCTGAACACTCAAGGTGCGGATGCCGGCGGCACGCAAGCGTTGCTGCAGGAACGTATCCTTCTTCGAGAACGCGGCGAAATGGCCAAAATCTCGGTGAGTCTCGCTGGAATGTTTCCCGATGAGAATCGGGCCAACGCTCTTGCCCGTATACGATGCCGGTGCATAGGCCTGCTGCACGGTTACTGACTTATCCGCCAGCTCGTCGAGTCGCGGTGTGACGCGCTTCGCATGATGCAATGTATCTGCACGCATCGTGTCGACGATAATCAGGATCAGGTTCAAGTCTGCTGGGATAACTCCACGCCGAGCACGCAGCAACTCGACGGGGGGCACCGGCGCTGACTTGAGCTTGACGTCGCTTGCGTCAGAACCCGAGCAGTCTTCGTCGATACCATTCTGCGGGACGTCGTCCGCCCCAGGATTACGTCTGCGATCCTGTTCGTCGCAATCACCTCCGCCAAAATACTGGGAGAAGCCATCGCGGTCGCGGTCGGTGGCACGGCGGAGAGCGCCTAGCGCCATGCGCGAGAGCGGAGCGCTGCGTTCCAATGCCAATGCAACGTCACGACTATCGAGCCCGCGAGTGGCAGCACGCACGGTGAGTCCGAGCGGCAACAGTACAATGAGAACGAGCCATGGCCATCGCATGGCCCGGAGGCGCGAAGGCAATAAGTAGCCACTCAAAGCCATCATCAGGAGCATGCAGGGGGCACGCAGGTCGAGTTCTGGTCGCTTGAACACACCAAAAATAGCAAATGCCGACCCAGCTCCGCTCGTCGGCCCAGTCGCGACGGCGACTGCCAGCGGTACGATGCCGAGCAGCGCTCCGACGAGCCCCCAACGAACCGGATCGGGCGGGGTCTGTCGCAATCGCACCCCAACGTAGCGCGCTACGGCAAGCACGGGAGCCGCGACCAGCAGCCCAAGCCCCACGGACATTGCCGCGAGCAAAGTGCCAACGACGGGTGAGGCGGCGTTGGATCCGAGAAGTGGTAACGCTGCGCGTGCCACAAGCAGCAGCCAACTACTGATGGCCAACGGCGTAACGCCAAGAATCACGGCGAGGCGAGCTTGCCTACGAATGTCGAGCGGCCGGAGTTTCTGTGGCAATCGCAGCAATGACGGTGCCGAATCGGGATGCAGCAGCATCGAAAGGACAGTGACGAATACCGCCAGCACGAGCGCCATCGGCATGACAAGGCCCGCGCAAGCCAAGACGAGCTGCCACAACGTCGGGTGGTTTACGGCAGCGGATTGGGCGTAACGAGCATCGAGCCACGCCAACACCAGACCAGCCAACACGCAGCCAGCAGCGACACGCAAAAGCCTGCGCCCCAATCGCACTACGATGGGATCGAGCCAAACTTCCTCCTCGAATCCGGCACTCCCCGGGCGCGGTGCAATCGAAAACGCAGTAATGCCAGTCAGCCCCTGCGCTGGCGGTTCAATCTCGCCCCCTGGAGCCTCGTGAAATCGTTCGCTCATAGGCTCAGCATCGCCGGATGCTGAGGGACCTAAGCCTGGCGACTGGGCGAAAGCGCTTGCAGCCGCGCCAAGCTCCGCACCTGTGCCTGTCTGCGTTGGTCTGACCTTTCCCTCTTGGACAAGTCGAGTGGGGATCTCACCCGTTGGTACCGAAAGCGGCGCTCTCTCGAACTCCGGTTGGGCGAGCCTTTCGGCACTGCGTGTCCCAGCGGGTCGCGGAGGCGAAATCTTGGATTGCGGAGGCGAAGACGAGAGAATTGGCTTTTGCCCAACGACTGGCGGCGGCTCGGTAGTTTCGGCAGAAAGAAGTGCAACGCCAATGCCCAGCGAAACAGAGCTCTGCCGCCCAGCAACGTCCGATGCAAATGCGGGGGCCAGCAGAGCTTTGACCTCTGCGTTGAGACTCGCCAAGGTTATTGGTCGATCCTGTTTTACTACCGCGGCATTCTGTCGCTCGAAATACTGCGTTGGCTCCTCGGTCTCCTCTGGCGAGTCCGCGCCGGGTTGGGACATCGATTGTCGATCGTAGAACTGGGTAGCTTCCTCGGTTTCGTCTTGAGCCTTGTTGGACTTTGACAGCGCGGAGCGGTCAAAGTAGAGCGTCGGTTCCTCGGACTCTTCCGAGTCCGAGCCTGACAGCGGGACTCGCCCTTTGCCCGTTCCATGGCCGGGTGGTGCAACGGCCTGCGTGGCACCCGAAGGATTGCCAGCAGTCGAACTCGTCTTCGCTTCGGCAACTCGTGACTCCAAAGCTTTCACTGTGGGACTCGGCGCTCGCGGCAATGACTTCATTCCTGACGCTTTGCCGACGGCTAGACTCGTCTCCACCGCGGGGACACGCCGATCAAAGCTGGCCGCGGCACCCAGTAGCGTCTTGGGCTTTGACTCCGGTTCAGCCGGACCTAGAGTGCGATCGAAGTAGGCAGTGGGCTCTTCCTGTTCTTCGTCGTCCACGCCCGCGACAACCGGACTGTCCCCGCTTGCTTCAGAAGCAACGCCTTTGGCCGGGCTGACCACTGCCGCGCCATCCGTTTCAACGCACGTCTCGACCTCGGCCGCTCGGCATTGCGGCGGCTGCGAGCCCACCGAATTGGGTGGCTCACTCCCAGTACGCTTCGACTTCTCGACCGCGCTAGCTGCAAGAGTGCCTGAGTGTCGGTCCAGCAGCGAGGCGTGTTCGTCCGCTTCCCCCGGGTTGGTGTTCGAACCACGCACGGACACTGGGATCTGCGAAGGCCGCTCAAGTACATCTACGGCGGCATTGATGTCCGAGTCATTCCAACGATCCTCGGTCACGCCGTCTGTGCCAGAACCTGCCTTGCCTCTCGCGGCCTGTTCCTCGGTCGAGTTCGCAGCGAGACCATCGCTCTTGCCTTGCTGCTCCTGGCCCTCAGGTGATTTCGCTTCCTGGTCCGCTTGCTTCGGATCTTCCGACTTCACTGCTACTCCCTCACCTAGGGATCGGCTAAAGGCCTACTCTGGCCCCCGCCGTCTCGCCTGACCCGACGCGCGGGCCAACGGATGGGCACTGTCGTAGACTTTCGTAAGCTGATCCAGCGACAGATGCGTGTAGCGCTGCGTGGTCGAAAGGCTACTGTGGCCAAGCATTTCCTGGATTATTCGCAGGTCTGCCCCCCCTTCGAGCATATGGGTCGCGCAGCTGTGCCGAAGCGCGTGGGGGTGCAGATCCGCTCTGCCCGCCCCCAAGGCGCCATAGCGCTGGACCAACCTCTCGACCCAGCGGATGGATATTCGACAACCACGACGGCTCAAAAACAAGGCCTGAGTCCCGCAAGGCGCGGCTAGAAGCTCTTGCCGACGCTCCAAGTAGCACGCGAGGCTCTTCCCTGCCGAGGTGCCAAACGGGACGATTCGCTCCTTCCGCCCCTTGCCTAGCACTCGAAATTCCCGCGCATGAAACTCAATGTCTCCCAGGTCGAGACCGACCAGCTCACTGACCCGAAGCCCTGACCCATACAAGACCTCGAGCATACAGCGATCGCGCAACACCTCGACGCGACCGTGGTTTGCCGCAGTTTCGGGCGCCACCATCACTTGCGCGGCAGCCTCAGCCCCGAGGAATCTCGGAAGCCGTCGCCTCATCTTAGGCGATGCGATCAGTGCAACGGGATTTTCCACAATTCGCCCGCGACGCTCAAGGTAGCGATAGAACGCACGAATCGCCGACAGCTTACGCGCCAACGTCGCCGCCTGACTGGTCTGACTGATTGCGGCAAGAAACGCCCGTAGTAGCAGCTTGTTCGCACAACGCACCGTGGGCGGTCGGCCCAGCCTTTCACTCAGGAAGCCGCCAAGCTGTGTCAGATCGCGACCATATGCTGCCACGGTGTTTGGCGATGCCCGGCGCTCAGTAGCCAGGTGAGACAGGAAAGTATCGACCTGCTGCGCAAAGTCGGAGTTGCTCACTAGCCCGCCAGGGCGTTCGGACATGAGAACACCTCTACGCCAAGAGCAAGAGAATGGCCCAGGCAACTGCTCCGACAGCAACCAGTCCAATCGCCGGCCAAAGCCATCGGCGTCGAGGCCAATGCCTGCGCAGCCCACCATGGACCGCCAACATCCCCGCAGACATCGCACAGAGGGCCAGGACTTGGCCAAGATTCCTGGTAGGGTGCTGCCCCGAACTGGCTTCGAGATCCGCCTGCACCCGACGGGAGAACTGTTGCTGCTCGACCAACGAGCCATGCCGACCGTCGTCCGTAAGAAGAACAGCCAGTCGTCGCTCGGCTCGCCGGGCGCGATCGGTAGGCCGTCCCACCGCCCACTGCCGTTGCCGCTCAGTGGCTCGAATCGCCTGCCAAGCCAGAACGGCAATCTCCTGCCGCTGCGACGACTCTGCCCCCACTGCAATGGCATCCAGGCGTGCATCTGCCCGACGCACGTGTCCAAGTCCCGGCGCATACAGGGCGGCGGCGCGACGGGCGAACAGCAGCGACTCGCGCAGGTGGCCACGATCGAACTCCGCGTCGCTTTGGGCCAACGCACGCTCACCCTCGAGCGAGAGTCGCACCACAACGCAACCGCACCCCAGCAACAGAATGGCGAACCACAAGGCGACCCATCCGACGATTCGCAGGCTTCGGTTCACGTAAAATCTCGCCGGCGAAAGATCAGGCTCGACATCACCATGAGGAGGATGACCCACCCTGCAGACATGATCGTTGCGCTGGATACGTATGCCACGAAATTCGTTCCAGGGATCTCCCCCGTCATGAGCGTTCTTGCTGGTACGTACACCATCAGGTTTGGAACGACGGATGCCACGCCGTGAGCCAAGGACGCGATGAAATTGCCAAACACACGCGCAGGCAAACGCGTCAAGGTGTCTGCCGAGCGCCCCACGATGACAACTCCTAGCGTTAGCATAGCGGTGAGGAATGGCGAAGAAAACGCTGCAAAGACGTTGGCCACCGCGGCCACGATGCCGATTTCGGCCAGCGCGAGTACGGCACTACCCAGCAGGACTCTGCGGTCGTCTGGAACCACGGCGGCCAGCCACCAACCGACGACCAACCATCCGAAGGCCAGAGCGATTGGGGCGTAGTTCCTGAACCACCGAACGCGCCATGCCGAGAACACTACCCCACCGAGGAGCCCCAGGCCCCAACCGAGTACGGTCACGACGGAGCCACCGCCCAGCACTGCAATAGACAGGAGCAGGGCTCCGGTGTCTACCGCTACGAACACGAACACGGTAAACCAAGTTCCCGCGAATTTTCCGACCAAGTACTCCCAACGGGCAATCGGACGCGCCAGGATTGGGAAGGCAGTCTTGAGCTCGAGTTCTCGATATAGCGACGTCGCGCCAAGCACGATGGCCACAACGATGCCGTAGACGGAAACCGACGCTCCACCGAGATCGCTCACGACTCGCACCGTGTCGCGAAAAGCGTATGCCCCCACCACAAGCGAATAGCCCACCGTGGCGATCGCCAAGGCAAACAACCCGTGCAACAGGCGCGCACGAACGTTCTCGCGATAGCTGTTGAACGCAATGGACGCTATTCGTTCCAACATGGGACAATCCTATTGAACCATCCCGCAAACTGCGTCCGCAAATCAACCACATCTGGCAGGCGCTTTGACTTTGCCCCGTCGGAACCGAGGCATCGACGCCGGGCCGAACTGGCGCCTGCTCGGGGACTGTCCTATGCTTGACTCCGGACCACCGGTTCGGGGACCGCTCAAGCTTGCATCGGAATGACTGAAGTCCTAGGAAATACTACGGGTCTTTCTCCTTCGGCCCTGCGTCTGCTCGAGCGAATCTATCGGCGGCGCGTCCCTTTGGACTGCATCGCCACGCCTGAGCTCGTTCGAAGCCTGGCTGACGCTTCGCGTGAGTCCAAACGCCAAGTCGGCGCGTTGGTACATCGCTCCGGCAATGTCGACGCTGTGATGGTTGGTGACTCAAGCTCGGTATTTTTGCCCGATGTTGGTCGCCTCCGCGCGGCACAGGGACGATTTCGCGCGCTACGCCTGGTCCACACGCACCTCTACCACGAGGAGCTCACCCGCGATGATCTCACCGACTTGACGCGCCTGCGCCTCGATTTGGTCGCGGCAGTCCTGTTGGCGCCAGACGGTGAACCTCGAAGCTTCACCTGGGCCTACAACGTTCCTACGCGTGGTGCGAAGGATTCACCGTGCCATGTCGAAGGACCAGTGCCCTGGGGTACCGCTCAACCTGACTTTGGCGCATTGATTTCTGCCCTGGAAGGGGAATTTGCGCGACAGGGGCGTACGCGCGAGACCCAGGGCCGAGACGGACGAGTCATTCTGATCCACGTGTCCGAACGAAAAGCGGGCAGCACGCAACGCGCTCACGCTCAGCTCTCGGAGTTGGAGAATCTGGCAAATACAGCCGGCGTTGCCGTGGTTGACCGCATCGTCCAACTACGCGAGACTCTCGATCCGCGTTTCGTCGTGGGCCGCGGCAAACTAAGCGACATCGTGCTGCGCGCGATCGAGCTCGATGCGGCGACACTCGTGTTCGATTGTAATCTAACGCCGAGTCAGATCAATGGCATATCCGGACACACCGATCTGCGCGTCATTGACCGAACTCAAGTCATCCTAGACATCTTCGCCCAGCGCGCAGAGTCCAAGGACGGCAAGCTTCAGGTGGAGCTTGCGCAGCTCAAGTACGCCTTGCCGCGCCTCGACATGCGCGACGATGCACTGAGTCGTCTCACCGGCGGCATTGGTGGTCGCGGTCCCGGAGAAACCAAACTCGAAATCGGTCGGCGTCGCGCACGTGAACGCGTGCAACGCCTCGAGAAGGAACTGCGCCAACTCGAGAAGCAACGCCATCAACGCCGTCGCCATCGTGCACGCCGCAACGCCCAAGTCGTTGCCCTGATTGGCTACACCAACGCCGGCAAAAGCACCCTGATGAACGCCCTCACCGAAGCCGGAGTTCTGGTCGAAAATCGGCTATTTGCCACACTCGATACACGGGCTCGGCAACTACGGCTCCCTGACTCGCGAAATGTCATTCTCACCGACACAGTGGGTTTCATCCGGGATATGCCGCGGGACCTGTTCGCAGCTTTTCGCGCCACGTTCGAAGAGGCCGCCGAAGCAGATCTGCTACTCGAGGTGGTGGATGTTTCCGATCCGGACTATGCGGAGCATCGGCGCGCCACCGCGGCACACCTTACTGAACTCGGACGTGACGACGCGCCACGTATCGTCGTCTTCAACAAGGTGGACAAACTCAGCGATGACGGACGCGCGATGCTCGATGCGTCGGCGGTGACCATTTCTGCCACCGAACGCGCGACGCTTGGCGACCTTCTCAAGCGCATCTGCGATCGCTTGAGCCAAGTCGATGCTGATGGCCGCGCAATCGAACCTGCAGATGAGTCGGAGCAGGCCGCCCAAGATCTCTGACGAAATCGCTCAAGTATTGGCCAGACTGAGTAGCCTATTCAAGTCGAACGTCCGGTGGCACTACGCTCAGTAACGCAGGATGAGCGAACCCCAATGCAGGCCTGCCCCAAGCGCAAATGCGCAAACCAGCTGACCACGCTTGAGGCGACCGTCGCGAACCATTTCATCCATGAGGATTGGAATCGTCGCCGTGGATGTATTGCCGACACGCTCGATATTGCCTGGAACTTTCGCGGGATCGATCTTCATTCGATCGCGAATGGCCTCGTTGATGCGCGCATTGGCCTGGTGAGCCACAAACCAGTCGATGTCGGAAAGGCTGACGTTTGCCTGTTTGCATGCGGCATGAATACTTGCCGGAAGCTTGGTTATCGCGAGCTTGTACACCTCACGCCCGGCCATGATCGGCATGTACTGCTCGGATTCGATGACTGACTTGTTCACGTACGGACGTGATTTGAACCCATGAGGTATGAGGAGCTGGTCGACGTAGCGTCCGTCGGTCTTGAGATCCAGCGCCAAGATCCCCTGAGTCTCGTCGCTGCTGCGCTCGACCACGAAGGCTCCGCCGCCGTCACCAAAAATGACTGCGAATCCACGATGTCGAGTTGCACGATCCCAGTCCTCAGGCGAAGGCTTACGATCCGTCGTTCCCTCGAGAATGTCCCAGTCGCTCCAAGGCATGAACCCGGCCTGGCATTCTCCAGCTGCAATCAAAATGGTCTTGGCGGCACCGCTCCTGAGCAGCCCTTCAGCCACCTGAAAGCTAAACAGCTGCGCTGCGCATTGCTGGCGCAAGTCCAATGCCGGTGCACCCAGACAGCCCAACTTCTGCCCCAACAAGGCACCCGACCCCGGAAACATGTGGTCCGGCGTCATGGTGTTGAAGATGATGTAGTCGATGTCCTCGGGCTTACGGCCAGCGGCATCGAGGGCTCGCTGCGCAGCCACCAATGCCATGTCCGACGAACCAAGACCTTCTGGACAGTAATGCCGCTGAACAATGCCCGTCCGCTGGACAACCCATTCGTCAGTGGTGTCCATCACACGCGCCAGATCGTGATTCGTGTAGGGACGCCCTGGCAGATATTGACCGGTGCCTATGATCGCTAGACCCATGGGAAGGCCGCTATATGGCACAAAAGCATCGTCTGCGGGACTCGAAGGCACAACTTTCTGTCGAGAAGTTTTTCCGACATCTGACACCACCACCGATGACGCAGCACGCGACGCGTCATCGGCCATTTGGCCGCGACGATTGTCGTCTCCGAATCGTTAATCTGTTCCCTCGGTTCTTCTTGGCCTCTTATTGCCAAACAAGACCCGCTTGCGCAGTCGAACTGCTTCGGGCGTAACTTCCACGAGTTCATCCCGGTCGATGAAATCGAGCGCCGTCTCTATGTTCGGGATCCGCGCTGGCGCCAAAATGACGTTCTCGTCGCGACACGCAGCACGAATGTTCGTAAGCTTCTTCTCACGCGTCACGTTGACGTCCAAATCGTTCGCCCGGTTGTGTTCGCCGATGACCATCCCTTCATAAACGGCCGTACCAGGATCGATGAACAACGCCCCGCGAGGCTGCAAGTGAAAGAGCGCGTAGGGTGTCGCAACCCCGGTTCTATCGGCCACCATGGCGCCGTTCGAGCGTCGAAGTAGCGGCCCGCGGTAGGTCTCCCAACCGTCAAAGATGGTGTTCAGCAACCCGGTACCTCGGGTCTCGGTTAGGAACTGCGAGCGAAAACCGATGAGGGCTCGCGACGGCACGCGGAATTCGATGCGCGCCCGCCCGAACCCAAGATTGCTCATCCGCAACATCTGACCCTTGCGCTCGCCGAGACGCATCGTTACAGCTCCGACGTATTCATCTGGTACGTCCACGACCACCATCTCGACAGGCTCTTGTCGCTCCCCATGGTGCTCGCGAACGACGACTTCGGGCATCCCGAGACAAAACTCGTAGCCTTCTCTGCGCATCGTTTCTGCCAAAATGGCCATCATCAGCTCGCCGCGACCATGTACGATAAACAGGTCGGGTTCGTCGGTGAACTCGAGCTTCAGAGCTAGGTTGCGTCGAGCCTCTTTCTCCAGGCGCTCCCGCAAATGCCTGGACGTCACCCACTTTCCGACTTTGCCAGCGAACGGCGACGTGCTCACGCAAAAGCTCATCTTGATCGTGGGTTCCTCGACATGGATCCGCGGCAGCACCTCTGGTGCTTCCGGCGCCGTAATCGTGTCGCCGATCTGCACGTTATCGAGACCCGCCACTGCGACGATATCGCCTACCGTCGCTCGATCCAACTTGACGCGCTTGATCCCCTTGTAGCCATAGACAGCGCTGATGCGCTGATCGACGCGTCGATCCTCCTGAAGCATCGCAACCGTCTGGCCCGTCGCCAATCGGCCACGAACGATCCGTCCGATGGCCAGACGCCCCACGTAGTCGTCGTGCTCGATGTTGTGCACCAGCATCTGGGCCGGCAGATCTGCGTCACCCCGAGGCGCTGGCACACGCTCGAGAATCGTTTCGAAGAGGCAAGTCAGATCGGTGTCAGTGTCTTCGAGCTTGCGCTTGGCAATTCCTAGCTTCCCAATTGCAAATAACACCGAGAAGTCCGCTTGTGCATCGCTGGCCTCCAAATCACAGAACAGATCGAATACTTCGTTCAGCACATCGTCGGCGCGCGCGTCGTGTCGATCAATCTTGTTGATTACGACGATGATCGGCAACGATAGCTCGATGGCCTTCTTGAGCACGAACCGCGTCTGCGGGAGCGGGCCCTCTGCCGCATCCACCAACAGAATTGCGCCGTCTGCCATCAATAGCGTGCGCTCGACCTCCCCGCCGAAATCGGCGTGTCCGGGGGTGTCGATGATGTTCATCGTCGTGCCGCGATAGACGATGCTGCAATTCTTGGCGAGGATGGTGATGCCTTTTTCCCGCTCCAGCTCCCCCGAATCCATCACCCGATCAGCGACCTCTTCGTTCTCGCGAAATACTCCGGTCTGACGAAACATGGTGTCGACCAAGGTCGTCTTGCCATGATCCACGTGGGCAATTATCGCGATGTTACGTAGTTCTTCACGAACGGTCTCAGCCATGGGTGGCGAGCCCTAGCACCAAAGCGCCTGGTCGCGAGGATGAATGGCCAAAATCGACCGTACGCTCAAGACCCAGGGACCAATGGTAGCGTCACTACAACGAGCACAGCGAGTCTAACACTTGGATTCTCGGCGATAATGGCGAGTTCGCCGCGCACGCGTAGCACATCCCCAGTGCGAAGCTTGCGGTTATCGCTTTTTGATCGAACGTCGATCCGACCCGACTCGCAGCTGATGATTTGCTGGAAATTCGGGCTGGTGGGCCCAAGCTGGCATTGACTCCGCCCGGGAATTTCGACCCGCTCGACTTCGGTCCCCGATACCTCAATGTGCAACCGACGCGATAGTGCCTGCCCGCGGGCGCGCGTCACGAGTGATTCGCCCTCACATATCTCGAGGTCCGAAGCTGTACTGCGCACGAGGTGCTCGATCGAAACGCCAAGTGCCGTCGCCACTCGCACCAAGACGCTCAGCGTGGGGTTGGCTTCGCCTGACTCGAGGTGCGCCACCGTCGGGCGCGGAACACCGGAATTGTCCGCGAGCTGCTGCTGACTCCATCCCCTCGTCTCTCGCAGACTGCGCAGGTTGGTCGCTAGGTTGTCTGCCATGAATTCGGTCATGCCGCCTACCTAGGTCCCTCGACACGTTCCAACGGAACAATCTCATCCCATGCAGCCTCATGGCCCTCGTAGTGGACCAGGAACCTGTCTGGCCCCACGACGCCCGCTACAGAGGCTGTGTATACCGAGCCTCGCCAACGAACCCGAATGCGGTCACCCACCTTGTAGGGTGTAGCTACTCCACTCGGTCCCCCCTTGGCAGTAGGCCCAACGGGACTGCACGCAACCGTCGCCGGGGCACGCCCCTCTTCCGCTTCGTCGAGGCGTCCCAGGATCTTGTCGAGAGCAACGTCGCGCTGCCAGTGTGAATCGCAGCCTTCGAACTGCACGCGCAAACGCGCCGCCCCTTGGCGCTCGACGACGAAAGCGCGGTAGCGCTGGCCGTCCCATTCGACCCAGACATGTTCCCCAACGCGATAGGGCTTGTTGCACGCCGCTGCCAGCAATAGTACACCACCCGACAGGCATCGAGCGAGACTGCCCCAACGACGAGGCACTGCGCCAATCATGGCCGTCACCCCGAATTCACCGAACCGCCTGGCGGTGGGGTGGTTGGCGGAGGCGGCCAGATCGTGCTCTCTGCAGTGGGCCGCCAGCCAGTTCGCTGAGTCGCCCGCGTCCCCGCCGCCAGCCATCGCGAGACGCGACCACGGGTCGACCGATACGCATATTCGAGGATTGCGCGGCGCGCCGAAAAGCTTGCCGGATTGTACATGAAAAGGATAGCGTCCGTCGGCTCGGGTTCAATCAAAACCACGTCGGCCCGCCCTTCGCTGGTGATCCGAGCACAAGCCTCCTGCAACAGCTTGTGAACCCCAATGCGCATAGACTGACTTAGCACCCACAGCATCCCCTTGTCGCGAAGGCTCGGACGGGGGCCATGACCCGTGGGAACGTCCTGCGCCGCGATGGGCACCATTGGGTTGATCACGACGACAACGTCCGCGCCCTGTTCGACAGCGACGTCAATGTGTTTGACCTGAGCCGAACCGGCATCGATGTAATGCCGAGCACCGATCCGCACAGGCGAGAACAGCGGTGGCAGCGCCATGGACGCGATACACGCCCGAGTGATCGGAACGTGCTCGAAGCCTTGTGACCCAAAGAGCACCTCATCCCCGCTATCAAGATCGTGTGCCACGATTCGCAGGACCTTAGGCATGGCGGCGAAAGTGTTCGGAACCTCCCGCCGCACGAAGAAATCTTCCAAGAAGCGCTCGTAGGCATCCAACGAGAAGAAACCGGCAGGCAGCGAGTCGTTGAAGCGATCCAATTCTTCCCAGAGCGCCGCCGGACTGGTTGGGGCCCGAGCCACCAAGCTGCTGGCGCCCTGACGCAGCGCCGCCGCTCCCGACACGATGGTTCGGCGCCACTCGCCCAGATCGGTCTTCAGCAGATGCTTGCGCTCAAGCGGAAAGTAGTCGTCCGCCGGGTCCAGAATGGCGCGATAGATCCGCTGAATCGACCTCCCACCAGCCAATGCCGCCGCCACACTCGCCCCGCTGGAAGCAGCCAAGTAGTAATCGAAACCATGCGCCTCGAGTCCTTCAACGGCGTCTTCGAGTGCGGCCAGGACACCGATTTGATACATGGCGCCAGTCACGCCGCCTCCGCCAAGGCACAATGCGATTTTTGTCATGAGTCCCTCGACGACATTCCCAGCCACAAGATGGTGCAAACTCTATCACTCATGTCTCACTCACGTCCCTCGCAGGTGAGGAATCACGCCGCGCTTGATAACCGTATCTTGCGCGTAGCGGCCAACCGAATCCGGGTAGTCACTCGTGAAATGCAGCCCGCGGCTTTCGTGCCGACTCGCCGCGGATGCGATGATCAGTTCCGCAACGGTCTGGATGTTGCGTAATTCCAAGAGATCTCGGGTAATCACATGGCGCCAGTAGTACTCTCGGATCTCCTCCTCGAGCACGGCGATGCGGCGCGCAGCGCGCCGCAAGCGAGCGTCACTCCGCACGATCCCAACGTAGTTCCACATCAGCCGGCGCACCTCGTCCCAACTATGAGCCACGACGACTTGTTCGTCACTGGGTTGGGCGTCCCCGACTTCCCACTCCGGCACCGTTGGCACCATCTCGCCGCTCGTCTCGGCGATAATCTCTCTAACCTTGGCGGCTGCGCGCCGACCAAACACCAACCCCTCCAACAGCGAGTTGGATGCCAAGCGATTCGCTCCATGTAACCCAGTACATGACACCTCACCAATGGCGAAGAGCCCGGGCAAGGTCGTCCGCCCGTGCAAGTCCGAAGTGACCCCACCGCACATGAAGTGCGCAGCGGGCACGACGGGAATTGGTTGAGTGGCCATGTCGATGCCGAATCGAGCGCACTCGGCCAAAATGTTCGGAAATCGCTCCTTCAGAAACCCTTCAGGACAATTCGTAATATCGAGCAACACGAAGTCCGACCCAGTGCGCTTCATCTCGTAGTCAATCGCCCGAGCAACGACATCTCGAGGCGCCAAATCTGCCATCGGGTGATGACGCTTCATGAAGGGTTCACCGCTCGGCAAACACAGCCGCGCTCCCTCGCCACGCAGGGCCTCACTGATGAGAAAGCTCTTGGCCCGTGGCTCGTAGAGACAGGTCGGGTGAAACTGGTAGAATTCCATGTTGGCGACTTCGGCACCGGCGCGAAACGCCATGGCCACGCCGTCACCCGTTCCTACATCATGATTCGACGTGTATAGGTAGACTTTGCCCGCACCGCCCGTCGCCAAGACGGTTACCTTGGCGAGGTATTGCTCGACTCGCCCCTGCTTCTCATCGAGCACGAAAGCACCCACGCAGCGATCGGGACCACCGAATTTGCTCATGGTGATGAGGTCGACACCCATGTGCCACTCGAGCAATCGAATGTTTGGATGCGCACGAACACGCTCTAGCAGCACCCGCTCGACTTGAGCACCGGAGATGTCACCAACGTGGGCCACGCGGCGTTCCGAGTGTCCACCCTCACGGCCAAGGTCGATTTGGCCGTCGCTGCCGCGAGTGAACTCGACGCCTGCGTCGAGCAACCAGCTAATCGCGGCGGGGGCCTCGCGAACGCAGAGATTGACAACTACGTCATGACAAAGCCCAACGCCTGCGACATGCGTATCCTCGATATGCTTATCGAAGCTATCGTCGGGAGCCAACACGGCGGCAATGCCCCCTTGAGCCCTGGACGTAGATCCCTCGTCGGCGCCGCGCTTAGAAACGACGGTGACTGCCGCTGATTCGGCTGCTTGAAGAGCAAAAGAAAGACCCGCTATTCCGCTGCCAAGAACGAGGACGTCCGTCAAAACTGCCATGGGTTGGCGGTACCCTAGTACAATCGCGTCGCTCCCCCAACCATACCTTCGCGCACCAGACGGCTATTCGGCCGCCGCCGCCAACTTTCCTCGACTTGTCGGGATCCTCAGGCATTGAAGTTACCGGCCCGCAGGTCGCATGCTCATCGAGTCGACTCGTACTATTGGCGTCGCGTCCCCGCACGGATCAACATCGGTGAAAATTCTCGTTTGCATCAAGCAGGTGGTCGATCCGGATCACAGCCAACGATTGCGCCTCGGGTCCGACGGCAGGCGGCTCGACGCCAGCGGACTCGAAACGCTCGCGAACCCGTTCGACGAATACGCGCTCGAAGCTGCACTGCGGCTCACTGAAGATGGCAGCAACTCGAAGCTGCGTCTCGGGCAGGTGGTTGCTATCACCGTCGGAGACGCCGCGACTGAAACGTTGCTACGCTCGGCCCTTGCGCTCGGCGCCGATGAAGCCATTCGGGTCAATGCAACCGACGGAAGCATCGACGCATCTCTCGTATCCAAAGTCGTCGCTCGAATTGCGCAGCAATCGGCAGCAGATCTAGTCCTGTTGGGCAAGCAGTCCGTGGATGGTGATGGCAATGAAGTGGCCCAGCGCGTTGCTGCCATCTTGGACTGGCCACAGATCACCTGTGCAACTGCGATCGAGGAGACTTCCGACGGGACGCTGCACGTGCGACGTGAGGTAGACGGGGGCATGCTCAAGGTTGCGGTCCGCCTTCCAGCAGTGATCAGCGTCGATCTGCGCGTCATCGCGCCCAATGCCGTGCGCTCCCGCCATTGCCAGCAGGACCACGCCTACCCGCACGGGGTGCGCTATGCATCGTTGCCTTCCATCATCGCGGCCAAGCGCAAGCCGCTTTCGCTCCGCGCTCTGTCTGAACTCGTCGATGCAGCTATTCCCCTGCTGCGCCATGTTGCCTATGAATTGTCGCCACCTCGCGGCCCGTGTAGAAAGTGCGACTCCGTCGACGATTTAATGCTTGCCTTGAGCAACAGAGCCAAGTTTTTCTAGCTCATCGGCTGCACCATGTTGAACGATAGAGCAAAGCGCGTGCTGGTCGTCACGGAACCTTCTGCCAACGGCGAAGTGCATCCGGCAACGCTGGCAGCTGTCACTTTCGCACGACAGCTCTGCGGCCAAATTGGCGCAAACTGGTCCCTCTTGTCCAACATGAGTGAGTTCGAGGCTGAGGCGAGTGAGGCTCGCCAGCTGGGAGCCATGGAGCTACTCTGCTGCCCGAACGAAGCTGGGCTTCATCCGCTAGCAGAACGCTATGCGCCTACGGTTTGCCGTGTGGCGCGGGAGCAATTGTTCGACTACATCGTTGCTGCCGCCACTTCGTTCGGCAAGGATCTGCTGCCGCGAATTGCCGGTGTGCTAGAAGCCGCCTATGTTGGGGACTGTAGCGGGCTGCGCCACGCAGGATCCGAGGTGAGGTTCTTGCGACCAGTCTACGCTGGCGTCGCCATCGCGGAGTGCGAAGTCCTGTCAGGAAACGTGGTCGTAACGGTGCGTCCATCTGGATTCGAACGTGCCGAACCCGATCAGCCGCCCTGTCCGGTCGTCGTCGTCGAAAGCACTCGAACCAAGGCAGCTTGTCCAGAATCTATCGGGTTTGAACCCACACTCTCGGAGCGTCCTCAACTCTCGGAGGCACGCGCTGTCGTTTCGGGCGGTAGGCCACTCGGAGCCCGTTTTTTCGACGTTCTCGGTCCACTTGCAGATGCGTGCAGCGCGGGCCTCGGCGCAACGCGTGCACTTTGTGACACGGGGCATGTCCCGGGTGATCTTCAGGTAGGCCAGACCGGCAAAGTCGTCGCACCGGATCTGTACTTTGCGATTGGCATTTCCGGTTCCGTTCAACACATCGCAGGCATGCGCGGAGCGAAAACGATCGTTGCCATCAACAATGATCCCGAGGCTCCGATATTCTCCCACGCCGATTACGGCATCGTCGGAGATCTCTGGCAGGTCGTGCCGGCGTTGGTCATCGCCATTCGACACTCTTCATCGGCTTCGGAACGGTAGCCCTAGCGCCGACAGATCTCGCGCGTTCCCCTCGCCAAGTCGCCCTCACGCCAGTCCTCTCGACGGTCGCATTTCCCCTCACCCACCAATTCGAACGCAACAGTGTCGCATGGTCGGCCAGAAATCCGACCTCTGACCCCCTAGCATCGGTCTTTGGTGCCTTGACAGATCCTCGGTCCGGGGCCATCCTCCGCCGCCACCAATTCAGAATTTCCGGGGCGTAGCGCAGTTTGGTAGCGCGCACGGTTCGGGTCCGTGAGGTCGGCAGTTCGAATCTGCCCGCCCCGACCGAGAAATTCGCGACCGAAAGAAGGAGCATCCCAGCGGTGCTCCTTCTTCGTTTCTGGGTTGGACGCTGAATCGAGGCGAGGGGTGCGGTGCTGACGTTCGCCTACGGCAGCAGAAGCGCTCACGTGTGGTGAATCTGCGATTGCCGCACATCCTCGATATCGAGAATCGCGAGCTGTGCGAACATGCAAGTCACCGTTTCACATTTGCGAGCTTGAGCCTAGCCATCCACCGCAAAGCCCGTGACGGCGTGAACCGATTCACTGGCACAGCAGATGCTAGTTGGGCTCGAAGATGGCGCTCGCCGATTGCCATCGCCCACTGACACACGGCGATCTTGGCTGTGCATCCCCTCCCCCCCTGCCAGCCAGGGTCGCCGTGTTCTTTTTTGTCTGGACCCTGCAACTACGGAGAGGTTCTCTGGCAGTCACAGGTGGCGCCAGCTCCGATTGAATTCAATCGACGAAGACGTCGCCCTCCGCGTGCATTCAAACAACGATGACCGTTAGCTCGTCGCATCGTTTGAGCTCAAATTCGATCGACACAACCGTCAGCTCATGGCGTCGCAGCGAGAAGGCTTCGGAGCGCCACAGCAACGCTGCAGAACCCATGCGAACAGAACTCGCCCCTAGGATTGGCCGAACCTGATTCACAGCAGCCAACCGCGGCGCGAAGTAATGCAAATTTTTCCAAATATTCGCAAAATTTTACCAACAAGTGAGCCGACCGCCCGTTCTCCTCTAGCAAGTGGATCAGATGAAGCGCCCGTATTGCCTGTTTGTGCCGTTTCTTTTGTTCCATGCTCCGCGGCCGGTATAATTCTTGTCAATTTGCGTTTCAGTGTCATTGAAGCGCGAATCTGGAAGGTGCTATTGTAGTGCCACTGTAGCTCCTCCTCGAGTCATGACAGATGGTTCCAGTGGTCGTGAACTCGCTTGGAGGGCGGGAGGCAAGCCGTGCCGATTGACGTTCCTGCCGTAAGAATACTCATCATCGACGACGACCCAGCCATTTGCGAATACATGCAGACTCTTCTTGAGAAGGACGGCTTCGTCGTCAAGACGCTTAGCGATCCGACCCTAGCAGAGCAGGAAGTCCGCCAAGGCGAATATCATGTCATTATCCTTGACTTGATGATGCCCAAGATGGACGGCATTGAGGTGCTGCGACGTATTCGCGGCATCGACACTGACATCGCAGTGGTTATATTCACCGCACATCCGAACCTCGATACCGCTGTGGCGTCGATGAAGCTCGATGCGGTCGACTACATCAAGAAGCCATTCAACGTCGACGAGTTCCGAGAGGTCCTCTCGCGTGTGATGAAGAAGAAGGGCCTTGCTCGGACACCCGAAGAACAGCTGCATCGGATCATCGGGGATACGATTCGTACCATTCGCAAAGATAAGGAGCTGACCCTCAAGCAGATGAGCCGACGCACCGGGCTATCGATTTCACTGCTGTCGCAAATCGAGCGCGCCGAGTCGAGCCCGTCCATTTCTAGCCTCTACAAAATCGCTGTCGCCCTCGACACGAGAATCCAGGAGTTGTTCGGCGACAACTGATGTCGTAGGACCGTCCAATGCGACTACGATTGGCCGAAATGCGGCCCCCTACTGGCCACTGTCGGTTTTTTGGGGTTGTTTCGTCCGAGTCGAAGTCTCGTTGGCAGAACGTGCTGGGCGCCAGAAGCCGGCGCCTGGCGCGAGTGATCTGTTTGACAGTCCTCACGTCGATTGCCACTCCCGCTGCGGCAGAATGGCCACCCCCGCAGTCGACACCCATTGAGGCGTTGTCCGAAGCTCAATACTGGCCCAACGATCCTAGCTACGCGTATGGAGCAATCGGCTCGGCCGAGCAAGGCAAACCCGGTCAATGGTGGTTGTACTCCTTTGTACCGGCGCGCGCCCCGTCAGCACTGCTGCTTCGTCAACCGGGGTTGGCGTCTGGACTGGGCGTCGACGCAGCGTGGCGCTACGGAATCGGCAGATCGAACGTCATCTTGGCAGTACTGGACGACGGAATCGACTGGCTGGATCCCGAGTTGACGAAGCGAATCGTCCTCAACCTCGGCGAGCTCGTTCATTCACCACCACTGCACAGCACCGGGCTTCCCTGTGCGCCGCTGGTACCAAGCGATCCAAAATCGCCACGATTCGACTGTTCGGACCCTCCAGACGGTGAGCTCACGATCGATGACTTCAGGGAGGCATTCGGTTGGACTCCGAGCGACGCAGCTGGCCCCAAGGATCCCAACGGGAACGGTGAACTCGACCTCTACGACATCGTCACGCTCTATCAGAATCAGCGCGATGACGATAACAACGGTCTGGAGGATGACATCATCGGCTGGAACTTCGTCGAGGGTAGCGCCTTGCCAAATCATCTGGTCACACGTCACGGCACCGAAAGTGCGCTTGATGCAGTGGCTGACACCAACCACCCAATCGGTCGCGCTGGTGTCTGTCCCGGATGTCGTCTCATTCCAATCCGCGTATCGGACCAACGTGGAACCGATCCGCAGCGGCTTGCGCTTGGAATCCTCTATGCCGCTTCGCGCGGGGCCACCGTTGCCTTGGTGGGCCATCTCCCATTGGGGCGCAGTGAGACGCTCGAACGAGCAATCCAATCTGCCACCCAGCGCGGAATGCTCGTGCTTTTCCCACAAGACGGTGAGCGGCAGACGCTCGCACCCGCGCTTTTCGACCTCGATTCGTGGCTTGCGGTGGGAGGACTGACGACGCAAGGCGACAGCAATATCACTACGCAGACCACCAGTTTTGTAGCGCTGGATCCTTGCCAAGCGTTCGCTCCCGGACTCAACTACGTCGGAGCTGGACCGTCATGCGGTCGCACTGCACCATCGGTCGTGCTCGGGGTCGCAGGGCTAGTGGCGTCTAGTGGACAGTCGACAACCAGTCCGACCAAACTGACTCCATTGGAGCTCGCATCGACCCTGAAGTGGTCCGCCGACGCCATCGACACATCGTTGACGAGTCTCATCGACGTGTCAACGACGACGCCACAGCCGGTAGTACGACGCATCAACGCCAATGCTGCGGTCGAAGCGGCACGTGCCGGATGGATTGCACCAGAACTCAATATCGAGCGCCCCTACTGGTACGACCCAGTCGTGCTAGACCGGCTGAAGTCACCGACCTCCGTCGTTGGACGCCTGTCTGCTGTCCGCGCGGACGCGCTCGAGCTGAGCATCAGCGTCGCCCATGGTCGCAATCCATCCGACACGGAATTTCAGGTTCTGTCCACCAAGGGAGCGATCGATACCAAGACGGCTGCGCCAGACGGCTCCACACTGGCAACACTCGATCTCCGATCTTGGTACGAGCAAACCCATTCGTCGGTCGAAGGCACCGCTGACCCGGGATCCGTCGTTACCATTCGAATTATGGCAACCGCGCACTACACGAAACTCGTGCAAGGCGCGACAATCGAACGCTCCACGACGGCCTTGGTCGAGCGCAAAGTGGTGGTCTTGAAGGATCCGGACCTTCTTGCCGGTGCTCCGCTGAGAATCGGGTCGACACCCACTGCACCCAAGTTGGCTGACGTTGATGGCGACACCACCAGTGACATCGTTGTCGGTACTTTAGATGGACGCCTGATGGTCCTATCGGGCAAGGAGGGACGCCTCGTCGAGTCGACGCTCAAGCCCATTCAGACACAGCCGACTCGCGAATTCGCTAGACTACAAAGGGTCAGTCCCACGACAGCCATTCTGGAGGGAACGCCGACATTTCCCAGTAGTCTAGGGCATTCGGCCATCCCAGCCGCTCCCGCTATTGCCGATCTGGACGCCGATGGTCAACCTGAAATCGTGGCGGCAACCATGGACGGACACATCTACGTCGTTCACGCCGACGGAACGTCTCCCTTGGGCGAGGATGAACCTATCGAACTTCCCGAAGTGAGACCGCACTGCGCTGGGCCAGAGGATGCCAAGGAATGTCTTGCGGTGTCGGCACGTCTGGAGCGTGGGATCTCTTCCAGCCCGGTGATTGCCGACATGAACGGTGACGGTCAGCTCGATATCGTAGTGGCGGCCCACGATGGACAGGTCCACGTATATGGGCGCGATGGGAAGGCCCTCACGGGGTGGCCCCTTCTGATCGGGTCTGGAACCAACATGGTTCCGGGCAGATTGACGCAGAGTCCTGCCGTAGGCGACTTCGACGGCGACGTGACCAACGATCTCTTGGTCACGGCCGGTGAGGAGCGCTCGCGAGATTTCAGTCGCGGCACTCACGTGTTGGTACTCGGAGGAAGGTCCCCACAACCACCAAGCATCGCCAATGGGTGGCCAGTCAGCGTCGTAAGCTACGACCTGGTGGCGGATCGACTCGACCGGTCGACCCCTGGCGCGTCCATCGACGGCTCGGCGCTGGCCATTCAGGCGTTACTCTACGGCAACTCCAGTCAACCGTTCTTTCTGCCACTTGCCCCTGGTGCAACCCAGGACAACGACCCACTGGTACTCCCCGGCAGCCTGCCTTCTGAGGCCAGCCCCGTCTCGCGACTCGATGGGCGACGCGGGTTCGATCTGTCGACGCTGGGACCGCAGTCAGCCCTGGCAAGAACCACAGATTTCGCCCCGATGCTGGCCCGCCCCAGCATTGGAGATCTGGATCGCGATGGCATCGCCGACGTCGTGTCACCCGGGACGACCCAGGCGTCACTGTTCGCGCTGCGCAACAATTCCTATTCGGAGCATCAGAGCCTCCTTGGGATGTTCAGTGGCGAGACTGGACGGATGTTGCCCGCGGCCCCGATTGCACTCGACGATTTCGTCGGGGCTGCTGGCGCCGCCATAGCTGATCTGACCAACGACGGATTCCCCGAAGTCATCATTGCGAATGGCAGTGCGGGGGTTCTCGCGGTGGACGCCTGCGGCAAAAGCGCTCCGGGTTGGCCCAAGGTAACAGGAGGACGTGTCAGCACCACGCCCGCCGTGGGTGATATCGACGGCGACGGGCGTCTGGAGGTAGTGGTCACCACCGACGATGGCTGGCTGTATGTCTGGCGTACTGAAGGCGCGGCCGATAGCTACGTCCCTTGGGCATCGGCGCTCAACGACAGCCTCAACCAAAGCCACTACCGCCCTTCGACGCTCCCGACTTCACCCAAGCACCCCACACCACTTCGATTGGACACGTCGGGCCGTTGCGACAACCGGAACACGCCACCGATTGTCCAACCCGTGCCACAATTGTCCGCTCGTGGTGGCTGCAGCTGCAGATTGCTGCCCGTCGATTTGCGGAGTTGCCCCGAGTCGTTCGCCGCATTCATCGGCGCAGTCGCGACTCTTCTGGGGCGTCGACGCACACGCGACCGGCGCCCGACTGGTGCCGAAGGACGGACTTGAACCGTCGACACCGCGCTTATGAAGCGCGTGCTCTAACCGACTGAGCTACTTCGGCGTGGGCGCGAGACTATGATGAACGGCGGACGGACTGTCAAGGCAGGACGGGAAACGCCGTTGCTTGAGCTTCGCCCGGCAAGCCCATTCGACCAAATGCAGTAACCCAGAGCGGCCTGGGCAACGGGCCAATGACCCCAACCTGACTACTTGCCTCCCACCGCAACGGTCAGCTGGCGCTTCTCCATCAAGCACTTCTCCTCCGTGCACAAGGAGAAGCTCATCTCGCCATCGAGCCCAAACGGACCATTCTGCCCTAACGTCACCGGCACGACGAGTTCCAAGCGCGGAGGCGTGACCTTGGCCGGGTCCCTTTGAATCGCACTGCTCGGTGTGGTGAGCCCCCGCGTCGCCGTTACCTTAAAGCGATGCGGATACTCTTGATTCACGTGAAATGGTGCCTTCGCCGTCAGCACGACCAAGAGCTCCCCAGATTGACCTTTGTCGACAGCTGCCTTCGGAGCAATGCTCAGACTGAACGAAGATTCGTCGAACTGCGACTTTGACGTGGTCCCTGCTTGATGCTCGGGCACGTCCGGCATCGCGCCCGATTTCTCGGCATTCTGGTTTGCCACTGCGTCCCGATTGCAGGCCACGGCCCATACGGCAGCCAGCACCAGTACCAACGAGGTTCGCTTCATCGCTTCAGCTCCCATGGTTTCTAAGAGTTACCATGCCTCATCCGAGTCGACCACCCGAGTGCCAATTCGTTCCCGGCGCTGTCTCGGCACAAGAAGTGGCATTCTAGCCTGGTTGCCCGCTCCCCAGTTTCGTCTCGCCTTGTCAGTGCGGCGCATCCCCTACGCAGCGAAGCGCATCGTCGGAACGTCGGTCTATAAGACAAGCAGCATCACAACGGCGATCGCCAACAGGAGGACGACGCTCAAGACAGCTACTGGAATCGCCCATGAAGGCAACTGGCGCTGTATCGGCGCGATAGACGAGAAATTGCCCTGAACGGGGATCGGACGAATCGACGTTCCCGCCGGCACGGCCCTATCCAAGATACTGCCACCGTCCCCAAAGAAATCGTCCAGTGCGCTGTCGCCGTGCGGCGTCGCGGACAGGGCCTGTATCGCTGCCGACATACCTGCCTCGATTTGAGCCTGTACTTGCGCCTGTGTCAGCGCAATCCAGTCGCGGTGTGTCCCAGCGAGACCGTACGCGTGCCCAACGCGATCGGCGAGTTCCCCGACACTCGGAATTCGCATGCCCGGATTCTTCTGAAATGCCTGGGCCATTACTCGATCGATGGTGGGGGGTACGACGTACTTCTGACCTTCCGCACGCTGCGACGGTGGGATAGGCGTCTTGGTCAGGATCTCGAGCAGTATACTGGGACCGTTGATGCCCCCAAAGGGCACTACCCCGGTCATGCACTCGTAGGTGATGGCCGCCAATGCCCAGACATCCGCGCGATGATCGAGTGTCTCGAGTCCCTGTGCCTGTTCGGGAGCCATGTAGAATGGGGACCCAATGGTGGTTCCGATAACCGTCAGCTTCTTCGCATTGTCGGCTTTGTCTTTGACGCTACCGAAATCCAAGATTTTTACGATGTCCCCGTCACGGGTTTGGCACAGAAAGATATTGTCTGGCTTCAGATCCCGATGAACCAGCTTCTGCGCATGGGCAGGATCGAGCCCCACGGCAAGCTGAGCGAGCATGCGAATGATCCGCGCAGAAGGCAGAACCGTCTCCCGCTTCAGCGCGTTTCGCAATTCCTCACCGTAGAGGAACTCCATCACCAACGCGTAGCTGGCATCGTCCGTCGGCTGGAAATCGAACACTTCGACGACATGCTCATGAGCCAACAGCTTGCTGACGTCGAACTCCCTGCGAAACCGTTCGACCGCGACATTGTCACCTGCAACTTCGGGATGTAGAATCTTTACAGCCACGTTGCGGCGGGTTTCTAAGTCCAGCGCCTCGTAGACTCTACCCATTCCACCGTCCGCGACGACGCGACGTACTTCGTAGCGACCACACACGAGTGACCCAACTTTGGCGTCCTCGGAAGAGTTGGCAGCAGGCGACTGACTTACGTTGACGAGCTGCTGTCCATCCACAGGACAGAAACCGGCATCCAACGGGTATAGCCGACCGCATTTGGAACAAGTCTTCACTTCACGGCCCCACGCACCGTTTCGTCATGTCCTCGTCGCCTGCCGGGCCCTGGCTCCACTATTTCTCCTCCTCTGGATCCGGCGGTAGGACCGACACTGGCGCACGGAAGTAGAGGATGCGATTGCATTGCGGGCATTGCCCCAGCTGTTCGCGCCGCATCAACTGCTGGAACATCATCGGCGGTAGGGAGATGTGACACGCACTACAGGTACCGTGTGTCGTCGAAGCAACGGCCGAACCACGCCGTTTTCGGATGAGGTCATAGCGACTCAACGTCTGTGGCTTGATTCTCGCGATGACCGCTTTCCTCTCGACGCGCTTATCTGAAAGACGCAACTCCAGTTCGGCAAGCCGCTCTTTGGCTGGTCCCTCCACCGTTCCAAGATCGCTATCAATCCGCTGTACCTCACCTGTCAGATTGGCGATATCGCTCTTCGCTTGTTCGATCAGCTGCGCCAACTTATCCGAATCGATCTCCCGATCGCGAACAAGACGCCGCAGCTCCTCGAGTTCGCGTTGCACAGCAAGCGACTCCTTCTCATTGCGACACCTGGACATTTTCTCTCGTGAGCGTTCAATCTGAACGTTCATCTGACGGATTTCCGTGAGCAAATCCGAGCGTGATGATTCCATCTCGGTCAGGCTCGCCTTGACTGTAGCCAGTCGCTGCGCGAGCTCTTCACGTCGATCCCTCTTCTGACTGATACCGGTCTGCTCTTTGGCTTGATCTTCCTCTAATTGCGCAAGATCCGCATCAATGGCCGCGAGCGTCTCTAGCTCCTCAATCTGGGATGCGATTGTCACGTCTCCAAGCACTCCTTATCACGAACTCCGTTATCACAAGTTCCGCGTGGCGCGGCGACTGGTGGGAGTGGGCCTACCTGGGTTTGAACCAGGAACAACCCGGTTATGAGCCGGGGGCTCTGACCGATTGAGCTATAGGCCCTATTTCGCCGTCCGCACGAGCCAAGAAAAGCCGAAAGCCGATGCAAAACGGGTCGTCTCAGCCCCGCGTTGGGGCGACTCCGGGCTCGGTCGCTGGCGCATGCAAGCTCCACGCCCGGTAAGCTAGTCGAACGCCAGGGAGAGAGCAACCGCGTCGGACCAACGAGGAGTCACATCTTGTCTACTATCGCTTTACGCTTTGCCCCTCACCCTGCTTGGTGACGTTTGGTGGACTGCCTGACCGCAGTGTCGTCGGCGGAGAACTCGGGGCGAATCGAGGCATTTGGACCATAGCGGCTGCTCCTGGTCCGGCCACCTCACCGACCGATCCAGCGCGCCGGTCGGCCCCGGCGTCCCGACAACATCGGAATCCGACTTGGTAAAACTTGAACGTTGGACCATGGGTTGGCGTCGCTGGACGGCAACGCGCACGCACCGGGCCAAAGTAGCCACCCTTCAATGCCGTCTGTGCCCCCAGACCAGCTGCCTCTTCTGGACCATCGGGAACCACCCACTCGTCGACGTTGCCAGCCATGTCGAAAATGCCGAATTGGCTGACGCAACCAGGCATGCTGCCGCTGGGCGCGCGTTGATCCAGACGCTCGAGTTCGCGGTCGACCCTGCCAGGGTCATTTAGCGCTTCCTCGTCGGGAAACCGATGGGTTAGGTCGATGTTGCATGCACCGCGCCCGCGTGTTCTGCCATGCGGGTATGGCAAACGGTCTGGCCCCTCACATGCCAGTGTCCATTCACGGGCCGTGCAAAGACGCTTGTGTTCGCTTTCGCAGCTACTCTTGGCCTCAGCGAAACTAACCATGACTTGAGGCTTCGCCCCGCGACGGTTGGGGTATTCGAACTCATCCATGCAATAGCGCATGGTCAGGACTGGCGGGTAGCAGCGTGAACCTTCGGCGTAGCGGTTGCAGCGACCTGAGCCGTCCGTAAATGGTTCCATGCAGCGATGAATCAACGTCACGCAATAGTCCCCCTCAACCAATCGCATGCGATCGCCGCAGGGCTCGAGTTCCTTTGCGCCGGCATCTTGCATGAGGTGGGACTCCGCACTTGGTGGCGCATTGCCAATGGGCATTTCTCCGCACTCCAGAGACGGTGGAGACGCGGCAACACGCGCTCGCTCGGCAGCCCCTTTCGAGCACTTCTCTGACCCAGCACTGGGCGCGGTCGTGACGGCAGGAAGCGCCGCAAGTGCCTCAGAGCGGACCACTTGGACCGGCGAAAATATTACCCAGAACCAGCCGGCCAGAACACCGACCCCAACCCCAGTGGCCAGGGCGCTACTCCGCTTCACCAAATGCCTCAGAACCGGCCGGTGCGATGGTACCCAAGATCCCGCAACACTCGATGTTGGCTGTCTGAATTCGGCCATGTCGAGTCCAAACTCCAATCCTACAACGGACTGGTTCGGCAGAACGTTACAATGTGACGTTTCGGCCAGCAGGCTTGACGTTCATTCCGTGGTAAAGAAGCCCAGCTGATGGATCGCCTGACCGTTCGTGGAGCAACTCAACACAATCTCAAACACGTCGATTGCGATCTGCCGCGAGACCGGCTCGTCGTCATCACTGGACCGAGTGGCTCTGGCAAGTCCTCACTCGCGTTCGACACCATTTATGCTGAAGGTCAGCGACGCTACGTCGAGTCACTGTCAGCATATGCACGACAGTTCCTCGACCAACTGCCCAAACCAGCCGTCGAGAGTATTGAGGGGCTCAGTCCCGCAATTGCCATCGAACAACGCGCGCTTGGCAAGAGCCCCCGTTCCACGGTTGGGACAGTCACCGAAATCGCCGACTACCTGCGCCTGCTTTTCGCGCGTGTCGGCGTCCCGCACTGTCCCAAGTCTGGCCAAGTGTTGCGTGCATATACCGTGCAGGAAATCGTCGATTCGATCGCAGACCGAGGCGAAGGCACTAGGCTAACTCTCTTAGCTCCCGTCGTGCGCAATCACAAGGGAGATCTACGTCAAGAGATTGACGGGCTCCGACGCGACGGATTCGTACGTGCTCGTATCGATGGGCAACAGTTCGACCTCGCCGACGACATCGCAATCGACAAGAACAAGCCACACGTCCTCGAAGTCGTAGTGGACCGAATCGTCGTACGCGATGGTACCAAGGGTCGGATCACGGACTCCGTGGAGCTTGCCCTGAAGCTTGGTGATGGCACGGTACTCATCGATGCTGGCGACGGCGGGCCACCGATGGTCATGAGCGAGAAACTCGTCAGCTGGGAATACGACATCACGCTGCCTCCGCTTGAGCCCCGACTCTTCTCCTTCAATAGCCCACACGGTGCCTGCCCAGCCTGTGACGGCCTCGGAACGCGAACGACCATCGACCCCAGTCGCATCGTTCCCGATGACACTCGAACACTTCGCGCCGGCGCGGTCGCGGCATTCGGACGACGAGGCTCGATGGCCGTCGCCAGCGAAGTCTCGCTGGTCGTCGAACACCTAGGTATTGACCCAGACGTTCCCTGGTGTGAGCTACCTGATGCCGCACGCCATGAGGTCCTCTACGGAACGGCAACTCAATCCTCGACGCGTCGACGCCGCAAGGCGACCGAATACGAGGGAATCGTCCCCAGATTGCAGCGCCTCCTGGAGACCGGTGAACTCGCCGAAGGCGAGGACCACGACTCGGATGATGCCGGCGCTATTGGTCCAGAGGATCTGCATCGCTTCGTCGTCGTGCGAACCTGCGAAGCCTGTGATGGTCGCCGCCTGCGCCCAGAGGCACTCGCCGTCAAGCTAGCTGGTCGCGATATTGGTGCTCTCTCGCGCATGTCACTGCGACCACTTCAGGCTGCCCTCATGGAGCTGCGCGCCGTCGGCGCCCTTCCGGTGCGGGATGCAGCTGTCGCCGAGCCACTGCTGCGTGAAGTCGTCGAACGGCTGGGGTTTCTCATTGGAGTGGGGCTCGACTATCTTTCGCTCGACAGACCCGTACACACATTGTCCGGAGGTGAAGGGCAACGTATCCGGCTCGCAACGCAGATTGGGGCGTCGTTGGTCGGCGTCCTCTACGTCTTGGATGAGCCGAGTGTTGGACTGCACGCTCGTGACAATGCGCGCCTCCTTGAGGCAGTACGACGACTGGTCGACAAGGGCAACAGCGTGATCGTCGTGGAACACGACCGCGATGCGATCCTGGCAGCAGACTATTTGGTCGATATGGGTCCTAGTGCCGGTGTGCACGGCGGACGAATTGTCGCCATGGGTACTCCGGCCGAAGTCATGGCCAACCCCGCTTCCGTAACGGGGCCCTACCTGTCCGGGGCCAAACGGCTGCAGCCACCTGCCCAACTCCGTCAACCTGACGGTCGTGTCTTGCGCGTGGTTGGCGCACGTGCGCACAATTTGAAGAACGTCACCTTGGAAGTCCCGCTTGGACTCATCACTTCTGTGACGGGAGTCAGCGGTTCCGGCAAGAGCAGTCTCGTGGTGGACACGCTGCTAAGCGCAGCGCGCTCCTCCCTCTATGGCTCGACGGGTTGGGTTGGTCCATGCGAACGCATCGAAGGTCTCGAGTCAATTGACAAGGTGATTAGCATCGACCAAGCTCCGATTGGTCGAACGCCGCGCTCGAACCCCGCGACCTATACCGGGATATTCACGCACCTCCGGGAGTTGTACGCCTCCTTGCCCGATGCGCGGGCAAGAGGCTATCGGCCCGGACGATTCTCATTCAACGTCAAGGGCGGACGTTGCGAATCATGCCAAGGTGACGGGGTAAGACGCATCGAAATGCACTTTCTGCCTGACGTCTACGTCACTTGTGACGCTTGCGGCGGACGTAGGTACAACCGGGAAACCCTGGAGATCCGCTACCGCGGCTTGTCCATTGCCGATGCACTCGAGTTGACGGTCGACGAAGCCGACGGGATCTTCGAATCTATCCCGCGTATTCGCCAGCGCACCTCTGCGCTGCGCCAAGTGGGCCTCGGCTACATCCAGCTAGGACAAGCTGCAACGACGCTTAGCGGCGGCGAAGCGCAGCGAGTCAAACTCGCTAGCGAGTTGTCCCGTAAAGCTACCGGTCAAACGCTCTATGTCTTGGACGAACCGACCACGGGTTTGCACTTTCAGGACATAGAACTACTGATGCGTGCATTGGTCGATCTTCGCGATGCCGGGAACACCATCCTTATCATCGAGCACAACATCGAACTCATCGCCTGTTCCGATTGGGTTGTCGATCTCGGACTGGAAGGCGGAGAAGCCGGTGGCTACATCGTAACCCAAGGCACACCTACGCAGGTGAGCAAGCATCCCGACAGCCATACAGGGCGCTACCTCGCTGAACACCTGCGGACCCACTCCCCCAAGCCTCAGCTGCAGCTGCAGCGCTCCGACACCGAAGCAGACTTCCTTTGACGTCATGCCCGGCCAAGTCGAACCACTACCCCGCTGAAAAGCATATTAGTTCGCCGCGCGAACTGCCCACCCGCTTCAGGTGTCTAGCCGAAGTCCTTTTCGACGCGCTCTTGATCCTCTTTACAACGGATACACAGCGTCGTTTCGGGGCGCGCCTCCAGTCGCTTGACGGAGATCTTCTCTCCGCACTCTTCGCACTGGCCAAATGAACCACTGTCGAGACGCTCGATGGCCTTCTGGATCTTGTCGAGAAATACCTTCTCGCGCCCACGCAAGCGAAACGTGAAAGACTGCAGATACTCGCTGGACGCCAGATCCATTTCATCGGGAAGCTCGTTAGCATCCAAGGTCATGTCTTCGTCCAAGGTCTGCTGAGCGCGCTTGATGATGTCGAGACGCTTTGCCTCGAGCATATCTCGGAACTTCTTTTCCTGAGCTTTATTCATGGCAGCTTCTCATGCCCACCAAGACGGCCAACAGACCTGTTGCCTGCTCCTGGAGCGCGACAGCATAGTCACCCGACCTAGGCGTCGTCAATGCTCGCCCGGCGCATGAGACACAATTGAGCCTGAAATGCTGACTGCAAGGCATTCCACTCCCCTACCTTTGGACCCCCAAAGGCTCACCCCCCCCAAAAATGCCAAAAACTCCTGGTCGCATAGACCATCCGGCCGCCCCATCCATCATCGCGGGCTAGCGTCGTCGGCTGCGTTCTAGCCTAGAGTCCATCGCGATAGGCCCTCACCGCATTCACGAGAGAATCGGCCAGCTTCTGGCGATAGTCCGCAGTGTTCAGCCGCACCTCGCCGTTCGGGTTGGAGATGAACGACACTTCGAACAGCGCCGCGGGCATATGTGCTCCGGCAAGCACATAGAAGCCGGCGCGCCTCACTCCTTGATTTTGGATCGGACCATAGTGAGGATTGAGCGAAGCCAGGGTGGAACGCTGCAAGAGCTCAGCGAAGTGCAGACTGCGCGTCAACATGCCCTCGTCTTGAGCACGCCCCATTGTCATGGCAAGTTCCTTGGCGGCCGCATCCGAGGCCGCGTTCTCGAGGGCCGCCGTGCGCGAGGCGGCGGCATCGCTCGAGGCATCGAGTACGAACGTCATCACTCCGTCGCTTCCAGTCCGCTCACCAGCATTGCAGTGAATGGACACGAACAGATCCGCCTTGAACGCGTTTGCTCGAGCAGTACGTTCGTCGAGCGCAACGAACGTATCGTTGTCGCGAGTCAGCAACGTAGATAGCCCCAATTCACGAGCAATCAGTGGCGCAGCGCGATGAGCGATATCGAGTGTCACGTCCTTCTCTCGCAAGCCGCGCGGACCTATCGCACCGGGATCGTGCCCCCCGTGTCCCGGATCGATGACCACGCGCTCGATCAGCCGCGGGCCGCGCTTCGACAGCCCAAGCGCCGTCGAACCACGCGCCACGTCGACGACGAGCCGAAATGGTTCCGGCATGTAGAAGACCCTTCGCTCAACCGCCTCCTCCAAATCCAGAACCAACCTCGTGCCATCGGCACGCCGCCCCAATCGAACGCGCTGGACCAAACCTCCCACTTCGTGGTTCTCCGCTTTGTCGATCACGGCGCGATCGATGTCCACGTAGAGCCGAGCAGCAACGCCGCCATCTTCAGAACGCAGCAAGCCTGCCCGAAACGTCGTCGGATGGCTCAGCGCCACAACAATGCGCGCAGAATCCTTGGAACCGTAGCGTTGCACAGATGTAACTCGGGGTGTCAGCTTCTCGACATTGCCGGACAGACTCGGCACGACCACTCCTGCTTGAGTTGTATCTTCGCGAGGACCAGCGTGACGGGTGTCGTCGGACGCAGATTCGCCTCGTGGGGTCGTACCAGCGCTGACCGCGTAGACAGACAAGAGCTTCCTGGCCCACTGCTGGCACTCGGGGTCTCGCTCCGAGGTAACGAGGTTTGTCAGTGCTTGCGTCGCCAATATGGGGTTGTTCTCCACCTCAGCGCGCATCGCATGACTCGAGATGTTGGAGAAGCAGCTCCCGCGCTTGCCGACCTCGGAAAGCAGTTCAACCGCCTCGAGCCCGTCAGCCGTCTTCCCCTCCAGTCTCCAGAGCCGTTCACGCAGATTTGCCGCATGGTTCAAACTGCGAATCGCGTCTGCACGGTTCTCTCGTGCTGCAGAAGCAGCCAAGCGATCGGCAAGAGCTACGACCTCTTGCCGCGGCATCAGGGGCTCTCTCGACTCCTGGCGCGACTCTGGCGCCCGTTCTGCGCTCCGCGTGCAAGCAACGCTCGCGCTCATTGCGCCTAGCAGGATCGCGTACAGAGCCCAGAGACGTGCGCTAGCCGTACTGGAAGTCCAGGTCCCAACAGTGGCTTGTTCGTAATTGACCAAACTCGGTCCGAACTTTGTCAGAGGTTGAGTAGTCCTGCCACCCGCAGCTCCCCTGAGGTTCGGCCCACGGCACAGAACGCAAAAGCGACCGAGAACCGTGCCCCTAGTCGATAGGAGCCGACCACTCTATCGTTTCGCCTCGGCGCACTTCGGCCTCTCGCTGCGCCGAAGCCAGGTTCGAAAGGTCGTCCGCGGAAGCCCCGCCCGGCGCGCGGCCTCACTCACGTTGCCTCCCGCTTGCACCAACAGCTCCTCTGGATCTCGTTCACCGCGATTGCAGCGCCGCGAATGCCGGTCAATTGCACGCCCAATGGCGTCCGCATCGATCCAGTCGCCATCCGTGTCGACGCCAGCGCGAAATATCGCGCCACCGAGCTCACGAACGTTGCCCGGCCAGTCGTAGGCACTGAGCCGCTCGATCGCACTCGCCGTAAGCGACTTGACGCCGATCTCCGCACCATGCCTCCGAAGCCAGTAGTCGGCGAGAATGGGGATGTCACTGCGACGCTCCCTCAATGGAGGCACTTCCACCAGCATCATGGAAAGTCGCTGCAGCAAGTCGAATCGAAATTTGCCTTCTCGACTTCGCTCCGCGAGACTTGCCCAGGTCGCAGAGATCACTCGCACATCAACCCGACGGGCGTCGGACCCACCCACGGCGCGAACGACACCATCCTCCAAGACTCGAAGCAGTTTCGCCTGTATCGTCGGAGTGAGTTCACCAATCTCGTCCAAGAACAGCGTACCCCGATGGGCTTGTTCGAACGCTCCCACTCTGCCTTGCAGGGCCCCAGTGAATGCGCCTTTCTTGTGTCCAAATAGTTCGCTGTCTGCAAGCGTCTCTGGAATCGTTGTAACGTTCAGAGGAACATAGGCTCCTGTGCGACCGCTCAATCGATGCAACGCGTTCGCGACGACATCCTTTCCCACGCCCGTTTCTCCAACGACCAAAACCGGCGCACGTAGCCTGGCGAAGCGGCGGATCTCGCGCTTGAGGCGAAGTATTGGCTCCGATTGTCCCTCAAGCCCGTCGATCGGTTCGCCCTCGCCAGTCCCCAAAGCCTCGCATCCACTGCGCACGACAATGCTCGTCTTTCCAATCGTGAACCGCGTAGGGTTCACCGCAAGTTTGGCAGAAGCTATGCGAACCGAGCCAACGAAGACCCCGTTTTTTGACGCCAAATCGACGAGGACCAAGTCCTGTCCCGATGCATCCAACACGCAGTGTCGCCCGCTAACCCATGCATCATCAACGCAAAGATCAGCGTCCGCGCTGCTCCCTATCACCATCCTCTCTCCAGGATGCAAATGGTTGCGACCCCCTGGCCCTGTTTCTCCAACCCGCTCCACCGTCCAAGGACCACACGCTGTGGGAACGAGGATTTCACTGGTCGTGGCCCCCTCACCGGTCGCTTGGCCGCAAATGCTCGTGACATATCGACGCTGATTCATGTGCATGCATCGGTCGACAGCGGCGCCAGTTGCGTTCCGTGTGCGCGAAATCAACAATCGATGCTAACACCCGGGCCATGCGACGCCTCGCTCTCGCTGCAACGCTCCCCATTCTCTGTGCCGGTCCGGCCTTTGGTCAGTCGCCGATTCAGCACCTGCCGCGGACGACAGAGGAAACCGCTACCTCTGACGGTCCACTCCCTTCTGCTTCGGACCCCTCGCATCCCTCGACGCCTAATCCTGCAGGTCCGGCAAATGTGTCGCGACAAGATCCGAATCCTGAGCATCCGATCCGTCCCGCAATGCCGGACCGAGACCAACTCTCGAAACACCTTCGGCTTGGCGCTAATGCCGCCTACGGCACCTTCTCCGGCAGCTTTCTCAACCACAGTCCCATTGGGACAAACCTGGCTGGTTCCGCCTTCCTCACTTTCGATCTCGGTTTTGGGATTTCGCGCCAGTTGGAGCTGGTACTAGCGGGAGACTATTCCAGTGCATTTTCGGGTTCCGGATGCAACGACTGCAACTCGAAATCGTGGGCGATCGGGCCAATGCTTCGCTACCACCTCGTTGAAGGCACCCGCTTCAATCCGTGGCTCGCCCTTGGGGTCGCATACCGTCATATTTCGTGGAATTTCGATCGAGCAAGGACCCTCGATTCAATCGAGTTTGCCCGACTCACGCTCGGCGGGGATTGGTACGTGACTTCATTGTTCGCAGTGGGACCGGTCGTCGGATTGGGCCTCGACACCGCCTACTCCGAGCCATCCGGTGAACAACGTGAACTCTTCGCTCTGTACTATGCAGGGCTTCGAATCACGCTCGATCTACCGGGTCGCTAGCTCAGCCGCACCGAAACACTTCCCTGGCTGCGAGCGCACTACTCCCCAGTCTGACTCTCAGGTCCGCTGTCTGCTGCGCCTCCCCAACAAGCAGGAGCTCCAGTCAGCCAACGGCCAATGGGAGCTCCTGGTCAGCCTCGCATTGGAGGCTCTAGCTTCACTCGGTATCTAGCCTTCGACAGGAATCGTTACCCCGAGCGCCCTACGCAAGGCCATGTAATCCTCGCTGATACTGAACAGTAGCAGTTCCTTCATCTTCTCCGCTGGAGTCAAGTCGCCGGGCAGGGCCGGCTCCGCAGCGATAATGCGCTTGGCAATATCCAAGTCACCACAAGCCAGGAGCCCCGCCCGCGCTGACGTCAACTCGATTCCCTGCATCCAGCGCTTGATGTTGGCCGTACTACCCTCACCCATCCAGCGCTTGACAGCTGCCGCGAGATGCTCGAACTCAACGGGCTGCATATAGCGCCGCAACGCCTGCGCGGAAACTTTGACGTTATTTACAATTTCGGCGGGAAGCGGCGTATTCGGTGCGGCCAGCATGACGCCCGCGAAGAACATCATCGTCAACTCCGATTGTGTCTGGAAGAGATTCTTGATGTACGCTTCCCCACGATAGGTGGCGAGGTGCTTGGCACAGATGAACGCCAGCTCCTGGGGCTGGAAGCCCGAGAGAACCGTCTGCCCAGCAACCGATGCTGGCGGCACCGTCGGAACTGCAATGATAGAACCCTGAACATCACTTCGAACGTAAAGCTCTGGCGTTGCTATCCCAAGCACCTGCGCAGCCCAACCAAACGTCTTGGCAAACGTGACCGTCGAGGTTGCCGGATCTTGCTTGAATCGCGGGTCTAGCGACGGAAGCTTGCCAGCCGTTTTCAACTCGACGCTCTTCGCCTGCAATGCTGCAGGAACAATCATCTCGAAGATCTTCGAGAGATGGTTGTTTGCATCGGCATGCAACACATGCCGCAGCCAAAGCTCGTTTGTGACACGCCCGCGAACGGCAAGCATTCCTTCTGTCTTGTAGTCAGCATAGAAGCGGGATTCCTCCTCGTTTGCTTCACCGAGGAATGTCATCGCAGCCGCTACACACCATGCCTCATCGTAAGCCCGCTTGTACAAGAACAAGCGATAGAGCGTCCGATAGGTCTCGACCTTGAGCGGGTCCGAATCGAGCACGGCACGCGTCTCGACAATGGCCTCGTCCCACTGCTCCGTATTCTCATAGAGCTCCGCCAGGATCTGCCGCTCCACCAAATTATCCGGCTTCGTCGCCGCAGCCATCTTGAAGGCGTCGATCGACTCCACCAGTTGGCTCATGCGGTCGCGATAGATGAGCCCGAGTTGGTGCCACAATTGATGCTCCAAGTCGACATTGCCCTTGCCGGCAATGCGGTGAATCATCTTGCGATACGACCGCTCCAGTTGCTTCCAGTTCTTCTCCTGGGTGAGGATCTTATTGATACGTTCGAATGCTTCGAGGTACGAAGGGTTCAGATCCAAGGAGTCATTGAACAACTCCACAGCGCGCTCAGTGTCCTTCAACTTGTCGCGATACACCTGAGCCTGGGTGAATACGTATCGAGCGCGGAACTCCGGACGAGTCTCGAGATCAGAAATCCGCTGTAGACAATCGACCATCTTCTGCCAATCAGCAGCTTGCTGATACAACTGCAGCAACTTGTGGAGGATTACGTGGTCGTTAGGCTTGATCTCCTGCGCCTCTTCGACGGCATCGATCGCCTTGGGCCAGTTCTTCTCCTTGTCCGCCCAAACGTCACCAATTTCCATGAGCAACGTGAGGCGTTCTTCGCCTTCATACACCGAATCCAGAATCTGCCGTTTGTAGGCAGCAACCTGCTTCCAGTCGTTATTCTTGGAGTAGATCTCCACTAAGGCATCTAGTGTCAGACGGTGATCGCCATCGAGCGCTAGAGCCTTCTCGAAGTTGTTGATGGCTTGCCGAGCTTGCCCCTGTTCACGCTTGATGCACCCAAGACGATAGTAGGTATCCGTCCGCAGCGCAGTCTCGTCTTCGCCAAGCGCTGTCAGAACCTTCTGGTAGTTCGTCAGCGCGCTGGGCCAATCGCGCAAATTGAACGCTACGTCCGCAATGCCCCGAATCGTCTCCTGGTCCGTCAAGTCCAGTTGATGCGCGGTCTGGTAGGCCTTGAGCGCCTTCTCGTCATTGCCCAGAGCGGCATGAACACGCCCAAGCATCTTCTGCAGATTGTGTTGCTCGTGCCGATCCTTGGCTTTGCCCTTCCGCACCAACATCTCTGCGAGTGGCTCCGCTTTGGGCCACTGCTCCGTACGTGCGTACTCCTCAACCAACGGCAGAGCCGCCTCTTCGCAATCCTCGTCGCATTGCATTGCAAGCTCGTAGGCCTGCACAGCCAGCTCATGCTGCTGGTCGAGTTTTTCGTCACGCAATGCTCCGAGTTCCACGAGTAACTTCGCGCGCGAACGCGGAGCGGTCGTGTTGAGCTGCTCCTGATCAAGGAAGCGAGCAGCCCGATCCCAATCCATTTCATCGATGGCAATCGTGCGCAGCGCAGCCAATGCTGGTAAGTGCGCGGGATCGAGATCGATCGCCATTTCCAGGCGCTCTTGCGCTTGCGCCCGATCCGACAGCTTCTCCTCGAGTGCCTTACCTATGCGGTAGTACATCTCGACGCGTTGTTTGCCATCGCTCGTAAGATCCGCAACTCGGCTCATCGCGTCAATCGACCGTGCCGCGTCGTCCTGCTTCTCGTAGAGCTTCGCCAATGCCTCCAAAGCTTCGATGTGCGAATCATCGACGTCTACGATGTTCTGGTACGCATCGATGGCACGATCCGTGTCGCCTACTTCCTCCGAGAACACCTGCGCAATGTAACCGTACAGCTCAATCTTGGTTGCAGGATTGGTCGACTCGTTGATGTGTCGTTCGTAGGTATTGATGAGATCCAGCCACTGCTTCAGACGTCGGTAGCAGCGCTCCAACGCCAGATAGGCTCGCTCCTCGCTCGGATCGATCTCGAGAACAGCTTCGAGCCGTTGCGCGGCCAAGTCCGCCTTGAGGAACTGATCCTCCAGCACCGTGGCAAGCTTGAGCAGCACTTCGACGCGCTCACGCTCGGTCTCGACCACATCCAGTTGTCGTTCGAGTACCTGGACCAGATCCGCCCAGTTCTGCGTCGCTTCATCCACGCGTTCAAGTCCACGCATCGCGCTCAGGCTGCTGCCATCGATATCCAGCACCTCGCGATAGGTCTGTCCTGCCCTCTCCAAGTCATGCAGCGACGTCTCGAACAACTGGCCCATGCGCAACTTGTGACGTGAGATGCTTTCCGGCTCGGTAAGGGAACGAACCTTCGCCGCTAGGATCTCAACCAACTGGGCCGCGTCATTCTGCGCCTCGTAGATCCGCTCCAATGCTTCTAGTGCGGGCAGATACAGCGGATCCACTGCCAAGGATTGGCGATAGTATCCAATGCCAGCGTCGGTCTGCGACAGGTTGCGCTCAAGCAACTCACCCATGTCGACCAGAATGGCTTTGCGATCTTCGCTCGAAGCCACGACATCGAGCGCGCGTTGCAGGGTCTCACCGACCTTCTGCCAGTTCGCCGCAACCCGGTGAATGGCTGCGATCTGCCGCAAGACCTGAACGTTGTTCGGATCGAGCTGCATGATCTGCGCGTAATACGGCTGCGCCCATTCCGGATGCTGCAGGTCCTGCCCGTACCACTTGGCCACACGCAGGCACAACTGAATCTTGTCTCGTGGCTCCGACTGCTCAGGCAACCACGCATTGGCCGTCTGCAACAACTCGCCCCAGCGATTCGTGGCCTGGGCCATTCGCTCGAGAAACTTCGCCGTCTCGTCGTCAGCGTAGTCCTCCGAAAACGCATTCACCAATGCGTCGAAGGCCTGGTTCTGATCCGCCAGTTTCTCGTCGAATACTCGAGCAATGCGCCGCAACAAGTCGCTCTTCTCGGTGATCTCTTCCCGCGTCTCGAGACGATTCAGGTAGAGCTCGATCAACGACTCCCAGCGCTCCGCCGCCGTGTGCAAGCGTTCGAGGGAATCGAACGCCTCCGTGTGGGTCGCTTCAATGCGCAAGATAGATTCGTACGCCGCAGTCGCGCGATCGTACTCACCCACGTCCTTGCGCCAGAGATCAGTCACTTCGAGCAGCTCACGGATCTTCTCATCCTCGACAGGAAGAGCTTCAGCGCGCTGCATCTTTACGCCGATCACATCGACCCAACGCTCCTCGGCGCGATAGATGCGCTCCAGTTCGTTCATTGCCTCGAAGTCCCGTGGGTCGACCTCCAACAGATTGCGCCATGCCTCCGCAGCCTCGAAAGGTTGCTCAAGCGCAGTTCCATAGACTCTACCCAATTCACGATATGAGGCGACCATCTCCTCTGACTCGAGCAGACTACCCGCTCGGTCGATCAAGGCGTGCAAAGCATCAACCAACTCGCGCGAGTCATTGCGTTTGCGCCAGATGGCGGCAACTTCGCGCAACGCAGTCGCATTAGCATAGTCAATGTCGAGAACACGATGCCACGTCTCGAGCGCTTCGTCGTCCCTGCGCAACTGCTCAGAGAACAGCCGCGCCCGCCTCGTCAGGATGCTGACTCGCTCTTCATCACTGTCGGCAATGTCGAAGTGTCGCTCAAGTACGTCCGTCAGCTCAGCCCACTGGCCCTGTTGCTGATAGAGGTCTGCCAATGCCCACAGTGCCTCTGCGTCTTCTCCGCGCAGATCGAGTACGCGTTTCCACCCCGAGATGGCGTCATCGACTTTGCCCAACCGCTCAGCCGACACCTTGGCCAGCCGGGCGCGAATCTCGGCCTCTTCCACGTCACCGACAGCATTCTCGAGCTCCCGTTCGTAGACCGTCTTGAGCGCAGTCCAATGTTCAGTTTCGTTGTAGATGCGACCCAATGCCTGAATCACGTCGGCATTCGAACCATCGAGCTCGTCAAACACCTTTCGGTATGCACGAACGGCATCTGTCTTCTGACCGAGCTCGTTCTCGTACACTTGCCCCAAACGGACTGAAAGCTCGATCCTTTCGCTGTCCTCGGCGCCGGCCAATACACGTTGCTCAAGTACCCCCGCGAGTTTTGCCCACTCCTCCACTGACGAGTAGATTCGATCGAGGTTTGACAAGGCCTCCAGTTCACGCTCCACGACTGTGAGCACATAGAGGTACGTCTCTTCTGCCCGTTGGATGTCGGAGAGCTCCTCTTCGTACACGCGAGCGAGTCGCTTGCCAATTGCCGCTTGCACGTCCGCGCCGACGCTCTCGATGCTGAGCACGTCTGCGTAGGCATTGGCGAGCTCCTTCCACCCGTCATCGATCATTGCGGCAAGGCGCTCGATCTCTTCACCCGTTCGTTCGTCAAGCGGTTGTTCCTTGATCGCCCGAACGAACACGCCGAACCCCGTCACCGGATCCATCAGGCGCTCTTCAGCGTCCTCAGCGATCCGATAGTACATCTGCATCCGTTCTTCGGCTTCGGTGGTGTGGTGAAGCTGCGCCTCGTGGACGCGCATTAGTTTTTCCCACTCTCCGTTGGCCTGATACAGCGGCTCGAGGATGGCGCCGACGTCAAGCTGTTTGACTTCCGCCTCGAACAGGCCCTCAAGTGCTTGCAGCGTTTCTAGATGCTCTGGCGCAGCAGCAATGACGTCGCGATACGCATCAATAGCTTTGTCCAACTCGCTCAGGCGCGACTGATACACGTGCCCAAGCCTGAACTTCAGCTCCAGTATCTCGTCTGGCGTCTCGCCAAGATCCGCCTCTTTGGCAAGAACCTCGACGAGCTCACTCCAACGCTCCGTTTGCGTGAAGAGCCGGTCAAGTGCCTTCATGGCGCTCTGGCTCTGCATGTCAACGTCGAGGACTCGACGGTAGCGAGCAATCGCTGCGTCGAGATTCTCGAGCTGCAACTCGTACACCTGGGCCACCCGCAGACCGAGCTCGATAAGGCGTTCCGGTTCGTCGCCGAGTTTCTCTAGCTCCGCGTCGTAAAGAGCAGCCACCGCACCCCAGCGCTCCGTCACGCTCGCCAGACGCTCCAAAGACGCCAGCGATTGCTCGCTGGAACTATCCACTTGCACGGCTCGAGCGAAGGTGTCGAAAGCCAGCCCATGCTCGTGCAGGCTCTCTTCGTAAAGCGCTGCAATCCGGTGCAGAAGCTCCGACTTGACATAGGGGTCGTCGCAGTGGGTAACCTGCACCTCCAGAACACTAATGAGTTTGACCCACTCACCGGAGGCGTCGTAGACAGGCTCTAGCACTCCGGCCGCAGCCAACGGCGCTTTGTCGCCACTCTTGACTACTTCTAGTGCTTCCAGTGTGGGTCCATGGTCGGACTGCACCTCGAGAATCTCACGGTAGAGTTCGACGGCGCGCTCCAAATCCTCCAGGCGCTTGTCGTAGATCTCGGCAATCCGATACTGAAATCCCACTGCCTCCGCAGCATCTGGTGACAGCTCCGCTTCGTGCATCAGCACGCTCAAGAGCTCCTGCCAATTGCCGGCAGTCTGGTAGAGGACATCGAGTCTCCCCAGAGCTTCGATGTCGTCCGGATCGAGCTCCAACACCTTCTGGTAGGTGTCGATGGCGCGCGTGACATCACCGAGTTCACGCTCGTAAACCGCGCCCACTTGGTAGTAGATGAGCTTCTTTTCTTCCGGATCGAGAACGAGATCGGCTTTGCGTGAGTAGACCCCAAGCAGCTCTTCCCAGCGCGAGAGACCCAAGTACAGGCCGATCAACGCATCAATGCTCCGCAAATCCTCCGTATCGAGCTCGAGTACCTTCAGATAGACGCCAATCGCGCTCTCACGCTTCTCGAGAATCTCTTCCTCGATCCGCGCGGATTCATACAGAGCCGCCTTTTGCTCGTCGAGGATGTCAAGAATTTCAGCTTTTCGCTGGAGGATCAGCGACATGTCCGCATAGCGACCGGTAACCTGGAACAAAGCCTGCAACGCGTCAGCGGCACCCAGATTCGTCGGATCGATAGCAAGGACCTTGCGATAGAGTTCGATTGCCTTATCGATGTTCTGTACGTCATTCTCATAGACGCGGGCTGCCGCCGTCGTCAATCGGCTAGCGTGCTCCGGATCGTCCTGGGTCTCAGCCAATTGCTCGAACACCCGCGCCAAATCCTCGAGTCGTCCCGTCACACGAGCCAGGCGATCCAATGACTGCTGCGTGCTCTCACTTTCCGGGTCAATTGACAGCGCACGCGCCATAGTGTCGAAGGCGGAGTTGGGCTCGTTAGCTGCGTCCTCGTAGAGCCCCGCCATTTCCTGCAGCAGCTCTACCTTGCGCGCGGAGCTGTCCGCCCTTTTCACCTGAACCTCGTGCACACCGATCAGCTTCTTGTAGTCCCCTGAATCCCTGTAGAGGGGCTCGAGGATCTCAGCAATCGGCAGCTCATGCTCGGAATCGCTGCCCAGCCGTTCAAGAGCCGAAAGCGCAGCAGTATTATCCGCACTGCGTTCAAGGACCTGTCGATAGCCCTCGATTGCAGCTTCGACCTCACCCATCTCCCGCTCGCGCAGGGCCGCCAAGCGCAGCATCAACGCGAGTTGCACGTCATCAGAATCCGCAAGACTCAGCTGCACCTCGAGATTCTCGGCAAGCTCAGCCCACATACGCTGCCGGGTGAACAGCCCGTCCAACGCTGAAAGCGCCTGTTGACTCCCTGGATCGATGGCCAAGACCTCTCGATAGGCAAGGATGGCCTCCGACGGCCGGCCCAACTTCTCTTCGTAAACCTGCGCCATCTGCGCATATAGGCGCTCGCTATCCGATGGATCCACCACGAGCTCGATGCGCCGCCGATAGACGCCGACGAGCTCCTCCCAATGCTCCGTTCCTCGATACAGAGCGTCCATTGCCTCCAGTGCTTCGATATCGGACGAGTCCAGTCCGAGGACCTTCTCGTAACACTCCGCGGCAAGTTCGACTCGATTGCACTGCTCCTGGATCGCGGCCAAGCGCAGCCAATATTCGCGAGCGAGAACCGCATCGGTCACACTGTTCGCGATGCTCGCGTAGACGGTGGCAAGCTTGTCCAACGCACCAGACTGCTCGACATAGCCCTCGAGTTCGATGCGCGTGTCCGACTGCGAAGGGTCCTCGATCAACGCCTTGGACTGCGCCTCCACCGCCCTCGACATTTGACCCAAGCGGGTCGCCGCCGTCATCGCCATCTTCCGCAACAGCTCGACTCGTCGTGGCGACTCTTCTGTTGTCAGCGATAAGATCTCGAGAGTCGAGATGAGTTTGTCCCATTCCTCACGACTCTCGTAAATTGCCTCAAGAATGCCGGCAGCTTCCGCGCGCACCGATGCATGCGTCAGTAAGCCTTCGAGTGCTTGTCGAGTGCCTTCGTGTTCGGGATCGATGTAGAGTATCTCTCGATAGTTCCCCAACGCCTCCGCGTCCCCGCCCGGCTGCGAGAGCAACACACCGGCCAGACGAAACTTCAGATCCACGAGCGTCTTTTCGTCGACATCAAGTTCGATGCGCCGCTTCAATACATCGGCGTATCGCTCCCACGCCTCGGTACGCAAGTAGAGACGATCGAGGGCACCCAATGCGGTGCTGTCCGCTGGATCCTCAGCCAGGACACTGTCATAGGTTTCAATTGCGGCATTTGCATCGCCGACCTGCTCCTCGTGCAATCGCGCAATCTCGTAAAGCACTGACTTTCTATCTTCGCCGTACTCCACCAACTCAAGCTTCCGCGCGAAGACATCAAGAAGATCCTGCCACTTTCCCGTCTGACGATACAGCGATTCGAGGGCCTGCAGTGCAACGGGGTTGCTCGGATCCGTGTCGTAGACCTTGCGATACTCGACAAGTGCTTCGTCCACTTGACCAAGTTCTTCGACGAGGATTCGCCCCAGACGCAGTCGCAGCCCGCTGGCTCCGACGTCATCGCCTGCCGCCTCTGCATTCTGAATCGCCGCCCGATACGACTCCACCAAGGCATCCCAACGCCCAACGACCTTCGCCGCGCGTTCGACGTCGACCTGGTTCTCTTCCTCGGTTGGTGACAGATCGAAGACTGCAAGGAACCGACCAAAAGCACTGGCCTTGTCATTGAGGCGAGATTCGTAGAGTCTGCCGGCCTCCCGCAATAGCTCTTTTCGCTCAAATGGGTCAGTAAGATGACCGAGCTTGACCTCGATCACACCAGCAAGACCCTTGTAGTTGTTCGAATCAGAATAGAGAGGAATGAGGCGCTCGGCCGCAGCGAGGCTGTTCGAGTCAAGCTGCAGTATCTTCTCGTAGGAGCGAGCCGCGCGATCGGCCTTCCCCTTCTGTGTCATCCAGAGTTCCGCAATCTTTACCAGCATCGAAATCCGCTGCGGAATATCCTGCGTCTTGGCCTCATTTGTCTCCAAGATGCGGATGAACTCATCCCACTTGCCGGACTCGGCATAGAAGAACTCGAGGTCATCCCAGCGGCCCAAGGAAACGTAACGCTTCTTCAGCTGTTCCTGAGCTCGACGGTCATCGGGCACCAGTTCTAGCAGCGCGCGATAGGCATCTACCGCACGCACATCGTCATTGAGTCGATCCCCGGCGACTTGTCCCAGCTTGTTCAATACGTTGATACGTTCGCCTCGCTCCGAAGTGAGGTCCGCAAGTCGTTCGAGAATCGTGGCAAGCTTCTCGAACTCACGAGAGCGCTCGTACATTTGCGACAGAACCCCGAGCGCTTCGAGGTCGCTCGGATCGCTATCAAGAACCTGCATCCAAAGGTCGATACAGACCTCTGGCTTCTTGACACGTTCGGTTGCCATCCTCGCAACGTCCTTGAACAACGCTCCGCGCTCCGCGCCAGCCTCCACTTGTTTTGCCAGCGAGACGTTTAGCGCAATCAGCTTCTCCCAATCCCGGCGCTTCTCGTACATCTGGCGCAAGTAGTCCAAGGCCACTGGGTTCATCGGATCACATTCGATGACCTTCTCGTAGACTCGAACCGCCTCAGCTTGATTGGCAAACTTCGAAACATACAGATCAGCCGCCCGCAAGTAGGTGTCCAACTTCTCTTCGCCGTCGGAAACCTCATCTCCTAGCGCAACCAACGTCTTTACGACGTCGTGAAACTTCTTTGCATCCTCTTGCTGTTTGAGCTGAGCTCGGAGTTCTACGACACGCGACGAGTCCCCCTGGGGCGCGCTCACTGCCGGCACGGGCTCCTCAACGGTCTCCACAGCGACAGCTGCAACGGCTTCTGCAGGTGCAGAGGCGACGGTTTCCGCATGCAAAGGTGCAGACGCCACCACGGCGACTGGCTCAGACTTCGCTGCAGCCATGGGCTCGGACTTTGCTTCGACGGGCGCGGAGTAAGCTACCGCGAGAGCTCCATGCTCCGATTCAAATGCCTTGAGCATCGGGTGCTCGGAATAGGCGGTCGCAACGACTGACAAGTACGCTGTCGCCTTGGGGATATCGCCCAAGTCCTTCCATGCAATGAACGCTGCAAGGTTCAGAAGCCCGCTCTGCAATGCGACAGGCGCAGCAGCAGACGCGGCGGCGTCTACGAGCGCCAACAGCTCGACGAGCGGCTGCGCATTCCCCGCGGCTACCGCCTGGTCGCGCAAATAAATCAGTGTCGAAACCTGGCGCGGGTCGCGAGCCAGCGCGTCGCGAAAGAACAGGCCGGCGACATCTGGATTCTGGTGGCGCAACGCCCACCGAGTCCCGAAATGTACCAAGGCGACAATGCGCTCGGGGTCCGTTGTGCAGGCAGCGACGATCGATTGCTGGAGCTGGAGGATCACATCCGTTCGCTGATTCTCCACCAACAAGTTCTCTAGTAGAGTCGTGGTCGCAGAGTTTCGGTAGTCCGCAGCATAAGCCTGCGTGAGAATCCCTTCAGCCTCTTCGACGGCATAGCGCCGTGCGATACGCGCAGCCCGCAAGAATGCACGACCCTTGCTCGATGCCGTTGTCTCGGCGTGCGCAGCTCGCAACAGTGCCGCAATCCTGTCCTGCCAAGTGTCTTGCGTGACCGAGAGATCGGCGATGACTTCCTCGAGTTCTTTGCCAGTGCCCCCGGCGTACTCGAGTGCTCGCGCGTAGGATTGCTGCGCTCGGTCGAATTGATTCTGGTCGTACAGAGCATCGCCGTGTTGCTCGCAAAGCGATGCGGCGACGCGAGCGTCCGTCGTACCCTTGAGCTGGAGTTCGCACAGCTTCTGGACGAGATTGACCTTGCCGATCTCCCAGTAGACTCCGCGCGCCTCAACCAACGCTTCCGCGAGGATGGGGTTCAGCTTGTACGCGTCCTGAAAATGTTTCAGCGCCCGCACGCCTTGAACGAATCGCGAGTTGAGCAACCTACCCAACCGAAGATGTAGCGCTGCCTTGAGCGAATTCTCACTCGCGCCGGCTAACGCCTCTTCAAGGGCTGCAACCAGCCCGTACCAGTCGTGTTGGCTTTCCAGTTGATTCAGTCGCTGCTCTAGGTCCATGCTTCCTCAGCCGAAGCGTCGATGTCGCACCAGCACATGGCTGCTGGGCAGTGCCACCGCACGCCGAAACGGTTCTGCTCGCTCAATACTCGTTGCGTTCTCGCTACCTGTGCGGGCGGGACCCTTGGGGGGGTCCCGCTCTACTCTAGTGTCTTGACTGCCATCAACGGCCCATGCCGCTCAATCAGGCATGCCGCCGAGTTTCTGAATTAGGCTCTGCGATATTTCGCACTGCTCCTTGAACTTCTGTCCCTGAGCGCCACGGCAGACGCGCTTGGTGAACATGTTCAACAGTCGGACCGCCTTCTCCTTCTGAGGCGGATCCATCACGGCGTAGGTACTTCCAAGGTTGAAAGTGACCTCTGGGTGTTTGTCGCCAGCTACCTCTTGAGCACGCTCCATCGACGCCACCATCGCCGGCTTGTCATTTTTGGCCTGGGCCACCTGGAACAACAAGACGTACATGCCATAGAGATGGCTTGCGGAATCCGCGGTTGGTTTGATCAGGCTTGCCCCGGCCTGCAAGACCGTCTCTGCTTCCTTGTAGTATCGCAGATTCACGTACAACTCACCGAGCGGCGGATAGAACATGGAATGCGATGTCGGGTCGTGTTCTATGGCCTTGGTGTAGTTTGCCAATGCCTCTTGGTCATTCAGTGTCCAGAGATTTGCCTGCCCCAAGAAGAAGTAACACTCGGAAAAATTGGCGTCCTTTTCGACGCACTTCTTCAATGGCTCCTTCGCTTCGTTGTACGCGTCGGGATTGCCTGCCTCGGCCTGCTTGATTAGTGCGTACCCGCGCTTGAACCAGTAGTCGGCGAAGTCTGGAGCGACTTGCACGGCACGGGCCATGGTCGAAGCCATCTTGTCCCAGTCTTCCTTCTTCTCGTAGGCATTGCCCAGCTTCCTCAGAATGCGATGATTCGTCGGGTCGAGTTGGACAGCCTCCTCGTACTTCTGGATTGCGCCTTCGACGTTGACCTTTACCGCCTGGTCACCTTCGTTGGCGCGATTGACGGCTTCGATATGGTCGCGGCTACACCCGCCAAGAGCGAGCACCGTCACGACGGTCAATAGGGAACAGGCTGTATTGGAAACGCTGCGGAGATTCATCTCGAACTCACCCTTCTCTGCGTTGATCCGTGGGCTGGGTCTGCCACTTTTGGTTTTGGAGGGGACTCCCAGTAGACCTTCGAGTGCCAGGCACCCGGCTGACCCCGGTTTCGCTACCGTGCCGGCACAACCCAAATAGGACGTACAGCTGGAGCGAACGGGCCACGAGCATAGGCTGAGCGCCTCAGGAAAGTAAAGCGCTACGGTAACGAAAAACCGCGCAAAATCCCCAAAGAATTCGCGTGTCAGTATCGCGGCCCCGAATGAAGCAGCCGCGAAAAAATGCATTGCCCCTCACCTAACGGGCAATCCCGGCAGAATCGTTTCGCTCCGAACCCGAGTACGAACGAGGCCCCTCCGCACCCACACCCCATCCGCCTCCGCCCCACGCGGTCTGGCCCCGTCACCCGAACAAGCAACAAGAAACGCAAACGCGCCAGTGGAGCCCACTGGCGCGTCTACTGATGCCTTCCACCTACAACGGGCTCAACCCGGCTGGAACATAATCGGATACACGACCGTAACGATACCGCCTTCAGGCTGCGGGTAGCTCAAGCCGTAATATGCGCTGATTACGCAACTAACCACGGCGCTATCCGGCAAGTCCGAACCGCCGTTCTGCACGTTAGATACCGACCCATCGCGCCCGATGACGAAACGAACCTGAACACGACCTTCCAGGTTCGGGTTACGGGAAAGCCCTTGCTCGTAACACATCCTGAATCGGCCGTAGTTCTGACGAACAATACGCTGAATGACTTCAGGCGGAAGACGCCCACTTACTGTCGTCTGGCCCATGCGTACCTTTGGCGCACGTGTCTTGTGTGACCCGCCAAGGCGACCGTGGCCAGAACCGAACCCCTGACCAGTGCCAGTGCCGGCACCGTGACCCAGCGTTCCGATCGAACCGAGACCAATACCCTCGCCGCGACCACCACCGCCTTCGCCGATGCCTGACAACCCAAGGCCACCAGCACCGAATGCATCGCCAATCTCATCGCCCCACATGTTGCCACGAGCGCTGATTTCGTCGGTACCCAGTGAAGTATCACGTCCCCAGGGCGCGGTAGGAGCATTGGGATCGCCCGCAGCTCCGGTATTAAGAAGCCCGATCATGCCGAACTCCTGCGCTTCACGTAGAGCAGCAGCTCTCGCGATATGCGGATCAGGATTGTCCTTGGGCCCCTGAACGGCATAACGCTTATTGGTCGCCTTCGAGGTCGGATTACCCATCGAGCCTTCTTCGCCTTTAGCTCGAGTACCCGTGCCGCCTTCCTTGTTGTCGGCATTGTCTTCGGAAACCTGCTCAGTCTCCTTCTCCTCTTGCTCTCGCTCAGCAGCGGCGTTGAGGTACTGCTGAATCAAGTACAGCTGATCCTGATTGATTCCCTCATCATCCGTTAGACCGAGCGGCGGGACGAAGAATGCCATGGCAGCGATGAATCCACCGACAGCAGCAAACGAAAGCCCGAAGTATCCGAACACGCCCCATTCGACGCCCGAGGCCAGACCCTTCTGCATCGGCTTGCCCGCGTTGACCGCAGCAACCTGGAAGACAAATGCGTCTACTTCAATGCGAGCTTTGCCTCCCGCGGGCAACGCAATCTGATGTCCACCAGCCAGCTCTGAACTCGGCTGCGCACGCTGCCGCGCTTCATCTACCGTCAGCCGTGGCTGGCCCGGCATCTCGATGAAACCCTTCGCACCAGGCGGGATTACGACCGCAACACTCATCCGGTCGCCCACGACCACCGGCATACGCGTCGCACCAATTTTCTCCGCCGGAATGAAGAAGTCACAAGCGAAATTCTTGCCCTCTTCCTCGCCAACATAGAAATTCCTCGGCGGTGTCAAATGCGAGACGTGCAATACGTTCGTGCCCCAAAGGATCATTACCTCCACGGCGGGTACATGCGAAAGCTCCACCTCGTCCGGACTCACGTCTGGGCCGCTCTTAACCAAGGTGTAGGTATAGGTACCTGGAGGCGCGTCATCGGGAACCTCCATCGCGTTCCGACCTCCGCCGAATCGGTTCCCTCCCATATCGAAAGGATTGCCCGCGGGCGCAAACGGACTCGATGCAGCAGCTGCCGCAAACGGATTCGACGCTGCCGCAAACGGATTCGACGCCGCAGGCGCAAACGGATTCGCAGCAGGCGCTTGCCGCGCCGGTTCGGCAGCGGGAACGGCGTGACCATCAGCACCACCCGCATCCGCACGCTCCAACACCAGACGGGTGTCCCCGATCTGAATCTGGTCGCCAACGTGCAACTTGCACTTGTTGACCCTAGCACCGTTGACAAGCGTCCCAGGTTCGTTCCCGAGATCAATCAACGTCACATCGTCAGGACCGGCCACCTCAACGACAGCATGCATTCTTGACGCAGCCTCGTCGTCGACACGCAGGTGGCTCCTCGGATCCTTGCCAACTTTAACGATGTCCTGAGTCACCGTCTCACGCCGCAGCAGGGCATCACCTTGATAAATCGCAAATGTCAGAACCGCTTTTGACATGCCAGAGTCCTTACGTAGTTACGAGCTTCAGCCGTGCGAATGGTTAGATATTTTCCACTGACTTCAACATCTCCTGCACGAAGGAGATGCGCGGCCGAATGAGAGTCGTACGTGCTGCAGTGGGGCGAACACGAATCGTCGCGTCGTTGGGGCCAAAACCACCGGCGTTCAACGGATCGTCACTGAATTCGTACCCATAACCACCATCCGCATCCGCAGCCTTTGCCGACTGAGCAAACACCGTCGTCGTCGACGCCAGAATCGCCAGCCCAATGGTCAACGCAGCAAATGAGACCTTCAACTTACGATCCATTCCATCCTCCACGGAATATTCGCCAGGAATTGCAGTAGCATTGTATCGACCTGCTTCGCTTCGGTCAATGGATTTGTTGCGAGTGCGAATCCACCGACGTCAATGGTCAGCTGACAGCCGCCCCGATCGTTAGTTCCCCAAAATCGACAAGTCGCCGCACTTTGTCAATCTCGCGGATGCTGGTCTCCACATCACTGTCTGAGACCCCCCCGCCACTCACTGAGCGACCGAAACAGAAGCCAAGCACACCTTCCAAGGTCGCCGGATTATCTCCCACATAACGGGTGGTTGGGGCACTCGCAGGTTGCCCACCCACTGCGCCATTCCCGTCAGGTGGGATCCGATGGAAACAACAACGGAGAGCAAAGCCTCCGTGGCTTGCTCTCCGTTGCCGATCGTGAACGATTTGCCCGCAAAGCATCAACCGGCAGATGCGAACGTGACGGACCTGCTCATGTTTGCTCGCCAGTCCCTACTTCTTGGCTGCACCCTTCTTGTCGTCCTTCATCGCGTCGCCTTCGGCCTTCTTCGGGTCCTTCTTCGCGTCGCCTTCGGCCTTCTTCGCGTCGCCTTCGGCCTTCTTCGCGTCGCCTTCGGCCTTCTTTGCGTCGCCTTCGGCTTTCTTCGCGTCAGCGGCAGCCTTGTCAGCCGCAGCCTTCTCTTCCTTCGCAGCCTTGTCAGCCGCAGCCTTTTCCTTTTCGGCTTCCTTCGCAGCCTTCTCGGCTTCGGCTGCGGCAACCTTGGCTGCCGCCTGGGCCTCCGCGTCGGCCTTGCGCGCCTCGGCACCCTCGATCAAGAACTTGATGGTATCGCGGAGATCCTGAATGCGATCATTTGAGCGCTTCACCGCGCCACCAAATGCGTCATCGCCACCAGCCTTGCCCACGAAGTCTTCGTATTGCTTGATGGCGTTCTCCATCGCAGCAATCGCTTTCTTTTCGTCGTCGATCCCCTTCGCCTTGAACTCCTGCGTCAGGATGGCTTCGTTGTAGTACGTCTCGGCGCGATCACCAGCGAGGGCCTTCGCCTCCGCCAATTCCTTTTCGGCCTTGGGCAGCAGAGTCGACTTGTTGGCAAATGTGATTTGCCCACGAAGAGCCAACGCCAACCCAAGATGCGCCTCGTACTCCTTTGGCTTAAGTCGCAAGGCGTCACGGTAGGCCTTCTCTGCCTCTTCGAACCCACGGAACGACAGATTGAGCGCAGCGTAGTTCATCTGGGCTTCGAAGAAGTCCGGATCCAACTGCCGCGCCGCGGCAAAACTCTTCACTGCACCGTTGAAATTTCGCAATTCCACCTGAATCAACCCAGAGGTGTTGTGAATTGCCGCGTACTTCGGATTCTTACGCATGGCTTGCGAGGCAACAAGCGCCGCAAGATCGAGCATCTGCGCATTGACGTTCGTCCCAGTCGCGCCAGACACGACTAGCCCCTTGCGGCGATGCTTGCGACTGGCAGATTTGTCCGCCTTAGCGGCCTTCGCCTTTGCCTGCTCCAGATAGTAGATAGCGAGCTGATTGAAGGCGGGCATGTACCCGTCGTCAATGGCAAGCGCACGTTGAAGATTGCGCTTGGCACGCTCCAAATCATCCTTGCCATCGCTGTTCGATTCGTCGTTGCCACGCTCCATTTGGAGCGCCGCAAGCGCTACGAGCGCCTCAGTGCTCTGGAACTGGGAATCACGAATGATTTCCTCGAGCTGCCCAATTGCACTCTCGACGTTCTGACTGCGCTGGTACTCGAGAAGTGCCAGCTGAGTCTTAGCTCGATGAAATTTCGGGTCAGATGCAACTGCCCTCTCGAAGTACTCTCGAGCCTGGCTTTCCTTGCCGCACCGCGCGTAGGCAAGCCCAGCGTTGTACTCAGCTTCCGCGAGCTTCAGGTTCGATGCGGATTCCTGTCTGGTCGACGCAGCCTTGAAGGCTGCAGCCACTTCCTTGCAGGTTTCGTTCGACCACTGGCCTTTCGCATCAGCATCGAGGAAGCTCTTTAGAGCTGCGTCGAAACCCTCTGCAGCCTGTTTGTCGACGGCCACACCCGACGCAGCACTGTGGCCGCTCTTGTTCTTGACGGATTTGGCTCCGGTCGTATCCGCTGAGCCGCCACCGCCACCACAACCAACCGTTGCCAACAACAAGGCGACGGCAAAAAGACTAGTCTTGCGCAACATCTGATTCCTCCTGGGATTCCGATTGCGTCCGGTGAGTCGGGCTACGGTCGGTTTTGAGGCCTCCCGCAGCCCGGATCGACTCACTTCTTCGCGCCGCCCTTCTTGTTGTCCTTACCCTTATCCTTGCCTTTGTCCTTGCCCGAATCCTTCGCTTTCTCAGCGAATTTCTCGGTGGCCTTGTCCGTTTCTTTCGGCTTGGCAGCGGAAGAATCCGTCTTCTTCTTTGCCTTGTCCGCGGGGTCGATGGTCGTCGGCACGTAGGGCTCTCCACCAATTCGAACGGGTCGAGGCTGCTCCATCATCGGGCTGTTGACCCGGTTCGGGGAACCTCGGAACTCGTCGATCAAGTGGTAGTCATTCTTGTAGGTCTCAGCGAGCCACACCTCACACTTACGACTGTACTCGTCGAAGTACTGGTACTTGACCGAATAGCCGAGGCAAGTCTCGAAGGCACCCTTTGCGGTCTGCTTCTGGGGCTCGGACGCGTCGTCCAAGGCTCCGTAGTATGCCGTCCGCAATTCGTAGTCCTTCTTCATCTTCTCCGGAATGGGAGCAGCGCGGAACTCCTTCACGAATTGGCCCCACATAGAACCAACTTGCGAGCCTGCCGCAATAACCCAACGTGGCGGCGGTGCCGGCTGAAGATCAACGATCTTCTTATACTCTGCCGACGCGGTCTCGATGAGTGGTCGCTTCTTGCCGATCCACTCCTTGACCTTCACGTTGATGTGCTTCAGCACCGATTCCTTGTCGTTTGCCCCCTTGTATTCGGGGAACTTGACGGCATCCACCTTGTTCTTCTTCTCTTCCGCGAAGAAGAACAATGCTTCGCCTACCGACTCCAAGGCTCGACCAAGACGACGCGTCTTTGCATCTTCGCTTTCGCCCTCGATACCCATGATCTCGCGCTTCGCCTTCTCGTGATCCTTCCAGGCTCCGGCGACCTTGGCATATTCACCCGCGGCGTTCGGTTGACGTTTCGAGTTCATGTAGGCCCGAGCGAGCAATGCGTGTGCCTGAACCCGCACGTCTAGCGTGGCCTGCTTGTCGATGACACCCATGCCACCACCCAAACGTTTGACGACATTGGCCCAATCCTTCTTCTCACCGTAGTGCGCCGCCACGGCAAACGCGATCTGCGCAGCCTGCGCAGGCTTCCTGGCGCCATAGTAGCGGTTGAAGTTGTTGGCGTCGGCAATTGCCTCCTCGTCCTGGCCTAGCCCCAACCGAAGCACAGCAGCATCACTGACGGCTTGGTCGGCACTCTCGCCCTTGTAGGAGGTCTCCTTCGCGTAGCGCTCGAACCACTCGGCTGCGGCATCGTAGACCGCAATGGCCTGGTAGTTCCCGCCAATTTCGTACATAGCCTTCTGCGCGAGAGCAGACTTCTCCAGGCCGTACTTCGGATCGAGCAGGATCTTCCTGGCGCTAATCGACTTGGCGAGCAACCGGCCTGCCTGATACGAACGCGCCATATTGTAGATGATTTCGTCGGCCTTAGAGCACTGAGGAGGCTTCTCCTTGTTGCTGAGCGGACCTTCGCAGTACTTCATCCACAGCTCACGGTAGGCCTCGGCACCCTTGCGGTAGTTGTCGATGGCTTCCATGCCCTTCGTGCCCGAATCCTGCTGATCGTCAGCAGTCTTGACGATAGCTTCTGCCTTCAGACGCATGACATCGAACTGGATGCTGGTCAGCAGCTGACACTGATCCTTGTTGTCTTCCGCCTTCTTGTCCTTGCAATAGAGTTCAAGGAAGGCCGGGACATCGTTAGCCATGTCCGTAAAGCATTGAGGTCTGTTTGGTTCGGTCTTGGACCCGAGCACGTTGATTGCCTCGAGGTACAGCTGAGCCGCGTAGATGCCAGCGTCCTTGTTCGAGTGATTCAACGCAATGTCACGGAAACCGAGTGCCGCTTCCTCCCAGTGCTGCGCCTCGAAGTAGGTACGAGCTCGGGCGTATTTGACGTCGATGTATTGCTCGAGCGCCTCATTATCGCCCTCCTTGGGCTTGATGAAGCACACGTAGCGATTGAACGCCTGAATCATGCCCTTCTGAAGCGGAGTGAAATCCTTGGGCTTGAATTTCTCCCACTCGCTCTTCCCCTTGTCCTTTGGATCGGCCTGCGCGCCCTTCGGACCAAGGCCCTTGCCCTTCTTGTCGGCATTGCCCTGGTACATCTGGTCGTACATTTTGTTGTAACAAAGTACGGCTGCGTACGCGGCTTCCGCGGCGTCCTCGCCCTTCGGATCTTCTTGCACGACAGAGTCGAAGGCCGGACCGCACTCCTCCCAACGCTGCTGGAAGTAGAGCAAATCCGCCATCGCGTACTTGACTTTGTACAGCGTCGGCCAATCGCTCTTGACGATGCGAGGGAACTCGAATTTGTTGAAGTCCTCGGTCTTGAAGGTCTCACCCACCTTCTTGTAGAGGTACGATGCCAAATCCATCGTCTTCTTGTCACCAGTACCGCGGACTCCACCCGAGCCCACGGCCTCGAGATGCCAGCTCATCGCGGTCTCGGCAAGGAGCTCAGCGGTGCGGTTCGAGCATTCGAGTTTCGACTTCTCCGAATGCTTATCCTTGATATACGCGTTCCGGAGGTCGACCTGCTTATCCATCTCCTTGCGAATCGCTTCCTTGTCGGAAGACTTCATCGCACTGACTGCAGTGGTGATCTGCGTCTGGTAGTGGCAGTAGCGATCGCCCTTGTCCCGATTCATCAGGTCTTGGTAGAGCGCGATGGCCTCCGGATAGTGCCCCGTGTCGAGATAGGCAAAGCCTAGCTCGTTCATCATGTCGATCGTCTTCTCGTCGGAACCGCCCGTATCACCAGCCAGTGGCTTGAAGAAGGTGTAGGCCTTCGTTGGGGCTCCACTCGCCGCGTAGACAGGGATCAAGTCGCGCCGTGCACTCTTTTGGAGCTGCTTGGCATTCGGCAGGTCTGAGTATTTGTCCCCAAATTCGATGACGGCCTTGAACTCGTTCAACGTCTCCGGGTACTCACCTTTGTTCCAATGAACGTAACCCAACTTGTAGCGTGCGTATCCGTAGGCCTTGTTCTTGGGCGGAGGGAACTTGATCACCTCGCGATATGCCGCTGCAGCCAAATCCCACTTGGACGGATCTCCCTGGGCCTCCTGGAAGAAGAGTTCTCCGAACGCTAGGTAGGCGTTGGGGATATACGGGGACTGCGGGGACTTCTCGATAAGCTCGAAGTAGACCTTGCGAGCGTTTTGGAGGTCCTTTGCCTGTTCATGCTCATAGGCAAGGTAGTAGAGGACCTCATCCAACTTGGAATAGTTGGGGTACTGGTCCTTCATCATCGAGTAGTACTTGATGGCACTTGCTCGAGCCGCCTCTGCCACCTTCTTGGCTTTGGCGGATTCGGACTTGTGCTTCGAAGACTTCTCCGGACTCTTCTTCTTGGAGTCGGTCGCCGCGAGATCCTCCGCGATCTCGTCACGAACAGCGGCCGCCTCCAATTCCACGTAGCCTTCCGCCATGCGACGGAGCAGCTGCGGCCGGTCGGGTGAGTTCTTCTTGGTTTGCTTGAACAGGCGCTCGAGACCTTGGATTTCGGTGATCAGCAGGGCGCGAGCACGGGCCTTCAGGCGCGTCTCACGTTGATCACGAAACGCCGTGCTCTCCAAGTTGGAGACGTCGCGCGCCTTGGAGCCTTCTTCACGCTTCTTCATTTCCCGCGGTGGCGGGGCGCTTTCGAAGGCCACAGCGCGCTTCTTCTCGACGTTGAACTTGCTTGGCCCGGCGGGGCACTCGGCAATGTTCTTTTTCGCCTGAGCAGGAACGCACTCGTTGCTCAACTCTGCCGACTTCTCTACGGCCTTGGATGTCTGCGGAGACAAAAGGACGGCCGAGAGCAGGCCCACTAGACAGCTATACGCTCGTGCAGCGTTCATTAGAGATTACCTCCCACACGTCGACAATACGACCTGGCGATAGAAGCCGAGTTCGTCGCGCCAGAACTCACCATCCCAGGGCCAGAGCACATGCTCTTCATCCGGTTTGACGATGCCAAAAACTTGTGATTCCGCCCGACTAACCTGTCCGCTCTTGAGCTTGACATCGAGCAGGTTGCGTTGGGCAGCTGTGATATCGATGAGAATCTTCTCGCCGTTACGCACGTGCTCGTCGATCTCGTCGATGAAACGTTGATACCTCGACAATGCCAACTCTCCAGCGCGCTTGACAGCGAGATCTCGGGCAAGCCCGAGCGCGTCACGCACCTGCTGTCCAATACCGGAATTCTGGAACGACGAGGGCGCCTTCTTGAAACGGTTAGATTCCTCTTCGAGCAATCTAACGTACTCGATATTGCGCAAGAGCTGACGATCGCTCAGTGCGTTGGCAACGATCGGTTCAATCGTTGGGTTGAGCGAGGTGGTGTGATCACGAAGTTGCTTGAGGAACTTGAAGAACGCCTCCTCCTGGTTGCCTTCCTTGTACTTCTTGAGGATCTTCTTCAGTTCATCGCGAATCGGCACATAGTGCTTATTGAAGCGCGCAACGACGATAGTTGCTGCCTCGTAGTTGCAGTTCGCGAAGTAGATGACCGCCTTGAGAACGTCAGCTTCTGGATAGAAAGAATTCGGGAAGTACGGCGATTGAATCGTGTGAATGTTGCCGAGCGCGCGCGGATAGTCGCCCGCCATGAAGTACGCCCAAGACTCCTCGAACAACGCATCGAGCCAGTATTCGCTCGCGACGTCGATCTTGTTCCAATACTTCACTGCGGCACTCAGCTTCTGACCGTCGATCGTCGGAATGTTGGTTTCCGCATCGAGACGAATCGAGGCGGAGTAGTAGGTGCGCGCCATCGAGAGGTATGACAAATCGAGCATGCGCTGCTCGTCTTCGACGCCCTTGACGCCACCTTCTTCCAATGCCTTCTCGATGCGCTGAAAGCTACGAACCGCAGGAATCGACTGGCGTTTCTGGACGAAACTGACTCCAGTGAAGAACTGGGACGCGACATAGTTTTCGCTGCGTCGATCCACTTTCTGGAAGAGTCGAATGGCGTCTTCGTACTGGCGATTACGGTACTTGTAACGACCCAACATGTAGTTGAGCTGCCAATACAGATCGCGCTGCTGCGCGTTGTCGAACCGAGCAATCTCCGAGTCGGTGTACTTTCCGACCCGCTCGATGATATCGGCGGGCTCGGGCAGTTGGGTCGCCAACTTTGCCAGCCAGAGCAGAGTCTCGCCAAACTTCAAGTGGTACTTGTTGTCGGCAATGACACTGAAGATGGCATAGCTCGCCTGGTAGAACTTCAGACGATATAGACAGATGGCCAGATAGTAGTCGGCGAGCTGTTTGTTGCCAGCGTCGTCGCCCGTGTCGCCACTGACTACGCGATACCAGCCCAACGCTGCATCGCTCCACTTTTCTTTTTCGAAGAGTTTCTTCGCAGTGGCGAAACCTTCTGTCGGCGCCCCTGCAGTTACCGGACCTTGCTCGGCCGGCGCGTTCTCGTCGAGATCGATATCGACGCCTTTTTTGCCCTTCGCCTTCGCCGCTGGCTTATCGTCCAGATCCACCACATCGTTCTTTTTCTGGGCGTAGGCCGGCGATGACGTGGCGACTCCTCCGAGGAGGGCCGCCGAGGCCAGAATGCACACTGCCGCTTGGCGCTTTAGGAACATGGAGCCTCTCTTTGACTGTTCGGGTCAGCGCGTCGGGCGATTCCCGAAAACTCGCCCAATGCCTGGGCGCAGCTGGGTTAGAGAAAATGCAATGAGAATCAGTAGATACCAGCTGCGGCCGAGGCGGATGTTAGTTACCGCGGCACTGAATTGTCAAGGGCATCTTCCAGTAGTTGCAACGATGTCCTCGATAGCGACAAAACGCGCAGCATTACCGCAATATTGAACCACCAGCGTAACTCCAGTAGAACGCAAAAGTTCTAACCTCAATCGACATGGAGTCTTGGGTAGTTGCTCCAAAGTAGCGATGGGCTCGTCCTTATACTGCTGGGGCCTCACCTAGGGAAGGGGGATCACAGCCGTAGGAAGCGACGGTGTGACGAGGGCCGCTGCCGGACAGCCGGGTCTTGAACTGGACGTCGCAAGCAAATCGGATTCGTCGTGATCGCTCCGAGTGGCGGTGGCAATGAGACATCAAAGGATCAATTAGAAGGACACGTCTGAGGAAAGCCCATCATGAGGTCGGCCCCTCATCTTTATTAAATAGTGGACACGGCTCAGAAAGGATCTATCAGAAGCATCCGCGAAGTACGCGGCCCGTGGGTCCAAAGTTCTCGACGCCCAATCTTCGAAGCATCCTTGTGATGCGGAAGAGCGGCAAGCCAGACGATCGTAGAAGCGTGGAAGCTTGCCGGGCAACTAGAACGCCTCATGGGTATTAGGCAAATTGTCTTTCCCCTCGCCTAGTTTCATGATTGACGGCGCTCGCATCACTGGACTAGGCTGCTTCCGTCCTCATCGGATCTCGTAGGACGCCGAACAGGTGGTTTCTCGCATGAATCGCTATCAGTGGGTAATTTCGACTATTGCGATCTTCGCCGCAGGCAATTTTTCCATGGGCTGCACGCCCGGTGGTATCGGTGATCCCTGCATTCCGGAAGACGAGTATGAGCCAGGCTTCGCTGGCTACGGCGCGGAAGAGGTCAACGTCGAGGCGATGTCCTTCCAATGTGAGACTCGCCTTTGTTTGGTGAACCATTTCAAAGGTCGCGTCAGCTGCCCCTATGGGCAACCGCAGGAATTGATTGATAGCGCTGCCACTGACGATGCTGCACAAGGACTGAGGTGCAAGGTTCCGGACGGAAAGGGCACATTGGTCACGGTTGAGGTTCAACCGCAGATGGACAAGCGCCGAGCAAGCAATTCCGTCTATTGTTCCTGTCGCTGTGCCGGCCCGGACAAGACGGCGCGCTACTGCAAGTGCCCCAGCGGCTATGCGTGTACGCTGCTCAACGATATTCCTCTCGGCTCAGGCGCCAGTCAGTTGCTCGGCAGCTACTGTGTCCGCAACGGCACGGCATACGACAAGATCAGCGTGGCCACTACTGGCAAATGCGACCCGAAACTCGCCAATTGTGGTTACGAGGGGTACGACGCGAAGAAGAATCCGTTCTACTGAGCGCCGATACTCGCGTGTCCGCTTCGGCGGTGCCAGGTGGTAAACTCAAGGGCTCAAGCAATCGGCGGCGCGGCAGAACGCGCCGTCGTAGCTTTTTTGTCGGCTGAAGGCTGCGAAATCCTAGGCGTCAACCTGCGAGTTGGACATCTCGAGCTCGATGTCGTGGCGCGGTTCGAACGCACCGTCGTGGTCGTCGAGGTCCGCTCACGTGGCCCGACCGCTTGGACTTCTGCCTTTGGCAGCATTGATGCGAAGAAACGCTCCCGAGTGCGAACAGCTGGGGAACGCCTCTGGGACCGAAAGCTCAAACACGATCCTCGTGTCGAGCATCTGCGCTTCGACACGGCGAGCGTCACGTTTGATGAGCAAGGCAAGGCTCACGTCGAATACGTGGCGGCGGCTTTCTAGTGCCGCGCTGGTATCGCGCTAGCCTTCCAGCGCACGCTTCTTTGCATCGCGGCTCTCGACCAAACGGTTGCGCAGGGTCGCATGACTTTCGCCCAATTCGGCAATCACGTCGTCAAGAACGCGTATGTCGGTCTCCTGTCGTTCACGCAACGTTCGGATCGCCGAACATAGTTCGTCGAAGCACTCGCGCAAGTCGTCGCCCTTCCGAAGGGGGAACGGTTCGACGAGACTCCCCTGGCTCAACCGCTGAAGGTAGCGAGTCATCTTATACACGGGGCCAGCCACCTTGTGAGTGAAGACAATCCCCACGATCCCCAGAGTGATGACTAGCACGCCGAGGGTGCCAAAAATGGTCAGCAGGATCGAGCGCTGCCGCGCTTGGAGCAACACGGCGTTGCTCGCCAGCGCCAGGGCTTGCCGCTCTAGCTGCTGCTGCTGCTCGTTCGACTTGGCAACGAGTGCTTGGTTATCATTGCGAAACGCCTCACCAAGTTCGGGGCTGTCCGCGTAGTCGCTGGTCTTAGAGAGGCTCAAACGAACGACTGCCGACACCTTCTGGCTTTCCTCAGCGAGTTGTCGTCCCGTATCGACCGCATGCCGTCCCTGTTCTACGGCCTCACGACTCTGGCGCAACACGTCTTGGCTCGTTCGCGCCAACATGACACCGAGAAGCACACTCAACAATAATGCCGTGCCAGCAAACAACCCCGCGTACTTCAGCTGGAAGTTCTTCAGCAACAGGTAGTTGCGAAGCCGGCGACGATGTTTCGGCACTAGTGATGTCGGCTGACTCGGTGCGTTCGTCATGGCTCGATTGTCCTCCTGTTCATGCCCCGGCGTCGATAGCCTGCTGCAACTCCTCGGCGACGGCAGTCTCCAGCGGTCCTCGGCCAGTTCTGGCCGGGGAGCCACTGCAGCCCGCCCCCGCTACTCGATTCTGTCGATGTTTTTCAGAAACTTCTCGACGGCACGCTCAACTGCCATTCGAAACAGCTCGTCCTCGGCCCGTTCGCTCTTCTTGACCGACCCCTGTTGGGTCAGCTTGACAGGAAGCATTCCCTTCAGGGCTTTCTCGGGGAAAGTCAGGATGGCGATTTCGAATCGGACAGTGACGGCATCGTCTTGGTACTCGGCGGCCTGGATCTTGGGCGATAGCAGCAGTCCGCGGATCTGCTTTCTGCCAGAAATACGCTTCTTGTATGCGGCCTTGGACTCGCCATCGGGGCCAATACAGAAGCCCTTCTGGCGCAGGAGCGCCTTGGCAATCGCCGAACGAACGAGTTCTGGAACCTTGCTCTTCTTTCTCTCCGTATTGTCCAGGGTCTTGCCGATAGAAATATAGTATCGCGTCTTGGCGTCGATGACGCATTCCGATGCGGCCCCGCTCCCGGCGCGCAAGCCGTCGACTGCCTTTTGGATCGCCCCCTTGACGGAATCGACCGTTTCCTTGGCCTCTCGCTCGGATAGGCAGTCCACTCCCCCTTTGGCAAGCTTGCCCAGTGCCACTGCGGCCGCTGCGCGCACGGCGGATTTGGAATCGTCGAGTGCCCGACATAGTGGCTCGACGGCTTTCGCGTCGTCGGAAGCCCCAAGTGACAGGGCAGCCTGGGTCCGCACGCGAAAATCAGAGTTCGTCGCAAGTTCACGGATCGCCGTCGCCGTCGCATCGCCCCCAGCCATGGCGAGAGACGAAACTAGCAAGCAGGCTAGAGCGACCGCCACCGAGCAACCGTGCCGCAGAACCTGGATCATTACACCGCAGACTACCACGCTTGACAGCTACCTCTTCCTCGTTCTTCGATCGAAATTCGCCTGGCACCCCGAGCCACACCCGCGCAAAGTTCGAGCGCGGAGGCACGACCACCGCCTAGGCTACGAAACACCATGGGTTTCTAGACGGCAGAATCGGCATGCAGATTATCCCCTTCCCGCGAATCCTCGGGTTTGCGGCAGCAAGCCTAAGTGCGCAGCTGTGGCTGTCAGCCGCACATGCGCACCTGGTAGTCCAGGTTCGTGGCTCGGCGCAGCTTGACGCCGACGTCGATCCTGCGTCGAACGCCACAAGCGACGCTACCGTCCGCGGGCGACTTCGCGACGAACTGGGCGAATCCATCGCAACAGCAAAGGTTCGGTTCGAAATGACCCAAGGCCAAGCGCCGCCGGCACCCCTTGCCCACGCAAAGGATTGCAGCGCCCGTGCTACCGCGGCCACAACGGGAATCGAAACAGACGCCGAAGGCCGCTTCTGCGCGCAGGTGCCCCGCGCCGAGCTCCCTTCAGGCTCGTCATTGCGCGTCAATTTCGACGGCACCGAGAGCTATGGCGGCGCAACGACCACGATCACTCTCGATGACAATCGTTCCGGGCTCTTGGTTGATTTTGGGCAACTTGCGCACGTAGTCAATCTCGATACGGGCGAACTGGCCTTCGTTGCTGAATTGCATCCCATCGCACCAACTGCACTGCGAGATTCGCTGCCGCTGTCGCTCGAACTTTCGTTGCGCACGACCGACAACGGTAAGCTTGAGGAGCGTCAGCTGCAGCGCCTGCAAGCGAAGGTAGCAACCCCTGTACGCGTCATCTTGACCGCAACCCAGTTGGGGCGTCCGGGCCTCTGCGACTTGGTGCTGGTTTTCGATGGAAACTCTTCGTACAAGCCGTTTCGCACCCAGTATCGCATGGAGCGCACTACGTCGGTGAAACTGACAGTCGCCGACTTGCCCAATAGTGCCATCCGCGGAGAGCGACTCTCCATCACTGTACGCGCCGCATCTGGCGCAAACCTGCCGCCTCCGGGATTCGTCGAACTCAGCGGCTTCGACGGCAATACCGAGTTGCTTCCATTGCAGGCAGACGGCACTGCGCCGATCGCAATCCAGATCCCTCGGCGTCCACGTGTCGACTTCGTCTCCCTCCGATATCAGTCGAGTACCCCGGGCTGGCGCGCTGAAGCACCGCTGCGTCTCACGCTTCAACTGCTAACACCCAGCCGCTGGAGCCTCCTTGGCTGGGTGAGTGCCGCACTGCTCGTTCTGGCCTGGCTAGGTTGGTCAAGGCGGCGCGACGAACCCGGGGCAGCGACGGCAGCACCCGCTCCAGCACCACGTCCCTATGCACATCTCGAGATCATCGAGTCTTCCAGAGATCCGGGCGCTGGCTGGTCGGGGATCGTCGTGGATGCGCACGAAGGCGTCACCATTTCGGGAGCAACTGTTGAGCTCTATCGCCCGAGCTTCGACCGCCAAGAGCGGCTCTTCTCCACGCTGTCCGACGAACTTGGACGGTTCGAGATCCCGCCGCGACCCAACGAAACGGATGTGCCCTGTCGACTCGAACTCAAAGCAGACGGATACGCCCGCATTGGACTGACCATTCCGCCACCAGGCCGAATCAAGGTACACCTCGTCTCCGTGCGCAGGGCAATCCTCGACCGTCTCGTCGCTTGGACGAAACGTCGAGGGCAGCCTTTCGACTCCAAAGCCGAACCAACTCCAGACTGGGTGGCCGAAGTAGCCCGAGCAAAGGGCCACCCGGCAGTCGAGGAGTGGGCAAAGTCGGTGTCTCTTGCCGCTTTTGGCAAGACCGAGCCGGTCAACCCCGAACGCGACGACCTGATGCCACCAGCCGGTAGAGTGGGATCGCCGGCCGAGGCAAAGCGCAGAGATCTGTAGAGCAATGGTTGACTCGGGATCCCCCAACTTCCTATAGTCCGCAGCGTTCATTACTGAGGCCCGCCGACTATGGTGGTAGTTTATGTCGTTTTGGCAGTCGCTGTTGCAGCTGCCATCTATTTCTTGTTTCTGCGCCCAGCAGCGGCGCCGCGTACTGAAGAGCTTCGCCCTGAAAATGAGGGTCAAGTTGCCTCGAAGGTACTCGGTGAGAAGCCAAAGGCCGAGCCAGCAACCACGAAGGAGCCTGGCGAAAAACCCGCGGCACCAGCGACGCAAGAGCCAATTGCGTCACCCCTTGCAGAAGAGCGCAAAGCTTCGTTGGCTCCGTCGGGTGTGGCCGTCTCCGACACATCCATTTCGCTGAGACCCGTCCCAGAAGCCAGCGATGGACCTGCCGCTCCGATCGGCAGCGCGCTACCTTCCGGCCCGCCGTCGTATGCTCATGTGAAAAACGTCGAAGGGCTCCGACGCGGTCTGCTGAAGTCGCGCGCTAAGGAGGGGTTCTTCGGTCGCCTCTTGTCCATTTTTGCGGGCAAAAAGGAGATCGATCCCGACATCACGACGCAACTGGAAGAAGTGTTGTTGGCATCAGACGTCGGCACCAAGACTACGGAAGCTCTGCTTTCGCGTGTCCGAGAACAGTTGAGTCGGGGAGAGCTGGCGGATAGTGACGCGGTATGGGCCGCCTTGCGTCAAGAAGCCCTTCGAGTGTTGTCACTAGGACGACCAGGTGCTTTTTCGTTGCGAGCGAAGCCAACGGTGGTGCTCATGGTCGGTGTCAACGGCGCTGGCAAAACCACTACGATTGGCAAGCTAGCGACGCGGCTGAAGTCCGATGGACGTCACGTGATTCTCGCCGCCGGCGACACCTTTCGGGCGGCGGCCGTTCAACAGCTGGTGGTGTGGGGTAACCGCATTGGCGTCGAGGTCGTGCGCGGCAAAGACGGAGTCGATCCAGGCAGCGTCATTTTCGACGCAGTTCAGCGCGCCAAACAAGTGGGAGCAGATGTCGTCTTGGCAGATACCGCAGGACGCCTCCACACCAAGAGCAACCTCATGGCGGAGTTGACAAAGGTCGTCAAGACGACGGCCAAGGCCCTTGAGGGGGCACCGCATGAAATCCTTCTGGTCGTCGATGCCACCAACGGCCAAAATGCCATGGCGCAAGCGGCAGAGTTCCAGCAGGCCATGGCGCTCACGGGTGTGGTGCTAACGAAACTCGACGGGACAGCCAAGGGTGGAGTGGTGTTGGGGATTTGTGATGCATTGAAACTCCCCGTACGATTCGTTGGCCTGGGTGAAACTGCCAGCGACTTGCATGACTTCGTCCCCGAAGAGTTCGTCGAAGCTCTACTCGGGCGCGACGATTAGCAGTTACAGTCGAATAATCCGTCTTAACTAGACATGTCAATTACACTTTCAACAAATTTGATGTTGATCGCCCAAATTCGAGCGTGATATAGTCGCGCGACGTTCGCGCTTAGCTGAATTGTTTAGTATTTTCCAGTATTTGAAGACTTCTCGCAGGGCGTCATTTGGCCCCAGGGACGGCGAAAGAGGCATCGATGAACAAGACGCGCATCGGGCTCCTCCTCGCAGCAGCACTTGGTGTTCTTCCAACTCAAGCAATGGCCCAGAAAAAGGCCAAAGTTTCAGTGGAGGCCCAGGCAGCGGCTGGAGACAAAGAATCGGCTTCAGTCGGCGCAAAGGCCGAAGGGAAGACCGATGGCACGGCTGCCGAAGGCGGCGGTGAGGAAAACGGCAACGAAGAGGCAGCCGGCGAACAGGCCGGAGGTGACGATTCGGGTGGCCTAGACGATATCTGCAAAATTGATCCGGCGGCATGTCCGACGGTCGATTTCGACAAGGAGGCCAAAAAGCCTCTAAATGAGCAGATTTTCGCCGTACAACAGATCTACACGTTGCGCGTGAGGCGCTTCGAGATCACCCCGTACTGGGGTTTCACGTTTAACGACCAGTTCGTTAACCACCCCGGGCCAGGGCTCGCACTCAACTACTACATTTGGAACTCCTTCGCGGTTGGGATCAACGGCAACTACTACAACTGGTTCAACATGGACCAGCAGTTCAATGCCGACGTTCGACGCGCAGCGCGCGTTGGCGTGCCGCTGACAGAGTACAACTGGAGTGCGGCGCTGAACCTGACGTATGTGCCAATTATCGGCAAGTTCAATGGTTTCGGCGATTTCATCTTCCAATACGACGCCTACGTCGTAGCGGGCGCCGGCTTCATAAGCACCAGGCCAATCCCCGTATTCGATCCGGTTTTCCGCGATTTCGACTACACGACGAAGTTCGCCGGAAACGCCGGAATCGGGTTGCGGATCTTCTTCTACCGCTGGTTGGCCGCCGTCATGGAACTGCGCGACTACGTTTACATGGAGAAGCTCGAGAACATAAGTTCCATCTCGGGACTTTCCAACCTGCAGCGCCAGAACAAAGGTATCTGGTACTCCAAGTCGACGTCGCTCACCAACGCCGTGCAGGCCCAAGTCGGCGTTTCATTCTTCTTACCCACCTCCTTTGAGTATCGGTTGCCGAAGTGATGACGGCCAGAGAAAGAGGTCAGGCTACGATGGTCACCAAGAGTACCATGAAAAAGGCGGCAACCCCTCAACGGCTGGCGGCTGCATGCTTAACTGGGTTGGCTTGCTTGCTTGGTTCACAAGCGGCAGCGGCCCAAGAAATCCTCATGAGCGGTCCGCTCGCTGGGGCACCCGCGGTACGCAAACTGCGGCTCTATCGCGAAGGGCGATTCGAGCTGCAGCCAGCTATCACCTTCTCCATCCTCGACGAATACAATCGTTCGATTTTGGCGGGAGCAACTCTAAATTACAACTTCACCGATTGGTTCGCGTTTGGCGTCTGGGGTGGCTTTGGTGCCATTCAGATGCCGACGGGGCTCACGGATCGGATCGAGAAGTACCACGGGAATCGTCGTTGCGATACGCAGGCTGGTGCGGCTACCCGCGACTGTGCCTTGACGGCGGTCAATCTGCCTAGAACCGGTAAGCTGAGCAAGCAGACCGGGGAGATCGCGTGGGTTGCTTCCCCGCAATTCACGGTCACGCCCTTCCGCGGCAAGATCTCGATGTTCAGTAGCTTGTTCATCGACACCGAGCTGCATTTCTACGCCGGTCTGGCGTTCGTCGGGCTGAACGAGCGCAAGGACTGCGCGCGAACGGGTTGTTGGAACGACCACAACCGCGCGGGGCGCATGGCCATCACTGGCAGCTTTGGTCTCGGCCTCACCTTCTTCACTCACAAGTGGGGCGGTGTGGCGCTCGATTGGCGTGCCCTGCCGCTCAGCCGGAATACCGGTGGGTTCGATACCGCCGGCACTGGCCCGAACGACGAATTCCCTGATCTGAGCATCAACTCCAAGGACCGGCAGTTCGTGTTCCAGCAGCTCATCACCGTGGGTTACAGCATCTTCTTGCCGTTCGAGCATCGCATCAGCGAGTAGACCTTGCTCGGCCCAAGGCTGGCGAAATACGGCTCGCCACGACCTCGAACCCGTCGCTCAATCGAGCGGCGGGTTCGGTGTTTTGTTCCTAGGCTCAGGCGAGCAATCGCCTTGCGTCGCTAGTTTCCTTGGGCTTCCCCCAATCTCCATTGCCAGTACGTCAATTCCATCAAATTGACGTACTAGCTCGGCTGTCCGGTGATGCGCCCCGCCGCATCCAACCAGTAGCCTGTGGGCAGAACCTTGCGAACGTTGGCGCATAGCTCATCAGGAACCAACCAGGCTTTGCCGGCAAGCCCTTGCGCGATTCGATTCTTGATTCGCAGCGATTCCTCACGTTCGAGGACGGTAGCCAACGCCACGGCTGCGTCATCTTGTCCCATGGCGAAGACCGTACCAACTGCGGCGAATCGCACGGGTTCGCTCGCGTCTTCCAGGAATTGCTCGACAGCAATTCGAACCTCTGGTTTCGGAAAGGCCTCGAGTAGATTGAGCAGCTGCACCTTCGGCTCGTGGTTACGCACGTATTCAGTGTCGTACTGATCGAGCAGCAAGAGTAGTTCTTCGACGAAGCGCTCCTGCGGTACAATCTGCTCGAGTGCTTTCAGCGGCCAGGTCAGTCCTTCAGCACGTTTGCAGTATTCGCGAATGGGCTCCAATGCTGCCTCTCCAGCATTGACGATGCCTTGAACTGCCGTTTCCTTCTCTTCGTGGTCGGTAATCGAGGGGTCGAGATGCCAATTGAAGCGCTTCAGCAACACGGCTGCTGCTTCGGCGGTGGCAAATCGCCCGAGTTGTTCCAGAGCGTCCTGGCGGTCGAGGTTCTGCGATAGCTTGTTTGAGACGAGGCGCTCAAGCCTGGCAATCTCACGGTCAACTTTGGAAGCAGTCGCACGATCGCTTTTGCGGAATAGGTCGAGGATTCCCATCGAATTTGTCTCAAAGGCTGGACGACACCCAGGGGTGCCAATACGCGGGCGGAGTTCTACCACGGCTTGCGACCACAAGGGCGCCGCGGCCAAGCGCAGTCCGCATTGCCACGCTGACGTGAGGCGAATGCTCGACAACGGCGAGCATTCCATGGCCCTCTTCTCTTCAGAGCTCCAGCGAATTCGGGGTCCTGGGTAGATGTCCGGCCACCCAAACAGCAACTGCGCGGCCACGAGCGCCGCGCAGCATGCCTGACTCGGAAGGGTTCACTCAAGCGGAATGGCGACCAACACAATCTCCCCCTCTCGCACCTCGAGAAGGTGGCGCACCGGACTGCTGTACTTCGCGCTTAGCTCGCGCTCCGTGGACTGAATGCGCTCCAAGAACGCCTCATACTGGATGCCTTCCACGGGATCACCGATGCGACGTTTGGCACTGACATACTCGTTGAACAGCCGCCGATAGTACTGATCTGGTAGCTCGGCGGCTAGTTTGCGCGCGAGCTCCGGATTGACCTGGCGCGAGGCGATGGAGGATTCATCGACACTTAGTGCCTCTTGAAAATGAGTTGCCGTCGGTGAGGTCGACGGTCGCCCCTGTTCGTCGGTGTCGTCCTCTTGCACGCCCATGAGCGCATTGAGCAGAGAGTTTATCCTGAAGACCAATCCGCCCAGCTCCGGATGTTCAATCTGAAATCGAATCGTCTGGTTACCGTTGATGATGGCGAGCAAACCGTCTTCCAGCTCAGAAATCGGTCGAGATAGGTAGTTCCCGATGAGCGACCCGACAATGAAGACCATGATCAGCCCCAACAGCGTCACGCCAAAGATCGGCATGAGCAAGCCATTGAGACTTGGCACCAAGGCTGTGGGCATTGCGGCAACGACCAGCATCTTGTCGGTGGCATATCCATCTAGCGGCCCTACGCCGTAGACCCAACGACCCTCTTGAGCCTGAACTACCGCGACATTGCGCGCAGCAATCGCCGATTTGGCGGCTTGGGCGCCACTGCCACCAGTCAACTGGGACGTTACGTCGCCGGGCAGTGTGCCACCGCGTGCAATGATATCGAGTCCCGCATCGCGCATAACGCCAAACACTAGGAGCTGACCACTGGTGAGCTCGCTCGTGCGCAGCATGCGCTCGTCGCTCATCGGTACACCGACAGCCACCGCGCCAACGACGGCGTTGCCGTCGCCGCGCACGGCGGCGAGACTCACCATCATCTGCTCTTGCCGTTGCTGATTGACCCAAACGTCACTGAGCGTCTTTCCCTCCACGAGCACGGCCTTGATCGATGGATAGACATCGGCAACTCGTTCGCCGCGCATCAGATTGGAGCCATTGCGACCAAGCGCAACTCCCTGCGCATCGAGGAACAGGACCAGCGACGGAGACAGTCCGCTGAACAACGGATCCTGAGCAGCTTCCTCGCGAATTCTGTTGGCTTGGGTCGTGGCGCTGTCCTGACGCGCCGTGATGGTTCCGCCGCCAAAAACGTCGCGGACGGCATCCGCGCGAACACGCTGATCGAGCCAGCGCTCCAACTGCAGAGCATCCAGCGCCAACCGAGCATTGGCGGCACGCACGGACTGAGCGACCGTCGTACGCGCGCGTGCTTCGTTCTGCACGACCTCACCTAATGAAGTCGCCAACATGACATAGGTGACGAACCCCAGGATGAGAACAATGCCCGCATTCGCGACGATGATTTTCCAGCGCATGCTGATGACCCCTTCCGTTTCAGCCAACGAGCGATCACTTCATCTAATAGCGGTGTCCGGGGGAATGCATCAACGGATTTGGGCAGATCCCCCCCTTTGTTGCAAAAGAAGGCAGCGATGTGCCCCTTGCGCTGGCAACACTGGCCGACCGGCCACCTGTCACCGCGCCCTCATCCCCCTCATTGCGAGAAATTCGTTGTCTGGCGGTTGCGGAGTACCCACCCGATGAGCTAAATGCGCGGCCTCGACGGGAGGTCGCCTCTTGGCCTCCCTCGTCCGCCGATTCTGGTGGGTGTAGCTCAGTGGTAGAGCACTGGACTGTGGCTCCGGTTGTCGCGGGTTCGAGACCCGTCACTCACCCCAGAAAATACGTGGATCCGGCTTGTTGGACTGCCGGTCCCTGAGAATGACGAAGCCTGCAAGCGCTGATGGAAAGTTCAGCGAACATGCTGTGCTCGAACCGAACTGCAAGCCCGCGCTCATGCGGGGCCGGCGTTACTTGTTGTACCTCTGGTTCTGATCGCTGGTCCTCACTTGGACAATGCGGGACGGGCAGCTCGATGCGGTATCGGTACCGAGGGTCGTCTCTACACCGCCACGCGAGTCTGCCTTTGCCTAGATGCCCCTCGTTCATGTAAAAGGACAGTTGACGCGATTCAGCGCAACAGCACACAATCGGGCTCGGTCACACGAAGGTGGAGGACGCAGCATGAACACTCGCAACTTGGTTTGGCTATCGATCCCTGCGGCGCTCTCATTGCTGTCTTGCGGCGATGCTGTTGCCCCACCTGCAGAAGGCGCGGTAGGGCTCACTGTCAAGCCTTCGGGGGACGCTGCAGCCGGGTATAGCTGCGGTGCGGCACACCAGATTGTATTGGGAGCGGCTGCTCCCTCGCCCGGGTCACGTGGCGTGCCCTGGACTGACGGGCAGGATGGCCACAACGTCAGTTGCTCGGTCACCGGGAACGGCAACTTCACAGTCAAAGGCTCAATCTCTGGGGAGAGCGCGAATTTCCTGCTCGATGGCACCGTTACTGCAGGTGGGACTGGTCAGGCGCTCGTTGCCTTGTTCGACCCAAACCAGCAGCTCGCGATGACTGACAGCACCTGCACCATGCACGTCGATGGCGATTATAAGGTGGAAAAGGGCGCTATCTGGGGTGCGGTCTCCTGCAGCCGCCTGAAGTCCGACGGTGACATGTTCCTTTGGTGCGCTCTGAACGCCACCTTCGTGTTCAAGAACTGTGCCGACTGAAGCACTGCGACAACCGGAGACGCTGCGCTCGATTCCATTCAGCCGAGCAGAAGGAAGTTAGGCGCGGCGTTCTATGACGCCGCACTTCGCCCAACTCGAGGTCGCTCGGACGCGGCTTGCGTCGCTCGCTTCGTGGACAACCCGAGCTTGAGCGCGCGTCAATCGTGTCTTGGCGTAGTACGCGCTGCGGGAGGCGTATCGTCGGTCACATTGACACCGAGATCGTCAGAAGCGGAGGGTCCGGGAGACACACCCGCGGGCAAAGTATTGCGCGGATGTGCCTCGTCCAAATCTTCGGTGGAATCACCGGATCCCTCGCCGTCCACCCGTTCGAGCCGGACGAGCAGAGCGGTCACGTTGTCCTCTCCCCCGTTTTCGTTTGCGCACCGCACCAACATTCTGCATGCCTGCACCAGGTCGGAGCAGCTCGCTACGGCGGTAATTATGTCTTCGTCTTCGACCATACCGCTGAGGCCGTCCGAACACAGGACATAGATATCGCCGGGCATCACTTCGTCCGACTGAAGGTCGACCGGAATGTCGTCCTGCATCCCAAGCGCTCGAGTAATGACATTACGCGGAAGCTCACTGCGTTGCTCTTCTGAGAGATCCGGCATCGCCATCAGGTAGTCATTGAACAGCGAGTGATCCCGCGTCATCTGCGTCAGAAAACCATCGCGCAATCGATAGGCTCGACTGTCACCTACATGAGCAATGACCATGCGGTTCGATTCCGGCACGAACATCGCGCATACAACAGTAGTCCCCATTCCCTGGAGGTCTTTGGAGCGCAGGCTTCGCTCGAGTATGCGCCGGTTCGCAGTCCTGATGCTCGTCAGTAGGCGATTCTCTTCATCCGAGAAACGCCCATCGCGTTCGATCTGAGCACTCTCAGCCCGCGACTGGAAGTGCTCAGCGATGGCCTCCGTCGCAAGACGACTGGCAACATCACCCGCGCGATGACCGCCCATGCCGTCTGCTACGACGAACGGTCCATCATTGCCCACGATGACGAGGCTATCCTCATTGTGGTCGCGTTGAAGACCGACATCACTCATCCCTGCCGCAACGGCTCGCAAACGGATCTTGGTCGTCATCTCTGCCAGCCAGCGAATGGCACCTCGGTCGAAGGTGAACCATCATCGGATTGTGTCCGGCCCGTTGTCAAGGGGCGGTTCTGCAGCAACATCGCCATAGCGTCTTTCCCAGCTCAATCCCGCTTACTTGCCACGGCCGCGGACGCCGTTCTTAGCCCTCAGCACTAAACGCTAAGGATCTCTTTCTCTTTTTGTTCGATGACCTGATCAACCGTGTGAGTTGCTTGGGCCACCGACTCTTCGGCCTTCTTCTTCGCGCGCTCTACGTCATCCTCGCTGGCATCACCAGCTTCCTTGATTTCGGCGAGCATATCGAGCGCCTCGTGGCGAGCCTTTCGAATGGCCACTTTGCACTCTTCTCCCTGCTTCTTCGCAACTTTTACCAGCTCCTTGCGCCGTTGCTCGCTCAACGGCGGAACCGGTATGCGAAGCAGATCACCATCCACTTGCGGATTCAAACCAAGATCGCTTTCGCGAATGGCGCGATCGATGGCCGAGGCCTGGCCCTTTTCCCACGGCTTCACCGTCAGCATCCGTGGCTCGGGAATGCTGATTGACGCCATTTGCGCTAGCGGCGTCGACTGCCCGTAGTAGTCGACGCGAACGCCATCGAGCATCCCCGCATGTGCCCTTCCAGTGCGAAGGCGTCCCAAGTCTCGCTTCAATGCGTCATGTGCCTTGGTGGCTGCGTCGTGCAATTCCTTCAACACGCCATCGATCATGGTTTCGACCTCACCTCGATGCATCCGTATATCACTACCCCGTCGAACAGCGAAACCCGTTCCAACGAAAGCTGCTGGCCCACGAACCAAATTGCCCTTGGATGGCCACCAGCAATCGTATGACCGGCCGGGGCGATACAGCGCTAGGCTAGCGTCCGCATGGGTCAGAGTCCGCTAGATCAGAAAGTCACCCCGGCGACCGTCGCGGCACCGCGCAACGACGCATTTTCGAGTGCGCCAACGTTCGTCGCGACGTCAATCGCTTCATCGCTTTCACCCACTCCACCACCGTCCACGGTCGTCACCAGGCCCCGACGTTGCCCGCAATGCGATGCAAGGTACCCGCGCGAGTTCCGAGTGTGCCCCCAAGACGCGACGCCGCTCGAGGACGCCCTCGATCAAGATCCACTGATCGGCGCCGTGCTGGCCGACAGCTATCACATCCTGCGACTGATCGGCGAAGGCGGCATGGGACGAGTCTACGAGGCTCAGCACACGAGGCTAGCCAATCGGCACCTTGCGATCAAATTGCTTCACGACGACATGGCGCGGCAACCTGACATTCTTACGCGCTTCGAGCGGGAGGCGGAAGCTGCCGGCACCATCGCTCACCCGAACGTCGTGGAAGTGCTCGATATCAATCGACTCGAGGACGGACGCCCCTACATCGTCTGCGAGTACCTCGAGGGCGAGGAACTTGGCGCCCTGCTGGACCGCGTCGGAACGCTGCCGGTCGAAACCGCTGTTCGGATTGTTCGCCAGATCTGTCGCGCGTTGATGGCGGCGCACGAACGAGGGATCGTGCATCGCGACGTTAAGCCCGAGAATGTGTTTCTGGTCGGAGATCCACATGCGCCTCGAGTCAAGGTCATCGATTTTGGTATTTCCAAACAGAATGATGGCTCCTCGAAGCTGACGCGCACCGGAATGGTCATGGGAACCCCCGCCTACATGGCGCCCGAACAAGCCCGAGGCGAGCATGTGGATCATCGCGCAGACATCTATGCCGTTGGCGGGATCCTGTATCGGGCGGTCACGGGTCAGAAACCGTACGATGGCGAAGACGGTGCGCAGGTCCTCACACTGGTGCTCACCGAGGAGCCCAAACGACCGCGCACCGTGGCTCCGTCGGTGCCAGAAGCCTTGGAGCTCGTCATCCAGCGAGCCATGGCGCGGCCCCCGGACGAGCGACATGCCACGATGGCGGAGCTGGAAGCCGAGCTTGCCGAATTGGATCCCCGTTCGGATTCGGTAGATGGTTCCCTGCCCTCCATTGTTCCGCCGGATACGACGCTTTGGAGTGGTACGCGCCCGCCTGGGCGTGCTCGGGCCGCCCAAACTCAGCACGCACTGCGCACGCAACGTGAAGTGCGGAGCGCGCGCCCGGTGTTGGTACTGATCACTCTGATTGGCTACGTGTGGCTCGTGGCAGCCATCTCGACGGCCGCCACGGACGCCCTGCGCTGGTCACGCGGACTTCAAGGGCGCATCACCGACTCGGAAGCGGTGTTGATCCTGCTCATCGCCTTCGTCGCAACCGTGACTCCGGTCGGGATCTGGGTCCGGCACCTCGAACGCCACGTTTGGCGCAACACGGTCACTAGCGTCGCATTCGCCCGACGCGCGAGGAATAGCTTGGCGGTGGCACTGTCGGTGCAAGGTGTCTTGGCGCTGACGACGAATCTGCTCGAGTCGCTCGTGTTGCGCCAAGCAGCGGGCCAACTCCAGGCCGCCTACAGTGCGCCAACGATCGTCATTTCCATCTTTGCAGGCGTCCTGACGTTCTTGCTCGGCCGCAAGAAGCATTCTGTGTAGCGCAGTCACCAGACCGAGCAGCCGGAGTCAACCTAACTGGTGCCTTACGCGCCTCGCCTTGCGACCGTTTCGTACTCAGTCAACCATGCAGCGCCTCTTCGACAAGATCGTCTCAGTCACCGTCCCCAGTCACCTCAGCGTGTCGAGCCCTGACGCGAAGAACCCCGCGTTCAGTATCTCGATGTGCGCCGACGGATTCGTCCCCTTCGCCCAGGTCATACTTTGGCGCGACGGGCACCAGGTCGCCATCGTCCCTGCCCGCCCTTCGAACGAAGACGATACCGTCTACGTTGCAGAGATCCCCGCGGGGGCATTCGGACCGGGAAACATTCGGCTCCAAGTCGAGGGCTGCCGATGCGCAGTCATTGCCCAGGCTACGGGGGGCGATTGGATCAAAGCCTTTCGCGAACTGCGCCTCGTCTCCACTCCGCCAGACGCACATCGGCTTTCACGTGCACCGCGAATCTCCGAAGGCACACCGAACGAAGTGCGCGTCTACTTCGGAATCCACAAGCACATGCATCAGCCCTACTACCGCACGGCTGACGCAGACTATTGGGACGGCTCCCTCGACGAAATCTTCGCTACGCGCCGTGGCCCCTACAGTGACTACTTGGTCGACGCCGTTGAACGTTACCTCGAGGGAAATCTCGCCCATGCAGGACTATCCACGAGCTACAGCGGAAGCCTCATCGAACAGCTTGATCGCTGCGACGCCCAGCAGCTTGCTGGCGGTGGCTTCGGCAATTGGCGGCAGCGACTGATTCAGGCCGGAAGCCTGCACACCAGCTTGGGTCATCCACGGATCGACTTCGTTGGCTTTGGATTCTTTCACCCCCTGATGCCACTCATCCCAGATCGAGACATCGTTCGGCAGATCGAGTGGCACCGTAGAATCATCGCAGACAGATTCTCTACACGAGCATCGACCGTACTCTTCCCACCAGAAACAGCCTTCCACGTGCGTATGATTCCGGCGCTGGTGAAGGCCGGGGTCGACACGATCATCTACGATTCCATCCACCGCTTCCGCGCCTGCAAAGAATATCCCTATGCGGGCAAGAACGAGGGAATGCTTCCCCCCAATCGCGCAGAGCAGCAAAACCCGGCGGTCCGCGACTGGTTGCAACTGCAGAATGTCTGGGCGGGCAGTCTCGTTAGTCCGAGCTTGCTGCGACCAACCTACGTCCGGTACGTGGACGCCGACGAACGCGAACACCGCATCGTAGGAGTGCCAGCTGAACGCTACATTGGCAACGAAGATGCGCGCGGAGGATTCGGAGCCCTACAGTACCCTAGCGTGCTTGGCCAGGTCTACGACCGAATCGTCGAGACTGGAAGCTATGACCCCAAGCATCCACCGTTTTTCGTCCTGCATTCGGATGGCGACAACTATGGGGGCGGCGCCGATAGCTACTATCGTCACAACACTGAGCGTCTTGTCGAATGGCTCAATCAGGATCCACGCTTCGAGTTGACGACCATCCTCGACTACCTCGAGCGGTTTCCGGCAGATCCGGCCGAGACCATCCATCTTGAACCCGGCTCTTGGAGCGGTGCCGACAACGGAGATCCGCAGTTCATGAAGTGGTTCAGTAGGTGGGACCAGGACTACTCGCCGGATCTGAACTCATGGGCAGTGCTAACCGCATTGCAGAACCTCGTGCACAGCGCAGAAGACACCCTAGGCGAGCATGCGACCCTCGACCATTGCCAGCGCTTGCTCTTGATGGCCGAGACCAGCTGCTACTGGTATTGGACTGGGCAAGAAGTCTGGGACGCGCAGGTCACTGCTGCTGCCAACTCGGCCACGGCAATGCTGGCTAGCGCATTGGACGGCATTTTGCGCCGGGATCCTTTGGGCCCGACGATCTTTCCGCCATGGACTTCGCCGTCGAATCCCGGAGGCTTGGCGTGGGGCCAGGGCGGCCTCGTCGAGGCACCGCGGCAAGCGACCTTGCACTGCTTCATCGACGACATCTGCGGGGTTGCTTCCGCCGAGGTAGTCCTGCGCTCCGAGGCTGGTGAGCGACGCGTCAAGTTGACGGATCTGGGACCCTACCCGTGCCGCACGGGTGCCATGCGCATCGCCCATCGCTTCTCGGTTCTGCTGCCGGTGGGCCTCGGACAAGCTAGGTACTTCATCGAAGCCGTTGACGGGCGAGGCAATCGCAGTCGGGGTTCCGTCGAGCACGTCTACCTTCCGTAGGCGACCACAGCGTCTGCCCCCGCGGACATACGGAGCAGCGGTGCCGCGAGCGGGCCTTGGCTTGAGATTTCCGGGTCGGGACTGTCCGCCGGCTCGGCGAAAGCCGGAGGTTCGTCGCTCAAGAGCCCCGCTTCCATACCCAAGTCCCGGCGCAACAGCGCCAGGAATCCGCCCTGGTGGTCGTACACGACGTAGTGCTCACGTATGAAGCGGCGAGCCTCAAGCCATCCATCTAGCGGATCTCCGCCAAGTCCGCGGTAGTAATCTGACACGACGATGAGCGCTGGACGCTTCCGCTCGAGATCTTGCAGGTAGCGCTCGGCAAATGGACCACTCTTGAGTCGCGGCGGTTCGTAGCCGCGATTGCAGGTGTTGGTGTTTGGAGTCGTGACAGTCGTAAGGTCCTTGTACACGGGACCAGGCGCCCAACGCCCACAATGCTCGTACACGCCCCAGGCCGTCCAACCCCACGCAAGCACAGTGTCGTTCGCCGCAAGGTATGGCGAAAGCTTGGCGCACAGGCTTGCCACTTGCGCGTCGCTGTCATGCATGTGGTTCTGTAACCAGCTCAGGCTCTGCCAATTGCTCAGCGGCGCAAGTACTCCAAGCACAAACGCACCTACCAGATCGAGCCAGCGATACTGACCCAACCATTCGAACACGAGACCCACTAGGCTCGTGGGTCTAAGGATGAGCACGACCAGCGCCGGCCATATCGGCGCGTTGTCGTGGGTAAAGAACCGCAGGGTGAGACTGATGCCGATCAACGACGCGGCCGCGAATGTCCAGGCCAAATACCCAAAGGGACGAACCTCTAGCCGCCGAAATCCTGAAGGCGTCGGGAGCAACGCCACGGCAAGCAGCAAGTGGTAGACCGGAAGCTGGTCGGGCAGGCACTGCAGACCTATCAGCGTGGCGGGCAGTCGCCCACCGGCCCCGACGAGAATCGACGTCACCGATTCATCGGCGTACTGGCGCACGCTGCTGTAGCCGTGAACCATTGCCTCGAGCCCCCCGCCGCGCAAGAACGGCAACGCCACGAGCGTTGCAACCACGACGACCCCAGCCAAACCAAGAGAGACGGCGGAACCCGCGGCCCGCCACGCCCGCTTTTTTAGCAGCGGAACCAGGGCCGCAGCAAATACGCAAGCGACCGTGAGCGCCGATGGCCGCACCAAGACGGCAAATGTGCCCAACGCTGAAGACAAAAACCACGACACACGCGCCGTCTTGGCATCGGTTGCTTGCGCCGCGCGTACGGAGAACGCGGCCGAAAGCACGAAGGGTAGTGTCATCCAGAACGAGTAATTGATGTCTCCGTCCGCCGCGACGGCAGCTCCGGCCGCATGCAGGATGACAATGCGTGGCCCCCACTTCGCGCCCCAACAGAGCGCCCCGAGCCAACCCGTCGCGAGCGAGGTCATCGCGGCCCAGAGCACCGAGAAACACCACACCGCCTTTAGTCCACCGACAGCGAGCCAAGGCGCAAAGAGCAAGAATGCCCCCGGCGGTTTGATCTCGACCGAATCCACGTAGGGCAACCGCCCCGCAAGTAGCAACCGAGCGTTGTAGACGATGCCAGCTACGTCAAGATTCTGAAATCCCCCGGAGCGGATCCCATGGGCATGCCAAAGCCAATGGCAACCGAGCGCAACGAGCAGCGCAACGCCCCAACCCCGCGTCACTCGAGTTGCTGCTTGCGCCCCAAACAATGTCCCTCCGTGGCCCGAGCGAGCTTCTGGCGCGTTGAGATTGCTTGCGAGCCGTGCCAATTCGACCAAAACGTCCTATTGCGCGAACAGCGCGATCTCTCCGATCGGACGCGCAGCGGCCGATCTGTGCGGCGACCGATCAGGTCGATGGGTAGCATAGCGACATGATTCGGACATCCGCATCGGACTTCCCACCAACGATCCGTGCCGATTTGCCAGGTTCCTGCCAAGGAGCCACTGCGTATGCGGAAATTTGGGCCAACAACGGCAATGACCGATTTTGCGGCCCAATGGCCCGTCCTGACCCACCCCGAAGCAGTCGAGGCCGCGAAGCCACCATCAGCCGGTTCGTTCGATGCCCAGGCTGCAATCTCTTCTTGTTGGTCACGTCCTTTTCGAGTTCCGAGCACCCCCTTGACAGTGGATCAGTCGGATTTAGTTTCCAAGCGCAAACGTCAACCGTCGCGATGTCCACCCGGACACGCTGACACAGGAGGTTAGCCATGCTCGTGAGGCGAGTTTGGCCCTCGAGACCGACGTTCGAATCGCCCTCTGACGAGTTCGATCAGTTGCGCCATCACCTGCAGCGACTGTTCGATGCCGTAGGCGAAAGTACGATCGGTAGCATGGGGGCCGGAGTATTTCCACCCATCAACATCACTCAAGACAACGACAACGTCTACGTCCGCGCCGAAGTCCCCGGCATCGACCCGAGAGATCTCGACGTATCAGCGCAGGGTCGCAGACTTTCGATCGCTGGCAAGCGGGCGATTCCGAAGGAATCGGACCGAGCCAGCTATCATCGCAAGGAGCGCGCGGAAGGCGAATTCAATCGCACCGTCACGTTGCCGACCGAGTTCGAAATCGCAGGCGCAAATGCCCAATATCACGCCGGAATCCTAAGCGTGTCACTACCCAAAGCCGAGTTAGCAAAGCCCCGGCAGATCCAGGTGAAAACCTAAGCCATGCGGCAGCCCGCAAGGAGATCACCATGAGCGAAACCAGTATCCAAAAATCCGACAGCAGCGCCGTCCCTGCCGTTCCGGAGAACACGCATGCCGGTCCGGTCTACACCCCAGCAGTCGACATCTTCGAAACCGACAACGCCATCACCGTGCTCGCAGACATGCCTGGCGTAGAACCATCCAACCTTACGATCGATCTCAGGGAAAGCATCTTGACCCTGGTCGGGCGCGTCACCTCTTCCGAAACCACGAAAGAGTCCTTGGTTCTCCGCGAGCATGCGAGTGGCACCTTCATGCGACAGTTCACGCTTTCTGAGGCCATCGATCAGGCAAGAATCGACGCCAAGCTCACCGATGGAGTCTTGCGTCTCGAACTGCCCAAAGTCGAGAAGGTCAAACCTCGTCAGATAGCGGTCCGAACCAACTAGTCGAGCACGCAACTGGGCCCGCGAAGCCAGCGGCATCGCGGGCTCAGACGCACCTAGGTGACTTCGGTCGCTGTGCTCAATCCTATGTCCAGCTGACCGAACGAAGGATCTAACGCTACGGAAAGTACGTCTTGTCCACGGATGGAGTGTCAGGGTGGGCCGAGGCTAGCGTGGGCAGGTAGGTCGCGACGCCCTGGATGCTGAGATCGTCGTTGTTGTCGAAGATGTGACTTGGCACGTCCGCATCCAGGATCCCCCCCCAATAGTTATTGCGCAGATCGGCCGCTTTCGCCCCGAGCACGACTGTGAATTCCGTACTGGACAGGAAGCTGTTGAAGTTGGCAACGAGCGAATCCTCAACAGTCACATCGGAGTAGTAGGTCTGGCTTAGAACAAAAGTGTTGTTGTTCAAGACCAAAGGCGAGCTGCCATAGATCCCGTAATCAAAATAGAACACGTTGCGTTCAATGCGATGTGTTGCGCCGACTTCCGACTCAAGGAAGATAGTCTCTTGGAGATACCGAAACACGCTATCCGTCACCGTTGTGACCGCGTTGGTTGCCGAACCAAGCAGCGAACCACTGTCAAACTCGACATAGGATAGCGTTACCTTTCCAGGCGCCTGCGCGGTGGATCTGTCGTACAGGTAGAGATTCTCGATGTGGATCGGCTTATCCTTCGTCCCCAGCATCGCGATGTTGCCCCAAGACTCCAACATATTACTGTTGCCAATCACTGTAACGCCGGGTTCGATCGTAAGCGTCACACCTGCGGCAATTTGGATCCGATCGGTGACGCAGTAGGGAGACTTCGCTGCTACCCAAGTCGTATCCGAACGAAGGATCCCTTTGGCTTCATTTACGATGTCGGCACTGCCGGAGCTAATGCTCTGGGCACTGACGCTGCCGTCCGAAGCCGTCACACGACAGTACCAATTCTCACCGACCGACGTGATCGAAGCAGGAACCGTCTTATCGCTTTGGGTCGTTTCGGCCCCGTTCTTGAACCAAGTGTAGGTATAGGTGACTGGATCGCCGTCAGGATCCGTGGCACTAGCCTGACAGACGAGCGGCGCCCCATCGTCGGCATAGCCGGTTGGAGTCAACGAGGTCCCGGTGTCGAACCATGGCGGAGCATTGGCGACGATGATAGGAGCGCTCGTGAAAGCAGCACCACTCGAGCCCCTGTCACTGGGCGTTACAGTCACCTGGAGCGAATCACCCCTGGAGAAGTACGTAAGACCGCTCAAATACGAGGAGTCTGCGCCAACGGGAACGCCGTTACAGGTCCAAGCATAGGAGAAGCGGATGGGATTGGATTCTGGATCGAATGCCTGCGGGTATGCCCATAGCGAATCGTCCGTGGTCACCGTGTTGAGCGAGAACGAGATGCCGGTGATCTGGGGGGGTTGGTTTGTCGCGCCACCCGCGCTGTAGCCACCCGCGCTGTAGCCACCCGCGCTGTAGCCACCCGCGCTGTAGCCACCCGCG
>CAYVXY010000014.1:19140-97560 GCA_964454965.1 uncultured Polyangiaceae bacterium | reverse complement strand
CTGTAGCCGCCCGTTGCGTAGCCACCCGCGTAGCCACCCATGGCGCCGCCACCCTTGCCGTAGCCGCCACCCGTTGCTCCGCCGTAGGGGTAGCCACCGGTTCCGACCACGGTCGCTCCGCCCTTTGCAGACGAATTGGTTCCTCCGGAATTCGCGCCGCCCCTCGCCGATGTGCCACCAGCACCGCCATTACCAACCGCCCCATGGCTAGTTCCCGCAAACGGGCCTCGACCGGCATTGCCGGCGCTGCCGGCACCACCTTTGCCCTGCCCCTGACCGCCGCTACCACCAGCAGCGCAAGCACAAGGCCCCCAGTGACCTTCGTCGCTGCATTGTTGCCCACCGGGACAGGCACCAGGCCCAACACATGCCCGCGTGTCACCAGGCACACAACTTCCGTTACCGTCACCGACTTGCTGTTCTCCGGCTCTTCCTCCGCAGCCCGCGAGAGCAAACATGACACCGGCGGTCAGAAACGCGTTTCGATTATGCGACGTTTTCACGACAGGCAGTCCTTCCCAATGCGCGACGACCCGGAAATGTGGCAAGGATAGCGCCTCGCGGCAAGGACTTTGACGCGGTGTCCCCAGCAGAGCGCTTCTGGTTGAGTCCCGCTGGCTAAGTCGGAGTATCGCCGAGCTCTTCCTGCCTCCACAAGAGTCAGGGCATGACTAGTGCGTCCAGCCAACCTCGGCGGCAGTCAACGGACCGATACCAAGTTGCTCGAGCGAAGTCGGTGGCTCCTCGGTTTCGGCAGAAAGCGGCCGATTTCGCGCCATTATTTCGGCCTTCGCCTGCGGAAATCTTGGTGAAATTTCGGGCTCGGCAAGCCCATCCGGCACTAGCGTGTGACCGTTTGACCTGTACTTGTCCGTGGCACCCAAGTTGTGGAAGAGCTCATGCGCCGCCACAAACAGGGCAAAGTCTATCATGTCGTCCGCCAGCTCGACTTTGGCGACGCCAACTCGACCGCCCTGTTCTCCGGCTCCCTCCACCGTAGATTGCTGCATGTTCGCCGGTGGTCGAACCACCAGGTACAGCCGAGCGTCAAAGCCACGCGTGGGCACCAAGGCTCGCTTGTCCACATCTCGTGTAAACTGAAGGAGTGCCCATGCATAGCGGACGAGCTCCCAGACGCCCTCGGCTTCGTGCTCGGGCGGAGGCGTCCGCGCGTCGACTGGCCCATAGAGCATAAACTCAAAGGGCCGCGGCCCAGCTGGACGATAGCGCCGGAATTCGGCATCAAGCTGGGCCTCAAGTGTGTGGATCCGTTCCCTGAGGGCACTGATGGCATTGTCTGCGACCGCGGACTCTTGCACCACAATCAGCGCCACGTTCAATGGCCGTTCCCACTTCGTGCGTTCGCGCCGCCCCAACCAGTCGTGCGCGGCGTAGAGCAGAACCACCAGCAAGACCGACAGAAGGCTCGATACCCGAACCTTGAATGCCCAACTCCTTGCTTCGTTTGCCACTGTCGCCAATTCCCTTTCCCGAGGGTGCCGAAAGGAAAGCTCGGCCGCAAGCGGAACCGTCGGATCACTCGGGGTTTGCAGCATACGACGAGGGTGCAGTCGGGCAGCTCGACGCTCAGCAGGTCGCCAAGCGCATCATCTACCTGCCTCCACTCGTCCTGGCGGCGCGCACGATTGCAGGAGAGAACACGGCGGCTTCGCTCGTGGGCTCGCCGCTGCGGCCGGTCTCCTCCAACGCCGGCTTCGCGGGCGCCGGACGATTATTGGTACGACTGTCGGCGCCCGCTGCAGGCGCCGGGAGGAGACAGCGTCCGCCGAACTGTTAGGCTTCTCCGAATAGTTGCTCGCACTGCGCCGACTCTTCCACAGGTGCCCAGCCATGGCAACGCACGCGTGGCTGTCACAGTGCCAAGCTGGCTCGTCACAGTTTCACCGCATTGCGGCTGCCGCCACTGCTCGTCGAGCAGCTGCTCCCCGTCGCGGTTGAACGTTTTCGGCTGGTCATTGCGCCGCACCACGGTCAGTGGGACGCAGGCATCGCAGCGCAAACCTTCCGTCCAGTGGTCGCAGAAACTGACGAGGGCATCGCGCCCGTCGATGACCGTCGTCCCGAGCGCTCTCGCAGTTTAGCTAAGCCATTGGGCGGCGGTACGAGTCGTACGCCCTCTTCAGTCAAGTCACCCTTGGCGCAAGGTAAAAATCGGCAGCTCGGGACGACAAGCAAGTCTAGCCGGAATCACGCTCGTGCCAGTCCCTCGACTCACGTACGCCTTCGCGATAGGCACTTCGTACCAACCAGATATGAATCGACCACTGCCAGGTGGGCGAAGCGGAGCACTCAACCCCAGTCGCCCTTGGCCGCCGTGCGTATGGCCTGCCAGCGCCAGCTCGAAACGCCCAACCGATCCTGGCAATCGATCAAAAAGGTCAGGACTATTCGTCAGAAAAATGCTGACCGGCGAATTCGTCCGATTGCGTAGAGCATCGCGCATGTTGACGCTTCCGCCGGTCGAATCATCGGTCCCGACAACGCATAGGGCGGCATCGAGCAGAACGGATTGGTTCACCAGCAGATGGACCTTCTGGTCTTGGTATTTCTGGCGCAGAGACTCGAGTGGAATCTGACATCAATGTTCCCAATTGCCGAGCGTGGCAAGCACCGTACCTCCGTTCTCTTGAAGGCGCTGACAGAATTCCAGCATCACGGGCAGGCGCTCCAATGCGTCGATCACATCACCGGTAAGTACGACGGGCGAAATGTCTCGGGCGCGGATCTCGCGTAGGACTGCTTCCTCAACCAGACCAATGCCGCGCAGGTGCGCATCACTAACTTGTGCAATCTTGTAACCATCGAGCATCCTTGGTAGGCCCGCAATTACGAGGTCGTGTTCCGTCGTTTGTAGCCACCGGGGCTCGAGACCGAATGCATCCAGTGCCACCAGTGCGGCGGTTGCTCCACCGCCCCACATGAACTGCCTTCGCGAAAGAACCGCTGGCTGCATCAGAAGACAACGCCTTCGCCTTTCGTGTATTCCTTCGAGCCGGCCATTTGGGTCGGACGCGTCACGAGCACACGGAGAGAATTAATCCATCACGTAGGGTGCTCCAGAATCCAGGAGTGGTAAGAGATGCCACGATGGCGTGCCGTGCCCCACAGCAACGCATCTGGCAGCGGGAGCTCGGTGCAGAGCTGAAGCTGCTGACATTAGCGAATTACATGGCAATCAATCCTTCGCATATCCAAACAGTTGCAACTGGTAGAACATCGCTAAAGTGCCCGCTCGCCATCAATTGTGCGAGCCCCCCACCGGCGCCATGCACTCGCTTTCTCATGGAATTCCATTGGCTACTGCGGCTGCGTTACTCTCGGCGCAGAGCGTTACATCAGGGGCTCGAGTTGGGCTACCTGTAGGCAAACTGGAAGGGGGCCTCAGAATCGCCTACCGGTAAGGAAGATCGGAAGCCTGGCTTCCCCAATTGCCTACCGGTAGGCAGGATCGGAAGGGCGGCTTCCCAATTTGCCTACCGGTAGGGAAAATCGGAAGCTCCGCTTCCTAAGTTGCCTAGCGGTAGGCGAATTGGAAGGTGGACCGGTAAGTAAACTGGAAGCCGACCGGGGGTACGCTGCGCACGGCGCGAATCCACGATCAGCCCAACGCTTGGCCCGAGTGCTCGAATCGCCGATGATTGCAGTTCATGCGCCACCTCGCAGTACTATCGTTTCTCGTCATCACCATGAGCTGCTCAGGCAGCAAAAGGGAAAGCGAACCAGCTCGCCCAACTGAGCTACGCTCGTTTTCTCCCAGTGCAACTAGCGGCGCAAGGCCGAACGTCCTAGCCGTTCAAGAGCCGCCACAAGAAGTAGCAGTCGAACCTCCGTCCACCAGAGGGGTCATCGCTGATGCGCCCCTCGGCGCGCAACCGCTCACCATGGCTACGCCGAATTGTGAACCCGCAGACTGGGGCCCGCGCAAGCTCGGACGATTGCTCGTACCAGGGACGAAAGCCCGTAAGGATGACGCATCGGCAGTCAAGCTGGGCGTCGGCAGGATCCGCAGCGATCTGTTGGGTCAAGACTCGCCTTGTGACGATGATCCAGGTACGCGTGCGCCGTATCCCGGCGGGCTGCGAGGCAGCTTCGATGGCGTCGAGCTTACGCTGCTACGGGCAGCTCCGGCGGGCAAGAGTGGCCGTGACTGGCAAGGCAATCAATGTACCTATGAAGTGAGCCTCGCTGATGGCAGCGGTCGCACCCTTACGTTGGACGAGCGGATCATTCCTCCCTTTACGTCGATCTATTCCCTGCTTCGCCATGGTTCGAGCGTATTTGTCGCCGTGCAGTTCAATGGCTACGCTCGGGAGTTTCCGCGCGGCGGTTGCTTCGTCATGGCGCTCGATCTCTGTGCCGGCAAAGTGATATGGCGCTCGCCGAATTATTCGGTCAACGGCGACCTCGCCTTGGTAGGCAACGACTACCTCGTTGCCGGCTATGGCTTCACTGCGGAAAAGCGCATTCTCCAGGTGTACGATGCTCACTCCGGTGCCATCCTCCAATCGCTGCGACTTCCGGGCAACCCCGAAGAGCTGAGGTTCGAGCGCGGCGTATTGACCGTGGAGACCAATCACGGCCCCGCGACTTTCACACTGGTGCATTAGCCGCACCAGCGGAATAGGCGGAAACACGGCGCAATCCGTCGCGGATCTTGCGCTTTGCCCGACTCGCCACAATGGTTCGCTTTCCACGTGACCCAGCCAATTCAAAGCGACAATCCACCAAGCGCTTCGCGTTCTCACCCTGCGGGCCATCGGGTTTACTCCGCCGCTGGAGCGCGTATCGAGTCGCGCGGGCTGCCACGGCGACCGCTTCAGGACCTTTATCATCTGCTGATGGCCGGCAGCTGGGGCTACGTGCTCGGTTCTTGCCTATGCGGCTACATGTTGCTCAACGGACTCTTCGCTTTTCTCTATTGGCTGCAACCGGGTTGCATCGTAAACGCGCGATTCGGATCATTCGCAGATTCTTTTTGGTTCAGCGTGCAAACGTTTGCGACGATCGGATTCGGGGTCATGTCCCCGGCCACCACCTATGCGCATTTGCTCGTGACCTTCGAGTCGTTCCTGGGCCTCTTCTCCTTGGCCCTCGGAACCGGCATCGTCTTTGCGAAATTCTCCAAACCGACGGCACGGCTCGCATTCAGCGAGGTCATCATCGTCATGCGCCACGATGGCAAGACTTACTTGACCTTCCGAGTGGCGCACCAGCGCGCCGGGAGCCTGATCGACGTGCAAGCGCGCCTCAGTGCATTGGTGGACGAGGTCAGCGCCGAGGGAACCGTCCTGCGCCGCGCCTACGAGCTGCCTCTCGAGCGTTCTCGCATACCGCTCTTGGGTATGGCCTGGACGGTGATGCACTCGCTCGAGGCTCCTAGCCCGCTGGTCGGCCTCGAGCCAGTCAACGCAAGCAACAAAGTCGTCGCTCTGATCGCGCACGTCACGGGCGTGGATGAAACCACGCTCGAGACTCTACATGCGCGCCATGTCTACAACGTCGAAGCGCTCAGATTCGGCGTGAGGTTCGTCGACATGATCGATCGGAGCCAACCGGATAGGCTAGTCGTGGATCACGCCAAGCTTCATGCTGTTATCGAGCAGTAGCCATCGGTCCGTTTCCACGCCGCACCAACAAAAAGCAGACAGGTGGCAAACCGTCACGACCCGGTTTGCCACCTTTTTTTGGGAGAACTTGGCGAGGAGTCTAAATCAGAGGCTAGCTGCCTTGGCGGCGCTGGAACGCGGGTACGTCCCAATCGGTTTCATGGTCCGAAACCGGAAACGGGATCCGCTCGCGAATGGCGGGACCTTGATCGCGTGCACCAAACCCTGCAGCCACCGATAGGGGGCTGCGACGAGTAGCGCTGCCAACCGTGGCAGGTTCCGCGCGCGGAAGGGCAGTCTTGCTGTGCATCGCGGGTGCCACGTAGCTGGGCTGCACGACGGATGCCCTCGCCACTGCCGGACGCGAAGAGTGGCTGACTTCAAGCGGCGCTTCTGCGGCGACCACGTCGAAACCAGTCGCGATCACCGTCACCTTGACGGCATCACCCATATTCTCGTCCACGCTAGCACCAAAGATGATGTTGGCATCTTCGTGGGCTTGCTCCTGAACCAGGCTTGCAGCTTCTTGAATCTCACGCATCTTCATATCGGGTCCACCGACGATGTTGATGAGGATCCCAGTCGCGCCATCTACAGAGATGTCGTCGAGCAACGGCGAAGTGACGGCTTGCTCTGCGGCGAGGCGCGCACGGCCCTCACCCTTTGCCATGCCACTGCCCATCAGCGCGCGACCCATGCTACTCATGATGGTCTTGACGTCGGCGAAATCGACATTGACGATGCCATCGAGCATGATGAGATCACTGATGCCTCGAACGGCCTGGTAAAGGACCTCATCGGCCTTGCGGAAGGCATCGACGAACGTTAGATCGTCGTCGGACAAGCCGAGGAGCTTCTGGTTCGGGATGGTGATCAGTGTGTCGACCTGCTCGGAGAGCATCGCTAGCCCCTGCTCGGCACGACGGTTACGCTGCCGTCCTTCGAACTGGAACGGCTTGGTGACGACACCCACCGTGAGCGCACCCTCTTCGCGCGCCAACTGGGCAATCACGGGAGCAGCGCCGGTACCGGTACCGCCACCCATGCCCGCAGTGACGAAGACCATGTCCGCACCCGCGAGCAACTCCTTCAGCCGCGTGACATCTTCAAGCGCTGCTTTGCGACCTCGCTCTGGATCAGCACCGGCGCCTAGGCCACGTGTGATCCCCGAGCCGATGGCAACCTTCTCGGCTGCAGCGTTCGAGTTCAGAGCTTGGACGTCGGTGTTCACGGTGATGAACTCCACGCCCTCAAGCCCAAAATGAATCATGGTGTTGATGGCATTGCCCCCGGCGCCGCCAACGCCAATTACCTTGATGCGGGCCTGATACTGGGGGGTGTCATCCGCAAATTCGATCGAGAAACTCATCGTTGTATCCTCCCGGGATCCGCCCGCGTTTCCGGGGCGCTTCTCGACTCGCTTAGTATGGTCGGGGTTGCCTCTCCCCTTGGTGACCAACACCTTGCGAACCAGAATCTACTGCTTATACGCTCGTTTGACTTATCTACCTAAAAAGCTGCTCGAAACCAGGTCCAAAATCCGCTCGACTTTCGCGGAACAATCTCGACTCGAGCTTCACTACGAGTCGGAGTCGAATTGCCCTCGCGACCACGCGCGTCGCTCAATTGCTTCTTGCCGAAGCGAACCAACCCGACGCCCGCCGAATACTGGGGACCTTGCACGAGTTGATGCATGCCTTCAAGTCCGATCGGGAATCCGAGACGCACGGGCATGCCGAGAATTTCCTCGGCACATTCCACCATCCCTTCCATCAGGGCACCGCCTCCGGTAAGCACGCATCCGGAATTGATCTGCTCGATGAGACCAGTTTCCTCCATGCGCTGCCGCGTCGCGGTAAAGATTTCCTCGACCCTCGGTTCGATGATGTCGCTGAGCAGGCGCCGCGGAACCCGTCGTGGCGCGTGACCTCCCACACCAGGAACTTCAATCTCCTCGTCGTCTGCAATCATACGTCCGAGAGCGCAGCCATAGTTACGCTTGAGGCGCTCGGCTTCGGCAATCGGCGTGCGCAACCCCGCAGCCACGTCGCTGGTCACGTTGTTGCCACCGGCCGGGATGACCGTTACGTAGGATACCCCGCCATCCATGTAGAGAACGACATCGGTAGTTCCGCCGCCCACGTCGATGACAGCGACGCCGATTTCCTTCTCGTCGTCACTGACCACGGCGTCTGCACTGGCCAACGGTTGCAGTACGACGTCCGCGACGTTTAGCCCACAACGTTCGACACAGCGCGTGACATTCTGAACGCAAGAGGTGGCGGCAGTGACGAGATTGACGCGCGCCTGCAGACGCACACCGCTCATACCAATTGGATCGCGAATGCCATCCTGATTGTCGACGACGTACTCGCGGGGAAGTGCATGCAGGATCATACGATCAGCGTCTACCGGAATCGCCCGCGCTCCTTCGAGCACGCGATCGAGATCCGATGGCCGCACCTCACGACCGGAGATCGCACAAATGCCGTCGGACGAGAGACTCCTGACATGACTCCCAGCAACACCAACGTACACGGTCGTGATTTCCACGCCGGCCATCGTCTGCGCTGCTTCGATGGCTTCACGAATCGAACGCACCGTCCATTCGATATTGCTGACGACACCCTTGCGCAGGCCTCGGCAGGCTACCGTGCCAACTCCGAGGATCTCGATGCCCTCTGCGTCGACCTCGGCGACCACGGCAGATACCTTGGTGCTGCCTAAATCGAGCCCGACAACGATCTCTGGGTTCGTGGAGCTTGGTTTCGTCATGATGAATCCGCAACTGCCAATGCTCGCGTCCACGAACGGGGACATGAGCCTGGGCCGACGCTGCCATGCCCGCAGAAGCGGGGCCAAGTTTCAGGCGGAACACCACTACCGCATGCGCACGACAACCCGCTCCGGGTGCGCGCGGTTGTCGAGGAACACCATGGCAACGGACCCCTTCTGTCCACGCAATTTGCCCAAGACCCGTTCCGCCATGGCCAGTTTCTTGGCCCATGGACCCGCGCCCAGATGCAGCGCAATCCCCGATTTCCCAATCGTCAAGACGACATCGCCGCCCGGCGTCAGGTGAAGCTCTTGAGCAGGATGCAGGCGCGCCAAGGAGGTGCGCTCATAATGGCGAAATACTTCGAGCGCCTGCGCGATCCTCCGACGCTCGAGGGCTGGCTCTCGCCCTGGTTCGTCGACCGATACACCCGTAATAATTGGCAGATCCGCCGGATCCGTCGACTCATACTTCTTGAAGGGCTCCCCGGCTCGCGTCACAACCAGCATCTGCTCACCAAGCATCGCCAGCGCACCCGCCTCGCGCTCCGCGAGTTCGATGTGGATGGTCGCCGGGAGCCTTCGCTCGACCTTCACCTCACGGATCCAGGGATCGACAAGAATGGCCTGCTCGACCACTCCCGTATCCACAGAGAATATGTTCTTTCCTGGGGTCAAGTGGCATAGCGCAAGAACCGCTTCACGGTTCTTGCGCCGCAGCCCGTCGATGTCGATCTGCCGCACCGAAAACCTGGGCGACGTCTGAGCAAACCGATAGGTGCCGAGCACCGCAGCCGCGCTCGCCCCGCCGAGGAGCAAGCCCATCAGGATCACGCGACCAACTACCTTCATGCTATCGGCACGATGACGTTGCGGTGGGCGCGCCGAGTCTGCCGTCGACGACCTCACAAGCGGTGGAGCAGGACTGTCCGGGTTGGCGCAGTCTTCGGTCGAGTCTTGCCAGTCTGGACTGGGACGTTCTAGCGCTTCTGGCGCATCAACGACGCGTCGGTAGTTGCGCTCGGGAGAACGACGTTGCCGCGTCATGGCCCTCCGTGGCCCGGGCTTGCAGGCCCCGCGCTTCCAGATCCCGAACCGCTACGGATATTTCCCGAGTTTCCATCGTGATCGCGGCTGCGCGCTGCGAGTAGATCCCGCAGATCGGGCAAGATTCGATTGATGTCCCCCGCACCGAGCGCAATGACCACGTCACCTGGACGCGCTTCCGCCGCCAGTGTGCGAACCAGCTCGGACCGATCCGCTACATGGCGTACCGCATGGTGGCCATGTTCGGCGATCCCCAGGGCGAGGCGATCGCCTGTGGCGCCGACGATTGGCCGCTCACCGGCTGGATAGACGTCTGTCACCCAAACCCGATCCGCATCATTGAAAGCACGCGTAAAGTCGTCAAACAGAAGGTGAGTTCGGGTGTAGCGGTGGGGCTGAAAAGCCACCAAGACTCGACCGTGGTACGCTCGGCGCGCCGCGGCAATCGTTGCCTGCACCTCGGCCGGATGGTGACCATAGTCATCGACGAGCGTTATCTGATCGACGACGCTCGTCACGGTAAACCTTCTAGCCACCCCATGGAAGCTCCGCAAAGCCTCTTTGACGACATCGAGTGGCACCTCGAGCTCATCCGCCACTGCCATGGCCGCCAAGGTGTTGAGAACGTTATGGTGGCCGGGCATGCGCACCGTGACTTCTCCCAGTGACTCACCGCGCCGCATGGCAACGAAGCGCGCAGTGGTACCTTCGAATTCGACGTTGCGCGCTGAGTACTCCGCCTGCGGAGAAAGGCCGTAGGTTACATGCCGACGTTGAATCCGCGGCAAGAGGTCCTGCACGTGCGGATGATCGAGACAAAGCACCGCCAGCCCATAAAATGGCACCTTTTCGACGAACTCCACGAAGGCGTCCTTCAAACGCTCGTGCGTCTGGTAGAAGTCGAGGTGTTCGGGATCGATATTGGTGACAACGGCGATAGTGGGAGTCAGTCTCAGAAATGAACCGTCGCTCTCGTCGGCCTCGGCCACCAGCAAGTCGCCTTCGCCGAGGCGCGCATTCGTTCCAAGTGCAGCCATGCGACCACCGACGACGACAGTTGGGTCGAACCCCGCCGCACTGAGGATCGTCGCAACGAGCGAAGTGGTCGTAGTCTTACCGTGGGATCCGGCAATGGCCACGCCATACTTGACGCGCATCAGCTCCGCGAGCATCTCGGCGCGAGTGATGACTGGGATCCCGAGCTTGCGCGCATGAACCAATTCCGGGTTCTCGGCAGCAATGGCGCTGGAATAGACGACGACGTCCGCACCTATCACGTTCTCTGCCCGGTGCCCGAGATCGATCCGAACACCAAGGCGAGCCAACCGGCGGGTCGTCTCACCCTCTTTGAGATCAGCACCGGATACCTCGAAACGAAGTGTCCGGAGAATCTCGGCAAGACCGCTCATTCCGATCCCACCGATCCCAACGAAGTGCACATGCCTGACGCGTCCACGGAACATTAGAAGGTCTCCTTCGGCTCGCGCCCAATGCTAGGCGTCTGCCGTCCGAACCCAGCGAGAGCCAGCAAATCCTCGGCAATTCGCGCAGCCGCCTGGGGCCGCCCGACGGACCGCGCCATGTCGGCCATCTTGGTCAGTTGGGTCGGTTCTTGGAGTAGCGCAGCGATCACTTCGGTCAACCGCGAAGACGTGGCCTCCCGATTGTTCAGCCAGCGTGCCGCCCCGGCCTCGGCGAGGGACTCGGCGTTGAGTTGCTGATGGTTGCCAGCAGCGAACGGGTAGGGCAAAAGAAGGCTGGCGCGCCCTACCGCACAGATCTCGCTCACGGCGCTAGCCCCAGAACGACTGATGACCACGTCTGCAGCCCTGAGAGCTGCGGGCATGTCATCAATGAACGCGATGACTTCCGCGTCCGGCAACCCTGCATCCGCATAACGCTGCGCGACCAATTCGACATCCGCCTTGCCGCATTGGTGCTTCACCTGCACCTTTGGTTGCTGTCGAGCCAGCGCGGGGGGCAGGTTCTCGTTGAGCGTTCTAGCGCCCTGACTTCCACCGAGTACGAGAATGCGTTGCGGGCGAGCCATCGGTTCCCATACCGCCGGCTCAAAGCCTTCACGGATCGGGACACCGCTGCGCAACACCTTATCCGCTGCGAAATGACGCTCCGCCAGGGAAAACGCCGTGTAGGCGCGATTGACAAAGGGCGCGATCAATCGATTGGCAAGACCCATTACGGCATTCGGTTCGAGCAACGCCAGCGGGATCCCGCGCAGACGCGCCGCAGCGGAGACTGGCCCTGCCGCATAGCCGCCGACGGTCAGGACCGCGGCCGGCCGCAGTCGCCGAAGCAAGCGCTGACTTTCCGGAAAGGACGCCACGGCACCGCCTACCCCACGCAGCGCGCCGAACAAACCGCCCCCGCGGATTGGCCGGACCTGCACGAGCTCGAGTTCGTACCCGCGAGCAGGTACGACCTGCTTCTCGATACCGCGCTCAGTACCGACAAACACCACGCGAAGCGCTGCATCGATGCGTTTCAACGCATCGGCCACAGCTACCAGAGGATACACGTGTCCTCCCGTGCCACCGCCGGCCAAAAGCAGCGTTCTCGGGTCGCTGCGCGCGCTCAAGTCACCATTCGTCAAGCTTTCCCTCCCGAACGGACAGCTCGAGCCTCACCAAACCCAGCCTCACCGAAGACCAAGAGGCTGGCCTCGGTCTTTTTGCCAATTTGGCCTTCATCCCGCGACAACGGCAAGGGGCCGCGTCGTCGCGACACGTTGAGCAGCACCCCCATGGCCGCCGCATTAACCAGCAAAGAAGAGCCGCCGTAGCTCACGAAGGGTAGCGTCAATCCCTTGGTCGGTAGCATCGACATAGCCACTGCAAAATTGATCAAGACCTGCACGCCGAAGAGCACGGAAATCCCGAAGGCGATGTAGGCACCATAGTCGTCAGCTGCTGCCAATGCCGCCCGCACGCCGCGAACCACGATGATGACGTACGCGACGATCAGCGCAAGGATCCCCACGAACCCGAGTTCCTCGCCAATGATCGCTGAGATAAAGTCGTTGTGCGCCTCTGGAAGGTAAAGCGTCTGCAGACCATTGCCCAATCCAAGACCAAACCAGCCACCTGAACCGTAGCTCATGACGGACTGGAACGGTTGGTAGGCTAGATCGTGGCGATGTTCACTCATGTTGATGAACGCGACGACGCGTTCCCAACGATAGGCGGTGAATCGCACGAGCCATATCGCCGCTAGGCCCCCGAGTATTCCAACGCCCAAGAGGTACCCGAGCCGCGCTCCGGCGACGAACAAGAGGGTAAACGTCAAGAACAGAAGCACGACGGCACCACCAAAATCTGGCTGGCGCAGGCACAGCAGCATTAGGCCGCCCGCCATGATGAGATGCGGCAACATCCCCACCGAGAAGCTTTTGACCTTCTCACGTTTCTTCGCCAATGAATAGGCCAACCAGAGGACGAGCCCCAGCTTTGCGGCCTCCGATGGCTGTATATTGATCGGCCCGAGCTGCAACCAGCGAGTGGCACCACCGCCCCTGTGCCCGAGCCCGAGCACACACATCATCAGCATCGCCGTTACCGCGACGAGAATGGGGTAGGTCAGATTCTTATACCGATGGTAGTCGAACCTTGCCACCAGCCCCATGGTGACCAGGGCCAAAATGGCGTAAATCGCCTGGCGTTTCAGGAAGTACTGCGTATCCCCGTGGGTCACCGTCGCTTCCACCGTGCTGGCGCTGTACACCATAACGACCCCGAAACCCACCAATGCAATGGCAACGGTTGCCATCACCACATCGATCGGACCAGCCTCGGCAAGCGAAGTTGAGCCACGCAGCCAGCGGCGAACTGTCGCTAACATGACTCGGGCTCCTTCGCGCCGTCAACAGTGAGCGGAAGTGCGTTGACCGCCGCCACGAATCGCTCGCCGCGCTCCGCATAGCCCGTAAACATATCGAAACTGGAACAGGCGGGACTCAAGAGCACTGCATCGCCCGAGTGCGCCAATCGGTGTGCGCGAGCAACGGCCTCATCCATCGAAGCTGCCTTCTCCACCGGCAGCACCCCAACCGCCGCAGCAGCAATGGCATCCGCTGCCTCGCCGATGACCACCAACCCCCGCCCCTTCTGCCGCAGCGCCTCGACGAGCGGAGCGTAGGAGCCAAGCTTGTCGCGTCCCCCCGCAATCAAGACGCCCCTGACTTCCGAAAGTCCGAGTAGCGCAGTCACGGAAGCGCCCACGTTGGTTCCCTTTGAATCGTCATAGAAGCGGACCCCAGCGCGTTCCGTTACGAAGGCCATCCGGTGTCCCAAGGGTTCGAACTGTTCGATAGCGCGACGAATCGCCTGCTCGTCGACCCCCAATGCCCGCGCCGCCGCGATACAAGCCGCAGCGTTGTGAACATTGTGTCCCCCATGGAGACGACTGCCTTCAATCGAGTACTCGGTACCAGTCGCGAGTTCGAGAACACTGCGACCCACCACCCTAAAATCACCCGCAGTGCCAAAGGCAAGCAAATGACCAAGCCCGCGTCGGGCTTGCTCCTCGCAAATGGCATCGCCATGAGGAACGACCGCAAAGTCCTCGCCATCTTGTCGCAAAAATGCGTTGCCCTTGGCTTCGGCATAGGCGACAAAACTCGGATAGCGGTCGAGGTGATCGTCTGTCACGTTGAGCAGAATGCTCACCTTGGGCTTGAAGGAAAGGACGCGCTCCAGCTGAAAACTCGACACTTCGACGACGAGTCGCTCCCAACCGCCCGCAACGGCTTCACTGAGGGGCGTCCCGAGATTCCCGCCGGCGAACGTTCGATACCCCGCCTGATCGAACATCAAGGCCAGGAGCGTCGTGACGGTGCTCTTGCCGTTAGTGCCGCCAACCGCGATGATGGGCGCGTCGATGAAGCGACAGGCCAACTCGAGCTCACCGATGACTTCGACGCCGCTCGCTTCAGCGGACACTAGTTCCGGCAACGCAGGCACGCCAGGCGAGACGACGATGAGATCCACGTCGCGAAACGGCACCGCGCCGTGGCCTCCGGCGATGATCGGAATGGCCAATTCGGAAACCTCAGGCGCCAGGCGCTCGAGGGGCGCCGCATCGGTGCCAATAACCTCAACGCCCTGGTCGCGCAACAGGCGCGCAGCAGCCAGCCCGCTTCTGCCCAGCCCAACTACGATGGCACGCTTCGCCGAGATCTGCATGACCAACCTACCGCACCTTGAGCGACGCCAGGCTGACTAGCGCCAGAAGAATCGAGATAATCCAGAAACGGACGATGATGCGCGGCTCTGGCCAACCCATTTTCTCGAAGTGATGATGGATCGGCGCCATCAGAAACACGCGCTTGCCAAACAATTGAAAACTTGTGACCTGAATGACGACGCTCAGCAACTCGACAACGAAGACCCCACCAAGGATTACGCTGAGCAGCTCGTTCTTCGTCAACACGGCGAGCATCCCGAGACCGCCACCCAGCGAAAGCGAGCCCACGTCGCCCATAAAAACCTGCGCTGGGTAAGTATTGTACCAAAGGAACCCGATGCCTGCGCCTACGATGGAGGCCGCATACACGCTCAGCTCACCCATCTCCGGGATCCCGGCAATGCCGAGGTACGTTGCCAGATGGCGGCCGAAAAGAATACTGCCGGCGATGTACGCCCAAGCCATGTAGGTGCCCGCGTTGATCATGACTGGACCAATCGCCAGTCCGTCGAGACCGTCTGTCAGATTGACGGCGTTGCTCATAGCCACGACTACGAGCACGGCAAAGCAGAAATAAAGCCACACCGGTAGATCGATGGGATGCTTTTGAAATGCGAGAAACGGCACGCTCAAGCGCGTCCGGATCTCGATCCACCCCGCAGGAAGCCCCTTCTCGCCGATGAATAGCGTCCCCATAGCCACGCCACCGATCAGGAACTGCCCAAGTAGCTTGAACCTTCCGGGTAATCCCCGCGTGTTCTTGCCCTCGATCTTCATCCGGTCATCGATGTAGCCAATAGCGCCGTAGCCGGCAGTCACCGCGGCTGTCGCGATGACGAACACGTTCTTGACGTCCGCCCAGAGCAGGGTCGGGACGAGGACGCTCACCAGGATGAGCGCGCCGCCCATGGTCGGCGTGCCAACCTTTTTCTTGTGCCCTTCCGGGTTCTCTTCACGAATGATTTGGCTGATCTGCTTGCCGCGCAGGGTTCGGATGAACCATGGCGCGACGAGAAACGAGATCAGCATGGCGGTAATCGTCGCCATGATGGCGCGAAAGGGTTGATACCGTAAGACGTTGAGCACGCCGGCCCAACCAAACTGGGTGCTGAGCGGGTACAGCCACTCGTAGATCATGGGGTAAGTCCTCCCCCCCCAACTACTGCGTCTACTATTCGTTCCAGCCGCACGCCTCGCGAGCCCTTGACCAGCACCACGTCGCGCGGGCCGATCGCATCTCGAACCCTTGGTGCAGCTTCTTCCGACGTCGCAAAGTGCGACACGGATTGACCGCGTTGCCGCGCCTGCTCCACCAGAGCCGTCATTTCCTGACCGATGGCCACGACCAGCACAGCACCGTCAATGTCGTCGACCAATGCTGCGTGTTCGCGGCGACTCAACTCACCCAGTTCCAGCATGTCCCCGATGACCAAGCACAGCCTCGCTCGTCTTGAGGCTGCTAGTTCCTTGGCAACGGCAATGGAGCTTCGCATGCTGATGGGGTTGGCGTTGTAGCAATCATCAACGATAAGCGCCCGATCCGAGCGCTCGATGAGCTTCAGTCGTCCGGCTTCTCCCACCTCGCGGTCGAGTGCCGATTCGAGGGCGAACTGGTCAACCTGCGCATAGAGGGCGTCGGCAACGGCAATTGCAGCCGTCGAGGCCAGTGCTCCGGGTAGGCCAAGCAGTCGGGTCGTTGTGACCAACTCGACTGCTTGGTCCTCTAGTTTTCGTAGTATTCGAAGGCGCGTGCGCGAAAGGTCGAGCGCTTTGCGCTCGACGATCCGATGGCTTGCACCTAGATCCTGCCCGTAGGACCAGGCCCTTGCATTCTGTTGCTCGGATAGTAGTCGCAAAACGCGCGCATCGTCGTGGTACCCAATGACTTGGGCTGGTGAGCGCATCGCGGCAAAGAGCTCTCGCTCCTCAGCCTCCACTCCAGCCAGATCACCGAGGCCCGCGCTGTGTTCCAACCCGATGCAGGTCAGGACGGCGACGTCGGCATGACAGATGTTGGCTAGCTGAGCCACCTCGCCGCGCTGGTTGGTCCCGAGCTCGACGACCGCCACTTCATGCTGCGGCTCAAGGCCCAGCAGCGTCATGGGCACCCCCACTAGATTGTTGAGGTTTCCTAGGGTGCTATGGATCTTGCCCGGGTGCAGTGCCTCGAGCAGAGTCGAGATAGCGGCGCGGGTGGTGGTCTTGCCCGCTGAGCCGCCGATCGTCACGACGCGCCCACGCCAACGCAGGCGATGAAGCGCTGCCAAAGCACCCAATGCAGCCAGCGTCGAGGGAACGCGAAACAGTCGCTGCGGATCGATACCAGCAAGCTCGCGTTCGACAAGTACCCCCCAAGCCCCACGCGCCAAGGCGTCGGCAACGAAGCGATGCCCATCGAAATTGTCGCCAGATAGGGCAACAAATAGCCTCCCCTTGACCTCAACGCGCGAATCCGTCACGAGCCCAACACAGGCGTCGGTCGCGCTGCACTCCGTCTCTGCACCCGTCGCACCGACGATGGCATCGACACTGAAGCCAGCGCGATTGGTGGGGATGGGCGTTGCCACTAACGGTAACCTCCGCGCTGCCGCAGACCAAGCGAGCGCCGTGCCTCGACGCGATCGTCGAATGCATACTTCTCGGTGCCAACGATCTGATACGGCTCATGTCCTTTGCCGGCTAACAGCACGACGTCGCCCGGTTTGGCCGTAGTGATCGCCAATTCAATGGCCTTTGCTCGGTCTAAGATCAACTCGTAGGCTGCGGAAACCTCACGCAACCCGGCTTCAATGGCTGCGGCAATCGCGTCTGGCCGCTCGGTTCGCGGATTGTCGTTCGTGACTATCACCCGATCCGCAAGCCGACCAACGGCCGCGCCCATTTTCGGACGCTTCAGTGGATCGCGATCTCCGCCGCAGCCAAAGACACAATGCACACGCCCCGATGTAAGCGGTCGCACAGATGAAAGCGCCCGCTCGAGGGCATCGGGAGTGTGCGCATAGTCGACGAGCACAACGATGTCGTCCTCCGGCGTGTCGCAGCGTTCGAGTCGCCCGGGAACTGCCACGTCCGCCCACCCGTGCATAGCGGCGTCCAGGTCGATGTCCAACCCCGCAAGGATCCCAATTGCAAGAAGCAGATTCTCGAGATTGTGCTCGCCGACCAACCGGGTCGACAGGGCCTGAATCCGACCTGCGACGAACACGTCCCCTCGTATGCCCAATGCGTCGAACTCGACGTTGACAGGCCGCACCTCGCAATCGCGTTCTATTCCAACTCGAAGCACACGGGAGGAACATGCGATCGAAGCAAACTCTACCCCAGTTCTGTCACGCGTGTTGATGACGGATACTCGAGGTGCGTAGTCAGTGAACAGCGCGCGCTTCGCTGCGGCATAGTCCGGCATCGAACCGTGAAAATCGAGGTGGTCTTGCGTCAGATTCGTGAACGCGGCAACGTCGAACCTTAGGCCAGACACTCGCCCTTGTACCAGGGAATGACTCGATACCTCCATGACTACGTGGGTGCCTGCGGCATCGCGCACCTCGGCCAAGAATCGCGTCAGATCGTCCGCTTCGGGGGTCGTCAGGTTGCTGTCCCTCTCGACCCCATCGAAGCAGGAACCGATAGTCCCGAGTCGCCCCGGCTTCTTGCCGGCCGCCAATAGCGCCTTTTCGACGAGCAAGGCTGTCGTCGTCTTGCCGTTCGTTCCCGTAATCCCGACAAGTGGTAGACTGCGCGATGGGTTACCGTAAATTGCCTCTGCCAACTTCGAGACCTGCCGACGTACCCCTCGGACCTCGATGACAGGGACGGACCACGCTGCCATTTGGTCAAGCGACGCCGCGCCTTGCTCCAGTAGCACCGCCACCGCCCCCTTGCCCAAGGCACTCGGAACGAACTCAGCCCCTACCTGCTTGTCCCCGGTCCGTGCTGCAAATAGACTCCCGGATTGGACGCGCCTCGAGTCCTGGTAGACACTCGTGACTCTAACCTCCGAGCGCCCATGCAACACAGCCCCCTCGGCGGCAAGCAGCTGCGCAAGAGCACCCACGGTGAGTGCTGCACTGTGACGAGGATCAGGCGGTTGCGTGGTCATGATGCTGGTTGGAAGAAGAGATCGACGGGTGCCCCCTTGACAGAACTCTGTCCCGGAGACGGCACTTGACGTGTGAGCAACCCAGACCCGTGAACCGTTGGTACGAGCCCGAGTTCCGCTGTCTGCTTCACAACGTCGCGCATGGGCCAACCGGTCATGTCAGGAATTAGGACCGAGCCTTTGGCGACGGGTGCTGCGTTGGCAATCGATTGTACCGACGGCTCCCCGCCACGTTGCGCGCGCAACAGCTCGTAGGTTCTCGCCGCCGGATCGGCACGCTTCGAGAGCTCCGCGACGTTGACCCGTTGTGTACCCTTCGGCACCAAACCTTTGTATTCGAGCGCCATTTTTGCCACCCGGCGAAAGATGGGTGCCGCAACGTTACCGCCAGCGTGGTCGACCATCGGTTCATCCACAAGCACCGCGATTGCCACCGCGGGATTGCGCGCTGGAACGAAGCCGATGAACGAGGCGACGAACTTGTTCTCGGAGTAGCGCCCCGTCGCTGGATCCGTCTTCTGTGCCGTAGCGGTCTTGCCCGCCACCTCGAACCCCTCGATCGCTGCCTCGGTGCCCGTGCCCTGGCCTTCAGTCACACCGATCATCATCTCTGCAACCTGAAGCGCCACGTGTCTTGGAATCACGCGCCGCCGCACGCGCGAAGCTGAAGAACGAATGATCTGGCCCGTCGCAGTTGCCACCTTGCGCAGCAGGATGGGTTCCATCAGTTCGCCGCCATTGGCAATTGCAGACGCACCCATGGCCAATTGCAGCGCGGTAACGCTGATGCCTTGACCGAACGAGGCCGCCGCCGTCTCGACGTCGACCCAACTTCGCCCTCGAGGACGCAAGGTGCCCGACGATTCGCCGGTGATTGGTAAGCCCGCCTGTTGTCCGAATCCGAAGCGACGCAAGGTCTCGTACAAGCGGTCACCACCAATAGCTAGACCAATCTTGGCCGCGCAAATGTTGGAGGAGAGGCTCATGATCTTCGGAATCGTCAACATCTCCGCCGGATGGGTGTCCCGGATGAAGACATTGTCGACCTTCATAATCCCCTTCTCGCAATAGAGTTCTTGCGTCGGGGAGATGACGCCTGATGCGAGCCCCGCGGCGATCGTGAAGATCTTCATCGAAGAGCCGGGTTCGAAGGTATCGGTGACACCACGCGACCGACGCGCGCCGATGTCACTCGTCGCATAATCGTTCGGATTGTACCCGGGGAAACTCGCCAAAGCGAGGATCTCGCCGCTGTACGGATCGACAACGACGACCGCGCCGCCGGTCGCCTCGAAGGTCTTGGTGGCTGCAGCCAATTCCGCTTCCGCGGCAAACTGGATCCCTTGGTCGATGCTCAAGGTAATGTTGTGCCCAGCAAGAGCGCGATCGTCCTCCACCGCATCGGCAAACAGGAGCCGGCCAGCGCGATCACGCAACCCCGCCAGCTGATCGCTCTGCCCTTGCAGGTCCGAGTTCATCGCCAGCTCGAGTCCATCCTTGCCTAACCCATCGGGTGCCACGAATCCGAGCAACGACGCCGCCAATTCACGCCGTGGGTAATAGCGATGTCCTTCACCATCGACGGACAAGCCGCGGATCCGCCCAACACCTCGATTGCCTCCCACCGCTAACAGTCGGATGGCCTCGACTTCCTCGGCACTCACGCGGCGCTTGACCCAGGCAAATCGCCGCTTGAGCAGTAGCTTCTTCTCGACCCCAGCTGGGTCGAGCGACAGCGCTGCCGCAATGCGGGTGGCGGCATCACGCACGACCGCTGCCATGCGCTCGGGTGGTACGTCCTTGAGCAGCTCCACCGCATCCACGCTGACACTCGGGACCTCGACGCTTACCGCCAATGCCGTCCCGTTGCGATCGTAAAGCGTTCCACGTTTCGGCTGGATGTTCAGGCGGCGCTGTCGCTGCCGCTCGGCAAGCTCACGCCACTGCCCGCCTCGGGTTACCATCAGATCAAAGCCAGCGGAAACGACCAACCCGAGACCCAGCGCCAGAAGGCCGCAAAGAATCCCCATGCGCAGGCGGATGTAGCGCCCACGCGGTCCGTGCAGTTCACTGGTCACGGCGATGGGATCCGTCACTGGTCGCCATCCTCCGTAGCTGGGCGTGAACGCCCATTGCCCTCACCGGCTGCAACTCCGAATTCAGGTTCGGGTCCGGCTGGTAGAATCCGGTCGACGCTTGGCGGCGCCATCCCAAGCAATGATCGAGCGACAAGCTCTACGCGTTCAGGAGTCTTATAGCTGGCTTGTTCGAGCTCGAGCACGCGCTTGACCTCACGCAGTCGCCCCAACCTTCCATGCGCCTTTCCAAGTTCATAGCCCAGGTCGACAGCCCGCCCACGCAGCGCCAATCGCGTAACATACGCCGTCGAAGCCGCAGCCACGGCCATGGTCCAAAGAACGAGAAAGGTCCCCGCTCGTCTCACGTCTCGACCCCTGGTGGAACCGGGCTCTCCGAGTCCAAGAATTCGTCTGCGGATAGGACTGCGTCTGGTCCCAGGCGCCGAGCTGCACGCAACTTCGCACTGCGGGCGCGCGGATTGCTGCGCTGTTCCTCGGAACCCGCGACAACCGGTTTCTTCCAAAGCCGTTGCCACGACTCGCCATCGAGAAATGCGCGCTTGATCCGGCGGTCCTCAAGCGAGTGGAAACTCAGGATGGCAATCACGCCCGATTCGGCTAGGATTGCTGGAGCAAATGCCAAGAGGCGGTCGAGCTGGTCGAGTTCACCGTTTACGGCAATGCGCAGCGCCTGAAACGTTCTGGTTGCCGGATCAATGCCGCCCACGCGTCGTGGACCAACCGCTCGAACGACGGCCCTTCGCAGATCGAGCGTTGTCTTCAGTTCATCTCGTTCGAAGGCTTGGGTGATGCAGCGGGCAATCCGACGCGACGCTCTATCCTCTCCGAGCTCGTAGATCAGGTTTGCGAGTTCGTCTTGAGACAGCCGAGCAATCAGTTCGAGCGCCGTTTCTCCCTGGCTCTGGTCCATGCGCATGTCGATCGGTCCAGGCGAGCGAAAGCTCATCCCCCGATCCGCCAAATCGAGCTGAAGCGAACTGATGCCGAGATCGGCAATGAGTCCGTCGACCTTCTCCAGCCCCAACGCTTCGAGGCGCTCGGGAATGAGGTCGTAGGTCGCGTGCTCAAAGGTGACTCGATCCGCGAACGGCGCAAGGCGCTCGGCTGCCGCCGTGAGCGCCTGCTCGTCGCGATCGAAGGCGATCACGCGAATATCCGGACAACGCATCAACATCGCCTCGCTGTGACCCCCCGCACCAAGGGTGGCGTCGACATAGACGCCCCCCGGTCGAGGTGCCACGGCTTGCGACACTTCGTTCGGCATGACGGACACGTGTTCTAGCGTCTGCATTTCATCATCCATCCAAAGGGCTGCCATCGTCATATGCGTATCAACTCCTTGATGGCGTTCTTGAAGGCCAGCTGATCCGAATCGGACATCTCAAGCGCCTCGTCCCAACGCGGTTTCGACCAGAGCTCCATGGTCTTGCCCATGCCAGCCCAAAGCACGTCCTTTGCCAGCGAGGCCTTGTCACGCAAATGGGTCGGCACCAGCATTCTGCCCGACTTGTCCACTTCGCATTCGATCGCGGCGGAGACGTAGATCCGACGAAAACGCACGACGTGTTCGTCCATGCGCGAGAGTTCGGCAATCTTCTGTTCGAACTCTTCCCACTCCACCATCGGATAGACATGCAGACAGGGATCGAACGGTGCCGGCGTGATGACGAGTCGCGCATCGCCATTCTTGAGCACGAGCTCACGGAAGCGCGCCGGCAAGCTGACGCGCCCCTTGGCATCGATGCTGTGAATGAACTGCCCGCGAAACATCTGTCTCTGAACCACCGTCTGGGAATTGGCTCCACTGAGTCCCACTTCTTGCCACTAGCCGCCTGAAGGTACGGCTGCGATGGGTTCCGTGTCAACTGTCGGGCGGCCGGAAAGTGCCGATTTCTTGCCGGCTAGCGTACCAATACCCGCAAAAGACAGACATCCAATTACCTTGACCTACACAAGGCTACATTTACCTACTCATTCGAGTGGTTGCGGTTCGCGCGTGGCATTGCGGAAGGCCCCGTTCCCAACGTGCGAGTCGCGATCGCGACGTCGTGGATGCTGGGCTCTCCGCACCCAACCAAAGGTTGCCCCACGGGATTCGCTTCCGCGCCAAACACTCAACACCCAGGCGAGAGCGCAATGCGCGAGCGGAGCGCGCTGAACGATTGGCTCGTCAACGCGACGAATCGGCACTCTCTTGAGTTCCTCGTTCTGGCTTCGCGGGGCGCGGGCTATTCAGGCCGCGCTGGTTTCTGTCGGTTCATCGCGACCACGCCGCTCTCACGCACGGCGTTGGAGATGAATTTCAAGACCGCTGTCGCACGCGCGTCGCAGCTCTGGTCAGCAACGCGACGTACTGGCAATCAACAGAAGACCATCCATTCGACGAGCTTCCACAAGACCTAGGGCCCAGCAGCGGCGACGCCGGCTGGTGTAGACGGGCCACGCCAACAGCCAAAGGGTCCGATCGCGTCGACGGGTGTAAAGCCCATACGCACGAGGCCTTCGGAAACCGTTGGGCTCAGTTCCCCAAATACGTATTGGGCGTCTTTCGGTAGACGCTCAACACTCTCGAGCACCGGGCGCACTTGTGCCTTGAGCAACACCGAACCCACGTGGGCATACGGATACATGTTCTGCACCGAGGCAGACAGCGCAATCAGATGGGGATTGGTCCAGATGATCACCGTCGATGCGTTCCTCTTGACGTACCTCGAAACGAACTCCGCCAACACCGGCCCGGAATTGTCCCGCACTCCCTTGGAGCGCAGACGCGCAAACTGCGCGGGTACGTCGGGGAGTACGAGCACCAGCGGAAGAAGCCCGCAGCTCAACGCCAAAGCGGCAGCCACTGGAATGGCACCAATCGCGTAGCCAGCGCGCTGATCCGCAAACTTCGTTTGTCGCACATCGACCAAGAGTCGATGCAAGAGCAAAGCTACGACATACGCCCAGCCTCCGTAGGTGGCAATCAGAACCGCCGGGTGGGAACGACCAACGTAGTACGTCAACACTCCGAGTCCGGAAACGCCACCATACGCCAACATACCGGTGCTCAGACGATGACTCGAACAGCCGTCCCCCGAGAAGCCGTCAAAAATGGCATAGAGCAACGCAACCATGAACGTGAGGTACAGCACCCAATAGAATCCCACTCTCGGTAGCGGGAGCATATTGAAACCCAAGACCGCAAACGTGCGCTGATACTCGGTCAAGAGTGCGAAGTTTGGCCAAACACCACAAGCAACCCGAGCGATGACTGCAAATGCAACGAACGCGAGGGCGGCACTCCCGCCAAATACCGCCGACGCGAGCAAACTTTTCCGCAATCTACCCGGCGCGCTACTGGAAGGAGGAAACATGGTGACGCAGACCAACAAGCCTGCAGCAGCTCCAATCCCAAAGTCCAGATTGTTGAGCACCACCAAACCGGCGATAAATGATACCATCGTCAGCCGTTTGAACCGCGGCTTGGTGAGGTAGTGCAGCGTCAAGTAGGCCATCAGAAACACGCCGAAGTAACGGATTGGACCTATGGCGTAGTAGCTGAATGCGTTCGACGGGTTGTTTTTGGTCGTCGCGTCGTCGGCCAGACTGATCGGCACACAAGGAAGGTACAGCAGAAGGCCGAGCCACGGCGACGCGGCCACCCGCGACAGCACCTGATAGAGCATTAGAAAACCAACCAACGACAACGTGCTCATTGCCAGCGTAAACGTGGTGACCGAAACGCCTGCTACCGCAAAGAATGGTCGTAGGAGGTGGCCAAGCAGATTCTCGTATTGAGACTGGAAGTCAACGAGCGGAACCCGACCATTTACCACGGCCGCAAACTCACCAATTGTAAATGGTAGATGGTAGGAGATAGTCCCCGACGCCGCTTCGATGTTGTCGTCCGTGAAGATGCAACAGAGCAAATGGGCGACAGTCCATCCTGTGGCGATGAGCCACGCCAACCATGGCACGCGAGAGACCCACTGTGCGCTCTGAACCAGCAATCTCCGGCGTGTGGGTTGCAGCCACCGTACGCCCAGGTAGCAGGCCGCACATGCTCCAATCACCAATTGGGCACGGGCAATGTTGTTCAACTGGCCTGACCAACTGTGTTCGCTCTCGTACAGCCAAGCGCGACCAGCAAAACCAACCAGTATGACCTGGGCGGACACTGCGGCACCACCCAGCCATAGCGACGGCGACTCAGCGACGCGAAAAGCGCCCAGGTGGTTGAGCAGCAAGACAGCACCCAACACCAACGCAACGGGAAGCAGTACCGCCAGTACGTAGGCCATCTGCTCGCGCGGTTCGGGTACGCACGAATCGATCAGATGTGGCAGCACCGCCTTGCCTATTTCTTCCGGTGTTGCACCCCGCGGCGCCAGCAATGGAAGCAGCCGAAGTACGAGGAAGCGAGAAGCCAATGCACTCGCTAGAACCGTCCCCCAGAAGAGCCGCGGATATCTCATCAAATCGCCACTTTTGTCATGGTGCTGGGCCGCACGCCTGCTACCGCGCGACGAGCATGGCCGACGGGTCCATCGCTGTCAAACATGGTTCATTGTTGCTTGGGGTGGACCTGTCTGCCGGCGCCCCATTTCCGCTGCTAGCGTGCGCCCCAATCGACCAAGGCGCCCAATGCAGCCGTTGCTGCGGTCTCCGTGCGCAACGTGAAATCCCCAAAGCGCACCGTCTGGAAACCTCGCGACACCATCAACTCTTCCTCAGCGGCTTCGAGCCCACCCTCAGGTCCAATACACAGAGCGATGGGCCTCGCTTCAAAACGAGCCAAAAGGGTCGACAACCTGGTAGAGGCTTCGGGGGACATCAACAAGCGCAACGGACAGTCCGTGACCAGATGGGCAGCATCGTCCAAGTCGAGCGGCCCCAGAATCTCTGGAATGTTTCCCCGTCCCGATTGGCGAGCAGCTTCGATGGCAATGCGCGTCCAGCGTTGGCGACGTGCCTCACTCTCACTCGCGTCGACGAGCACGACACTGCGAATCGCAGCCACGACGACAATCCTCGTTGCTCCGAGTGCAGTGGCATCGCGCACCACGCGATCGAGTTTGTCGCCCTTAGCCAAGCATTGAATCAGCGTGACTGCGTGGGTCGGAACCGCTCGAGCCTGGCGCAGAGCTTTGACGCAACAGGTTGCCCTCTTCGCCGTCGCGGACGAAAGTGTCGCGTCAGCCTCAATTCCGCGCAAGGCATCGCATAATACGAGTGGCATGCCCGGTCTCAGGCGATGAACATGCAATACGTAGTGTGAGCCATCGCGGTCGAGGGCATTCTCGCCTACGCAGATCGATTCGACGGGTACGCGTAGGATTCTCACGACAAGAGCCTTATCATCATCTACTGGTTGGGGTCGAAATACCGATGTCGCGCTGGGACACTGACGATGGCCTCGGAGCGCAGTTCGGGAGCCGGAACGGGCTGCCCCGGCTGCAACACCAAGGCCGTCAGTCTTCCGCCGTAGACGCAACCAGTATCTAGCCCCGTCGCATGCTCGAACACCTGCAGGCCACGGATCGCATTGTGCCCAAATGCCACATGGGTGGGCCCAACATGCGAGGCCGCCCAGGATTTTGCCCCGTCGCGATGAGTCGGCTCGCCATTTTCGTCGAAACTGCGTAGATGCGTCAATACCCAAGGATCCTGCCGAGCGAGCGGAACGGTGGGGTCGATTCCGGCGTGTGCAATCACGAGCTGGTGTTCGGGTAACTCGGCAAAGAGCGGCATGTCGGCCATCGTCTGCCAATCCTCGGCAGTGAACGACTGCATCATTCTCCGATGTGCAGGGCCGAGTCGCGCACGACGCCCCTGGATCCCCGAGCGATGCACTTCGAGCAAGCGACGTTCGTGATTGCCCTGGACGCAAACCGCCGTAAGGTGCCTGACCTTTGCCAGCACTCCTCGAGAGTCTGGTCCGCGGCCAACCAAATCCCCAACGAAGTAGATTCGATCGGTCGCTACTAGCTGCAAAGCCAGCAGCAGGTCAGAGAGTTCCGCGGAGCAGCCATGGACATCTCCGATGACGATGGTTCGAGACACCTGCAGGAGGGTAGTTTTGAGTCTGCGCCTGTCAAACCAACCCGCCAGCGCCTGCCAGCGAGTCCTTCCACCTTTGGGGGCTGCAACCGTCCCCGGCGGGCGTCCGAGCGGGGCTTCTGCGGGCGTCCAGGGAGCCTCAAGAACCTCGAACGCTTAGCCGACCTCAAATTCCTGCAACAAATGCCCGGTCCCGGCGGAAAATCGCAGTGAAAGCGGCAAACCAGCAAAGGCTTTTCTTGAGTGATGCACCCCCAACGTGATAGTCGTGGCGTCGTACGTCGGCCTGAATAGGAGAGCTCCCGAATGTTGCTGAGTACCCGTACTGTGAGCCGTCTGCTTGCCATCACCGCCGCACTGGGATTCCTCGGTTGTGGGAAAGAGGACGTAAAGTACCAACCGCGGCCTGCCCCGAAGGTCCAAGCAAGCCTACCGGCTGTGCCAAACGTGCCGCAGACCCCAATCAAGCGCGGTGACGTTTACACCGTGTGGGGTGCTGGGTATTCACTGCGCAGCCGCGTGCTGCACAAGCAGCTTGGCGACAAGCCCATCACCATCGAAGGTTACATCACCGATACGAACTTCGAGCAGGCGCCTCCCTGCGCCGTCCACAAGGGTGGCAAGGCAGATCCCGAAGACTGCAAGCCGCCGGTCCCCACCTTCTGGCTCGGCGACACGAAGGACGCGCCGCGTACCGACGCGATCCAGGTCATGGGCTTTGCGTCGAACTACGCGCAAATCTTCGACGCCATCAAGGAATTCGACGAGAAGGGCGAGAAGGCGGAGGCCAACGATACCTTCTGGGGCAAGCCCATCCCCAATCCACTTCCCGCCAAGGGTGCCAAGGTCCGCATCACTGGTCCTTTCTCGACGACCTTCACTGGTGCTTCCACAGGCGCCCAGGCCGATCCAATCATGGGGATCTTGACCTACCAGAAGTGGGAAGTGCTTGAGCAGGCGCCCGAGCTTGCCACCCTACCTGGGGTCAAGCGCAAGCCGAAGAAGGAGTAGCGGTTCGGCAAATCCTGCCCAAGCTATTCAAATGTCGAAGCTGCCGGGAGCTCCCGGTGGAACACTAGGCGCCCGATCCCATTACTGGAGATTGGGCGCTGTCGTTTCTCCCCCGGCGCCGGGTATGAACCCCCAGGGTCTACGCCACAATCGCGCTTGGCGTCACTCGCTCGCAACGGCAGGGCTCTGTCTGAGTTTTGGTTTGTGCGGCGTGCTCACGCTCGGCTGCGTGCGCAAGGACCGCCCAAGCGGCAAATACGTCACGACTGAGGTGCGGCTCGAGGGCAACCGCCTGCTCGAAACGAGCGAGATCCTCGACGGTTTGGCCACGACCGAGTCGCCGCGACTTTTCGGTATCAACGGACTCGAGGGCGTGCTCTTCGACTATTCGGAGTTCAGCGAGAACAAGCTCACGCAAGACCTTGAACGCATCGAACGATTCTACCGTTCGCGTGGCTACTATGAAGCCAAAGTCAGCGCCGCGCGCGTCGAACGCGACGAGTCGAAGGGCACCGTAGAAGTAACTATTCTCGTGCAAGAAGGTCACCCCGTCCTGGTCGAGCGCGTCACACCAAAGGGACTCGAACAGCTCCCTGCCAGTATCGGATTTCGGGCGCAGCGCGCGATCAGTTTGCTCGAACGCAAGCCCTTCGACGAGTCCAACTACGAGAGCTCCAAACGCGGCATCTTGGCGGTTCTTGGTGACAACGGGTATGCGTTTGCCAAGGTCGAAGGGGTCGCGAAGGTAGACATTGCCCGCCACAGCGCCAACATAGAATTCGTCGTAAGTCCTGGGAAACCATCCGTTCTCGGCCCCATTTCCATTGAAGGGCTTGCCGAGATCCCGGAAAACATCGTGCGCTCCACGCTGCAACTTCGACAGGGAGATACTTATAGTGGCTCCGACCTGCATGAGGCGGAGAATGCCCTGGTCAACTTGGGGGTATTTTCCTCGGTCCGCATCGAACCACGCGGCGCCGATCCAGTCACCGGCCAAGTCCCACTCGTCATTCGGATTCAGGAAGCTTCGCTCCGCGCCGTCCGGCTTGGTGTGGGCGTTGAGATTGATCCGGTGCAGTTTCGCACTGCGCTTCGCGTGGGGTGGCAAGACCAAAACTTCCTTGGTGGTCTGCGCCGCTTCGTCGTCGACGATCGCCCAGGTGTGGTGTTGTATCCGACGCGCACGACCGCTCTGGCTGCACCAACCCGCATCTTGCCCGAAAACCGCCTAAGCGTCGAACTGCGACAACCCTCGTTCATCGAAGGCCGCACGACGGGCCTCGTATCGGCGAACTACAACGTCTATCCCCTGCTCTTTCCACTGCCAGACGGCAAGGATCCCGCGACCGAACGCATTCTTGGCTACCACGAGATCCGCGGCTCCGTAGGGGTCGAGCGCTCGTTTTTCGATCTGCGTGTCCTCATAGCACCCAGGCTGTCGCTGCAAACCAACGTCCCCGTCGCCTACCAACGCGCCGCTGATGGCACCGCCATCCCAGCCGGTCTCAAGACACTGCGCATCCTTTACCCCGAACTGACCACGAGCCTAGATCTGCGCGACGACAGAATCGCTCCCCGCCGGGGGATCCTGCTCCAGAACTCGTTGCAGTTGGCCATTCCGAAGCGTTCGCCTGCATTCGTGGGCGATGTGCGCATCCGCCCAGAACTGCGTACCTACATTCCGGTCTCGAAGCGAAGTGTTCTGGCAACTCGCCTCGGCTTCGGCTTCCTCTTCCCGATCAACTACGGCGCATCTCTAACTGCCGATCAGCTTGGGGTTGCGGCGAATCCGGACCAAGAACAGGTTGTGGGCGATCAGCAGAAGCTCCTGTTTCGAGCGTTCTATTCCGGGGGTCCGAATTCGAATCGCGGGTACGGCTACAGTGAGGTCGGACCGCATGGACCCTTGGGGCTTCTGGTTCCGGGCAATGTCAATTGCCTCGACCCAGCGAACGCCCCGGATTGCGTACGCCCCCTCGGCGGCCTTACGCTTTGGGAAGCTTCCATGGAGGTTCGATTTCCCATCGCTGGCGCGCTAGGCGGCGTCGTCTTCGTCGATGCCAGCGACGTGACACGTGGACGAGGAAGGCTGCGCCTGACCGTGCCCCACCTCTCCCCAGGACTCGGCCTACGCTACGACACCCCTGTCGGCCCCCTTCGCCTCGATCTTGGCTATCGCCTGCTCACACGCACCAACGGGGCGCAGGCGCCCGCCGCCGGTTCGATTCGCGACGAGGCAGAAATGCATGGTTGGTTTGGGTCGCGCTACCTACCGCTGGCTCTTCACATTGCCTTGGGAGAGGCCTTCTAGTGGTACGCCCAGAACGGCTCCGCTCTTTCTTGCGCGGGCTGCTGCTCATAGGCCTCTTCTTGTCGCAGCTGGTCCTTGCCGCGCTCCTGCATCTCGACACTGCCGTTACGCGACGAACGCTCAAACGTTGGGCCAGCTACTACCTCTCGTCAGAGCTTCGCGGAAGTATCGATATTGGTCGTCTCGATACGCTAACCCTTTCGAGCATATGGCTGCAAAATGTCACGCTCTACGATGAGCAGCAGCGCCCAGTAGTTACACTTTCGAAAGTGCGCGCAAGCTCGAACTTCCTGCCCGCCCTACGTCGCTGGTTGACGAACAACGAATCGTTGACCCTCGTCATCGAGTCCGTTCGCGTCGATGGCGTGCAGGTGCATCTGCACCCGGATCCGCTGGATCAACAGCCGTCGCTGCTCGCTGCCATCGAGCCCGATCGAAGCAGGTCAGCAAAGACGACCTCACCTAACCCCTACCGCATTTTTCTGTCAAACGTCGAGCTCGGCGACATCAACGTCGATTCCACACTACCGGATTTCGTGACGAACTCGGCACGGCTACGCGGGCTTTCCGGTCAGTTACTCTTCACTGACCAGGGAGTTGCCGCTAGCCTCAAACGCTTCAGTCTCGACTTGTCCGGGCCAAACACGATTGCATTGCACGCGTTCGGGACGCTCGAGTACAGGACTCCTTCCCGCCTCTGGGGCGATGTCAATGCCACGGTCGGACAGGTCCCGTTCTCTGCCCATGTGCAGTACCAGAACGAGACCCTTGAACTGGACGTTTCTGCCTTCCGAGTCTCGCCCGCAGCAGCCCGCTCGCTGCTTCCAGACTGGTCCCTCTTGCAGCCCCTGACTGCCTCGCTCAAGACCCACGGCCCGCTCGGGGAACTGGGGGTACGCCTGGAGCTGGATGCTGGAACGGCTCACGTAGAAGCTGCAGGCACAGTGTCGCTCGGCCCATCTAGGCGCGCGGATCTTACGCTCGAAGGTCGCGCCATCGACATCCAATCCCTATTCGGACAAGCTCTGCCCAGTGACATCGACGCTGCAGCACGCGTCACTCTCAGCATGGTCGATGGCCTACCTTACGCCAATTTGGATGGCGTGATCCATCCCAGCCGAGTCCTAAATTTCGCGACGCCGCGGATTGATCTCCAGGGGCAATACGATTCAGAAGGGCTGATGCTTAGCGGCCGCTCGAGCGACCCGAATCTGCCGATTCGAGCTGCTGCCGTGCTTCGCAACCAAGAGATCGACATCGACGCCCAAGTCGATGGTGTCGACTTAGGCCGCCTCGCAAAAGGCTTGGGGGCAACGCCTTGCCGAGGTCTCGCCAGGCTCCGCGGACGCGCCAAGATTGCAAAGAACCGGATCGCCTCAACCGTCGACTTGACGCTGCACAATCTGTCCGTTGGCTCGACGAACCTAGCGCGAGCGACTGGCGCGGCTCGCTTCGATGGCCCTCTTGGGACGCCCAAAGCGTGGACTGGTGAAGTAGAGCTCGATGCGACGCGACTCAACTCGCCCTACGCCCAATTCGACAAGCTGGCACTCAGAGCCCAGGGCTCTGCAGAGAAAGCACACTTCACACTCGCTGCGGACAAACCTGGGATCGCCAAGATCGCATTCGAGGCGGACGTGCTGCCTCTGCAGGGACCCAAACTGAACGCCGGACGTCTCGAGCTAACTCGTGGCGCGAACGCGCTGTCGCTCGGCGTAGAATCGTTGGCGTACTCAGACGGCACCGTTGTCCTCGATGGGCTCACGCTCGACGGCAGCGCCGGACATGCCCGAGGGTCACTGGGCCTGCAAGCAGACCATGTCTACGGCAGATTCCTCGGACAGTCACTCAACCTAACGGTCATATCGGACTTGCTTGGTCTGCCAACGCGCTCGCTTGGGGGCCACGCCAGCTTCGAGCTCGACGTCGACACTCGACAGCAGCCAGCCAAGGGATTCGTCCGACTAGATTTCGAGCGAGCCTCGCTCGGGCCGCTTACCAACGTATCCGGCAATCTGGAGCTCGGCTTGGCGGCAGAGCGGCTGATGGGGGAGGCCACCGTTCAGTCGGATTTGGTCGACCAAATCCATAGCAGCATCGATGTTACTCTCGGCGGTTCCCCCACGCGACTCTCGAGTTACACCCGCGCCCAGGGCTCAGCGTCACTCGATCTGTCCCGGGTCCGACTCGATCGTGTGGGCACGTTGCTGGAACTGTACAATGAGAGATTCAACGTTACCGGGACCGCCAATGTTCGACTCTCTGCCGAACGATCGGATGCAGCGGCCCTACCGAACCTGACCCTCAGCACGGTAACGAATCAGCTTCGTGTCACCGTTCCCTACGCCTCGAACCACGTCCAACTCGAGAGCAAGGACCTCCTTTTCAGCGTTGCCTATCTCGGCGACACCGGCCAGGTAAAAGGAGACTGGGTCTTGTCCCAGAACAGCCTGCCCAAGGCCAGTCTTTCGTTCACGACCGCCATTGCTTCACCGGAAGTGTGGCTAGAGGACCCGGTTGGGGCCATGCAAACCTTACGCGAATTGCCCTTCGAAGCCTTCTTGAGTCTCCCCAAACAGAGTCTCAAAGAGCTAGGCAATACTGCCGGGATTCCGATTGGAACAGGCGATGTTGAACTGAAAGTCTGGCTCAAGGGTCCCATTGCAGACGCACGTTTAGTCACCGAATTTCAGGGAAGCCGCCTGCTCCTCGAGCCGCTGGGCAACGGGGTTGGCTTCGACGTTCAAGGTCTCGTGGAATATGCCCGACGCAGCGGAGAAGCGCGAGTGCTGCTAGCCGCCGGCAGCCAAGCGCAACCCTTCCTCCAAGTCAATGGCATCGGCACCATTACGCCCTGCAATCTTGGCTTCGCGTGCATCAGCGACTGGAGTGGTCGCATTGAAGCCGGTCTATCGGGCCTTCCGCTCGAGGCCGTGCCCGTTCTCGACGCGCTCGGCTTCGCTGGAGAGGTTCGCGGGGTCTTGTCGGCGCGTCGAGCCGATGGCAAGACCCAAGTTGACGGGGTACTTCCTGTCGACAACTTCCGCATATCAGGGCGTCCCCTCGGGCAGTCGCTGCTAAGCGTTCGCAGCAACGAGAAAGACCTCATCGCCAATGCCAAGTTGCTCGACGGCGGGGCCCAGATCGATTTCGAAGCCCAGCTCCCCATGAACTGGCAGCATCTCCTTCCAAGCCGACGCACCGATGTGCCAGTCCGGCTTGCGGCAAATGCCAAGGGATACGATGCAGGCTTTCTTGCCCCTTGGTTGGATGACACCATAACGGATCTGGCAGGCGAATTGAGTGGAAGCGTCGAGGCACTCTACTCCACGCCATCGGTAGGTGAGGAAAAGTCCGGTCCACAACTGGCGTTGGGCGGTCACCTCACCCTGCGCCACGGCAAGGTGACGGCTCGTACTATGGGTCTCACGCTCAGCGACATAGCGTTGGACGCGCAAGCCTCCTCCACGGCCGCACGCACGACCATTTCAGTTCCGAATATCTCTGCATCCGTGGGCGAAGGGACAAACAATCTCGCCGGCGCTGCCGTCATCGAACTCGGTGCCCTATCGCTGAAACGCCTTGCTGTCAGGGTCGAACGTGCGCAAAACGCGCCACTCATCGTAAACTCAGTCACCCTGGCCACACTGTCGGGCAGTGCCAACATCGAAATGAAGCCAGTGACTACGGGATACGACGTCGGCATCGAGTTCACCGAGCTCGACGTGCGGCTTCCGCGCTCTGGCGCACGAGAAGTCGTCGGCCTGACCGAGAACCCCGACATAGTCGTGTTACAGCCGCTCGGTCCGATTGCGTGGCGCAAGAGCCGTTCCTCGAACAGCACGGAGTATCACCTGCGTTTGTCCTTGGGCAAAAAGTCGCGGGTCTCACGCACGGACTTCAATCTACCAATCACAGGCACCCCAGAACTCGTGCTCGGCAACCGCATGCGTCCATCTGGCTCGATTCAACTCGAACAGATGGGCCGTTTGGAGATGTTTGGCAAGGCCTTCGTCATTGAGCGTGGGCACATCACCCTCGATCCAGCTGAACCGACCAATCCACGTCTTGATGTTACGGCCACGTGGCGCGGACCCTCGCACGTAGTTACCATTCAAATCCAGGGCAAGGCCGACGACGCTCGGCTTCGCTTCTCTAGCGATCCTGCCCTTGCCTCCGAGTCCCAGGTCATGGCGTTGCTGCTCGGCGGCAGCGGCAACGACTCGACCGCAGGCGCGGGACTGGGCGTCGGAGCTACGCTTTTCAATGAACTGCTGTCGGACACGGCTCTCTCCAGCCTCGAGGTGCGCACGTCCTCGGACGAGCGCCACGCCAACTACACCGCGGCGGTTCCTCTGCGCGACAATCTCTGGTTCGAAGCAACCTATCAGAGTCCCACCAGCACGAACTTGCCAGGCAGTTCCGCACAGAAGGGCTTCAGTGGCACCGTAGACTATCGCTTCCATCGCGACTGGTCCGTGCGCACGGAAGTCGGCACCTTGGGTGCCGGTGCCGACTTGATGTGGCAGTACCGCTACTGAACCGCGGAGAGGTTCGATATCGAGCCCAATTCAGTCGACCCGTCGCGCGCTCGCGCAACCGACATTGACGCTCAGCTCGAACTGAGCTTCTGACCAATAGCGATCGGCTGCTTCACGCAGGTATTCGATGGGCTGTTGTAGCTCGCGACCACCGAGACTGCGACGCAGTTCGGGGATCACGAGCAACCGACTAATTGGATCCTCGATCAACGACCGACCATTGTCAAACCGCAGGGTTTCCTGGCGCACTTCGACATCGACATCACCCAACCCAAAGGCTTCCAGCTCTTCACTGAGGGTTTCGAGCGTCGGTCGACTCGCCATGGCCTCGTCAATGGCGCGCCCCAGATCGCCGTCATCGTTCTTGAGCGCATACTCGCGAAACAGATCGCCAATCTCCTGGAAGCTGCCCCGCAAGGGTAACGCGACCAACACCTGCCCCCCGGTGTACAAGAGCCGGGCCATTTCCGAGAACAGCGCCCCGCGCTCCTCTGCAGCTAGGATCGGGCAGAGCGAAATCACGTGGGAGAAAGCCGCCGCAGGTAGCGTGGATGGAAACACCTCCGCTTGCAGATACTGTGCCGAAATGGAGGCTGCCGTCGCTTTGTATTTGGCTAGTTCCAGCGCGGCAGGCGACCGATCGATTCCATACACCGTCGCGCGAGTGACGCGCTGACAGATTTCGCGGTCGGGGTACCCCGTCCGACAACCGATATGGGCCACGCGAGCTCCCTCGGTGGGAAGCAGCATCGAGAGCACGAGCTCCCCGAAGCGTTCGAGGTACCGTGGCACCACAAACGTCTCGAAAATGGCAGATTCGGTGGCAGAGAGCGGTTCCGTTGGAAACACGGCGGAGCGTAGCTTTGGCGCTGCATCCGAGCAAGGCTTCGACGAGTCCGCCGGTCCGATCTACGCTTTCCCGGTTGCATCCGCTCGTTCGGCTTTCCCTGTACCTCGCCCTCATGGCCGCCACGTCGACGGTTGCGGCCCAATTTGGCCACCATCACCCGCCGCTACCCACGCGCCGCCAATCGAAGCCTGCCCTCGATCTTGTTCGTTGCCCCCCTGGAACCCTGGATGATGCAAGTGTGTGCATACCAGTCCCACAGCAGCCGGATGTCACCGAAGGCGAGTCGCTCGTGGCAGAGCGCAATGCTCACCGTACGCGTGGCGGTGCGTGGACAGAGTACGAACAGATCCCAAGACGCCCAGAACGCCCGCGAGACTACTCACTGTATCGCTATCCTGTTCAGCCTCTCGCCGGCCAATCGCTACTGATGAGCGGCTACGACCTCAACGTTCCGGATATCTACCAACGCCGAGGCGGAAGACTAAAGGCCGTTGGACATGGCGGAATCGACCTAGCTCAGCACCGAGGTGCCGAGGTTCACTTGGTCTCGCTTGAGCACCAGAAGGGGCCAGCCGAAGCCTTGTACGTCGGCTGGCTCTTTGGCAACACCGTGGTGACGCTCCACAACATTCTCGAGTCGGGCACCGAACGCCAGTACCTCGCTCTGCATGGCCACCTCGAGCGGGCAGCCTCCAACCTCGAAGTGGGCGCTTTGCTCGACGAAGGCAGTATCATCGGCTACGTGGGCGACTCCGATAGCCCAGGTGCTATTCATCTGCATTTGGAGCTCCGCCAGGTCCGCAGCGGCGTGGAAGCACGATTGCTCGCCCCGAGCGAGCTCGTCGACAACGCACGCACGGTTGCCTGCGATCCACGCAACCTGCTGCCGCTTCAGACTACTCCTTAGCCCCCAGCGCGCTTCCCACGCTGCTACTCCGGATCATTGACGAGCTTATACCCAAACCCATACACAGTCAGGATGTGTTGTGGCTCGTCCGGCTTCTTCTCCACCTTCTTGCGCAACTTCACGATGAAGTTGTCAATGGTGCGATTCGTTGGATTGGCATCGACCCCCCAGATCTTGTTCAGGATCTCCTCGCGACTCACCGGTTGACCTTGCCGTTCGTGCAACAATCGCAAAAGCTCGGTTTCGTAGAAACTCAGCTGATCGGCCTTTTTGCCATCGCGCTGCAGCGTTTGGGCCGCCACATTGACAGTTGCATTGCCAATTCGGAAATTGCTAACCTCAATAGGCCGCTCTACGCGGCGAAAGAGCGCACGCAACCGCGCGATGAGCTCCCCGAGGCTGAAGGGCTTGGTGACGTAGTCATCTGCGCCGGCATCGAGCCCCCGGATTTTGTCGGCTTCCTGGCTGCGAGCCGTAAGCATCAGGATCGGCACTGCAGCGTCGAACCGCCGAACCTCCTCGCAGATCTGATAGCCGTTCTTGTCCGGTAGCATCAAGTCGAGCAATATGGCGTTGGGACGCTCTTGCCGAGCCAGCTGAACGGCGTCCTTGCCTGTCATCGCAGTAAGCACACGGAAGCCCTCGAACTCGAGAGCATCCTTCAGCCCGAGAACGATGTGTGGTTCGTCATCGACGACCAAGATGGTCCGCTTTGGGTCCATGTGCCTAGGGCGATTGAAGTCTTGCTCGCGACTCACCGAGCAAGAGATTGTGGGGTGATAGAACACCGCCCCGGCCGGGGCTGGTAGGTGAACGGCTCGAGCCTCCGTGCGCAGCAGATGCTGCGCGCGAAGGCTCGAAGGCTCGGCATCTATCACTCGTAACGCGAGCGATGTTCTCAGCCATTACCGGCTAGCAATGGCGTCGTCAACCGGCCGCTTCCACGCAATTCCAGTTGCCGCCTGTACAAGTACAGCGCTGCGTGATTTTCTTGGCACCGTCGCGGACGACGCAGGTCGAATTGGCGACCGAGCAAGTGAGCTCGTCGGGTATGCAATCGGACTCCTCGTACGCTGAGCCGGAACAGGCAATGAATACGCGACCAGGGGCCGGAGCTGAGAAGTACTTATCTGCTGCGCCAATGATGCGAATGATTCGCTTCTCGGTGCCTGGACAAGCTGCAACCACGTCAGCAGAACCCTGACCCTGCGATGGATCGACGTAGCAGAAACCGGGATTCGGACTGTTCTTCTCGGTGTTCAGCTGATTGAGACACCGATCGCCATCGGACGTGGCCTTCGTGAACTCCTTCAACTGGCAGAAGCAGAATTTGTCGCAACTCGGTAGCTTGCCCGAACCACAGATCCCCTCACGCTGTACTGCTCCCTTGATCGCGCCCTGCAGTGACGCTCCAGGCAAGATACGACCATTGGCTTCGCAATTGCACCAATTGCTATCGACATCCACCGAGATCGCCTCGACGATAGCGCAGGGCACCTCGCCGGTGCTTGGATCGACCTTTAGCTTGCGTGGCAGACAGGTGCCACCGAGCTTCTCCTTGAGCTGATCGACCAAGGCCTTGACTGCTGGGTTATAGCCATAACCAGCGCCCTCCTTGTTGGCGGCATTCAGATCCTTCGGGCAAATCGAGCCAACGATGGCGTTATCCGTGCCCGTCTCATCGTAGAAGCCACGCAGCACCTGCAACTCACGCAAACCAGGATACCCCTTGGCAAAGAACTGCTTGTTGCCATACGAGTTGTTGGCAGCCTGACAAAGCGGCGATTTTGAGACCGTCGGATCCAGTGGATTAGCCGCAGTCGAAGTCCCCGTCGAAAGGGTGCAAGAACAACCGTCGAACCTGCGCGCGCAGACCTTGTACTCGTCACTCCCTTCGGCCATAGGACATGCCGAAGCCAAGTCGCATACGCGGGTTGCATCCTGCTGGCCAGCAACCAGCGGGACCTCGAGACTGAAGATACAAGCGAACTGAACATCCTTGTTGGAGGTCAGCCACTCATGTCCATTGATTGAGTTGGCCATCCGCCCCGCCTCAGGGGGCTGAAGCTGCTCGCCCGTAATAGGGTGGGTCCCCTGGCGCGGGTTGGCAGATTCGATCATGAGCGGATCACCCAGCTTGGCAACCGAGTAGTCCTCGTTGACCTTGGGAGCGAAGTTATTCCATTCGAGCAGGGTGGCTTTCTTGTACGCAAGGACCGCAGCATTGGGATCCTCAGCCAAGTCCTGCCAGGGAACGCCCACCACGCCTGCCAAGAACACCGAACCAGGACCTTCACGTTTGGGCCCCGTCGGAATATACGTGCCCTCATTGAGATTCACGTAGAGCGGGTTGTCGACTGGCGTACCCGGATTGCAGCTGATGTTCTTCGCCCTTGCTTCGGCGCAGTCGCAATCCAGATCGGGATAGGTCGAATCGGGACAGATCTTCAGCTTGGTCAAGGCGTTGACGTAGCGCTTCGGTGGGAACAAAAAGTCGAACCCAAATCGCCGCTTCATCGAACGACAGCGCATGTTCACGTCGTCGTCAGCGAGAGTCGTCTGCGCAATAGGCTTCTTTTCGGCGTCAGTCTGGCGACAGGTCGGGTCCATATCCAGACACCGCTGCGGGATCCCACTACTCTGCTCGGTTGCACCGTTCTGAGCCAGCATGCAACTGTAGCAGCAGGGGTCATTGGGATCATTGGCGCAGGCCGAAGAACCGCGCCACATGCGGAAGCCTCCAGCAGCCGACATGGCAATCCAGGCGTAGCTGCCGGTGTCTTTCATCGAGCAGTCGTTTTCATCCGCAAGCATGAAGACGGCTACGAGCGAATCCGGCCGCAAAAATTCCGCGCGCTGCTTCAGAATCGCCTCGTCCACGTTCGGTGAACGCCTATTTGCCGCCTGGTTCTCGGAAATGATGTCTTGCGGCGGTTTGGGATCGATGAGGAAGCGGTACCACCCCTCGAGCGTCATTTCGTTACCGCAACCGAGCTCGGTGGCTGCCCGAACATGGTTCGCGAATTCAGTCTGCTTATTGAGGATGGCCGCGCCGAAATTCGCTGCGTCAGCCGACATCCAAGACACGAACGACGAACCTAACCCAGTGCGCGGTAGAGCACCCAACAACCAGCCGTGATCGTTCTGGGCAACGTTCTGCGGACTGTTCGCGTCGTTTTTGGGGTGGAATTCGTTCTGCGGTTCAGGACAGGTGTCACCACCGAAATCGCCGAGGGCGCTGGTAACCACGCCGATGTGGATATCCTTGACCGGAGAGAATTCACGCTGGAGGCCATCAGGACAATCTGTCTTGGGATCCGCCAAGTGCTTCGTGGCCTGAATGCCGTCGGGATCCACGCAGTCGGGATTCGTCAACCGGCCAAGCAACTGCGGCACCGCAGCAGCGAGCACCTCTTGCTTGTCACCCATCGACAACGAGTTGTCGATCATGAACAAGATGTCGATCTTGTCGACACCGCCCGAAGGATTCAGCTTCACGAAGACGTTGTTCGTCTCCGGCTTGGTCGCAGCGATGGGGCGGTCGAGACAACCACTCAAGGCTGCGGCGGCGAGCGCCAAGAGACCCAACGGGCGAAGCCGCCGGGACTGAATATGGGTTCCGTTGAACGTCATCGTAATGCTCCTCAGGGGCGACATACCCAAAGTGTCATGCCAGTGCGAAAGCGAAATCGTTTGGAAGGATAGCGCGGCCAGCTTGGAAATGTTCTTGCGGCCGACTGTCGACCGTTGCCGCGAGAGCGTAAATGGCCGACATTGTTGATGTCAATCGGATGTTTTGCGGAAAAGCTGCAGCGGCCCGCCGTGCGGGGGTTGCCTCTAGCCTTGGGCACCTGGTCTCAATGCAATCCTCGTTCCGTGAGGATCGGCGACGAATCCCGGCGGGATCGCGGTCTCGCCTGCCAACCACGTTGTCAGGGATGGCCGTTCGACGCAACGACGGTGGCTCGAAGCGGTGAGCTGCAGTCCCCAATTGCAGTTCAGTGGGAGTTTTCCAGAGCACGCCCCCACTAACACTCCGCATCGGGAAGTACGGTGGTTTCGACCGCAACCTCCTCAACCTCCTCGCCGTCCGGATTGCCCAGCTGTTCCCTCAACGCCTTCACCTGACGTTTCGTCACCCCCTTGACCGCCAACAGCGCGGCGTCCGTTGCCGTGCGCACGCCTTCGACGGTTCCCAGGGCCATGAGCAGCGCCTTTCGGGTTTTGGGGCCTATCCCCGCAATCTCGTCGAGACTCGAACGCAGTCGGCGTTTGAGTCCAAGATTCTCTCGCCCCCGATTGGCGAACCGATGCGCTTCGTCGCGCGCCACCGAGAGGAAGAACAGCTCTGGACTGCCAGGTCGAAGCGGTATCGGATTCTTCTGTCCAGGCAGGTACACGCGGTCAACGAGCTTTTCACCCGTTGGGCTCTCTTTCTCCTTCGCGAGTCCAATAATGGGCAACTCGACCAATCCAAGATCTGCTGCAGCCGCGAGCGCGACTGCAAGTTGACCCCTGCCCCCATCCACGACGAACAGATCGGGCAGTGACCAGTCAGTGCCCTGCGCCGCTGCGGCCGCAGGTTCGACGATTTCTGCTTCAGCTTGCGGCAGGTCGGTGGTCGACGATGGAGCTGGTGTCTGCAGCGCGGCTGCCAACCCGCGGCGAAAACGCCGAGAGAGCACTTCGAAGATCGCTCCGTAGTCGTCGCCCATACCGGCACGCTTGACCTTGTAGGTGCGGTAGCGCGCCTTGTCCGGTTTCCCATCCAGGAGAGCAACGACCGCACCGATCGAATCGAGCCCTCCCAGGTGGGAAATGTCGATGCATTCGATGCGTCGAGGGAGCTTTGGCAAACGCAACCGATTCGCCAGGCGGCCGAGCCGCGCTTCGATGTCCTCGGACGAACGACGCTTCTCCTCGAAGGCGTGACGCGCATTCTCAGCCGCAAGCTTGAGTAGGTCGGTCTTCTTGCCGCGCTGCGGCAGTACCAACCGAATCCGCTTCTTCTGCCCCAGCGCCTGATGTTGCTCGTTGAGCCACTCCTCGATCCCTTCGGCGCCCTCGGGCAATACCGGAAGCCAAATCTCGTCGGCCACAACGGTGCCAACCGGGGCAGCAACGTACTGCTCGCGCACAAACGCCGCGACGACTTCTGCGTCGTCAACGTCGGCTCGCACTCTAGACAGACGCTGTACGTCGATGAGTCGCCCTGAACGAACGAGAAGCAACACGAGTTCGACGAGTTCCCCTTCCCTATAGAGGCCAAGCACGTCGACATCCCTGTCGCTCATTTCTACCACGCGCTGCTGTTCCCGAACTTGCTCAATGGCCTGCGCTTGGTCGCGCAGGGTGGCCGCAAGCTCAAAGTCCAAATCGAGACTCGCCTGACGCATTCGTTCGTTCAACCAATGGGTGACTTCGTCGTGCCTCCCCTCCAAGAACAGAGTCACGGCATGCACTTGAGCGCGATACGTTTCTGGATCGACTTCGTGAACGCAGGGGGCAGGACAACGTTTGATCTGATACTGAATGCAGGGGCGTTTGCGCGACGCGAGCTCACGGTCGCTGCAAGTTCGCAGCTGAAAATGGCGCTCGACCAGATGCAACGTGCGGCGAGCGGCAGTCGCACTTGGATAGGGTCCGAAGTATCTTGCCCCGTCGACGGTCGGTCGCCGCACCAGTTCGAGTCGGGCAAAGGGGGCGCGCGAATCGAGCCGCAAGTTGAGGAATTCCTTGTCATCTCGAAGCTTGACGTTGTACTTCGGCCGGTGCTCCTTGATGAGACTGTTCTCGAGAATGGCCGCTTCCTTCTCGGTCGCGGTAATAATCGTCTCGATTTCGAACAGGTGCAGTCGCAGCCAAGGAATGAACGCCCGTTCGTCGGTCGAACCAGACTGGAAGTAGCTGCGCACCCTGGACCGCAGGCTCTTGGCCTTGCCCACGTACAGCGTCGAAGCCGCACTATCGCGAAACAAGTAGCAGCCCGGCTGCGCAGGTAAGGCGTCAAGTCGCGCCGCGAGTTCTTCCGCGCGAGTCACTAGTGGGCCAACGGGCGAATCTGCCACCACCTCACTGGCCTGCGCCTCGGTCTCCTTTCCTGCGTCGTCTGGCATATCGGTTTGTCCGGAGCGACTTGACTCGCCTGACCCCGGCTCGCAGAGTCTGGCTCCGCTCGGTGCTTTAGAATGAACCGCTGGACGAGCAAGTTGAGTTTTCTCGGGCGAGGAGCCTGGGCCATCGGAATCGCCGCATTGGCGGGAGGGCTGATCGCTTTCCTCTTGGTGCCGGTCCTGCCATCGCCGAAAGATAAGAACGAGACGGCACTCGAAGTACGGTTGCTCGGCCAACCACTGCCACTCGATGACCGCGGGATGCAGTTGGCGATGGAACGGGTCCGTCACTACGCCGCCACCAGCATTCGGCTCGAGCTGCCGGACGGCAAGTCCAAGGAACTATCGCTGGGCCGCCTCGGCGCGCAGATCGACAAGCTCTATCTGACCGAGCTGGTCCGTGACGCCCGAGATCCCTTGAGCCTCATGCGACGCACCTTTGCGCAGGCCACTTACCAGAAGCCGCTTGCACTGCCAGTGCCCCTCGTTCTGGATCCGGCCGAAGCCACACGCGAACTCATACGCATCAAGGACGAAATCGATCGCGTTCCCACTGATGCCAAGATGGATCTGGAGAAGCGCGAGCTATCACCCGAGCTCGAAGGTCGGCTGCTCGATGTTGACAGGACGTTCTTGGCCATCGAGCAGGCCGTAACGCGTGGCGAGCGCAAAGTTGCCGTTGCCTTCGAGACGCTGCGACCGAAGCGCGTGGCAAGCGAGCTCGGAAACGTGAAATTCACCCATGTTCTCGGTTACTTCGAGACGAAGTACGACCGCAGCGACAAGGCTCGCGATCGGACGTTCAACCTGCGCCTTGCTGCATCGAAGTTGGACGGACAGGTCCTTCTGCCTGGCGAGTCCTTTGACTTCAACGACGTCGTTGGCCCAAGAGATGAGGCGAACGGCTATCGAGTCGCTCCGGTCATTGCAGAAGGCGAACTAGTCGACGGCATTGGGGGCGGGACCTGCCAAATCTCCGGAACCTTGCATGGAGCGGTGTTCTTCGCCGGCCTCGAGGTGCTTGAGCGCGTCCCCCACACGCGACCGAGCGCCTACATCAAGATGGGCTTGGACGCGACGGTCGTCTACCCGACCATCACTCTCCGCTTCAAAAACGTCTTCGACTTCCCGGTGGTGCTCCATGAGACCGTAAAGAACGGCGTGGTGCGAGCTGAAATCCTCGGCCCGGAGCGCAAGCATACAATCACTCTCATTCGAAGAATCACCGAGGCTTTGCCCTACGAGCAATTGGAGCGGGATGACGATCGCCTGCCCCGTGGCGTGCGCGTATTGAGTCAGCGAGGTGTGGCTGGGTTTGCGGTGACCCGCTACAGAATCCTTCGCGAAGGCCCCTTTGCCGTCCGCGAACGCTGGCTCGATCGATACCCGCCGACACCACAAATCGTCCGGGTTGGCACGGGCGACATGCCCAAAGACTCAGTGGAAGTGCAAGATGACGCACATCCAGAGTATCTCGCCGACGAGCTACTCGTGATGACTCAGAGCAGCGACGAGCTTGACCGAAGCCAACCCGAGGCGATCGAGTCTGCCGACGAGACGGCCGCGGGTACTGCCAAGTCCCTCGACAACGCAGCCGGCATCACTGAGACAAGACAGGCCGGCAGGACTGGAGTCGCAGGTTGGACCAAAGAGCAGAAGATGCCGCAGTGGGAGTCTGCGAAGAAGAGCAACGCCGAGTCTTCGAAGCCGAAGGCAACAGAAGCTCGCGATAAGGCCGCGAGTTCGCCCCCCACTGGATCCAGCAATCCGGGGCTCAAGAGTGAACCGAGCGGGAGAAGGCCCGGCCGGACGCGCCGCGACTAGCAAAGCACTACCCTGGTGCATGACGCCACTGTGCATCGCGGGCAACTGCATGTACGTTTTCAGATCAAACCCTCGTGTGGTCCATCGGAAGACGCCTCTATCTCGGCAACTACTGGTCCGGCGAACAAGCTTTGCTCGGCGCGACGGCACCGGTTCATCCAACAGGAAGCGCTGAACCATTCGCCGGCGTAGTTTCGCTGTGTCCAATGCCGCTCGACGGGGAGGCACTGCTCGGTCCGGTCTGCGCCAGCACGGAATGGTTGCACCTGCCAATTGCCGACGGGGGCCTGGGTGAAGGCGAATTCGCCTGTGCTTTGGACCTTTGCCTCCCTTTCGTGGCGAGTCGGCAGCGTATCGGCAATGTGCTCGTGCATTGCGCAGCCGGAATGAGTCGAAGTGTTAGCGTCGTCGCTGCGATTCTTTGCAACGATGATCCAATGCTCGACGTCGACGAGGCCTATCGTTCGATCGCACGAGCGAAGGCCAAGGCCATAGGCGCTCCGCCGGAGGATGAGGATCTCGTCGTCGCCCCCGCCTGGGAGTTCCACTGCCACCTCCGCAGACGCTTCGCCGAACCGGCGCGTCGAGCGAACGGTCGGCCATAGTTGCCGACAAAAACATCGCGCAAGTATGCACAATCATAAGGATTCTGACCGGTCGTCCACCTGGCCCTTGACTCCGGACGAGTTCGGGTGCAGATAGGCCACACCGAGGGCCGGCGCGAAGCCTTGACTGCGACGCCCGCGCAAATTAGGTCTACGGAGTTTTCCGGTTGACCGGTCCAAAAAAGTACTATGAACACAGCAGACAACGCACCCCAGGCCTCCATGGAATCGACGGACTCCAGCAACACCACGACGGCGCCTCGCGCCGTCGACTGGGAGAACCCAAGAGTTGCCGCCATTTTGACGGCTGCCGCCAAGTGTTTTTCACGCAGCGGCTTCAGCGCCACGACGTTGGCGGAAATCGGCAAGGAGCTTGGCCTCCGCAAGAGCATCGTCCACTACTACTTCGCCAGCAAGGCGGCTCTCATCCATGAGGTGCAGAGCTTCACGTACCGAAAGTTCCTCGATCGGGTTCGTGAAGCCACCGCCTCGGCGGGTGACACCACCGGAGCAGCTCGAGCGCGTCGCGCACTCGAAGCACTCTGGGAGGCGCTCCAAGCCGACCAAACCGCTTCGGGCCTCAACATCGAGGTGTGGAGCGCAGCGCGGCGCGATCCTGAACTGAAGCGTCGCGCTGCGATGCTCCAGCAGGACCAGCGTCAGATCATCGACGAAGCGATTGCTTCCGCCGGTGAAGCAGCGAAGAGGCCCAACCTCGAAGGTCTCCCCGTGCTCGCTCAGGCCGTGCTCAATGGCCTCAGCATTTCCGAGTGCATCGAGGACAGTCCTGAGCAGACCAAGAAGGCCTACGAGACCTTCCTTCATCTGCTCGACCAGACACTCAAGGCCAAGTAAGTCGCAACGACGCGGTAGACGCGTTCGACGGCCTACATCACCCCATTGACACCCCGATTTCCCTAGTGGCACGTAAGGGTGTTTTTGGGGTGGTGGTGTTTTGGTGCTGCGCTATGCATATCCAAGCGTAAATGATCGCGTTCCTTGCTCGTAGCCTGACAATCGGCAGCCTGATCGCCGCGCTCCTAGCCGCTCGCGTCAGCGCGGGCCGCGCGCTGCTGCGGCTCGATGTGCCTTCCAGCTACGATTCTGCCGACACAACTGCCACCAAGGGCTCTGCAGTCGAGCACGCATCGAGTCCGCTCGATGCGTGGCTCAATCCATACACCGAAGCCGCCTTCGATGCATTTTGGGGCAGGTACGAAGCCTTGGGTGAGCTCTATGTCGGTATGGCCCGAGTGCCAACGAGCATCGACTGGTGGTCGCGCGAGCTTACCGCTGGGCGGCGATTTCGCTTCGCCGATCCGCGACGTTTCGTCTTGCTGCGCAGATACGTGCAACCAGGGCGCGAGCGTTGGCGACCAGCCGCAAGCCTCTGGGCAAATCGGCTCGATCCAGAGCGGTTCCCCATCGTTCCAGAGCTGTCATGGCGGCTCACGACGGAAACTCTCGTCGATAGCGAACTATCCGGTCCGCTCTCGGCGATTGCTCCCTTGGCTACGCCAGCGATGCAGCAACGGAAATGCCCCGCCTGGTCGCGACCTCGGCCAATCGTCGTGACGAGTTGGGGCTCGGACTACGACCGACTGCCGCTCATCGATTGCGATGGCAACATCGCCGTCGATGCGCTCGATCGGATCAGCGCGTTGGCCCGCATCATGGGCCAAGCCCGGCCTGAGTTGCCACTGCCCGACGCGCCCGCGTCCACTGAAGGCTGGCCTGACGAGTGGGTCCCGGGAATACGGTTGCTGCATCCGCGCCTGCTATGGGTCCTGCAGCGTCTTGGCGAAGCCTTCCCAAAGCGCACCATTCACATCCTAAGCGGATATCGCAGAGACGCGCGCGACACGTCGCCACACCGCATGGGGCGCGCTCTCGACATCGCCGTGCGTGGATTGGCAAAAGAGCAGTTGTTTGCCTATTGCATGACGCTCAAGGACGTTGCCTGCGGCTACTATCCGTATCATCCGTTCGTACATGTCGACGTGCGACCCTTCGGCTCGCCAAAGATCTATTGGGTCGACGCGTCCCAGCCCGGCGAACACTCCCAATACGTCGACGAATGGCCGGGCGTCGTCGAGGGCGGCGCCCTCGTCTGGGCGGATAGCGAATAGTCGGAGCGCGAGATGCCGTTTCGCGAAATTCTGGGACAAGCCACTGCGGTCGAGATCCTGACGCGTGCCGTCGGCTCGGAACGGCTACATCATGCCTATCGGTTCGAGGGGCCCGATGGCGTCGGCAAGGAAATGGCCGCGCTCGGCCTGGCGCAATGCCTGGTTTGCGAGAAGCCAGAGCACGGCGTCGCTTGTTGCAGCTGCAGCGCCTGCCGCAGAGCAACGACCATTGCCAATGAGCCCCCGCAGGTGCCCCAACATCCGGACGTGGTGCTGCTTGCACGTGGGCTCTACCCGCCGAGTGTCCTCGGTACTTCTAACCCCGAGACGAGCGCTATTGGCATCGAACAAGTCAGAAAGATGGTCTTGTCGCGGATTGGCTACTCCAGCCATGAAGGCCGCGCCCTGGTGTTCATTGTGCGCAACGCCGACGAGCTCAGCCAAGGCGCCGCCAATTGCTTGTTGAAGACGCTCGAGGAACCACCGCAGCGAACGCATTTTATCCTACTAACGAGTCGCCCCAATCGACTGCTCGATACGATTCGCTCGCGAACGCTGCCCATTCGATTCGGGGCACTATCCGATGAGGTACTGCAACGGATCCTCGAGCAACGTCAACTCTCGGCACCTGCAGTCATCCCACTGGCGCAGGGCAGCGCGAAGCTCATGCTCGAACTAGCAGGCTCCGAAAAGCTTGAGGACCGCGATGCGTTCGTGGATGCGATTCGACGCGCCATCGCAGCACCCGATCTTGCCGCTGCGCTCGATGTGATGGGAAAGAAGCAGGAAGAGCGCGAAGAGCTCAAGATTCAGCTGACCTGGCTCGTAGCCCGCCTTGCCGTCGAAGCCAAACAGCTTGCCGCGAGCGACCCAGCTCAGGCAGAAAAGCTGAGCCATTTTCACCAAATCGTATCGCAGACGATTCGCGATCTCGAGCGCAATGGGCAGCCCGCGCTGATGCTGGAGTCGATGCTGACGCGCCTACGGCGCGCGTAGGTCGAAAGTGTTCGCGCTTGGGCGAGTCATTCCTGACATGCCGTGGAAATCCCCACTTTCAGGTTTGGATCGAGACGTCGAACACCGACGACAGATACGTCCGACTGCCCGACATGCACTCCCGCACAACCTGCGAGAATAGCTAGACCGGGTCGGTCATTGGCATATACAGGCAAGCCCACCGATTCGGCTCACTGGACGATTCTTTCCAACGGTTGCAGGTGTTCGCTACCACCCAGAGTCTTGGCCCTGAGTTGGACAGCAGCGGGGCGAGCCTCGAGAATCGCGTCAATGAAGCTGATACGTCGTAGCCGGCCTGGTGCGTGAGATCGACGTCGACAATGGCGTCGCGTCCGTTGGCCAGCATGATGCTGGGCATCATGCTGCGGACTTGCTCTTGCAGCCGAAGGACTTCACTCCGATCGGGAAAGCCTAGGCCATGGCCCGCCCACAACCAGGCGTTTTCCGCCGGACCGGGATATGCTACGGGTCCGCCATGAGAAGTGGTGGAGCCGTCCAAAACACAGCGATCGCTGGATTGATTTTCGCGTTTGCCGGCTGCGGCTCGCAGAACACCGCCCCGAAAACTGCGGAGGCCCCCGCTGCAGCCGCGAGTGCATTGCCTAGCGCCGGAGCTGCAGGCAAATCCCAGGAGCCTGCAGTTGCCGGCGGCAGCGTTGATTTTCGGGATCCGTCGAAATTGCTCGAAGCCTACGACAGCGGAGAAGACACCGCGTCAAGCGAGAAGGCGAAACCCTCCAATTCGGGGTTGCGACTCGAAGTACGAGAACGCGGCCCGGGGCAGCCCTGGCTCTTGCACATCGTCAATCACGGAGACCAACCGGCTGAGCTTGTGGCAGACACCCGCCTCTTGTGGTTCGAAGTGAAGCTCCCAGGCAAGAAGAAGCAGTCACTGTGCAAGTTGCCCGAGTCACTCTCGGCAACGAGCCAGCCCGAACCACGTCTCGTCGTACATCTAGAACCCGGTGAGGGCGTCGCCGATCAATTCGATCCGCGCCTGTATTGCTTTGCCGAGGGCGATCAGAAGCTGCTCGTGCCGGGTGCCGAGGTAACGCCCCATTTTGGTTGGGCCGAGGCTCCGCCCAAGAAGCGCTGGAAGCGCGGCAAACAAGTCGAAGAACCGGTGTTGCAGAAACCACCTTTCGTTGCTCGCCAGAGTCTCGAAGCCGCAGGCAAACCACCGCCATCCCCATCCGACGAGGCAACGCCCCTTTCAGTGCCACCAAAGGCAGCCGCCCGCTTGACCTCGGCAGGCGTTACTGGTGCTGATAAGCAACTCGAAGGTGCCCCGCTCGCCCTGCAATCCGAATACGCCGTGTGGACGCACCAGGGAAGGACTGCCGACGCCACCGAGAGCGGCTCCAACGAGGAAGGTCCCCTGCCCCCGATTGGGATACAGCTCATCCAAGGTTCCGACGCCAGAGCCGAGCACGACGCAACCATCCAATTGACCCTTTTGAACCAAAGCCCGCTGCCGAGCTACGTGTACTTCCGACGAGAGATGGTAAGCTTCGAGGTTGCCGGACCCGCCGGTATCACGCAATGCCCCGGGCGTTTGGAGGACCGAACTCCAGAGCGCAGTTCTTTCCTGCATCTGACGCGCAACGCGAAGCGGAGCTACGCCTGTCGATTGGCAGAGCTCTGCCCACGCGGCACTTTCGCTGGTCCGGGCCTGTATCTCGTGTATGCCCGATTCGACGCTACCTTGTCCGGTCACCAACAGGGCATCGAGGCGTTCATAGGACCAGTGTACAGCCGTACCCCGGCGACGGTGCGGATCCGCACCGGTGAAGAGGCCATCTTCCAGAAGCGACCCATGCTGCGAACACCCAACGCCGGAACCACCAGCAGCGCAAAACCGGGATCGCCATGATGCCGTCGCGCCTCGAAAGCGTTCTGCTCTTTTGTTTATGCGCGATCGGTTGTGCACCAGCCGCAGTCACCCCAAGACCCAGCCTCTCGGTTGCACCAGTCGCCACCGCAGGAACCCGCACCCCGCCTACCACCGCGACGCCAAGCGCGGGACCGGGTCCTAGCATCGTCGCCCCCGCGCCAGCGGACTGCGACAGTTTCGCAATAGGCAGCGTGCCCGCAGCGACGGGCAATGTCTGTCCCACGGGCGAAGATACGCGCCAGTCGGCCCTCGACGAGGCACTCGCGGAAACTGACCTTCTCGTCCGTGACCAGAAGCTCCGGCAGCTCGAAAGCTGCGCTGGTTTCGAGCCCGGACTGTTGCGTGCGCTGCGCGCCGATCTTGCTCCCGCCGAATGCGCAGACAAAATCGTCGATCCGTGGCTCAGTGACCATCAAGACACACTGGGACTTGAAATCTCCCAGGTCCTGCGCGGGCTCTCACTTGGAGCCCGGTTGTTGCGCACCTCCGACCAACCACCGCTGCTGCTGCCGCCGTTTACGCGTGAGCGATTCGGCAACTTCCTCAATGGCTCGATTCGTCCTTGGTATCTTGCGCAGTCCAAAGTCGTTTTCGACCTGGCGTCGGCTGGAGCCAAACTCTCTGGCTACGGCAAGGCGATCGTGGCGATCGAGGCGGGCCTGTCAGATCTGCGCTTTGTCGAAAACGTGCGTCAGGTCTCGCTCCCCGCGGAAATGGCAACCGACCACGAAGTGGTCGAGGTCTACCACCAAGCCCTCGAAGACGCCCTAGAGCCGCGCAAGCTCCGCGGTCGCGATGCGATTCTCGTGGGCTTGCTGCATTTCGCCCAACTGGGAGTACTAACCGATCCGCGGTTGAGCCGCGCACGGACTCAACTCATTCGCCTGTTCTCCGGTAGTCGGATCCATGCCCTCGACTCGCTGATCTTGCCACCGTTAGCAGTCGTGTCAGAAGCAACTCCCGCCGAACGGCTTGCGACCAAGTTGCCGCCGTTCTACGCCGACCGCTTGCTGCGTCCCGAGCAGGTCACCGACCCCAAGGTGACGCGCGCGCTGCTCGAACGCGGCCTCCCACTCAAGCTGCGACAGCAGCTGGAAAAGGCCAGTCAGACTTCGCCGGAGATCGCCCGTCTGTTCGCGCGCGGCCAACTCGAGCTCGGGCGTCACTACTTCCGCCCCGCAGACTTCACTCGCGCTGCGATCTTGCTCGAGCAGAAGGCCATCCTTTCCGGCCCTACTGCGCCGGAGTCAAAGTTCGTTGCTGCGCTGGCCCAAGCGCTCGAAGGCGGGCCCGACAACGCGGTACAGCTCATGCTTACGGGGCCCCTGCTGCCCAAGGGGATGGGCAACGTCCAAGCGCTCGATCGGCTCACCAACGGTCCAGGGATCTTAGCCGGAATGGCCGCCTTCAATGCCGGACATTTGCTCTCGATCATTCCGCAAGACAAGCCCAGCATCGAGCATTGGCTGCGCATCGCGCGCTACTTCGACGACGCTGAACGTAAGCTAGTCGATCCTGCATTGAAGGCGACAGCTCATGCACGCGCCGAAGATGCGCGCGCCACCGGAGCACAAATCCGCGAGGCCACTGCTGCGAAGCACTAAGCGTCGCTTCAGAATGGATCGCTTGGGCGAGTCGTGGAGCAGTTTTTGGGTCGCTACGTCGCGGCCGAAGTTGGTGTGAGATTGGCCGTCTCGGTCAAATCGGCCAGTTCGCGCAGCGTCGTCTGTCGAATCGAATCGTCACGACGCAAGAGTCGCTCATCGACGAATTGCCACGCGCGCGCCTGCTCCTCGATCGGCGCGTTCTTCGAGCTCGAACTCTCGAGGATGTCGGTGATGTGGCCCACGTTTATCGAGTCGAGATCCCGCGCAATAGCGTAGCGCGGCTCCCCATGCTCGACATTGCGCATCAGGTACTGGGGGCCAACGAACAGCTCGAGCTCCTCGCGCAGCAATTCCGAAGGCAGATTGGTGCGTTCGGCGAGTTCGCTCAGTCCGAGCGGTGGCAGACCAACCCGCGCTCGGCGTGCGATTTCCGACAATGCCAAAACGGCAATGAACAGGCGCGACCGGTGGTCGATATTGGCACCGCGGATCCGCCACAGATAGAGCTCCGGCTTATCATGCGCCGCTGCGATCTCGGCACCAACCAACACGATAATCCAACTGACGAAGACCCAGACCAAGAGCAGTGGAATTGCCGCAAATGTGGAATAGAGGGCGTTATACCGCGCGACACCTACCTGAAAATGGACATACACGATCAAAACCAAATACCAGCTCACGCCCGCAACGAGTCCCCCGGTCACAGCGGAGAGCAGGCGTACTCGACGGAAGGGCATCACCAGGTAGAACAGCGACAGGCACAGCGCCATCAGTACCGCCGCCGAGATCTGCGAGAAGACGCCTTGTCTGAGCCAAGCCAAGTGCTCGGTGCCCGAAGCGGCACCCGTGGCGAGGATCGTCGACAGCGGCGTAACGAACAGAATGGCGGAGTAGTCCGTGATCTTGCGCGTGATGCTGCGAGCCTTTTCGACCCCAAAGATGTGGTTCATCGTTTCTTCAACCGAAACGAGCAGCAGCACCACGATGTAGAGTAAGAAGACCAACCCGACTACCCCCAACGTGCCGAAGCTGGCCTGTTCCACGATGTCCAATACCTTCAGGAACACACCGAGCAGCCCCACAGCCTCGGAATCCCGCTCCGCCCCGATGGCGATCATGGTGCGAACGATGCTCGGGCGGATCGTGTCACGCATCAAGGCCTGGTAGGCACCGAATCCCTTCAGGGTCGAAACGAGGAACGCCAGCAGCGGTACGAGGCCGAGGACGGTATCGAAGGCCAGTGCAGAAGCTCGATAGAACCCCTCGTCATGAATGAATCCACGCGCGGCCAACAGCATGAGTCGCGCAGCGCGCTGAGCCGAGGGTCCCTTCTGATGGGAACCCTTGGCGGACTGACCGGGCCAGACGTGGTCGGATGGACGGCTCGAAACCATGCGGCTCCATCATCATCCGAGCCCCGCGGGTTGTCAGCTGAGATCCTTCGAGCCTAGCGTGCCCAGGCGGCGAGGGGACCCAACGCCGGGCCAAACTGCCCATTTTTGGCTGCGATTGTCGAGTTTGGCCGACTCTCGCATGGAGTCGAGGGGCGGCGATTGTCCCGGACTACCCTGACGCGAATGACTATGCGATAAGGCACCACCACCTTGAGCATCGACCGAACACTCCTTTTGTTTCACTGCACCGGCTGTGGCAACTGCTGCCGTGAACCACTGCTGCCCATCACGGATTTGGACCTGCGCCGACTCATGGCGCATACGCGGCGTCCCCCCGACGAGCTCGTGCGCTGGATCACCGCAAAACAGATCGATCTCGACGACGAACCCGAGGCCTTCGTGCGCTTGCGCGAAGGCAAACGCGTGATGACGCTGCGGCAGGGGCGATCGGGTTGCATCTTTCTCGATGCCAACCAGCGTTGCAAGGTCTACGAGGCCCGCCCTCTCGGCTGTCGCGTGTTTCCGTTCGACACCAAGTTCGACAAGCAGGGAAAGATCCGGCGCCTGGAGCTAATTCAGGCGACTGACTGCCCCTACGACCTTACCGGAAAGCAAAGCATTTTAGCAATTCGCCAGCAGCAGCGTGAGTTCCTCGACGAGGTGGACGCCTATCAGGCCAAAATAGCGGCCTTCAATCAGCTCCAGCAGAAGCGTAGTAAGGCGGGCCGTGCATTGTTGACCAGTCGCGACTACTTCTGGTTTCTCGGGTTGTCCTGAACGCGGGTTTCAGACCATCCGCAGAATATCGGGAACTTCTCGCCAACCGTGTTGTCGATCCTCGGTTTTCGCGAGCTTTCTGGTCCTGCCATGGAAATGCCTGACCTTTCCCTGCTGCATGAAGTCCCCTACCCCCGCCTCGATCGCCTGCTCGGTCGCCAAACTCTGACGTTCGCCTTTGCCACGGGCTGCGGCAGCGATCCCTTCGAGCGGCTCTTCTCGAAACAACGCTCCGTACCAACTAGCTTCGCGACCGATTGTTTTGCGCCCGATCTCTTCCTCGACGCCTTCGTCGAACGCTGCCTCGCGGCGAAATTGCCTGGAACCGAACGACGCTTTCATCTGCGCTCACTGCGTCATGCGCTCGCCAACCCGCCCGTCGGCATCGAAGATATCCTCCTGCGGCAGCAGATCTTTGCCGAGCTTCGCAGCCAGCCTAGTCTGCTTACGCGGTGCCAAGAGGCGTGGAAAGCCATCGATGGGCTGCGCGTGGCCCTCGAATCCGCAGAGGTGGGCAAGCGCTTCGATCCAATAGCGCGACGCGTGGAAGTCCTTCGGCAGCTCGATCAACTCACCCGAACGCTGGCGGTGTCCTTTGCCGATTCCCAGTCGGCACTGCGGCGCATCTCGGATTTCGCTCGTACCGCACTCCTTGCCCCAGGCTATCGGCAGCTCGAGCAGCTACTCGACTATGACGAGAACCTGGCCACGCTCAATGTCGAGGTCCAGCTCGATCGCGACGGGCAGATCCGTACGCTGGCCGTCACGCATCGACGTGAGAACACTGCCAATCGCCTCTACCGCAGTCCGCTCTTGCGCCTTTGGCAGAAGTTCTCTGCGCTGTTTCACGGTTACGCGCTGCGGGAGCAGGAGATCGTGGGCAGGCTCATCGAGTCGGTCTTCGACGCCATTTGGCCGTTGTTGCTCAACCTGCTCGAGCTTGGGCTCGATCTCGAGTTTTACCTAGCGCTCGATGGGTTTCGCACGCTGTGTGAAAAGCGCAAACTGCAATGCTGCTTGCCAAACATCGTAGACAACGGTCCAACCGCGTCGCTGCTTCTCGAGCAGGTGTATAATCCATTCCTTTTGCTCGAAGAGCGCCGCCCCGTCCCCTGCAATCTCGAACTCAGTGGGCATGGCCTCGTGCTGCTCACAGGCCCCAACTCTGGCGGCAAGACGCGCCTGTTGCAGTCGATTGGCTTCGTCCAGTTGTTGGCTCAATCCGGCACCTGGGTGCCAGCTCGAGCAGCCCAGGTACCATTGCGCACGGGCCTATTCGTCTCCCTGGTCCACGAAAGCTCCGCCGACCAACGTGAGGGGCGCCTCGGCACCGAGCTGCTGCGCATTCGGCGCCTATTCGAGCGTCTCGAATATGGTCAGCTCGTCCTACTCGACGAACTCTGCTCCGGGACCAATCCGTCCGAAGGCGAGGAAATCGTCGAGCTCGTCATCTCACTTCTGATCGAGCTGCGCCCACAAGCTGTCATTACGACCCATTTCCTCCAGTTCGCCGAGCGCCTAGCGCAGCACCCGCCGGTGCCCGGACTGTCATTTTTACAAGTAGCCCTCGATCCGCACCAGGCGCCGCTCTATCAATTTGTTCCTGGCGTTGCGACCACGTCGCTCGCTCACCTGACGGCAGAGCGCCTCGGAGTCACGCGCGAGGCCCTGCGGATGCTCATTCAGTCGAAGCGAGATCCAGCGGCAACTCACAGGATTGTGCCGAGTGAAGTCGAGCCGTTGCTCAAGGCTGGGGAGTAGAGCGCCGGAATCTCGACGCCTACTTGTCGAACATGGTAGAAGCCTTGTCGACAGTCACCGCGCGCTTGTGCCAGCGGCGCAGTGTCTCGACATCCGTCTCACGCTCGATCCGTCGTTTCGCAATCGCGTTGACTTTCAACTCCCGAGCGTCAAGCACATCGAATATCGCACTTCGGATCCCGGCGATGGTGCCACGAGCCTCGCCACGAGCTTCACCGCGGGCCTCGCCACGAGCCTCGCCCATCGCCTGATGCTTCTTCGCGAAATCGCTTCGGAACTTGTAGCCTTCGAGGGTTGGCACGAGTGCCTCCTTGAGTGCGGGCCCGAGGGCCCCGAGAATCAAGTCAGAGTATACAACACGCACGTCCACCGGCAGCCGCCGACAAGCCTCGAGTGCCCGCAGGACAATGGGTTTGGCCGTCCTCACCGGTAATCCCACCGAGACAAGTGCGGAGAGTACCGCCAATTCAACCTGTCGTTTCGCCACTCTGGCTGACCTGACCACCGGGACTTCGTCGGGCCCGACCACCATCGGCGCGTAGTGCATCCCGGGCGCGACCTCGCGGACGCATCTTGCCCATAGCGCCACCTTCCGCGAAGTCGTCACCACGAGCGCCACCGCCGGGCAGCGGTACCTTGCCTGAGCCAAGACGACGTATTCCGGCCAAGTCCGAAGCTTTCTCGCATCGCGACGCAGTTGAACTTCGGTGATGACTACGAGAACTGGCTGACTGCTCCGCGTCGCAACCGTCACCAGATCCGCTCGTCGCTCGAGCACCTTGGGCGACGAGAGATCCAGATTGCCCACGCGAAGCCGGACATTCCGCGGCACGACGTAGCCCGCAGTCCGCAGCAATCGAGTGGACAGTCCTAGCGACTCGCGGAACATTTCGACCAAGGTCTGGTGCGGAAGATTCGGCATGGGTGGCGTATTTCAGCCACCTATCGGACGCGCCCAATCATAGTTGCGAGAATTCGACAGCGCCCCGTCGGGTACAGCCACACTCCTCGCTTCTGCTTGGTCCGTCACCCCGTTCTGCAACCGCGCACACCGCGGGTTAGGAGGTTGCTCGACGCGTTGTCGGCGACGACGTCGCGAAGTAGACGAACTGGTCCGACCCAACCATCCGGCACCTACTGCTGCGTCCGAAGAACAACAGAATCCGGATTTCTAGAAAGCGGGCGCAACCGACTTGAAGTAGGCACAGGCGGTCGACAGTCACGCTCGGTGATTGAGTATTGCGCGACCCAACCGCGATCAACGGCTACTGGAACGCGTACCGCGACATGTACACTCCCGCAGTACTGCCCTGTGTATCAACAGCTGTTCCCGGATTGAAGTCAGTAGCCGCGCTGACCGTTCCCAACACGAACAACTCAGTCGTACCGACGGCAAGCGCTTGCGCCATCATGCCGGTCTCGAACGAGCTTAGCAGTGTTCCATCCGCCCCAGAGTAGATCCGCAGCTGGTATGGCGAGGTTGGCACTGTCAAGTGCGTCGCCGAATCTAGTTGCTGGACCATCGTCACGATGCGATTGCCCGGGACCGCAAGGATGACCGTGGGCAGGGCGGTTATCGGGGTACGCCAGACAATCTTGCCCGTTGCATGATCGACCTTGACGAGTACTTGACCCGCTGACGGGAGGAAATCCTGTCCACCATTGAACGCCGTATAGCCAGAGCTTTCAGCACCCACGATGAGATCGCCTGCCGCATCTACCGCGACGGAGTATCGTGGGCCCCAGTCACCCTCGGACATCCAGGGACCGATGCTTGTGCCGTTGTCTTGTACCCCGATAATGAACGCATCATATCCACCAGGTTGGGTCGGATTACCCGTGATATTGAACGTTTGGGAACTCCAAGGGTTGATGGCGTAGGTGCCACCATATCCGAACCCCCAAAGCCACACCGTCGCTCCATCCGGCGCTGGAGCAGCGCCGACCGCATAGTTCGGTTTCAAATAGGTTGCGGTCCCCGAGGTTGAATTGTCGACGGTCTGCCAGACGCTTCCCGTCACGCCATGTGAATTGTCGGGCACTGCGCCAAAGGAGACGAAGTCGTTCTTCGCTGATCTGGGCACGACAATACGTGCGTCGGTATCTGTCGAATACGTGGCTTCCCAAACCACGTTGGTATTGTTGGCATTTATGCGAGCCAATCGCCATTGATATGCCCGTATCGCAGGACCGGTCGGTGGTGGATCCGACTTGTTGTAGGCAACGGCCACGTCTCCCGTGGACGTAAGAGCGATAGGGGTCACACTACGGGGACTAATCGGTTGGCTGCTGGTCCCCAGGACACTTCCAAGATCTCGTCCCCAAACGAGAGTTCCACTTGCCGTGTAGCGAGCCAAGCCCGCCGCGAAATAGCCCGAGGCTCCACTGGGAGTCCCGGCCGAGACTTGGGTCGAAATCAACTCGCTGCCTGACATCGTTACTGCACTGTCTGTCAGCAAAAGCTGAACCAGGACATCCCCTTGCGCCTTGTTGATTTCAACGGCAGCCGCGGTAACCTGGACCGTCGCACTCGACGCCAAGGCTGTCGTTGGCAATACCTTCGTCGACACGTAGGTTGGCAAGCACTTCCCACCCGCACAGAACTGATAGCCTTCACAAGCCACACCGCACGAACCGCAATTTGCCTTGTCCGTGGCGGTGTCAACGCAAGTGCCGCTGCAGTTGGTCGTTCCGGTGCAAACCAAAGGCGGAGCTCCTCCGGTGCCCGGACTCCCCGAGGCATTGGTAGTCCCTCCGGTCACCGCTCCACCCGTCGACGTGATTCCGCCCGTCGTCGCCCCACCGTTCGCCTTGCCCCCAGTATTCACGCTTCCGCCAACGGACGGACTCCCGCCGATTGACGTCGCACCGCCGAGCCCCGTCGCGCCAGATGTTCCCGTAACACCACCCTGCGTCGTTGCCCCACCGAGCCCTGTCGCCCCGCCCAAAGTCCCCACCGTTGAAGCCCCGCCGCTTCCCGACGTTGCTCCACCCGACGTCGCTACCCCGCCGCTTCCCGTCGGCGCACCCGACGCCGCGTTCCCGCCCGCGCCAACGGCTGTCGAGCCACCACTCGAAACCGTACCTGCACCCGACGCGCCACCCGGCGTGGTGGTGACGCCTCCGACAGCACTCGTGCCGCCGCTGGTAGATCCACCCGCATTGCTGCTCCCGCCCTTGCCTTTACCAGTGCTACCTGCGGCCGTGATGACGCCATCCGGATTGGTATCGATGAGGAGGCTGCAGGATGGCAGCGCGATGAGCATAGAAACGACGGCAGAAGCAATTCTGGTGCGATGCATGACGGATATCCCTCTCGAGTCACTGAATGGTTGCAGATTGGCCTGAGTTGGCAATGCCTTGGCCCAATTTGAAATGGCTGCGAAATCGTTACCTCCGGGCCGAGGCCCCGATCGTCTTCACTGGAACCCCACATGTCTTCATCGGTCACGCGAGCCCGATCGTTTCCTTGAAAGTGACGGCCCCTGTCGATTTCCACAGACTGGTGAAATGGCTGGATTCCACTCGTAAACGCCGCTCAACGTCTACCTGCCTCTTCGACCGCAGAGCCTGCCATTGAGATCGCCGAGTTGATTTTTCCGCGGGTACCCAAACAAAACTGACAACGAATGCATGCCATCGACCGATTAGGAAATAGGAGCCCCAGAAAGGGACCCCAGAACCATGTCCCAACTATCAGTTTCTGCACCCCATCCTATCTGTGCTAGGTCCCTGCTTGCGCCCCGACCCGGAGTTGGGGGGAGGAATTGGTCGGTGATGATTCGACGTTCAACGCTATCTACTGTGCTGCTTTCAGCGTTTCTTTGGACGGGCGTCGCTATGGGCGACGCGTTGGATTTGGACAACGCCGCCAAGGAGCATTTCAAGGCAGGCATTGCCTACGCGGATGATCCAAGCGGCCCCAAGTGGGAGGAGGCGCTCAAGGAGTTCCGTGCGGCTTATAGGACCACGCCAACTTCCAAGCTGATGAACAACATCGGGCTTTGCGCGTTGAACCTCGAGCGCGATGGTGAAGCCATCGAAGCCTTCGAGGCCTATCTGGCTGGCGGCGGTGAATCCGATCTGAAGCCCAAGCACCGCAAGCAAATCGAGACGGACATCGCGACGCTCAAGGCAAGCCTCGTCAAGGTTTCCCTTCAGGCTGTGCCGGACGAGCTCACTCTGATCGACAAGCGTGAGAACGCTAAGGGTCAGGTGGTCATCAACCTCTACCAAGTGAAGGGCGGAAAGGCCTCGCTTGGTCTGCATCCCGGGCGCCATAAGATTACGGCCGAAGCTCCTGGATACACTGCTGCTGAATGGATCCTTGAAGCTGATCCAGCTTCCTCGCACCAACACAGTTTTGAACTGGTTGCCGAGAAGAAGCCGGAAGCTGCTGCCGCGACGGTCGCGCCACAGCAAAACCAAACCCCAGCCACGACTGAGCCACCCAAGGACGCCAAGCGCGGCACCCCGACGGGCGTGTACATTGGCTTGGTCGCTACTGGTGTTTTTGCTGCCGCGGCAACGGCGACTGGCATCATCACGATGGGCAAGTCCAAGGATCTGGACAACATCACGGATGCCGCCGCTGCCGACGACGCCAAGGGCACAGTCAAGACCTGGGCCCTAATAACGGACATCGGGATCGGTGCCGCCGTGGTCAGCGCTGGTGTTACGGCATACCTCTACTTCAGCGCGCCGAAGGGCGCCCCAGAGAAACAGGCCGCGACGAAGGCGATTCGGTTTGCGCCGTTCGTTACGCCGAATGTTGCGGGTGCGGCGGTTTTCGGGAGGTTCTGACCCCGACGGGTTTTTCGAAATCCCAGCGTTCTCACAGTGGGACACGTCAGATACAACCGCGCCGAACCTCAGAAGAGGCCCGGCGCAGTTGTATTGTCTAATTCTGGAATGTACTACATCACGTGAGAGTTTTCGGTCATCGTCAAGGCCATCTACATGCCGTCCGTTGCGTTGTAGTAGGTTCTTGTCCTGTTGCTCGGGTCGGCGTGGCGCTCGCGCTACATGATGAAGTTGACGTCGTCGACCCAGATCTCGAAATCGTTGGGCGTAGGCGGACTGGTGCCAAAGTCTGCGTTGACTTGGATCGAGAAACCGGTCAGGTGCGTCGTGTCTAACTTGTTTGCCGCAGTGTGGAAACCGGCATTGAACTCGTCCTGCTGCGTGTCTGCGAAAAGAATGTCGAAGCGCTTCCACGTCCCGTCGATCTCAGACTTCTGGTGCGCTGGGAACTTAGCGTCCGCGAACTTGACCAGATAGGGGCTGCAGTTGCTCGTCGGGTCGGGCGCATAGACACACCGTGTAATTCCGGCAGCAGCTGCAGCGTCCGTTCCGGCGAAGGAGGCATCCCCATCGGTATAGATGTCCTTGATCAGGACCTGCACGTGGGCAATCGGCGCCGCGCCTTTGGCCCAGAATGAGATGCCTTTGTACTTGGAGGCGTCGTAGGAAGCCTTGAAGCCAGTAGTGGCGTCCTTGGGCTTGAAATCCGTGCCGAGCGCTGCCCCCCAGACGCCCCAGCTTGACGCTTTGGTGTGAAATGATCCGGGGCCGCTACATGCATCATTTCCGTTCTGTGCGTCGATGGGATAGGGCTGAGTCTTATCAAGGGGCGGCTCAAACGTGCCTTTGACACTGTCATCACCGTAGATATAGAAACCACCGCTACGGCCGTCTGCCGGATTCAGGCCGTTGTCAGTCTTGAAGTCGGCGATCAAGTCGTCGGCAACAGTGATGCACTTTGTCTCTGCGGCGGTGGAACCTGCTGCGGCGGTCGCCCCGCCTGCAGCGGTCGACCCACCTGCAGCGGTCGACCCACCTGCAGCGGTCGACCCACCCGCTCCCGTGTCTGTCACTGGCGTCGCAGAGCTACTTGAGCAACCAGTCGTCACAATGGGGGCGGCCAGCGCCAGCAATACGCAAAGATATCTTGTCGTCATAAAGAACCTCGAACAAAGCCAGTAGTCAGAATCCGGACCTTTCAGTCAAACGCTCTGGTAGCGCGATTCCATTGAAACGGGGGTCCCGCTGACCCGGCCGCTGCGCGGCCAATCGCGCTACCGTCGTAAGTTACCATGGGCGTTCGCCCAAACCCCAAATCGCTTCGGGATCTTCTAGTACCCCGAGTGGTGCTAGTGCATGAAGTTGCCAGTCATGATGAGAGCCGACAAGAGACCAACGGTCGCATTGTAGTACGAATAGGGGGTCTTTCCTGAGGCGTCGACCGGCGCCATGTTTCCGCGCGTGATGGAGTCGAAAACCGACTGGTAAGCGAGATCGAGGAAGGCCTGGTTGCCAGTTGCCATAGCGCCCACCGCAGCGGTACCGAGAATGGAGGCAGAGTTGGGCGCCGTACCCGACACTGCGCCACCCTCCGGTGTATACATGTCGAGAACATAGCCGATGCCGTTGGCTGCTTTGCTGACGAAGAACGCCGTGTTCTTCGTGGTGAAGGTCTTGGCCTCCGCCTGCCCGCTCCAGCAGTAATCCATGGCGAGACGCATCGGGATGCGGTGCGAGTCATATTGATAGGCAGTGTCAGTCGACGCACCATTGCTGGCCGGTGCGGTGCAGCTGTTGCCGCACCAGGCTGCGGGGAGGCCATTGCTACCAGTGACGCTGGCAATGGACTTGTAGACCGCGGTAACGACAGCATCCCAATCGTGGGTGTCGCCCGCCGCCTTGAACGCCTTGTAGAAGGCCGGCGCGAAGTACGAAGGGTTGGTGATGCCCGTACCGCTCGTGCCCGTGGGCGCGCCGTAGTTGCTGCCGCCCTTGGGCAGCTTCGTGCCGCTATCGATGTCACTCGTCCAAATATCCCCGATCATTGTCATCGCCTTGGACTTGTAGGATCCGCCCCAGGCTTTGTCCGCCATCAAGAGAGCAAAGGCTACGTCCTCGTCCGCGTCCGTAGCCGAGCCACCCGACGCAGAACAGGCCGAACCCGTGCCGCCGCCACCACCAACGCCCGGGATGCACCAGGTCATGAGCGAACCCGCGGTGGCGTGACCCGTCCAGAAGCTGTAGAGGCTGTCAAACAGGGCCTGGTCATTCATGTTGACCGCAATCAACATTCCGTAGGCAATACTCTCGGAAACGGCGTCGTTGGCATTCTCCGGACGAATGATGGCGTTGTTCTTGAAGAAGGTCGCTTTCCACTGATTGAAAGCGGGGACGAGGTACTTGGCGTCCGCGCTCGGTCCCTTCGCCTTGATGCAGCTACCCCAGGTGCCCGGGCTGGCGATCGGGAATCCGGTTCTCGTCTGCAGGCCAGAGTCGTCTTTGGTGAACTGCACGTCGTCGATCCAGATGTCGAAGGTGCCCGCGGTTGCACCGGAAACCTTAGGGAACCCGTTGTCCTGATAGGACGAGATCTGGATCCCTAGAGCGCTCGCGGGAACGAAGGGTGAGGCCTGGCACTTGGGAGTCGACGGAGCCGTTCCACAACCTGTGGCATCGGGCACCCAGCGAGGTACCAAAGTGCCGAATGGAATCGTGACGGTCTGCCAGGACGTAGAAATACTGGCGGCCGTCCAGGGCGCTACAAGCAGCTGGCCACGGGTGTTGTAGAGATCGATCTTAGTGTTCGTGGCCGTTCCACCCGCCGCTGAAGGCTGGCTTTCCTTCGTTAGGAGCTCAAAATACAAAGCGGGCTGGGTTCCGCTGCCGGCCTTCACCTTGAAGCTAATGCCGGTGTAAGCACTAACATCGTACGCATCAAAGAGCGTGGCGCTTTGCGGGTGGAACGCAGCGCCCGTGCCCGCGTAGTTGTTGCTGGTGCTGCCGTAGCCCGAGCCCGTAAAGTGCAGGGCGTTGTTAGTGCCATCCTTCGCAGTCGCCACCGGCTTGCCTTTGTTGAGCGCCGGACTGATGGTCATGCCGCTAGCCGGAGTCGTAGCGGTGTCCGAGCTGGGGAAGTAGACGTACCAGTAGCCAGTGCGGCCGGAGTTGGGATTCATCGTCGCGTTGCCGGGGCTGTCCTCGAAATCGGAGATCATGTCGCCGACCGCGGTGCTGCCGCCGTTCGCCGTCGCCACCCCACCCGTCGCCGCCCCGCCGCTCGTTGACCCACCTTGAGTCTGTGCGCCGCCGGTCGCTGCGCCGCCTTGGGTGGAACCGCCCTGGTTCTGTGCGCCGCCGGTCGCTGCGCCGCCACTCGAGGAGCCGCCTCGGTTCTGTGCGCCGCCGGTCGCTGCGCCACCATTCGAGGAACCGCCCTGGTTCTGTGCGCCGCCAGTCGCTGCACCGCCAACGGACGTGTTGGTCGCGCCGCCAGTCGCTGCGCCGCCTACGGACGTGTTGGTCGCGCCGCCAGTCGCTGCGCCGCCTACGGACGAGCCTCCTCCACTGCCCGTCGAGGTGTTCGTGCAGGTCCCGTTATTGCAGGTCTGCGTGCCGGTGCAGCTCGTTCCACAATTGCCGCAGTTGGACTTGTCCGTCTTGGTGTCGACGCAGCTGCTGCCGCACTTCGTGGTGCTGCCGCTACAGGTTGCGACGCAGTTGCCCGCGCTGCAGAGGTTGGTCGACCCCGAACAGACCTTGCCGCAAGTGCCGCAATTGTTAGGGTCTAGGGAGGTGTTCGTGCATGTCCCGTTGCAGTTGGTTGGGTTGCCCTCAGGGCAACTTGCTGGAGCTGGCGAGCCGCTGCTGCAACCCACGGTCGCGGCGATAACGAATGCGATTCCCCAGCGAAGATCTTTTATAGATGCCATATTTGCCGATGGTCCCTGTTCGGTGTTTGAGACGGACGCTAAGACCCCGATGCCACTGACCGCCAGTTGCTCGACGCGATCGGCGCTCCGGCGCTGGCAAAGGATTACCGCATTTGGTTCGGATAGGCGAACACAGTAGGGCACAAATGCTCGAGCATGCGGGCTGGGTGGCATTTTTCGGTTCTATGCGATCGCGTCGGCCAAATTGGTCATATTTATATCAACCTAGCGAGCAAACCCGGCAGGGCCGTCGGCTAACTGTCCGACGGCATTTCCGCCTGGGAGCCCGTTGCCCGGTGCGGAAACGCCAGACAAGCCCGGCGCTGGGCAAGTAGACTCAGCGGGTCTGGAGGCAATGCATGCACCGCCCAATCGCACTTTTCTTGGCAGCTACCTTCGTCTCGGCCTGCGGCGGGAGTGACTTCTCTACCAAGGTGCAGAAGGACGGGACTGGTGGCCATAGATCCGTAGGCTCGGGCGGCAGAACCTCCAGCGACAGTGCTTCGGGCGGGGCCGAGGCAAGTCAAGGGGGCATGCCCGCAACGACGTTGCCTGCTGTGGACTGCGCTGTTGTCTGGCAAACCTACTTGAGTGCGCTCGAGGCCGCACGCGCTTGCGACCCTGAGAAAGGCGCTGAAGCTTGCAAGGCAGATTGGGTTTTGACGGGTCCTTGTGGTTGCAACGTCCTGGTCGATGCAGAGTCGGATGCTTACGCCGAGGCGAAGGCCCAGTACGACGCATTCGTGGCGACCGAGTGCGATGCCGAAGCCTGCGCGTCGCCGAATTGCCCTGTCCGCGGTGGCGCGGAGGCGACACCGACTTGCAGCTCGAGTGGCAGCGAAAGCGCATCCACCTGTCAGTGGTAGCGGCGGTTCATACGAGCCCGGCCTCGAGCAATGCCTGCTTGAGCAAGGCGTCCGAGCCCATGACCTTGGCCCAACGGGAAATGTACGCCTTGTCGATGTTCCTCGCTTGAACGGCCAATACCCCTACTAGATCGTGCCAATGACGATCTGAGGCGCGCCCGTCCCGCTCGTACCAATCGAGTTTCTGTAGGACGATGTCCTCCGGACTGCAGATGCGCAGTGGATAGGCAGGGTCGCCCAGACCAATCACCTTTGCCCGCTGCATCTCCAGAGTCGACATGTCGCTTCGATCGGACACAAAGAGGTCGAGTTCGAACCGGGTGGCTCGATGCAACAAATCGAACGACCCCAGATGCATCACTGCGTCAAGCGCCAGATCGCGATCAACGAAGAATTCGGACTCGAGGCGTACGACCAACGCCTCGACCAAGCTTCCCGTCAGCCAAACGAACAGGTCGACGTCCTCCGTGACCCGAGGGATCCCGTGAGTCGAACTGGCCAACGAGCCGCCGACCACATAGTGGATTTGCAGGTCGTCAAACGCCTTGGCAACCTGAATCGCCACGGCAATGGGCTGGGCCAGTATCATCAAATCTCGCTGTCAGTCGGTGGGCAAAATCACCGCGAGTATTGTGACACCCGCAGTCAGCCGGAGAAGGGATTTGAGCGTCGCAACTCGAGTCCACGCTGCCGCCCGCCAGTGCGAACGAAGCGAACGAGTGCAGGTGCGGCAGAATCGCTTCAAATGCGAAAAAAGCGATGACCGGCTAGGTCATCGCTTTTTGTCAGATAGAGCGGGAGAAGGGATTTGAACCCTCGACGTCCACCTTGGCAAGGTGGCACTCTACCGCTGAGTTACTCCCGCGGCGGGCGGGCGCATTCCTACCGGTCAGGGGTGGATCTGTCAAGGAACTATCTGCAATTACCTCTACAGACCGGCCAGCATACCTAGACTCTCTCTACCTCGAGCACACCGGCAATCTTCTTGATGTCCCGCATCACGTTACGTAGCTGGTCGAGGTCAGAGACACTGAACGTGAAGGTGTTGCAGGCCCGACCATCGTCGCCGGCGCGGCAGTTTGCCTCGCTGATATTCAACCGCTGGGCGCTAAAGACCTGACTGATGACGGCCAGAATCCCCGGTGAGGTCGAGGTCATCACCCGGAGCTGCACAGGGCGATTGATCTTGGCCTTGGTATCCCACGTCACTTCGACGCGACGATCCGGGTCCATGTCGAAGGTCTTCGGACATTGGCGCCGATGCACCGTGACGCCTCGCCCACGCGTGATGAAACCGACTATCGGATCCCCCGGCAGTGGATTGCAGCACTTGGCAAACCGTACGAGGACGTCGTCTTCTCCGCTGACACGAATCCCGGCGTGATCGCGACCAGTCAATCGCCGAGCAATTTGCTGCAGCTTGCCCTCGCGCAGATCGGGCGGTGGCTCGGACTCACTCGGTCCCTCACGCGTCTTCATCGCTGATACGGCGTCGTCAGCGGAAACCTTGCCGTGGCCAATCGATAACACCAGCTCTTCCAGGCTCGATAACTTGAAATGAGCAGCCAACCGGCGTTGTTCGGCCTCGTTCTTCGAGAACTTGGCGTAACTCATCTCGGCGGAGCGCATCTCGTTTTCGAGCAGTTCACGCCCCAAATTGATGCTCTTCTGGCGTTGCTCGGCGCGCAGGTAGTTGCGGATCCTCGTCAGCGCGCGAGGCGTCTTGCAGTAGGAAAGCCAATCGCGGCTGGGCTGAGCGGTGTTGTTGGTGATGATCTCGATCGTGTCGCCACTGCGCAACTTGTATCGAAGCGGAACGATCTGGCCATTGGCGCGCGCCCCCGAACAGGCTTCGCCAACCTTCGAATGAATGGCATAGGCGAAATCGATCGGGGTAGCGCCGCGGGGCAACACCCGCACATCGCCCTTGGGGGTAAAGACGTAGACTTCGTCTGGGAACAGATCGATCTTGACGTTCTCTAGGAACTCTACCGGATCCTTCACTTGACGCTGGTACTCGGCGAGTTCGCGCAGCCAACTGAAGCGTTCGGCGTCCTTTGGGTCGACGCCACCGGAGATCCGCTCTTTGTATTTCCAATGGGCAGCCACGCCGTATTCCGCGACGCGGTGCATCTCGTGAGTGCGGATCTGCACCTCGATGCGCTGCCGACTCGGTCCAATCACCGTCGTGTGCAGTGACTGATACATGTTGGGTTTGGGCAGCGCAATCATGTCCTTGAACCGCCCCGGTATCGGCGTCCAACGCGAATGAACGACCCCGAGCACCGAATAGCAGTCCGACACGGTCTCGACGCAGATGCGAAACGCGATAAGATCGTACATTTGGTCGAAGGTGCTGCCCTGCTCGCGCAGTTTGCGCTGGATCGAGAAGAGATGCTTGGCACGCCCCGTCACGTCTGCCGCGAAGCCTTGCTCCGCCAGTCGCGAGATGATCGTCCGGCACACGCTCTCGAGGTACCTGTCGCGATCCTTGCGCGTCTTATCCATCTGCTCACGCACGTATTCGTAAGCATCGGGCTCGAGGTAATGAAAGCTCAAATCCTCTAGTTCGGCCTTGAGCAGATGGATCCCGAGCCGACCGGCCAACGGCGCGTAGATATCCATCGTTTCCTTGGACACGCGCTCCTGCGCCTCGGGTTTCATGAACTCGAGACTGCGCATATTGTCCAGGCGGTCGCAGAGCTTGATCAATAGCACGCGAATGTCGCGCGCCATCGCCACCACCATTTTTCGAAAACTCTCTGCCTGGCGATCCTCACGATTGGTGAAGTTGATCTTACCGAGTTTGGTGACCCCGTCGACCAGCTGCGCGATCTCGTCGCCGAAGTCGCGGCGGATGTCGTCCACGTCGGAGAGTGTGTCCTCCACGACGTCGTGCAAGAGACCCGCGCAGATGCTCGCCGTATCGAGCTTGAGCTCGGTGATGATCTCGGCAACCCTAGACGGGTGAACGAAATAGGGCTCGCCACTACGTCGCGTCTGTTCGCGGTGCGCCCACTCCGAATAGCGGTACGCTCGCTCGATGAGCTCGGCATCGGCCGAGGGGTGATAGCTCTTTACCCGCTGAACGAGGGCTTCTAGACCCAACACGCGATAGACTCCAAAGCTAGGCCGAGGCTGGTATTATCTCTGCCTACGTGGAAAGCTAACACTCCGCTTGACCGCCGCAAAGCCCCCGACCGAAAGCCATCCTTCCTCGGTGCCCCTAACCATCGGCTCTGAAGCAGCCCCTTGGCCGAACGCGGGGTTCGGTGTCTACGTGCATTTCCCCTGGTGCTTGAGTAAATGCGGATACTGCGACTTTTACAGTGTCGCAACGCGCAGCACCGCGGCTATCCCGCACGACGACTACGCCGATGCCGTCATCACCGAACTCGAACGACGTCTGGAGGTCGTCACGCTGCCACAGCTGACAACCATCTATTTCGGCGGCGGAACGCCGTCACTCTGGCGCTACGACGCGATGGCACGGGTGATCCGAACCATCCTGTCCGCTTGCTCCTCTAGTGCGGCAGACGTCGAGATCACGGTCGAATGCAATCCGAGCAGTTTCGATCGCAAGCTGGCCGATGGCCTACTTCTATCCGGCGTCAATCGAATCAGTCTCGGGATCCAGAGTCTCGATTCAGCTCAGCTTTCGTTTCTGGGGCGGCACCACAACCGAGAGCTCGCGCTCGCTGCGCTCGACACGGCCATCGATTCGGGACTGCCGCGAGTTTCGGCGGACATGTTGTTCGGTCTACCACAGCAACCACTCGAGGCAGAACTGGGTCACATCAAAGAGGTCGCTAGTCGTCCGCTTTCCCATATCTCGGCCTATGCCCTGACCATTGAGCAAGATACACCCTTTGGACGACTCGCTCGCCAGGGACGCCTACCATTGGCGTTGGAGGATCGCGTCGCGGAAGCATTCGTCGCAGTCGACGCCACGCTCGAACACTTGGGCTACGAACATTACGAGATAAGCAACTTCGCCCGCTCCGGACAGCGCAGCTTGCACAACCAGCAGTATTGGTGGGGCCAGCCTTATTTGGGTCTGGGCGTCGCAGCGTTCGGAACGGTCAGGCTCAATGGACAGTGGTTGCGCTACCGTAACCCAGCCAACATCGAAAGGTACCTAGCACTACCGTTTAGCGAGCCTAGGTTCGAAGTGTTTCAATTAGCGCCCCAAGGTGCGCTGGAGCAGCTCGAGCTGCTCGATCCAGAAACGCGATTGCGCGAACGACTGTTGCTCGGACTGCGACTGCGCGAAGGCATTGATCTTGAAGCCACGGGGCGTGAGCTCGGGGTCGACGCGTTCACCCGGGAACGCCAACAGGCCATCGAGCGACTGGTCGCGACGGGCCGATTGACGATGACGGGAACGCGCCTGCATATCGCCCGATCCGCGTGGCTGTTGGCGGACGGCACGATTGCGGCTCTGATGTGAGGTTACGCGGGCGAGCCAACAACGTCACCGCGACGCACCGACCAATAAGCATCCAAATCGGCAAGCGCACGCGCGGCAAGGAGCTCACCGCGATGCTCCTTCTTCAGCTTTTTGCCTGCGTGCGCGACGGGTGCAACTAGGGCAAAGGTGACGTTGGTGGGCTGAAAATGCTTCTGTTCAGTTGCCAGGTGACGCAGCAACCCCCCGAGCGCGGTCGTCGCGGGCGGCAGCTCAAGCAGGCGCCCTTTTTGTTCGTCCGACATCAAGAGCGCCACAGCAAGACCCGAAGCGGCGCTTTCGACGTAACCCTCGACGCCCGTCATCTGCCCGGCGAACCAGAGGCTCGGCTCACCGCGCCGCCGCAAGAGACCATCGAGCAGGGCGGGAGAATCGATGAAGGTGTTGCGATGCACCGAGCCAAAACGCAAGAACTCCACCCGCTCTAGCCCTGGGATCATGCGAAACACCCGTGCTTGATCGGGCTGCTTCATGCGCGTCTGAAAACCCACGAGGTTGAACGCCGTGGCAGCCGCGTCCTCTTGACGCAACTGAACGATCGCGTAGGGCCAACGTCCCGTGCGTGGATCGGTTAGGCCTACGGGCTTCATCGGGCCAAAGGCTAGCGTGCGCTCTCCACGTTCCGCCATCACCTCGATCGGTAGACAACCCTCGAAGTACTTCGGCTTCTCGAACTCACGCGGCGCTACCTTTTCGGCATCAAGGATGGCTCGCACGAAGGCAAAGTATTCATCCTTATCGAAAGGACAGTTCAAGTATGCCTTCTGCTCTGCGGACCCTTGCCCTTTGTCCCAGCGCGAAGCCGAGAACACCTTGCTTTGGTCGATGCTCTCAGCCGAAACAATCGGCGCAATGGCGTCGTAATAGGCGACGGCATTCGAGCCGAGCCGAAGCTCGAGATCCGCAGCCAAAGCGTCTGATGTCAGCGGTCCCGTTGCTACGACGAGAGGGCGATCCGTGGGCAATTCCTGAACTGCTTGCTCGATGAGCTCGATGTTCGGATGACGCCTTAGCCAGCTCGTCACCAAGCGAGCGAACGCTTCGCGATCAACCGCCAACGCCCCTCCCGCAGGGACGCGCGTCGCGTCGGCTGCGCGCATCACGAAGGACCCGAGGCGGCGCATTTCCTCTTTGAGCAAGCCAACGGCATTCGTCAGCGCTGCACCGCGAAGCGAATTCGAGCACACCAACTCGCAGAATTCGTCGGCGTGCTGTGCTGGGGTGCGCGCTTTTGGCTTCTGGTCGATCAGACGCACGGCGAAACCACGACACGCCAGCTGCAGGGCGAGTTCACTGCCAGCCAAGCCCGCACCGATGATTGTAACGGGACGCTGAGTCATGAACTAGGCGTCGGCAATTGCGCCCGGTCCATCGCCATCGACCTTGGGCGCCAGCGCCCGAGGTGAGGACTTCACCGTGCCCGCTGCGATCGGTGAAACGTCACCTGCGTCCGCGCCACTGTCGAGCTCAAGCGGACGCGAGTAACCGCATTCCTTGTCGGAACAGATGAGCTTCGGGTTCTTATCACCACCAGCACGCAGCAGAAACGGCAACGCACAGTTCGGGCATACTTCGGCTACGGGCTTCTGCCACAGCTTGAAGTCGCAACTCGGGTAACCCACACAGCCGTAGAAGGCCTTGCCTCCGCGCTTCTTAGCGCGAACCTCGACCACGTCCCGTCCACACTTCGGGCAGGCAATGCCCAGAGGCAGCGGCCGAGTCGTCTTGCATTCGGGGTAACCCGAGCAAGACAGAAACTCGCCGAATCGCCCAGTTCGAATAGCCATCGGCTTGCCACATTGCTCACACTTGTGCTCTGTCAGGCGGACCACTTCCGGTTGCCCGTCGTTACCGATGCTGCGCGTGTGCTTGCACTTGGGGTAGCCCTCACAGCCAATGAACCAGCCGTTTTTGCTCCAACGCTCGTACAGGCCCTTGCCGCATTCGGGACAGGCTTCGCCAATCAGCTTCGGTTCGGGGGTCCAACGCTTCTGTTTTTTCGCGAGATCGAGGGTCTCACGAAATTTGCCATAGAAGCGCTGCAACAACTTCACCCGTGCAAGCTTTCCCGCCGCAACTTCGTCGAGATCCTCCTCCATCTGAGCTGTAAAGCTCGGATTCATGAATTCGAGCGCCGTGCCCACGAGGCCGTCGATGATGACCTTACCGAGGTCGGTGGCTTTCATCTGCCCGCCCGGAAGCTTCTCCACGTAGTCGCGCGCCTGAACCTTGCTGATGATTTCGGCGTAGGTGCTAGGCCGACCGATTCCACGCTTCTCCAGTTCACGCACTAACGAACCTTCGTTGAAGCGCGGCGGCGGCTGGGTAAACTTCTGTTCCGAGAGAACGCCCGGGGGCTTCTCCAGTCCGAGGGATTGATCCTGATTAAGTTCAGGAAGCGTCCCCTCGCCATCATCCTCGCGGATCTTGCTCGCAGCAGCGGCGGAGGGTTCCTCGCCCTCTGCGGTCTCCTCTTCGCCTGCAAGTTCTCGCGGAGCATCTTCCCCGAAGGGCTTGTCGCTCTTGCCGCGCCCGTATTGCTCAAGCCACCCGGCGAATTTGAGCACCTTGCCGCTCGCGCGCAGTCCAACCTTCTTGCTCGCTGCGTCCTTCCGCGTCGGGATAGCTTCGATATCCACGCCTGTCTGGTCGTACACGGCATGCGACATCTGCGACGCGACGAATCGATCCCAGATCAACTTATAGAGCTTGTACTGCTCTTCTGCCAAATGCTTCTTGACGAGTTCCGGCGTAAATTCGAGCGAAGTTGGGCGGATCGCCTCGTGACCCTCTTGAGCGGCCTTGCGCGACTTGTAGACATTGGGCTTCGCAGGAACATACTTCGCGCCATACTCCGTTTGGATGTGCTGACGCACGTCTTCGACGGCATCGACACTGACACGAACGGAGTCGGTACGCATATAGGTGATGAGGCCAACGGGGCCGCCGTCCTTCTTCAGGTCGACGCCCTCGTAGAGCTTCTGCGCGATGCTCATCGTTCGCTTGGTGGCGAACCTTAGATAACTCGAAGCGTCCTGCTGCAGCTTACTCGTCGTGTATGGCGCTGGTGCATTGCGCTTCTGTTCACGCCGAGTCACAGTCGCGACGCGATACTTCGCAGAGTCAAGATCGGCATGCAGCGCCCCCGCCTGCTCGCTGTTCTTGACCTCGATCTTCTCTCCGTCGCAACTGACGAATCGCGCTTGGAATGTAGCGCCGCGTTCCGTCTTGAGCGGAACTGCAACATTCCAATATTCCTCGGGCACAAAGGCCTCGACCTCACGCTCGCGCTCGACGATCAACCGGAGGGCAACGCTCTGAACGCGGCCCGCGCTGAGACCAAATGCGAGCTTATTCCAAACCAGGGCAGATACGTCGTAGCCGACGATGCGATCCAGGACACGACGCGAGCGCTGAGCGTCGTACAGGTTCTTGTCCAGTTCCCTCGGATTTTCGATGCCTTTGGCAACACCCTTTTTGGTGATTTCTTCGAATTCCACCCTAGAAACGGCCAAGCCTTTACGCCCTAGCTCTTCGGCCAAATGGAAGGCAATGGCCTCACCCTCGCGATCAGGGTCGGTTGCTAGCAACAGCGTATCGACCGTTTTGGCTTTGGCTTTCAATTCAGAAAGCACCTTGGCCTTGGCCTCGATAACTTCGTAGGTTTCTTGGAACCCGGCCTCGACATCGATCCCCATCCGCTTGGGCAGATCTTTAAGGTGGCCCTTGCTCGCAAGCACCTCATAGCCATTGCCGAGGTACTTCTTTATGGTCTTCGCCTTGGCAGGCGATTCCACGACGACGAGGGTCTTGCCCATGAACAGCCGTGTTCCTTTCCGCCCCCCACATGCGCTACCAACCCGACTTGTGCAAGGCGGGAGCGACAATTACGAATTGTTACCTAACATTATCCGGTACTTACAACGTCGATGGCTCCGGCGCAGTCCGTACGAACGAGCCCAAGCAGGGTTAAGCGCAGCACGTCCGACTGGACGACCGCCGGGGGAAGCCCCGTTCGTTGGCAGAGCGCGTCGACATAGCGCACCCCCGACCGGATGGCGTCGACGAGTTCGCGCAACTCAGCGTCGAGCTGCGGATCGGATGCTCGGGTCGCGGCCGCACGCGGGTGCCTGCGACCAGCAGCTAGGCCTTGCACAGCTTCCCCTCGTAGAGGGGCCTCCAGAACACTCTGGTCGAAATGATTGCAGGACACTTGAGCTCCAACCGGAACAGAACCGCTGGAAAGTCCATATCCGGCAACGGCTCCAATGACATCCTTCGGAGATACGAGAACACGCGCCCCCAAGCCAATTTCAAGGTTGCAACCAAGCCCCTGATAGATCCACGGGCTCGACGGTGCAACGAAAACGGGGCGGCCCAAGCGACGAGCAAACTTGGCCGCGTTGCGCGCTCCGCTGCGCAACCCAGCCTGGACTATAACCACGACATCCGCCAAAGCCATCAGTAGGGCATTGCGAGCGAAGAAGAGGTGTCGCTGCGCAACCTGTTCAGTATCGACAATCGAGAGATACGCCCCACCCTGCTCGACGATTTCGCGATAGTCCCCTGCATGCTCGGGCGGGTAGGGATGCTGCCACCCCGCAGGCGCAACTACGACCGTGGTGGCGCCAGCACCCAACGCCGCACGGTGAGCCGCAATATCGATGCCTTTGGCCCCGCCTGACCAGACTGCGATGCCATCCTTGGCAATCTCGCGTACAAGTTCGGCCGTGTACGTTACGGCGTCCTCAGTCGGATGCCTCGTCCCAATGACTGCAATTGCCGGAACTCTCGGCAATTCTCCAACGAGATACAAATGGTGCGGTGGTTCGGGCAGGTCGAAGACCCGGTGAGGAAATGCGACCTTCTCTAGTCGCCTTGAGACAAAGTAGGACATGGACCCGCTTCGACCAGGGCAAAGCTGAGTTGCGTTAAAAATTCAGTCTCGCGCGACTTCGGCCGGCGGGGACACTCGTCGCTGGCGTGGGGCAGTCTCGGCCATTGCACCAGCGCTCCGGTATCTACGCAAGATGTCGCATCCAACCGTTGTCACTCACAAGAGGCGTGATAGTCGACGGGAATGCGAATCGTCGTGGCCACGCACGGACATTGCTTCGATGGCCTTGCCAGCGCCACTCTCTTCTCCTTCCTTGCGCGAGCAGTCGAATCGAAATCCGCCAAGTTCGAATATCGAGCTTGTGCTTACGGTCCTAATCAGCAGCAGCCAACCCCGGCGCTGTTCGATGGCGATCAGAATGCCTTGCTCGATTTCCAGTACACCCACGCGCAGAACTTGACCTGGTACTTCGACCATCACACAACTGCATTTCCCAATGCCAAGTCGCGCACGGCGTTCGAAGCCAACATTGCCACGGGACGCTACCACTTCGATCCATTGGCAGGCTCTTGCGCGACGATCATTGGGCGCGTCATTGCCACCCAATTCGGACTCTCACTGGGCCACCTCGAACCACTCGTCGAGCTCGCAGATCGGATCGATACCGCGCGCTTCGATTCACCCTCCGATGCCATCGATCGTTCGACGCCCGCATCGCGCCTCGTGGCCCTCGTCGAACGCCATGGCGGAGACGCATTCCTTCAGCGATGGGTCCCTCGGCTGCTAGATGACGCGGTCGACAACGTAGCTCGCGATCCAGAGATTCTACGGGATTTTGCCCAGATCGATCGTGAACAGCACGCCTTCGTCGAGCACGTGCGAAACCGGGCGCAGGCCCGTGGAGCCGTCGTGTATGCCGACCTGACCGATCGCGTGCATGCTACCTTTGCCAAATTCGTAACCTATGCGCTCTTCCCGAAGAGCACCTATTCGGTCGTGTTGGGGCGCATCCCAGGCGCCACTCGCCTGTCCGTTGGCTACAATCCCTGGTCCGGTCAGACACGCCGACACAACCTCGGGGAACTCTGTCAGTCCCACGGCGGCGGCGGGCATCCGGTCGTCGGCGGAGTAGCGTTTTCCAACGAAGCCCTCGATAGTGCAAGAAACGTCGCACTTTCGCTCGTCCAAGTCTTGGCCGAAGGCTAAGATTCTAAGCGGCTAGTCTGGATCGCCGAGGAACTCGAAGTGCATCGTGTCTTCTAAGCTGTCAAGACCCAACCAATAGAACCCATAGTGTTCGAACGCCGTGACCCAACAGTGCGGCAGATCGGCGCGATCGTAGGGCGAACTCGAAGGAATGCTGCACTTCTTGTGTCCTTGCCACTTCTTGACACAGTGGCAGCACGGATTGCGATTGGGGTCGACATCGATGGCGATCCCAAATAGGTGATTGGAGATCTCGCCCTGTCTGATGGTGTTTTCGGTTCTAAGGCCACCGATGGCACGCGGCACATACCGCGACCCTACCCCATCGCATTGCTGCGTGATGCGTCGCTCGACGCAGGTCAAGATGGGAGCAACTTTTTCATGCATGACGATGGGCAACCCAAAGAAAGTCGTGCGTACGACCTGATTCGCGACTCGTTTCGGATTAAGCTCGGTGGCAGCGATCCCAGCAACGCTGCCGTAGTGCTCAGCGCGATAGCGCACGGCTCTTGCGTGTGCTTTCGGATCGATCATGTTCTTTTTGACGTAGTGGCTTCGCATCAAGAACGGTTGCGGCTTCTGAGCGCGGCAGCCCCCCCGGGCGCGCGCATGGGCCGAAGCGTGTGGAAACGCGGCACCAAGCCCCAAGACCAGAACTGCTCCGAATGCCAGAGATAGAACACGCGAGGGCATCGCTACCTATCTACGGCATTTGAGCCACAAAACTACCCCGCCCGTGCAAGGGCTGGGGCAATCCCGGCAGGATGGCAACATCTTTGTTCCCTTTTTGGCTGGCTACCGACATTCCGCACGGGAAAAGCGCGCGCCTTCGGGCCGCACCTGGCGGAAAGCACCCGTGACCAACGGCGGATTGTGCTCGACTTGTTCGAAATGAATGACCAAATCTCGGCTTCCGTCTGGCACAACCAGGCGCAACCGCCGAGGGACTTCAGCCGAACAGGCCGGACCGCTCGGCAGGATGTCTGGATCGATTCCGTCTGGATCCTGACGAGTCTTCGCCGTCGCAGCGGGTCGATGCCCTTCGAGCTCAGCATGATACAAGGTAATCCCTTGCTGCTCGAGGGCGACTCGAAGCACCCGTACCCGCTGCTCCTGCCAGGGTCGCTCGAAGTCGTCCGGGTGTGGAACCATCTCGATAGTTTCGACGGATTCATATTGGCCGTGTACCTCGACACGATACCTGCCACCGCCGAACAGTCCCGACGACCAAGCCAAGTTCGCCTGCCCAGTGGCGTGCTTCAAGACGGGGGCTTCCCCGCGCAACAGCTGTACGAGCGCAAAGGGAGGCATAGCGACCTGCGTGAAGCGCGCAATATTGCAGGGACTCGCCGGCCCTTCGACGAAGCTCTTCTGCTCGAGATCAAAGAAGGCAAATTGTCCATGGTCCGTCGTCAACGTGGAAAGGCTAACGCCAAATGGACTGAACACGTCGAGTCGCGTTCGATCGGGTAGCGCCGCCAAGATCGAGACATTGCCGCGCACTCTGCCGCGGCTGTCCATAAAATCGGCCTTGGCCTCCCCCACGAGGCCGCGACTGCAGACGTGCGTGGCGCGCATGCGCGCCATGGCCGCTTCGGCATCGGGAAACTTGGAGCGTGGCGCTCCCCCACAACCAACTATGACCAGAGTCAGGGCGAACGCGACCCCGAAGGCCCGCCAACCGATGGCAGCGGACCTTTGGTGCATCAAACGCATGTCTCTAGCCCCCCGATTTGAGTGCATCGAAGAGTTCGACGTCGGCGACCGGGAGCGAGAGCGAAATGCGCGTAACGCCGATCCCCTGCTCCTCCATGAGCCTTACCAGGCCGACACCATCGAGCAAGTTGACGGGTGCTGCACCGGGTGCATTGGCCTCTTCCTTGGCACCGCTCAGCACCTGCCCGGCCGTGATCAACCAGCCAGCATTGGCGGGTCCGTAATGGTGCAAGGCGCCGCGTAGTTCCGTTACGCGCTCGCGACCAATCTCTCGACCGTCGCGCCGCATGACGATGCCTGTACGGATCTCACTGGCGGGCCCAGTCAATCGACCCGACAGATGCAGTTCCGCCCCGTGAGATCCAGGCCGACGCACTGGCGCAAGGTCGGAGAACCCTATGCGTTCGAGCAACAGCAGGACCAACTCGCCAAACGAACGCTGCGGTAGTTCCTGAAGCCGACGCAGCAAGGCGCGCCGCGACTGTTCGCGGTAACGATCCACCACAGAGTAGAGATCGCGTTCGACACGCTGAAATTCGTTGTCGAGCCCCCACTCACTCAACGCAACGCGCCGATCGCCCAAGCGAAATCGCGGCCGCTGACCCTGGCACTGGCGCCGCACGTTGTCAGCCCGAGCAGCTGCCTCGAGCAACGCCTGCCCTTGGGCAAGGTCGAGGTTCAGGCGGCCGCGACGCTTGGCCGCCTCCGCCAACCTTGCATAGCCAACAGGCCCGGCATTGCGGTCATACCCTGACAACAGCTGCGCAAGTGCCTCGGCCAAATCGCGACCAACGAGTTCGTCGACTGGCGCTTGTCCGCGACCACGATCCAAGCCGCTGTCTCTTCCATTGAACGCGGCTTGAGCATTCCGGCCCATGTCGTCACGACCGTCACGCGGCTCACGCCCGCCGTCACGCGGCTCACGCCCGCCGTCACGCGGCTCACGCCCGCCGTCACGCGGCT
>CAYVXY010000014.1:0-19040 GCA_964454965.1 uncultured Polyangiaceae bacterium | reverse complement strand
CACGCCCGCCGTCACGCGACTCACGCCCGCCATCACGCGGCTCACGAGACGGCTCACTGCGGCCATCTCGTGCGGCCTCGCCCCGTCCCTCTCGCGCTCGAATCTCTGCGTCGACGACCTTCAGATGCTCCGTTGATGGATCGGATACGGTGTAACTTGGTAGGTCGTCGCCACCACCACCGCGGACCTCATCCCCGCCCCGCCCACGCTTGCTACGACGGCGACGTCTCTGTCGTCCCCCACCGACACCCGCTTCATCCACCTCTTCGACATCCTCAGCCCCACCAAAGATAGGTTGATCGTCGTCGTCCTCCGCGGAAAAGAGTTCGGTAGCTCCCGCCGCCAATTCGGCGCGGCGCCGATCGTCTTCGTTTCCGATCAGCACTTCGTCATCACCTGGCTCATCGCCAGCTGCCGCAACAATCGCAGCCGCACCTGTGGCGATGGGCTCGTCACTCGTTTCGACATCAACCAGAACTTCTCCAGCAGCAGCCATAGCGGCAGCAAGTCGCTCGAGCGCTGGTGTGCGATCGGCCAACCCCTTAGCTATGGTCTCCGTGTCCCATTCACGTAGAGCAAACACGCCTGGTTTCACGCGCACCAGCGGATTGTCTTTGTCGGCCTTCTTCACCAGCGCGGCTAACCGCGCACCCATCGTCACCTCGGGACTCTTTCCGACGTGACTGAGGAGATTCTTCTCGATCGCGACGTCCGTGATTTCTTTGTAGTGTAAAGGCTTTCCTACGAGGCGCAGAACCTGCGCCGCAGCTTCGGTAAACGTCATGCGTTCCTAATTTGATGACTAGAGTTTTCGGATCCGACTGGGAAACAATTCCCATCCCGGGCCCGGGTGGCGCCTGGAGAGCTCGCGGCTTCACGTCGCTGTTTGAGCTCCCTCCTCCGGACGGTCACCCGGCTGCACTCACTTCATAGCACGAGCTGCTTCTCTTGACACGATTCATCTGGGGAACCGACCCTCGAAAGCGCATTTCTTGCGGGCCCTTCCCCCGGATGTGAGCACCCCGAGCCGGCCACGAGTTGGCTGCGTCCCTTTGCGGTCGAAAGCTTCTGGAGGGCTGCCCCAGCTGCCTCTATGCTCCCGTCGTGGATCCGAAAGTCTTGCTCAGCGAGCTGCTCTGCACCTGCAAGGCGCTCGGGCTTGCCATTCGGGACGAACCGATGAAGGTGCCGGCGTCGCGACTTGCCGGCGGTTTGGTGCGCTTGCGTGGAGCGGACGTGGTCATCGTCGATAGTTCGGCGCCAGTGGTCGACCGCATCGCAGCCGTCGCCGATGCACTCTGTGAGCTCGCCGTCGCACCCCTACACCTGTCTCCAGAGGCACGCCAAGCAATTACAATTGCCCGAGGTCGTCGGCGCCGACTGCGTCGGCACCTACGCATGCGCCACACCGAGACATTGTCTGCGTGGAAGGTCACGCGACTGTTGCGACCGAAACCTGGCGTGCGGCCAGCAACCTTGACGCGCGACCCTGAGTAAGAGCTACGACCATGCCGATCCAGCCGCAGCGCGACATTCCCTTGGCCAAACACACGTCGTTCCGGGTGGGCGGTCGCGCTCGCTACTTCTTCGAAGCAACGACGGACGCCGATATCACCCAGGCAGTCGCTTGGGCCGCAGACGCGCAGGTCGCTCTCCACGTCTTTGGCCGTGGCAGCAACCTGGTCGTCGCGGATTCGGGAGTCGCCGGGCTTGCCTTGAGAATCGCCACTCAGGGTATATCGGAAGAAGATCTGGGCTACTGCGCAAAGCTACGCGCAAACGCTGGCGTAGCCTGGGACGACTTGGTGAAATTTGCCGTCGAGCGCAATCTCGCTGGCATCGAGTGTCTCAGCGGAATTCCCGGATCGGTCGGGGCAACACCGATTCAGAACGTGGGTGCTTATGGCCAGGAGATATCCCAAACGATTACACGAGTAACCGTGTTCGATCGCTTCACTCAGAAGCGACAGACGCTCGAGCGAAGCGACTGCAACTTTGGCTATCGGGACAGTCGGTTCAAGAGCCACGAACCAAACCGCTACGTAATCCTGAACCTGGAGCTTGAGCTAAATCGTGTTGCGCCAGCGCCACCGCAGCACAGTGAGCTTGCCGCGTCCCTAGCGCACCTGGGTGGCCGAAACCCCACGGTACTGGACGTTCGCGCGGCCGTCATGAACCTCCGCGCGCAGAAATCGATGTTGGTGCAAGATGCCGCTGACACGCTGCGCAGCGCTGGCTCGTTCTTCGTCAATCCCATCGTCGATGCCGACATTGCCAACGCGCTTCGAAAACGCGAAGGGGCCCAAATGCCGACATTTCCCCAAGCGGACGGCCGCATCAAGCTTTCCGCTGGATGGCTCATCGAACATGCCGGATGGTCCCGAGGACAGCGCGAAGGCAACGTCGGTCTGAGTCCACACCATTGCCTGGTTCTGGTTGCCTACGAGCGCGCAGAGGCCCATGACGTCGTGATGCTAGCCGAGCGTATTCGCGAATCTGTGCTCCGCCGCTTCGCTATAGAGCTCCGACCAGAGCCGAGTTTCTGGGGCTTCGACGCGCTAGATCGAGGTCTACCGTCTTTGGAAGAAGGGGTACCGCCGACACTCGGCTCTGCCTCTTGGCCGATGCGTGACAAGAACTGCTAGCTCGAGCTTCGCGACCGCGGATTTAGGCGCTGAATTGATCGTACAAGCTCATCAACGCTTCGTCGAGCTTCTCGGGTTGCGTCCCGCCTGCCTGCGCCATGTCCGGGCGACCACCTCCAGAGCCACCGACTGTGGCAGCAACGGACTTGATCAATTCCCCTGCCTTGTATCTCGTCGTCAATTCCTTCGCGACCGTCAAGACCAATTGTGCCTTGCCGTCCGCAACTGAGCCCACCAAAACAACCGCGTTGCCAAGCCGATCGCGCAACTGTTCCGCCAGTTCGCGCAGTGCACCGCGATCTGACACCTCGGTGCGCAGAGCAAGGACCTTTGCATCGCCAAACTCCCGAGCAGAAGCCAGCAACGCGTCAACACCGCCCCCACCACCAGTTGCCAGCTTCTTTTCGAGTTCCTCGACGAGCTTCTCGAGCTGTTTCTGACGCTCGACCAGCTTACCGACCTTGTCGACGAGGTCAGCGGGAGAACTCTTGGCCCTTTCCGCGGCACGGCGAATCCGCTGCTCGAGTTCGCTCACATAATCGGCAACGCCCATGCCTGTGACGCCGAGGATTCGCCGCACCCCTGCGGCAATCCCTTGTTCGCTCGTGATCTTGAACAAGCCGATGTCACCGGTAGCACGGGCATGCGTTCCACCGCACAACTCCTTGGAGTCGCCCATGGTAAGCAAGCGCACGACGTCGCCGTACTTCTCTTCGAAGATCATCATGGCACCGCGTTCACGCGCCGCGTGCATGTCTAGGACTTCGGTGCGAATCGACACGTTCTCGAGGATGCGCTGGTTGACGAACTGCTCGAGGGCCGTAAGCTGCGCGTCAGTCAACGGCCGATCGTGGGTGAAGTCGAAACGCAATCGCTCCGGTCCGACCACACTCCCCTTCTGCTGCGCGTGTTCGCCAAGCAACGTTCGAAGCGCCAAGTGCAACAAGTGCGTTGCCGAATGGTTGCGCCGCGTGGCGTTGCGTCGTTCTACGTCGATCGAAAGGCGCGCGCGCTGCCCAACGCTCACTGTCCCCGACTCGACGACGCCACGATGCACGAAAAGACCCGTCAGAGGCTTCAATGTGTCTTCGATTCGAACCCTGCCAGTTTCGGTCTCGATGGTACCCGCATCGCCTACCTGGCCACCGGATTCGCCGTAGAAGGGCGTCTCACCAACGACGAGTTCGACCGCATCGCCCGATTGCGCCTGCTGCGCTAGCGCGCCACTGACGACGATAGAAGCCAGCTGGCTCTCATTGCTTTCCCGCTCGTAGCCGACGAATCTGACCGCACCGCCGTCAACTGCCTCGAGGGCCCCGCGGTACACGGACTCGACGGCAGTCGCGCTGGACTTGAATTCTGAGCGAGTACGCGCGACCTCCAGAGCCGACTCGTAACCGGAAAGGTCGACGGCAATACCGCGCTCGTTGCAGATCACCTGGGTAAGATCGAGGGGGAATCCGTAGGTATCGTAGAGCTGGAAGGCATCGGCGCCTGGAAGCTCGTTATGCCCTGCGGATTCGAGTTCGACGAATCGTTCCTCAAGCATACCGAGCCCGCGTTCGATCGTGGCACGGAACCGGACTTCTTCCTGCTCCGCAATGCTTGCGATAAGCTCTGCGCGCGCCTTGAGTTCGGTGAAGTGGTCGCCCATCAGTTCGACCACCTTGGTCGTCACTTCGTGCAAGAACGGCCGCTCGATGCCCAGCCGGTGACCATGACGCACGGCACGCCGCATCACTCGACGCAGCACGTACTCGCGCCCAGTGCGGTCTGGTAGAATGCCGTCGGCAATCAGGAAGGCCGTCGTTCGAGCGTGGTCTGCAATGACACGCATGCTGACGTCGTCAGGGGCCATCGTTGCCCCGTAGTCCTTGCCGGCAATGCGCGCGGTCGTCTCGACAATTTCACGCAACAGATCGACGTCATAGTTGCTCGTCTTGCCCTGAACGACTCCGCTGACCCGTTCGAGCCCCGCTCCGGTGTCGATGCTCGGGGCAGGAAGGGCGTCGAGTCGTGCCGAGCCGTCGACGATGCTGCGCTCGAATTGCATGAAGACCAGGTTCCAGATCTCCATCCAGCCATAGCCCTCGGGCGTCTGCTCTTGCCCGAATTGGTCGAGATGCACTCCTTCGCCATGGTAGAAATGGATCTCGCTGCAGGGTCCGCAGGGTCCCGTGTCACCCATCTGCCAGAAGTTGTCATCCATGCCCAAGCCGCGGATCCGATCCTCGCCAAACCCCGTGAGCTTCTTCCAAAGGTCACGAGCTTGCTCGTCCATCGGGATCCCCTCTTCACCTTTGAAATAGGTGAAGATCATCTTCTCCGTCGGTAGGCAGAGCGTCTTCGTTAAGAAGTCCCAGGCGAACACGATGGCTTCTTCTTTGAAGTAGTCACCGAAGCTGAAGTTGCCGAGCATCTCGAAGAACGTGTGGTGACGCGGAGACGGCCCGACTGCCTCGAGATCGTTGTGCTTGCCGCTGATGCGGATGCATTTCTGGCTCGAAGTGGCACGCCGATAGGCGCGCTTCTCGCGCCCCGTGAATAGGTCCTTGAATTGAACCATTCCGGCGTTGGCAAAGAGCAGCGTCGGATCGTTCGGTGGAACTAGCGGGCCACTCGGTACGATTTCGTGACCGTGACCACGAAAGAAATCCAAAAATGCCTGGCGGACGGCCGTGGATGTCTCGTTCATTGCGGCCCGGGTCTAGCACGCCCAGAGCCCAACGCGCCCACCTATCGGCCCGCTTGTCGCAAGTGGCCGGGAAATGGACAAACTCGCAACAATTCCAGGCACCTATCAGTGCACCTGGCTCGGTGTCACTCTTCCCTTTGCAGCCGAACCTGCGAGCAACTCGTCGTAGAGGTCCTCGTAGGCCGCGGCCACCCGTGAGGCATCGTGGTTGCGTTCCACCGCGCGTTTCTGTGCTTCGACGCAGCGACCCCGACGGTCAAAGTCGTCGACCAGTGCCAAGGCCGCATCCGCCAGGGCGAAGGGATCACCGGCGCGGACTACCTCGACCCCCTCAAGATCGGCAAGTGGCCCTTGGCCGTACGTGACAATCGGAGTCGAGAGTGCCATCGCCTGCAATAGGACGATCGGAATGTCCACCTTGCCGAATAGATCATCCACGGGAAATAGCACGGCCGCGCTCGTGCGAATGAGCGCGAGGATATCGCGCGTTTCACGTACCAAGCGCACACGGCTGGGGTTGAGCTCGCGTAGGAGCTCCGAAGCAATTTGAACAGCACTCGACGTCTTGTCGCGATAGGCAAAGACAACCACGGCCGTGGGGTGTCGCTGAGCCATGACCACGGCCGCGGCCTTGACGAGGCGCGCGCCGTGACTGACCTCCAAGTCTCCTGGATAGAGTAGAATGGGCACATCCAACCCCAACCCCAACTCGCGCCGCACCGCCGAGGTGTCATCTAGAGTCGGGATTGGTATGGGTCCGAGCGGAGGCCAAATGACCTCGATACGCGGGGGTTTCTCTCGCCCTGCCGTGTCTGCGGCCCAACCCGCAAGCAGCCTATCGCGCGTGTCCCGACTCTGCGCCACGACGATGTCTCCGAAGAGTAGGCCGTCGAGGCGCTCGAACTCGCGTGGTCGAGAAGCGATGGTCTGAACGACTGGCGTTCCTCGCAGAGCCTTCAGCCACCGCCCCATTTGGCTGGACCGCAAGTTCGGAGCAAAGACGAAATTCCACAATTGCGACGTCGGGCCCAACGCCAAATGGCGCACTGCCCGCAGGTTGTTGAGCAGGCTCGGTGCATAGCTGCTTGCCGACGCGTAGATGGCATCGACCTCCACCCGATCGGCAACCTGCCGAATCTCACGCGTCGTCATCACGCGCGGGTGATAACGGACAAGATGCTGAGCCAACGTCAAAACGATGTGCTTGGTGCCGTCGTTGATGGGCGGGTCAACCGGCTTGGAAACGAACAGGACGGTCGGGGGCATCGCCGGACCATACTAGTACCTCGATTCTATTGAATCGAGGTACTAGCAATTCGCGAAGCGAATTGGGGTTTGGGCGAAGCCCAACAAGGCTTGGCGAGTGGCGCGCTCGGCCGCATTGCGGCCGGTCCGAAGGACCCATCGGGTCGATGGAATCGCGCCACGAGTGCACGGTGGATCAGTTCGCAGCAGCTTTGAGCGCGGGAGCTGTACGCTTGACAGCACTAGCCACCGCTGCCGCCACCAAGGAGCGCTCGATCCGCTCGCGCAAAATGCGCTTCTGCATCTCAACGGGCGCCACACGCGCGGTCGCAACGCCGCTTACCACCGCCGCAACGCTTTCCCCTGGCAGCCGATGCACGAAATATTCGACCTTGGCAGAAATCAGAACCTCTTTGCCGTCTTCCTTCTGACCAATCTCAGCAAGCTTGCCAGTGATCAATATAACAGGCAGCTTGCGCTTGACGGCAGCAGCGGCAGCATCCTCGGTCTCTTCGAGCATTCTGACACCGGGGATTTCACCAAGCGCTTGTCGCGAAGCGGATGCGAGCGCCTCGTTGAGCCGAGCAAACTCCGGCTCCGTCTTGAGTGAGCCGAGCTTGAGCAGCATGACCGCTTGGTTCGACTCTGACGGCACTGTCGCGGCCGAACCGCTTAGGCCGTTGCGCATGTCCGCGCCAGCCTTGTCTGCGCCTAGTACAGAACCGATGATGAGTAGGACGGAAAGCAATCGAGTCATGTCTTATGGCAATCCCGCGAGCCGAAGGTTGACTTCTTTTGCCGTCAACGGCCAGCCTGCGTTGGAGCAGTAGTGTTGGAGCGGGCTCCAAACGGCTCCTTTGCCTGCAAACCACGAGCAATTTGCGCCATTTACAGCTCCGCAGCAAACATCAGCCGAGAGCGCACGACCGTTCCATGCCGCGCTGGTTGAAATGGCGACAACGCCCTCGCTGTGCTTACGGCGAGGGCGTTGTGTTGCGTAGTGAGCGTGAGTGCGAGGTGAGACTCGGTGTGAATCACTACCGCCGAACCCGTAATACCGAACCACGCTGCCGTGGCGCGAAATTCACTTCTTCTTCTGGTTTTTTGCGTCTGGATTTTCGTCTGGGCAGCCGTCGGTGTCTTCGAACTCGTTCACCGTCTCGGGCTCTTCGGAACATTCGTCAGCACTATCCGGAATGCCATCCTTGTCGTTGTCGAGATCGGGGCAGCCATCGGTGTCTTCGAAACCATCGGTGTCTTCGGGCTCGTTGGGGCATTTGTCGGCCGCGTCGGCCACACCATCGCTGTCGCTATCCGCCTGATCGGGGCACCCATCATCGTCCTTGAACCCGTTCTTGGTCTCGGGCTGATCTCGACAGGCGTCACGCTCGTCGGGGATCCCATCCTTGTCGTTGTCTAGATCCGGACAACCATCCGTGTCCTCGAATCCGTCCATGTCTTCGGGCTCATTCGGGCACTTGTCGCCACCGTCTTGGAAACGATCCCCATCGTTGTCGGGGTCCGGACAACCATCGGAATCCTCGAAGCCGTCGAGATCCTCGGCGACGGTGGGGCATGAATCCTTGTCGTCCAGGATCCCGTCACCGTCGCGATCCCTCGGTTCGGCTGAGTATAGAAGCCCGGCGAAGACCCGGAAGGCTGGGAGCCCGACTCCTTCGATCACTCTCGTGCCGCCACCCAAACTGAAGGTGACCGGTGAGGCATTGGGAGTGAACTGTCCCCCGAGCAGGCCTTCGAGCCCATTCGAACCGTCACCCTCCATCTTCAGGCGCGTGTTGCCGAGGCCTTCGGCCATGACCCGCACCATGGGACCGAAACTGTAGCCGACCGCGACAGAGTAGCGCACTTCTGGGCCAATCTTGGTTCCGCCAATCTCGGCGCTAGAGCGCCACATTCCGACGAGGTTTACGGCAGCAAACAGGTCGCGATGCTTGAAATCTGCGATCCCCCGCAAGCCAAAGGTCGGCGACTGATCGCCGATGTATGCCCCTTTAGCCATGGCGTGACCGATTGGCGCCGTGATGAACAGCGCCCCGGCGGCAGCGATCGGTGACTCGAGGTTGCCAAAGAACCGGTATTTGCCTTCAATGGCCGGATCACCGAGGGCAAACTTCTTGCTGCCACCCGGCAACATGCTGCCGTCGGTCGGATCGAGTCCGTCCCCGTTGACAAACAGGAGCGGCACCCGTAGCCCGAACTGAAGCGGCGGCATCAAAGTGAAACTGCCCATCAGATCGCCGGCAACCATCGCCTTGACGACCTTGAGATCCCCCATCTTGCGGTTGGCGTTGCTACTACTACAGTCGTAACTTGCAACACAACTTGAGATGACCAGTGGGTCTTTGGCATAGCCAGCGTAGAAGCCCGCCGACCAAGTCTTGATGCCATCTGAACGCGCCGTCCGCGTAGAGAAGAAGTTGCGAGGGCCTGGCGCAGGATCGAATCGTTGAACGGTGAACTCGTTCGTGGCGACTGCCTGTGCATGAGCGCTGGCGGGCAGAATCCCCAGCATTACCAACGTGCCTACCGTAAGGCCGCGTAGCTTGGGGTTGGATCGAGGGCTTGAATTTGGCTTCATCGTAGATCCCTAGGCATCCCGACCTGGAGAGTCGGTACCCACTAACCTCGCATAGAGGAGCCGAGCCTAGCAACCAGACAAGGCGATGGGGTGACTTTCAGTGTGATCAAAATGACCCGGGCCCCGATATCGAGGTATGTTGGTAGGCGTGTCTGTCTGCGGAAGCTGCCATAACGTCGTCGTCGAGCCGGAAGCACGGTTCTGCCCGGCCTGTGGACAGGCCCTCGAATCCAGTCCTCCTTCACGGCTCGGAGAGGGAACCCTACTCCCGCTCGGCTACGGCGAAGTGCTGCTAGGAGCCGTCATCGGAGAAGGCGGGATGGGGATCGTGCGCAAGGGCTGGCTGCACTACGCCCCGACTGGTTCGCGCAGTGGGACGCCGGACCACCCGGTGGCAATTAAGATCCTCAATCCACTGTTGCGTGGACGCGAGCGAGCGCGTCGCCTGTTCGTAGGTGAGGGAGTCGCGCTCGATCGCGTGTCGCACCCGAACATCGTCCATTTCTTCGGCATGACCGATCATCAAGGGCAGCTGGCGCTGGTGATGGAGTGGGTCGAGGGCGCTCCGCTTTCGGACCTGATTCGCGGCTTCGTGAGGGATCGCAAACCGTCCGGCCTGCCCTGCATGCCCATGGCTCCGGCTTGGCACCATTTCTCGCAGCTTCTCGGAGCACTGGCGGCCATCCACGCGCTTGGCATCGTCCACCGCGACGTAAAGCCCAGCAATATCTTGGTGCGTGTCGACGGGATGACCAAACTCACCGACTTTGGCATCGCCCGTGTGCCCGCATCTGCTGCGCGCCTATCCGGAGGTCTCGCACCAGGTACAGGCGCATATATGTCGCCAGAACAAGTAACAGCGGGGCACATCGATGCCCGAAGCGATCTCTATTCGGCAGCCATCGTCTTATTCGAAATGTTGACGGGCCGCACCCCTTTCGAGAACCAGGGGCGCAGCGAGCTTCTGATCCGCACCGCCCAACTCGAGGAGCCACCACCACCGCTTACGGCATTGGTTCCACAAGCACCGCCAATCCTCGATCTACTGCTGGCGCGCGCACTCGCCAAAGATCCGATGCATCGGTTTCCGAATGCCATCGAGTTCGGAGAGGCGCTGCGTCAGTCACTCGGCCTGCCGGATTCGCCTGGCTGGATCGCTCAACGTCGGCTTGCGGGCGCGGCGGCGAGGCTCTCACGAGCGGCGTCGACCGCTCCAGATCGCACAGCGGACGACGAAGAAGCGCTCCGATTGCGAACCGATGTGATGCGGGCCTACGGCACGTAACACCCCTCAGAGAACGCCGATATTGTCCGGAAATTTGGCGCCCTCGATGTGCATAGATGCAACAAACCGGCCCCTTGGACCACCCCCCCCCTTCTGGGACCATGCGCCCCGTCCCTTGACGCTCTCGGGTACCCCGTGCGAAACCGTCGCGCGCCCCGTCGGGCCGTTCCGTTGAAAGCTCCGCTCATGCCGAAAGTCAGCCTCGTCGCACTGCTCGCTGCAGGTGTAGTCACGGTCACCCCCATCGCAACCTTTGCGCAGACCGCAACCCAACCGAAGGCGGCCCAAGCACCTGCGTCCGCTGCTGCGGCAGCTCCAGTCACCCCTGCCGCTGTGTCTCCAGCATCCGCGCCCGCCGCCGCTGTAGAGGCAGCAGAGGCCGACGCGGCCGCGGATACCGAATCCATGCCGCCAGCATCGGCGGAACCTCCGTCCCCCGCGCACGCACAGGGTCCCATGCTACCTGGCGCTGGTCTCGCTGCTGCAGAACCAGCAGCGGCCGGTCCGGCGAAATCGAGTCAATCCACCGAGACTACCAAGCAAGACGACTCTATCTTGGCGGAAGACTGGTGGTCGCACAGTCGCCCGAGCATCGAGATGCACGGTTACTTTCGCACGCGTGCCGAGCTGTTTCACAACTTCTCCCTCGGCCGATTCAATGAGCCAAACTACCAGCTTTGGCCGATTCCGGCCGACAACCGCTATGCGGCCGCCAACGGCACTGGCTACGGCGCCAACGTCTGCGGTGCCGCGGACACGAATAACAACGCCGGCGCTTGCAAGAATAAGACGCAGTCCTCGGCCAACCTTCGGTTGCGATTGAATCCCGAGATCCATGTCTCGGACAATCTGCGCATCATGACGCAGATCGACATCCTGGATAATCTGGTCCTTGGCTCGACACCTGCGGGCTATACCAATTCACCATCGAGCACCGGCGGGTATTCGGTCACGCAGCGCAGCGGGTACAATCCACTATCCTTCTTCGATACCACCCAAGAAGCGCCAAGCGCCGGGATTAACGGCTACAAAGACAGCGTACGCGTCAAGCGCGCCTGGGCGGAATACTCGACTCCGGTTGGTCAACTGCGCTTCGGCCGCATGCCGGACCATTTCGGCCTCGGCATGTTGCACAACGCAGGCGATGGCTACGACCATGACTATCAGTCGACCGTCGACCGCATCATGTTCATCACCGATGTTCGACCGCTCGACCTACATGTCGGCGCCAGTTGGGACTTTCCGAGTGAAGGCGCAACGAGCACGAATCTACAGAGTCTCGGCGGTCAACCCTACGATCTAGCCCAACTCGACGACGTCAAACAGTACAGCTTCTTGGTGATGCGGCGTAAGAACCCGCAGCTCGAGCGGATGAGCCTCACTCGCGGGGAATTGGTGCTGAATTTTGGCGCCTACGTGCAGTACCGCTCGCAGATCCTGGCAGCCGACGGTGCCAACCCCTGCACAACGACTCCGACAACCGCCGGGGGCGGCGCGTCCCTTGGATGCACATCGGAATACGTTTCACAATCGTACGTCCGCCGCAATGCCTACGCTTGGACGCCCGACCTCTGGGGCCAAGTGCTCTACAAGGGCTTCAGGTTCGAGGTCGAAGCTGCGACTATCCAGGGAAAGATTGACAACACCTCAGTCGTCCCATCGAGCAACAACTACCTGACCGCCCCAGGTGGTGCAGGCTGGCGACTCAATGCTTGGGGCGTTACGACCCAGCTGCAGCAGAAGCTGCTCGAAGACAAGCTCGACTTGTCCTTTGGCTTTGGCTGGTCCTCGGGAGATCCGAACGTCGACAAAGCTGCCGGAACGAATAACGAGCAAGGCAATCTCAGCCTGACCCCAGGCAACGATGGATTGCAGAATCCGCGCGGCAGCAATCAGTTCAAGACCTTCCGCTTCCATCCTTCGTACCAGATGGATCTCATCTTGCACCGCAACATCCTGACTCGCGTGCAAGGGACGTACTATTTCCGTCCGAGCGTCGGTTACGACTTCATTCGCAAGGCCAACGGACAGCGCCTCGGCGGCAATGTCGCGGGCATTTGGTCGCGCGCGAGCGAGTACATCCAAGCCCCGGGTCACAAGCGCGATCTTGGCATTGAACTCAACGGTACTGTCTACTTCCAGTCCAAGGACGGCGTACTCAACGACCGCCCCGGCGCGCTCGGTGGGTTCTTCACGATGCTGCAGTATGGCCTGCTCTTCCCCATGGACGGAATGGGCTATCCGCAGGGCATGCCCTCCCCGAGCCGCTCCACCGCGCAGATTGTCCGCTGGTACATGGGCGTGTTCTTCTGAGTCGAATTCCAGTCTAAGCGGACACCGGCGACTATGATCTCGCTGTCGTAGTACTTTTCTGAGCCATTGTTGTCGCTTCAGGCTTGGAAGCGCGCGCCGAATGGTCGAGGATGGCGGACCGAGGATCATCCGGGTGCCCTCTGGGGCCCCTGACCTGTCGTTCGCGATCGATGGTTCTTGGCAAATCGACGCGTACTTGGTCTAGCCTTTGCGTGCTTTTCGGTTTGAGAACGTCAAAAGGCTCGGGCCAAACTGCCCACGATTACTCTTGTTGAGTCTGAAGAAGGAGACAGTCACGTATGAAGAAGCTCACTATCTTTACCGCTAGTACCATTCTTGCTGCTGCCACGATGGGTGCCATGACGGGGTGCGAGGCGGCAAAGAATGCAACCGGCGTCGACGCCGCGGGTCTCGCGAAGCAGTGTGGTCTCGAATGCAACGCCAACGCGATCGCCGAGGGCCAAGGCAGCATCTCGGGCGTCGCCAATGTCGATGCGTTCTTCACCCAGGTCGTCAACTTCAATGCGACCGCCAATATGGTCGCCGAAGGCATCACGGCGCCCCTCGTTCGGATCAAGGCTCAACTTGGTCTTGGAGCCGATGCAACGGCCCCGCAGGTGACTGCGGCTATCACCGCCAAATACAAGCTCGCCGGCGACATCAAGATCGACTACGCACCGCCGAGCTGCCAGGTCTCGGCTTCGGCATCGGTCGAAGCATCGGCGCGCTGTAACGGCGAAGTAAAGCCCGCCAAGGTCGAGGTCGAGTGCTCGGGCCGCTGCGAGGCAGAGGTAACGGTCACCGGTGGCCAGGCGAGCTGCAGCGGAAGCGCCACGATGAATTGCACCGCGCCGTCCGTAGCGGCAGCCTGCACCGGCAGCTGTAAGGGCGAATGCAAGCTCGAAGCCGGTGCCACGTGCACGGGCTCTTGCACCGGAACCTGCGGCGGCAAGTGCGATGGTACCTGCGACGGCAAAGCCACGGAAACGGCTGGCGGCATCGACTGTGCCGGTACCTGCGAAGGCAAGTGCACCGCTGGTTGCACTGGCAAGTGTGACGTGAGCGCGGGTGGTACCTGCCAGGGCACCTGTGAAGGTAGCTGCTCGGTCGCTGCCACCGGTGGTTCTTGCACTGGTGACGCCAAGGTCGAGTGCTTCGTTGAGCCTCCTTCCGGCAGTGCAACGGTCAAGTGCGACGCCAAGTGCAGCGGAGGCGTGACCCCGCCGAGTGCCAAGGTCGAGTGCCAGGCGAGTGCCAAGGCCGAAGCCCAGATGAAGGCTGAGTGCACCCCGCCCGCAGTCAAGCTCAAGTACGCATTCGCTGCATCGGCTGACGCCGCAGTGCAGGCGCAGTTCGAAGACTTCCGCGCCAACTTCACCGCCGAGCTCGGCGCAGTGTTGGCCGGGCTGCAGCGGTCCAAGCTCGTCCTCGACGCCGGCGTAGGGATCGCCGCCAGCGTCCCGACCCTGGTCGATACCTTTGCCGAGGCATCTGCAAACGCCTCTGCTGAGCTGGACGTGAAGGCCTTCGCCGGACTCGGCTGCGCAGTCACGCTCCTGCCAAAGATTGCCGAGCCAATGCAGACGGCAGCTGCGAACCTGACCGCCAAGGTTTCGGCCTCGGGTGCGTTCGTCGCGGCCCTCAAGTAGATCAGAGTCTGCGTGCTCGTCGCGAGTCCCCACTCGCGACCTCACCGCGAACGGCGCGTTGGCAAATTGCTGACGCGCCGTTCGGCGTTTCGGTAACTTGCTGTCGCGCGGTTTGGCGTCTTCCCAACGCCCCCTACCGGGTGGGCCTACACGAGGAACTCTCCACGTCAGGATTTCCGTATTCCCCATCCCGATAGTGCCCGGGAATCACCCTGCGTGTTCACGGCATAGGCGCGCACAATCACTGACCATTCCTAGTCTCGGAAGGTCCCATGAAGAGCGGATCAACTGTTCTGGCAAGCCAAGCATCGAACTCAGGCACTTCGTATTCCCCTGCATCAACCAACGCGCCGCTAGTCCTACGACTCACGCTGGGAACTACAATGCTTGCATCACCGCCAGAGCCACTGCTTCGATAGGCGAATATGAGACGTCCGGAAAAATCAGGTTCCCCACGCAATCGAAGACGAATCAAGTAGCCTTTGCGACAGGACTCGCCGCTCCGGAAATGCTGTCGCGCCTTACTCAACAAAGCGAACGCTCGCTGAATCTGACCAGTATCGCTGACAACTCGCGGCGCGCCCACAGCGGCTCCTTGCTCCTTGTCAATGCGCGTGAATTCGAGGTCCGCTACCGATCTGGGATCGACGCGCAAGTACAACGCATTCCCGATCAAGGCACCTCCCCCTACGAAGGCGACAGTCCCGCAACCAAGAAACAATAATGACCTCCTCCTTGCACTGGTCTTTGACAGTTCGAAGAGGGCGCTTCCTTTCCACATCAGCAATGCCGCACCCCAAAACACGATCCCCGCAAAGAGCAACATGTTCGAACGAACGAAAACTTCCTTCAAAGGAGGAAAGAGGTCGTCGATTGGAACCATACCGCAACACTCTAGCAGGGAACGCCGCCAATATCCCGAGGGCTCCCGCGCGTTTCTCGCGCCTCTATAAGTATTGCTCAGTGGTCAACAGTGGGAGCGGACCTGCGCAATAGAGACTGAAATCTCGCCTCCGCAATAGGTAGTTGCCACCAACGACGCACAGCCAAAAGAAGACGAACAGCAAACCTTGCGCCGCCCAATTCGCGGTAACTTGGCTTGAAAGGAGCAGTGCCCCGCCTGTCCCCCACGCCACTAACTGAACGAAGGAGAGCTCGTACCGAAGCACTACGCATCCCGGAATCGTCGAAACCGTCAATGAACCGCGCGCAATGGCAACCAGAAGGTTGGACTTGTCACGAAACGCAGCATGCCGCCTTCGAACCGCACCCCGTCCACCAGCGCTTGGCAAGTGGATGGCTTCCACCTATTGATCCGCTCGGCGACATTCGCAATCACCTCAGCGGACGATAGTGAAGCGCCGCATGGAACTTGAATAGAATCGGGTGCACTTAGCGAAGATATTGCGCCTCCAGTGTGCATTCGCCCGTTAGCAGATTCCACCAAGTCCAATCCCTGACGGGTCTCAATGGGGGTTTGCGGTGGTCGTGTGACGAATGGCAGCGCTGAAACGGACAATGCTGGCTGTGTTGCGGCCAATGGAGCGACAAGACGACCATTGCCGGTGACTTGACGGACAATGACGCCGTTGAGACGGACGGCACTGTCAGTGTCACAGTCAATCGCGGCGTTGCGACGGACAGTGCTGGCGGTATCGCACCCAATCGCGGCGACAAGGCGCGCATTGCTGATGACTTGGCGGGCAATCGCGATATTGAACTCGATCGCACCGACGGGGATGCGGGCAATGGCACCATTACGAGAATGGTGGACCGGAAGGGCTGCCAGGAATGCCGACTTAATGATTGTTGAACGCCAAGCGCGACGAATCATTGGACGGAGTAAAATGAGTATGGGTTGTACCCTCCGAATCAATGAGCGCAATGAGTTGGAGGCTCTCGAGCGACAATAATTATTCAGTCGAGTAAGTTGAGTACAGGTTTGGTCTTGGGGGTGATTCGGCGCGATGATTTCACGGGCTCGGAGGGGGACGAATTGTTCGGCGGGATGATCCGCGACGCGCGGCAGATGGGCGGAACTCTCGGCGGGATAATTCGCGGGTGGGCGGAGGGGCTCGGAATGGTCGACTGAGTAACGGTGGCGAACCCTCACCAGGCAATGCCATTGGGCGGGGCTTCCATGCGGCAGTCCACCGTCATGCGAGGCCGGCGCGCCAGCGCAAGTGGTCGATGACATTGGGCGGGGTGTCCAAGCGGCACTTCGCCGCCGTGACAGGCCGGCACGGAAGGGTCATTGGGCGATGTCATTGGTCGGGCGGTTTCGGGAGTGCGGCTGCGCTGCTGGAGGGGCGGGCTTGCTCGGAGGTGACCGGCGGGCTGCGAACGACAGGCGAAGTGCGGCTGCGGGATTGCGGCGCGGAGCGATTCAGACACGGTGGAATCGAGCGACCGGTGTCTTGTCGCCCTGTGCCTGTCGTCGGGACATGAAAGGGCCGGTCTCGAAGCTAGGAGCGTGCCGGCCAAGTGCAGATCATCTGACATGCCGTGATCCTCTCACGTAGCCGGCAGAAACCAGCCGCCATCGATTGGTCACCCGATCTGCCCGGTGAGCTCACGCGCAGTCCGCTTGCGAAATTGCGCCTCGCCGCGCTTGTCCGTGTCTGGGGGATCGGGCTCACCTGACCCGTCACCGACGGCGACCCCAGCAGTAATCACGCTGGACCAACCACAAAAGAAAGTCTCATCCGCCCTGACCAATCCAACCTTTCCTCGTCCAAGCGCCCTCGTCGACCGAGAGCTTGCCGATGTGTCGCCGATAGCCAAGCGCCAAGAGCCAGGTCTTCGCCGCCGAAACTGGCGGCGGCGCGCTCGGGGGCAGCATTGGCTCCTTGAACCCATCGAACCAGGCCGCGGAACTGCACGGATCGATGCACCCGAGGGGATAGCGCTCGCCACCGTGATGACGCCAATTGCCCAGTACGTAGACGAGTACATTGCGCACTTCACGCGGGGTGCGCAAAATCCGCTCGTGATACCGGTCTGCCCAGAGTGCACCTCGAAGCGCGTGCACGCGATTGAAACCGCGTGCCATCCGAATCACGAGTCCGCGCAGACCGCGCGAGAGTGACACCTGATCGCTTGCTTCGCAGACGAGATGCACGTGGTTGCTCTGTATGCTGTAATGCACGATTCTGCAGCCAAATCGGTCACGCGCCGCCGCGATAGCGGCAACAAGGACACGTCGCGATTCGGTGAGCCGCAATGAAGGCAGCCCGGCTCTGGCGCGGAGCGTCACGTGGACGGGGAATGCAGCGGCTAGCACCGGTCGCTTGCGATGCGGAATTCCTGCACGCCCGCTTCGCGGGCGACCCGCGCCCGGACGATACCCACCGCGACCCCGACAAGGAAGATCCAGTTGGGAATACGTGGAGGTCGATTGGCTCAACGACGACGACGACGACGACGACGACGACGACGACGACGACGACGGCGAACGAGACCGCCGCTGATTCAGCAACCTTGCCATAGACTACTTGCCTAGCCCCTCTCGCGAATTGTCTCGCGCCCGACTTGTTGGACAAATGCCTTCGATCTCAACACCAACAATTGCTGCCCCAATCTATCACACCGTAACGTTTGCACCAGTTCGATCTGCACGAAAATGCCGCTCGCCTCAGCGTGAATGCAGTGGTGATTCGGTAACAGTTCGTCGCGATGCGACGCGACTCCGCCGCTATCGTCACGACGCGACGCGACTTTGAAGCCACCATCGCGATAAGCCGTCGCGGCATGAGCGACACTGCGTCGAGCCATCGTTCTGACTCTGTGCCACTCGGCTACCGATAGGTCCTTGTTGTCAGCGCTCCCACGAACAGGACCGACGGCTCTGAAGTTCCGCCAACCAACAGAGCTGTCGCCTCTCGACGCCCTGATGCAGCATTCTCAGGCGACGATATCCGCCCAATTCAAACCTGGGCCGGGCGAGAAACGATCGAATGCCAACGACGCATGATCGACGCGCACTTGCGACGCCTGTGGTGCATTTGAACGCTTCGGGCCGCCACCGCGCCCGCCCAGACCCATTCCGTTGCCTGGCCATTGTCGGGCGTGGATGCGCCACGACCTCGCCAGTCAGTCAGCCTCCCCCGACTGAGCGGAGCTTGTACGGTCCGAGCAACGCGAGGAACGCCGAAGGCGAAGTGAAGGCGCGAGCGAAACGGTTGGGGGCAACTCAAACCAAACAATCTCGAACTGCTGGGGCAGTAGTATTTTGTGCCCTTCACTCCGTACGCAGGGCTTGTCGACGCAACTATCCCAATTAGGAACAACACACAGACCCATGACCTAACTCTCCACCTGCGACCGCCCATCCCGAATAGATCACTTTTGGAGACGATGGCGGGTCGATTTTCGAAAGCGGCAAACCGATTGGCGCACCATGGTTCACTGGACCGCGAACCCTGCAAACCGGGTGGTCCCACGGGGTGCAAAGTGGCGCGCCGCAATTGCCCCGCCAACGGTGCGTTGGTAACTTGCTGACGCACCGTTCCGCATTTCGTCGTGGTCTCGTGGTCTCGTGGTCGTGGTCTCGTGGTCGTGGTCTCGTCGTGGTCTCGTCGTGGTCTCGTCGTGGTCTCGTCGTGGTCTC
>CAYVXY010000013.1:135062-324745 GCA_964454965.1 uncultured Polyangiaceae bacterium | reverse complement strand
CGTGGTCTCGTGGTCTCGTGGTCTCGTGGTCTCGTGGTCTCGTGGTCTCGTGGTCGTGGTCTCGTCATCTCGCCGTCTCGCCGGCGTTGACTCGCTGAATTGTAGCTTTGCGCGTTTCCATGGTTTCCGCGGCATCCGCACGTTGCAGCCCGAGCGCATTCGGCCGTGGCCACGCCGCCACAAAGAACAAAGGCCTCCCTCATCGCCCGAACTTGCTCGCGCACCCATACCGCAAGCCTCCGCCATCGCTCGAACTTGCCTGCGCACCTGGCCCGCAAACCTCCACAATCTCTCGATTTTGCTCGCGCGCACCTAAACCGCAAGCGCCTCCAGCCGTTCTATTCGAGCGGTAACCAATGGCTTCGCTGGCGAACTCGTTGAATGTGTCTCCGCAGAACGCGGCACCGACGCGTCTGCGGCTGACGGTAACGACATCGCTGAACAAGATCCCGATCCCCGGCGCCTGGAGCCGTGGCCCCACCTACCGCAGGCTCGATTCAGGATTCTTGGAGCAACCGCTGATCCCTAAGGCACCACTGACGCCCCGGCTGCGCATCGATCAGGTCAATGGTTCGCTGCGCGTGCTCGACCTGGTGCATAGTCCGCCGTTCTCCGACATTCCGGAAACGCTGTCCCTTCCGGAGCTCGGGCATTCGGCAGCGCCGTTGAGCCGCACTAGGCCGCGGTTCCCATTCCAGCTTGCCGCATTGGGAGCGGGTTTTGCAGCGGGTCTGGCCGCGGCATTCCTGTTCGGCTGGTTCTAAGGCAAGTTTAGGGTTTGACAGCTAGGCGGGCCGGCCCTACGCAAGCGCGCGTATGGTCAAGAGCCCCGAAGCGATTCGTAACGTAGTGGTCGAGATCCTAGGTGAGCAGTCTGGCCGGGCCGTGGCTGAGTCGAGTCAAATCGACGTTACCTTGGCGGCAGACAAGGTAACGGTAAACGTCGCCCACGCCTGGCCCCATCGCGCCAAGAGCGAAGAGCTCAAATCGGAGTTGCGCAAGCGCCTCGAGGCCGGTGGCCTTCAATTGGCGCTGCTCGAGGAATCTCTGGAGATTTCTGGTCGGACCGTCGCGAACGACGACCCGATCGCGCAAGTCAAGAATGTCGTCTTGGTGATGAGTGGCAAGGGAGGCGTGGGGAAAAGCACGGTCTGCGCCAATCTCGCTTGTGCGATGTCCGCGATGGGCGCGCGCGTCGGACTGCTCGACGCGGATATCTACGGACCGAGCGTGCCGACGCTGTTCGGCATCCGTTCACAACCCACAGGCGACGGCCAGAAGATCCACCCGATCGAGAAGCATGGCGTCAAATTGATGAGCATCGGGTTCTTGCTCGAGGACGAGAAGAGTGCGGTCGTTTGGCGTGGCCCAATGCTGCACGGGGCCTTGATGCAATTCCTCAAGGATGTAGCCTGGGGCGAACTCGACTACCTCTTTCTCGATATGCCCCCCGGGACCGGGGACATCGCCTTGACGCTCGCGCAAAAGGTCCAGAGCAATGGCGCCGTCGTCGTCACGACGCCGCAAGAGATGGCGCTGCAAGACGTGTACAAGGCCGTCGCCATGAATCTAAAGGTCGGGATCCCGATCCTGGGCGTTATCGAGAACCAGAGTTATTTCGTCTGCGGGACCTGTTCGACGCGCCACGAGTTGTTCGGTAAGGGCGGTGGTCAGACTATCGCCGACCAGGCGGATGCCCCCCTGCTCGGTCAGCTGCCGCTCATCCCCGAGGTCCAGCGGGCGAGCGACGCAGGCCTACCGGTAGTCAAATCCCAACCGCAGGGTACGGCGGCCGGTGCGTTCTTCGAGGTTGCCGAGCGGCTCGGCCAGCGCATTTCCGAGGAAAATGCAGGTGGCCTCGGGGAGCTCACCATTGACCGAAGTGGCGGAAAAAACCGGCATCTTCCCGTGGCCCGTTAAAGGGGCCCCTCCAAAGAAACCGACACGTCTCGATTGGCAGCCGGCCCGAGGCGCGTTATAGCCGAACCCCCGGTCGCCATGGTCCCTGACGAAAACATCCCCCTGCCCGACGCCCAGCCCGTCGAGCCCACTCCCGTAACCACAACCCCTGACGCAGTCGCAGCTGCACCGAACCCCGAAGGCGACAATGCAGCAAGTGCTGCTGCATCGAGTTCGGACGCTACAGACGATTCGAGTCAATCCGTTGGAGCTCCTGACGCTGACACTTCGGACGAAGCTGGCAGCGACGAAGACGATGCCTCCGAAGGCGAAGGCGAAGCTGGCGAAAGCGAAGCTTCTGAGACAGCGGGTGGCTCAATGGCACCCGGCGCCAAAAAGAAGAAGCGTCGCCGCAAGAAGAAGAAGCCAGGCGCACCAGAAGGAGCAGGTTCCGAAGGTGGCTCCACCAGACCTGGCCCCTCGCGAGCTTCGGATCGCGCGCCATTCCGCGTGGGTGAGGAAGTCTACGGCAAAGTCACTGCCGTGCTCGACAACGCGATCATGATCGATCTGTCGGGCAAGGCTCTGGCGATCTTCGATCGCAGCGAGATGGCGGAGGACGATCTCGTTCCGAGCATCAGCGACCGCTTCGTTGCGCACGTACACAACGACGGCGCACGCGGTGGGCTCGTCGTATTGACCCGCAAGCCGCTGCGCGAAGAAGAGGCAAAACCCATCGTCGAGAAGGCCCATCAAGAAGGAACCTTGATCAGTGGCCTCATCGTCGGAGTCATCAAGGGCGGCGTCGAGGTAGATATCGGCGGCCTACGCGCCTTTGCTCCCGCGTCTGGAATGGATCTACATCCTGCCAACGCCAACTTCTCCAATTTGGTGGGACAACGCCTCGAGTTCAAAGTCATCCAGTACGACAAAAATGGCCGTGACGTGGTGGTCACTCGCCGCCCCATGCTCGAGGCCGAAGCCCACGAGCGACGTAAGCACGCCCTCGGCCTGCTGACGGAAGGCCAGGTGATGGATGGCATCGTGCGCACCGTCGTTGACTGGGGTGCCTTCGTTGCCATGCCCGCGGCAGAGAATCTGGAAGGCCTGGTACACATCACCGAGGCCAGCCATGACTTGCGCATGCGTCCCGTCGATCTCTTTCGACCCGGCGACAAGATCCAAGTAAAGATCATCAAGATCGACGAAAAGGGCAAGATCTGGCTCAGTCGCAAGGCGCTCGTCGAAGACCCCTGGGCGGCTGCTCGTGAGCGCTACGCTCCACTGAGTAAGCACACCGGTACTGTGACGCGCCTGGAGGATTTCGGTGCGTTCATCGAACTCGAAGCCGGAGTGGAAGGCCTGCTCCACATCACGGATCTCTCGTTCGAGCGCATCGAACATACGAAGGAGAAGCTTGAGCTTGGCCAGAGCCTCGAGGTCATCGTGGCTCACGTCGATCCGCGCAATCACAAGATCGCGCTGCATCCCGCGCTGACCGGTGACCGTGCCAACGAGGCCCCTCAGCGCATCAATCGCAACCAGATCCTCAAGGTCGAGATCGCCAAGATCGAGAGCGCAGGGCTCATCGTGCGCGTCCTCGGCACCACGGGGCGTGGAGCACGGGGCTTCATCCCCGCGGGCCAGACCGGCACTCCGCGAGGTACGGAGCTACGCAAGGCCTTCAAACTGAACGCGGTGATCGACGCCAAGGTCATCGAACTCGATCCCAAGCGAGGCGAGCCGCGCTTGAGCATTCGCGAGGTCGCTGACGACGAAGAGCGCCGCGCAACGCGCGAGTATCGACAGAAGCTCACTGCCCAAGGTGGTTTCGGTACACTCGGCGATCTGTTCCGGAACAAGCTGTCCGGCGGTTGAGTCTCCTTCACGCACCCAGTCTTGGTACTGCCCCCATGGTTTCGACCCTGGGGGCAGTGCTGTTTTGGGCAGGTGGCCGGCAGTGCTGCGGCTCCTTTCCGAACTGGTAGCCGACAACGCCCAAGGATTCGGCCTCAAGCGTTGTCGAAGGACGGTCCCGTGGAGGATCTTGAGTCACAATCGAACGCATGGCACGGCCCCTATTGGCCCGACCGGATAGCAGTGCGAAAAGCGATCGAGACCTCGTCGAGGCAGCTCAGACTGGAGACGCGCAAGCCTATGGCGTCCTGGTCGAGCGATATCAACGTCGCATCTACCGATTGGCAGCTCACATGCTCAAGAGTCAGGCAGACGCTGACGACGTCACTCAAGAGACGTTCGTTCGCGCATACAAGGCACTCTCCCGCTTCGATGGCAGAAGTGAACCCTTCACCTGGATCTATCGCATCGCGATCAACCTTTCTCTCAACGTTCTGCGGTCACGCCGAGTGCGTCGCCATTCCACGACGGACGACGATCCGCGCCTCGAATCGCAGCTGGTCGAGCAGCGCCCCGGCTACGCCGATCCTGCAGGAGATAGCGCGGACCGCGAGATATTTGTCGCTCTATCAGCCGCCATGGACTCCTTGAGCGAGACCTTACGCACCACTTTGGTGCTCGTCTGTGTTGATGGCCAAAGCCATGCCGATGCGGCGCGAATTCTTGGATGCCCCGAGGGAACGATAGCCTGGCGAGTCCATGAAGCCCGACGGAAATTGCGCGATCGGTTGCTTGAGGCCGGCCTCGAGCTCGCCGACTTCTCCGAGGGGGAATCATGACGCTGCCACGCCAACCGACAGCTACCGGGGATCGCCTCGACGCCCTCCTTCGCAATCACCCCATATCGATTGCGGAACCAACGAGTGCCGAGTGGGAATCGAGACTCGAGCAGACCATGCAGCGCGTTCGCGCCATGCCTACACCGAGCAGTCCCATGAACGGGCACGCACGCGGGGAACAGCGCGGTCTCGACAGCGACGTCGAGGATGTCCTGCGCACGCCGCTGCCCGTCGAGGCCGGCGAGCCGGAGCCGAGCGATCCCTACGCATTCGACGCGGAACAGGGCGCCACGTACGACCTGTTGCGTGCTCCGCTCAAGTCCGGTGAGCATGCCCCGCTGCGACTAACGGCTCACGGTGTCGGCAACACTTATGACACCAATGCGTTGCCAGCTGGTGATGCGCGCCCGACGGCGATACGCCGCCGACTGTTCTTCATTTCGGCGGCTGTGGGAACCCTGGCCGCCGCCGCCGCCGTCATCACCCTACGACAGCCAGCGCCGGATCCTTTGATTGGCCCGATTTCTCAGACGCAAGGGCAAGCAACTCGCGTTGAGCCTGCTCGCCCGGGCGAGTCGTCTCCGCCGACACCGAATGTCACCGTTGCCGCGCTGCCCCAGGCAGAAGCACTTCCACTCGAGGCCAAGCCAGGGGCTGCCACGGACCAGGCAGTGGTCCTGCAGTCGGTAGCCAATCAGCAGCGCAACCGTGGCGCCGCGACACCGCCAGCGGCCGCGGCAGACAAGGCCACCCCTGCGCCCAAGGAGCCAGAACTCGTTCCCGCCGCCGGTCCGTCCAATCTCATGGACCACCCTTCGACAGGTGCGGTCTCAGCGGCGCTGTCACACCGACTCCCTGAAGCACAGCGCTGCTTGCCGCCGAACGTGCGGACCACCGGCGTCCGCCTCGTCTTTCAGAGCAATGGCGCCGTACAGAACGTAGAAATCCTCAACCCAGCTTTGGATGCAAACGCTCGAGCTTGTTTGTCGCAATCGCTGGGAGCCGTGCGGGTCGAACCCTTCGCGCGGGGCCAATTTGACGTAAATGCAACGATTTCGAAGCCGATGACGAAAAATACCGCGAACGGTAATTAGCCCGCGTCAAGGATAAGGACGCCAGGATTCGGGCGAATTGGGCCAACCGGCCTACTCAACACAGACTTCCCGCGTTGACAAGCGGCCAAAGCTCTTTCATATTCCGCCCCTCGCTAACGGGACACCCCCCCAAAGTTCGAGGTTTCCGACAATGGTTTCGCGCACCGCTCAGTCAGACAGCCGTAGACTCCTCCGTACCAAGACTGCGGGCAAGGCCAACAAGAAGGCCAATGTTCGCAAGGGAACCCCGAAGTTCCCGATTCATCTTGAGGGATACAGCGCTCTAGCTGCTGACGCGAAGAAAGCATAACGTTTCTACTCTTTGGATCGACGTCGATGGCAAATCATCCCTCTGCAGAAAAGCGAAACCGTCAGCGAATCAAGCGCAGTGCGCGCAATAGCAGCGTATCGAGCACGGTGCGCACCGCGGTGAAGAAGGCGCGCGTCGCGCTCAGCGCCGGCGATGGAGCTGCGGCCAAGGAAGCCGTATCCAAGGCCAGCAAGTTGCTAGCTCGCGCCGCCTCGAAGGGCGTAGTGCACGACCGTACGGCATCCCGTACGACGTCGCGCATCCAGTCGCAGCTCGGCAAGCTGGCTGCTCGCTAAGCGGAATCGGCCTACCTCGACCCCGCCTGCATGGACCATTTTGGTGCCATGTTGCGGGGTTTTGTCGTGGTTTCTTCGCGATCTGCCGGTAACTCCGCAGCTCTACCCCCAAGCCATGTTACCCTCGTTAGGCGGCTGTCATGACGGGGAACCAGGAGAACGAGGCTAGTTCGGCGACAACCACCGCCCGAGATCCCTGGCTGGGCTGCGTGGTTGGCGATCGCTATCGCATCGAGGAGTGGATCGGACAAGGCGGCATGGGGGTCGTCTATCGAGGTCGACATCTCGAACTCGGCAAGCGTGTCGCAATCAAGCGCCTCGATCCGCGCATTGCGAGCGATCCGGCTTCGTTCGAGCGCTTTCGACGCGAGGCCATTGCCGCTAGCCACATCGAGAGCCCTCATGTCGTACATGTTTTCGACTGGGGTAAAGCTGCTGACGGCTCGCCTTACTTGGTCATGGAACTGCTCGAGGGCTGCGATCTGCGCGGGCTGTTTCAAACGGAAGGTCGATTGCTTGCCGAACCCGCGGCAACCATCATCGGGCAGGTGTTGCGGGCCTTGATTCGCACGCACCAGGCTCAAATCATCCACCGTGATCTGAAACCCGAAAACATCTTTCTCTGCCGCTACGATTCCGACGAGCTCTACGTAAAACTTCTCGATTTCGGCATATCCAAGCAGCAGACCGAAAAGACCCAACAGCAAACCGTCACCCGACGCGGCGTCATCCTCGGTACTGCGTCGTACATGTCTCCCGAGCAGGCGCGTGGCGAAGCAACGCTCGATGCGCGCTCGGATCTCTACAGTGTTGGCGCGATACTTTTCGAGGCACTCTCGGGCCGCGTTCCACATCAGAGTCGCACCTACGAAGGCACGCTCGTCGACATCTGCACACGCGATGCCGATGACGTCCGCCTACATGCACCGCTCGTACCCGAGGCCTTGGCCTTGGTTGTCACTCGAGCGCTGCAACGCGACGTCACACGGCGTTTCCAGACAGCCAAGGAGTTCCTGGCAGCTTTGACTGCGGCCGTACCCGACATTGGCCGGCGTCTCTCGGAGAATCCAACGGGTCCCACCAGCACGGCGACGGATGGAGTTCCGCCTGGCGACGCTCTCGAACGCCATCGCCCGAAAGCCAAACAGGTTGTCGCCGTCGCGCTGCTTTTGGGCGCGGGCGCACTCCTCTGGTTCATGACGAAAACACAAGGCGCATCGCCACCCAATGCCATGACAGCGCCGACATCCAGCAATGCCGTCGCCCGCGAGCGAGCAACTCCCTCCGCCGTCGCGACCACCTCGCTGCCGCTCGCCCCCGACTCAACCATTCTGACCGGCAGTGCAAGCCCCAGGGCGTCCAACAGCTCGCCCCTCGGCGCAAGTTCGGGGCGCGCCTTTTCGCATCACCCGGGCGCAACGCCCAACCCACCGCCAGCCGGGCCAGGAGACAATTCAGGCGTCGCCTCTGGGCTGAAACTCCGCCGCACCATGCCGTAATCGTTGCGGTCAGCGGTGGCAGAGTTAGAGCACACGCCAACGACGGCCCTTCCTTACTACCAGGGCTGAGGGTACGCTCGCGTCAGTCAGCTTGATCAACCCAAACCGCCATTTCGAGAGCGACAGAAGAATCGCCCTGCTTAGCGCGCGCCCCAAGGTCCCGCTGGGCTTGATCGTCGATTGCCAGCGTATGGCTGGGGTCTGCTGTTTGGGTTTGTTCGTCGTGCTAGTACCACCCCGCACGGGCGCCGCGGCGCCGGCGAGCGAGACTCCACCGTCGCCCTCCACGACCTCGACCATGGATGCCGAAGCTGGCGTTGCCGCCTCGCTTCAAGTCTCGGATGCAGACGCCAAGCTAGCGAGTCGGCGCCACTTCGAGAACGGCATCAATCTATACGAAGACAGAAACTACACGGCAGCCCTGGCCGAATTCGAAGCCGCATACCGACAATACCCTTCAGCGTCGGCGCTGCAGAATGTCGCGCTGTGCCAAAAACAACTCTATCGGTATTCCGAGGCCCGCGAGTCGTTAGCACGGCTTTTGCGCGATCACGCGGTCGAACTCAACGCCACGGAGCGTGCTGCCGTTGACAATGCCGTGGCAGAGCTTGGCTCACTCATTGGCTCGGTCCGGCTTTCGGTGTCGCCCGCAGATGCCAAACTTCTGCTCGACGGGCGCAGCATCTCCCCCGAAGACCTCAGCGGCCCCATCGTACTCGACGTCGGTGAGCATCGAGTCACCGCCGATGCCCCCGGTTTTGCGCCAATCGCGCGCAATTTCCGCATCGCAGGCGGCCACACCGAAGTACCGGTAAGCTTGGTGCTCACCGAGACCAGCGGGAGGGTGACAGTAACGGCCCCCGATTCGCAAACGGCAATCGCGATCGATGGACGTCCCGTCGCCTTTGCAGAATGGTCGGGGCGACTCGATCCGGGCCGCCATTTCGTTCAGGTCTATCGCGAAGGCTACGAGCCCTTCGAAGAGGAAATTGACGTCGAGATCGGCTCGACGAGGCGCGTCACCGGCGTACTCGGAGACCGCAATGACACCTCGGCTCATGGAGTTACGACGACGGATTCGAATGCCACGGGTAAGCGGCCCCAAACGGGGATCTATGGCCTAGCCGCCCTCGGACTGTTCGTCCCGCGTGGCAATCCGTTGGGTTTCGACGCCAAATCGAACTACAATCTCGGTTGGTCACTCGGGCTACGCGCCGGATACCGCCTGTTTGCTCCCCTCGGCATCGAAGCGCAGGTCGATTCTGCCTCATTTGACGTATCAGGCCATTGCAGATCATTTACGCCCACGGCCTGCCCCACGCTAGGATCGCTCAACTACCACCTTGACGCGAGACACTTCGGCGCTGCTCTGCGTCTCTTCAGTTCCAGCGAGACTCTCCGGCTGACACTGCTAGCCGGTGGAGGGGCGGTTTCGCACGATCTTCGAACCACTTACAACGCCGCCGGACTCGATCCCTACCTCGTGCTCGAGGGAGGCATCCAGGTCAACTGGCGACATACGCTCTGGGAGCTCGTAGCAACTGCCCAATTCGACGGCGCATCGAGTATACACTTCGGCGACTATCGCCCGTACGCTGAAGCCAACGGCATGCAGATGTATGGGCTCGGAATACGCGCAGGCTGGGGTGAATGGCAGCCGAGCCGACCGCCACTACCTCCGATGCCAACACGCGAACCCACGGCTCCCAAGCAGCCAGGCCATTGAGCGCCACGTTCCCTACTGTCCAAGAAACATCCGATAGGCGGGGTTCTGACTTTCCTCCTGCCACTCGTAGCCCAGGGTCGACAAGAAGGCCTGAAAATCCTGCTCGTCGCCGGGCGGCACCTGGATCCCTACGAGGACTCGACCAAAATCCGCCCCATGGTTGCGGTAGTGAAACAGCGAGATGTTCCACCCGGAGCGCATTGCCGAAAGGAATGTCAACAACGCCCCAGGACGTTCCGGAAATATGAATCGGATCAACCGCTCGTGAATGGCGTTGACGGCATGTCCCCCCACCATGTGCCTGAGGTGCAGCTTCGCCAACTCGTCCTCCGTCAGATCGATGGTCTCGAGACCCTCTTGACGCAGCACCTCGATGAGCTGCTTCGACTCTTGCCGACTTGCGACCTCGAGCCCCACGAACACATGGGCGCGGTCGTCGTCTGCCATCCGGTAGTTGAACTCGGTGACATTGCGTCGACCAATCCGCTCACAGAAGGCGAGAAAGCTCCCTGGGCGTTCCGGAATGGTAACGGCGATCAGCGCTTCGCGCTGCTCGCCCAACTCGGCGCGCTCGGCAACGAACCTGAGTCGGTCAAAATTGACATTGGCACCAGAGGTTATTGCGACGAAGGTGCGCCCCTGATGCTCCTTACGCGATAGGTAGGATTTGAGTCCGGCAACCGCCATAGCCCCGGCTGGCTCCAATACGCTGCGGGTGTCCTCGAAGACATCCTTGATCGCTGCACAGATTTCGTCGTTGTCGACGCGAACCATCTCATCTACACGTTCGCGCGCGATCCGAAACGTCTCTTCGCCAACGAGCTTCACTGCAGCCCCGTCGGCAAAGATCCCAACGTGTTCCAGTTGCACCCGTTCCCCGCGCAGAAGCGACTGGGTCATCGCATCGGCGTCGTAGGTTTCGACGCCAATGATGCGCGTCTCGGGCCGCACCTGCTTCACATAGGATGCAACCCCAGCGATCAGGCCTCCCCCGCCCACGCTACAGAATATGGCGTCGATCGGTCGACTGTGTTGGCGCAGGATCTCCATGCCAATCGTACCTTGACCCGCAATGACGTCAGGGTCGTCGAACGGGTGAATGAAGGTCAACCCCTCTTCGACCTCGATCCGCCGCGCTTCGGCATAGGCCTCGTCGAACGAGCTTCCGAAGAGCAGGGCTTTGGCGCCGCGCGCGCGCACGGCCATTACTTTGATGCTCGGAGTAGTCTCCGGCATGACGATGACGGCCTTCGTACCCAGTCGAGCGGCAGCGTAGGCCACGCCCTGCGCATGATTACCCGCAGAAGCGCTGATCACCCCCCGTTCGAGCGCTAGAGCGGGCAGTCGCACCATTTTGTTGTAGGCGCCCCGCAGCTTGAACGAGAAGACCGGCTGCAAATCCTCGCGCTTGAGCCACACCTGATTGTCCATGCGCGTCGAAAGATTCGGCGCGTGATCGAGCGGTGACTCGATTGCCACGTCGTACACTTGAGCATTCAGGATCCTCGTCAGATAGTCGTCAGCCACAACGCACCCCGCTCGCCAGAACGACCTCCGCCGCGAGGCGTTCGCGGGGGATTTTGCCCCCCGCTACCGAGATTTGCAAGCCTACTTCCAACGCAACGACAAACCCGAACGTCGAAATGCATGAGTCGCGAGTCCTGGTCGGTGTCACCAGACTATCGCTTAGCTGAATGTCGCGTAGAATGCGAGTGGAACGTCGTACTCGGACGGGGTCCCCCCGCCAAACCTCATGGCTCACCCAAACTCCACGCAACACCTCGTGACCATTGCTGAGCTCGTCACCCGGCTCGAAGAACTGTCCCACGGCGAACCCTGCAACTTGGCTTTCGATGGCGACGGGACGCTTTGGTCCGGTGACGTCTCCGACGACGTCTTTCTCTCCGCTTGCCAATCCAACTGGTTACTCGAGTCAGTGCGGCCGCTCTTGTTGAGCGTCCTCAACGAGCGTAACCTCGCAACCGAAGGTGCCGTCGGGGATCTCCTAGTGCGCCTTTTCGAGGCTGAGAAGCAAGGCAAGCTCAACGAGCTGCTCCTGTACGAAATCATGACGTGGTGCTACGCGGGACGGAGCGTCACTGAGGTCGCAGAGTTTGCCAATCGAACTCTTTTGCGCTTAGGGATCGAATCACGGCTCCGCTGGGAGTATCGCCCGCTGCTCGATTGGGCTCGCTCCCACGGTCACGCTTGTTGGCTGGTATCCGCGTCGCCTTGGCCGATTGTTCGCGTTGTCGCCCGTCGGCTCGGATTCGAAGACCACGATATGATCGCGGCGCGTCCCATCGAGTCTGCGTCGGGAATCATTGGCACCACCATGGCCACTCCCGTCCCCTATTGCGAACAGAAGGTCATTCAACTAAACCAGCGCCGCAAGGGAACGCGCCTGCTCGCGGCCTTCGGCGACAGCCCGTTCGATCTCGAAATGCTTGCCGAAGCAGAGCTCGCCGTCGCCGTCAGTCCGAAGCCGGCGCTCGCGAACCAGCTGAATTCCCTCGAACAGGTCGTCGTACTCATGCTGTAGCCAAACGTGAGCGTTGAGGTAACTTTCGTAGTTGCGACTGGCGGTCGTCCATTGGATAACCCATGAGAAGTCACGTGCTCCCCAGAGATCCCGAAGCCGTTGTATTTTTTCACTCACGCGCTAAAAGCGCTAGTCATGCCAAGGGTTGTTCGAACCCACGGCTCGCGGTAGTAGCCCGCGCGATGTTCCCCCGAAGCTTACTGTCGTCCGTTGCCAGCATCTCGCTCGCGTCGTTGTCGTTGCTCGGTTGTGGTGGTTCGAACCCTCCGCCCAAGACGCAAGTCGTCGAAGCCGCACCGCCAAAAACAGAAGAAAAGTCCGACGTCAACGTCAGCGCCGAGGTGGGTGGCCTCAACGAAGAGGCAACGGGCAAGGTCTTTGCGCGGGCGGAACCCGGTTTCGAACGCTGTTTCAAGAATCGCGCAAAATCGGTGGAGTTCCTCTCCGGAACGGTTCGCTTCTTCGTGGTTATCGGCCTCGACAAGAAGGCCAAGTCCGTCACCATTGAAGAGTCCAATCTCGGGGATCGCGACGCCGAGAAATGCATGCAAGGCGTGTTGTTCCGCATGAGCTGGCCCAAGCCAGTCGGTGGTCGAACGGCGCATGCCCACTACACGGCAGCCGCCTTCGAACCCGTGGATCCGGAGGTGCGGGAGGCCGTGAGTGTCGCTGCGGATCAAGTAGACAAGGTGCGCAAGCAGCTCAAGAAGAAGGCCGGAGAGTGCCGCATTGGCAGCCCTTCCCCGTATCAGGTCACAGCCTACATCGATACGAGCGGCAAGGTCATCACGGCCAGCGTTACCTCGACGGATCCAGCGGGTGAACTCGGGCTCGACTGCCTCGTCGATCTGGTAAAGACTGCCGAATTTCCTTCGCCCGGAAGCTACGCCGGAAAGGTCACGTTCAATCTCTGACTCGAGGCATTGCCGAGAGCGACAGAAAACTGAGACATTGCCAGAAGCACTAGTAAACCGGGTCGCTTTGGTCACTGGCGCCGCAACACGCGTCGGCCGTAGCATTGCGCTGGAACTCGGACGCGCCGGATACCATTTGGCCATTCACTATCACCGCAACGAGGCCGGGGCGCGCGAGGTCATGGACATCGTAGCCCAAGAGGGGAATAAGGCACGCTGCTACAGTGCGGAACTCGAAGACCGCAACCAGTCACGGGCTCTCATCGACCGGGTATGTGCCGAGTTCGGCGGCATCGATTTGCTCGTCCCGAACGCCGCCGTTTTCGAGCGCGTCGCCTACGATGCCATCGGCGACGATGCCTGGGACAAGATGTTGGCGCTCAACTTGTCATCGACATTTGCGTTGGCGCATCGGGCAACACCAACGCTGCGCGCAAGACGCGGCAGCATCGTCTTTATTACCTGCTCGAGCGTCGAGGCGCCCTATCGACACTATCTACCCTACGTCGTGTCGAAAGCGGGCGTCTATCAAACGATGCGCGCCATGGCACTCGAATTGGCGCCGCTAGTCCGAGTCAATGCGGTAGCCCCAGGCACGGTACTGCCGCCCGAAAGCATGTCCGCGGCTGAAATCGAGAAACTCGAAAAGCAGATCCCGCTTGGTCGGCTCGGCCAACCAGAAGACATCGCGACTGCTGTGCGATTCCTCGCGGAAAGCTCCTTCATCACAGGCCAGCAACTCGTCGTCGATGGCGGCCGTTCCCTTTCGCGCTCGCCCGACGGAAGCTAGAGCTCGGTACCGGCCTGGCAGTCTATCTGTCAGATACTTGCCCGATTCGTCAGTCACCCGATATCCGATCGCAGTGATGTCTCGTCTGTTCGCCGTGGCCCTGCTGGGTGGCCTGTCGGTCGCACCCATTGGCACTTCGCGCGCTGCAGCATCCGTCGTTCCCAAAGAAGCACGCCCGCAGTCCGTACCGGACGCAGCGGCGGGGCAACCTGCGCTCGACGCGGTGGGCAACATCGCACTCGCGTCCATCACCTGGGAAGGGTCGCACGCGACTGCGCTGGATTCCCGCGGACGCCGGCATGTCTTGACCCTCGATCGTCCGTTGCAACTTGCCGCATCCCAGTTGCTGCGCACTGCAAAGCCAAGCCGCGGAGCCGTCGTGGTGCTGTCGGCCTCCGACGGCCGCATCTTGGCGCTGGCGGAGTCTCCCTCGGCCGTTTCTCACGCCGACAGCTTGGTCTGGTCCGCCAATACGCCGTCGGCGAGTCTATTCAAATTGATCACCACCGCGGCTTTGGTCGAGCACGCACAGCTGCAGCAAAGTCATCGCGTCTGCTCCGAAGGTGGTGAGCATCGACTCGAAGCCAAGCATCTCGAAGCCCCCAAGCAAGGTCGCGTCGTCTGCTCGACGTTCTCGGAGATCCTGGCATCGAGTCGCAATGCGGCCTACGCACGTCTGGTCCACCGCCACCTCTCACCGGACGATCTCGCCAACTTCGCCGATAAGTTTGGCTTCAATTCCCCCCTGCCTGCAGACGTGCCGGCGGAGCTCGGGCACTTCCGGACCGCTACGGATCCCGTACGATTCGTCAGGACGGCCACGGGCTTCGTCGGTTCTACGCTCTCGGCGCTGGGCGCCGCCTACCTGGGGCTCATCATCGCGCGCGGTGGCGTCGCGTACCCACTTCGGCTGGTCGAGGCCGAAAGAGATGCCGCATCCGACCCCTCCACCTCGAACCCTCAGGAGCCAGCAATCGAGTCTTTTGCCCCGAGCGATAATGCACCGCATGTAACCCGTGTTCTCGAGCCAAACACCGCGAGCCGACTGCGCGAAATGATGGAAAAAGTCATCAGCCACGGCACGGCGGCGGATGCATTTCGTGACGAGACGGGACAGAGTAAACTTGCCCATCTGCGCATTGCCGGTAAGACCGGAACGCTTGGCAGCAACGAGCACACCGCCAGTTGGTTCGTAGGATTTGCGCCCAGCCGCGAGCCGAAGCTCGTCGTAGCAGTGCTGCTGGACAACGGCCCCCTCTGGCAAACGACAGCCAAGCGCGTCGCAAGTGCCCTAATGCGCAACTACTTCGACGGGCATTCCGCCACGCAACTCGCAGCCCAGTGAGCGTCGCTCCTACTTGTCGTGGCGGCGCCGCCGCCCTACGAGCAGTGCTGCCGCAGCCATGGCCAAGGCCATTATTGCGCTGCTGGTGCGCCCGGCGTCACTCGGTACGCGGCAGCCGCACCCCTTGCCCTTGCCTGAACCCTCTATTCCCGCATCGAGACCCGCATCGAGATTCGGACGTTCCTTGCGCACCAAACCAAGCTCGGGGATTGGGCTGCGAATGACTTCGGCAACGGTCACCTCCTTGCGATTCTTGCGGAACAGATCCTCGACGACCCAGATCTTGCGCAGACCGCGATAGGTGCGTGGCGGCTTGGCCCAACGATATCGCTCCGGGGTCTCGCAGGCCTGCATACCTTTCCACTCGTGGAAGTTGTTGAAGCGAGTCTGGAACTTGTAGTCTTCGGACGGTTTGACCTCGCGTGGGATCTCCCGGGTTGGGCCCTTCGGGATCCAGATCCCACCCTCGAGTCCACCTTGGGCTGCGCCGATCTCGACGTCGTTGGGCAAGCCATCATCCGCGAAACGATGATGCATCCTTGAGATCACGTATTCATGTCGGGCGAGCAGCGCCTTGCGCGCGAACAATGCCTTGCGCTCTTCCTCGAGCATCTTCTTGCGCTTGGGACGATCGGCGGGCATAAGACCCTCGAGCTCGATCTTGTATTTCTGCTCTTCTTCTTCGGTGCGCTTCGTCGGTTTCGGGTTGACTTCTTCGGCGGGAACCTTGGTTTCGAAGACGTCTCCACCAAGAGTCAGTAGTTCATTGATCAGCAATGGATCATTGGGACAGGGTTGCCCACAATCCACGCTCTTCCAGACGTACTCCAGCCAGAAGGTCTTCGGGTGTTTCGACAGCCACACGTCATGTAGGCCCGCAAAGAGCTCGGCCATGCGCTCTTTCAGGTAGATCTCTTTGCCGTTGTACGGATACTGGTAATCGACCTCGACGTTGGTCGGCGCATTGGCGATTTCGTAGTTCGTTGTCTGGTAGCGATGCTCGGGATCCAACACGAGCACGAAGAGCTCCTGCGGGCCATCGGCGGAAATTCGGCCCAGCTTGGAGGGAAGCTTCGTGTAGCGTTGATCGGTCCAGAACCGAATCGGCGAGAGTTGCCCTTTCTCACTGCCGATGAGCTCGACACGATTCGGATCCACCTCGGCCAACACGAACTTCATGCCCTGGCCCGAATAGGCAGTGATCGCCTGTTGCATCGGCGCGGTCAGAACCCAACCGCGCTCCTTGAGTAAGGTCTCGAAGGTTTGCTCCTCCGCCGGCATGAAGAAGGTGTACTCGCCTTGCTTCTGCTCGGTCTTGACACTCAGCAATAGCTCCTTCGGAACCTTGCGCGTGGGCCCCAAATCCATACTCGACCCGAGGAAGTTGTCGCCGCCGGACTGCACACGCAGATCGCGCTCCCACTCCTGCGTCACCTTGATTGGGTCACAAGGATCGGTTTCCCAGAACTCGTGGTAACGCGGCGCCGACATCTGATCGACTCGATCTAGGAACTCCCGCCGAATCGTCGTAACACGATCCAGGGTCACTTCCGACGGCACAGCCAAGACGACAGCAAATGGTTCGAAGGGGCCTTGATAGTCCGCGATCACCGACACGACGCTCTGCTCGCCTCGATTCATCACTACATAGGTACTCGAGTGCAGCACGCGCTTTGCCTCGTTCTTGCCGACGAAGAAACCGGGGAACGCCGCTGCAGGAACGGCGGCGAGTGAGAGTAGTGTTGCAGACGCGAGGGCGAAACAATTGGAGCGGAGTAGCCTCATGGCGCCGGCAGGCTAGCAGAAGCGGGGCGAAAATCGCGCCATTTGCCTGCTCGACCGGTCGCCGGCATAGCGTTGTTGCACGACGCCATGCCGAAGCTGCGCTATCGTGCCCCCCGTGTCGGTCCCATTTAGCATCGACGACCTCCGCCACCGACTCGAGAGTCGTAGGCCAGTCGCGCTCTCAGCGCGACAACGCGCGAGTGTGGCGCTCATCCTCGGTCAATCGGACGGGGACATGAAGGTCCTTTTCATTCGCCGGGCCGAGCACCCAAAGGATCCGTGGTCGGGACATATGGCGTTGCCCGGAGGGCGGAGGGACGCTTCCGATGCCGATGATCTTGCCACCGCCAGACGCGAAACCCTTGAAGAGGTCGGGCTCGACCTTGCTGAGCAAGCGCGCTTGCTCGGGCGCCTCGATGACATCACCGCCACGGCAAGAGGACACGTTCTCGACATGGTCGTCTCACCATTTGTGTTCACCGTGGAAACTGTCACTCCCATTGTCCCGACCGCTGAGGTGGTTGCAGCCTACTGGGCCCCAATCCAACCCTTGTTCAGCGGCCATGCGGCAACGACCCATTGGGTTGATTTACCCGAAGGCCGAACTGGGCTCCCCGCGTGGGATGTTCAAGGCAACATCGTCTGGGGACTTACCTTCCGCATGATAACCGATCTGTTTTCGCTGATGCGGCCGTGACACCGAACCCCGCGCCCCATCCGAGAGTATCTTGCACTTCAACACCAATCCGACCGGACCCGCCGCAGCCAACACCCAGAATCTCGCGCCATGCCCGTAAGCATCTTGCCCTTCGATCCCAATCCCGACGGAACCTGTCGGACCTGCCGGGGAGCGTTGAACCCCGAAACCTGGCTCTGCGTACGCTGCGGAACAGCGCATGGCGAACGCAACCGTTGTCCGCATTGCCGCTCCGTTGCTCGAACCTTGCCGCACCCAACACTGCTGCATCGCTGCAGCGTTTGCGGCAGGCCTAGATTGGCGCCCGGACCTGCAAGCCTTGCGACCAACGACGCAACGGTCGCGCATCTGCGCGCGGCAGGCCAGTCTCACCGGGTGAGCATGCTTTTGAAGGTTCTCAGCTATGTCTTGCTCGCGCTGGGGTTGCCAGGCCTTGTCTTCTGGGCATTGTTGGTGTTCAGTCTCTCCCCCGGTCTTTGGGCTTCTGCGATCTTTCTGACGCTCCCCGTCATTCCGCTTCTGTTGTGGCTCTTTACGCAAAATGGTAGCAAGGCTTCGCTGCGTGCACGCGACCTAGCGCTGGATGGAGCCTACTCGCAGGCGATTCTTGCCGCGCTGCGTGCGAGTCCGGTCGAACGCGACGCAGCAGGCATCGCGCAAGTCATTGGTCTTTCCGTCGAACAGACGGAGCGACTGCTCACGACACTTAATGCTGACGAGCAAATGACGTCACGCGTGACTGACGAGGGCGAGTTACTGTTTGGCGTTGCGGAGCCAGCGCGCCTGCGCATTGCTGAAATCGAACGGTCAGCGCAGGAGCACATCGTCGATGCGGAACTCGAAGAACAGCATTCCGTCGATAGCTCACTACGACACCGAACCTGATGGCGCAGTCACTCACGGAACCAGTGTCGCTCCCTGCACCCATCGAAATGCATCGTGACCATCACCCCCGATGGCAAGGCTTCGTGGCAATGCTTCGCAACTTTGCGCCGCATGACTGGTTGGTCTTCACCTACCTCGTAGTGCTCAATGCGGCTCTATTGCCCAGATTCGGCCAGCCAGGCTACGCGAGTAGCGCCCTACGCATGGCCATCCTGCTCGGATTCTACACCATGGTGGTACTGCCGGTGCGTGCTGGCCTATGGCGAGACGGATTGTTCGCGCCGTTCGGATACCGAGCAGCGCTCCAAGGCACGGTGCAGGCGAGCTACTTCTTTTTTGCTGCGTTTCTTCCACTCGTCAACCCGCGCAACCTCGACATTCAGCTCTACGCTCTCGATCTAAAACTGTTTGGCTTCGAGCCCTGCCTCGAACTAGAGCGCTATGTCACACCGTTGACAAGCGAGTGGTTCGCCTTCTTCTACTTCTGTTACTTTCTGATCATGACCTTGCACACGATCCCCATCGTGCTGTTCGTCGAGCACGAACGAGTGCTGGGCGAATTCACCCTGGGCATGCTCATCGTGTTCTGCCTGGGGCACATTGGTTACATGTTGGTCCCGGGGTTCGGACCGGTTCGAGCACTCGCTCCCTTCTCGCTCGCCGAGTTTCCATCGGGACTCTGGGTCGACACGGTGATGGAAACGGTAAAGAGTGCTGGCGCGCAGAAGGACATATTTCCGTCCCTGCACACCGCGGCGCCGACGTTCCTTACACTGTTCTCGTTCCGACATCGCAACCATCTGCCATTTCGCTGCAGCTGGCCTATCATTGCCTTTTTTACCATCAACATCATCGTTGCCACCCTGTTCCTGCGCTGGCACTGGCTGGTTGACGTAGTGGCAGGTTTGTCACTGGGCGTCCTTGGATGGTGGCTCTCGATCGTGCTAACCGACCGCGATCTGGAGCGGCGAAGGCGGCTTGGCCTTTGTCGAAGCTGGCCACGCTTCCAACTACGACGCGACACGGCAGCGCCAGCAGACGTTGGCCCCGACTCACCCCAGCCGGGGCGAGCATAGCGCCCGAGTAGACCCTGGATCAGGGCACGCCACTCACCCAGCACTAGATTGGCCGGCTGTGAAATCGAGGCCGCTCGCTCGACATGTGACGGCGTGACCTCAGGGCAACACAGACGCCGATTGAGGCACAAGAATTCATCTCCGGCCGCGTGACCCAAAGGCCACTGACTCACGTCAGGCCCCTTGATCCACCACCTGCGGCATTCGCGGCTTCGCCCGCGAGACGATTTCGTTATAGTTTCCGATCTGGCTGTGCCGTCTATTCTGCCAATAGCGTTGGAGATCTGATGTCGAGTTCGAGCCGCCTGGGGGAATTACTTGTCCGTGAAAAGCTCATCAGCCTTCAACAGCTACGTCAAGCACAGGACGAGCAGCGACGCTCGGGACAGAATCTCGGTTATACGCTGTCGAAGCTCGGGTACATCGCCGACGACGACATCACGAATTTCCTGAGCACTCAGTATCGTCTGCCTGCGATCGATCTCGACAACTACGACGTCGACCCAGAAGTTATCCGCCTGGTCAGTCGCGAGGTCTGCGAGAAGCACAAGATCTTGCCGGTATCCAGGTCGGGGTCTTCACTAATCGTGGCCATGGCGGATCCCACCAATCTGCACGCCATCGACGACATCAAATTCCTCACGGGATACAACGTAGAACCAGTCGTCGCGAGCGAAACCGCCATCCAGCACGCCATCGAACGCTACTACAACGTAGGACCGAACTACGACGAGGTGATGGCTGAGTTCAATATTGCCGACGAGGACATCGACTTCTCCGGCGATTCCGAGGAAATCAACGCGCTCGAGCTCGAACGTGCCAGCGCAGACGCGCCGGTGGTGCGGCTTGTCAACGTACTGCTCCTGAACGCCATCCGCAAGGGCGCCAGCGACATCCACGTAGAACCGTACGAGCGCAAGGTGAGGGTCAGGTATCGCGTCGATGGCGTCTTGCACGAGGAGATGACCCCTCCGCTGAAACTGAAGAATGCGCTCGTCAGCCGACTCAAGATCATGAGTGCGCTCGACATCGCCGAGCGTCGATTGCCTCAGGACGGTCGCATCAAGCTCAAGCTCGGACGTGGGCGCGAGATGGACTTTCGTGTTTCCGTGTTGCCGACGATGTGGGGCGAGAAGGTCGTGCTCCGCCTCCTGGACAAGGGCAACCTCCAGCTCGACATGGCAAAGCTCGGCTTCGATCCCAAGCCGCTAGCTGACTTCCAGTGGGCCATCCACCAGCCTTGGGGCATGGTGCTCGTAACGGGCCCGACCGGTTCAGGTAAGACCACAACGCTTTACTCCGCACTCAGCGAACTCAACCAAATCGACGTCAATATCAGCACCGCTGAAGACCCTGTCGAATATAACCTACCCGGTATCAATCAAGTGCAGATGCACGACGAGATCGGGCTGAATTTCGCGATGGCACTGCGTTCCTTCTTGCGCCAAGACCCCGACATCATCATGGTCGGCGAGATCCGCGATTTTGAGACGGCAGAGATTGCCGTCAAGGCCGCCTTGACGGGCCATTTGGTGCTCTCGACGCTGCATACGAACGATGCACCAGCGACCATCTCTCGCCTCCTGAACATGGGCGTCGAGCCATTTCTCATCACCGCTAGCGTCAATCTTGTCTTGGCCCAACGTCTTGCGCGTAAGGTTTGCGTCGACTGCAAAGCACCGGTCGACATTGAGAAAGAGGCCCTGCTCGACATGGGCATGACGCCCGAGCAAGCGGCAACGGCCAAGGTGGTCAAGGGCACGGGATGCGCCACTTGCAACGGCACAGGGTACAAGGGCCGTATCGCCTTGTACGAAGTGATGCGGTTCACCGATGACCTCAAGGAAATGGTCCTCGGCGGTTCGTCAGGGGCCGAACTCAAAGCAGCCGCTATCAAGGGCGGAATGATCACTTTGCGCATGGGCGGGATCAGTAAGATCCTCGATGGGGTGACCACTCCCGAAGAGGTCATGCGCGTCACCATGTCCGACTAAATTCTAACGCAAGAAGCGACCTCACCTCATGACGCAGAGCATTCCCGAAGGACTCAAGGTCAATCTGCATCAGCTGTTGCGCGCCATGATCGACAAAGGCGCCAGTGACATGCACATCACCACGGGCGCACCCCCGCTGTTGCGGATCGACGGCGAGATCGTTCCCCTGAAACTTCCTCCACTCGGCGCCGTCGAGACCAAACAGCTTTGTTACTCCGTCCTTACTGAGGAGCAAAAGATCCAATTCGAGAAGAACAAGGAGCTCGATCTCTCCTTCGGGGTAAAGAATCTCTCACGCTTCCGCGCCAACATCTTCCTACAGCGCGGTGCGGTTGCTGGCGCCTTTCGTACGATTCCCTTCAAGATCCTGACTTTCGAAGAGTTGGGGCTGCCGCCCGTTGCCGCGGAGCTGGCTGCCAAACCCCGCGGGCTCGTGCTCGTGACGGGACCAACCGGTTCCGGTAAGAGCACTACCTTGGCGTCCCTCATCGACAAGATCAACACCGAGACCCGTCAGCACATCATGACGATTGAGGATCCGATCGAGTATCTGCATCCTCACAAACGCTGCATCATCAATCAACGCGAAGTCGGCATGGACACGGGCTCCTTCAAGCAAGCCCTCAAGTACGTATTGCGCCAAGATCCCGATGTGGTGCTCGTCGGCGAGATGCGCGATCTCGAAACGATCGAAGCGGCTCTGACCATTGCCGAGACGGGCCATCTCGTCTTTGCGACACTGCACACCAATTCTGCGATCCAGAGCATCAATCGTATTATTGACGTGTTCCCTCCACACCAGCAGCCACAGGTTCGCGCCCAGCTGTCATTTGTGCTCGAAGGAGTCCTCAGTCAGTTGCTACTGCCACGAGCCGGTGCGCCCGGTCGTGTCCTTTGCCTCGAAGCCTTGGTTCCGAACCCAGCCATTCGCAACCTGATTCGCGAGGACAAAGTGCATCAGATCTACTCCCAAATGCAGATGGGTCAGACCAAGCATGCGATGCAGACGATGAATCAAAGCCTCTATAGTTTGTATTCACGTCACTTGATCTCGCTCGATGAGGCCATGGGACACTCGAATGACCAAGACGAGCTGCGCGGCATGATCGAAGGCCGCACTGCACCCATCGCTCAAGCGGGTCAGGCTCCGCCACCGCCAAGGCGGTAGTGAGGGGCGCGCGGCACGCCGCGCCAGGTCAACTTGACAGAAAACTCGGTTCTATCGAGACTGCAAGGGTTCATTTTGTTACTTCTGACAGGGGAAACTAAGACGACATCTGCCGGCAACATGCCTCTGGCACATTCGACTTACACGATGAAGGTCGCCCAACGCCGACCACGTAACCTCCTCGGAGACTGATTCATGCGCAAAAACCTCGCCTCGCAGATTTGGAACGTCGCACTGGTTGCCACCATCGGCCTGCCGAGCCTGGCCGCTGCGCAGGACGCAGCCCCCGCGCCAGCACCAGCCACAACCCCGGCTCCGGCAGCCGCCGCTGCCACCCCGGTCGCACCTGCGGCAGCAGTACCTGTTGCTGCGCCACCGCCGGCCGCGCCCCCTGCGGCCAATACCAACGCGGAAGGCAAAGAGGAATTCGTCCACCACGGAAGCCCAATTCCACCGCCCGCCGCTGAGGTACCCAAGCCCATACCAAGTTACTTCCGCATCGACCACGACTACATGTTTGGTTTGCAGTTCTGGGCCGGCGCTACGTATCCGTTGTCGGATACGGTGGGGCTCGCCGTAGACATCTATATGCCCGAAGTGGCGGCGCCGAACGTATCGACGACTCCGTATGCTTATTGGGGAGAGTTCGACATTGGCCCAGCATTGACGCTTGGACCAGTCACACTCACGCCGATGGCGGGCATTGCCTTCGACTGGGCCGCCAAGCGCGCCGTCGCTCTCAACGCGCCACAGCTCTACACGATTCTCAACTTGGACAAGTTCTATTTCGAATCGTGGATTTGGACCGTCCTTTACTCGCCCTTCAAGGACAAAGTATGGAACGACTATTTTCATACTCGAAACTGGTTCCTTTACAAGGTCTCGGGCGCCGTCGCGGTCGGGCCTCAATTCGAGTACATGTACTACTTGAAGGACTTCACCACTACGGATGACGCAGGGGTAACGACGGTCGTGAACCCCAAGGGAACCGCCGCAATGCCCCTCGGTGCCCACGTCGAGCTCGCCTTTGGAACGGGCAATTCGGTGGGGATGTTCCTCGGGTACGAACTCGACAAGGACGTGCGCACGCGCAATGGTGGCAATGCCGCCCAGGGTCGCCTCACCTTCGTTCACAACTTCTGATCGCGAATCTCTCACGCAAGCAGACCTCACCTAGTCGCCCAATCACATCAAATCACGCCCATCTCCCGAGGAGCAAAACGGCCCGTCGACATCGGCGGGCCGTTTCGTTAGCGCCCTTGGCTTGACTTGAGCCGACTAGGTAGTTTCTGATTGTTTCCTCCGACGAAACAGGGCCTCCTGACTCCATGGCCGCGGCTGGATTATAGCGGCATTGAATACGAGACCCCGGCCAACAAGAAACACGAGCATCCATCGGGATCCGAGGTCATCATTCGCTCGCCCAGGCGCCACGCGGTCGGTAGGTTTCCGACCCTTTCTCGATCGGGGCACGAGGTATCGCTCGATGTGCGGAGTCTTTGGAATCTACGGACATCCCGAAGCCGCAAACCTTACGTACCTGGGTCTGCATGCACTGCAGCATCGCGGACAGGAGAGTGCAGGGATCGCCACTAGCGATTCCGAACAGCTCTACCTCCACCGCAGCATGGGTCACGTTATCGACGTATTTCCAACGGAGCAGCTGAACAAGCTACTCGGGGACACCGCCATTGGCCACGTGCGCTACTCGACCGCTGGCGGCTCATTTCTCCGAAATGCTCAACCGATAGCCGTCGACTACGCGCGCGGTTCGATCGCGATCGCCCACAACGGCAATCTGACAAACGCCGAGGGTTTGCGCGAGCGGCTCGAGGAACGTGGCAGCATCTTTCAATCGATGAGCGATACCGAGGTCATCGTTCACCTGATCGCCATCAGTACGCAGCGTGCCGTCGAAGACAGAGTCGCCGACGCCCTCGGCCAGGTTCAGGGCGCATTCGCCGTACTCTGCCTGACCGAACAATCGCTGATAGCCGTGCGCGATCCGCATGGCATTCGACCGTTGTGCCTGGGTCTACTTCCTGGCGACAATCCCTGTCACGTCGTCGCCAGTGAATCTAGCTGTTTCGAACTGATCGGCGCGACCTTCGTCCGTGACGTCGATCCCGGTGAGATGCTCATCATCGATCGGCGCGGCGTACGCAGCACCCGCCCCTTCCAAAAAGCGCCGTCGCGCCCCTGCATCTTCGAATACGTCTACTTTGCGCGACCAGATTCGGTCATCGATGGGGTGAGCGTATACGAGGCACGAAAGAATCTCGGGCGCAAGCTCGCCGACGAGCATCCAATCGATGCCGACGTGGTCATTCCGGTACCCGATTCAGGCGTTCCCGCCACGATTGGTTTCGCCGAGCGAGCCAAGATCCCGTTCGAACTCGGGCTCGTGCGCAGCCACTACGTCGGCCGCACCTTCATCGAACCGCAGCAAAGTATCCGCCATTTCGGCGTCAAGCTCAAACTCGCCCCCATCGCGGCGGTCCTAGCTGGCAAGCGCGTAGTGGTCGTCGACGACAGCATCGTCCGTGGCACGACTAGCCGCAAGATCGTCAAGATGGTCCGCGCGGCTGGCGCCCGCGAGGTGCATCTCCGCATCTCGAGCCCGCCCAACGCCTGGCCCTGCTACTATGGGATCGACACACCGACCCGCTCCGAACTCATCGCTTCATCGCACTCTCTTCACGAGATCAACCAATACATCACGAGCGACAGCGTAGAGTATCTGTCCCTGGATGGCATGATCGAGGCGGTATCAGCGGCACGCGCCAGTCGAAACGGCGCGAGTCCAACAACGCTGCCAATCGTAAATCAACCCCCGTCGCTCTCGACTGACTCCTATTGCCATGCCTGCTGGTCCGGCAGATATCCGATCGAGTTCGTGCCTCACCCGCGGCATCGGCAGATGCGCCTGCTCGACACTTGAGCCAAGCGGCGACTAACGCTTCGCCGTGGCCGAAGCTGCTGCATACATCCGTTCATCGATGGCCCCAGCAGCCATCAATTCGTCGGCGCTCGGCCAGTCTTCGGCGCCATCGCCCGCGTGCAATCGAAGGTAGCCAGAGAGCGCCTTGTCGGCGACGCGAATGTGCGTGGTCAACCATCCTGCAATTGCTTCTGTCAGGCGAAGCCGCAGGTTCGCAATACTCGGCTCCTCAAGCGAAGCCTCCAAGAATTCGCCAATCAGAGCCCGAAATTCGACATGGGCGAGGCAATGCCGCTCTGCCTCGGGATACTGTGCGTGCTTCATGGCGAATTCTTCAGCTGCAAAGTGGTAGCGCACGTACTCCGACAAGAATGCCAAGGATGCAAAAAACGCCGCGTTGGCGCCGCGCTCGCTGGTCGGATCGACCGTTTGATTGGCGAGTTCGAACAACAGACGGTGCTGCGCGTCAACATCATCCATGCCGGTGAGCAAGTCGTCGGTGAGTATGAATCGATCCATGGCTCTAGAGCCCCAACGGCACCAAGCCGCTCTACGAATAGGCCTCTGCCTGCGGCGACCCCATTGGGGCTCCCTTCGCAAATCGGCCTGCCGCCCTACAGCGACGAGCGCGCAGGATCAAGCACTTGCGCCCCGACTAAACACCATCCTATTGGCACGACGCGTGCTATTGCCACCCGGTGGTACGAAAGCTCGAACATGTCCTCGCCGATCAGGCCAAACAAGATGCCGACGAGCGCAGTGTCGTGTCGCGCACCGAAGAACACCGCGAGGAACAGCGTGTCGAGGCTGAGCGATTCGAGCTAGCGAAGAAGCTGACCCAGTTGAAAGACAACCAACTCGAGCGCCTTGGCCTACCGGACCATTACCTAACCATCATCGCAGAAATTCGTATCATCAGCAGCATCCCTGCACGCCACCGAGCCATCAAGCGCCTGCGCGCTGAGTTGCGCGACATCGATTTCGAAGCGCTCGCGCGTTCGCTCGCCGCCCTGACCGATCCGCAAGCCCCGCGCCATGCAGACGCAGCCACGCTCTGGTGCGAGCGGCTTCGGGGCGGTACAGACACGGCCCTGACCGAGTTCGTCGAGCAGTATCCCGCGACGGATCGCGCACAACTGCGCACGTTGCTGCGCAACCGTTTACGCGCAAAGGAGCCAGAACAGAAACGCGCACAGAACAGGTTACTTCAGGCGATTCGCTTGGCCATGCGCACACCAGCCACCGCAGCGCCTGCGGCGGTAGCTGACTCCGACGCGACGGGCGAAGAGAGTTAGCCACCCCAGGCAAACTGCGGCCTACTTCGTCAACTGGGTGAGGTCAACGAAGTTGCCAGTCAACATGAGCAGTGAGAGTGCTGCCCAGGACTTCTGGTAGTAGATGGTGCCAGCATTCAGGTTCAGTGTGGCCACGGCGGCGTACGCCTGATCCACGAAACCCTGGTATTGCGCGTCACTCATTGCGCCAACCGCCGCAGGCCCCACGAAGGACGCCGCCTGTGCGCCGTTGACAGCTCGCTCCGGACGCGCAGTACCATCCAAGGCGTAGCCATCGACAATGCCAGATACGCCAATTCCCGCGTAGAACGCGCTAATCTTCGCCAGATACGCCTTCGCCCGAGGCTCACCGAAGAAGCAGTAGTCTTGACCGACTCGAAATGGCGTCCGCGTCGAGTCGTTCTGGAAGTGCGTCGGTGCCCCTGAGTAGGCGACGACGGGCTTGCCCGTCGAATCGCACCATGCCGGAACGAGTCCGTTGTCCTGATTGCCGCTCGTCGCGTTTAGACTTCGTTCGAGGATGTCGTAGTTGCCGACAATAACCTGGTTCCACTCCTCGACCTTGCCCGTGATCTGTCCAAAGACACGGAAGTATGCCGGAGCGAAGTAGGAGATGTTGGTTACGTCGACATTGCCCCACTGATCGCCAGGCCTGAGGAGATAGTTCCGAGATACGTCGACTTCATACTTGAGGATCAGCTCAATCAGCCGCTTTGCATGGTTCAGATAGGTATCGGAAAGTGTACCGCTTCCACCCCATTGGCGATCGGCCATGACGAGCGCCCACGCCATGTCCTCATCGCCATCGGTAGCTGCACCCTTGCCACCCGACGTCACCTGATTATCCGGACCGATTTCCCAATCCATCAAACCGTTGGCATTTAGGTGGCTCTGCTCATATTTCCAGAGACTGTCGAACAGACTCTGCTCGTCCATGTACACTGCAAGCAGCAGGCCGTAGCCGATCCCTTCGGACACGGTTGAGCCAACGACGCTACCCGAATCGGGCTTCTTGACGCGCAAGTACCCGCCTGCGCCGTCCGCCGTTACCGTGGCGTCGTACCAAGCTCGATACGCGGCCCTCACCCGCTCTTTGTCGTAGGTGGTTGGATAGGCGCAGTACTGGCTCTTGACGTTCTGCGGAAATGGGAATGCGGCAGGCGCACTGGGTACGATGAGGCCGGCAGAACCGCCTCCACTCATCGTGCCAGCCGAGGTGGCGGTCTCTCCAGCCATATTGCCGTTGGAAGCACCACCTTTGCCATTCGACGTCGAACCGCCGAGCCCCAATGGCGGACCCGAATCCGTCGATGAGCAAGCTGTTAGAAGGATACCGAAACCAACCAGTTGGTGAAATTGACGGAACGACATTGGTGCACCTTGGGCGGCTACAACGACTAGCCCATGACAAGCCCACACTATGGCGAAAGCGGCTGGCCTTTGCACGAGCCGCGACAGGAACCGTTGAAATCGGTCAATGCTTGCTCCTGCCTGATACGCGATTGGTGCAGGTTGTTGCTCCGTGCTACGAGCGGTCCCGTGATTCGACTCGATTCCGTCACCAAGCAGCATGGAAAGCAGATCCTGTTCCTCGATGCGTCATTTGCCGTCTTTCGCGGCGAGAAGCTCGGGCTCGTCGGGCCCAACGGGTCGGGCAAAAGCACGATTTTCAGGATGATCGTGCGCGAAGAGCCACCAGATGGCGGACAGGTATCCGTCGATCGCGGCACGACGATAGGCTATTTCAGCCAAGACGTCGGTGACATGCGAGGCCAGAGCGTTATCGCGGCAACACTGGCTGGTGCAGGTCCCGTCTCGGAAGTTGCCGCTAGACTCAAGGTGCTGGAAGCCGAGTTCGCCAATCCCAATCTGGCGTCCATGGACCGGTTGCTCGAGGAATTCGGCGAGGTCCAATCCCGATTCGAGGAATTGGGCGGCTACGCCCTCGATGCCCGCGCCAGAGAGATCTTGGCTGGCTTGGGTTTCAGCCCTGAGGTCGTCGAAGGCGACGTTGGCGCGCTCTCCGGCGGGTGGAAGATGCGCGTCGCGCTCGCGCGGATCCTACTGATGAACCCAGACTTGCTGCTGCTCGATGAGCCAACCAACCACCTAGATATCGAGTCCATCCTCTGGCTCGAGCAGTTCCTCAAGGATTTCTCAGGGGCGCTGATCATGACGTCGCATGACCGCGAATTTCTCAACCGTATCGTGGGAAAGATTGTCGAGATCAACGGCGGCGAAGTCACGGTGTTCTCGGGCAACTACGAGTTCTACTTAGAGAAGCGTGCGATCATGGACGCACAGGCCGAGAGCAGCTTCGAACGACAACAAGCCATGCTGGCCAAGGAAGAGGCATTCATCGCCAAATTCAAGGCCCGGGCCAGTCATGCCGCCCAGGTCCAATCGCGTGTCAAGAAGCTCGAAAAGATCGAGCGCGTCGAAGCGCCGAAACGCCGCAAGAAGCTACGCTTTGAGTTTCCCGAATCGCCGCGTTCTGGCGACGATGTGTTAAAATTCAGTCACGTATGTAAAGCCTACGGCAAGCGCGTGATCTACGAAGACTTCGAGTGGATGGTCCGGCGCAAGGAGCGCTGGTGCATCATGGGCATCAACGGCGCAGGCAAATCGACCCTGCTCAAACTCGCAGCACGCGCAGTCGAGCCAGATGCGGGTGATGTAGCCATCGGTGCCAGTGTGCAGCTTGGCTACTTCGCCCAACATGCAATGGAGCTACTGACTCCCGGTGCAAGCGTGTGGGAGACACTCGAAGCGTGCCATCCCAAAGCCTCCGTCGGCTCACTGCGGACCATGGCAGGGGTATTTGGCTTCCCAGGCGAGGACGTCGACAAGCCGGTCAAGATCCTGTCAGGTGGCGAGAAAGCGCGCCTCGTCTTGGCGCAAATGCTCTACCAACCGCCGAACTTGCTGGTTCTGGACGAGCCAACCAACCATCTTGACTTAGACACCAAGGAGATGCTCATCGAAGCATTGGCGCAGTACCAAGGCACGTTGGTGTTCGTCTCCCACGATAGGCACTTCCTGAGCGCGCTGTCGAATCGTGTTCTCGAGCTCGGGCCCGAGGGCCCCGTTGTCTATGGCGGTGGTTACCTCGAGTACGTTGCTGCAACAGGATACGAGGCACCAGGCGTACCCACCACCCATTGACCTTCTCGACTCGCCCGCTCAATTGGCCGGTGGAAGTGCTCGAATGCTGTAGCATTCGAGCGCTTCGAGCTGGCTTTGCGCGAATCCAATACCTACCAGGCAGTCCAGCTCTACCCAAGTGCGGCTACGGAACCGACCTGCTGGGTGACCGGGCACTTCGCGCCCTGCAGCCGTTCGCCTGACGTTTCTTCTCGCCTACTGAAGGGTCATCTCCCAACAGCGAAGGACGGTGAAATAGGTGTGCCAAGGTCCCCTCTGGCGTGACCGAAATAGGATCCCGAGAGCGCCGCCCCCCAGCACCCCGACCGGGTCAACACTGTCGGTGCCAAGTGAGGTAATCTGCTGTTGCCCGTCGATGGCGGTCAAACCATTGTCGAACATCTGCACACTCAACTCGAACAAACCTGGACTGAAACGATCGTCCACCCAGATCAGCACGAATCGATCACCCAGCGCAACGATTGTCGGGCTGCGCGCAATACGGGCGCCCCAAGTGATCGGACGCGCGGGGCTGAGGACATTTCCTTTCACGTCGACGGACATGCCCCAAATGGCGTTGCCCACCGTATCGAGAGTCTTGGTTCCCCAGGCCAGCACGTAGCGATCCCCGTTCCAGCGAATACTCGTGTCCGAGGGCTCGCCCCCATCGATTGGCGTCGATGCACCATTCGGCTCCAAGTCGGCGCTAAGCCTTTGGTAGATGTATCGCTTGTCGGTGATGGAATAGTAGAAGAGGCCCAACCCGTCGCTGTTCTTGGAAAGGCGCGGCTGCCGCGCATCAATGGCTGGCGGGGTGATTGCCACCGGTAAGCCCACGAGCTCAGCGTCCTTTGAGATACGTTGGGTGTAGATGGTGAAGCTTCCGGTATTCTGGTCATCCGCAAAGGCGAGCAACCACTCGATGCCGTCGTAGACCAACGAAGGTTGAATCGAGAAGCCCAGGCTGGAAGTCACTCGCAAGTCGGGATGCAGCTTCTTGCCGAGAGCATCGAGTCGATTGAAGTAGATGTCGTAGCTCTTCTCGCGACGATCCTCCCAGGCAGTTCCGAACACCGAGCCCGTCCAGAGCAGCGGCCCTGCAACGCTATCGTTGGCAGCCGACGTCAGTGAGGTCGGTGGCACTTCAACCGTGCCGTCCGCTCCTAGGGCATGAAAGACGCCTTGCCAACGCTCGTTGCGTTCGACCAACGTCATCGCAAACTTGTCGCCATCGTAGGTGAGGCTCGCCGGCATCGATTCGTGCTTGGCCGTATACGAAACCCAATGCACTGGTGGCAGGCCCTCGTTGGGGCTGTAGTAGCGCTGCGTATCGTCGATGATGCCATTGCAGTCGTTGTCGACGCCATCGCAGATCTCGTAAGCGCCGGGATAGGCGAGCGCCGAAGCGTCATTGCAGTCGTCGCCACACGCGTCGGGTACACCGGGAGTCTTTCCTGGCAGAGCGGCGCGATAGCCATCCCCGTCGTCGTCGCTCGTTCGCCTAGTAAAGCTGCAGGAACCGTCCTTTGGATTGCAGAGATCATCCGTGCAGGGATTGGCATCGTCGCAGGTGGTTTTGCTTACGAGCTGGCAGAGTCCGGACGAGCAGGCGTAGCGTTCGCAGGCGTTCGCACTCCGGCAGTCGGCGTCCGTCTGGCAGACATACGACACCTCGTCTTCGTCGATCTCGAGCTGTCGCAACGGTGAACGTGAACAGCTCAGCACCCCGAGGGCAACGCCACCAAGCGTTACTGCGAAGTGCAAACCCAATAAGCGCTGAGCGGTTAGTAGCATGTACCAATCCCTGGAAGATCGATCGCCTCGCAGAACAGGCCTTTTGGACAAGAAGTCGGATTGCTCGAATCGCAGGACCGCTGACATTGCGTGCCAATGCCGCCCACGACGCAGATGAACCCAGCAGCGCAGTCCATCAGCGAATAGCAATCATCCCATTGTTGACCCAACCCCGCAGCTAGACAGAACGTACTATATATTTCAGGCTCGCAGGGGGCCGTGGGATAGGTGATCGTCGGATAGCAACCCTCACCCGCAGGACAGGTCGACTGATCGAGCGCATCACATTCCTGCTCGAACTGCGCCGTAGGGACGTTCGGGCACGTGGGCTCGACATAGGTCGAGGTCGTACCTCCAGTTGCCTCTCCGCCTTCCGCAGTCGTGCCGCCATACTCCACGGTCGTACTCGAAGCGCCCGAGTCCGCAGTGGAGCTCCCCGCGCTTCCGCCTTTGCCGCGGTGCGAAGGGAGCGCAGCGGAAGGGCCTCCGCAGGCGAGAGCCAACAGCACCGTCGACCACTGGGCACCTAACGGAATGCGCATCGCCGGAAGAATAGCCTCATTGTGTTGATTTGGCCCGCCCTGAATGCGCCACCCTAGCGCGGCCCCTTCCATTCCGTGGTATGTCGGTCCTGGTCATGGTCCGAAAGCTTCCGGTCCTTTTGCTAGTTTCCAGTGTGGTAGCGGGGTGCCAGCGCACTGACCATGCGGTGCCGGTCGAGCCAGTGGCCAGTCCCGCTCCTACCCCCCTTCAGCCTGCTGTCACAGCGCCAGCGGCCGTGACCCCCAGTTGCCTCGTGCCACTGGCCGAGTCGCCTGCCCCGACAGCCAAACCCGCCACACACTGCCCAGTGGATCCCGCAGTCACCGTCCCGTTGACCCGTGGCACGGTCAAGTTCCTTGGGGGCACACAATCGAGCATCGTGGTCGAGCTCGCCTTGGCCCCCGAGGATCAGCAGCACGGACTGATGTATCGCACCGAGCTCGCTACCGACAGTGGCATGCTTTTCTCTTGGTCGAACGAGACACTCCATACATTTTGGATGCACAACACCTGCATCCCCCTCGACATGCTCTTCATTACTGCGGACGGTACGATCGTTGGGATCCTCGAGCAGGTTCCGGTCCTCAATGACGAACCGCGCACGATCCCCTGCCCTGCCGCCCACGTGCTCGAGGTGAATGCTGGTTATTGTCGGCGGCATGGAATCCTGCCCGGACAGCGCGTGCGAATCAAGACCACCTGAGCTAGATTGCGGCAAAATCTTCCACAAGACTTCTATCCCCATGAACAGCACCTGCCCACTCCGAACCTTCACGCTCATCGCGTTCGCTGTCACGACGGCACTCGGCTGCCAGAACAAGGTCCCACCGCCCGAAGCCGAACCGAAACCAGTCATCGTAACACCAGGCCCCGCCACGAGTAGCTCGGTTTCTGCTGTTTCGAGCGTCGCAGCAACGACCGAATCCGCGAGCCCTGTGGCGGCCGCAGCAGCGCCTTCGGGTGCCAGTTCGACCAAAGTCGCGACCGGTGCGAGCACAGCGGCGGCGCCTTCGGCGACGCCGCCGCCCCAAAGCAGCGCCGGCTCGGCTGCCCCCGTCGTCGGGGATCCACTCCAGGGCAAGTTCACGCTCGAAGACGCAACCAAAGGCCTGCCGAAGGCCGGCAAACTCAGCGCAGACATCGTGACCGACTCGGGCACGCTCAAGTGCGAGTTGTACGAAGACAAGGCGCCCATCACTGTCGCCAACTTCGTCGGGTTGGCGCGCGGCATTCGCCCCTTCAAGGATCCCAAAACGGGTGAGTGGGGCAAGCGTCCTGGCTATGACAATGGCGTCTTTCACCGCATCATCAAGGGCTTCATGATCCAAGGTGGCGATCCCACGGGTACTGGCGCCACCGACGGCGGCTACGTCATCCCCGACGAGGTGTGGCCAGGTGCCACGCACAACCGCCGCGGCCTCATTTGCATGGCGAACCGCGGCAAGCACACCAACAGCATGCAGTTTTTCATTACCGACGGCGCCGCGCCCCATCTTGACAGCGGCTACACCATCTTTGGCTCTTGTGGCCCTGATGCCGTGATCGAAAAGCTCGCCGCCGTCGAGGTCCGGGGTGACCGCGCCGTCAATCCGCCCAAGATCAAGAAGGTGACTGTCAAGCGCGGAAAGTAGCCTGCCACCAAACAACCTGCATGCCGATCTACGATTCATCGAACCGCCGCTTGGTTGTCCGTATCGTCTACGACGGACCGGGCACGTCTGGCAAGACAACCAACATGCAGGAGCTCTGTCGCCGGTATCCGGTGAGCAAGCGGACCGAGATGTATACGCCGGGGGCGCTCAAGGGACGCACCATGTTCTTCGACTGGATGGAGCTGGATCTGTCCACCCAGGGCAAGGTCCCCATCCGCGTCCAACTCTTGTCGGTAACGGGACAGGAGTCGCGCTCTTACCGCAGAAAGCCGCTGATCAAGTCAGCCGACTGCGTAGTCTTCGTCTGCGACAGTCGCCCCGAGCACCTCGCGTACACCAGACAGAGGCTCCTACTTCTGCAACGCTACCTGCGAGAGAGAAGACCGGCTGTTCCCTATTTGATTCAAGCCAACAAGCAAGATCTCGAGGGAGCATTGGCACCGGATGAACTCGTCGAGCAGTTGCGCTGGAGAAGAGAAATCCCAGCACTGCCGGCGGCCGCATCCAGCGGGATTGGCGTGACGGAGACATTTCAGCAGGCGGCCAAGGCAGCGGCACGCTACGCGCAGTCCGTCGTTACCATGGGCGGCGTGAAAGCCATCGCAGGCACGCCCGAAACAGCCGATGCAGTGCTTGATAACCTACTGATACTCGAAGATCAGAACGAATCGGCCGAGAGCGATGCCTTCGAGGATCCGGATGCTGTTTCCGAGCCGGATTGCTCGCTGGGGTGAGCAATCAAGTAGTCCGATTCGGGACCTCAGTAGGTAAGTCCGTAGCCATAGGGGAACAGCGGAGGGTCGCTCTGGTAGTCCAAATCGCCGATATTGATGGGGATCTGGGCGTTACTTCTGGGCCAGCTGTGCGACAACTTACCGCTGGGAGCGTAGTCACCGAACAGGACGTCCGCCACGCCGCCACCCTCGCTCCCGGGCAACCAGGCAGCTAGCCAAGCCCCCGCTTTGGCGAATTGCTCGGTAATGACGAGGGGGCGTCCGGACAGGATGACGACGGCCGTCGGTATACCGAGCGCCATGACCCGATCTAGAATTTGACTACTACCGGGAACGACTACAGAAAGCGCGAGGTTGCCGATGTTACCCACACCCTCGGCGTAGGCGTCTTCGCCAACCACAACCACCGCGCCCGTGAAGCCGGCGGCGTCGACATTGCCAGTGGCGCTGTACGTAACCTTTGCGTCGCCAATGGCGGCTCGAATCCCAGAAAGAATAGTCGTAACCTTGGTCGAATCGCCTGGATCCTTCAGATTCTTCCCGATCCCCTGCCAATCCAAGGTCCAGCCGCCGCATTGCTTCACTCGGTTGTCAGCCGCTTCCCCCACGACCAAAACCCTCGAGTCCTTGGAGAATGGCAGGATATGGCCATCATTCTTCAACAGCACAATCGACTCGCGCACGGCTCGGCGCGCGACGGCTAGGTGTTCGTTCGAGCCAATCTCTGCGGTGAGCGCGGGATCTGGATTCGGGCTGTAATCGCTGTCGAGCATCCCCATCTCGCACTTGACGTTCAAGATTCGTGTAACCGCATCGTCGATACGCGCATCGCCGATAAGCCCAGCCGCTCGCGCCGACAGTATCGAGGCAACTACCGCCGCGTGGGCGTACGGCTCCATGATCATGTCGAGGCCCGCGTTGATGCTGGTTGCCAGTGCTTCTTGTGTGGGCGGTGGATTGGGCCCCGCGCTGGACAGGGGATAAGGCAGCACCTGTTGCACGGCAAGCCAATCCGATATTAGAAAGCCGCTGAACTTCATCTCGTGCTTGAGCACATCCGTGAGCCAATACTGCTGCGCCGACATCTTGGTGCCTTGGTAGCTCGAGTATGACACCATGATCGACCCCACCCCGGCATTGATGGCGGGTTGGTACTGGCTGACGGCAACGCGCCGAAACTCGGATTCGGTCAATTCTACGTTTCCCTGGTCGAGCCCCTGGGCCGTCGCTCCGTCGCCAGCAAAGTGTTTGGCACAAGCGAGGAGGCGCGATGGATCTCTGGAAAGAGCCAAGCCCTGAAGGCCTCGAATGGTGGCTGCACCAAGCTGCGCCGCCAGTTCTGGAGTCTCGGCGTAAGATTCATAGGTGCGGCCCCATCGTTCATCCAACGCAGCGGCAAGCACTGGCGCAAACGTCCAATTGATTGCAGTGCCACGGACTTCGCGTGCCGTAATGCGCGCCACTTCCTCGACCAGGGCTTCGTCCCGCGTGCAGCCAAGTCCTATGTTGTGCGGGAAGATGACCGCGTCGGATGCGTTGTTGTGGCCATGGACGGCATCGATGCCATAGAGCAACGGCGCTTTGAGCGTCTGGCCCTGCGCTAGGTACGCAGAAACGAGATCCACCCAGGCGGCAGAGGTATCATTGTCGGCGGGGTCCGAACCACCACCACTTAGCATCGAGCCAAGGCCGTAGGTGGCGACATCGGCTGGGCTTGCCCCATTTGAGTCGCCTTGAACCATCTGCCCCGCTTTCTCGGCCCAGGTCATTTGTCCCAGGCGCTCCGCAACCAGCGCAACGCAAGCCTCGGAGGGTTTCCAGGCGGACGGTGTGACGGGCAAGACGACTTCGGCGCTGGCGCCACCGAGCGCCAGACTCTGGTCCCAGGTTGGCATGCCACCTGCGGCATTGGGTGTATTGCCCACACCAGCATTCGCCGAGGTGCCGTTTCCGCTGTCGGTCGCGCCGCAGCCAATCGCTAGGAGCACGAGACCGAAAAGACAGGTCACCAAGCCACGCTGTTGGATCGGCCCTGGCATGCCCGATGTTGCCGTTCTTCGCATCGCCAGGCGCATAGTAGCCAATGACCACCCCCGCAATGGAATCCCATCGCGACATCATCTTGCGCACAACGGCAGACAACAAAGGATAGGCTTGTCTCGAAGTGCCTGGGGTGCGGTATCTCCCAGCCTAGACGAGCTCACTAGTAGCGCGATTCAATAGACGTGATAAAACCTTTGGTCCCGCCGCTTCGCGGCCAATCGCGCTACCAACCTGGTTCTCTTGGACATCCGCCAGGCCCCAGTTCGCTTCGCGAGTTGCTAGTACGCCTCAATCTCAAGCGATTCGCGGCGCTAGTCCAATTGGTAGATCACGCGCTGCGTACGTTCGATGAAGTAGTACTTGGTGTATTCGCCTCGACCGAACGTCACAGCGCCGAATAGGTTGACCGCCATGGCTGCGCCCCAGGCAGCCTGCATCGCGCGTGACCAGCGGTAGCCACCGATCGCCAAGAGCACGATGAGCAGCGGCGCGTAGTCGTTGGAAAAGCGCTGCCCGAATTGGAGCCAGCCGCTATTTTGATAGAGCAACGAGGGCAGCGCAACGAGGGCAAGCGTTGGATAGAGTGCCCGATGTAGCGCGCTCTTCCGCTGCGGCCAGAGCAGCCAGAGGTACAAGGGCGTCGTGACCCACAGCGCCAGCCCATGTCCGTTGATTTGAAGCGACCAACCGTCGGGACCCGGCACGAGGTAGGGCAAACTCGTCAGGATGAGGCCCAGATTGCGCCCCAAGTAGTGGTAGCTGAAGAGGCCCCATTTCTCGATGCGCGCTTGCCAGGCCACCGTCAAATAGCGGTAGCCGAATTCCGTGATATTGCCGAACCGCGCCCAGTTGTGCCAGCCCAACCAGGCAACCGCAATTATGACGGGCAAACCAAACGAGAACAGGCGCCGAGCGTTGACGTCAATGGTCCAAGCTCTTTGCACGCGCCACCACTCGAGCACGAAGAACAATCCCATGGCGCCGAGCACTGGGCGCGTCCCAATCGCAACACCGAGGGCAATCCCGGCTCCAAGCGGGTAACGGGCACCGATCGCCGCATACAGAAAGAATGTGGTGGCAGCAGCAGCTACCACGTGAGCCGCAAACCACACCGTGCCTTGCACGGCCGTGAAGAAATATACGGTCCCGAAAGCATAGAGTGCCGTGAGCGCGGCCACGGTACCTTGCCGAAGCGGGGCCAATTCTTCGCGTCGAATGCGCTCGAGGGTCAAGGCCATGCCGGCGGGGCCGAGCCCGGCAAGCAGCAAGAAGAAGAGTCCATCGAGCGACTTTACGGCGCTGCCCGCCATGGCCACCCAAGGCAGCACCAGGATGGCCGGCATCCCCGGGAAGACGATGAACCACCTATCACCAAAGTGCGCGAAGTCGTTGCCACCGGCGTATTGGGGCGGCGATTGGCCCAGATCAAGTCGACCCTGCCACCAAGCCTCGGCAAGCAGCGCGAAGTGATTGTACGGCGTGTGTCGATGCCACAGCGCTGGCGACGCCACAACCGCGTAGACTAGCGTTGTTACGAAGTAAACGACAATCGCGCAGAGCACCGGGCGCTCTGTCCATCGGCTCTTCTGTCTTCGCAACATCGGCCAGGAAGCTACCACGAAGCGGGCAAGTCTCCTCGAGTAAGGATTTCGTCCCGCCCGTCCCCATCCGCCCCAGCCCCAGCTCCGGCCAACGCATGATCTCGTTGCTCGGAAGTCGAGAGGGCGCTAGCGTGGCCTTCGCTTGTCCCAGCCACTATTCATCGTTCGCCTCGCCGACTTGGAGCGCGGCAAAAAGCAATACGACTGGGAGCTTCCGTTGCCGTGGCTGCGCCACACCTTCGAGGGCACCGAAGCTACCGTCGAGGCCCCGGGCACGCTCGTCTTCGAAGCCAGCGTGACCTCGCGTCAAGTGCTCATTCGTGGCAGCGCGCGGGCCAAGGTCACCATGCCCTGCGCCAGAACCCTCGATCCGGTGCCCCTAGACCTCGCGGCCGAAGTTGTTTTGGTCTTGCGCCCCGCGGCAGCAGTCCATGAAGGCAACCGCGCGGCAGCCGGCTCGGCAACAAAAAAGACGAATCGCGATCCGGAGCCGCACAAGGCGGCCACGCCACCGACGGGGCGCCAAGCCAAAAGGCCGGAAGCCGAATTGTCCGAAGATGAGGCTGCAGAGGACGTCTATCAGGGGGATCACATTGAGCTCGACAACCTCGTACGCGAGTTCCTGTTGCTCGAGCTTCCGATGATGCCCCTGCGATCGGACTTGCGTTCTTCGGAAAGGCCCGCTATCCCCCCGACCCCGGAAGCTGCCGGCGGGAGCGAGAGCTCACCGACGGTAGATCCGCGGCTGAAGCCGCTCGCAGAGATTGCGAGCCGACTCAGAAATACGACCAAGGAGTAGGTCCTGTGGCTGTCCCCAAGCGACGACAAACTAGCAGCAAGCGCGATATGCGCCGCGCCAACCACGATAAGGTGACTGCGCCGAACGTCGTGCCCTGTCCCAACTGTTCTGCCCCGATGATATCTCATCGAGTTTGCCCATCCTGCGGGCAATACAAGGGTAAATCAGTCATTGACAAGGGTGCGAGCGACGCGACCACGCCAGTGACTCCGACCGGTACCCCCAAGGAGTAATTGCCCCTTGGGGCTCAGGGTATGACCCAACCCCGTCGGTCCGTTGGGGCATTCGATCGTTCTGTTCGAGTGTCCCCACGGGATTGGTTCCAGGTGCCCAGAGTGCATTCTCGAAATGTCCAATAGTACGCGAACATGGCCTGCTAGCCGCATTGCCGGAACGGGGTCCTACGTACCGGAAAGGGTCGTCACCAACGAAGACCTTGCTAAGATCGTCGATACGTCGGACGAATGGATTACCCAACGCGTGGGAATCCGCGAGCGACGCTACGCGGCCGAAGGTGAGGCGTCCAGTGACATGGCCTTCCATGCGGCTTCCCGCGCACTAAAAGCAGCTGGAGTGAGTGCCGCCGAAGTCGACATGATTGTCGTCGGTACCATCACCCCCGACATGCAAATCCCTGCATGTGCGGCCTTCGTGCAGAAGAAGCTCGGCTGCAAGGATATCCCCGCCTTCGACGTCTCGGCAGCCTGTGCAGGTTTCCTCTATGCCCTGTCGATTGCGGATCAGTTCATCCGCACCGGCAGTATGCGCAATATCCTGGTGGTTGGCGTCGAGACGCTGACGCGCATTACCAATTTTACAGACCGCAATACCTGCGTGTTGTTTGGTGACGGCGCGGGTGCCATCGTCTTGTCACGCACGGACGACGACGCCAAGGGGCTCCTGCTGTCGACGCGTATCTACACGGATTCGGCCCTGACGGATTCGCTGTGCATCCCTGCTGGCGGCAGCAAAGAACCCATCACCGCAGAGGCCATCGAGCAACACCGTAACAAGGTGTTCATGGCTGGCCAAGACATCTTCAAGATTGCGGTCAAAAAGCTTACGTCGGCGTCCCTATCCGCCATGAAAGATGCGGCGCTTGAGCCCCAGCAGATTGACTGGGTGGTACCGCACCAAGCTAACCTTCGCATCATCAATCAGGTCGCCGCGCGGCTGGGCGTGCCCTACGAGCGCGTCATCATCAACATCGAGAATCGCGGCAACACCTCGAGCGCCTCAATTCCAATTGCGCTCGACGAGGCGGTTCGTGACGGGCGAATCCAACCGGGACACGTCGTGCTCATGTCTGCCCTCGGTGCTGGCATCTCTTGGGCGAGTGCCCTCGCCCGCATGTAGACACAAAAAACATTCGGCCCAGTGCCGAATCAAGGAGCAGGAACGTGAAGCTGGCATGGCTATTCCCTGGGCAAGGCGCGCAAACCGTTGGAATGGGCAAAGCCCTGTACGACAGCTCACCGCGTGCGCGCGAGATATTCGACCGCGCCGACGCCGCGCTCGGCTGGAAGCTCACTACGCTGTGTTTCGAAGGTCCAGACAGCGAACTGATGCTGACAGCGAACACGCAGCCGGCAATCCTCACGACGAGCATCGCTACCCTCGAGGCTCTTCGTGAGGCCTTCCCCGAACTGCCCGAGCCTGCGTTCATGGCTGGCCATTCCTTGGGCGAATACAGCGCCTTGGTTGCGGCGGGGGCAATCACCCTCGAGGACGCCGTGAAACTGGTCAATCTGCGCGGAAGGGCGATGCAGCAAGCCGTACCTGCTGGCGTAGGCGCAATGGCAGCCATCATGGGTGCGACACAGGAGCAGATCGCGGAGATCTGCAGCAAGGCCTCGAATGGCGAGATCGTATCGCCTGCGAATTTCAACGCGCCCGGCCAAATCGTCATCGCCGGCCACGCCGCTGCCGTTGAGCGAGCCAAGGAAGCCGCTTCCCAAGCTGGGCAGAAGGCGATTCCTTTGAAAGTCAGTGCACCATTCCACTGTGCGCTGATGGCGCCCGCGGCAAGAGCCCTCGACGAGGCGATGAAGAACGTGGCGTTTGCCCCTCCGCGGGTGCCAGTCGTGGCCAATGTCAATGCCCAGCCGAATCAAGACGCCGCCCAGATCCCATCACTGCTCTATCGCCAGGTCGACGGCACGGTGCTGTGGGAGCAGAGCGTCAGACACATGGCCGAAGCTGGAGTGGTCCGCGCCCTCGAGATTGGACCGGGCAATGTCCTTGCTGGCCTGGTCAAGCGAATTGACAAGCGGATCGCGACGCTCAGCGTCAATTCCCGGGATGCCATCGAAAAAGTCGCGGCATTTCTAGCCTAGTCGCAACAAGGAGCAGGCGCGAAGCTAATTTCGCAGAGCAATTCCCGCTACTTCGCAGTAACGGAAAGCGATTTCCCCCCTGGACGTGGCGAAAACCGTGCTAAGTACGGCCCCGTCGTGACGCTCCAAACATCGTCGCAGATGCAGAAGAGCAACATGGCTTGCTTCGCAACCGCGTGAACCTGCGTCGAAACGACGCAAGTCGAGTGGCGAGACAACACTACCCCCCTGCAACGTTAGCAATCTCTCAACGCCTTCTACACGGAGGCAACAAAAGTCGGGGCACTCCTCGTCGGAGTCCCCTCGGAGGAACCATGGCGGAAGGGCGCAACATCGAAGCCGAAGTCAAGAAGATCATCAAGGAGCAGCTAGATGTCGACGAGGCGGACATCAAGCCCGAGTCTTCGTTCATCGACGATCTCGGTGCCGACTCGCTCGGCCTAGTCGAGCTCGTCCTGGCGTTCGAGGAAGCGTTCGAGATGGACATCCCCGACGAAGACACTGAGAAGATCAAGACCGTAACGGATGCTGTCGACTACATCACCAAGCACTCCGGCGGCTGAGTCGGTAGGGTTCTAGCGAGAAGGACGAATATGGAGCGCGTCGTCGTTACCGGAATTGGAATGGTCACCCCCGTCGGGGTGGGTACCGATGTGAGCTATCAGGCGTTGGTCAACGGAAAGAGTGGCGTGGGTCCGATCACGCTTTTCCAGACGACTGACGAGTATCCAACGCGAATCGCGGCCGAAGTCAAAGGATTCGAGCCGACCGCGTATATGGAGAAAAAGAAGCTCAAGGAGGTGGCGCGCTTCATTCCGTTTGCTCTTGCTTCGACCGCCATGGCGTTCGAACAGTCTGGTCTAGAGCTTACTGAAGAGTTGAAAGACCAGATCGGCGTCTACATCGGTGTGGGCCTCGGTGGCCTCGAGAACCTCGAGGATTGCACCATGACGCTGCACACAAAAGGGCCGAAGCGAGTCAGCCCCTACTTCATTCCATCCTTGATTGCGAACATGGCCGCCGGTCAAGTTTCAATCAAGTGGGGCCTGCGTGGTCCTAGTTTCTGCCACACGAGCGCTTGCGCCTCGAGCTCTCACGCCATCGGTGAAGCATTTCACCTGATCCAATCAGGTCGAGCCCCAGTGATGGTGGCGGGCGGCGCCGAAGCGACCATTTCTGGCGTAGCAATTGCCGGGTTCGGCGCAATGTTCGCGCTCAGTCGTCGCAACGGCGAGCCTGAACGCGCCAGTCGTCCCTGGGACAAAGGTCGCGATGGGTTCGTGTGCGGTGAAGGCTCAGCCACCCTCATCCTCGAGTCGCTCAGCCACGCCAAGCAGCGTGGCGCCAAGATCTTTGGCGAGATCGTCGGCTATGGCGCGTCCTGCGACGCCTATCACATCACCAAGCCCGTCCCGGACGGAGTGGGTGCCGTTCGAGCCATGGAGTTGGCCCTGCGTGATGCCAAACTCGACCCCAGCGTGGTCGACTACGTCAACGCACATGGCACCTCGACCCCGACGGGAGACATCGAGGAAGCGAAGGCTATCTGCAAGGTATTCGGAAGCAATGCCATCGACAGGCGGCTGTGGGTGAGCTCCACCAAGTCGATGATGGGTCATCTCTTGGGTGCGGCCGGTGCCGTGGAAGCCGCCGTTTGCCTCAAGGCCATGGAAACCGGTGTAGTTCCGCCGACTATCAACCTCGAGGACCAGGATCCCCAGGTGGTCATCGACTGCGTGCCGCTGGTTGCCAGGGAACGCAAACTCCGACATGTGGTGTCAAACTCATTCGGGTTCGGCGGCACCAACGCAACGCTGGTATTCTCGGCGTTCGAGGGATAGATTTCGTTCCGCCGAGACAGGCTCGTTGGCCTGCGTCTCCGGGGAGTCGAACGATGGAGTGCCCTTATTGTCGCCAATTGGATAGTCGTGTTGTCGACTCTCGTTTGGTGGCGACCGGCACGGTCACCTGGCGTCGGCGCGAATGCGATGGTTGCCACAAGCGCTTCACGACCTACGAGCGTGTCGAGCATAGCATTCCAATCGTAGTGAAAAAGAATGGTCATCGTGAACCGTTTGATCGTCAGAAGGTGCTCCATGGGATGCAACTGGCGTGCAACAAACGTCTGATTTCCATGGATACTCTCGAAGGGGAAGCCGCTGCCCTCGAGCGGGAACTCAGCGAGAGCGGTGAGAAGGAAATCCCCAGTCACGAGATCGGACAACGCGTCATGAAGCGGCTCAAAGCGCTCGATGGCGTGGCGTACGTCAGATTTGCTAGTGTCTACCGGTCGTTCCGCGATATCGACGAGTTCATGGACGAAATGAGCAACCTGGTCCGCTCAAGAAACCCCGAGTAACCCATGCCCGACATCGACGCCAAGATGATGAACCGCGCGCTCGATATGGCACGGCTCGGTGATCCTTCGCCCAACCCGCATGTCGGTTGCGTCGTCGCACAGGGAGAAGACATCGTCGGCGAGGGCTACCACGAAGCGGTAGGACTCGACCACGCTGAGGTCACTGCCCTCCAAGCTGCAGGCGAAAAGGCCAACGGAGCAACGCTTTACGTCACACTCGAGCCGTGCAATCACCAGGGACGTACCCCCCCCTGTCTCGATCGGATCCTTGCTGCATCCATCAAACGTGTCGTCATCGGCTGCCGAGATCCCAACCCCAGTGTCGTGGGCAGAGGAATCGAGCGACTGGAAGCCGCCGACGTCGAAGTGACCGTTGGTTGCCTCGAGTCGGAATGCCGTGCGCTCATCCAACCGTGGGCGAAGTACATTACCCAACAACGCAGCTATCTTTCACTCAAACTCGCCGTTTCCCTCGACGGGCGCATCGCGACACGTACCGGTGCCTCGAAATGGATAACTTGTCCGGAATCACGCGCCAGGGTGCATGAGTTACGCGTCGGCCACGATGCCGTCATGGTGGGAATCAACACCGTTCATGCCGATGATCCGCGACTGACGGTGCGCGACGTACCCGGACGCAATCCGATTCGCATCGTCGTCGACAGCAAGCTACGCATTCCGATGAATAGCCAGCTGGTGACAACGGCACGCGAAGTTCCCACCTGCATCATTGCAACGCATGAAGCATCGAGGGCTGTTGGTGAGGCCATAGAAGCGACGGGAATCAGTCTCATTCGCGTCCCTGGCACGGCCGAAGGCCGCTGCGACATGCAGGTCGCCCTGGCGGAACTTGCGGCGCGGGAAGTGGTAAGCGTGCTCTGCGAAGGGGGTGCCGAATTGGCCGGTAGCCTCTTGGCCGCAGGCCTCGTGGATGCCATGCACGTATTCGTGGCGCCGGTGTTGCTTGGCCCTCGCGGGCGTCCTGGCGCCGTGGACTGGGCAGGACCCGAAAGCCCGACGGATGCACCGCGTATCGATAAGCCGCGCTGGGAGCTCTGTGGGGCCGACGCCTACGTGTCAGGCTCGCTCGTCTACCCGAAGCGCACGGTGCGCACATAGCTCCGCCCCGAGGTTCCGCCCGAGACGCAATGCCTGCCGCGATTGCCGGGATCGCGACCGAGTGTTAAACAATTGCTGTCATGGCCATTCGCCCCATCCTCGAGTATCCCGACGCGCGCCTTAGGACGGTGGCTGAACCTGTCGAACGCGTCGACGACGAAATCCGACGCCTCATCGAAGACATGGCCGAAACCATGTATGCCGCTCCCGGTGTCGGGCTGGCCGCACCGCAACTCGGTGTGTCGTTGCGAGTTTTCGTCATCGATATCGCAGACGAGAACGAGCCTGCCCAATTTGCCGCCTACATCAACCCCGAGCTCATCGATACAACCGGGACGCAGAGTTGGAAGGAAGGCTGCCTCTCCTTCCCCGGCGTGCATGAAAACGTCAAACGCGCCGAGCGGGTGCGGGTCCGTGCATTGGGCGTAGATGGAAAGGCGTTCGAGCTCGATGCCACAGGCCTACTCGCGGTCGCTATTCAACACGAGAACGATCATCTCAACGGAGTTCTCATGATTGACAAGGTGGGTCCCCTGCAGCGGCGAAGAATGGGCAAGAAATTGTCCGACCGTCAACGGTCACCCCACGCCACTTGAGCGACGACTAGCGCGAGGCTGGCCGCGCGAACACGTTCGTGTCGAATTGGGCACCGCGAGCGATGAGCTCCTCGACGACGCGAGGAACCGTGCCGCTGCTGCGGAAGGTCCCTTCAACCAATTCGCCCGCAGTACCACCCGACGTGACGAAGGTAAACACGTCATCGAGCTCGATCTCGTCAGCAGTGACCCGACCGATCTCGCCGAGACGAATGAGCCGCTGCCTCCCATCGCGATAGCGCACCACTTCGAGCACGAGGTCGAACGAGCCTGCGACCAGTCGCCTCGCAACGTCGACGGAAATGCCCGGATGTGACGTCATCAGCTCCGCAACCATCTGAGACAAAGCGTGCTCGCTAGTTCGCGCTTCGCGCACGGCGACGACCCCCACGCCGGAAGCGCCGAGCACATCCACGACGGCGGAGGTGACCCTTGCATCGTCGAGACTCACTCCGAATTGCTGCGTAGAGACTCTAGCAGCCGCCCCAACCAACCTTCGAACGTCCGTGGCCGACACCAATGACCAACGGAATACTGGAACCTGTAGGCCCGCGGCACCAAGGTCCAACATTCCCTCGAGCAGAGCGGCGGTCCCCTCGGTGATGCTCGACAGCAGTGCGCCCGCCACTGCGCCTATGTCGGCATCGCGCGGCCCCACGATGAGGATCCGCGAACGCGCCGACACTGCCTGCTGCAAGAATACGGACATCGCCCGCGAAACAACGCCAGCGCGCACCAACCCCTGCAGTGTCGTCAGATTTTCCCTGGGCTTGCGCAGGACCAACGACGGCTGCCCCATTGCCAGCGGGGGAAAGACCGCCCAGAGTAAGCCGCCATTGGGCAAGGACCGCTCGATCATTGTCTCATCGGAATGGGCAGGCCGCCCCGACTTGATGCACAGCCGCAGAATGATGCGCCTCAACGATCGACGCGAGGAGATGCCTTGGTCGATGTTTTCCATGTTGCCGTTGCGTCGCACCAAGATCTGGTCAAAGCGCGGAACGAGGATTTCGGTAACCGTAGGATCCTCGATCAATTTGCCGAGGGCACCCAGTCCCAACACCTCCGTTCGAGCCAGAACACGTAACCGTTCGACTTGCATCGTAGGCGATAGGTTGCCGCCCTGAATCAATCGCTGGAGTTGATCCTCGATGACTCGATCCACCGAACTGTGCTGTTCGTGGTCGGTGGCCCCGCCAACCCAGCGTTCCCCAAGGACCTCGACGACTGCTTCGACAAGCAACGCCAGCATGCTGTTGGCATCGCGCTCTCCAGGAGCCAAGGTCAAAGCCGATGCTGCGGGGGCAGCCGGGTCGCTAACCGACGCGCGAGCCGCAGCCTGAATGTCTTCACTGCTGAAGGAAATTCGACCCGACGAATTGTCGGACCAGGACGCGACTGAAGTCCCGGGACTTGGCACCTTCGGTGCCCCAGGTACATCGGGGTAGCTTGCGCCACGCGGAGACTGAATCTCCGCCGGCAGCTTCCCCTTGGTGGTCGTGGAGTCAGACACTGACTTCGAGTCCGAACGATCCTCCGGTGACTCAGAGTGCCCCGCCAGCCCACCGCCAGCCGCCGGATGCTCAACCGACTCAACTCTCAGGATGAAATCACCAACGTAGACGCGATCGCCCTCGCTAATCTTCGTCGGTTCCGAGATCTTACGTCGGTTTACGTACGTGCCATTCGTGCTGTTCAGGTCGGCAACAGTGAACACCCCGTCCCGATAGGAAATGCGTGCGTGTTGTTTCGACACGTTTCCCTTGACGAGGGTAAGGTCGTTGCCCTGTACACGGCCAATCCCGAGCTCAAAGGTCGAGAAGGTCTCACGCCGCTCCGCGCCACCCTTTTCGCTGACGACAATCGTAAATGAGGGCTTGTTGGGCTGCATCGGCGCCATCGCGTCAATTCGCGGTGCCATCATAGAATTCCCGACCTACGAGGCATCGTCAACGGACATCGTCAGCCTTTTTTCCTGTGACGCATTCTGCCCGCAGATTGGTGCGAAGGGCTCGAGTCGAACAAACTCTCTGGATGTCGACCAGAGGTGAGACTATCCAATGGCCGGCCGAGCCCCTTCGCTCTGAACGTCACGTGTCAGCAGCGAGAGCAATTCGCCGGCAAGATGCATGACGTCCTCGCCGGAATACCCGCCGGCTTTGAGATCACGGTAGATACTCTTAGCAAAAATCGAAACCGCCTTCTGATCGGAAACCTTGGTTTGGGTCTGCATCGTTGTCTGCTGGGTGGTGAGGGCGGTGAATCCCGCAAGACCTGCGCTTTCAAGATCCGTGCCTCGCGACATCTGCGCGTTCATGGGGCATTTATCGATGAATTGGTGCTGTAAGCGTGCGCGATGAGCGTAGGACGCTACGCACCTCCTGCGAATTACGAGTGTCGCTTCTGTGCGACTTCGCGGAGGATTTCCACTTGGGCTCGCTCCAAGGGGCGCAGCTGCGAGCCAACTGACTCGTGGGCCGCTAGAGTCTGTGTCCCCACGGGTCGAACTTCTAGACCTAAAAGCCGCTCTGTCTGAACGTCATCCAACGTCAATCACAGACGCCTCGATGCGGCGAACGGCACTCGTCAAGATCTCGTGCTCTGGCGCGCCCAAGAGCAGCGAATCGCCAACCTCGGGCATTCCACCGACCAGAACGTCGTGCCCCCCATCGCGACGCCATCGGACGCGAGCAATGACAGACTGCTCGACCGCCGCATGTCCGTCGCGCAGCTCCGACGAGTGGCGTTCTCGAACCTCGACGCAAACCCCGCCCCGCACGAGGTATTCTGAGTTCCTCGTGATGTACTTATGCAAGTGGGTCGGTAAGCGAATGGCCGATGCATTTGGTCTGGGTAAGCTCGACATGAAGCAGGACGTCTCCTCGACATAATCGTCACCAATCCGTCGCATCGTGGTCAAGTTCGTCGGCAACGTAGCAAATTTCCCTCATGACCATGGTTCGACCTACCATCCGCTCACCACCGTGAAGCGCGTCGGACCCTCCATTGCCAAATCAAGGCAAGTGCCGCTCGGCGAGCAGCGCATGCGGCCGTTGGTTCGGTGCACGGACTACCGGTGGCGTGAACTGTTCGAAAGGGCAGACGTCATCAGCGAGGGTGCCGTTCGCGATGAGGAACAGGAGCAAGTCTACTACGGTTCGACGAGCATCCTGCTCAAGGACCAGTCCCACGGCGGCGGCTACCTCGACGCGGAACGCTCACTGCTCACCCAGCTACTCAATGTCGATCCGCACGCGCGGATCCGCGCCATCCGCATAGCGTGTCTAGAAGCACAACTCCGCGCCAAGACAGACATCGATTCGGTTCGCGCCGAACTCATCATCGCAGAGGAGTCGCGTGGCGTGCGTATCACAGTCGACGTGGAAGCTCGTGTCCTCACCGAAAACGAGTGCCGAGCACTCGCCTCCAATCTTGGTCGACACCGGAAGCGCTAGACGAACCTCCCATGTTCCAACGAGCGCTCGTCTCGAGCAACGTGTCAACGACAGAGCTCTTGTCGCAACACGACAAGTCGGCACAGCACGGCGCGCGCATGACGACCACTGTTTGCTCGTACTACCGACGTCACGAACGCAACGTGATAACAAATATCCCTTCCCCCGTTGAACGTCTTCAACCGTCCTTGTCAATGGGAAATGAAACCATCATGAAAGGTCAATAGTGAACGTCGGCGCACCAGTCGTTCGTGACGCCAAGCGTTCGAAGGCAGCATGTGGATAAGTTCCCATGCGCGCAACCCGCGGATATCGATGCAGAAGGCAGACAGATTTCGCGTGTCCCCTTGACAGTGGCAATGCCAAAGTCATGGTTTCGACTTCGGTCAGGGGCCACTCGATCGAATAGCGTTTAGACCAGACAGTATGCGGCGCAGCAACCGTCGTCACGAAAATGTGATCCATGTAGCCTTCGGTCCCGGAGGAGGACGTGTCCGACCACAATCGCCAGAAGCGAATGTGGCTTCGGATGCCTCTTCGAACCGCAAAGAACCGCTTACGGATCTCTTCACTCGAGCAGAAATCTCTCGACTGCTCGGCTTGTCCACTGCACGGCTGCGCTCGCTCGACCGCGCGGGGGTGGTCTCCCCATCTGCGCGCAAACGCGGTCACAGGGCCTACACGTTCCAAGACCTCATCGCTTTGCGGGCAGCCCAAACGCTGCTCGACAAACGGGTGCGTCTTCGCGATGTCACGCGAGCCATCGAACTGCTTAAGACCTCGTTGCCCCGAGTGACCCGTCCACTGGCAGAACTGCGTGTCGTCTCCGATGGTCGCAAGGTTATCGTGCGCGGCCAAGACGGCGCTACCTACGAGCCACTCACCGGGCAGATGGTGATGGACTTCGACGTCAAGACCTTACGTGACGACGTGGTGCGCGTGCTTCGCCCCACTGCCGGTCGCGAGCGGGCAAAAACGGCCTATGAACTCTACCTGCGCGCCAGCCAACTCGATGAAGATCCGGCGACGCTCGGAGAGGCAGCTTCACTCTACGAACGTGCCGTCCAACTGGATCCGTGGCTAGCCATTGCCTACACCAACTTGGGTAACATCCGTTTTCGAAGCAACGATCCGGAAGGCGCCGAGGTCCTGTATCGCAAGGCTCTCGATGTCGATGCCAACCAACCCGAGGCCCAGTACAATCTTGGCTACGTCATGCTCGAACGCGGATTGCCCGAAGCTGCCGTTCCCCTGTTCGAGGGGGCCCTCGCTTCTGATCCGAAGTTCGCCGACGCCTATTTCAACCTAGCCATGGCGCTCGAGCAAATTGGTGAAGTTGGTCGCGCCAATGCCTTCTGGCGCAACTACATTGCCCTCGAGCCGTCAGGCACCTGGACCGAGATCGCCAAGCGGCATCTCTAGCCTTGTGACGCGTTATTCTTTGCCGAACTTGGCCCGGCAATTCTCTATGCCTTCACGGGCAGTCTGCAATTCAGAATTCAAGCTAGTTGCTGACGCCTGAGCGCCGACAGCTACTTGAGCCGCCGATGGCGAAGCACAGGCAAACGCTCGCGAACGTCCGCGAGCCAATCCAGATCGACGTCCGCCACGATGAACCCAGGCCGATCCATCGCATCGGCAACTACCGTTCCCCAAGGGTCGACGATGAGAGAATGGCCGTAGGTCTGGCGATTCTTGCCGTGCCTGCCCCACTGGTTGGCGGCAATGACCCAAGACTGCGATTCGACGGCGCGTGCACGATTGAGCAGGTGCCAATGATCTCGCCCCGTTTCTGCGGTGAATGCCGAGGGAATGCACAGCACCTGGGCGCCCAGGTCGACCAAGCGGCGGTAGAGTTCCGGAAAGCGCAAATCATAGCAGATACTGAGCCCCAGCGTCGCACCCAGCAATTGGGCTACCACCACGTCATCGCCAGCCAACGTGCTTTCGGATTCTCGGTAGGCAATCCCCTCGGCAAGCTCCACGTCGAACAGATGCAGCTTGCGGTAATTCCCGATCAACATCCCCGATGCGTCGTAGGCGGTGAGCGCATTATATGGCCGTTGTGGATCATTGCTGCGCTCGGGCCAGCCGCCGGCAACCAGGGCAATGGCGTGCTCCCTGGCGATTCGGCGGAGCGTTGATTGGATCGGCGCAGCGTCGTCACCAAGCCGTTCCGCCAGCTCGCGTCGACGCGTTTCTGCACCAAAGAATGCGAAGTTCTCGGGCAGCACCGCCAACTGTGCCCCGGCCGATTTGGCTTGCGCCACCCAGAGCTCGACGCTCTTTAGGTTCTGAACCAGATCGTCGCCGCTGCTCAGTTGAATCGCGGCAACACGGATCGTGTGGGTCATCGTTCGATGAGGATAGCCGCAGCGGTGCCCTAAAGCGGTCAAGAAACGGTCAATCGGCTCACCCGGCTGGGGCGCCGCAGGAACCCCGGGGCGGAACCCCAATGGCCCCGCTGTAGCAAGGCCGAATAGGGTGCCCCGTCCAGGAATTGAGCGTCGGAGCCCCCGCGAGGTCGAGCCAACTGCGACATTTGCCTGTATAGTCGGGCCTAGCCGCCGGAATGGGCGGGCCACCACCATGACCGATCGCACGACTGGAGCCATGCAGCAAATCGGGATCCTCGAGGATCCCTCGGCCCCCGGGGCCAACGCCGATGCAGGGCTGCTGCTTCTCTATGCCAGCGAACATGCAGAACTGCCCGGTGGGTGGCTGTTCGAGTCGCCCAAAGCGGTCATCGGGCGCGACCCAGGTGCCGACTTGTTTCTGCCGGTACAAGCGGTTTCCAGGATCCACGCCGAAGTCACCTGGGACGCCGGACGCTGGGTGATTCGCGATCTCGACAGCCGCAACGGCATCTTGGTCGATGGGCACCCAGTGCGCTCGACAGTACTCGAAACCAACGCTGAAGTCCGGATCGGTGACGCGCTGCTCAAGTACGTCGATTCGGGAGCCAGACTCGGTGCCACGTACCGCATCCATGGTAAGATGGTCACGGGCGCACGCCGTCGGGTGGCGGCAACCGACCTGGTCGGCGGCCTCCAAATGGATGGCATTGCCGCGGAGATCGAGAAAATCGCTAGCTCACCACTGAGCGTGATGCTGCTCGGAGAGAGTGGCACGGGCAAGGAAGTCGCCGCTCGAGAGCTGCACCGCAAGAGTGGGCGGCGCGGGCAATTCCAAGCCATCAATTGTGCGGCTATCCCGGCCACCTTGCTCGAAAGCGAACTCTTCGGCTACCGTAAGGGCGCGTTCTCGGGAGCCGATCGGGACAAGCCGGGCATCATTCGTTTGGCCGACGGCGGCACGCTGTTGCTCGACGAGATCGGCGACATGCCGGTGGAAGCCCAGGCGAAGCTGCTGCGTGTCCTGCAATCGCGCGAGGTGTTCCCGCTGGGTGCAACGGCTGCTGAACAGGTTGACGTGCGCATCGTCTGCGCGACCCATCGCGATCTGACCCGTCTGATTCAAGCTGGAAAGTTCCGAGAGGATCTCTTTGCGCGACTGAACGAGTATCCGCTTCGCCTGCCCCCGCTGCGGGACAGAAAAGAGGATCTGTTCCTGCTTTCACGCACATTCCTCGAACGCTACCAGCAATCCCGGCTCACCTTGTCCTATGGGTTCATGCTCGGCCTGCTGCACTACGATTGGCCGTACAACGTCCGAGAACTCGAGGCTTGCATTAAGCGTTGTTGCGCTTTGGCCGAGACCGAAGTTGTCTCGGATCTCCTGCTACCCGATGCGGTGCGCGAAGCCATTCAGGACTACGGACGTGCCGCGACCCATTTCGACCCTACATCGACCAGCGACAGTCTTTCCCCGCTCGCAGCACGCTCGCCACCGCGCGGGATCCCAAGCGATGCCGAGCTCAGAGCCATGCTCGACCGCCATCGCGGCAACGTCGCCGCCGTTGGACGCGAACTGGGCAAGGCGCGCATGCAAGTCCACCGCTGGATGCAGCGCTACGGCATCGAGGTCGACGACTACCGGTAGTCCACTTCGCACCCAGCGCCGCATTCAATCGCTCAGCTTCGTCAGTACCCGAAGGGGACGTGGCCCACGACGCGCCGGCAAGAAAGAAGCCTGCACTCTACCCCAGCCTAGCTCCCACAGGGCCCGAGCACTTCGAGCCGGTGAAGCAGGTGGTCAAGCTCGCTTCGCTCGGCACATCGCCCTTCGACGCAAGCGCGCAGGCTAACAGAGCTTTGCCCCGAACGACAGCCGTAGCAATCCGACGCGCACACCTTAGGCGAGCTGCAGGGCGCCCGAGCGGCAGCGCCCTTATCGACCGAGCAGGTGGAACAGCCGTGATATTTGACTTCGTACAGCACGCGCCGGGTAGAACCCGAGTCGACAATCTGTTGTTCTCCCGTCTGGAGAATTCCCGCGGATTGACAGTCCTTGTTGCAGTCAGTGACGGCTCTCAGCTCACGGCTGCAGTATGGTGTCGCACGCCCAGAAACCGCCAAGTCAGGAGCCTTGCTGGGCTCCTCGACGCCGCGGGCGTTCTCGCAGTCCATCCAGTTTATCAGACTGTCTTCGCATGCCGGGCCAGCGGCGAAGACCTGGGCAAGGCAGCCTCGGTGACATTGCCCAGATGGACCACTTTCCGAAGATCGGACAACCAGTCGACAGAGTTGCTCGCAACTATTCGACGCCCTTGCCGCACGACCGGCCTTCTTGGCACGCGAGCAGGCCACGATGCACAAAACGGCGCCGGCCAATTGTGCAGCTACCCTAAACGCGCGTGGCGATGAGCGACGCATGGCTCGGTCTTAGCGCCATTTCCGACAGGCTGTAGTTGACTTCTCGCCCAAAGGCTCCTAGCCAATCGACCCCACGGCTTTAAAAACGCCGAATAGGAGCGGTCCCTTTGGCACCACGTCAGAAGCCCCCTCTGCCACCAAGCCCCAAGGCTCACAAGAAGGGTAGCGATTCGCGAACCCTCGATCTGTTCGCAAAGACGCGTCCGGCGGAGCCCGCGGCACTGCACGAAGTCACCAAGGTTCGCTACCTGAACTACGCCTTGAGCGTCATCACCGCGCGCGCCCTCCCCGACGTGCGCGACGGCATGAAGCCGGTCCAGCGACGCATCCTGTATACGATGTGGCAGCAGCATCTTGGGCCGGACGCCAAGCATCGCAAATGCGCCAAGGTCGTCGGCGACGTGATGGGCAACTACCATCCTCACGGCGACTCATCGATCTACGACGCACTGGTTCGGGTGGCGCAGCCATTCTCGATGCGTGTCCCGCTGGTCGAAGGCTCGGGCAACTTCGGGTCGCTCGATGGCGATCCCGCCGCGGCAATGCGCTACACGGAATGCCGACTCTCGCCGGCATCGCCCCCACTGCTCCAGGAGCTCGAACAAGACACGGTTCCGTTTCGTCCCAACTACGACGGTACGCGTGAGGAGCCTGTGGTCTTGCCGGCGCGGTATCCGCACCTGCTGGTCAACGGCGCCGCCGGCATTGCCGTCGGCATGGCAACCAGCATTCCGCCACACAATCTCGACGAAGTGTGCACTGCGGCACTGCGTTTGCTCGACGCTTTGGTCGAGGAGCGCCAGCTGAGCAACCGTGAGCTGTGCCGCACGATCAAAGGACCCGATTTCCCAACCGGCGGGCAAATCATCTCGACCGTCGAGGAACTCAAACAGATCTACGAGACCGGCCAGGGCACGATCAAGGTTCGAGGAACCTGGGAGCTCGGTTCAGAAACCAAGGCCGGTCGGACGCTGTTCATCACGAGTATCCCCTACAACGTCAACAAGGCCACGCTCGTCGAGCGCATCGGTGAGCTCATCACCGGCCGTGCCATGCCATACCTGGTGGACGTGCGCGACGTCTCGACGGACGACGTACGGGTCGAGTTGACGGTCAAGCGCGATGCCGACAACGAATTGCTGATGGCGTATCTGTTCAAGAACACGCCCTTGCAGAACAACTTCAGCGTCAACTTGACTTGTCTCGTACCAACCGAAAATCCCGAGGTCGGCCGTCCCGAACGACTGGACCTGCATTCTATCCTTTGGCATTTTCTGCACTTCCGGCTCGATGTCGTCACGCGACGTTTGGAGCACGAGCTCGGACAGCTGGCGCGACGCATCCATATCCTCGAGGGCTTCGCCACCGTCTTCGACGCCCTGGATCAGATCCTTGTGATCATCCGCAAGAGCGATGGCAAACAGGATGCCGCCCAAAAAATAATGGCGCGGTTCCAACTCGATGCCGAGCAAACCGACGCCATCTTGGAATTGAAGCTGTATCGCCTCGCCCGTCTCGAGATCCTCGTCATCCAGAAAGAATTGGCCGAGAAGCGCAAGCGCACGAAGGAAATCCGCCGGCTTCTCGACGAACGCGATCACAAGGGTCGCTGGGGGATCGTGCGTACCGAACTCGAGGAGATCAACCAAACGCTGGGCAAGGGCGACAAGCGCCGCACGCTCATCGCTAGCCTGGAGAACGAACGTGAAATCTCGGCCGAAGATCTGATCGTCGCCGAAGACAATCACGTGCTTCTGACCCGCGATGGTTGGATCAAACGCCAACGAGAGATCAAGGACCCTGCCTCGACTCGGCTGCGCGAAGGCGACCAGGTCCTGGCTTGCGTTGCCGGGTCGACCAAAGCGACGGTCGTGTTCTTCTCGAGCCTCGGAACCGCCTACACCTGCCGGATCATCGACGTCCCCGCAACCACCGGCTACGGCGAGCCGGTCCAGAAGCTCTTCAAGCTGAAGGACGGCGAAGCGATTGTTGCAGCCTACTCGATGGATCCGCGCGTTACCGGTAGCATCGCCGAGCGAGAGGGCAAACTCCCGAAGCGCTACGCGGTTGGTGCCACTAGCGATGGAAATGCTGTGGCGTTCGGGCTGTCCGGCTTCATCGACCCGAGCACCCGCGCGGGTCGCCGCTTTACCAAACTCGCGGAGGGCGCCACCGTCATCGGCGTCCACCTGATCCGCGGCAAGGAAACCCTGATCGTTGCCAGTCACGAGAAGAAGGGTCTGCTCTGCCACGCCAATGAGGTGAGTTACCTCAGCGGTGCTGGCAAAGGTGTCTCACTCATCAAGCTCGACGACGAGGACCGCGTCATTGGCTTCGCTGTGGCCTACACGTCGGACGACGCGCTTGTCCTGCGCACCTCCCTGGGCGGGGAACAGAAGATCTCGCCATCCAAACACGAAATCGTGGCGCGCGGCGGCAAGGGCCGCGACATCATAAAACGCGGACAATTCGTCGACATGGTACTACCTGCGGTCGAAGCCCCGACCTTACCCGAAAACTGACCCCAACCGAGCCATTGCCATGACGAACTATACGGCCAAGGACATCACGGTACTCGAGGGGCTGGAGCCGGTCCGCAAGCGCCCCGGCATGTACATCGGCGGGGTCGGCTCCGCGGGCCTACACCATCTCGTGTGGGAAGTGTTGGACAACTCCATCGACGAGGCCATGAACGGCCATGCCTCAAGCGTATCGGTCACCCTGCACCAAGACGGCAGTTCGATTACTATCTCGGACGATGGCCGAGGGATGCCCGTCGATATCCACCCGAAACACAAGAAGAGTGCGCTAGAAATCATCTTTTGCACGCTACACGCCGGCGGCAAATTCGATGACGCCAACTACAAGACCTCCGGCGGTCTGCATGGTGTGGGTGCGTCGGTGGTCAATGCGCTCTCGTCCGAACTCATCGTCACCGTGAGACGCGACGGCGCCGAGTGGCAGATGAAGTTCAAGCAGGGAAACCCCGTCGGCAAGCTTGCGAAGCTCGGGCCATCCAAAGGCCACGGCACCACCGTGTTCTTTCGCCCGGATCTTACGGTGTTCCCGAAGACCGACTTCTCCGCCGAGCTGATTCGCGAACGATTGGAGATCGGAAGCTTCATCCACCGCGGACTCAAGGCCAGCTTCTTCGATGAAGCACACAACCAGCGCACCACCTTCTTCCACGAGGAAGGAGTCGTCGACTATTTGAAGACCATCCTCGCCCAGCGCAGTGCCCACCAGGTGCACGATGCGCCGTTCTACGTCAGTCGCGAGAATGGTTGCCGGATAGAGTTGGCCTTGCAATGGACCGAAGCGACAGACGAACACGTGCGCAGCTACGTCAACGGGATCCCAACGGGAAGCGGCGGAACCCACGAGAATGGCCTGCGCTCGGGACTCGTCAAGGCCGTGCGCAACTACATCGACACGCACAACCTCGGCCCGCGTGGCCTCACGGTTGCCGCCGAAGACATTCGCGAAGGGCTCGTGGCCGTCTTGAGCCTGTTCGTTTCCGAACCGCAATTCCAAGGCCAGACGAAGGACCGCCTCAACAACCCCGAGGTACAGGCCACCGTCGACGGTTTGGTTCGCCCCGCCTTGGAGCAGTGGCTGAACACCAATCGAACGAGCGCCGAACAGATTGTGGCGCGTCTCATCCTGGCTGCCCGTGCACGTGAGGCGTCGCGTGCGGCTTCGGCGTCCATCACGCGCAAGACTGCCACGAGTGGGCGTTCGGCCCTACCCGGCAAGCTTGCCGACTGCTCCAATACCGACCGTTCCCAAACCGAACTATTCATCGTCGAAGGTGATTCAGCTGGCGGATCAGCCAAGCAAGGCCGCAATCGGGATTGTCAGGCAATCCTGCCGCTGCGCGGCAAGGTTCTGAACACCGAGGCGATGAGCCTGTCCAAGGTGCTCGAGAACAAGGAACTCGCAGATCTCGTCACTGCCCTCGGCTGTGGAGTTGCCAAGACCTTCGACCTATCGCGGCTGCGCTACGATCGCATCGTGCTCTTGGCCGACGCCGACTCCGACGGGCACCACATCACGACGTTGTTGCTCACCTTCTTCTACCGACATCTTCGTGAACTTATTGACAACGGTAAGGTGTACGTCGCAGTACCACCGCTCTATCGCATCGACATCGGCAAACAGACCCACTGGGCCGCCGACGACGCCGACAAGGACAGAATCATCGGGCAACACAAGAACGCCAAAGCCGAGATCACGCGATTCAAAGGCCTCGGTGAGATGATGCCCAAAGTGCTGTGGGAAACCACACTGAATCCGGCCACACGACGGATGCTCGTCGTCAATATCGAAGACCCACTCGAAACCGACCGAATCATGGGCGAGCTGATGGGCAAGGATCCCGCGCCACGGTTTCGGTTCGTCACCGAGCACGCCGAGCAAGCCAATGACCTCGATGTTTAGGCTTTCTGGAGCCTCGGCCAAACGCCCAGAATTCGGGCTCGATGCGCTGATCGTAGCCAATAGCAGCTGGTTCCGCGGTCCGACTGCCCGGGAATTGTCGGACTGTGCTTGAGCTAGCGCTCGCTCTGGGCTACGCAGGCGCGGTCAGATTCGCCGTCTTGGCATGGCGCCCCTTGCGTTTGGACTCCTGATGCGACGATTGTTCGAAGCCTTTGTTCACATGACACGAGGGCGCATCCATTGGTGGAGCTTGGCGCTGAGCCTTGCTGTCCTATCGGGAGGCGAACGCGCCCAGGCCCAGTCAGGCGCCGGGGGCCCTGTCCCTGGGGCCGCCCACGCCGATGGTTCGCACGCTGTCTCTCCAAGTCTGCGCAACGAAGCAGATGCAGCACGCGATCTCCCCATTGTTGGCATCGAAGTCACCGGGAATCGTCGCGTGACAGCGGAAGACATTCTGACGTACCTGCGGGAGAAACGCGGCGATCCATTCACTTCCGAGAAACTCGCCCAGGATGTACGCGAGCTTTGGGGATCGGGTTTCTTCGACGACGTAGTTGTCGAACTCGAACGCTCCGACATTGGGGTGACCCTGCGTTTCGTCGTTCGTGAGCGCGCAACGATTGCGGACGTCGAGTTCGTCGGCAATGAAGCGATCGACAAGGACGACCTCAAAGAGGCCGTCGAAGCCAAAGCGAGTTCGATCCTCAGTCAGCCAGCGGTAGGACGGAGCGTGCAGAAGATCCGCGATCTTTACGCGGAAAAGGGCTACTTCTTGGCCGAAGTCGAGAGCCAGGTCATCCCGCAACGCAACAACGAGGTCCGCGTCCGCTTCACCGTCAAGGAGAACAAGCAGGTCAGCGTTCGCCGGATCTCCTTCGTTGGCAACGCGCAACTCAGCGACGACGAACTTCGCGGCGCCATGCTCACTGGAAACGGTGGTTTCTTCTCTTTCGGCTCGGGTGGTCCGTTTCGCCAAGATGCCTTCGAACGCGATGTCGCAATCCTGAGTGCCATCTACTACGATCGCGGATTCCTCCAGGTCTCGGTCGCCACGCCACGCATCATGCTCACTCCCGACCGTTCGGGGATCGAGGTCGCACTGACCATCGACGAGGGGCCGCGGTTTCGCATCCGGCAGCTGCGCGTGTTCGAACGGGCCCCGGATGGCAAAGAGGTGGAGCCTCTCGAGGGGCGCCGCAATTTGCGCATGATGTTGCGAGCAGAACCCGGCGACTACTTCAATCGAGCAGCCCTGCTCGAAGACCTGCAAAAGATCCGCTCCCTCTATCGTGACGCCGGCTACGCCAGCGTCGAAGCCAACCCAGAAACCCGCGTCGATCCCGACAAGCACGAGGTCGATGTCATCATTCCAGTCAACCGTGGGCCCCTGGTCCATTTCGAACGCATCGAGTTCCGCGGCAACACCAAGACGCGCGACAAGGTGTTGCGACGTGAGATCGAAATCACCGAAGGTGACAAGTTCAGCGAGACTGGCCTGGAGAGGTCGAAGCGCCGGATTACGGCGCTGGGCTACTTCGAACGTGTCGACGTATCGACGGAACAAGGTTCCGCGCCCGACAAGATGAACGTCTACTTCGAAGTCGGCGAACGTCCGACCGGGACGTTCCAAATCGGCGCCGGCTTCTCGAGCATCGAGCGCTTCATCGCCACCGCGCAAGTCCAGCAGGCAAACCTCTTCGGCAATGGCCAGAGCCTGGCCCTGCAGGCGCAGATGAGCACGATCCGACGGTTGTTCAACCTGCGGCTCTTCGAACCGTATTTCTTGGACAGTCGGTTCAACCTCAGCGCCGAACTGTACAATCAGCGGCGCATGTACACTGACTTCACTCAGGAAAGTACGGGTGGAGCACTGACCTTTGGTTACCCGCTCATCATGCCCAAGCTGTACGCCTCACTCACGTACACGGCTGAAAACACCAGGATCACGACGGACACCGCCTCGCCATTCTTCGGCAGCGCGATGGGGCTAAGCGTCTTCAAGCGGCTGCCGCTCGCCAATCTATTCAACGACGGCATTACTTCCAGCTTCCGTCCGGCACTCACCTTCGATACGCGCGACAACCGCCTCTTCCCCTCGAGTGGTGTGTACATGCGCGGTTCGACTGAACTCGCGGCCACCACCTTCGGTAGCCACAACGAGTTCTTGCGTCACCATTTGACCGGCCGCTTCTACTACCCGTTGTTCTCAGGCGTCGTGTTCAAACTGAACATGGAATTCGACCATGTGACGAGTCCGAACCCCGAGGGCGTTCCAATCTTCGCTCGTTCGTTCCTGGGCGGCATCTTCGACGTGCGTGGTTTCCGCTTCCGCACCCTTGGGCCGCGAGTCCCGTTGACTTCCTCGACCGATCCAAACAGCACGCCGCTGGCGAATGGCGCCATCATCGGCGGCAACATGAGCTACTTCCAGAACGTGGAACTCGAGGTAACATTGCTCGAGGCCGTCGGCATCAAGGGCGTGCTCTTCACGGATGCCGGCAATGCCTGGAATCTCGAGCGCAACTACTGCGACGCCACGCTCCCCATTCATCCAGAAAACAGCCCTTGCTGGAATGGTTGGGATAGCGTCAAGCGGCTGCGCACCTCCTATGGATTTGGCCTGCGTTGGTTCTCGCCACTCGGACCGTTGCGCTTCGAGTGGGGCTTCCCGTTCAAGCCCTTGCCCGGCGAAGAACCCAGCGTCTTCGAGTTCACCATCGGCAACTTCTTCTGAGCCCTGCGCTGCACCGATGCCTCGAGGCAACCGTCGCCAGGGGCTCGCGATTCATCGCAGCGACGCCGCGGCAGACACGCCCAGCACCGCAGCAGAATAGCCACACCGGCCCGCCGCCCCGCACCAGTGCAATGAATCGGCGGGATCCATTGTCATCGCGCGACCCCTGGGGTACGCCCCGTTCAGCGCGCCCCTCGCACTAAGCGCCGACAGGTCCATGGAAAGCGAATCGACGAGCCATCCAAACGAGCATCCCGTCAACATTCAAGACGAGATGCGTACCTCCTACCTCGACTACGCAATGAGCGTCATCATCGGGCGCGCCATTCCGAATGCCCGTGACGGCCTCAAGCCCGTGCATCGCCGCATCCTGTACGCGATGCGCGATCTGAACCTGACTCCCGGCGGCGGCTACAGGAAATGCGCGACGGTCGTTGGTCAGGTCCTCGGCAACTACCACCCGCATGGTGACGCCAGCGTATATGACGCCTTGGTGCGACTCGCCCAAGACTTCTCCATGCGTCATCCGCTTGTCGACGGCCAGGGCAACTTCGGCTCCGTTGATGGCGATCCCGCAGCGGCTTACCGCTACACCGAATGCAAGTTGGCCAAGATCACGATGGAGCTCTTGACCGACATCGAGAAGGAGACCGTCGATTTCGGGCCGAACTTCGACGATACCCAACTCGAGCCGCTGGTCCTTCCGACGCGGTTTCCCCAACTGCTCGTCAATGGCTCTGGCGGCATCGCCGTCGGCATGGCGACGAACATCCCTCCGCACAATCTCGGTGAGGTCATCGATGCGACGATCCATCTGATCCACAATCCCGAGGCCCCCGTCGAGGAGCTGATCCGAATCATCCCCGGACCGGACTTTCCGACAGGTGGATTCATCTACGGCAGAAACGGGATCTGGCAGGCCTACCGCACCGGACGCGGCAGCCTGGTCGTGCGCGCCCGCACGGTGGTCGAAAAGGTCCAGGGCAGCAACGACCGCGAGCAGATCGTCGTCATCGAGCTGCCCTACCAGGTCAACAAAGCGCGCCTACACGCCAAGATCGGCGAGCTCATGCGCGAGAAGCGCATCGAAGGGATCCGCGAGGCTCGCGACGAGAGCGACCGCGATGGGATGCGTCTGGTCATCGAACTGAAGAAGGACGTCCACCCGCAGGTCGTCCTCAACCAGCTCTACCGAATGACGGATCTACAGACGACGTTCGGTATCATCAACCTGGCGATCGTCGAGAACCGCCCCAAGGTGCTGAATCTGCGCGAAATGCTGCAGATCTTCATCGAACACCGACGTGAGGTCGTCAGTCGCCGTACCCGGTACGAGCTCGGCAAAGCCGAAGCCCAACGCGAGCTCATCGAGGGGCTAGGTATCGCCGTCACTGAGGTGGATCTGGTCGTGCGCACGATTCGCGAGTCGCCCGATCCGGACACGGCAAAAGAGCGATTGATGCGCCTGCCGCTCAAAGGTCTCGAAGACTTCGTCAAGCGTGCCGGGCGGCCCGAGGCGGAGCTCGAAGCGGCGCGACAGCGCGGGGATTATCTGTTGAGCGATCGGCAAGCCAAGGCCATCCTCGAGATGCGCCTGCAACGCCTCACTGGGCTAGAGCAAGAGAAGCTCGCGACGGAGTATGCGAGCCTCTGCGACGAAATCGCGCACCTGAAGGCCATCCTCGCCGACGAGAAGATCCTGATGGATCTCATCGTTAGCGAGCTTCAAGAAGTCAAACAGAAGCACGCCGACAAGCGTCGAACCGACATCGTCGATGACGAGGCCGAGATCCAAATCGAGGATTTGATCCAAGAAGAGGACATGGTCGTCACGATTTCGCACGAGGGCTACATCAAGCGCACGCCCTACTCGACGTATCGCGCCCAGAAACGCGGTGGTAAGGGCAACCGCGGCATGGAGGCACGCGACGACGATTTCGTCAACCAGCTCTTCGTCGCTTCGACCCACTCCTACGTCTTCTTCTTCAGCAATCGCGGCAAGGTCTGGGTCAAGAAGGTCTATGAACTTCCCCAAGCGACTCGTACGGCCAAGGGGCGAGCTATCATCAATTTCATTGAGCTCGGTCCCGACGAACGTGTGGCAGCAATTGCCAACGTCAAGGAATTCAGTGAGAGCATCTTCATCACCACTTTGACTCGTGGTGGTCAGATCAAGAAGACCGCCGTCATCGAATACGAGAACTACCGCACGAGTGGCATCATCGGCGTCAAGATCGCCGACGACGATCAGCTTCTGACGGCCGTCGTTACCGATGGAACCCGCGATCTGCTCATCGCTACGAAGAGCGGCAAATGCATTCGCTTCGACGAAGCGCAGGTACGCTCGATGGGGCGCAATACCAGTGGCGTCAAGGCCATCGAGCTCGAGGAAGGCGATGTGGTGGTCGGACTAACTGCCACCGACGCAGAGCGCGAGCAGGTTCTCGCACTTTGTGAGCGCGGCTATGGCAAGCGGACTCCACTTTCCGAGTTCCGGGTGCAGCATCGCGGCGGCAAGGGAATCATCCTCATCGACTGCAGCGAGCGCAATGGCCCGGTAGTCGGGTTGGCTCTGGTCAAGTCGGGCGACGAACTCATGCTGATCACAGATCGGGGTCAGATCATTCGGACGACAGTGGACGACATTCGCGAAACCGGACGCAATGCGCAGGGCGTTCGCGTCATGAACGTCGAAGATGACGAACGGGTGGTTGCTGTCGAAGCCATCGGCGATCGCTCTATCCCTGGAGATGTCGAAGCCGACAATGGGGACGCGACCGACGACCTGGACGCAGATGCTTCCGAGGCCGATGGGGCTGAAGCGACGGACGAACGCGGCGCACTACCCCCTTCCTTGCTTCCAAGACACCCAGGGAATGATCGCCCAGACAGCGATCCGTCGGACAGCGCTCCATCAGAGGGAGAACCGTCGGACAGAAATCCACCGGGCAGTTCTGATACTGAGGACTAGTCAACCCGTCGGGACGACGCAGAAACATGGTAGCCGGCTCGAAATCTCGACCTGCCCCTGGGGGATGTACAAAGCCTACATCCCCCAGCGCGGCGGCGCGGCAGGTATTCCGTCGGCTGCAGGCGGCCTACCCAGATGCACATTGCGAGCTTGAGCATCAGGGACCCTTTCAGCTGTTGGTCGCCACTGTTCTGAGTGCTCAGAGCACTGATGTCGCAGTCAACCGGATCGTAGGTGAGCTGTTTCGACGCTGGCCCGACGCAAGCTCGATGGCAGAAGCCGAGTTGGCCGAAGTCGAACAGGTGATTGGCTCACTTGGCATGTACCGCCAAAAGGCGAGACACCTGGTGGGGCTCTCGAATCAGCTCGTCGATCGGCATCACGGCGAGGTTCCTCGAAGCTTGACTGAACTCGTCGCCCTACCCGGAGTTGGGCGCAAGACGGCCAATGTCTTGCTAGGTGTCGCCTTCGGCACGCCTGAGGGGGTCGTGGTGGATACGCACGTCCAGCGCCTCACTCAACGGTTGGGCTGGACCGAGCAGAGCGAACCCGTACCGATCGAAATCGATCTGATGCGCCTGTTCCCAACGGAACAGTGGGACATCCTATCCCACACCTTGATCTTCCACGGGCGACGCTGCTGCACAGCACGTGCCCCAGCTTGCGCAGCCTGCCCCATCGCCGATGCATGCCCCTCGGCCCACCAAGCCGAAGGAGTGGGCCGCAAAGGCGCCGCGCCGCGCAAAGCATCAATATCGAGAACAGCGCCGAAGCCTAAGTCGCGCGGCAACGGCGGCTAGGGTCTGCTCGGTCCGAGTCGGCGCTCGGCGATGATCCGCTCGACCGTCCGCGTCGTCATGCGCCCATCTCGAACTTCTTCGTCTTCGAGCAGGATCTTGTGAAGCGGGATGTTCGTACGGATCCCAGAGATGATGAACTCGTCAAGGGCGCCATGCATGCGCCGCCGCGCTTGCTCGCGAGTCGGAGAATGCACGATGACTTTGGCTAGAAGTGAATCGTAGCTACTCGGCACTTTCCACCCACCATAGACGCCGCTGTCCACGCGGACGCCAGCACCACCGGGAGGATGATACTCTGTGATGGTTCCTGGCCAAGGGGCGAATGTCTCTGGATCCTCTGCCATGATGCGACACTCGATCGCGTGTCCACGCGGCTTCCACAATTCCTTGTCCGGAAGTGTCAGTTTCTCACCCGCAGCCGCACGGATCTGTTCCACCACTAGATCGACGCCCGTCACCATTTCCGTTACCGGGTGCTCGACCTGAACTCGAGTGTTCATTTCCATGAAGTAGAGTGACCCATCGGTGTCCATCAAGAATTCGAGCGTGCCAAGCGTCGTATAGCCGGTCGCAAGCACGGCCGCGCGGATCGCGGCCGCCATCTTGATACGGATCTCATCGGTCATCGCTGGTGATGGCGCTTCCTCGATCAGCTTCTGGTGGCGGCGCTGCAGCGAACATTCGCGCTCGCCGAGCACCCACACCCCGCCATGCGTATCCGCAAGCAGTTGAAACTCGATATGCCGTGGACACTCAACGAAGCGCTCCAGGTACATCTCTGAATTGCCGAAGGCACTGGCAGCCTCGGCCGTGGCTGATTCATAGGCACGCCGCACCTCCTCGACGCGTCGCACGATACGCATGCCTCGCCCACCCCCGCCGCCCCGAGCCTTGAGGATTACGGGAAAACCGACGCGCTTGGCCTCGGACTCGGCATGCTCAACGCCGGTCAACGCCTCACTGCCGGGAAGCAATGGCAAGCCGTAACGCAACGCCGCGTCCCGCGCCAGAAGCTTGTCGCCCCACGTCATCATCGCTTCCGGGGTTGGACCAACGAAGCCGAGGCCACACTTCTTTACGATGCTGGCGAAGCGCGAGTTCTCGGACAAAAATCCGTATCCCGGATGAATGGCATCTGCGGCAGTGATCTCCGCGGCGGCAATCAACGCAGGAATATGCAGGTAACTCTTTGACGCAGCCGCAGGGCCGATGCATACGGCCTCGTCGGCGAAACGAACGTGTAATGCCGACGCGTCTACATCGGAGTGAACAGCGACGGTGCTGATTCCTAGCTCGCGACACGCACGCACGATGCGCATCGCGATCTCTCCGCGATTTGCAATAAGGATCTTGCGAAACATGCTTGCTCTGGCTCTCTCGGCTAGGCCTTCTTGACTTTGAACAGCTTCTGACCAAATTCGACGCTGACACCGTTGTCGACGAGGATTTCGACGATCGTGCCCGCAACGTCGGATTCGATTTCGTTCATGAGCTTCATCGCTTCGACGATGCAGAGTGTCTGCCCGACGGAAATCCGCGAACCTACGTCCACGAATGAGGCCGTCTCCGGCGATGGTGAACGGTAGAACGTGCCGACGAACGGGGACGTCACCAATACAGTGCCTTCGTCGTCAACCGCCACCACCTTGGTTGCTTTTGCCGTGGGGATCGGCGCAGCAGGCTCTTGTAGGACCGTTGCCGCAGTCGCGACGGTCCCCTCGTGCACTCGGGCCCCAAAGACGAATTTCATTCGGATGCTTTCGTCTTCGTATTCGAACTCGCCGACCTGACCGCCGCGCAGAGTGTCGATGAGTTCACGCAATCGTTCGAGTGTGATTTGCATAGGTCGTGTTCCCTGGCCGATGAGGGTCAAAGAAGGGTAGTGGCCCGGGTCGCGGCAGACAACCACGGAATGTGCGCGAATACGCTTACGCAAACGTGCAAGACGATTCGCGCTTACGACACGTTGCGCTACGTATTTCGACGCAGTGACACCCGAATGGCCCGAGGGTTATCGCTCCGCGCGAGCAAGCGGGCGTGCTTCTGCTGCCGTGCGTAGGTGCTCGACTAAGCCGACAAGAGCCAGAAGATACGAGCCCGCCCCAAACCCGGCAACTCTGCCGAGACAGGCTGGCGCCACGCACGAATGGCGACGGAATTCCTCGCGCGCATCGGGATTGGAGAGATGCACCTCGATGGTCGGCAGCATCGCCGAGCGCAGCGCGTCATACAACGCATAGGAAGTATGGGTGAGCGCCCCCGGATTGATCAGTATGGCGTCCGATGCACCGTCAGCAGCCTGTCCGATCCAATCGATCAGATCCCCTTCGTGGTTGCTCTGACGGCAGTCCACAACGACTCCCAATTCTTTGGCTTGGACCTCGAGTCGGCGATGAATGTCTTGAAGCGTTGCCGTCCCGTAGATGCTTGGTTCGCGCCTACCGAGGCGATCGAGATTCGGACCACTCAACACCAACACGCGCATCAGCGCGCCCTCACGCGTGGCAGAAAGTGCGGGTCTACGCTTCGCGGCCTGGCCAACCCCACGCGCTGGAGTTCGTCGCAGTGATGGTTGCGGTGCACGACGACGACTCGTTGCCACGTGCTATGCCTCCAGTTCGTCGAGGACTTTTGGAGCCGCAATGCGCAAAAGGTATCGACCCTTGCCGAAATTGCCATCCGGTTCGAGCGACAAGGCCAAGAAGTAGCTCTCGTTAATCACGCGAATTAAGGTGACCATCTTGTCGGTCTTGAAGGCAACTTCCTTCGTTTCACCAGCGTCAAGCATCTCGGACGCGCGTTGGATCGCCTTGACGACGACACTGATCTCCGCTCCCACTGCCTCGATGTCGAAGGGCGCATCCTTCTTGGCATACGTCTCGAGCGGGATCCCTTCGAAATCCATGAGCAAACCTGCCAACCCACCCTGCGTTTGCTCGACAACGGTCTGAAGCGCCTCCTTGAACATGGGCCTAGGCTAACCGGTTTTTGAGCAAAGCGTGAATTTCTCAGTATCGGGCCCGGTCTGGAAACCTCACCGCTCGGGCTGGAGCGCGAAACCGTTATCGGCCGGCAGCCCTGACGACGCTTCAGGTCACAGCAACCACAAACCTTCTTGTCTTCCGAAGGTGTATTGACCGGCAAGCCTGCCGACAGGTAGCTTGTGGGCGCTCGCGCCTCATTTGGGCGCGGCGTCACCCAAGGACCAAGGGGCGCTCGATGCGACTACGTGCAGGCAATGGCCCTCGCAACATGACGGTCAAACTGCTTGGATGCAGGGACGAAGGAGCGTCCGGCGGTGAGTCGGTGTCGCTCGCGGTAGATCAGTTAGCAGTGACCCTGCCGACTATGCGCGGGATTGGCACGGCAATCTCGGAGCTCGAGCGAGCAAAGGCACTCGACCTGGCCGTCGCCTACGATCCTTACTCCATGCGGGATCCCTCACCTATGGACGACGGCCTGCTCGCCGACAACCTGAAAAGGCTCGGTGTCATCCGTGGACGCCCCGGGATCGGCTATCCGGCGGCCGTCCACCTCGAACGTTGCGCAGCTCCAGCTCGCACCACCGTCACAGATGTGCCGCAGATGGCGATGTTGGGGGGGGTGGGAATGCTCACGCTCTTGGCGACGCCCGAACAGATCGTCGAAACCATTGCCACGGGAACCGTGAGTTGGCGCATGCCGCAGGTGATCCAGCTCATCTTGTCGGGTCGACTGAGTGCGTCGGTATCTGCCCGCGATGTGTGCCTCGAACTCATTCGCCTCGGCCTGCGCGAGCGAGTCCAGGCCATCGCCACGGCTGAGCAGTCAGAGGTGGTGCTCGAGTTCTCGGGACCGGGGACGCGATCGCTATCGGTGCCTGAACGAGCCTTGCTGTGTTCGATGGCTCCAAACGTTGGAGCCTGTGCAGCGATCGCCGCCTGCGACGAAAAGACAGAACTCTTCTTGCGCGATCAGCGGCGCTCCAAAGCCTATCGACAGCTCGCACCAGATCCCGGCGCACCCTGCTCCGAGGTTGTATGCTTGGACCTGTCTACTGTATTGCCCCTCATTGCCTTGGGGTCGGGAGCCATCGCTCCCGTCGCCGAGGTGGCCAATAGTCCAATTCGTGAGGTTGTCATCGGGGGCGAATCATCCGCCACGCTCCGAGATCTGTTGGGTGCGGCGGCATGGTTCAAGACCAAACGCACCTCGGCCGACGTGGACGTGGTGATCGTGCCGGCTACGCGCCAGGTGTTCGAGAGCGTCGCTATGAACGGCACGCTCGCGCAGTTGCTTTCGGTCGGCGTTCGCCTGCTCGAACCCGATGTCCGTCTACTCGACGGGCAATGGCACCCACCGCCCGGCGACGGCATGAGTCTGCGCAGCTTTACGCGTCAGGGGCATTTCACCACGCCCAGTCCGAATTGGGCCGTAGCGTCCATCGATACGCTATGCATGAGTGCCATTGCCGGGTCCTTGCAAGATCCACGGGCCACGCGCAAATCACAACGTGTCGCTTGCCCCCGCGAATTACCGATTGATGATTCGCTGCTCTTCGACAGAAGGCTGACCCTCTCCGCCACGTTGCCGCCACCAAGTGCCGTCTCGGAAAAGGGCGAGGCTTGTCACCTTACCACAGGCAGCAGTCCCGACAGTGCGATCGCCAAGTGCGCTCTGGGCGAACGCCAAGCATGGAGCTAACGTGGACCTCACCACCATGGCTAGTCTCCCTTCCCTTCGTTCCAAGTTCGCTGTTTTGGTTTGTGTCGTCGCAACGACGGCAACATCCGGTGCTCTCGGCGCCAAGGGCGACACCACGGGCCAGGACGAAGCCAGTCCAGTCGAGGAGTCGAAGACCGTAGCGCAGACCAGTGAATCCAACGAGACGAGCACCGAGACAGACTCGAAAGCTGACGCCGACGAAGAGGTGGTCACCAACTCGCCCGAGAAGAAGACCGTGTCGGGAAAGGAGAAAACCACCAGCCACCAGGGGCAGTTCAGTCTGCGCCTCGCACTCGGCGGGGCCTACCGCATCGTGATGCGCTACGATGATTCTCCCCCCTGCGCCACTACTCTCAATGACCAGGGCGATCCAAGAACGCTATGCGGGTATGGATCCCCGCCACAACTCGACACTGCCATCGGGTTTGCACCCCTGCCTGGCGTCGAGCCATTTTTGTGGGGCAGGTTCGGACTCGCCAAGGAGACCATCTCGAACACGACGCCGCTGGTCCTACTAGGTGCCGGTGTGCGCATCTACACGATGAGCGACTCGGACTTCAAGTTCTTCATCGAACCTGCCGTGGGCATGGAACTCGACAAGGAGACGTCACCCAAGACAAACAATGTCCAGACGCGCCAGCCTGCACAACATAAGCAGGATTTCATCATGCGCCTTACGATTGGCCCCCAATACGACTTCCATCGCAACGTCGGGGCCTACGTCGCCGTGGGACTCACCGCTGGAGTACTCCGCTCGCTGCAGAGCTGGATGGACGTCCATGTCGGGCTTCAAGCGCGCTTTCCATGACACCTCATCTGACCAAACAGGTATCAGCGTTCAGCGTCAGCCAGAACTGTGAAATCCTGACTGCCGGCACCTGACTCCTAGTTGCTGACTGCCAAATAGATCATTGAGGAATGCGTTGCCGAAGACGGGCTATGCATGCGGTCCTCCGAGCTCAAGCTACAGCTTGCGCTGCCGCGCGAGTCGACTAAGAACCTGACTCGCTCGCTCGACCACGCTGTCCACCCAGCGCGTCACGGCAAAAGCCTCGTCGAACCTGCCGACGATGACGACCAATGCGGGACGATTTGCAACGTTGATGGGCGCAATATAGATTTCTTCGCGCGCACGGAGGCCGAGAGTCGCCCCAAGCGCCTGCGCCGAACCATCAGGCGGTAGTGGCCCCAGGTAGTAGCCAGCGAGGCAAGCCTTGCCCAACAGCGCCTCCTGCTCTGCGGTAAGCATCGATACTTGCGCGCCCGTACCCCACTGCAACACGTAGCAACCGGCACGCACTGAAAAATACGCTTGGCAGGGAGCAAGTCGATGCAAAGCCCCGTGCAGCTGTTCAATGAGCTGTCGAGGATTCGTCGCCTTCTCCAGTTGCTCGAGAAGGTCCTCGGGACGTTCGACCCCCTGCTCAATGAAGCGCGGTGGCGGGGCGACGGAGATCCGTCGCGAGGGCGCAGCGGTCTTCTGCTTCACGAGCCGCAACACTGGCTCGGAATCGCTCCGCGCGACGCCAGGCAGCGGGGTAGCGTCAACGTCGATCGTCTTGGGGCTGAAACCACTGGGAGCCAAGGTCGTGCGAATCAGGGGAATAGGCGGAGCGCTCGGTGGCTCTGGGGCGTCGACCGACGGCACGGTGAATCCTCGCCGCGACACCGGCGCAGCAGTCTCACCAGCAACGCGCGACGGACGCTCCTTGGTCCCTCGCCGTGACACGCGCAACATGCGAGTACCAAAAGCGGGAGTCTCGTCGTCGCCCACGTCGAGCAGCAACTCGACATTGACACTACCGAGATTGCGCACGGCGTCGAGAGCCTGCAGCAGCACGGGGTATGCCACGCGAACCTGCGTTACCGCGACGGACAAGCAATACTCAAACTCCGCCAAGACATGCCGGTCGTAGGGATCCACGACAGCCAATGCGACTTTATTCGACGGATCGCGCGCTTTGAGCGGAAGAGCCAGCAACCGCTCGCACATGCCGAGTGGCAGCTCTTGAACCAGACCTTCGTCTACATTGAGCGATGTTTGAACCGGCCCAGACCAGCGCGCAAACTCCGCGTCGAGGATCCCCATTGCTCCGGGGATGCGCTCGACCAACGACTGCACCAGCGCAATTCCGCGTGCGGACGCTTCTTGAAGCGAAGCCGCCACCTCGGTCCTTAGCAGGACCTTGCTCTCGAGAAGACGACAGGCAAGCTCAACAGTCACTTAGGTTCCATGGCCCCCAACCAACCTTACAACCATGTCCTACGCTCTTACGTCACGTCAACGCCTGAACCACCTCAGTCGAGCTGGACTACCGCCCGAATTGGAAGACGACCTCGTTCGGTCGCACCAGGCCGAGCTCGTCACGGGCAACCTGCTCGACAGCCGAAGGCTCGTTCTTGATCCGCTCGACCTCGGCCCGAAGCTGGGAGATCTCCTGGCTGAGTAGTAATTCCTGCTCGGTGGTTCTCGCCCGCTCCGCTTCGAGGTGTCGGAGCTGGGGCAGCCCATTCTGCGAGAAAACCTGCGCCGGAACGGATATCAGGGCGGCCGAAATGAGCGCCAGCGGCAGCCAGTGGTCCAATCTGTACCAGTCTCGGGTCACGTCGGACGGCAGATTGGCACGAAATGAGACGGCCTGGCGAGAAAATGACGGCCCAGAACGAACTTTCTTACAGTCCTTCTTCATTTCGGCGCTCGATTTGCGGACGAACACGGTATTGTTCGCGGGCTTTGCCGGGCCGGCGCGGACCCCTCAGGAAACCCGATGATTCAACCACCCCCGCCGGCCCTCGGAATCAAGGACTGTCATGGAGATTGAGACTCTTCAAGCCGAGCTGGAACGCCTTTTCGATCTGAATTCGCTTTTGGATCTGACGCGAGAGGTCTTGGGGTTCGACCCTGAATCGCTCGGCGGAACTTCCGCACTCGGATCATTTGCTCAGTCATTGATCCGTCACTGCGTTCAGTGCGACGCGACTGAAGCGCTTTGCGACGCAGTGCGAATCCTGAAGCCGAATTCGAGCCCAGATCTAGATCGCATACGCACCGTCGGTCTTACCTTCAACGAGAACCTCGAGTCAGGCTCTGCGATCGGCGAGATCCAAATCGTTCGGATCTTGGGACAAGGTCGGGTGGGAGCGAGCTACCTCGGACACTATGGTCCAAGCCAAGTGCGCGTGAAGGTACTGCGACACGAGGCCACACGGGATCGCAGAGGCCTGCAGCGTTTTGCCGCAGTAACCAGGCTTGTTGCGCGACTTTCCCATCCCGCATTGCCAACCGGATTGGTCGTAGCTACCGCTGCGGATCGCGTGCTCGTCGTACACAACTACATCGAAGGGCAAACCTTGGCGCAACGACTCGCCAGGACTGGCCCCATCCACATCATCGAGGCGCTGCCGATCCTGAAATCGATTCTCGAGCCCCTTTCGCTGCTGCACGAGCAGCGGTTGGCGCACGGGGATCTGCGTCTCGAAAACATTCTCGTGTATCGCGACGCGTCCGGCGCACCCTGCGTGCAGATCCTGGATGCCGCTACCGACCGATTGCGAGCGCGACCACGCGATGCGAGTGACCTCGACGTTGCGGTCATCTCCCCGAAGTCAATCGCCCCCGAGGTGCTCAATGGCGCGCCTACGACCATCACGTCCGACGTCTACGCATTTGGCGCAATGTTGTACGAAATGCTCACAGGGCAGCCGCCATTTGGTGCCGTAGGTCTCGATGCGGCCCATGCGCACCTGCATGAACAGCCCCAACCCCCGAGCGCTATCGCACCACGTGGCTGGGCCAATCGCGAACTCGACGAGTTCGTCCTTTCCTTATTGGCCAAGGTCCCGCAGCAACGGCCGCTGCACGCACAAGCCGTGCTCGATCGGATGGCGGGGATCGGTCGATTCCCATCGATGCAGCCAACCGCTGCGATCACGGATGAGGAGTTTGCTCGCCGCATCGAAGCCTTGGCGATCGAACCCGAGAGCCAAGCAGCCATGGTGGCACTCGACGAAGCACTCAATGACGGTGCGGATCCCGAGCGAATCGCCGAAGCCTTCCGCGTCGCCGCCCTCGACATCGACGATCCCGGGACGCCACGGCAGCGCGAGATGCGCAAGGAGCTGTTCCTTCGTTCTGCGCAGATTTACGAGCATACGCTGCGCGACCTCGAGAAATCCGAGACGATGTATCTCTGGGCCCTCAATGCCGATCCCAGCGACCCAGTAGCCCTACGCTCACTCGAACGGGTGCGCCGTGGTCTAGGCAAGTTCGAAGAGATCATCGAGACCCTCCTCGGTCGCACCGAGCAGGCGGAAACTGCCGCCGAGCGCGGCAAGACGTTCCATGACATCGGTAAGATCTATCTCTCCGAGTTAGGCGACATGGACCAGGCGCTCGTGGCCTTTACCCAAGCTTTGTGCGAAGAACCCGACAAAGATACCTACGCCGAAGAAATCGAAAAGCTGGCCGGCACGCGCGAAGAGTCTTGGGGCGAGGTGCTCGATTCGTGCAACGCCTCGATTCAAGACACCTCAGTAACACCAGAAACCAAGAAGCGGCTGATGGTGCGGGTCGGTCGCTGGTACGCGGACAAGATCCAACGGCCCGACTTGGCATTGCCATGCTTCCAAACCGTGGTCGGGTTCGACGCCGGCAACGAGCCAGCGCTCGAAGCCATGGCCCAACTCTACAAGAAGAGCCAGCAATGGCAGGAACTCGGCATGGTGCTGTCGCGCTGGGCCGACGCGGTCAAGATGCCAGCTCGTGCCCGCGACCTGCGGTCGGAGGCCGGTGAGCTTGCCGAACGACAGCTGAACGACTTGTCCGGCGCGCGCGCCCTGTATGAAGCCGTTCTTGCCGAAGACCCAACCCATGAACGCGCCAGTGATGGCCTCTGTCGCGTCAGCGAGCGCAGCGGCGACTTTACCGGCCTGGTCAGGATCCTGCAACATCGCGCGGACTCCTTGCGCGGTGAAGAGCGAATTAGTGCTTTGGTCAGGATTGCCGAGGTCCACGAGACACGCTTATCCAACGACCATGAAGCGTTAAAGATCCTCGAACACCTCTTGAACGAGGCGCCCGATTCCCTAGAGGTCATGCGCGGCCTTGACCGCCTGTACGCCAAGGTCGGACGCTATAGCGACCTTATCGCCAATCTGGAGCGCCAAGTCCAAATTGCTACGACACCGCGGCAGAAGACCCAACTGTACGAACGCATTGCCTCGGTCTACGAAGAGGAATTCCTCGACAACGAGCGCGCCATATCGGCACTACGGGCCGTCCTTACGCTCGATCCGAACCACGAAGGCGCCCTCGCCAGCCTGACGCGGATCTGTCGCACACTCGACCGTTGGCCCGAGGTCGCTGAACTGCTGGAGCGCCATCTGGCTATCGTCACCGAGCCGAGCCGCAAGATCACCTTGGCTCTACAGTTGGGGCGTGTCCTCGCGGAGCAGATCCATGCCGCCGACCGCGCCATGGATGCCTTCGAAGAGGTACTCTCCTTCGAGCCGCAGAACTCCGAAGCCTTGGAGATGGTCGCCCGGATTCGAGCGTCGCTTGGGGATGCCGACGCAGCCCTCGCCGCCATCGATGTCCTTGCCTCCAAAGCCACTTCGCCCCAAGCCAAGGCCGAGCACCTATGGCGCGCTGCGCAGTTACTCAAAGAGCGCGGCGATACCGACCTAGCCATTGGTTACTACAAGCAAATCCTCGACGTGGTGCCGGACCATCCGCCGACCACCATTGCTTTACGTGAAGCCTACCTCGAACAAGGCGACCCCCATGCCGCAGTGCAGTTACTCGATCAAGAGATCCAGCGCACTGAAGGCGAGCGCGCCAAGGCCAAGCTCTACGGCGAGAAGGCCCGAATACTGCAGTCTCAACTGAATGAACCCGGGCGCGCCGAAGAAGCAGCCAAGGCAGCCATCTCGCGCGACCCAACGAACGCCGATGCCCTCAGTGTTTTGGGCGACATCGCCTATGACGCCGGGCGCTTCATTGAGGCCTCGAAGCACTACGCTCCCCTCGTGGATCGGATCGAGCACGTCCCGGCCGAGCAGGCCGTCCGCGCCTTGGTTCGATCGGTCGAATCATTGACCAAAGCAGAATCGTTCGATCGCGCGCATGTTGCGGCCGAAACATTGGTGCGCCTGGCCCCGGATGACATTGAATCCCAGTTGCGTGCCGGAAAGGCTCTGTTCGAGAAGGGCGAAGCACCGAAGACGGCCGAGCTATTTCGTGGGATCCTTGAGCGCCTCGGGGATCGGCTCACCGCCGCAGAGCGCGCAACCGTTCTTTACTCGTACGGTGAATCCTTGCAGCGCGCCGGCAAGGTCGCTGAATCAATCCAACCGCTCGAGGATGCCTGCGACATGGATTCGAACGGCGCAGCTCCACTCATCGCTCTGGCGTCGGCCTACGGAGGCCTCGGACGGTGGAACGACGTCGTCAAGACGAAGTATCGCCACCTGGACATCGCCGTAGGCGACGACCGCGTTCAGCTTCTGATCGATCTCGGCGACATCATCGCCGAAAAGTTCAAGGATCGACCGCGCGCAATCCAGAGTCTGGTAGCGGCACTCGACGACCGCCCCGACGATCGGCGCCTGCTCACTAAGCTCATGCAGCTGTACGGCGACGTGAAAGACTGGACACATCTGGTCGACGTCGTGATGCGCCTCGCCGGTTTCGTCGACGACCCGAAACAGCGAGCCAAGTACCTGCACACTGCGGCCATCGTGCAAGCTCGCCAGATGGGTCAAGTCGAAGCAGCGCTCGAATTGTTCGAGCAAGTCATCGAACTCGATCCGACCATAACCAAGGCACTGACTGAAGCGATCGAGCTGAATCGCGGACGCGGCGATTTCGCTGCCGTGGAGCGATTGCTGCGTCGCAAGTTGGACTCCGTCGTTCAAGCCGAGGATGTAAAGGGACAGATCGAAACCTACACGGCCTTGGCTGAGCTGTACCAGCGCGATCTCGGCTGGCTGGACTACGCCATCACGGCGCTCGAAAGTGCCTCCAAGCTCGACCCCAAGAACATCGATCGCATCAAGCAAATTGCCGCGCTTTGTTCCACCGATACGACTCACCACATCGACCGGGCCCTGCAAGCGCACTTGCAGATTATCCAAGCACAGCCAGAAGAGCTCATTGAGTCCTACCGCGTCATGCGTCGATTGCACACCGAGACAAAGAACGCCGATGGGGCTTGGTGCCTCTGTCAGTCTTTGTCCGTCTTGGGCTTCGCTGGTCCGGACGAAGAGCGATTCTACAAGCGCATGCGAGCCGAAACCGCCGCTCCAGCCCAAGCGGTCTTCACCGAGCCCGACTGGTTGGCGATCACCCACGGCGACACCGATCCACTCCTCTCCAGTCTGTTCGCACTGATCGAGCCTGCTGTCATCGCCGCGCGGACGCCCGACATCACTGCGCTTGGGTATCATCCTTCGCAGGCTATCGATCTCGCGCAGACCCCGGCGCCGATGACTCAGACTTTGTACTATGCAGCTGGCGTCATGGGGATCGCCGCGCCACCTGCGTTCGTTATTCACGACGACCCCGGTGGCCTTTCGTTCTTGCACGCGCGCACCCCCGCGATCGGCCTGGGTCGAGTAGCTATGAGCGACAAGGTGCCACCTCAGGCGGCTGCCTTCATCGCAGCGCGTCACCTATCCTACACTCGTCCTGGGTTCTACCTGCGACAGTTGCTGACCTCTGCCACAGGGCTCAAAGCTTGGCTATTTGCTGCCATCAAGCTCATCTCCCCGCAGTTCCCGATCTCTGCCGACATCGAAGGGCCCGTCCGGGAATCCATGAGCGCACTCGATAGCGCCCTGCGCGGCAACTCACGCGACGATCTCGCACGGATCGTCTCCACGCTGTTGCGCGACGGTGCTGCCCTAGATCTGAGGAAGTGGGTCATGGCCGTCGACTATTCCGCCGATCGCGCCGGCTTCGTCCTGGCGCATGATCTGGACACCGCCGCTCAGATAATCAAAGCCTCGGACGAGAGCTCAAGCGCAGTTCCCGGAGCGGATCGGCTGCGAAGCTTGGCGCTCTTTGCCGTCAGCCCCGACTACCTGGGCTTGCGACGACGACTGCGGATTGCGGTCGATTCGTGAGACCCTAGGCGAAACTCCAAGCCAGACCAGTTCGGGCCAGAACCCGTGTCGGGGTGACCATTCACCCCGCACGACTCTGAGCGCACGCCGCGCCCAGCCAGTTCAGGCTAAAACCCATGCGGGGTGACCATTCACCCCGCGCGACCACCGTCCCAACCTACGGATTCGCCACGGGCGCTGGCGCAGCCGCTGGCTTGGTTGCTCCACGCTTGGTTGACGCACGCGCGCCGCTACGCGCCCCGGCGCCGGCCTGTGACGGCTCGAAGACTGCCTTTTCCATCGTACCTACGACGCGCCAACCATAGAAGCCATCTTCACGCTTGGAACGTCGCACCTTCTCATCCATCTCGAAGAGACCAGGGACGGCAGCACCAGGAGTACCAAATAGTCCTCGGGTGATATCGCTCTTGTTTTTGTAGGCGTCCATGAAACGGAATTCGAGCCCAATGTCCAGCATGCTAAGCGGGATTGGTTCTCGTAGCCGGACGCTCCCGTCGAGTAGCATCTCGAAGTCCGGACCTTTGGCGCTCATGGAATCGACCTTGAGTCTGCCGTCAGTGATGGTGGCGCTCAGTTTCACGTCCCCCACCTTGAGCTCGGGCAACGCAATCACCTTCAGAATCTTGGTTTTGCCGTCTCCGGCGGAGATGCCGCTCATGTTGAGCTCGATCTTGCCCTCGGCCTTCGTGGCCTTCTTCTCCGGTAACTCGACCTCAACCTTGCCGTCGACTGTCCCCTTCAGCGGCAGGCCAGCCAAGTCGCTCAACATGGGCAGATCGCCAACATTTACCTTGCTCAGGGTCAATTCCAAACTCTGGCTGTCACTGGAGGAAGAGAAGCTGCCCTCCACTTCACCGGACTGCATCTCCATCCCGAACGAGGCTTTCGTCGTACCCACCAGCAGCCGGAGCAACGATACGCTGCCATAAACATGGTCGATAAGCGTGACGTGGGGCTTCGATTCTTCGGCAGGTGTCTCCGCCGTGGCCGCAACGGCGGTTGCTGGCGCCGACGCGGCCGCCGTCGCCGCTGCAGCGGCGGTACGCGTAACCTTGACTCCCTCGGCTTCGATGCCACTGAGCCAATAGCCACTCATCTCGGCGATCTCGATGCGCATGCCGGCGCTTGCCTGCTTGGTATTGAACTCGGCGACGAGACGATCGCGCACGCGCTCGTACGGGAACGTGCAACGCGCGAACAGACCAAGCAGCATCAAATACAGGAGCGGATAGCCTATCCAGCCAATCCAACGCTTAGCCACTGGTTTCACGGCTCCTCCTTGCGCGCGTCGGTCCCCGATTTGTCAGTGGGCGCCCCGTCGGCCCCCTTGGAGGCATCGGCACTGCTTTCGGTCTTCGGCAGTTCCTTGCGATCGTAGGCACTGACAATCAATTCCACGTCGTAGGAGTCAGGTTCGCTGATCCTTTTGTGAATGTTCAGCTTGCTTAGCACGATCGGATTTCCGGAAACCTCAATCTTTTCCAGGAACTTCGACAATTTCGCCAGATCCACCTTGCGCAATTGCAGACGTACGGCCCGCTCTTCGTAGCGCTTGCCGTGGGGAACCGTTGGTCGATCTTGGATCTCGGGAACGTCGAGAGTCAACTCACGCGCCAGCGAATCGATGAAGGATGACAATGGCGGTGCGGGTCGCGCGTAGCGATTGGTGATAGCCTGCCGCTTCTGCTCGGCTTTCAGCAGTGCCGGTTGGCTCGCCATGATGTCAGCAATAACGGTCCTGTAGGCGTCTGATTCATCGCTCTTGGACTTCAACATCGCTTTGGTCGCGATTGGCACGAGAATGACACTGCCGCCGACCAAGAACATCATCAGGGCTCGAAACAACCGACGTTCTCGCGGATCGAGACGCTCTATGCGTTGCGCTAGGCTCATTTTGCACCTCCCGTCGGCTCTTCCGTCTTCTTCTCTTCGGCCTTCTTCTTGGCGGGCTTGCTCGATTGGTCGCCAGGGCATCTTACGTCCCACTCAAGACCATACTTCTGGCGATCACTGTTGACGACCTGCGTCACCTTTCCGAGCCGCTGTTCCTGAAAGCACTTGTGCTCCTTCAGACGCGAGGCAATCTCTTGCGCCTCTGAGGCTGAGCCTACTATCCCCGTCAGTTTGACGCGCTCACGTTGCATGTCGAACTCTTCGATGTCGTGAATGATTGCTGGCGGGATGGCATTGGAGATCTCGACCAGCACATCGAAAGCATCCATGTGCGGCATCGGATCGGAATCATCCAGACCGCGGCGTTTCTGCAACAGTTCCTTGGCAGCCTCGAGCTCGGTTACTTCCTCACCCAGGATGACCTTGGTCACTTGTCCGAGTTCGGTCACCAGCGCACCGTGCTGCTTGCTGAGTGCGTGCGATTCGGACCAGGCGGCAAACGCGAAACTGATACAGATTGCCGTGACGAGTCCGCTTAGAATGGGTGCCTTCTCCTTGAGAAAGGCGTAGCCACGCTGAAATGCGAGCGGGCCTTGGCGCAGATCCGGATCGCGCGGCCGAGAACCGAGTCCCAAAGCCACCGCGATGGCTTTGCTGAACCTCGGCATGTTGTGTCGCTCACTCTCGGCCATGTCGAATCCGGTCAACATCGGAAGCGGTAGAACTGGCAGTCGCATCTCTGTTGACAGGTAGGCTTCGGCTCCAGCAACGAATGCGCCCTCACCCGTGAGGTACGCCGTGGCCACTTGGTCGCCACCCTGTGACTGGAAGGCCAAGAGCGACTGACGAATGCTCGCCGCAATCTGCCCCGCCCCCTCGGGCAGTTGAGCCACGCCAGTGGACGTCGTACGCGCAAAAACAGCCTCGCCCGCCTGCACGACGAGCACATCGATTCTTCGATGACCCAAATCGATAATCGCAACCGGGACATCAGTCACTCCAACTTCGCCGAGCAATCCCAACAAGTTGGCGAGTGGCAGTGCACCGCAGCCGACGCGCTCTACTTCACGCCCCAAGGCACTGCGACAGCTGTCGATCACCGCCCGAACACGCTCGGTCGGGGCTGCCGCCACCAGCAGCCGCACCTGATCGTCCTTCTTCTGCCGGCGCAACATCAGGTAGTCGTGAACCAAATCGTCGAGCTCGACGGGAACCCGCGATTCTAGTTCGAAGGGAACGACCTGGTCGAGCTGGCGTAAAGCTGTCTTTGGCAGTTCGATTCGCTGCACGTAGCCGGTCGTGCCATCGATAGCAATCGCGACGCTCTCACCGTGTGTGACCATCGATCCAGCAGCCGTCTTGAACGCCTCTGCGAGAATCGGCGTCTGACTGCGGTCGACCTCGACCATGCGCTCGACGAGGGTCCGGCGGTAACTCGTCACGATGGCGACGGCGCGAACATGTGTCGTGGATACTTCGATGCCAACCAACCTAGCCATGCGAATTGTTTCCTAAATGAGTCGTATCAATTGATGCGATAATAGACGATATGGCCACCCGCGCTGGCCTGAAGGGCAGAGAGCACGCTTTCCGGCGTAAGATCCTCGGCGTCTATATTTGGCGGGAGGCCGGTGGGCGCCGCAGAAGCCGTCGGCGCAGTAGCCGATGTCATCGCGGCCGCGTCCAGAAGGCCAGCCTTGAGGAGCTCCTGCTGTTGCGGATGGAGCTGCCCTGGAGGGGGCGCTCCACGGAAATCGATGACTGCGTGGATACGCGTCGACGTCTCACGCCGACCGCTCTTGACGATCCCTTTGGCGTACACACTGAAGATGTCACTCTTGACTTTGATCCGATCCTTTAGAACCGCGCCATTGATCTGCAAGGGTGGGATCCCCATCATCTGAAAGAACATCGCCGTCATGTCGGGCATAGGTGCCGCCGCCCCTGTGGCCCCCCCTTTTGTCCCTTGCGCCCCCGCCATGGCGGCATCGGGGTTGAACGACAGCGCCTTGATGAACGAGCCCGGCCCCTTGAACATGGGCATTCCCGGGGCAAATCCACGCACCATCTCGATAGCAGAGACAATCTTCGCGCGCATGATCGGATCGGTGCACGCCGGACTGGTCTGCGCGTATTGACATACCAACGCGGCCAAGGTGATGCCATTGGCGGTATTGACATTAACCTTGTCGCTGCCCCACACGGTCACGATGCGCTTCTTCGGGTTGTCAGGATCCGGATCGATGAAGGTATTCCAGAACTCCTCGTCGATGCCGCGCACTAGATGCAACTCTTCCAGGCTATCGAAAGCGGCATTCTTGCGCGCGTAAGGCCGCTTGAGTCCCTCGTAGAAGGTGTCTTCGGCCGCGCCTTGGGAGGCAGTCGCTAGCTCGGGCGTGCAGGGTTCCGCTTCGATATTCGGGTCCGCCCAATCGACAAGCGCCGAACATACGATGCGACGGTCCTTAAAGTTACCGTCAACGTCGCGCCCCTCGAAGAGCGAGTCGTACTGCACGCCTCGCACCAAGCTCATGAACTGATTGGTCACGACCATGTTCGAGGCAACGGTCCCGCGTGCCGCGTAGTTGAAGTTGAGCTTGGAATCCTCGTCGACGATGACGATCTCGAATCGAGTCCCGGGGAGGCCCAATCCCTTGGTTTGGGCGAAAGTCCCACCGATCGTCGCACCAAATTCCTTGGAACTAGCCTCGTCGTTGAACACGCTCAGCAGCAGATCTGCATGCTCCCATACCGGGATCTGCACGTTCTGCATACCCATGAACGTCAGAAGAAACCCGAGGCCCTGGCGAATGGTCGGCTCGGCCGCAATGATAAGGCGCGTCAAGGCAATCGCGCTCTTTGCCGAATACTCGGCCTGAACGGCGTCGCGTTCGCTCATGGCGCTGCCCAATTCGGCACTCGTTTCCTGCTGAAACTCCGTCAACATCACGGCTAGAATCGTCAGAGAGCTGAGCACCATAATGAGTGCCACGCCGCGCTGTCGTTTTCGTCGTTGGTAACGCATGGCCTAGCTCCCCTGGACCGCGAAGGTGAGCCCCTGCGTCATGGTAAGAGTGACTTTCGTCACTAGCCGGATCGTTCCTTGGCCTCGATCGGCCGCGTGACGACTTCCGCCATTGAGCACCAGCACCACGCGTACCTGAAGCGGCAGGCGTCCCACCTGTTCCGTGGCTTGCGTCGTATCCCAACGGTCCTTCCATTGTCCGGTTGCAGGGTCCAGATACTGCAGCTCAAATAGGTCGATGTCCGAAGCCAGAATCTCGATCTTCCCGCCCTTTTCCGGATACATGTCTAGGCGCGAACTAACACGACGAACCAGGTTGACCACGCCCGAACGCTCTGAATCCGACTCAGCATAGTACGACACCTCCTGCTGATCCGTCTCACGCGCATCCTCGACCAAGCGCCGATGAGCAAACGACGCAAAATCAAGGCGATCCCCTGGGGAACCCTGGGTGCCTTTGAAGATGGTCTTCTGTACCGGCATCACCGGCGGAATGGGTTGATGCATCGAGATGAAAGCGCTCTGCAATTCGCGCACCATGCGCGACATGGCGAGTCGCCCCTCGCGATGTCGATCGTTGATGCGCTCAATCCCCTCTTTGCTGCGCTTCATTCCCGCAAACGCGCTGTAAATGACAATCGCAATCAGCGCCAAGATGGCGATTGCAACTAGCACCTCGACCAGCGTGAAACCACGGGCCGCGGAACAGCGACGCAGACGCGGAGTCATTTCGCCCCCAACTGCTTCGATGTTTGGGTCGCCGCACTAGTCCCAACTCCCCCGGGAGCGCCCGGAAAAAGCTGATCAGCAGGCGGGATGAATCCCGGCATTCCCGGAAGTAGGCCGCCTTGTTGGGGGTTGGTGAGGTACTGAGCGACATCGAAGCTGCGCTCGTTTCTGCCCTCATGCCATTTCACCGAGATGCTCACACGTCGAATGCTCGCTTCGAGCATCGGCTTGACGGTGGGGTACACCATTGTCAGTGCCATCGAAGCAATCCCACCGAGCCCTGGGCCTTTCGACGAACTCGATCCAAAGGGATCCGATGAGCCACCGGGTCCCATCCCGGGGATCGCCCCACCGAGCATGCTGAATGAGTTCAATCCAGAAGTGTTCGATGGATTGAACCCACCGTCCATCTTCAAGCCGCCCCCAAGGTTCAGAGCACTGCCGGTGACGCCACCGAACATTCCTCCGCCATCGACCCCACCATCCATCGACCCCATCTGCGGCAACTTGATCGTTTCGACTGTCCACTTGCAGGTAAAACCGTCGTCGTCCTCGTTCTCGCAACAATGGCCATCGTCCTTCAGATCGGTGAGCGGAAACCCTTGTCGCATCAGTTTGAGTTCGACCTCGCTCATCTTGCAGCGCGCCAAGTTCGACGCCCGTGTCATGTGGGCGCCTCGTGCTGACGAGGAAAAGAGCCCCGCCTGCGCGCTCAAGATCGACGTAAGTCCCAAGCCCAGAATCGCAATCGCGACGATAACCTCGAGCAACGAGAATCCTCGTTGGTCCGGTATCCTAAGACGCTCGGCCCCCGCTCCGCCTGCGACCACGACTGGCATTCTCACGAATCCCCCTCGACTTCGCTAATGTCGCCGTCCCGATTGCGCTTGGGTAAGTCAACGTAGCCTCGTTCGATCCTTGCGCGACCAGTCAACGGACTCACGAGTACCGTCAGACCCGATGACTTTTCGCCGGAGCGACGCAACTGCACGCTCGCCCACTCCGTATCACCGCCTGGCCAAAAGTAGAGATAGGCGCGGCCGTCGGTGTGCGGTTCGAGGTCATGCTCGGTCTGTACCTGGTGGTACTCGATACTTCCGCCCAGGTCGCGTGACGCGCCAACGTCCTCACCCGCAATTTCGAGCCCCTTGATCGGCACGAAGCTGGGTCGCTGCTTTCCCTTGCCTTCGATGAAACGCTCCGCCTCTGCTTCGCCTTCAGCCTGCGCATTGCGGGCCCGCTCTGCATCCGGTCCCTGATAGGCATCGTCCGAACTCACCTTGTCGCTCGATTCCGCCGCCTTCGGATCAGCGCGCAGTCCACGCGACGTTGCGGACTCCTCGAGCCAGATCCGCCCTTTTTCGAGATCGAATACCATGCGCACAGGACGCCCGGTGGCGTTCGATCGCGTAATGGCAACTCTCGAATAGGCAACCACCGTAGCTGCGGCACTGCGCAGTCGACTTGCCCCAACGCCGCCCATGCCCATAACTGCCGCTGAAGCGAGCAGTCCCACCAAAACCAGAACCACCATGGTCTCAACAAGCGTGACACCACGCTTCGCACTGCAAGCTGCCCTGCAATGCGCCTGTCGCGCTCTCCGCGTCTGATGGTGAGACTTTCCTACCACGATGGACCTACTGCAACCAAAACCGAACGGATTGTGGTTATCCCAAAGCAGAAGGATTCCTCCACGCTAGGAACCAATCGCTCCGTTACGACCCCTGCTCTGTGGCGGTGGTCGCCTTGGGGATCTGGATGTCGTCCTTGGTGCCCTTTTTCTTGTCCGGGCCATTCGAGAGCACGAACACCTCGTCTTCCGTGCAGGTCAAGGTGAAGGCTTGCCCCCATGGATCGACCGTTGAAGTACCTGAATCGAGATGCTTCTCCTGAACAAGCTGACTGACCGTCGGACACGAAATCTCGTTGCTTGACGATTGCCAGTTCTGCACCGCCGCACGAATCGTCCTTGCCCAGGTTTCCGCACTCTTGATCTGTGCTTCGCGGTAGCGCGGCAGCGCAAATACGGCAGCACCGCCGGCCACCATCGAAATGATGAGCACGACGATCATGACTTCGACGAGCGTGACACCACGCTCCAGAGTCGCGCAGCGATGACCCTTGCCCCGCTTAGCGCCAACCCTCATCTTCCTCGTCAATCTGGACAACATCAAATCCATCTCGGGCTCCTTTCTGCTACTCGATTCGATCCAGGCCACCCGGTATTCCGTCCGGGCCATCACTCGTGAGCTCGTACGCTGTGCCTGGCTGCCGGCTTGGGCAGGTGACGTGCAATGCCCGTCCCCAAGCGTCGCGTGGCACAGTGCCGCGCTTTGCAAAAGGCGAAACGTCGTCCAATGAACCCGGGCAACCACCATCGTGCTCCGCCATGTAGGCGTCAACGGCACGCCGCACGTCGTAGATGGCCGAACGCGTTTGTCGCTCACCGGATCGGGCTCGTTCTCGAACCGCCACCAGCGCGATGAACGCAGTCATCCCGCCAACGGTCAAGACTGATCGAAAGCGACCCACGAGCAACCAACGCAGGACCCCTACCCGGACATCCCAGGGAAATAAGATTCGTTGTTGGATTTGGCGTCGACGCCGCATAGTTCCCTACTGCACCAGCTGATTCATCTGCATCAATGGCATCAAGATCGAGATCACGATGAAGCCCACCCCCACCCCCAACACCATGATGAGCAAGGGTTCAAGTAGACTTGTCAGGGCGACTACCTTCGTCTCCACGTCAGCTTCGTAGGCGCGCGCTACGTTTTCCAGCATCTGTTCAAGTTGCCCAGTGCGCTCTCCCACCGCAATCATGTGCGTTACCATGGGCGGGAAGACTTTGCTGCGCTTGAGCGGCTCGGCAATGCTCTCGCCCTCGCGAATCGAGCCGATCGCCTCGGTAATCACCGTTTCGAGTCGCGCGTTTTCCAACACGTTGCGCCCAATGACCATCGCCGGCAGCAACTGAACACCGCTCGCCAAAAGCGTCGCCAATGTCCGCGTAAACCGGGCCACACTATTCAATAGATTCAGCCGGCCGAAGATCGGCGCATGAAGCCGGAAGGTGTCCCAGCGCAATTGGCCCCTCGGCGTCTTCTTCCAACGCTGAAAAGCATAGATCAATCCGCCCAACACGATGGCAATCGCCCACCAGTAGGCCGCCATCGCGCGTGAGACGAAGATGAGCAGCACCGTGTTCCAAGGCAACTCCTGCCCGAGGTTATCGAAGATCGCGGTGACCTTCGGCACCACCGTGATCATGAGCAAACTCATGACCACGATGCCAAGAAGACTCATCAACGTCGGGTACGCCAGTGCGGCCATGACCTTGTTGCGCAATCGCGATTGGCCCTCCATGAAGTCACTCAAGCGCTCAAGCACCCCCTCGAGATTGCCCGAGGCCTCGCCCGCCGCAACCATGTTGTGGTAGAGGGGAGGAAATACCTTCGGGTGCTGCTCGAGGCTCTTGGCAAATGCAATCCCTTGATTGACGTTCTCGCGCACCTGTCCAAGAACGCGAACAAGCGACTCTTTCTCGACCTGCTCCATCATCGCGCTCAATGAGTCCACGAGCGGGACACCAGCACGCACCAACGTCGCCAATTGGCGAGTCATGATCGCGACATCCGCGGCATTGGGACGACGAAAGAACGAGAACAGATCGATGTCCTTCTTGGACCTTCGATGACGCTCCTTTTCTTCCGTCGCCTCCGTCAGCAGAATCCCGTCTTTGCGCAGAAGAGCCCGCAAAGCCTTCGGACTCTCGGCATCGCGCACACCTTTGGCTGCCTTGCCCGACCGAACGTCAATTCCACGGAATTCGAAGACAGCCATGATGACTACTCGTCGACGATGATGTCTTCTTGTGTGGCAGCAACGACCTCTTCAACCGTCGTCTTGCCGCCAAGGACTTTGCGCGCGCCGTCATCACGCAAGGAGTCCATCCCCTGCACTTGTGCAGCGCGTTTGATCGATTGGGCATCGGCCTTCTGCAAGATGAGACCGCCGACGGCATCCTCGACCACCAACAACTCGTAGATACCAATACGACCCGTGAACCCCTTCTGGTCGCATTGGGGACAACCCTTGGCGCGATAGAAAGTCGGCATCCCCGGCCCCCACCAGCCGAGCGGTGCCAAATCGACGTCGTGCACCACGTATTTCGGGTTGAGTCTGCGCGCCTGACGCCACTTGCAGCGCTCCGGGTCCAACCCCAACTGTTCGAGTTCCCAAGGACTTGCCTCGTACGGTTCTCGGCATTTCTCACACAGACGCCGCACGAGTCGCTGCGCCAGGATTCCGATGACCGTCGAGCGAACCAAGAATGGTTCCATCTCCATTTCGACGAGTCGGGTCACGGCACCAGCCGCGTCGTTGGTATGCAACGTGCTGAGCACGAGATGGCCCGTCATCGAAGCATGGATAGCAATCTCCGCCGTCTCCTTGTCGCGGATCTCGCCGACCATGATGACGTCGGGGTCTTGGCGCAAGAACGCGCGCAAGGCACTCGCAAAAGTCAACCCAATCTTCGGCTGGACCGGAACCTGATGGATCCCGCCGATCTCGTATTCGACCGGATCTTCCGCGGTTAGGATGTTTACGTTGGGCCGATTGATTCGATTCAGACAAGCGTAGAGAGTCGTCGTCTTCCCGCTGCCCGTCGGACCGGTCACCAAGACGATGCCGTCGGGGCGCTCGATCAATTGATGCATCAAGTGAAAATCGCGATCGGCAAACCCCAGCTCGGAGAGCTCAAGCAAGATGTTCGTCTTGTGCAGGAGACGCATCACTATGCGTTCCGAGTCGCGGCTCGTCGGAACCGTTGAGACACGAATATCCAACGATCTTCCGGCAATCTTCAGGGAAATGCGACCGTCTTGGGGCAGGCGTTTCTCTGCGATATTCAGCCCCGACATGATCTTGACGCGCGCAAGCACCGCACTCAAGAATTGTCGACTTGCACGTCGTGCCACGTAGAGTTCACCGTCGATGCGATAGCGAACGATGACTTCCTTCTCTTCGGGCTCGATATGGATGTCGCTCGCCCGCTCCTTCACAGCCTGGAAGAAGAGGCTGTTGACCCAACGAATGACCGGCGCATCATCGTCGGATTCGAGAATATCGATTTCTTCGTCGTCGCCCTTGGTTTCCTCGGACTTCAGCTCGTCGGTAGTCTGTTGTCGCTCGTAGACGCGGTTGATGGCATCTATCACCACATCCGGTGGCGCAACGTGCGTGCTCAATGGCTTGTCGAATTGCGCGCGAATCGCGTCAAGGGCCTCGACGTCGAACGGATCACCACAAACGACGTCGACTTCTTGTTCCGTCTCGCGCACGACTAAAACGCGGTGCCCCTTCGCGTACCCAATCGGCAAACGCGTCGCAGCCGCGATCTCAACCGCGTCAACATCGATACTTTCGACGAGCGGCAGCGCGCACTCTTCGGCGAGCGCACGAGCAAGCTCGAGTTCCGTGGCCATTCGATTGGCCACGACGAGTTCGACCAGCCCCATGGGTTTCTCGCGCTGTTGCTCGAGGATCTGAGCCAGCGCATCGTCACTCAAAACGCCGTGACGAACAAAGACCTGCCCCAATACCTGCTCGCTACTCAAGATGTCACCTGGGGTACTCGGTGTTGACGTTTCGCATCATTGGCCTGAGGACCACCGGCGCGTCGAAGTCACTACGCATCTGCGCCCCGCGCTTTGGTGCAGTGTTCGGCACGGTGTTCGGCGTATTCCTCTGCCGAGGCGTGGTCCTGGGTTTCGGCGGCTGCGTAGCCGGCGTGGCTGGTGGGGTCGCGCCGGCTGGCGCCGCACCGGCTGGCACCGCGCCAGCTGGCGCAGCTGGTGGCGTCGCACCGGCTGGGGCCGCACCGGCTGGGGCCGCACCAGCTGGGGCCGCTCCCGGCACTGCTGGCGGCGGCATTGCCGCCGCCGCAGGTGCCGCTGCGACATTGATCGGAGGAGCCACGCCGGCGGCGGGTGACGCGATTCCAGGCGCTACGACTACACCGGACGGGACTTCAGGTAGATCAATGGCAGCGCCTGGTGCGTGGTCGCGCGGGGTAGGCTCACTCTCTTTGAGCAGGCGGATCTGCTCCTCGGTCTTGAAGTACGCCTGCCGAATGTTCTCCACCAGACCGTTGGATCGCGAGTAGTCCCTGGGTGCGGTCCAATCGTGCCCGTTGAACACGAAGTAACGATCGAGAAACTCCTGACGCTCCTGCATCTTCCTCTCGAATATCTTGCGCAAATCGCTCTGATCTCGAACGATATAGGGCGTCAGGACCAAGAGCAGGTTAGACTTCTTCTTCTCGTTCTTGGTGCTGCGAAACAAAAATCCTAGGATGGGAATGTCGCCGAGTACCGGTACCTTCTGTTCGCTGCGCGATTGCTCGTCACGCATCAACCCACCGATAACGACGGTCTGTTGATCATCCACTGTGATGGTCGTGTTGGCTGTCCGCTTGATGATGGGCACGGCCCCGAGTGCGCCCGAAGGAGCGCCGGTATCGCTGCTCTCCTGCTCCAACTCCAACCGCACCTGGCTCGCATTGTTGATGTGCGGCGTCACCTTGATCTTGATACCAACGTCTTGCCGCTGTGCATTGTATCCGCCCATCATCCCCATGCCGCCAAGGGCCGCGGCGGGGTTGGTGCCAGCCGTGGCCGTGCCGCCCATCAAGCCGGCAAGATTGCTCAGGCCGCCACCCAAATTCTGCTGCAGTGGCACGTTTTTGCCGATGTGGATCTCGGCTGCAACGTTGTCGGTTGCGATGATGTGGGGCGAGGCCAGCACATTGCTGGCACCACTGGTGGTGAGTGCCTGCATCACCACGCCAAATGCGGGAATACTGACGCCAGCCGCTAGCAGGTTTTCACTACCGGGTAGGTCCGGACCTCGGACGCCCAGCGCCATGCCATTAAGCAGTTCGGGATTCTTCGGGAAAGTCAGTGAGTCTCCGGCCTTGAAGCCACCAAGAATGGTGGAGTCGCTTCCGCCAAGCAACGTCTCTCGTGCGCCACCATGCCAAGAAGTGCCAAGGTTCATCGAATCGGTCACGTCGAGATCCATGATCACGGCTTCGATGAAGACCTGGCGGCGCGGCAGATCGAGCTCAGCAATGACGAGGCGCAAAGTGGCGTAGTCGCGACTCGAAGACAGGATGACAATGGAATTGGTCGCCTTGTCCGCTTGAACCTTGACTTCCCCTTCGAATAAGTCGCGAGTGGCCGCCCCCGCCGGCCCAGCCGCCGCACCCTCCTTCTTCGCGCCCTGCAACATCTGAGTCAGGATATTCGCGAGATCTTCGGCCTTGGCGTGCTGCAGGTTCACGACGCGCGCGCGCCCCGATTCGCTCGGTTGAGCATCGAGCCTCTTGAGCATCTGCAGCAGCTTGGCGTAGGAGTCTTCGGTCCCTACGATGATGAGCGAATTCGACTGGGCGTCGGCGATCACCTTCGTAAGGCCACCGCCCATATTGCCTGCGCCCGCAGGTGCACCCAGGCCGAATAGCTCATTGATGCGCTGGGCGTAGTCAGTTGCCGTCCCGTAGTTGATCCGCTCGATCCACATGCTTTGGTTGGCGCCACCGACGTCGACTTCCTCGAGGATGCGGATCATGCGGTCGATATTCGAACCGGTGTCCGTCATGATGAGCAGGCGACCCGGCGCATACACCGATACGTCTGCTTCTTTGCTCTTGAACTTGGCGATGAGTGCCGCCGCCTCGTCTGCGCCGATGTTCTGCATACGGTAGAGCCGCGTCACGTACCGATCAGAGCGTGGGAGCGGCTCACCCCGCGAGATCACCGGAGTAACCTGGTTGACGACCCCGCCAGAATCGACGATTTTATAGAACCGACCGTGCGGAATCACGGTCATTCCGTTGGATTCGAGGATCGACAGAAACGTCTCGTAGGCTTCAGCCAACGTGACAGGCTCCGGCGATACGACGGTCGCCTTGATCTGTCGCACCTTCTGACCGTAAATGAACCGACGCCCCGTCAGCCCACTGATGTGGTTCACGAGCTCGGCCAAATCGGCGTCCTGCAGATTGAACTTGACTAGGTGACCCGCCGGTTTCGGTCGATAGGGAACATCGACAGCCTTGGCGATAGCGTCCATCGAAGTAGGCAATGCGCCCGTTGCCCCTGGCGGGTCCTTCGCAGCACCCGCGACGGGTGGAGGTGGGGGTGCTGGTACCGGTGCGGCAGGCTGCGCAACGGCAACCCCCTCGAGAAGGCCCACCATCGCCGCCATCCAGCAAATTGTCTTGGTCAGTTGCTTGGTCATTTGATCTTGTAGTCGATGTTCATTGGCTGGCCGCGGCGATTGAGCTGTACTTTCAAGCCATCGGCGGTTCTGAGGCGCATGTACGCTTCAAGGGCCTTTTCAGGACTAGCCATGTCAAATCCATTGATAGTTTCAAGACGGTCGCCGTTCTGCATGCCCAACACACCGAGCAGCGTGTCCGGGCGGATTCCAAACAGCCGCACGCCAACGACTTTCCCGTCCTGGGTGTCGGGGACGACGCGTGCCGACTTCATCAGCTCGGTTTGATCCGAAAGAATCTTCTCGACGACCGCGCGATCCACGTGAAACTCGTTGTCGCTAACCTTCTGGATCTTCGACGCGATGTCCTGAGATACCTTCGATGGTCCGCGCGCTGGCGGGGCGCCAGGCGCTCCCCCCGCACCAGGAGGGGCCGCCGCAGCTACTGCGGTTGCCACTGGCACCGCCGGAGCAAACATCAGCACCTGGCAAAGCGTAGCTCCGCTCACCAACCACACTGCCGGGCTCTGCTGTCGCGGGTTGTACCCAATATAGGCGACTTGCTTGCCAACCACGTCGTCACCAACTCGACGCAACTTCGGAGCGGTTTCGCCTGTGCCCTGCAGGGCTGCAACCGACCATACTGGGTCGGCTGACTCGGTGATGATCAAAGCCTTGGTGCCTTCGCAGATTGGCACCGCCAGCGGATCACTCAGATCGGGTTTCGACTCCGCAACCTTCAGCTCGATGGGCTTGGAATCCGGATCCACAGGACCCGTCACCGAATCGAAGGCGTTGCGCGACATGATAATCTTCGCGCTTTTTGGTGTTTTCGTCGCGGTCGACGGCCCCCTCGGCACTGTCAGCGCTAACCCCGCGGAACCCGCAGGCTCCGTCATGGCCGCCCCAACGAGCTGCATCGTCCCCGACGCCTGCAGGTAGGCGACGAAGGCGACCAGCCCCAGAAGGACTAGAACGAAGTATCTCTTGAGTAGTATGTCGAACGACACGGACGGTGCGGAGCCCCTTAGCGAGTTCTGTGCCACGCCTCTTTGTCGCGAATCGCCCAGAAATCCAGGGGAATTGTCCCTGACTAAGCCGCTTAGCCAAGGTGTCACGAATGTCGGCCCCCAATCCCCTCCCCGTGACAAATTGTCAGTGCGTTCTCGCGGCTGTCCGGACCGTCATTCAAGCATAAACGCGGCGATCTGCACAAGTGCACCTATCAGCCGACCCAGCTGGGCCACTGATTCACCGATCGCTCTGGCCGGTTCGAATTCGATGAAGGCTATTGGCCTTCACTGAATTCGAGCCTGCACCGCGCGAGCCCAATGCGGACAGACCAGAAGCCCAAATCCGAGCGCAGTCACACAAGTCCAGCCTTGATTACCCGTGTCGCGACGAGTCATGGTGACTAGGCATCACAGCGACTCAGACGGAGCCGTCGACCTCGCCGAGCTTCCTGTAGATGGTGCGTGTGGAGATGCCAAGTAGTTGGGCGGCCAAGGATTTGTCTCCCTTGGTGTGACGCAGCGTCTCACGAATCAGACGCTGTTCCACCTCCTCGAGCGGCATGCCAATAGGAAATGTCATTGCCTCAGCCGGAGGCTCCGAGGACTGCGCGATGACCTCCGGCAAGTCCTCGATGCGCAGCGTTTCGCTGCGACAAAGCACCACAGCACGTTCAATTGCATTCTCGAGTTCGCGTACGTTACCTGGCCACGGATAGTCGATGAGTCGCTCCTGAACATCGCGTGAAATGGTCGGCCTTATGCGCCGATTCTTCTCGCAGTAGAGCGTCATGAAATGATCGATGAGTAGCGGAATGTCCTCGCGTCGCGAGCGTAAAGGCGGGGCCGTTACCGCGATCACGTTCAGTCGATAGTAGAGGTCCTCGCGAAACCTACCAGCCTCCACCTCAGCCTTCAGATCGCGATTCGTTGCAGCGACGATGCGCGCATCCGTCTTGACCGTAGTGCCACCCACCGGCTCGTACTCGCCCTCCTGCAGTACGCGCAACAGCTTGACCTGCACGGAAGGCGCAAGCTCCCCTATCTCGTCGAGAAACAGCGTACCGCAAGCGGCCCTTGCAAAACGCCCCTCGCGACGCGCGAGCGCACCCGTGAACGACCCCTTTTCGTGACCGAACAGTTCTGCCTCGAGAATGCTCTCGGGAATCGCGGCACAATTGACGGCTACGAACTGTCCGGTGCGCCCGCTGCGCGAGTGAACGGTCCGAGCAATGAGCTCCTTTCCCGTGCCGCTCTCGCCGAGAATGAGCACTGTCGCCGTAGAGGGGGCCGCTTGGGCCACGATGTCGAGCACGCGGCGCAAGGAAGCGCTCTGGCCGATGATGTCGCGATCGGCAAGCCGCCGAAGCTCTTGGCGCAGGCTCCGGTTCTCGGCCACAAGCGATCGACGTTCCGCCGCCTTGCGGACACTCTTGACGATGCTCATGCGTTTGAGTGGCTTCTCGACGAAGTCGTACGCGCCATCGCGCATCGCCTGCACGGCGACTTCGACCGTGCCAAACGCCGTCATGAGCACGACTTCCGTATCTGAACTCAATTCCTTTGCCGCGCGCAGCAGTTCGACCCCGCTTGTGCCTGGCATCATCAGATCCGTCAAGATGACGTCGACGCGACAACGCCGAAGATGTTCGAGAGCCTCACGCGCCGAATTCGCCAATAGGACTCGCATTCCCTCCTTGACGAAGATTCGTTCTAGGCTCAGGCGATTGGCCTCTTCGTCGTCCACCACCAGGACCGTAATCTCGGTGCTGCTGGGCAGCGGAATGGCTGAGTTGCGAAGATCGTCAGTGCTCGAGTCGGTCACGGACCTATCCTAGTGGGTGAGCATGGTCAAGAGCCAGGCCGTCACCGCGCCTGACCCAAAAAAAGCACTCCGTCACGGCAATACTGCCGCGGAAATGCTGCAACACGCCCGAAAGCCAAGTCCTACTTGAACCTTCACTACCTGGCTTCGAGCAAGAGCCGGACGACGGGTTTCCCGGAACGAATGGACTCAACGATGTCTGGAACGTCTTCGACCGTGACTCCCGCGTAGGCAATGTGGTCGGGCTCCACGAGGACTATGGGGCCATGGTCGCACAGGTCAAGGCAGGTCGTCTGACAGCAACGCGCAACGGTCTTGGCCAGCCCGGCCGCGGCGAGTTGGCTCTTGAGCTCAGCATACAGCTCAAGCGAGCCACGTCCCTGACAGCAAGGCCGCGGTGAATCGTCCGGACGCCGGTTGTTGCAGACAAGTAAGTAGTGTTCGCGTCTTGCCACAAGCACATCTTTCGGAGCTTGCGGACCAAACGTCAAGAGGCAGGAGGTTATTCCCGAACCCCGCAACTGATCATGGCCGAAGTCCCTCGGCCATGGCATCGGAGCCGCCATCGGAATCCTGTGCAGGGACGATAGAAGGCAAGAACAGGCTAACCTTCGTACCTCGCCCAACGCTGCTCTCGATCTCGAGCTGACCGCCGTGCGCTTCCACGATCCGCTGGACAATCGGTAGCCCAAGGCCGGTTCCGCTGGGACGTGTGGTGTAGAATGGATCGGTAGCACGAGACAGCACCTGTTCATCCATGCCTTGGCCAGCATCAATGATGTCAATGCGCACGAACGGTTCACTGCCTAGCGATTCCGCTGAGACCTCGATCTTCACTACCCCGCCTTCTGGCATCGCCTGGAACGCATTCGAAACCAGATTGTCGAACACCAGACGCAACAGATTGGCGTCCGCCTGCACGAACTTGAGCTGGGGATGATCGGGCACCGAAACGCTGAGGCGATGTTTGTCCTCGAGCCTACCCTCGACTCGTCGCACAAGCTCGATGATCGAAACCGAACTGCGCTTGATGATGACAGGCCTTGCGTAGCGCAGGAGATCCGTAACGAGCCGATTGAGGCGTGCCGTTTCCTCATCCAAGATCGAAAGTAGCGTCGTGCGGTCTTCGCTTCCAAGCGTTGGACGGCGCAGACCGGCTGCCGCATTCATGATGATCGCGAGCGGATTCCTCACCTCGTGGGCAATGGCAGCTGCCAGCTCTCCAACCGCCGCCAACTGCTTGTTCTCGCCTAGCTCGCGTTGAGCCCGCTCAAGTGCCGTTTGAGCAGTGGTGAGCTCCTCCAAACAAGTTCGCAGTCGCTGCTCGGCGCGCCGCGTGCCATGCGACAGCGATTTGTAGCGAAGCAAGAAAGCTACCGCGAGCAGCAGGGCGAAAGCAACTGCTGCGTGAGAAAATGCCCTCGGGAAGTGGGAAATCCCCTGAAACGCTATGGCATCGAAGGCCAACGCCAAAACGAGGCATGAAAGCCCGGTCAGAATCACACGCCGCTCAACTATTGCCACGTCAGTATTTCGGGCGAACAGCAACGCAGCAATCGTGAGCAACACGGCGAGATACAGCAGGAACATTCCCCCAACCGCGAAAACCGCCGTAGTCGCAGTCGTCGTACCCACCGCGGTGACATGGCTCCATGATTGGCTAACTGCACCGGCAAAGGGATTGAAGTACCCCAAGGCGAGTTGCCAAAACACACCAGTCACTGCAGCCAACCAGCCGAGAAAGCGCAACCTGGAATTGCGCGTCATCCAGGCCAAACCAAAGACAATCAGAGCCACCGCGGCAGTGACGCCGGCCGTAAACGCCATGGCAGCGAGGCTCGCCCTTGTCACGCCCCCGCTCGTGGCTAGCGCAGAGAGTGACCAGGTTGCGATCCCGAACCCCCAACAGCCGATGCCAAATCCAATCCATTCGACATGCTTTTTCGCGAGAGCTGGCAAGGAGCAATACAGTCCGCCCAGCACGAGCTGACTGGCCGTTTCAGCGGCAGTGACACCTGCCCAGATGGCGTGTTGCATGGTTCGACCGTCGACGGCGCCGTTGGCGCAGGGGGCCTATGCTAGCCGAACTTCCCGCCCAAGGTGGGTCAACAATCGTACCTTGCGACGACCGGATTTCTGGCACTAGGCCGGGCGGGCCTCGTCGCTGCGTCGCTGGGCAGATTCGGCCATGCGAAATTCTTTATAAATTGCTCATTTTTGCCGTGGACGTCGCCGAGGTGGCCGTCGACTGCCACCGACCAAGCACCCCCGCGTCGGCTGGCATCCGGACCCATCCTGGTTGGTCGCCAAAGCGCTAGCCGGTCTGCTGTGTCCCCAACGCCCTCGCCTCGCAGCCCCGTTTCTGCTACCGCCGAGAGCCGTATGAGTTACGTCGTTCTCGCGCGCAAGTGGCGACCGCAACGTTTCGAGGACCTCGTTGGTCAGGAACATGTCGCGCGCACGCTGGCCAACGCAATCGCGTCCGGTCGCATTGCCCACGCCTTTCTGTTCACAGGGGTACGCGGTGTCGGCAAAACCACTAGTGCCCGGCTGTTGGCGCGAGCACTGAACTGCATGGGTTCGAAGCGGGCCGAAGGCGATCCGGATCCTGGCCCTACGGCAACGCCTTGTCTGGAATGCCCCGCGTGCCGCGAGATCACGCAGGGCAGCGACGTGGACGTTCGAGAAATTGACGGCGCGAGCTACAATGGCGTCGACGAAGTTAGAAAACTGCAGGACAGCCTGCCGTATCGGCCAGCACGCGATCGCTACAAGATCTTCATCATCGATGAAGTCCACATGCTGTCGCAGAGCGCCTGGAATGCATTCCTAAAGACGCTGGAAGAGCCGCCCCCCCACGTCAAGTTCATCTTCGCCACGACCGAAGTGCACAAGGTTCCCGTCACGATCCTGAGCCGCGTTCAGCGCTTCGACTTCAAGATGATCCCAACTCGGCTCATCGTTGAGCGATTGCGCTTCGTGCTCGAGGCCGAGGGCGTATCGGCTGACGAGGCCGGCCTATCTATCATTGCGCGTCAGGCAGCGGGAAGCATGCGCGACGCGATGAGCCTACTCGACCAGGTCATCGCCTGGAATGATCAGAGGCTCGATGGTGACTCGGTGGCGCGTGTCCTTGGCGTCGCCAGTCGCAAGATTCTGCACGAGCTTGCCGCATTCATCGTCGACGGCAAGACCGGCGAGAGCCTCAACGTCGTCGAACGAATCAGCCAGCAAGGTTTCGACTTGGCCCATGTTGCGCGGGATTTCCTCGAATTGCTGCGCGATCTAGTCGTTGCCAAGGTGTGCGGTGAATCTGGCGAACTGCTCGACCTACCTGACGAGGAGCAGCGTGACGTGCTGGCCCTTGCCGAGCGCGCCAACGCCGACGACCTCTTGCGCCTGTACCACGGTTTTTCCGCCGGGTTCGATGACGTATTGCGCGGTACCCATCCGCGCGGCTCACTCGAGATGCTCTTGGTGCGACTGTGCCGACGCCCGCCACTGATCCCGTTGGACGACCTGTTGTTGCGGCTTTCGGCAATGGAGCGTCGCCTTGGTTCCGGTGCGGGCACGCCTCCAGTCGGCCCCGCACGTCGTCCACAGACCCAACCGTCCATTCCAATTGGCGCAACGGGTAACGCGCCGCGGCCGCAACCACGGGAAGCGAGAACAGCTCCGGCGGCTCGCCCCTCCGCTGGCAACGCGGACGCTGACGAAGACTCGGACCTGGGCGGCGAACGCCAACTCGTCGAACCCCCTACGCGCGTAGAAACTTCTAGCCCCAACGCGCCGAGCCCCAACGCGCCGAGCCCCAACGCGCCGAGCCCCAACGCGCCGAGCCCCATCGCCTCCAGGGCAACTCCTTCCATCGCGCCGAGCCCCATCGCGCCGAGCCCCATCGCGACTAGAGCAACTCCTCCCAACACGCCTAGGGCAAATTTGCCCAATGTTTCCCGCGGCTCGAGTAAGAATGTCGACCGCATTGATGTCGCTCCTGCTCCACCGGAACCTGACGAAAACGAACTCATTGCCGTATGGCAGGAGCTGGTAGAACGGGTCATGAGTGTCCGCCCCGACGTATCAGCGGTCCTTGAGCATGCGGTCTTGCTCGAGGCCAATGCGGAACATCTCGTGGTGGGCTGGCCACCAAACAGCGTATTTTCAGGCCAATTCGATGAAGCGCAACTCGCCGAATGCATCCGCACGGCCCAATCGGAGCGGGGTGTCTCGGTCAATCGAGTCTCGATCGTGCAAAACGATCCGAGGGCACTCGGACGCGACACCTTGGCCTCGCGCGAGACCGCCGAACGAACTCACCGTTACCGCCTGGAACAGGCAAGAATTCGCAACCATCCCCGCATCAAGGACGTTCAGGAGCTCCTCGCTGGGCGAGTCGTCTCCGTCAAGCTGGCCGACCACTAACGGGCAATAACGACGTCGCTGCCCTTGTGTCATTCGCCCAACCATCGGAGGATCAGGTGGTGCTTCCGGATTCAGTAGCTCGCCTCGTGGCACTCCTCGCGCGCCTGCCAGGCGTGGGTGAGAAAACCGCACAGCGGTTCGCTCTTCACTTGCTCACGAGTGACAACAACCTTGCGTTGGATCTTGGTCGAGAGTTGACCGATCTCAGGAGCCATATAGTGCTTTGTTCGCGTTGCGGTAACCTCGCCGATGCTGTCCCGGATAGCGCCGCGCTCTGCACGATCTGTGGCGATCCTCGACGCGATCCGTCACTTCTGTGTATCGTCGCGCGCGTACAAGACCTTTTAGCCATCGAGCGCAGTCTGGCAATGAGAGGTTGGTATTTCGTCCTTGGGCGCTTGCTTTCCCCCCTCGATGGGATCGGACCCGATGCCTTACCGGTTGATCGCTTGAAAGCTCTCGTTCTTGAGCGGAAGGTCGAAGAGATCATCGTCGCCACGCCGCCTTCTGTCGAAGGTGAAGCCACGGCATTATTCCTGGCCCACGAACTCGAAGGCGTTGGGGTCAAGATCAGCCGGATCGCCAGTGGCGTTCCGCATGGAAGCGACCTCGAGTTTGCCGATCAAATCACCCTTGGACGAGCGATTGCCGGACGCCGCAGTTGCTAGCGCCGTTTCCGGCTGGCCCTTCGATGTGTCTGGCGGCCTGGAAACGCCACTTGACGGCAATACTTCGAAATTGCAGACGGATCACGCCGAGCGGGGCCGTTGCAGGTTGATCCTTTGGGCCGACCAGGTCATGATGCTGCCCCCTGAAAGGTGATCCCACGATGTCTCGTAGCATCGTCGCTACCAACTTGGCACCGGCCGCCATCGGCCCCTATTCGCAGGCCGTGAAGGTCGACAATCTGCTCTTTCTGAGCGGACAGATCCCCTTGGACCCCGAGACGGGTGCTCTCGCCCCGGACGATATCGAGGCTCAGACCCATCGCGTCCTCGACAATCTTGCAGCCGTGCTGGCGGCGGCTGGTGCGTCCCTCGGGTCGCTCGTAAAGACGACGATCTATTTGACGGACATGAACGATTTCGCTGTGGTCAATCGCATCTATGGCGAGTACTTTTCGCCTCCGTTCCCAGCGCGTGCCACCGTAGAAGTCAAGGCTTTGCCACGTGGCGCGCGAGTCGAGATCGACGGCATCGCGGTCCTTCCGTCCCCGCGATCGGAGAGCCCAGAATGATCAACAATGAGTCTGCCCAATCTTCTTTCGACCCGAGTCTCATCAGCGTTGCTGGCGATGGGGCGATTGAAGCTCTCGATCGCGCCGGAGACAATGCAGCACAGCTGATTGATCAGTGGAAGACAGCGGCGAACGCGGCCGCGTTAGTCGAAGCCGCCGAACACGCGCCAGCCAATCTGCGCAAGCTGGCTCGACGCGCGCTGTCGATCCTGAAGTCGCGGGGTGTTGCCATCCCGGAGAAGGCCCGCGTCTCGAGCCTGCGCGTCGCACCGGTCGATTCCAAGGTGGAAGCCTATGCTTTGCCTCCCGATGCAGCCGGCGGCATCGTCGTCGTTCTGGCCGCACGAACGCCAACACGACGCTACCGCACCGCTTTCGTCTATCTCCATGACGAAATGGGAATTCGGCGTGTCGAGGCCGGCGAGCAGAGTCAGACACAACTTCGCGATGCCATGTCGCGTCTCGTTCCGGGCGGCGCCGTGCGTCCGGTGTCGGTCCCGGTCGATTGGGTTCGGTACCGCGTCGCCAAAGCCCGAGCGCAGCACCAAACCCACGGTATTCCTCAGCCACTCGGACTGACTACCGCCGCTAGTCTGCTCGAGCCCGTCCCCACCGAAGCCCCACCTCACCCGCTCGACGCCCAACACCTCGAACCGACCGAGGCGGATATCGCCGCTCCGCGGCTGGGCTCGGCGTCACTGCACCGCCTCCCGGAGTTTCGGGCTTGGCTTCCATCGCGCGAAGCCGTTGACGAAATGTTGGCTCGTGTCGGCGAAGGTATAACGCCTGGCCAGGAGCCTTCTCAGGAGCAACTATCTGCCCTCGTGGAAAGCGCAGTGGTGGCAATGACCGATCGGTTCTTCTCTCCCCAGTTGCGCGAGACCCTGGTCTCCACGATGAAGGACAGTACCCTAAGCGTCCTAGCACGCGAAGGTCGCAGCTCAGCTATCGAAGTCATTTGCGCCATGCGAGCCATCAGTGAATGTGGCCTCATCACCAACCCTGCGCACGAAGTTGGCTTCCTGCGCGGCTTCTTCGACAAGGCAGTCGCCGTCCTGCTCGCACAGGGACAGGGCAGCTTGCGCATTCCGATTCGACAACATACTGCAGCCGCCGCGCCCGACGCGCCTGCCGCCGGAGAAGAACAGTCGCCGCCCACTGAAGTCTCCTACATGAGCTCCAAGTAGGTTCAGCGGGCGCTGTCGCGCAGCACAATCTGCTGGAATCGAGCGAACAGCCTGCGATATACCGGCCCAGGCTGCCCCGTTCCAATGCGTTTGCCGTCAACGGCAATGACACTCAGCACCTGGCGAATGCTCGAAGTGATGAAGAGTTCCTCAACCAGCGCGATGTCTTCTACCTTCAGGCATCCGTACGAGAGAGGGATCTCCAATTCGCGAGCCGCCTCGATGACAACCGCACGCGTGATCCCGACCAAGATCCCGGTCGATTCCCCTGGAGTCCACAGCAGTCCCGAGCGGTAGTAGAACAGATTGGAGGTTGCCCCCTCGATGACCTGTCCTTCGCGATCGACGATGAGAGCTTCGTTGGCTGATACCGCATGCGCCTTGTGCATTGCCAGAACGGCACCCAGGTAGTTTCCTACTTTGGCCCCAACTGCGCTGGTTGCGTCGGTCGCACGATTCGTTTTCTCCGTGACCACGGTCACACCACGCGCGTAGAGCTCTGGACTGGGCCGATGCAGCGGCGCAACGATGATGATCCTCTGGGGATCCAACGCCAATGCAGGATCAAGCCCTAGCTCTCCCGAACCTCGAGTCACAATGACGCGCACATAGCTTTCCGAATTCCCGGATGCCAAGACGGCCGTCACGATGTCGTGAGCCATCTCCTCGTCCGAGCAAGGATTGTCTATGCGCACTAGCTCGGCGCTGCGCCGAAGCCGTCGCAGGTGTTCGGTCAACGCAAAGGGCCGCCCCCCGTAGGTCCCTAAGGTCTCGAACACGGAATCCCCATACAGCAAACCGCGGTCAAAAACGCTGATCCGCGCATCCGCTGCGGGAACCATCTGACCATTGATTACAACGACAACACTCATCCCGACAATCTTGCCTCAAGATCCGTCCAGAACCGGCATAATCGAATGACCCGCCCCAATGGTCGGGGAGAGACGCCTGAATGCTGAGCCCCCCGGTCGGTTCGTCCAACCGGGGGCCTTATTGGCGGTCCTGAAACCGGGCCTACGCCTTGAGCTGTGCCAACCGTTCGCGAACCCAATCCAACGTCGCGTCGGTCTGCAAAGCTCGCTCGAAGTCCTGTTTCGCCTTGTCGCGTTCACCCAAAGCCAGACTGGCTTCCCCGCGTCGCGCGTAGATGAGGGCCTTGGTTAGTGTGCCCCCGGGCTCTAGCTTCGGGATCTGAATGATGAGCGAACTGTAGAGTTGCTGCGCTCGCTTCGCATCGCCGATGGATAGGCAGACTTCGGCAAGTCGAGAGATCACCTTGACGTTGCCTGGTTCGATGCGAAATGCTTTCTCGAATTCATCCTTGGCGCGCTCGGCCACTCCTTGTGTCAGGTAGGCCTCACCCAAGCGACGATGGATCTCGCCAAGCTCCTTCGAGCGCCGCCCCGCATACGATGCAACGATGCGTTCGAGAGTCTCTGCAGCCTTGTCTCCGCGCCCAGACTGATTGTAAGCGTCACATAGCACCAGAAGCAACTCTCGATCTTCTGGCACGAGCGAGCTCGCATGTGCCAGCAAGTCGGCAGCCCCGGCGGCATCTGACAATCGCTCGGCCCGAATGCTGGCGGCTTCACGCAGCAGGCGAACCTGGTCGGCGACCACAGACGCCAACCCAGCTTCCCGTGCAATGAGTCCCGCAACCTTAGCCCAATCACCCAACTGCTCGTACAGGCCCCGCAGCCGCGCACGCAAAGCGCCGTTGTTCTCGTTGACGCTCAACCCGACCACCAACGCCTCGGTAGCGCCCACTTCATCGCCAAGTGCTAGTCGAGCGTCAGCTAGGCGCTCCGCATAGCCAATCCGCTCATCTCCGGCACTGCTATCTACCAGCTGTACCAGGACCTGCGACAGATCCTGCTGTTCCGATTGTTCAGAGAAGATCCGCGCCAGTGCCTCGAGCGCACGCCGGTGAGCCACGCTGCGTTCGAGAATGATGCGATAGGTGCGAACGGCTCGCCCAGTGTCCGAGAGTCGACGTTCTGCCACCTCCGCAATGCGGAGCAAGAGCTCGATCTCTACGTCGACCGCGCCCCGCTCTTTGGCGCTCTCGATTTGTCGTTCGAGCAGTTCTGCCAGCTCCTCGTCTTGCCCAGTCTTCTCGTACAGACGACTCAACGAGATCACCGCTTCGGCGTGGTTTGGCTCCTCGTCGAGGACAGCTCGCAGCATCTCTGTGGCGTCGAGGTCTTTGCCCAGGCTCTCCTTAAGCCGCGCTAGCTCGAGCCGTATAAGACTTCGTTCGGCGGGATTGGCGGCAACATCGATCAACCGCTCAAGCAACCGAGCCAACTCCTCGGCACGGTCCTCCTGCTGCAGCAACTCACGCAATGCCTCGGATGCCACTCGATCGAATGCGTCGTCTTCGAACAACGCGGTGTAGATCTCGATCGCCTTGTCCGACAAGCCAAGCGACTCACGGGCAACACGCGCAGCATCGTGCCGCAACGCTCGCAGCCTATCCCCTGCAAGCTCCAATTCAATCTGTCGCTCCAGCAGCCTGAACGCTTCTGCAAAGTCTCCCGCAACACGGCGAAGCTCGGTCAGCTCCGTCAGCGCCCAAACATTGCGTTCGTCGTGAGCGAGCAATTCTCTGACAAGCGCCTCGACAAGCGCCCCGTCTCCCAAAGCCAAAGCGATCTCTTTGGCCTCGCGGAAGACCTCCTGTCTTTTGTCCTCGTCGAGATTGCCGCGTCCGCGAAGTCGGAGGGTCTCGATCAAGTCGCGCTCACGCCCCGGATTGCGTCGAAGCTCTTCAATCTGAATCAAGACATCGTCGTTGGTCGGATCACAGCTGTGAGCCTTCAACAAGACGGCCTCGGCCTCCACAGGGCTAGCCGCTTTGTCGCGGTACCAAGACGCAGCCTTCAACCACAGGTCACGGCGCAGCTCGTGGCCGAGATCCGTCTTTGTTTCCACGGAACCACTTAGCTTACTTGCCATGTCCGCCCAAGTCCCGGTGACGCCCAAAAGACGTTCGATTTCTTCGAGCAGCAATGGATCTGACGGATCCTCCACCAGGCCCTCGCCGAGGATCCGACAAGCACCTGCCGTATCGCGGCAGTCTTCCTCGAGCACTCGTGCCAGAGCGCGCCGCCGTTCCAACCGTTCATCGTAGCCGTCAGCCTGTGCCACCTTCTTCTCGTAAAGAGATGCCAGTTGACCCGTGCGACCCGTACTTCGATAGACCCCTTCGAGCAAGTCAGAAACCTCTTCAAAGAGCTCCTTGCGCTCGGAAAGGGTCTCGAGCAGTTCCACCGTACCTTGATGATCCGGCACCCGGTCGAGCGCCGAACGCGCCGTGGATAGGGCTGTGCCAAACTGACCAAACTTGTCGAGTTGGACCCGTGCAAGACGGTAGTAGCTTTCCGCAACACCCTCAGCTGTCTCCTCCACGATAGCACGCCGCTCCAACACGTCTGCCAGAGCAATTGGATCGTCGAGCTTGACGTACAATCGATCGAGCGACGCCAGCAGTTCGGGCCGATCCCCGGTCTGCTCCACCGCTCTTCGATAGGCCTCAACGGCCCGACGCGGATCGGACAACTTCGTTTCTGCGATCTGCCCAAGCCGAATGCTAAGCTCGCGGACGACCTCTGGATCAAACGTGGCACTGGCTCGCTCTTCGAGCACGTCTGCTACCTTCTTGTAGCCATCCGTGAGCGTTGCCAGCCGCTCCACCTCGGCAAACAACGCCAGCTCTTCCGGCGTCTCGCTCATCGCGCGCAGCACGGCATCGAGCGCAATAGCGGCCTTACCTAGACGCTGTTCTGCAATCTCCGCAATAGTACGCAGCGTCGCCACGCGCAAACTCGGCTCGTGCTCTGCTGTCAATCGGAGCTCCAACGCATCCACTAGGTGATCCATCTTTCCAGACGCTGTGAGGACTGGAATCAGGATAGCGGCGGCTGTCTCGCGCAACTCTTCATGTTCGCGGCCAATCTCGAACGCCGCTAGGATTGCTTGTTCGTCGTTGGCAACGTCCACCAACACCTGCCGGTAGCAATCGAGGGCTTCGTCGAAGCTCCCGGTTTCCCTCGCCAGGATGCGAGCCATCTTGCTGCGCAGTTTGCCGCGCTCCGCAGGTTCACTCGATAAGTCGGCCATCGTGCGCAGATTGTCAAGCAGATCGCCCCAAAGCCGTTCGGCCTCGTACAGCGCCTCCAATCGGAGCAAGACCGCCCGATCCCCAGCACGCAGAGCCAAAGCCGAGGTCAGTAATTCAATGGCGCGACCTCGCTCTTGCAGCTCGTTTTCCAAAACATCCGCTGCAGTCGTGAGTAGCTCGAACTTACGCTCCGAATCATCGTCGTCACAAATTTCGACGCGACGAACCAAGAGTTCCACGCGACGCTCCGGAGCTCCTCGCGCTTCGAGCAATTCCAACAGACAGTCGACGGTGAAGCCGCTGGCAGGATTCAGCTCAAGCGCTCGCTCGTAGGCGTCGATGGCGCCCGCCGGATCATCGAGCATGTCCCTGCGCGCTTCGCCGATCCGACGCCAGCTGTAGGCACGCTCTTCGTCGCCAAGCAACAGATCTGCCTTGATGACGAGGGCGCGCACCAACTGCGACCAGTCGCTCAGGAGCGTAGCCAAACGCTCGATCTGGTCGAGCGTCTCGAGCTCACCCGGCTCCACTTCGTACAGGCGCCAGTAGCTCGCCAGCGCCCGACGAGGGTCGTCCAGATGCTGATCGTAGGTCTTGGCCAGTACCGCAACGACGTCCCTTTGCCCCACCAGCAACGCATGTTCGCTCAGCAGCTTCTCGTACGTGCTCGCTAGGTCCTCCCACTGCCCAGTCACCTCCGTCAATCGCTCGAGTTCCAAGCGAACGTCGATATCCGTCGAATCCGCCTCGATCGCGAACAGAATTGCCTGCCGCGCGCGTTCCGGATCATTGCCGCGTCGTTCGTATAGTTCCGCCGTCTCACGTAGGACCGACACTTTCTCGCTTGGCGTACCGGCCAGTTCGAAGCGGTCTTCGTTCAGTCGAACAATGCTTTGCCAATCGTCGGCAGCCTCGTAGATCGGTCGCAAGATCTCGCCCACGCGCTCCTTGCAGTCCGCTCGCTGCCGAAGCTGCTCGAGAATCCCAATTGCCTCGGCATGGTCGGGAACTTGGTGAACGACCTCTTCGAGTTGTTCGATGGCGCGTTCGGACGATTTGATCTCCACGAGCAACAATTTCACCAGGCTGATTCGATAGCCCGTCGATTCCGCGGGCGCGATGAGCTGTTCAGCGCGTCGACGCAGCAGATCCGCGAGGTCGTCCCACCGCGTCTCCCGCCCGTAAAGGTCGGTCAAGGCATCGAGAGTCCGCGTGTCGCGCTCGTCCACCTCCAACGCTTCGCACAGAGTTGCGATCGCCTGACCCGATTCGCCGATGTAGTGCTGCAACGATGCAATCATGTGCAAAGCGCGCAGCCGATCCTCCGCGTCGAATCTATGGTCGAGCGACGCCCGATACAACGCGATGCGCTCGGTGTGGTTTCCTTGCCGCACCAAGATCGCGTCAATAGCGCTAAATAGCGTTGGCTCTTCCGGACTAAACGCCAAAGCACGCCGATAGTGTTGCAAGGACTTCTCGAGATCGCCTTGGGCCTCGAACAGCTGCCCCGCACGGCTCGCCAACTCTGCCGTGCTGGCATCATCACTTAGAACTGCGGAAAGCTCGGTGGCGTAGACCTCGGCGAGACGCTTCTCGGCGTTCGCCACCTTAGCCAGGCGTTCCAACTCGGCACGAACGTGCGTGTCGGACAGGTCCTCGTGCAACAAGAGAGCCATCGTCTCGAGTGCAGCGCCATAATCCTCGGCCTGCTCCTCGTGGATCTTGGCAATCCGCCCCAAGAGTTCGCGGCGTTCGTCTGGAGCAGACGAAGCATCGAGCCGCGCCTGCAGGGCAACCATCACGCGCCGTTGATCGCCACGTACGTTGTACACGGGTTCGAGCAGTGCACCGGTCCGAGCACGCTGCTCGACGTCGGTGCAAGTCTCGAGCAATCGCTCAAGCAACACTACTGCCGCTTCATTCCCCGCCTCGGCGGATAGCGCCGATTCGAGCTCATCGAGCGCTCTTGGAATGTTGTGGATATGCGTCGCGTAGACGTCAGCAATCGACACGAGCAGTGGTGCATGTGGCGAGCGATGAGCTTCGAGCCGCCGCTGCAGCAGCGACACCAAGGCATCCCATCGTGATTCACTCCGATACAAGCGTTCGAGTTCATCCACCGCAGCCGGATCGAAATCGAGATCAATGATGCGTTCGAACACCTCGATCGCACGAGGTACCTCTCCCAGCTTCTCGGACAGAAGCCGCGCTTGGCGCAGCATCAGAGTCTTTCGTTCCTGGTCGTTCTCGGCAACTTCCACACGTCGACCGAGCACCTCCAGAAGACGTGCGGCATCGCCTTGTCGCTCGTGCAGCTGTTCTAACGCCTGCAGCGCAGTGCGATCATCCGGGCGTATCTCCAACGCCTTCTCGAAGAACTCTTGCGCAAGTGTCAGATCAGAAAGCTGATCGCGTGCCATCGTGGCAATCTTCACCATGACGGACAGCTGCACGTCGCCGTCGAAGATGTCTGTCACGATTTCGCGCAGCAGTTCCACCTGCTGTGCCTGCATGGCCGCACCCGCCGCCAGGCGATCTAGGTGTTCTAGCCACGAAGACAACTCCGAATGTCGCAGTGCTTCCTTGGTGCCGCGCACTGCATAGCCAAACGCCTTCTGTAGATCCTGAAGCTGACGTTCCGCGACGTTCATCGCGTCCAGCAGCAGGTCTAACCGCGCACCGGGATCGTCCTCAGAGTCGACTTCAATCTGAAGTACCCGCAGCAACGACGGTCCATTCTGCTCAGAAGCGTACACCGGATGCAGCGTGCGCGCAGCCTCCCGCCTCACGTACACCTCTGATTCGTCGAGCAGCCCGAGCAACGCGGTCCGCGTCGGCTCATGACGGGTGTCCACGGTGAGCGCACGCCGGTACGCATCGAGGGCCCCCTGGGGATCTGACAGACGCAGATGACGCACGTTGCCTAGTCGAACAAGCAGCTCGAGCCGCTCATCGTTGCTTGTGGTCAAGTCGACGTGGTTCTCCAAGCACTCCCCGAGTTCGAGCCAGGACTTTTGTTGCTCGAACAACTGAGCCAACGCCTGCATCGTCTCACCATCGGCGCCGAATTCATCGACCACTGCGCGCCAGGCGGCAATGGCTCCAAGCAGATCGTTGAGCTGCTCGGCAAGCACGCGCGCGCGCCGCACGGCAATCTCACGACGATCGGTCGCGACGGTCGAGCACTCGTGCCGCTTCTCGAGGATATCAGCCAATTCCGAGTAGCGCCGCGCACGCTCGAGCAGCTCGTCCAATGCCTCAAGTGCCCCTTGGTCGCGCAGATCTTCGTCGAGGCAACTTCGATAGGCCACGATGGCGGCGTCGACATCGCCAATGGAATCTCGGCAAAGCTGACCGATGCGACGCAACAGTTCGCGCCGTTCTTCACTCGTCGCGACCAAGCGCACTTGCAGCCGCAGATTGTCCGCCAGCGCCATGGACTGGTGCGTTGCTTGGTAGATCTTCTCGAGTGCGTGTGCAGCAGGCAGGGTCACCGCCGGATCGTGCGGATCCAACGCGGCTACACGCCGATACGTCGTCTCTGCCGCAGTTATGTCCCCGATCTGTTCCTGTTCGTGTCTAGCCAACTGCATGCCAATCTCCGCACGCAGCGGGATCACCCGCGATGCGTCGAAGGCCTTGCGCAGAACGTCGGCAATATCCGCGAGACGCGCGAGTCGCCGCCCGATCTCGACGAGGCGGGTTCGTGCGTCGCCGTCCTCTGGATCCAACGGCACGAGTTGTTGCAGTACGTCGAATGCCCCAGCATCGTCATGCAGGCGTTCGTCGCGCAGTACGGCAATGCGCCGCAAGAGAGTGCGCCGCTCGTCGCTGTCCGCCGCGTGCTCTGTATCGTCGAGGCACTCGAGGCGAATGCTCAGGACGCGGACCAAATCGCGAATTTCGTCGCGCGATTCGTACACGGTCTCGAGCATGCGCGCTACTCGCGCGCGCAATACCTTTACGCCCAGCAGGCGTTCGGCCAGAGTTCGTGCGTCGAAATCGTTCACGTTCTTCGCGAGCAAATCCTCGACGTGGCCAACGGCTTTTTCTGGTTCGTGCAGCTTGTCCAAGAGAATGAAGGCCGCGCGACGCTTGAGCTCGATGACTTCGACGCCCGTGGCAATCTCGAGACGACGGGCCAAGAGGTCTGCCAACGGCGCGAAGCGCTCGTGACGCGTGTACAGCATGTCGAGCGTCTCGAGGGCTGCAGCATGGAGCGGCTCGATCTCGAGTATCCGTTCATTGTGGCGCATTGCCTTCTGCGGATCGCCAACGATTTCCTCGGCAATGAGCGCCACTTCCGCGAGCATGTCGATGCGCCGCGTGCGGTCTTTGGTAAGCTCGATGGCGCGCTCGTACATGGCTTCGAGCTCGCCCCAGCGCTCCGCTGCCGTCAGGATGTCCTTGAGTCGGTCAAAGGCGCGTTCGTTGTCTGGTTCGAGGATGAGCATGCGCTCGAGGTACGGTGTCGCCCCAACCGGGTCGCCCAGCCGCTCCTCATGCAGCCGCGCTGCCCGCTCACACAAGGCCAAGTCTAGCTCTCGCGGCAGCGATGCACTCAATACGCCGCGGAGGCACTCCGCCATGTCAGTGGGTCGACCCGAACCGGTGGCGAGTTCTTCGGCGCGATCCCAAAGTTCGGCCTCATCGGGGTAGTCGGTGAGAGTGCGCAACGCGACGTCGAGAGCCGCACTGCGTTCCCCGAGCCTTTCGGCATGCAACTGGATTAGCTGATTGACGAGCGCTAAGCGCTCGTTGCGTTCCACCGCGGTTTCCAACAGAACCGAGAGGGCTTGGGCCGCGCGACGTGCTTCGCCTGCGAGCCCGAACCTATGCACCAACACCTCGGCCGCAGCGCGTCGCACGCTATCGACGTCGAGTGTCCGCTCGACGACGGAGATAGCCCGCGGTTCCTGACCAATGCTGTCCAGAACGCGGATCGCCGTGGCCAACGCGTCTTCGGGGCGTGACAGCTCAGTCAAGTAGAGTTCGGCCAGAGTCAACTCGAGTTCGATGCGCTCCTGCCCCTCCGCCAGATCACGGCGCCGTTCGATGATGACAGCGGCATCGGGAAGCTTGTGTGCCGCGAGCAATAGGCGTTGCAGGGTCAGAAGAGCCGTCGAGTGGCTCGAATCGAGTTCCAAAATCCTGCGGTAGAGCTCGGCAGCCCGGTCGGGATCTCGCAATTCGCGCTCTTCGAACAACGCCCAATTCGCCAGGTAGTCGATGCGGGTGGTGCCCGTGTCGGCAAACCGGACCCGGTGTTCCCACAGCCAGCGAACCTGCTCGAGCCGACCGTTGTTGCGCAATAGGTCGGACAGCATGGTCTGCACCTCGAGATCGTCGGGGATTCTCCCGAGGATCTGCTGGTACATGGTGCTCGCGTCATCGAGCCTGCCGAGCTCCTGAGCCAGTGTCCGCGCCAAGCGCAATTCGAGCGAGCGTCGCTCGAGCTCCTCCGCGCTCGGACCCACTGCCAGGGTCTCGGTTTCGACCTCGGGCGCCCCTTCTGGCTCTTCGCGCTTGCCGTCGCGCTTGCCCTTCTTCTTGCCCTTCTTCTTGCCCTTGGGTTCTGCTTCCGCCCCACCTACGGAAGGTTGAGCTGTCGCGGGCTCGGCCGCCGCAACGCTGGTTTCCGCGGACGATGCCGCTGGCAACAGCGCCGCTAGTCGCACCTGCAGCGCCTCAAGGTAGGCTTCCCACGCTCCGGCCGCGCGCGTCGCCTGCTCGAACTGTTGGCAGACCTGATCGTTCGTCGGAAACTCGCCCCAGGCGCGCCGTGCGTGCGCTGCCGCCGACTTCTTGTCAAGCAATCGCTGGCCCGTCACCTCGACGAGCTTGCCAAATAGAACTATGCGTTCGGGGGGCTCCGTCGTTGCGGTGAGCAGCAGCTCATACAAGGCGGGCAAGCGCGACCATTTCTCGTCGGCTTCGTAGATGGGTACGAGGGCTTTCGCAGCGCGGATGTCGCTCGGTTCGACTGACAAGATGCGCTCGTAGGAACGCGCCGCACGCTCGGGCTGCGCGAGTTTCTCGGCGTAAACACTCGCGGCGCGGTACGAAAGTTGAACCTTCAGTGTCCCGTCGCTGATGCGATCGGCAGTGTTACTCAGAACCTCGACGAGACCCTCCCAATCGTTCTGCGAGGCGTAAAGGTCATGCAGAGCATCGTAGTCCGCCGCTTGTAGGTAGGCATCACGCAGGACGCGCAGCGCTCGGGGATGCCCAGCCTGAAGCTCAAGGACACGGCACCAGGCCTTGATGCTCGACTGGATATCGGCAAGGTGATCGGAATACACCGAGCCGAGCTTCTGCAGCACGACAATGCGGGCCGCGTCGTCCGCCGCAATCCCCACACGGCGTTCGAGGGCGAAGGCGAGTGTAGCCCAATCCTTGCTGCGCTCGGCGTGCTTCTCCAAAGCATCGAGCACTTCGACGCGTTCCTCGTCTTCGTCGAGGATCTGCCTAAATAGCTGGACGGCTTCGTCGGGTTTGTGCAACCGCTCGGAGGCCAGCTGTGCCATCTCCTTCAGTAGAGCCGTGCGCTGCCCTCTCGGCTTCTTTGCAGCTTCCTTGGCAAGCAAATCGTAGAGCGAACCCCAGGTGCGCCGCTTGCGATAGAGCTCGTTGAGACGGTCGAGCGACTCGGTGTCGTCCGGCGCCACAGCCAGCAAGGCCTCGTAAGCCTCGGTAGCGTTCTGGAAATTGGAGAACTGCTCGAGCCAACGCCGTGCTGCGGCGCGATACAGCTCTACTTTTTCCTCCGCGTTCGACGTCAGCTCGGCAAGCTTGAGCTGATACGTCAATAGTTCTCGGTGCCGCCCGAGCTTGTCGTACAACGCAACGAGTTCACGCAGTTCCTCGACATCGTTGGCGTCGATCTTGTCGTCCAGTTGCACGATTTGATGCAAGACCGTTACCAGCGATGCGTCGCTGCGAATGAACAGGCGGTAAACAGACGCCACCTCGCGCAGAATGCTCAAACGCTTGGGGTATTCTTCCGCCGGCGTGCGCTCAAGCTGCTGCCGCAGCAACTCGACCAGAGCCGTGAAGCCTTGCGTGGACTTGTATAAGCGCTTGAGCGCGTCGCGAGCCATCTCACTGTCGGGATCTTGGCGCAGGACGCCCTTATACTGCTCAATCGCCCGCTGCATGTCCTCTTGCTTTTCGGCAAGCTCGGCCAATTCAGTGACGATCGTGGCCTTGTCGCGTCCGTCGGGCATGGCGTACTGCGCGCCCTGTAGCACCTCGATCCAACGCGCCTCGTCCCCATTCTTTTGGCAGAATTCACGGAAGAACGACAGGACGCTCTCATGCGCCGGCTGGATCCGTCGGATCCGCTCGAACCACGGCTCCGCATCTTCCGGGCGCTCGCGCTTGCGGTGATGCAGCATCGCGATCTGCAACATGTCGCCGACTACCTCGGGACTGTTGAGGTTGCGCGTCTTCAGATCGCGTTCGTACAGCGCCACGAGTTCGTCCCAGCGCTCTTCCCCCGCGTACAATTGCGAGAGAAAATCCATGGCCTCAGCGTGACCGGTCGCGTCACGTAGCAACCGCTCGTACGCCACAGCCGCGCGCTCGATGTCCTCGAGGCGATAGCGCTGAACGCGCGCTAGGCGCACGGAAGCGGCAACCCGCACGTTGGAGTCGGTTGCCCGCGAAGCGAGCCGGTCGAGCACGCGCACGACCTCCTCCCAATGATTGCCGAGACGATGACAGCGCTCGAGCATCAATCCCGCCTGCACGTTGGTGGCGTCGAGCCGCACGGCTTGTTCGAGTCGTTCGACCACGCGGTCGCGATCCTCGCCCGCGCCAGCAAAGCGGAATTCCATTTCCGCGGCGCGCATCAGCATCGAACTCCGATAGACGTCATCGGTCGCGTTCTCGGCTTCTAGAGCGTAGGTCGTAGCCAAATCGCTCCAACGGGCGGCGCGTTCCTCGTGTTCGGCAAGTGCCTGTACCGCGGTCGGAAAGCCCGGAACGAGTTCGAGCAGCTCTTGGTAGGCCTTGGTGGCGCCCGCTTCATCGGTCAGTTCGTCGCGACGCACGCGCGCCAACTCTTCGCACAGTGCCTGGCGTTCCTCGGTGGCTCTGGAGACCCGCAAGGCGAATTCGAGCAACCGGGCAACAGCCCACCATTCACCCCGCTCGCGATGCGGGGCCGTGGCCGAGCGGAGCAATCGCGACAGTTCGCGAAGCTCATCGCCGTCACTGGTCGTCTTCACCAGTTCGGTGAGTGTTTCCCACGCCTGACTAGACTCGGGATCCGCCTGCAACTGTCCGAGGAGACTAAGGGTTTTTTCGGAGTTCATCATGCACCAGTGAATAGGGAGCCGGGGGGCGAGCGTAGTCTGGCAAGGACCAGGCTTACAAGCGCTGCAACGCGCTTCTTGGTCATTGCTGGAGGCCCTGTTCGGCCAGGCGTCCGCCATCGCATCGCGCGACTCGATGCTCCTCTTGCAGGGAGTTGCCTGATCCCTAGCGAACGGCTAATCCGCATGAGGAATGACACTTGCAGCGCGCAGTACCCTGCAGTTTGGGGCGAGAGTCCCTTCGATGAGAACGCCCCTGTCGGCACTGGCGTTACTTCTTGCATTTGTATCCAGTGTCGGATGCGACAGCTGCAAACGCGACCGTCCCTACACGCCTTTTCGCCTCGAGGCTTCCGGGACCACGGCTGCTGCGCCGCCCCCGAGCGCCGCCGAGGCCTCAAGTGCTCGGCCCGTCGAGGTCGTCCCCGTCGCTCCACCCACCGAGGCCCCAAGAATGGAACCGCCTCAGGGCCGGTTCGAGGTCGGACCTCGGGTGGTCGAGCTCCCCAAGGACTTGCTTGCCGAACGAGTCCTCACGCGCCCCTCGGCGCTCGCCGGTCAACTCGACGCCTTAGTCTGGGTCATTCCTGCCAAACCCGATACCGAATGGAATGGCCCCATGGGGGAGCTTTGGCTCTTCCCAGCCGGAGCAGATGCGAAAAAGCTCTTGGCCCTGCCCGGATGGATGCCGAGCGGCCCCGGCTGCTCAAACACGTCGCGATTGGCCCTCGTCGGCACTACTACTGTTGTCGTGGACGTGGTCGCCAAATGCGAGCGTTCCCTGCCCCAGCGCACTCCGGTCCGCGCATTGGCGATGCTGACGCTCGGCACGGCACCAGCTTTCCTTTTGGGTCTGCGCATCGCGGAAGCGGCAGTCGACGAGGCCTTCACCGTGACCCCCCTGATGGCGGATCGGGATGGCGATGGCCGCGAAGATCCGTCGTTTCGCGTCGACTTTGACGTACCCTCGAGCCAGACCCATGCGACGGCCGAGCTCGGCTGGCTCGATCGAACCGCAGGCTTGTCCGTCGACGAAGGCCGTCTCGCCACAACTCTCGAACCAACCTTTTTGGCCTGGGAAGCCGCGCTGGGCAAAAAGCCCAAGCTTTCCGCGGTGCTGTCGGACCTCGCAACGCAGCGACGTCTCCTCTCTTCCTTGTGTCAACAGTCGGCTACCTCACGGATCTTCGACTGGCGCGGTGAAGCACTGCGCTGCCCTTCCATGGCGCAGGTGGCCAGTCGGTTGGCGCGCATCGAGGTCAAGGCGGCACTTGGCCTTGCCGATCCACTCGAAGCAGCCCGCGCACTCGCATTCTCGACTACCTGGCACGGCGGGATTGCGGCTGTCGAACGCGAAGAGCTGCGCAAGCGCATCGGCAAGTCCATGGGACAAGTCAAGACTGCACTGCCTGTTCCCACGTCCGTCCGCCCAGTCGTGGGCGCGGAGTCCGTGCGCTACAGCCCGCTCCTGTTCGAGACAGATGGTACATCGCTGCTCGTCCAGGTGGACCATCGGGGCGGACTTTCGCGACTCTCCTTGGACGGCACTTCGGTAGCTGTCGACGTGGACGCGGGTGTGTCTGCCTGGCCGCTCGAAGTCACCGCCCCAGATGGGCGACACTGGTCAACGGTCGTTCCTGCCTGTGACCGCTCGGAGCTCTCCCTCGCGCTCAAAGCGTCGAACGGCCAATTCCTGCCACTGCTGCCGACGCGCCTGCTCGCGCCTCGACCAGGTCCGTGCCGGAACCCGACCAACTGGCCCATGGCGACTGGTCCAATCCATTGGCAGGGCGAAAATCCCGTAGCAGTGCTCGACGGCGTCTGCTGGGCTGGTCCCGGCACCCATCCCTGCCCCTCCCCTGACAAACTAGGCCCCATAGTGAAAGGGTCGCCGCGGTCCCCGGACGGGCGCCGGCTCGTAGTCGTGTCGAGCCTCGGCCCAGTGGTCATCGGCGGCCCCAAACCAGAGCTATGGTCTGGAGCCGGACTCGACGGCAAGCCGCTGAGGGACTGTGTCGTCGCCAACGAAGCGAAAGCCATCGCCTGCGTGTCAAACGGAGGCGTGTTGCTCGTCACACGCCCTGAACCGGTTGGCGAATAGAACTCAGGGGCCCTTGGTGCGCTCCAAATAAGACCGCGTGCGCGTGTCGACTTTGATCCAATCGCCTTCGTTGATGAAGAGAGGGACCGCGACGGTCGCACCCGTCGAGACCTTCGATGGCTTCGTCACGTTGGTGGCCGTGTCACCGCGCACGCCGGGCTCGGTCTCGACGATCTGAACCGTGATGTGCGGCGGGAGCGTGATGCTGACGGGATTGCCTTTGTAGAGCGTCACCGTGATCTCGATCCCATCCAGCAAGAAGTCGGCGTCTGCTCCAACCGCCTCCTTGTTCACCGTAATCTGCTCGCCGCTGAGCGAGTTCATAAAGCAGTAACCTTCCCCGTCCGGGTAGATGAACTGCATGGGCTTGTCTTCGACGTCCGCCGCGTCGAACTTCTCACCAGAGCGAATGTTGCGCTCGATGGTGCCACCGGTGAGCAGGTGCTTCATCTTGGTGCGGGTGAACGCCTGACCCTTTCCAGGTTTGACGAACTGAAAGTCCACTACGATGAAGGGCTGCCCCTCGAACATGATTTTCAAACCCTTGCGGATGTCGCTCGTATCCAAGGCCATGGCGTTCTCGACTGCTTCGGTGGACGACGCCGAACCTCGGCGCGCGCGCGCCGGCCCTTTAGCTAAAGGGGACCAACCAATCAAGCAAGAACAGCGAGAGCCCTCCTTTAAGGCACCTGCGCCTCGGGGTATCGCAGGGCTAGCCGCTGGAATTCGGAGGGGTTAAAAGCCACCCCAGGCCAGCCCCGCCGCATGGCCGAAAATGCTTACCCCATTGCGGTCCGCCGTCCTCTGCTAGATCCCCCCACGGATGCCGGGGCACTCCCCGCCAGATTGGCTCGCTGTATGGCAATGGACGAGTACGAGCTCGAAGAGATCAAACGCGAAATCGTCGAAAGCCGATCGCTTACGATCAAGACGAACAATCTCGTCAATGCTTTGTCGGCGGACGTCAAGAGTATCGCCAAACGCCAGCAGACGTACGAGAGGAAATTCCTGGTCAATGGTGCAACGGCCTACGCCGTCACCATCTGCGTCATCCTCGTGCTCTCGAAGTTCTTCTGGGACGCACGACTCGATTCGGTCAAGATGGAGTCGAAAGACGAGCGTGACCGACTGACACAACTCGACAAGGACCTCAAGGCTGCGCAGGCGCGCGAAGATGCCACCACCCGAGCCAGTCGTGCCGCCGCCGAGTACTACGACCTCGTCGTTCAGAACAAGCGGCGTCAGATCCTCGACAAGTACCCCGAAGTCTCGCGACTCCCGCTGACCAAGACTGAGAAGAGCGTCTTCGACGGAGCGGTCGAGCGTGCCCGCGACGAGCTGTCCCTTATGGCCTACCAGACCGGCCTCGACCACGCGAAGATGGGACGCTGGCAGGAAGCCCAAAGCGACTTCGAGGAATCCCTACGTCTCAAGCCGAACGCGGCCCATTCGGCGCAGGCCACCTATCAGCTTGGCCTGGCGTTGCGCGCCCTTGGGCAGCAGCGGCTCGCCATTCCCCAACTCATGCAACTCTCCGAAGCGTCGGCCGATCGCGAGGTCATGGACGATGCGACCCTACTGCTCGCGGAGCTGCAAATCGACATCCAAGCCTGGAACGACGCCAAGACGACCCTACGCTCGTTCTTGCGCCGCTTCCCCAAGAGCGCGTACCTCAACGACGCTCGTGCCAAACTCGCCGAACTGGAGCTTCTACACTAGCGTCTTGATCCGCCGCACTGAATGGGCGAACCGTACGCGCTCGCTATGGAGCCCCTGCGGAGCGCTGTGTTCGATTTCACTCAGCTTGTCGGACAATTCGATTTCGAGCCGCGCGATGGCGTCCAATTCCCTGCGTTCCAGCTTCGATGCATCCACGACGAGTGCCCCGCGCTGGTGGGCATCGACGCTCAGCGGCACGATCAAAGCCTTATTGACCTTGAACCACGGCAACAAGAAGGTCGGCACGCTGCGCACTCCCGCAGACTCGGAGCCACTTAGCCAAGACGCAAACCTGAGCTCCAACGAGAAGCCATCCGCCGGACTCTCTTGGAGCTCGGGGCTAACCTTTGCCACAGCGGGCTCAGTGAACTGTTGCTCGACGTAGACCGCAACCACTCTGCCGGGGAGCCACTTCTGCAATTGCTCGATGGCGGCATCGACCAATGCCGCGTGGGCCGCCCCACCAGGACCAGTCGTCACGTCGATGCGTGCAATGCTTGCGATGACCACGAGCGAATAGGACGGCACATCTCCGAAGTACTTGAGGTAGCAACAAATCAAGTTCGCCTGGATTCGGACTTCGGACCAAAGCGGCTCAATTGTTCCCGGAAATCTCTAGACGACCACAGTTCCCGCTCTGCGGAGTTGTACGCAACTTCCGGAGGTGGCACCCTAGGCAAAGTACCGAGAGCGCCCGAATCTGGCCGCGAGCTTCCCGACTCGGATCGCGAGGAACATCATGATCGATTGCCCGCGCGTCTCCATCTGTCGCTTCTACCCACAGCACGCCGAGAGCTCCCCCGCAATGGCGGAAGAGTTTCGCTGTCGCTATTGCCGCGGCAACTACTTGGCCTGCGCGCGCTACTCAGTCGCCAGAGCCTTGGGCAACGATCGCGTGCCCGACTCACTATTTCCAAATCATTTTGCCGAAGCTCGCCGCCTCGCGGAAACAGGCTAGGTCGAAGGGCCCCAACATAGTCCGGGTTCGATGCGATATTCGAGCTGGTCGGTCTCCCTGATGCCCAGTTCTTGATGCCCTGCAGGGATATCTAGCCGAGTCGCTACGGTCAAGCCTATAACCCTGGCTTGACGGTATGCCAAACGCCAAAATCCCCGTCGGATTCAACCGGTACAAATCCCCAGCGATTAAGGGCTGCCGCCACTGGCGGCCAAAAGGCACCAAAAACATACTGGTCACCTGCAGGTAATCGCTCGATGCTCTTCAGAACGGGCTGTATCTGCGAACTTAGAAGCACGGAGCCAGTATGTGCAAACGGAAATAGGTTACTAACGGCAGCCATTTGCGCGATCTGATGCGCGTTCACGTAGCTTACGACCGTCGGCTGATTCTTCTTCACGTATTTCGCGACGAGTTTCGCCAACCGCGCGGGTCGAGTATCCACTGGGCCTGATTGACGAAGCCGTTGGACCTCGTAGGACACATTGGGAACCTCGAGCACGATGGGCAGAAGGCCGCAACAGAGCGCAAGCATGGCGGTCACTGGAATCGCATCAATGATATCTCCGTCTACGGCATGACTTCGTTTCTTCTCCTGCACGTCACACAGCACTCGATGTAACAGCAGTGCCACGACGAATGCCCACGAGGAGTACATGGCAATGATCACGCCGGGATGTGAACGTCCAACGAAATAGACTGATACACCGAAGCCCGATACGCTGCCGAATGCCAGCATGCCGAGACTGAGACGTCTGCTGCGGGAAACGCTCCTTGGATCCCCGGAGACTGCCTCGAACACCACGTAGACCAGTGCCACCATGTACGTGAGGTAGATGATCCAATACAGGCCATCCGTGGGCATCGCAACCATGTTGAAACCCAGGTACGCAAACGTGCGTTGGTATTGCGTCAGCGCGCTGACGCTGGGCCAGACGCCGTACGCAACTCGCGCGACGAGGCTAAATGCCACCAACGCTGAAGCGACACCGCCGAAAAAAATCGCCAGCGCGTGTAGTATCCGCCAGATTCGCCCAGCCGATCCGCTGGAGGGGGGAAACAGGACGGCACAGGTCAACAATCCCACGGCAGAGGTCGCCCCGAAGTCCAGATTGTTAAGCCCTACCAACCCGGCAAAGAACGACACCTGCGCCAACCGGCCAACCCTTGGGGCCATGAGGTACGACATGGATAGATAGGCGAGCAAGAACACGCCCCAATAGCGAACTGGTCCGACCGCGTAGTAGTTGAACGCATTCGAAGGATTGATGCCTGGCGTCTCGGCTTCCGCCAGGCTGATTGCCACCCACGGAACGTACAGTACCAAGGCAAGCCAGGGCGAATCCGTCACGCGCCAAAGTACCCGAAAAATGAGGAGGAATCCGACCAGCGATAACAGACTCATGCCAACGGTAAACGTCGTTACCGTCAGGCCGGCTACCGCGAAATACGGGTGCAGCAAATGGCCGAGAAGATTCTCGTATTGGGGGTAGAAATCAACGAGCGGGAAGCGCCCGTTGAGGACAGCGGCGAATTCGCCCATGACGAATGGCAGGTGATAGCTGATGGTGCCAGAGGCGCGGCCGATGTTTTCGTCTGTGAAGACACAGCCAAGTAGGTGCGAGACCGACCAGCCTATGGCGATGAGCCAAGCGAGCCAGTGCGCCGTCGATAGCCGCTGCCACGATGCCACGAGCAGCCTCTTTGGTTCGGGACGGAGCCAGCACCACCCGATGTAGCCAGCGACGCACCCACCGATCACCAATTGCGCGCGAGCGAAGTTGTTCAACTGGCCCGCCCAACTGTGAGCGTTCTCGTACAGCCAAGACGATCCGGCGTAGCTGACCAGACAAATTTGGGACGCTATCGCTGCAGCGTCGAGCCAAGGCGACTGCCACTCTTCACGCCGAAACGCGCCCAATTGATTCAAAACTAGGCCAACAATGAGCATCAACAAGGCCGGCACCAACACCGCAAGGGCATAGGTGGTAAGCTCCAGTGGTTCCGGAGCGCATGCGCCCGCCAGACCGCTCAAGAACGCCTGTTGGATCTCTTGTGGATCGACAGCCCGAGGGGCCAACACGGGAGCCAGTCGCTCCACAATCCACTTCGATACCAATGCAATGGGGATGACGCTCGCCCAAAATAGTCGAGCGAATCTCATATGAGTACCCCTATCACCCTGGTTCGATACCGCGCGCCATTCATCGAGAGCGAGCATGAGCGTCCGGAAGATTGTTGTCAAACCGGCAAGGAAGAGTGCCCTGAAGCTCGGATATTGCTAACCGAGAACGTTTCAACGAGAGTCTTGAACGCGCATTCGCACGCAGCCTATTGCTCTCCCGCGCGACGGGCCACGCGCGTGGCTAGCCCATGGACTCGTCACGCCTCCGGTGGTTGTGGATGCGAACACGTGATCGACGAGTAGCAGCGTGCTGCCGACGCGTGCCGCGACCCAGACTCGACAGCTCATCCGCGTAGTAGCCCCTCCCGGATTCGAACCGGGACACCATTACTGGTAGAGGATTTTAAATCCTCGGCGTCTGCCATTCCGCCAAGGGGCCTTGGTCGTAACTCGAGCGCTGGGTGCAACCCAGCGCCGTCCTTTCTACTGCCTTGCTCGGGGCAATCCCAGCAAAATCCAATGGTAGGCTGCCTGGTCACGAGGCCAACCAAACGTCGCACTGCCACGCTCCGTCAATACGCCCAGATCTCGAACGCCGTATCCTCAGGACAGGTCCTGCTGTCCGCCCAAGTGCAGTAGGTGGCCGGTATTCCTCCGCCGTGATCGGTGCCATTGGGCATGGGACCGATGTGTTGATACGGCCAAATGTAGCCCAATGCGGGGTCGACATACCAACGAGTCAGCGAGCCCCGGTGCCCGCTCTGGACGTAGCTGGCAGTGTCATTGGGACCGACGGTCGTACTTTTGTTGCAAATGTCGCCGGCAGCTGGTGACTCGGAACCGAGCGGAACGGTCCTAAGGCTGCACTCCTTCGGATGAAATGACGCCGCAAACAACGAAACATACCCCGGGCGACGCACGATGACGCGCAGATCGTTTGGCACTGCCGCGGAACGCAGGGAGTTGATGGCCGCGTCGGACAACTTGTACTGCCCCGCTGACGTGGCGGTAAATGGCGTAGCGCCAATCGCGTCAGGTCCGATCACGTCACCGTTCTCGATGGTTCCCGCGTGATTGGTGGCTCGATAGACGAGTGTCCATCCGCCGCCGTCCGTCGTCATGTCGCAGTAGGCCTGAAGCGCCCCCATTGGACCCGATAGATCGGGATCGATCCAGTAGACGCCGTCAGCGCTCAGAGCGTTCGCGAGTAGGATCGAACGACACGACTGTGGCGCGGTGCCAGTGCCAAAGGCTGTCCCGGCTGCGCCAGCATTGCCCGCGGCACCCGAATTGCCCCCCTGCTCGACGCTGCCTGCAGCACCAGCCAAGCTCGGCCCGCCTGCCATGTTCAATCGCCCAGCCATGCCCGCTTCCCCGGCGCTTTGCGAACTTCCGGCGGCTTCGGTCGTACCAGAAGCACCCGCCGTGCCGCCATGGGTATTCGTTTGGCCCGCCGCGCCACCCTGGTTGCTGGTACCACCCGTCGCCACGACGATCGCGCCGCCAGTCGCAACCACAGTCGCTCCCCCCGTCGCAACGATACTCGTTCCACCCGTGGCAACGACACTTTCACCGGCGGAACCGCCCATTTCGATTGAGCTCGTGCCGCCGTTTGGCGCGAAACCACCCGACGCAATCACGCCACCACTCGAAGGACTACCACCGAATGCCGCGACGCCGCCGGTCGTAGCAGTACTACCCGCAACGCCAACGCGGCCCCCCGTCTGCGTGTTGCCACCACCACGATTGGCGCCGCCGTTGCCGGTCGAAGTCGTTCCACCAGGATCTGTGCCACCGGCGTTGCCGGTGGCGGGATCGCTGTCGTCGCTGCAGGCGTACTGCGTGGCCAATGCGGCAAGGGCGATGCTGACCAACGGTGTTCGAATCGACGCGCGCTTCATCATGAGGAGATCTCCCGAACGGACAGGTCGTCCGCCTTTGCGATGGACGGACCAAAAACCGTATAGGGAAACCTCTGCGCCGCGTGGATATTCGACAAAGCGGTGTCGTGCACTGTCACGCGCTGTGGGAGAATTCCGGCTAGTTTTTCATCGCTAGCGGACCTTGAGCGTCAACGCGCGCTCCGCCAACGCAAATGCCCCGGTGATGCCAGAGTGCGTGCCGAGCGCGGGTGGTACGACGTAATCGTCGATGCCTTCGCGCGTCACCTCAAGGCGCACGACGTAACCCGCCAGAGACTGCATCAGCGACTGTTGCACTTTTGGCAGCAGTCGCGCAGAAGCCATCACGCCACCTCCCACGATGATGCGCTGCGGCGAAAGCGTCAGCACCGCCGAGGCGAGCGCGACCCCGAGGTAGCGCGCTGCCCAATCGAAGGCCACATCGTTGGGGTCGAGTGACTCGCCTTTTTTGCCAGTGCGGCGTAGTAACGCCGGACCGGCAATCAAGCCTTCGAGGCAACGACCATGGTACGGACAACTGCCCCCGAAAACGTCGGGACGACCCGCCGCATCGAGCAGCACCGGCATCGGGATATGGCCAAATTCCGCGTGCATCATGCCATGCAACGGCTGCCCATCGACAAGGACCCCGCCGCCAACGCCGGTGCCCACGGTCACGTAGAGCACGACGCCGCAACCGCGCGCGGCGCCGCAGAGTGCTTCGCCCAGGGCTGCCGCATTGACGTCGGTGTCGATAGCGATGGGGATATCGAAACGCTTGTCGAGGTACTTATAGAACTGGTAGCCCGCCCAACCGGGTTTAGGCGTCGCGAGCAAAGAGCCGAAGCTTGCGCCGGCGCGCAACTCGAGCGGGCCAAACATGCCAACGCCCAGCGCCTCGATGGGATGGCGCGAAAAGAACGCCACGACCTGCTGCATCGTCTCCTCGGGGGTGCTCGTCTCGATCCGGCACGCGTCGACGATGCGTTCAGAGCTACGACCAACAGCACAGATGAACTTGGTTCCGCCACCTTCGATCGCCCCGAGCAGGGCGGCCTTCCTTTCAGCCTCGCTGTCCAGCGATTGTAGGGTCCGAGTCGAGATCATACGCTCGGGAACCATACGGCATCCATTGCGCATTGGCCCGAACGAAACTAGACCCTGCTGATGCAAGGACGAGTTCTCGTAGTAGCTGGCTCCGATTCTGGAGGTGGCGCTGGGATTCAGGCCGACATCAAAACCATCACGGCGCTCGGTGGCTACGCGGCCACGGCCATCACGGCGCTGACTGCCCAGAACACCCTTGGGGTCTTCGGGATCCTGCCCGTCGATCCGGATTTCGTCGGCCTGCAGATGGATCTCGTACTGAGCGACATCGGTGCGGACGCGATAAAGACTGGCATGCTTCATTCTGCGGACATCATCGAAGTGGTCGTGCGCGTCCTCGAACGGCGCGCGCCCAGCGTTCCGCTCATCGTCGACCCCGTCATGATCGCCAAGGGCGGAGCCTCCCTGCTCGACGACACGGCGCTGTTCGCCCTGCGCCGTCGACTCATCCCGCGCGCCGCACTCGTTACGCCGAATGCGCCCGAGGCTGCTGCCATCGCGCAGCGCAGCGTCGAGACCGAAGCGGACATGAGCGCCGCCGCTGACGCCATTTTGAACCTGGGCCCAAGTGCCGTGCTGATCAAGGGCGCCCATCTGCCAGGTGACGAGATCCTCGACCTACTGCGCACCGCTGATGGCGAGCAAATCGAGTTTCGGCAGAGTCGCATCGATTCGACTTCCACCCATGGCACCGGCTGCACGCTGGCGAGCGCGATTGCCGCTGGAATTGCCGAGGGCCTGACGCTGCGGGACTCCGTCAACAGGGCTGAGGACTACGTACGCAAAGCGATCCTGGGTGCCCCTGGCTACGGCCAGGGCCACGGCCCCTTGGACCACGCCCATCCGCTGCGAAGCTTCATTGGTGAGGGCTCTGCCCTTCACTAGTCCTCAGATTTCCACAAGAATTTGCTGGAAAATTCCGCCGCTGAGGGTCCTCATCCGATTTTGAATTTGACTTTCAATATCCTGGGTATCATTCTGAAATCACTTGGTCATGAATCTAGCGGACGCCCCCCTGGGCACCACTGTCACGGTTGAAAGTATTGGCGGACACGGGTCATTTCGCCGCAGACTGATGGAATTGGGGCTGCTGCCCGGAACCTCAGTGGCGCTCGTAAGCGTGGCTCCCCTCGGTGATCCACTGGAGCTGCTGGTACGTGGGGCGAGTCTATCGATTCGACGGGCCGATGCGGCAGTCGTACAAGTGTCGCCCGCGCGGCGACCCTCGCTGCGTCCGGCGCCCGCTGCACATGGGCTATCCTTAGGTGGAGACGGTTGGGCGGGGAGCACGCCGTGACCAAGGTGGCCCCGAAGCTGCGGGCCCCCGAATGCCAAAACTGTGAGAAAGCCCAGCGACCGAGTGTCGTAATCATCGGCAATCCGAACACGGGCAAGACCACCCTGTTCAATGCGCTCACGGGTGAATCGGCGCGTGTCGGCAATTATCCAGGGATCACCATCGAACGTCGCTCCGCCACGCTGCGCCTCGAGACGAAGCAGGGAATGCCACTCGAACTCGACGTAACGGATCTGCCCGGTGCCTATTCGTTGAGCGCTTGTTCTCCCGAGGAGAAGATCGCATTCGACGCCCTGCTTGGATTGAACCACGACCAAGCGCCAGAACTCGCAGTGGTCGTGGTCGACGCTGGTCAGCTCTCGCGTAATCTCTACTTGGTGCTACAGATCCTGGAACTCGATGTTCCGGTCATCGTTGCGCTCAACATGATCGACGAGGTAAGGGACCATCCGCCCAATCCCGCCATGCTCGCGGAACTGCTCGGTGTACCTTGCATTCCGACGAGCGCTCGGCACGGTAAGGGTCTCGTCGAATTGCGCTCGGCCATTGCGGACGCCATCGCCCAAGCACCGCGGAAACGCCCACCCATCCAGTATTCAAAGGCAATCCTCGACGATGCCTTGGCCGTGAGCAAAGCCCTGCCTGAAGCCTGGCAGACGGGGATAGCCCCTCGGCAATCGCTAGCCCTCTGGGCACTCTCTAGCCTGAACGACGACGAGCTCACCGATATTCCAACGGGCCTACGCAAGGCGTGCCAACTCGTGCGCACGCGCGAGCCGAAGCGCGACATCGATCTCGAGATCGCTGGACCTCGCTATGCCTTTATTGATGGTCTGTTGCCCGCGGTCACGTCGCAGCGCGGCGACCGACCGAAGCGCCCGATTTCCCTGAAGCTCGATCGCATCCTTTTGCACCCAGTACTGGGTTTCTCCATCTTCGTCAGCGTGATGCTGTTGCTCTTTCACGCGCTATTCAGCTGGACCGAACCATTGATCGGCTTCGTCGAAAGCGGCGTCGCGCGGACACAAGCCATGCTCGTGGCTCTCTTGCCCATGAGTTGGGGCCGTGACCTGCTCGTTGAGGGAATTGTCGGCGGCGTTGGCAACGTGGTGGTGTTTCTGCCGCAGATCGTGCTGCTATTTGCCTTCATTGGCCTGCTCGAGGATTCCGGTTACATGTCACGCGTTGCCTTCCTCATCGATCGCGTGATGCGCGCCCTCGGTTTGCATGGGCGCGCCTTCGTCCCGATCTTGTCCGGATTTGCTTGCGCTGTGCCGGCGATCATGGCCACACGCACACTCGAGCGACAGCGCGACCGAATCCTTACCATGCTCGTGATCCCGCTAACCACTTGCTCGGCGCGGCTCCCGGTCTACACCTTGATCATCAGTGCGTTGTTCCCCGCACAGCTCTTCTGGGGCTGGCTGCCGGTGCAAGGTGCACTCATGGTCGGCGCCTACGTCTTGGCCATGGTTCTGACCTTGACGGCCACCTGGGTACTTGGGAGAACCGTCGTCAAAGGGCGCCAGGTTCCGCTCATCCTCGAGCTGCCGCCGTATCGCGTACCGAGTCTGCTCGCCACGCTCAAGATGGTGCGTGAACGCTCCTTTGACTTCCTACGTGGCGCAGGCACGACGATCCTCGTGGCCACCGTGGCACTCTGGGCCCTGCTCGCTTTCCCACGCAGTGAGCTTCTGCCCATGAACACGCCGCGCGACACCAGCGCCACTGTCGACCTGGCGGAGACACGCCCCGCGAGCACGTCGCCCGCGTCGCCCGCGTCGCCCACGCCGAACCATCCAAAAAGCAGCATCGAGCAAAGCTATGGTGCGCGCCTGGGCAAGGTCCTCGAACCTGTCATTGAACCACTGGGATTCGATTGGCGGATCGGAGTCGGACTGGTCGGTGCGTTTGCCGCGCGCGAGGTCTTCGTTTCGACAATGGCTCTCGTCTACGGCATGGGTGCCGACAGCGACGACACGACTTCGCTGCGCGAACGCATGCGCACCGAAAGACGCCCCGACGGAACGAGACGCTACTCGCCGCTCGTGGGACTATCCCTCTTAACGTTCTTCGCCATTGCCTGCCAGTGCAGCTCGACTTTAGCCACGGTGCGGCGCGAGACGCGCAGCCTTAGGTGGCCCGCCTTTCTCTTTGGCTACACCGTGATCTTTGCCTGGCTGATGAGTTTCGTCCTTTACCAGACTGGACGCCTGCTCGGCTTTGGCTAATAAGCCTGACGCGCTCGAGCGTATTTGAGCCGCTGCACCGCTCCTTCCTCGCTAGACCCGCGCTAGGGGTCGCCTCCGGGGTCCGAACGGGTTAGGCTCCGCTCGCTGTGCCAACCAATCTGTCCATTCAAACGGCAAGCGCTGATGATTCCCGCTCGAACAGCGGACAGCCGCTCGCAGACAAGTTCATCATCCTGGGAGTCACCGGGAGTATCGCTGCCTACAAGGCCGCCAGCCTCGCGCGACTGCTCGTCAAAGCCGGCGCCACGGTGCAGGTCATCCTGACCGAACGTGCCAAGCAGTTCATCGGTTCCGCCACTTTTGCTGGCATCACTTCGCTACCACCGGTAGCGGGGATGTTCGACCCCGGTGCTGGCGGCGAATCACACGTGTCGCTGACGGCACGCGCGGATCTCATCGTCATTGCGCCGGCTACTGCAGATTTCATCGCTCGGCTGGCACAGGGACGCGCTGACGACCTTTTGGCCGCCACCGCGCTCTGCGCGCGCTCACCGTTGCTCGTGGCTCCTGCAATGCACCCAGCCATGTGGTCTCATCCAGCAACGCAGCGCAACGTCGCGCAACTCGCAGCGGACGGGCGCGTGAATTTCGTCGGGCCCGAACGCGGCGAAGTGGCCTCAGGCGAACAGGGCGAAGGCCGAATGAGCGATCCAGAACGCGTCGTCGGAGCGATTCGAGTACTGCTCGCGCGGCATGATCTGGTGGGTCGACACGTCGTGGTCACAGCAGGGCCGACCGTGGAAGACATCGATCCGGTACGCTTTGTCACCAATCGCTCCTCGGGCAAGATGGGGTTTGCCATAGCCGAACGCGCCGCAGAGCGTGGAGCGCGCGTCACCCTCGTCGCCGGACCCGTCACCCTCCCCACGCCCTATGGGGTCGAGCGCGTCGACGTGCGCGGGGCACTTGAGATGCAAACGACTTTGGACCGCGTCCTCGGAAGCGAACTGGATGCGGCCGATGCTCTGGTCATGGCGGCTGCCGTCGCGGACTACCGCGTGGTCAACGTGGCAAGTACCAAGCTGAAGCGCGACGCAGACCGCATGACGCTCGAGCTGACCTGTAACCCCGATATTCTCGCGGGGATAGGTATGCGACGAACCAGGAAATGGCCCATCCTCGTGGGATTCGCCGTCGAGACTGCACACGACGAGGCGCTCATCGCACTCGGACGCCAAAAACTCCAACGAAAAGGTATCGACGTCGTGGTGGCCAATCATGCCGCGGATGCCCTAGGTGCCGACACGAATCGGGTTTGGCTCGTGACCGAAACAGAGCAACAGCTCGTATCCACGGCCCCGAAGTTGGTGGTCGCAGATGCCATCCTTGGCTGGCTGGCGCGGACCTTCTCGGAGCTAGAGTGATGGTTCTACCCCTGGTGGTCGTGGCGATAGGTTCTGCCAGTGCCTATCTGGCTTCACGCCCAGAGGTGTCCGGACAACCGCGGCTATGGCTCTATCTACTGCTGCCGCAGCTTCCACTCGCGCTGCTTGCGTGCGTCGCGTTGGCACGCAAGGGTCGGCTCAAGAGCCGTCTTCTGCCACGCCGCGGCGATGTCTTCCTCGGCGTACTGACCTCGGCCGTCCTCGTCATTGCTACCTGGGCCGGACGCTACCTCATTATGCCGCACGGCTCGCCGCGCAGCGCTTGGTTGGCGCGCATGTACTTGCAGCTTGGCGATCCAATCCTGCTGCAGTCCTCGTGGTGGCTTCCACTCGCGCTCATTGTCGGCCCCATGCTTGACGAACTCGTGTGGCGCGGGTGGCTCCAAGACGAGCTGACAACTCGACTGGGCGTTGGACGCGGTTTCTTGCTGACGTCTGGCCTCTATGCGCTGACCGCCCTACCAACAATGTTTACGCTCGCCGACCCTACCGTTGGCACCAATATCCTGTTCCCACTGCTCGCCACCGTTGGCGGTCTAGTGTGGGGCTACGCGACGTTGCTGAGTGGCCGAGCCATCCCCGCGATGATATCGCACGCGACCTTCGTCTACTTCTCGGTCATGCAATTTCGACCAGGGCTGTAGCCCCCACAGCGAAGATCGACCGCATCGCTACGCAGGGAAGTCCGAGGTCACCGCGAAGATCTCCCGCACTGAACGCGTCGCTACGCAGGGAGGCTGGAGGCTATCAACGCTCACTCAGCCTGAAGACGCGCGAGGTCCTCTTCGGTCACGTCGAAATCGCTGAACACGTTCTGTACGTCGTCGTGATCGTCGAGGGCCTCGGCCATATTGAGGCAAACCTCGGCGTCGCGCCCCGTCACGGTCTTCTTGGTTTTCGGGATATATGCCGGCTTGCTCTCCAGCATGTTGAGCTTCGCCGCCTCGAAAGCGGCCATGACCCTGTCGAGATCGCTTGGGGGCATATAGACCGCCCAGACTTCCCCTTCATCTCGATAGTCGTCGGCACCAGCACCCAATGCGACTTCCATCAATGCGTCTTCGGTAACGCTGGCTTTGTCGAGCGTAATAACGCCCAGCCGATCGAAGGCCCACTGAGCTGAACCGGGCCCACCCAGAGCTCCGTTGTGCTTCTCGAAGAGCTTGCGGATTTCCGCGGCGGTACGATTGCGGTTGTCCGTCATCCCCTCAACCACGAAGAGCGTTCCACCGGGCCCCGTCCCCTCATAGACAACATCATCGAACGCTGCGCCGTCGGCACCGCCGGCACCACGCTGAATACCCCGCTTGATGCTGTCGTTCGGCATCTGCTGGGCCTTGGCGTCGGAAATCGCCTTGCGCAGCCGCGAATTCGCGGCCGGATCGGCACCGCCAATGCGTGCTGCCGTCACGATCTCACGCGTCAACTTGGTGAAGATCTTCCCTCGGGCTGCGTCGGTCGCGCCCTTCTTGCGCTTGATCGTTGCCCACTTGGAATGACCACTCATCGACTTACGCTCACTCGGTTTGGACCCGGCTCTTCTTGACCCGGGTCGCGTTGTGCGAAGGAGAGGACTTGAACCTCCACGAGAGTTACCCCACTAGCACCTCAAGCTAGCGCGTCTGCCAGTTCCGCCACCTTCGCATTGGGGCATGATTCCTCTTCAGTTCGGTGGCAAGACCCAGGTGGGTTGCCCCTAGCCGTCGAGGGCGACGGGTATTAGCGCATGGATGCCGATTCGTGCAAGCGCTACTTCAGGCAACAGATGGCTTCGGCCTCGTGGTCAGCTACGACCGGTGACTCGCCGCACCGCACCGATGAGCTCATTTGCCTCGAACGGCTTGCGAACCCACGCCGCGAATTGCTGTTCAGTATTGGGCGGGAGGCCTACCGCGCTGCCCGTGATGAGCACAACGGGTAATGCCCCACGGTAACGCAGCTTGGCAAGCCCTCCCGGAACGTCGCTGGCGATCGGACTGAGGTCGACGAGCGCAACGTCAAACTGCTGTGACTGAGCAAGCGCAGCTGCTTGCTCGATCGTGGCAGCACTGCGCACAATCGAGCCGCGGGAAAAGAACGCCAACTCGACCAGCGAACAGATAGCGTCGTCATCCTCGAGCAACAAGACACTCAGACCCGCCAATTCGAGTGCGTTGACGGGCCGCGACGAGTAAGGCCTGGAGCTCTCGTCTGGCGGCGGCATCTCACTCATGCCGTCCGCCACCACGTTCGCCCGCTGCCAGCGAAGTTCGAACACCGCGTTCGGCGCATGTCGAACCAAACGCAGATGACCGCCGCAGTCACGCGCCAGTGCCGCAGAATGCGTCAAACCGATTCCAGTACCTCCGTGGCGCGTCGAACTGGGCGATTCGAGAATCGTCTTTGCTCGGGACGGATCTATTCCAGGTCCTTCGTCGGAAACGGATATGACGACGCTGTGGCGCGTCGACTTCGAAGAAACCACCACCCTGCCTCGCGCGGGGGTGAAAGCCAGGGAGTTCAACAGCAAGTTTACGAGGATCTGCGTGGCAGCATCTGGAGCCTCGAGGAGAATGTCAAGGCCACGGGTCCCCTGGATCTCGACGCGAATTCCTCGTCGTTCGGCAAATGGTTCGACCGCGCGCAAAGACGTCGTGATGATGTCCTGCAGACTGGAACACGCAGACTCTATCTCGTGCGTTCCGCCGATGGCACGCCTCGCAACACGATGACCGAAACGCGCATGCGACAGCGCCACATCAATGGCTTCGACGACCTCGTTTGGCGCCGACTTGCCAAGAGCAACCTCAAGCCACCCGACCACAACCGTCAACGCATTCGAAACGTCGTGCAATGCGCCAGCTAAGTCCGAGCTGGCCGCCGGCGTGGCGACGTCGGCTGTGCCTCGACTTTCATCGCATCCGTGTGGCTGTGAGTCTGCGGTTCTGGCCAAATCAGTGCTTCCAATCACCAAGCATGGGGCGTCCCGCCAAGCATTATGTATCGGGGTGCCAGATTCCAGTATTTGCAGCTGATCAGCTCAAAGTCCATCAGCGCCAAATCCTGCGCGACGCCGGATCAGTCGAGCCGATCCGGCAAGAGCAGCCGATAAGTTCCAGCCGCATCTGCTCGAGCATGGCCGATTTCTATGCCAGAAACCGGCGAAACCTTGGACTCGGCCGACAGACCGTCCTTGTCGAACAGGGCGTAGAACCGCAACAACGTTCCCGGCAGCAATACCCTCGCCACACCGGCGCTTCGGCCAGGAGCGGTTACCGCACCGGTATAGGCAACAGGATTTCGAAGCTCGATATTCAGTGGGGCAGACTCCACGCCCCTGCGCGCACGAACTGCCCACGGATAGCCTGAGCCCTCAGCAGGCCGTACGGCAATGTCATAACGACCTTCATCGACGGGGATCTCGAAAGCTCCCCTCTCGTCAGCTACGACCATCTGAGTCCGGACGCCAATCGGCGCGCCCTGACCAAGCAACTCGTCCAGAAATGTCGGGCGCTTGCCAAGATTCGACGGACTCGCCGACAGTGTTACGCCTGCCAATGGCTCTCGGCGCAGCTCGCTGTATACGACGCCTGTTATGGTCGCCATGGGGCCGACCTGAATGAGTTTGCCTGCTTGTACGGGAGGATTCGCTGCCACCGACCATTCAATCGTTTGCGATGCATGGGGTGTGGCCGCCGATGGAACGGCGACTATTTTGTACTTGCCCGACAGCAACCGTAATTCAAAATGGCCATCAGCATCCGTGCTTGTCGTTGCCTGAAAGTATGCGAGGGCCCCCGTCGATGCCATGTCTCCCGGTTCGAGAGTTGCGACGATGTCGGCCCGCAGAGGGGTCCCGTCCGCCTCGGACTCGACGAGGCCGGTTACGACGACGGGCGCAGGAAACGACGCAACTTGTGACAAGACCACGCTACTCGCGTCGAATAGGTCCATGGCCGAGCGAGCTACGTAGTAGGTTGGCGCAAAGATCCTCGCTGGCGGGGTTAGTCGAAATAGTTCAGTGCCTTTGAGCCGATCAGCATCGAGACCGAGCACGGAATGGTACGCCAAACGCACCGCGTGATGCGCTCTGCCGTCCTCACCAATCTTGGCGCTGCTCAGCAGCGCACGCGAAGAAAGCCTCCTGCCACCGAACGGCTCCACCATGTCGAGGGTCCAACCCGCAAGCGGGCTCGCCCCGTCCACCCCCACTGGCACCGTAACGTCAACGTTCACGTGTTCCGCCGGAAGCATCTGCTGCTCCAGCGAGACCACGCCAGACTCGATGAGTTGTCCACGCACCAGTACCGGAGCCAGATCGCACGCACCTTCGGCATCAGCGGCAGGGTCACTCGCTGCTGTTTCCGAAGTGGGCGCAATGTAGAGGTCAACCGGCCCCGGCGCCAGCGATAGTGTGACTACGTTGCCGCGTTCGCCATTGCCAAACAGAGTGCTGGATTCACCTTCAACCGTTGATGGGGCAATTCCATTGATCCCGCTGTCCGCAACGGCCACAACTGCGATCGGCAAGTATCCATTGGCATCCAATCCCGAGCCCGAGCAACTCTCCCTGGGTGGAGAGACCGCAATCGAGAGTTCTGCCACGGAATCGAGCCTGACATCCAGTTCCCCTCCCGTGCCAAGCTCGTACGCCTTCAGGAAGTGCACATTGCCATACTCGCCACTGCCAACATCCGACGGTGGAGAGATCTCGACCATCACGTAGTCGATAGCGTTGCTTTTCGCGGCGCAAACGCCCCTCTCACAGCGGCCGTCGCCACAATCCGCATCTACATTGCAGGCATTCCCCACAGCGCCGCCTTCTGCCACGGCCGACGCGGAGGCCCCACACCCAGCCACACCCAACACCAGGCCGAATGCCGCAACGGCGCGACGCGCACTCACGGATCTCCCCCAACGATATGCGGACACTGACCCAGTGTCTGGTCTGTGTCATTGATGTCGATCCACCAAGTCATCAAGGCCACGTCTTCGGGGTTCTCAGGAAGGTAGCCCACGAAATTGGACCTGTGTGATACCACGAGCGACAACGCTTCGCAGCTCCCGGGGGTGGGGCGCGCCGGGACCTCCCACGTCAAATCGATCATTCGCTCTTCAGACAATGTCGACGCGCGCAGGACCGCAATGCCTGGCTGCAGTTCCTGACTTCCTGTAGTGCGATAGTTCAGGTACAAGAAGCCCCAGAGGTCGTCGCCCTGCGCATCCTCCGAACGCACGCTAACGTTGAACTTTTGTGACTCGTGGCTATTGATTTTCAAGACCTTGGTGGTCGACGGAACTGGAGACCACAAAAATGGCGGCGTTACGTTGCGCTGGTACTCGGGCGGTTCTGGAAACAGACACCCAATCAGGAACATGGCTGGTAAGACTGCGCAGAGCCAAGACCGTGCCAACGCCACTTTCAGCGAGTGTCCAGGTTCCTTGACACCACTGAGCCATGACAGCGAAGTCGCGACTCGTACACCCCGCGTCACTGCGACCTCCCTCCAACGCCAAGTTGCGCTGGCCGGCCCGACTGCCATCGTACGTCGGCATACTCGGCGCTTGCGGCAAACCGGAACAGGTCAAGTAGCTCCGGCGCTAAGCGACATACCTCGGTCCATTGGTTATTTTGGACCAAAGACGAATCGACGCCAAGCTCAATTGCCACGTCCCGCAATGCAACGCGCAGATCTCCACTGACGTACAGACCCGCACGCCTAAGCGACTGACTTGCTGCGCTCCACGCGCGATTCAGGTCCAGCTCCAACACACAGATCTCCTTGAGGCGACGCTGAGACCGACTCTTGACCGTCTGCCACAACACCTGAGCGAGTCTGAGCGATTCCCCCAGGGTCGGACTGGGTTGTCCGCCGGTCGAGCCAAAAGCCAAGACCAACGCATGCAGAACCGCAAATATGCGTTCCTTCCCCATCCCAAACAGCAACGAATGTTCCGGGATGGTCGACCACAGGGCACACCCCACCCGGTAGGCCATCCAATTCTCATCCGTACCGAGCTCGCCTTCGAGCATTGCCGCTGTCGGACTCAGCAGCAGGACACGCGTGGTCAAAATCTGTGGTGACCGCTTGAAGAACAGTGGAGTCTTCGGAACCCCGAAATGCCGTGACACCTCGGAATGGGTCCGTGCCAAAAGCGACGCGCTACCAACAACGCGCATCACTCCCGTTACGTCGTAGTCACTGGCCTCACGCAGGAATTCGTGCTCGGCGCCGTCCCACACCAACGCTAGCGCCTCGGACTCTGGCGTCGCCAACTCACGCAACAAGAGCGAACGCACTGCATCAATGTCAACCGGCTGTTCCCCGAGCTCACCAGGACGTACGACCGTCGCGTCGCCACGCAAGACTCCGATGACCTGGTCCAACGCCGCCTCGTGACTAAGGTGAGATTCCAGACGAGCGGCACGCTGCACGAGTTCGAGCAAGCGGATCGACAGTGGCCACTCGCGCAGCCAACGCCGCCCATCCGCAAGCCAAGCGCGAAGCTGCTCAGGATCCCCAGCAATCCGCTCGGCTGTCGCCACGGCAAGTTCGCAAGCTTCTGGCTCGACCACCGCTACGCGCCGCGCGGTTGACTCGTTCGACACCGGCTCTGAACCATGCGCTTCGTCACCGCCACGTTCGCCAACGGGCAGAGAAAGCTCCGCTAACACCGTTTCCCCCGAAGGCGGACGAGCAACGAGGACTTGCTGCTCGCTTGCTGGCAAATTCTCACCGCTATTCGTGACGACTTCTCCGCCACGTGGCTCCCCCTGCCCGATCCCGTCGATGGCTCCGTGGTCGTCGGTGCCGTGCTCCGGAGGGCTCGTCGTTTCGACCGCAATGACGTCAGCAGCTCCCTGCAATTCCGCCTGCAGGACCAGAGCATCGGGACGAGTTGCTTCGTCCTCGAGGCTCGGCTCCAACCACTGCAACGCCATGGAAACGTCACCCACCGCCGCAGCGGCACTAGCAGCTCCCAGAGCAACCTCTGCCCGACTGCGCAGTTGACGCAGGTTGCCCCCGAGCGCGGCCGCAAAGTACCCCAACGCCAGCGCGTGTTTGTTTCGTCGTACCGCGTGTTCAGCTAGCCCCAGAACGATGAGTGCTCTCGGTCCAATGCGCGTCTCGGCCTCCTCGAGCATTTGATGCGCTGCTTCGCCCATATCCAGCGCCTCCAAAGCCTGCGCCAACAGAAATACGGCAACATCGCGCTGCTCCTCGGCAACCGACGACTCGAGCCCCGTGGACATTTCGAGGAGCAGTTGTGCCTGTTCCTTGGTTCGATGTCGCCCCATACGAACCATCAACGTGCCCAAACCCAAGCGCGCTGCCACCGAGGTACGCTGCGTGCTCAAGGCCGCGCGGTAGTAGACCATGGCGCCATCGAAGTCGCTCAAGCCTAGCGCGATGTTGGCTGCTTCGATCAGAAGCTCGACCCGGCTCTGGGGAGTCCCTATCCCAACGAACGCTTGTTCTGCCAAAGCCGAACAGAGCGCGCGCGGCTCATTTGAACGACGCTCGAGAGAAACGCGCAGGACAGACGCGATCGCTGCCGGTACGACCGGCTCCAACCCGAGCAGTCGCTGGCGCAACGACGCAACACGGTCGGGCATCGGCAGCTGCGCCATCGACCGTTCGTACTGCTCGCGGAAGAGCTGCCAAGTAGAATCCAAAGCGCGTTGCTCAGACGCGTCGGCATCGCGTCGCGCGAACGCATGAGCGGCTCGCTCCAACACGGTCAGAGCAAAGTCCGCGTCACCGAGTTCGACCCAAGTGGCCGCCAAAGCAATGGCGCACTGACGTCCGTCCCCGTCGTCGAAGAGGCTACCGAGCAGTTCATCACAGGTCCATTGTCTGAACCAGACAGCTCGTCCGGTCCTGTTCGCGCACTGTGCAATGCGCACGAGGGCGGAGGGCTCCACCATGGCAACGGCCAAATGCGTCAGAAGACCAATTGCATCGTTTCCAGCATGGACATAAGGGCGCTCCACCCAGTCGAGCATGCGCTTAAGCATCGGTGCATATGCGACTCTTCCTGCCACCCAGTGCGGCTGTAGGCCCGGCACCAGGTCGGCAAATTCCTCGAGATCGCCATCGGCGTTGAGCGCCGAGAACAGCGCCTGCGCCGAAATGTCGAAGCGACCAAGATGCGCCGCCGCAATCTGGGACATGGCAATCCCCAAACGCGCTCCATCAGGTCCCTCGAGATCGCCAACGAGCGACTCGAGAGCGCGCTCGAACCGCATGCGCATGAAGTCGACTTCTTCCACCCCAGCGCGTTGCAAGAGTCCGATGCAATCGGCAACCCGACGTACCCCTCGCACCTGCGGCAGGCCAACGAGCATTCGAATTGCTAGATCGAACCTAATTCGCAGCTCATCGGGACTATCGGCGAGCTGCTGATACGCCCGCTCAAGCCACCGATGGGCGTGACCTCGATCGCGCGTGGCTTCGGCGACGCGCATCGCTGCAAGTGCTAGTGCCTGTGGCTGCCCGGCGGCTCGACTGATCCGCACCAAGGCAGTCCAAGCGGCTTCGTCGTCGGGAAGAATCTCGAACGCAAGCAAAGCGTGGCGCAGGGCCAGAGACCATTGCTCGTTCTGCTCGAATGCCCGCGCCGCACGATAGTGCAAGCTTCGCTCTCCGAACACACCGAGCACGGAATGTTCGACGACGGCATACAGGGACTCCAACCGTTCTTGGCCGCTCGGGTGTTGCGTTACGCGTTCGACGAAAGGCAGTAGCACTGTGCTCGTCGACGCCACACTTAGTGCCTGCTCGAGCAGTTCTTCCGCTCCCTCGACGTCGCCTGCGCCGAAGCTCAGCTGCGCCGCCAGCCCAAGAACTCTTGCGCGAGTGGTCACACGTTCCAACGTCTTGGACAAATCCTTCAATCGACTGCAAGCGGCGCGCCCCCCCAACACTTCACCCATGTCACGGCAGACGCGGCCCCAATCGCCAGAGCCCGACTCAGCCAGTTCGCGCCAGATTTCGACGGCACCCTCGGTGTCTTGGGCCAAATCGAAGCGCATCACGGCGAGTCGACGCAGAACCTGCTCGAGTTCGCTCGTCCGCTCCACACGCCGGAGCAACAGCCGAGACAACTCGAGGCGCGTCAATTCCGCATCCGCCGAGTCACCCGCGGCGCTCGCCCAGACGTAGTCCTTCCAGCCATCGGGCTCCGCCCCAGCACGCGCAGCTCGGATCGCCGAGAGCAAGCCAGCCTCGACGTCGTTGCGCTTCCAGTACCGCTCGGCCAAGGCGAGGTGAACAGCAGGGCTGTCCTCTGCCACAGCCGCAGCGCGCTCAAGCACTTCGATGGCGAACGTCTCGTCCCCATTGACTTGCGCTGCGTCCAACAATGCTGCGCGCAAGCTCCGGTCGGTTGCGCCAATGTGGTCGAGCAAGCGCTTGCCCATTTCGAGTGCACGCAGTGCATCGACCGAGGTAAGCCATGCCAGCGCCGATGCAGCGAGTTCCACCCACGCCGAGATCGGCATCGCCTGCCGCATCAAGTCGCTCAGGATGTCGACCACGCGCGAGGCGTCACCGACCTCGAGTGCCAACTGGAGCTGTTCGTTGCGAAGGCCGACGTCCCCAGGGCGCAGCGATAGCGCGCGCTGGGTCCAAGCCAACGCTACATCGGTTTCACCGATGCGCTGGTGAGCCCTCGACAGCACACAACACAGTAGCGCGTTTGGTAACACGCGACTGAGGGCGCGCTCGATGTTCTCGCTTCCCGAATGCGGCTCGGAGTAGTCTGCGAGTCTGGTTTCTAGCGTCACGAGCCGTGACATATTCTGACTGGTGCGCAATGCGTTGGACGCCAGCCGCATCGCGTCATCGGGGGCGTGTGCCTCGAGATACTGTTCCGCTGCCAAAGCCTCAAGCAGACCGCGTATTGCAGGACGAAACGCAACAGAAACGCGTTCGATTGCGCGTGCAGAAGTCAAGGCGTCACGGAAGCGCCGCGCCAACGTAAACAACCACAAAAGTCCGCGCACCGAAGGTGACTGCTGCTCGAGTAACTGGAGCAAGGCGGATAAAGCGAGTTCAATCTGACCGTGGCGCAAATAGAACTTGGCCTGCGCGATGCAGCCGCGTTCACCCAAGAGCTGTGGGGCCGAAGTGATGGCCGCGGCAAGCCGCTCATCGCGAGACGGGGAGATGACGAGCCGCGCAGCAACGTCGAGCAACTCCACATAGAGTGACTGCGCCAGCGTATCTTTCGGGTCCAATTCGACCAAAGCAACGACGATCGCCAAATGGTCGATCGCGCGATTGGGATCGACTGCCAGCCGGCCCTCCAACGCCTTCAGCGTCGCGCGGCGTTCGTCGTGTGGTTGTGTGGACCAAGCCGTCTCAAGACGCTTAGCTTCGGAGGCCTCTTGCGTCGCACGCTCGGTGAGGCTGGGCACCTCCGCTCGGTGTGCAAGACTGAGATGCCCCGTCTGCTGAAGTCGCTCGAACGCCCATAGTCGCAGGCTGGCAGCGTGGGGTTCGTCGCGATAGTTCTCCACGATCTCGCCCGCGAGTTGACGTGCAACGAGGCCCCCCTGGGCAGCTCGTGCCGATTGAACCAGAGCGCGCAGAAGCACATTGGGAGAAGCCTCGCTGGTGGCCCAACTCGATAAACGAGCGCGCGCCTCTGGCTGTGCGGGATGCACCACCATCGCGCGGACGAGCGCCTCGCGCGCTCGGTCGAGTTGCACGAAGTACGAAGCCTCCAATCGCCCGAGCGCTACGTGACATTTGGCTTCATCCGTCCAGCGCTCGAGCAGGGGCCCAGATTCGAGGCGCACCGCCAGCCAATCCGCACAACCCAGCTCGGCCAGAACCGTGTCGAACCCTCGAGAAATACCCAAGTGTGGCGAAAGCAGATGCTCGACGCCCGACAACAACTGCGGCATTTCGAATGCGGTGTCAGCGCGACCATCGAGCATGGCGCCAAGCGCGCCAATGATGTCCCCCGTGTCCAGCGCCGCGAGAGCTCGCACGTCGTGTCGCGCGGCATCCCCGGCGGCAACGGCGCTCTGACGCCAAATCTCGTCAGCCGCTTCTCGTCGACCGAGCAACTCCAACTCGTGAGCTAGGCGTTCTGCGGCCAGTGACGATGCTGGGTCGAGTTCGAAAGCCCGATGGGTTGATTCGAAGGCATCGAGCAACATTCCCTGGCTCTTGAAGCGACGCGCGGCCTCGTGCCACGCTACGATTCCGCGCTCGCGACTGACCTGCTCGGGCGCCCAACCTGCCATCGTGCCAATCGCCGTCAACGCGTCCGTCGCCTCTGGCTCGACCCTTGCGACCTCGGCAAAGTACACGCAAGCTCTTTCCGCATCACCGGCGCGGTGACAGAGCGCTGCCAGTCTGCGTCGCGTTGCGACCACCGACTCGTCGGCGATCCCCGAGGGGGCAGCTTCCAGCAACTCCACACACTCGAGCTGCGCACCGAGTTGCTCCAATCGATCGGCAAGCTTATGACGAATTGGATCGTTCGGTAACAACGCGACGACGCGCTTGGCGGCGCGGATTGCCTCGCCATAACCAGAACCAGAAGACCAACACAGCTCAGCGAACTCTCGGTAGGCCGCAGCTGCCGCGATCGCGTCTCCCTGAGCATCGAGCCGCCGTGCCCGCGCTTGAAGGGCTGCCCGTTTGGCTCGCGCACCGACCCGACGTGGCAACTCTGTCGGTGCAGGTAGCGCCCAGTCGTCACCTAACGCGTCAAAAAGCGCATAAGGTCCCGCATCCGCGGGCTTAGGCGTCTCTGTCGGGCCCGCCTTGGGGCACGACTCCGCCGGGCGGGAGTCGGTCCCGCGAGTCTGGTTGGGTTCTTGGGTCAAGAGTCCTAGTGCGTAGGAAAGCCCTGGTCGGTGGCTTCTTGCAAGGGATTAGCAAACGAGGGCTTGTCGATAGGCCCCCCTCCGGACTAGCCTTGGGCTGCCGCCCGATGTGTCCAGGCGGCGGAGGACTCGATGCGACCCCTCGACTCAAAGAAATTCAAGCGCAGTATGACCGCGTTGGCCACGGGCCTGCTCGTCGGTGCAGCCCTGATCGACCCCGCGGCGGCGCAGACCGCGCCCACGGCACCGGCCAAACCGGCACCCACCAGCGCTGCGGTGAGCAATGCGGCCGTGGCTGCTCCGAAGCCCGCCGAGCCCAAAGCGGCTGCAAAGCCAGCAGAGGCCAAGCCTGCGGTAGTCGCGGCACCAACGGCAGTACAGCCAGCGCCAGCGAAGAGCGCGACGATCGCGAAACCCGCAGAGGCCAAGCCGACCGCCACGGCAACCGTTGATGCGAAGGCAGCAGACAAGACCAAGGCTGTGGCTGTCGATAAGAAGGCCCTCGCCAATGCCAAGAAGGCCTACAGCGAAGCAACAGCCTCGTTCAAGTCAGGCAAATACGACCAAGCGCTGGTGAAATTCCAGGAAGCCGAGTCCCTGGTTCCGTCCGCCAACGCCGAATATTGGATCGCCGCAACGCTCGACAAGCTCGACAAGCAGGTCGAAGCATTGGCAGCCTACGCCACGTTTCTCGCCAACCCGGATCTAGCAAAGGCCGGCGAGGACAAGGTTGCTGAATCCAAGACCCGGTTCGACGCACTGCGTGCCACAGTACCCGGCGAACTCGTGGTCACGGCCGTGCCGGCAGACGCCAAATTGAGCGTCGACGGTCAAGCCCAGGTCGAAAAGTCACCATGGACACTCAAGCTCACGCCTGGAGACCACAAGATCCTCATCACCGCCGACGGCTACGTGCCCCAAGAGGTCACGATTGGCGTGGAGGCGGCGAAGCGCTCCACCCGCATGCTCGAGCTGGCGGCAGTACCTCCGCCACCTCCACCGCCGGAGCCGGTTGTAGCCCCACCTCCTCCACCTCCTCCACCTCCTCCACCTCCTCCACCGCGTAGCCTGGTTCCAGCCTACGTCACGCTGGGGATCGCTGGTGTGGCTGCTGGCGCCGGAACCTATTTCGGGATCCGAGCATTGTCCGCTAAGAGCGACTACGACGCGAAACCAACCTCTTCGAAGGCGGACGATGTCGAGAACAACGCGCTCATCGCAGACATGGCGTTCGGCGTGGCCATCACCCTCGGTGTCACCGGCATCGTGCTGTTGACCACTCCTGAAGAGCAACCCGCTGCGCCCGCCGCAACCTCCATGCTCAAGCCCAAACGAATCAGCTTGAGCCCCTGGGCATCCACCAAGTCCGGTGGGGCTTCGGCGCTCATGGAGTTCTAGGCCCGGCACCTAGTCCAACGCATCGCTACGCAAGCAACGCCCCACTGGATTACTCCGCTGGGGCGTCAGCTTCTTTGTTCTGCCGTACGCGATGACGAAGACTGAGCGGGGTCGACGTGCGTCGAAGCATCCACACCAATCGGCACGGAAATTCTGACCAGACTTTCGGTGTGCGGAATTAAAAACGGATCTCACCAGCCAATGCACGCGCCAGCGTCGCGGAGCGTGACTTGCTGTCGGGTGCATCACCTGAACTGGATGCGGCAGTGGTCGTTTGGGGCGCCCCCGCTCCGGCAACGATCAGCGGGATACCAACAATGAGAGACACCGCGACGGTGACGACACCGCCAACGAGGGTCGCGCCGCCAACCCTTTGCTCCTCTAAGGGCGCGGCAGGGTTCTGATACATAAAAGTTCCGGTTGCGACAGAGCCAAGTCCAAGTGCGCCGCCGATACCGACAACCGCCCATCCAGCGGCCCGCATCGGGTTATGTGTCGCCGCTGGTTCTGCATACGCAAAGCTGCCAAACGACGAAGTAGCGAAGAAGAGAAGCGTGCCTAGAGCGTGCCGAGCCAACATTGCCATGTCTCTTCCCTTACAATGGTCCGAAATGCATTACAAGTTTGGAGTAACTCTTCATCTACCGATGAGAAGTGGCCGCTGGTTGCGCGTCAGAGCCGCAAGATTGGAGCTGGCAGCTCGGCGATCCGCGCGTTGAGGCGTGGAAAACGCGTACGCGTCGGGCCTCAAGCATCTGATTTCGGGAAGTACTATTCGAGCCCGCTGAGATGCCGCGTGAGCACCGTTACGCCGTTCACGTCAACTTCGCGCAGCCAGTGGCTCTGCCGCATCGCTTCGGCGCTGACTGCAGGCATGGCGATGGCAGTGAATATCTGTTCAAAGCCTCTCTCCAGTCGTAGCTTTTTGCGAAATCACGTCCGAGGAGAGGTAGTGCAAGGCTTGCCGAGCAGCGGCCATAATTCGGCACAGGTGAGACGGGCTTTGACGGAGCGGAGCTTGAGCGGTAGGCCAGCTGACCCTTGAGGGCTTCGTCTTGTCATCCGTGGTTCGTGAGCGACCATTTCGCACTCGATGCGGTGCGAGGTAGACTCAAGCTCGTCGCGTGCCCCCACTGTCGCCAGACGGGAGCGCTGATCGGACACGGTTATCTACGCGGCTACGCAGAGCGCAGCTCGGAAGTTGCAATGCGTGGTCGGCGTGTACTCTGCTCGAATCGCGCAAGGAGAGCGGGCTGCGGCCGCACGTTCTCGGTGACAATCGCTACGGTGCTTTGCGGCTTCGTCTTGCGCACGCTGACGCTCTGGCTGTTTGCCTAAGCAGTCGTGGACGGGCTCACACGCCGAGCTGCCTGGCTCCTTGCGGCTCAGGGCACTTTCTCGCTTTCGAGTGGCTACCGCGTGTGGCGGCGCCTGAAGGAGGCGCAGAGCTCACTTCGTGCTCAATTGTGTCGCCAACAGCCTGCCCCTGTGAACCCTAGCCGCGAGCCACTCGCGCAGCTGTTCACGCATATCTGCGGGGTGGTCGGCGCTGGGTCCGCGACGCCCCCCAACGACCCGTTCTCAGCGTATCAGCTGCACCTGCAGCGGGGAATGTTCGAGCCATAGATGGTCCTCCTTCGACTCTCTCTGTCCCTCGGTCTGACCGAGCTCATGTCGTAACGCGGTTCGCGGCAACCGAGTGCACAGGACCGACAACACCAAACGGCAATCCGAGTCCTGCCGCCGAATGAACTATTCGTCCACTGCGGGCGCAGCCATGCGCCCAGAGAGGACACTTCATGAAACGAGTCAGCAGTTATTTGAAGATGCGCGTGCTCGGTGCGATCGAGTCAGCGCCCGGCAACACCATCATCGCTCGCATCCGTCACGTCAGCGAGCAGCCCTTCGTCGAGGCCGATGGTGAGCGTTTCCAATTCACCTGGCGCACCATCCAGACCTGGTACTCCCGATACCAGAAGGATGGCACCACCACCGTTCTCGAAAAGACCCGCTCGGACAAGGGCAAGACACGCAAGATGGCACCGCAGGAGGTGCTCGAAGCCAGCAATCAAGTCCGCGACTCATTCCGTGGCAGCTACAACGTCACCGACGTCTACCGCTCCTGCCTTGAGCGTGGCCTCTTGCAGCGCGACCGACTCGCCCCCAACACCATCCGCCGCATCGTCAAGACGCACGAACTCTTGAAGCCCGACGCCGACATCCAAGGCAAGCGGCGGCTAGCCTTCGCCAAGGCGCATGCCAACCGGCTCTGGCAGGCCGACACCATGGTTGCCCCCTACGTGCAGCACGGCGCCGGCAAGGCACAAGCCAAGCTCATCGCGTTCCTGGATGACGCCAGCCGCGTCGTATGCCACGGCGAGTTCTTCCTGAGTGACAATACCGAATCTCTGCTCAAGGCCTTCAAGACCGCCCTTTACAAGCGTGGCCTTTGCGAGTGTCTGTATGTCGACAATGGCAGCAACTACTCTTCGCTTGAGATGACCCAAGTCTGTCAGCGCATCGGCGCCATCTTGTGTCACACTCCCGCCCGCGACGGCGCCGCCAAGGGAAAAGTTGAGCGGTTCTTCCGCACCGTTCGAGAGGGCTTCCTCAATCGGCAGCTCGACCTTTCGAGCCTCGACTCCCTCAATCGCGCCTTCACCGTCTGGGTCGAGGACGAGTACCACCAGCGCGAGCACTCATCGCTAGGCATGAAGCCAATCGATCGCTTCGGCCTCGACCTCAACCGAATCCGCCTTTTGCCTCCGAACGAGGTCAGCGACGAGCTCTTCTTCGTCGAGCAAGACCGGACGGTCCTAGCCGACAACACCTTCTCGCTCAGAAACACCCGTATTGAAGCCCCTCGCGAACTGCGCAATCGCAAGATTCAAATCCGCTTCAACCGCTTGACTTTCGAACGGGCAATCGTCTACTTCAAAGGCGACCGCATGGGCGAGGCGCGCCCCGTCGACTTTGTCGCCAATGACCGAAAACCCCAAAGAATGCACCTGACCGTGGGCCACAAGGATGCAGTGACCCCGAGGCAGTGTCATGATCCGCTCCCACTTCGGACTCGCCAAAGACCCCTTCTCGACAGAACACGTCGCGCTCTTGGCCCACCAGCGCGAAGTACTCGACACGCTCAGGGTCCACTGTCAGCAGGGCGGCCTCTGCGTCATCGTCGGCGAGCCCGGCACCGGCAAGAGCGTCATCAAACAGGCGCTCTGTCAGCACGATCCCAAACGCATTATCACCCCGGTCGTCAACCGAACCCTTCACACCTACCACTCCACCCTCCGCATCCTGTGCGAGGCGTTCCAGATCGAAGCCGACGGTGCCGACTTTCGCTGCGAAAAGCGTCTCATCGAGGAAGCTCGACGCCTGAACGCCGCTGAAAAAATGCTTGCTCCCATCATCGACGACGCCCACCTGATGGATGTCGCCGCGCTGCGCCGCATACGTCTGCTCTTCGAGGACTTCCCCAAGCATCATTGCCTCGTCCTCGTGGCCCAGCCCGAGCTACTCAGTCGATTGACGCTCACTGTCACCGAAGACATCAAAAACCGCGTCACCTACTCTGTCTTGCTGCAAAAGTTGGCGCCCGACAGCCTCACTGACTTCATCCGAGCCGAACTCGACAAGGTCGCGCTCGCCCACTCCACCTTCACCGACGACGCGCTCAACCTGATCATCCGCTCCTCCGAAGGCGGCCTCCGTCGCGCTAGAAACCTCTGCCTTGGCGCCCTGCTCGAAGCCGTCCGAGATCGCACCAAGACCGTCGACCTCAAGCAGGTCAATCGCGTCCTACTGCAACCTCACTGGCGCAACGAAGCCGATCTACAGAACTGAGGACACCTGCCCCCGCGGCCCGCGCCGTCGTTGCTCCCTCAGGAGTTGCGACGGCGTTGGACGTTTGTGCGCACCTGTCTCTCGCCCAACCTACGACACTCGCGGTCACGTATTACGATGTCATCGCGAGTTTCCCCGAAACTTCTTACGACGCCAATTCGATTGCTCCGTACGATATCAATTCGGCCGGCAACAAAAAACCGGCAACGCGGCGGCCCGCGGTTTTCATGCAACTGGCGCCTGTGTTGGCTGCGTCCGGCCCCTTGCCGGGCAGCAAGGGGCCGCATGTCGCGTCGCTACCAACCTCTCAGCTCCAATCACGCCCAAACCATCAAAGCGCACGCAAGTCGCATGCGCAAAAGTCCTACGCCGTCCGAAGCGGCGCTCTGGGCCGTGCTTTGCAGCGGCAAGCTCGGCGTCGCTTTCCGTCGGCAATTCGTTATTGGTCGCTTCGTCGCCGACTTCGCAGCGCTGGCGGCGAGACTCATCGTGGACACTGACGGTGGTTACCACAGTCGCCGCGGCTCCGCAGACGCGTCGCGTGACCGCAAACTTCAGCGCCTCGGTTGGCGTGTCTTGCGGCTCCCCGCCAGGGTCGTCCTTCTGGACATTGAACTTGCCAAAGCTCTTGTTCACAAGCACCTCAGCAACATGTAGCGGCTAACGCCTTCCGTACGCCAACGCGATTCGATATTGTTCGACGTCGCGTTGGCGTGTTGTTGGTCTGTCTGAACTTTCAAGGAGCGGTTTCCCGGGCCATTCCCTGGAAATTTGGCTCAGTTCGCTAGCACAAATGACCGATGCGACCACTGCACTTGCGAGGAGCGCCCTAAGTGCACAGTGAACCGCTAAGCGAAAGCCAGAAGGGAGGGAAAGTCCACGACGCGAACTATCGCGCGAAGAAGTCCTGAAGGTCGTGACGCTCTGCAGTGCCCTCAGCTCGCGACTCTCCAACCTAGCGGGAAGGCTACCCGGGGTTCTGTTCGAGAAACGTCGTCAACCACTGGGGCGTTCCAGCCACTCCGTCAAACACGGTTCTGGTTGGCTCGGTTGATTGAAGCGCGATGGATAGGGCGGCTTCCTGCCAATCGACCTCCTCCTGAATATTTGTGTCTTGTTGGGCCCCCACCGCTTCAGCAGCGGCCGCTTGCCCGGCAAATTCGTAGGCTTGCTGAGCCAATTTCGCCTCAGGAGCCAACGTCGACTGCACGGCAAATAGCAGGCTCATACACGCATAGTGCCAGGGAGCCCCTTCCTCATCATCATCAACGAGCTCATCGACCAGCTTGTCACAGAGCTTCTCGGCTGCACGCAGGTCTTTCTTTGGAACGGAATTGCCCTCAGCGTAGTTCCAACACAAATCAACGGCCTTGCGTAGCCCAACGTGCGGCTTCCCACCATAGTACCACTCCGCCATTGGGAGCACCCGCTCTGCACACGAGACCGCGAACGCGACGCGACTGCGAGCACTAAGCTCGGGTACTTGCTCACTCATTCGATCTCGTTGGACATCGTACTTGCTCATCACTAGCTTCCTCTCGGTTACCGAGTCTGTCGATCTTCGGGGATCTTGTCTATAGGCCGCAATCCGGGCTCGCCCTTGCTGAGCGCCTTTTGACAGCCTGGGCAGCAAGGCTGCGACGGCGACTGCGCAACGAGCTGCTCGTTATTCTGGCGATCCATATTTTCCATTCGTTGCTCGGCGTGATGCTCGCTCGTCTTCTTCTTGTCGACCGCCTCTCCCGTGTCACTGTTGACCGTCTGCCTCTTCGGCTTCCCATCCTCGTCGCGTACCACTCTTCCATTTTTGTCCTTCTGAGGCTGGCGTTTGAGGGGAGGAGGCTGGTCGTTCGCATGGTTCTCAATGCCGTGCTTTCCCATCTGCTTCTTGGCCGCGGCGCTCGGGGGGCGATTCTCATCACGGTTGCTGGTGGCGACGAGCCGGCGAGTCTTCGTCCCATCTGGGTGGGTGGTTTCGACGACACCAACCGCGAAAGTACTAGTGTTCTGCTTGCCCTTGCGTGGATCCTGGGCGCGCGCCAGGTTGTCGGCGTGGTGCTTACAAAGCCGCTTGAGTTCGTCAGGAGACATCTGCTCCAAGGGTTTTCGCAGATCCTTCGGGACCGGCTTCTCGCGAAACTTCTTGTGGACGTGTCCCCTTAGGTCGACTTCGACGGTTGGATTGCTGCAGTATGCATAGAGGTTGATACCACCTGCAACGTCGATCGGATCTGGCTGCAGGTACCTGCCAAGGGTTGGATCGTAGTCGCGGTGGCGGTTGTAGAAGAGCCCTGTGTGCTCATCCAAGAAATGTCCAGCAAAACGCAGGCGCAGCTCGATGCCAGCCGCACTCTCCGCTTCGACCAGGCCGTACGGGTCCACGTGCGTGGCTTGCCACACGCAAGAGCCGCTTTGATCTTCGACCCGAAGAGGCATCCCTGTCCCGTTGGTGAAGAGGTAAAATGGGACACCGCTTTCGGGCGGCGACTCGACGTTCGGATAGTCGAGCCACATGAACGGGATCAGCGCATCCGTGTTCGGGTACACGTACAAGCGGACGCGACCATCGGGCGCCACCTCAGCTGCTAGGCGATCACCATCCCAGTAGAAGTTCGTGCGTCGACCACCATGCTCACGCCAGATTCGACGGCCTAGGCCATCGTAACTCGCGCGCCATACGGAATCCGAATCGCTGACACGACATTCGACGAGCTGGCCTAGATCATCGTAGGCGTACGTTGTCTCTCTGCCGTCCCAGCGGCGACGGCGCGCTAGCCGCGCCTGCATATCGTATTCGAAACTCTCAGCATCTGTGTGAGATAGACGGTTGCCAGTCGTACAGCTGACACTTCGGTGCAGCGGAGTTTCGCTCAAGTTTCCTGCGACGTCGTACGAATAGTTGCGATTGCCGCGAGAGTCGTGTTGAGAAACTAGCTGGCCATCGACATCGTAGGTGTAGCGTGTGGTGCCGCTAGCAGAGTCGACGTTGTAGAGTAGCTCGCCTTCGGCGCTGTAGAGATTGCGTTGGGTCCAAGTCGGGCCGGCGCCGGGATTGGCGCGGCGCCAGCATATCCTCGCCAGGAGACGCCCCTCTGGATCGAACGTGAGTGCCTCTCCCGTCCCGTTGCCGTTCTCACGGGCTTGCTCGCCATTGGGGGCGACGTAGAAATCGTGGTGTCCACCTACTGGGGTGAATACTCGACGCTTCCCGCCACCAAGCGTCCTGTAGTCCACGCTGAACTGCTCGAAATAGACGCTATGCTCCAGCTCGTGGCTGCCATTGTAACCGTGGCGAACGCCAACGCCGTCGCGCGTCTCGCTGAGCCTGCAGGCGATCGGGTGAAAGAAATAGCGTCGGAGGTGTTCGGCTCGGACGTCGTGCTGGCTGGAGGATGCTTTGATCCAATTGCCGACTTCGTCGTACTCGAATTCGTATACCTCGCCGCCACTCAACTTCACCGCGTTCGGCAGTCCGTTCGTTCCGAATTTGCGAGCGACAAGCAGTTTCCTTGCGTCATCCTGCTCTTCGACTATTTCGCCCGATGGTGCTCGCACCAAGATCCTGGTGCCAAGACCGTGATGACGTTTGATGACGGGTCGATGGCACGGGTCGAAGAAGTACTCGCTGCAATGTCCATTCGGATCTACCCACAGTCTTTGCTTCTCACGGTGCGTGTAGGCGTATTGTCGAACTCTACCACTCGGTGCCTTGTCGGCGCCGAGCAGGTTCCATGACGTGTATTGCGTCAACCACCAGTTGCCCTTGGTGTCGAGACGGGCGACCACATTGCCCTCCGCGTCGAGCTGAAACCGCTCGACCGAACCATCGCGATGTTCTTGAGCAATGATGCGGCCCATGGCGTCGCGCATCGGGGACGGCAGCGGTTGCGTCGAGGCGTCCCGCGGTGCAAGTTGATCGAAAGCCCACTCCAATGAAGGCGGCAGAGGGGCAAGCTGGCGTTTGGCTTCGCGTTGAGGTCGTCCCAGTAACCAATCCCGCTGATTGTCAGGGCCGTCGTGTGCAAGTGGATCGGGTAGCTGACGAACGTCGTCCTCGGGGGGAACCAAGTTGTCCCATTGGTCACGCCTGTGCAGCAGCTTGCCGTTTGGTGCGTAGACCCAGGAAGCGACGACGCCATTGGGGAGCACCTGCTTGCTGACGCGCCCGCTGTCGTCCTTGACGTATTGCATGACGCCGCCGAGCGGATCGACAATATGCGAGATGGTTCCGTCCGGATAGTGCTTGAAGGTCCAAACCCCGCCATCAGGCTCCGTAAACGTCGACGTGGAGCCTTCGTATTTGGCTTCCACGCCCCACAGCCCGTCATCGCCGAAGCTCTTGATGCAGCGACCGCTCTGGGGATCGTAGTGCCAATGAAAGCTGTAGCCGCGGCGATCGGTGCCTTGCACCATGCGGCGCGCGGCGTCGTAGCGCATGCGTGCAACGGCGCCCATGACGTCGTGCCACTCGACGATGCAGCCGTCGTAGTATGCGTATCGCGTGATGGTCAGGGATTGTTGGCCGCGAACGCCGCGCTGAATCTCTTCGATGCAGCCGCTCTTGCCGTAGGCGAGCAGCGTGTCGATGGTCAATCCTGGCGAGAACTCCGAGAGCGCGCGTAGGCGACCCGTGTCGTCGTAGAAGAGGCAGAGGTCGACCTTGGCGGTTTTGTATCGAGTGAGGCGCGCACTGGGCGGGCTTACGCCCGGTACGAGCTCGAAGTCGAGGGTTTCGTCGCGGTCGGTGGTGAGTACGAAGCGCGAGCCGTTACCTTCCAGCGTGAATCCGGAATTCGGGGCGAATGTGCCGTCCGCTAGGCGTTCGATCGCGACGATTTCGTTGTCGTGCGTCTCGTAGATGGCGCGCTTCCGATGCAGGGTGAGCGTGCGCTGGTAGAAATGGCGGAAGCCGTAACCGAGCGGCCCATCTTGCTGGTTCCACCCGCTGCGGTAGTGGCGCTCCCACACGAAGCCGCTGTCCGTCGCGTGGTAGTCCTCGAAGTCATTGTAGACCTCACCAGTGAATGTATTGATCGGCTCGCCCGGCGAGTTGCAGAGGCCCACCTTGCTCAGGATCTTGCCGAACCCCTTACTCTTCGCAATCGCTTTGCCCAAACACTTCAACCCGTGCATCACCGCATCGAGCGGGTTGGGCAAGTTGGGGCACGGAAAGCCGCCGATGAGCACGTTTGGCGCGCCGAACATCAAGGCGCCCATGGCGGGCGGAATGCCCGGATCTTTGCCGAGCAGCGCGCTCATGGCGGCTGCAGCGAGATCAGCGGCGATTTGAGCGACGGCGCCCATGACGGGGCCGCCGCCGACGGCGTCGGCGATGACACCGACTGCGCCCACAGCCGCGCTGAAGACCGCGGCACCGCGGCTGACGGCCAGGGCGGCGCTGGCGGGGTTGCAGTGGCGCGTCATGTCCGTCATGCGCGCGGCGCGGTTGCCGGCGATGAAGGTGTTGCTGGAGCCGAGGAAGACGTCGAAGGCGGGGGCGAGGCTGCCGCAGGTGACGGCTAGGCCGAGGTCGCCGCAGCGCCCGGCAGGCATGCCGCTGATGAGGACGCCGACACTGCCAGCGAGCATCAGCGTGCCAATGCTCGGCAGAGGGACAGGGGGCGCAGGCGGGACAAGGCTCGGCGGGTGCGCGTGCGCGTGCGGCATGCCGATGTGGGGCACGGTCAAGAACGCCGCAGGAAAAGCCGGCATCATGGCGGCGATGCCGGCGGTCGCCATGGCAAAGCCGGTGTTCATCAGCTCCATGCCGGCGTTCTGGAGGCCCATCACGGCGCCGATGGCTTGGTTGACGACGCCAATCGCCCCCTGTTCGGCGGGCGGCGCGTTGTGAAATGGCCCAAGCGCGTTGTTGAGCACGTCACCCATCGCGTCGAGCTTGGCGTTGCCGGTGTCTTTGACCTCGAGCGAAGCGATCTTGTTGGCTAAACGGGCGCGGCCGGGTCCGATCAGACCGCTAGTTCCACCGCCGCCACCAGCTCCACCACCTGCACTGCCGCCGCCGGCACCTGAGCTTCCGCCTGCGCCGCCGCTACCGGATGAACCGCCCGAACCGCCGTTGCTGGGACCGGGGTTATGCACCATGGGAAGCTCCCGTGGCGGGGGTCGTCTTCGCGGCCTCGGCGGCGAGCTGTGTCTTTTCCTGCTCGTACTCCGCCGCCTCGCGCGGTCGGTTGGAGATGCGGTACATCGCGATCAGGCGGTCGAGCATGGAGTTTACGTGGTCCATATCGCCAAATTGCTTGGCGAGGTCTTTGCCGGTGACCCAGCTCTCTCGAGCTTCGCCGACTTTGCCGAGGCGCCACTGCGCTTCGCCCATTTTTTCGAGCGCGTCGCACTTAGTCCACGGATTGCAGAGCTTGCCGGAGACGTCGCTCGAGTGTTTGAAGTAGCCTTCGGCGTCCTCGTTTTTGCCGAGTTCCATCGAGGTCGAGCCGGCGCTGTGCAGTCCTTGTTGCAGCGTCGTCAGGTTACCGTCTTGCAGCGAAAGCGCGATGGACTGCTGGAAGAACTTGAGTGCTTCGAGCGGCCGTCCCGCGAACAGCAGGGTGTCGCCGGCTCCCCTCAAGCACAGCGAGGCCAACGACTTGACTCCTTTGCCATCGTAGTAGTTGAAGCAGGCGCCGTACTTTTCGAGCGCTTCGGGGAAGCGTTTGTAGGCGAAGTCGATGGCGGCGAGCTGAAAGAAGGCGAACACGCGGTCGTCCGGGCCGAGCGACTTGTCGAGGGCGGTGGCGTGGAGTTCGCGCTCGGCCGATTCATTGCTGAAATTGAGCTCCATCACCAAGACCCGGTCGTTTTTGGCTTGATAGAGCTCGGGAATGATGAGCGCAGTGGGCAGGCAGTCGCGCACGATGAAGCGATGTCGGTCCATCCACTGTGGGACTGTCTCTGGCGCGAGTAGCGGCGCGACGAGCGCTTTGAATCCCTTGGGATCGCCGATTTCGCTCGGCAAGAGTCCCCACACGATTTCATCCGGACCGGGCAGATGCTTTCCTGCATGCTCGATGGCCGCCTGTAGGCGCTGGGCGGGCGGATAACGCGCGTCCTGCACTTCGAGCGGCCACGGTGGGAGCGGCTCGACTTGGCGACGCACGAGCTCGACGTTCAGGGTTTCGAGCTGGGTAGCCAAGGATTGCGCGATCGCTTCGACGTATTCTGCGGCGCTGGGGCAGGGGTTCGGGAATAGCAGGAAATAATGGTCTTCGTCTTCTTGACTGAAGGAGAGCAACGTACGATTTGGCAGAGCAACCGCCGCGTCGTCACAGCCCAGCACCAGCGTTGGATAGTCTGGTTGGTTGATGAACTCCCGAAGCGTACCCACCAGGGCATTGGCCTGACGCTGCATTTCCTGTGCTTCTCCCGTCGTCCCTGTTCGAGCGCGTCTAGTTCAGTCGAATCGTGCGAGCGCGAACGATTGCGTCGCCCTTGGTGCGCAGATCTACCCCGCCCTGTTCTGCATGCAGTTCAATCGTATCAGCGCTGATGCGCAGTGTTCGCGCGGCTTTCAACTCGACGTTGCCGGTGCCGAGCTGAACTTCGGGTCCGTCCAGGCCTTGGCGTACGGTGACCAAGGGGCTGCCGTCGTGGTTTACGATGCGCACCGCTTGTCCGGGTTTGAGCTGCAGCAGCTCAGGGACGTCGTCCGCGCTGGCTTCTGGCGTCGCCGCGGGCAACTCCGGACCGAGGGCGCCGGTGACGATCCATTGTTTCCACCCCGTTGGCAGCGTGAGAATGACGCGATCCCCCTTGCGCAGTCGGAGGTGTCGCTCGGCTTTCACCCACAGTTCAACCGGTTTCAGCTCGGAGCTCAACCAGCGCACTAACACGCGACCCGGAAGGTGCGGATTGTGCGTGTCGAGCACCTCGCCGACTACGCAGCCGGCGTTGGGCGTGCCCTCGCTGGCCGCCGCTGCTGCCTGCCCTTCGAGCGCGGCTTCGAGGAGTTCTTGGATGGTCTTTCCGTTTGGGGCTGTGTTTCGCATGTTGGTCGACTCCGCGTTCAGCCGATCTTGACCATGGGACCACCGATCGAGGCCACGGCTTTCGCGTTGACGTTGACTTGATTGCCCGCCACATCGGCACTTGCCGCAGTGAGCGCGATGGTGGAGCCGCCGCCATCGAGGCCGGCTTCGGTGTCGCCCTTGCCTGTAATCTTGGCGCCGTGCAAGCTGACGGTGCCGCTGGTCGTGAGCGCAGCGTCGCCGTCGAGCAACATTTGGCTCTTGCCGCTCGACTGAGTGCAGGCGTTGGCGTCGAGCAACATGCTGGCGCCACCGCTGGCCTTCATGAAGGCGTTGGCATCGAGCATGACCTCAGTTTTTCCGCTCGATTGAGCGAAGATATTGGCATCGATGGCGATGGTCGATCCGGCCGTCGTGAGCGTTATCTTGCCCGGCACCATGGTGATCACACTGTCGCCGCACGTGAGCGTGATCTTGTTCGGCGCTTGTATGTCGATGGTGTCCGAAGCGTCGATGCGGTGTGCGCCTGTTACGCCCAGCGAGCTCTTGACCGGCTTGGTCTTGTCGGGGTTGCCCTTTTCGGTCACGCCCTCGACGACCATTGAGAGGTTACCGTGGATCTTGATGAACTGATCGCCGGTGATGTTCAGTGTGTCGTTGCGGTTGATGGTCGTCGTGCGGTCATTCTTGACCAGTGTCGTCATGTCCTTTTCCGCTTGGATGTGGAACTCTTCTTCGCCCTTCTTGTCCTCGAAGCGGATCTCGTTGAAGTTGTCCGGCGTGCCCCCCTTGGTGCTGTGGCTCTTGATGCCACTTTGGGTCTGATTCTTGGTCAGGTCGTACGGCGGCATGTTGTCGGCGTTGTAGACGCGGCCGGTCACCAGCGGGCGATTGGGGTTGCCTTCGAGAAAGCTAACCACCACCTCTTGCCCGATTCTCGGGATGTGAATGCTGCCCCACTTTTGCCCAGCCCAGGTCTGCGATACGCGAACCCAGCACGAGCTGTTCTCGTCGCTTTTCCCCTCCCGATCCCAGTGGAACTGTAGGCGCACGCGCCCGTACTCGTCGGTCCATATCTCCTGGCTCGACGGTCCCACCACGGTAGCCGTTTGGGGGCCCGCAATGCTCGGCACCACGGCGGTGCGCGGCGGGCGATAGGCCGTCTTGCTGTCCTGCGCGACGACGCGCACCTGAACCTCGGGCGCGTTATCGGGATCCTCGAGTGAGTCGTAGTCGGAGACCTGAATCGTGTACGTGGCCTCGATGATCAGGTATTCTTTGTTCTGATCCTTGCGAGGATACTTCTCCAATCCGAAAAGCGCGCCACATTGGAGCCCCCGTGCATTACCATCACCCTGGACAAGTTCGAATGACGACTGTTCCTCCTCGAGACGAATGCGAGTGTGGACGTCCGCCTCGGCTTCGTCTTGGAATTCACCAGGGTAGTCGTAGACCTCGTATTCATTGAAGGCGTGGTCCAGAGGTAGGCGCTTCTCGCTTTTGACCGGCTTGGCGGGACGGGTAAAGTTGAAGTCTCGCGCAGAATAGATTCCGGGTCTAATTCCGCGGCGCACGAACCATTGGTTCAGGTGGTCCCGCTCCCGTTTCTCATTTTGCTGAGGCGGGTAGTAAGGCACCTTCTCGTAGCCGGCCATCGCCTCATGCGCGCTCAATGAATCGGCCAGAACCAACTCCTGCTTATTGTCGTGATGCTTGAAGAAGAAATAGATCCCTTCTTGCTGCATAATCCGCAACAGAAAATCTAGATCCGACTCGCGATACTGCACCAGGTAGTCGAAGGTCCGGTACTTGCCGGTGAGCGCGTTGGAGAAGTCGCTGAAGCCATGCTCGCGGAACAGCTGCTCAATCACGACGGGAACGGTCTTTCCCTGATAGATCCGTGAGCCGACGCGCTGGCGCAACAAGGCCAGCCAGGGCTCGACCTGGACCTGGTACGCTGCATGTCGCCCAATGCCTCCAATGAACGTGAACCGCGTGACGAACCCGCCAAACTCGCGATAGCCTCCGCCCGGCAGGCGCAAGACAACGCAGATGGGCTGCCCGAGGATTTCTGAGAGTCCGATGTCCGGGTTCTCGCTCAGCAGCGTCACACTGTAGCTGTACGGACAGCCGAGCTTCTCGCTGCCCGACATCGCATAGAACACGAGTTCCGTTTTGCTCAGCGTCGTGAATACGGCCGCTGTTCTGGTCAGATCTTCGATCATACCGCGATCCTCGCTTGCAGCGCAGGTGTATGCCTCACAGCGCGACTCCCGAAGTCCCCATCACTACTCGCTAACCCGTAGTTCGGGTAGCAGGGATCTGCCCTCGGGTCAATCCAATCGGCCACGCCCCGCTCCCTTTGGCGCTGCTCGGTCCTGTCCTTCGGCTCTGGGAGATCAGCCAAAACGTTCGAGATTTGGCTACACATACACGCGCGCTCGATCGGTGTCGCTCCGGGCCTCGACAATGCTGAATCCTTGGTCAAGCAGTTGGTCGACGGCCGACCGGGGCAGCGCTAGCTCGATCGGCGGCTGCATGCGTCGACCGTTGACGTCTGGAACGCTCACCACCGGGAGACCCCCAATTTCATAGCTTCCGTCCATCTGTGCCTCCTCCCCGCACCACTGCTCCATCAGCGCCCGTGCGACAAGGTAGGCACCGTTGGCCCACAAGAACTGAACCGACTCCGGACGTCCCTCCAGCTCCTCGAATTCGAATTTCTCGAGAGGTTCCCCCTGCTTACCGTACGGATGGCGCACTAGACAACGGGGCAAGGCCAAGGCGAATTGTGCCCCCTGCTCGCGCAGAGACGCCAGCTGTACCCAGGACTCACGATCCTCGTCGCTCCAGTCCTTTTGCCAAGCTTCTGCGTCATGCTTCGTTTCGGCAGGATTTTCTAGGAACCGATCCTCGAGGCCCGCCAGCGACGGGGCAGCCCCAGCCACGAAGAATACTCGATGCTCGTGGCAGGCACGCACAAGTCCCACCAAACCGCGCAGCTCATCGCGCTCGGCGCCGAAGCAATGGTCGAGCACCACGACAGAAGCGCCAGAATCGAGCAATGCCTCGAACTTCGTCGGCGTCGAAACGAGCTCCGTCCAAGTAGCGTCCACGGCGGAAAATCGGGCCCGTGAATCATCGGGACAGGAACGGACGACCATCTCCGTAGCAAGCCAGGTCCCCGAGACACGCTGAAAGGCTTCCTGTCGAAGCAGCGCTCGGAGGCGCCTGGCCAGTTCGGCTTCGGCCTTCGTTCGCAGGTCACTCGAAGCCTCCAATGCCCCACTCTGCACGGTTTTTGCGCCTTCGCTCAACACGCGCTCCGCAAACTGCTGCACGAGCTTTTGTGCCGCCGCGACGCTCGCGCCCTCAGCTTGGAGCGTGCCGTCTCGACGAGCTTGAGCCGGCAGCTGTCCCAGTAGCCGGTCCAAAAGATCGCCCGCCGCTTCGGGGGATGTCGACGCAGCTGGGGCCTTGCCAACCGCTTCGCAATCCGACAGCCCCTTTGACTCAGGCCCCGCATTGGTGCCCCGCTCGACAGTCTCGATGCGGGTGACTATCGCTGCCAAGCGCTCAGCTGCGCTTGGATCGCGATGGAGATCCCGCAGAGGTTCCCAAAGCTCCGCCAAGCTCGGCACAGTCTCGAGCAGCGCGTCGGGGTGCAGCGAGTCAGCATCCAAGAAAGGCAACAGGAACGGCTCACGCCCCGCCGTCAACGGTTCAAGCCGAATCGCACTCGGGACAATCCGAAACGCTTCTCCCAACTGAAGCGGTCGAGCCGCTAAATTGGCAGTTGCGGTCGGCGACTTCGCGGCTCCCGAATAGGGCGCGATGAAGACCAGGTGTCCCACCCCTGTCGCCGGTTTTGCCTTGGCTTTCGTGCCGTCTGCGGCGAAACTGAAAGTGAAGTCGAGTCTTGCTGGTGGCGGTGTCATGGCGTCTCCCCATCGATGAAATGTCGCGTACCCTAGCCCTGCTTGCTTTGGCCCTGCTTGCCCTAACCCTGCGTACTCTAGCCCTACTGCACGATTTGTTGAAGCCGCGGCGCAAGGGCATCGCCCAGACGAACGTAGCCTGCCTCGGTGGGATGTAGAAAGTCCCTGAGAATGGATTTGGTAATGGTGCCATCCGGCTCGAGCAGAACGGCACCGACATCGACCACGGTCACGCCCGGGACCTGCATCTTTGCAATGAGCTCATTGGTCTCGATGATCTTCTTTCTCAGCGTGGCATCTGGGCTCTCACCCGCAGGTAAAATCGACAGCAGCAAAATGGGCGTGCCTTGCAACTTCGCCTGCGCGGCAGCAAGCACGGCCCGCACGCCCTTCGCTGTTTGCTGAGCGGAGAAGCCGCCTGCGAGATTGTTGACGCCGATCATTATGACGACAGCCTTGGGCGACAGCCCATCGAGGGCCCCGTGTTCAATCCGCCAGAGTAGATTCTGCGTGTACTCGCCGCTGATCCCGAGATTGAGCGGTGAGTATTCCGAAAAATGCTTCTTGTACGAAGGTGACATGCGCCAGGCATCGGTGATGGAATCGCCGAGAAAGACGACTTTCGCCTGGTCACGATTTGCAGCCTTCAGCTGACCATTGTGACGAGACTCCCACTCGTCGGAAATCATCCAGGGTTGGCTTCCCAGGCGAGGCACCGGCCTATCGGCCACATTCTGGGGGTAAGACTTGGCGACCTGTGGTCGAAAGGGTTCTTGCGGTAAGTCGCGCCCAATCGGGAGAGTCACAGGACCCCTTGGTGCCACGGGCGACGCAACGTCGAACTCATCCGGTGGTAAGAGTGCCCTTCCCTGCACAGAAGAGCCCGCCGAGTTTGCGCCGAGCGGCATCACCATCAGCGGTAGTGGTACAGCTCGCATGCTCCCAACCGTCGCTTGGGGGCGCTCTTCGTCGTCTGACGCTGGGTGCAGTTCTGGATGTGGGATGGCTTCGGCCCCCGTAGCGACGGCAAGTGTCGAGGGGGCCGAAGTGGGTGACAACGCCGTTGCAACCGGCGAAACCGAAGCCGCTGAGGACGCACCAAAGAGTGAGGTCGCCCGGTCGCAGCCTGTCTGGGCCGCAAGTAGAACGACCCAGCAAGCCACATTCCGGTAGCACTCAATCGAATGCATAGGAGAATTGAGCATCTTCGACATCCACCGAGATGCGCTGAACGGTCTTGCCATCAAGGGTCCGCAGCAGCAGCTCGCGACTGACCTCGGGAAGCAGCGTGTTGGTCAATACTGCATCGATCATGCGACCTCCGCTTTCAAGCTCATTGCAACGGCTGGTGATGAGCTCGACGACAGCGGGAGAGTAGCTGAATGGTACAGCATAGCTTTCAGCCACCCGTTTCTGGATGCGACCGAGCTGCAAACGCACAATATTTGCGATCAACTCATCGTTGAGGGGGTAGTAGGGAATCACGACCATGCGTCCAAGCAGCGCCGCTGGAAAGGCCTGAAGCAGCGGGGCTCGAAGCGCCTCAGTCATGGAGGCAGCGTCCGGACGATCAGGTCCAGTACAAGCGCGCATCGTTACCTCGCTGCCCACATTCGAAGTGAGCAGGATCACGGTATTCCTGAAGTCGATTCGAGTTCCCTGACCGTCTTCCATCCACCCTTTGTCGAATACTTGGAAGAAGATCTCGTGCACGTCGGGATGTGCCTTCTCCACCTCGTCCAGCAGGACCACACTATACGGACGACGCCTAACGGCTTCCGTCAACACGCCGCCCTCGCCGTATCCGACATAGCCTGGCGGCGCCCCTTTGAGCGTCGAGACCGTATGTGACTCCTGAAACTCGCTCATGTTGATGGTGATTACGCTGTGCTCACCCCCATAGAAGGCCTCAGCGAGCGCCAGGGCAGTCTCCGTCTTGCCGACCCCTGAAGGACCCGCCAAGAGAAAGACTCCAATCGGCTTGCTTGGATTCTCGAGTCCTGCCCGAGCCGTCTGGATCCGCCGAGCAATCGCTTCGAGCGCATGGTCCTGCCCAAGGACGCGACGAGCCAGTAGCTCGGGTAACTTCAGGACGTTCTCGATCTCGTTCTTCACCATCCGCCCGGTGGGGATCCCCGTCCAATCTGCCACCACCTGGGCGACAGCTCGGGAATCGACGACCGGCAAGATGAGCGGTTCGTCCTTTTGCATCTCGGCAAGCTCAGCCTCAAGCGCCTTGAGCGTCTGAAGCTCCGATTCCGACGGCCCTGCCAGCGGCTGTGCTTTCCAGGGCTCTGCTGGCGGCTCGGCTTGCCGTCTGTCGCCCCCGAACTCCTTTGGATCTGAGTCTAGCGACGGGGGCGGAACCGGTTCAGAGCTCGCTGCGGCCGTCGACGCGGAAACACTGTCGGCTCCCATGGTCAATGGCTCCTGTTTCTCAGTGGGGAGACCAACCTTCCGTAGGCGCTCCCGTTCGGCCAGGATCCGATCAACAATGGACTTCTCCGCCTTCCAGCGGGCTTCGAGCCCTGCCAAGCGCTGCTTCTCTTCCTGCATCGCCTGCTCGACCGCTGCAGCGCGACCCTCGACCTCGATGCCTACGCATCGCTCGCGAGCGATGATTCCCTGTTCGTTCTCGAGGGCTTCGATGTGTCGACGGCTATCCTCCACCTCGGGCGGTACAGCATGCTGACTGACCGCTACCCGAGCGCACGCGGTATCCAGAAGACTGACCGACTTGTCCGGCAACTGCCGGTCGGGAATGTAGCGTTTGGAAAGCCGAACTGCCGATCCGAGTGCTTCATCCAGGAGCTGAACCCGGTGGTGCTTCTCCAGCATCGAGGCGATTCCCCGCATCATGAGGATTGCCTTGGCCTCGTCCGGCTCCCCCACTTGCACGGTCTGGAAGCGCCGCGTAAGGGCCGGGTCACATTCGATGTACTTCTTGTACTCGGTCCAGGTCGTCGCGGCAATGGTGCGCAGCGTGCCGCGCGCCAAGGCCGGCTTGAGCAGGTTGGCCGCATCGCCCGTTCCCTGAGAGCCGCCCGCGCCGATCAACGTATGCGCTTCATCGATGAAGAGGATGATAGGTTTGGAGGAGGCGTGAACCTCGTCGATCACCTGCCTCAAGCGCTGCTCGAATTCACCCTTCATGCTCGCGCCGGCTTGCAAGAGCCCCAAGTCGAGGGAACGCAGGCTTACATCCTTTAGTGCGGGGGGAACGTCGCCCTTGGCAATCCGCTGTGCAAAGCCCTCGACCACCGCCGTCTTGCCCACTCCTGCTTCGCCCGTGAGAATCGGGTTGTTCTGCCGACGACGAAGCAGGATCTGAACGATTTTCCGAATCTCTTCGTCGCGTCCAACGATCGGATCGATCTCCCCCTTGCGCGCGCGCTCGGTCAGATCAACCGTGTACTTGGCTAGGGCCTCCTGTCTTCCCAAAGCCGCAGCGCCCATCGCACTGGGCGCACCAGTACCCGCATCTACAGCGGGAGCGCCCGCTGATGGAGCTTGACCTTCTTCCGGCGAACCTCGGGTGATGCTACCAAAGTCGTCGATAGCCGCATCCAGTTTCACTTTCGCGAACTCGCGCGAGATTGCAAGAAGTGCGTTCTTCAAAGCTGGAGTCTTCAACCAGCCAATGAGCAGGTACCCTGTGCGCACCTGATACTCCCCGAACATCAGCGAGCCGTAGAGCCAACCGCGCTCGACGGATTCCTCCACCTGTCCCGACAGGTCGGAAATGGACGATGCCCCCCGCGGCAACCGGTCGAGTGACTCGGTGATGTCGCGTGCGAGACGAGACGAGTCGACATTGAAATGTCGAAGAAAACGGAGCAAATCACTATCGGGGACCTGCACCAGCTGAGAAACCCAATGGACGAGTTCCACGTAGGGGTTCCCGCGTACCTTGCAGAAAAGGGTAGCGCTCTCGATGGACTTGTAGCCAATTGGGTTTAGCTTCCCAAACAGTGATGTTCGACTGATCTCCGACATTTGCAACTCCCCTGATTCTCAGCACCCAAGTTTTTGTTATGACGTGTAGCGACGACTGCTGTGCGTAGACGGGTCAATCACGACATCGGTTGCAGTCGACTTCTTGCCGAGACGTGCGTTGTACGACAGTTGCTGAGTCCCTCCCAGCCGGATCTGGAAACTGGCATCCTCACAAAGCTTGAGCCGAAGGTCCCAAGCGAACTCGTCACCGGAATAGGCCCGGACGAGATTCTTCAATTGGGTAAGAGCGAAACTTCCTGGCAAAAATCGCTTGTACTTCTCAGAAGAAAGTGGACCGAACACCACTCTGAAGCGGGATTGAACTGCATAGGCTCGGCGACCAAGAACGGTGCCCCTCCCGAGAGCGCACACCTCGGGTGCGCCACCGAGCTGCAGTCGACTTTCCCCGGGCAGCTCGAGCCATTCACCCTGAAACTCCTCGATGGTTACCGGAACTTCGAAATAGTCAGCAAGAATGGCGCGCAGTCCCTCCGCACTTCGCACGGGATTGGCAAACCATCCCACGTACTGCAGCATCGCCTGATCCGGGACCGCGCCCCGACCTTGAAATTCCGAAAGCCCAATTCCCATGAGCGATCCCAAATAGGTCTCGAATCGACGCCCCTTCGGTCTATCTTGCATCACCGTCGGTTCCACTTGAGACCACGCCCGGTGAAAGAGCAGCAGCATCCTGTGGTTGAAGAGGTTGATGAAGGCGACCAGCGTCCGGTCCCCGACGTGGCGAATCCGCTGCCGTGCGTACTCCGTGATGTGCAGTGGCAGCGGACCGTCGGGTCCCATCAGCCCCAGGAAGGCCACCGTCATCTGGCTCGGGCGCCCTTGCTCCCCTGGCTTGAACCCGGAGACTTCAGAAGGGGCAAAAGCCAGCGACGCCTCCTGCTCCACTCTTACGGGCTCGTCACTTGGACGAACTGCCTCTCCAAATCGCGGTAGCTCGGGAAACAGTGCCTCCAGCCTCCGCATAGTCGCATGAAACTCGAACCTATAGGCGGTCTGCGCGAGTCGCTCGAGAAAACTCATGTGATCGCCCTTCGACCAATTCTAGCGGGCCAGCGCACCACCTCGCCTCGCTGCGCGCTCTTGAACACAAGCTCGGTGAACGAGTTGAGCGAGGCATGTTTGGCAAAGAAGCGCTCCAGGACAGCAGAGAACAGGAAGGCACTCCCGCCTTCAAAAGCAGTTTCGTCACAATCGAGCGTAATCTCGACCCCTCGACCAAAGGCGAGCGGACCTGGCGTGCGGATGCGACGAACGATGGCTGAACTCGCGACGGACCGGACACCTTCGATTTGCCGTCGCATCGCAGGTGCCCCGAACTCTCCGTAGAGTTGCAGCAGCTGACGCAATGCTGCGGCACCCGCCTCTGAATTCGTGTCGGTGATCGACAGGTAGTTGAGGGAGAGATGGCTCACCAAGCGCCAGGACGAGGCTCCCCATGCTGTCGGCGGGCGAGGCTCGGACGGCCCGGCCACACAACGAATAGTGTCGACAGGAGCACCGGAATCCAGGTAGAAATCAGAAGGCCCAGCCCCGACACTCATCATCAAGGGCAGGTCACGGTTGGTGCACAACGCCGCAATCGCCAACTGTCTCAGATCTGAAAAGAATGGCCCCTGTTCGCCATTGACCAGCGAAATGAACAATTCGCTCCCGGCATAGGTCGATCTTGCGCCATCACGCTTCTCCCGCTCGCTGACAATCCGAACCTCTCGATGAATCGTGTAGAACGCCGAGTCCTGGTCCGAGCGTTCTCGACTCGCATAGAACGGTCTAAACTCCTGCCGACTGTGAGCGCGCGTCCCCACACCGACAACCTCCGTCAACGAGTGGACCTCGAAGTCCCGAGGGCGAGTGCGGTCGGCGATCAAATGATACTGGTGCTGGCGATCATTCAAGTGGATACGATCGATCTGCTTTGGAAAGAGGTTGATCGCCGGGGTGCAGAAGAGTTCGAAATGGGTCGTGCCAATTGCCGACTCGATAGTAGGCTCGTGACGGTCCAACAGGACCACCACCTCAAGCTCAGGCTCCAAGCAGTGCGCGACTCCCGCTTTCAAGCCCGAGAGTCCCACGAACTGGAATCGACTCGGAAACGAGAAGTACTCATGCAACAGCCGATAGCCTTGAAATGACTTGGAGCCGAACGGCAGAAGCGCTTCCTCGTCTTCAAAGCCGATTGGACGAATTGGGTTGTCGGGCACCAAGGATAGGACGTCGCTATTGGGCGACCTGACGACCAACGCCTGCGCGCCCGCCAACAGCAGTTCGTAGATGCGCAGCGAAAACTGCTCAGTACCCGTGACAAAGAGGGCCAAATTATCCAGGCCGAGGTCGCTGAATGGGACTCCGCTCAACGTGCGAAACCGGAACTTGATTGCGCCTTGGATGCGCTTCTTTCCCGGCAATTTGAGCTCACCCAACTTGCCCACGTTGGATACGTGCTCCACACTGACAAGCTCGATTGGCCAAAGGGTAACGTCGTGTCCCGTGCGATATTCACAGGCCGTTTGATCGCCACGCCCGACATTGCTGCGCAGCGCGCTGCCCCGAGGCACGCAAAATCCCTCGTTGAGCTGGCCCTGCCGATGATTCGGCGTAAGCTTTACAACCGCCATCGACGGCGTGGGCGACAAATAGTGGGGATAGACGAGCGACAGCAAGTGCTCGGTAAAGCGAGGAAACTCTGAGTCAATCTTCAGCTGAACACGAGCCGCCAGAAATGCGAAACCTTCCAGGAGACGCTCGACGTAGGGGTCGGCACATTCGAATGCCTCAAGCCCCAATCTGCCAGCAATCTTGGGAAACTGGCGCGCAAACTCCCCGCCAAGCTCCCGCAAGTACTGGAGTTCACGATTGTAGTAGGAGAGCAGTCGATGATCCATGCGAAGTCCACTTTGTCCGACTCGGCTACGCGGAGAGAATTCCTTCCGCCTGGCAAGGGACCTCCCCACCTGGCAGGTGCCCTCCCTACCTGGCAGGTGCCCAGCACTCTACTCGATCGTTGTCTCCTTCACCGCAATCTCCCCTGTCTCCAAATCCAGATCGGTCTTGAGGAAGACGCGTAGCGGGACGGGCTGAGCCCACAGTTCTGCCTCAATGACAAATGACAGATCGTTGTGTGCGGTCCCTTTGGGATTGACGACCGACTTGAGGCGAATCGATTCCCGTAGGAGCCTTGGTTCGAAGCTCAGAATCGCAGCAAGGAGCGATTTTTCGAGCGCCTTGACGTCGACCGTACTGGCCGTCTTGCCGGCCAAGTCAGGGACGCCATAGTTGAGTGTCGATTGTGCGACCTCGGGATAGGCGTCCAGATCCTCAACCGCCTGCAGCCGAGTGTTGTTCAGCAACCAGGACAGATCGCGGCGAACACTCTCCCGGAGTTGTGCGCCGGTCAGAATGCGCTTGTCCCGCGATTCCTTCTGCCGGTCCGGCTCATCGTCGGTTAGCCGATCCAGCAAAGACGGCTGCAACTTCTCTTTCGGAGTTAGCTCTGCCATGACTGCTCTGGGCTAGCACTGGTGGCGGTCTGAACGGTGCGTACCTCGCTCAGACCGCCACTCCGGGCTCCGGAGGGTTTCCCGACGGATGCGGTCCGTCAGGCCTTGGCCGACGGCAGCTTCGATACCAGCCGCAGAGAGACGGTGAGCCCCTCGAGCTGGTAGTGGGGTTGCAGGAAGAACTTCGAGGAATAGTACCCCGGATTCGCAGGATCCGCCTCGATGGTCACTTCAGCCGCTGCTAGCGGTCGCTTTGCCTTGGTTTCTTCACTGGAGTGAGCCGGCGCTCCATCGACATACTGGGTGATCCAACCCTGAAGCCACTTCTGCATATCATCAGGGCTCTTGAACGAACCGATCTTGTCACGGACGATACACTTCAAGTAGTGAGCGAAACGGCAGGTCGCGAACAGATACGGCATACGCGCGGCAAGCTTGGCATTCGCCGAAGCGTCCGGGTCATCGTACTCCGCCGGCTTGTGAAGCGACTGCGCACCAATGAAGGCTGCAAAGTCGGTGTTCTTCTTGTGAATGAGCGGCATGAACCCGGCTTGAGCGAGTTCAGCCTCTCGGCGATCACTGATACCGATTTCGGTGGGACACGTCATGTCCTGACCGCCATCATCGGTGGGGAACGTGTGCGTCGGAAGTCCCGTTACAGCGCCGCCCGACTCGATGCCGCGAATGCGTGAACACCAACCATACAGCTTGTAGGATCGATTGACGTTGACGGCCATAGCGTAAGCGGCGTTTGCCCACGCGTACTTCGAGTCGTCCGTGCCGCCGCACTCTTCCTCAAAATCAAACTCCTCAACGGGATCCGATTTCGCTCCGTAGGGCTGTCGTGCGAGAAAGCGTGGCAATGCCATGCCGAGGTACCGACTGTCATCTGATTCGCGCAGTGAGCGCCACGCCGCGTACTCGGGGGTCGTGAATATTTTGGCGATATCGCGCGGATTGCCAAGCTCTTGGAAGGATTCCATTTGAAGCAGTGATGGTGCGGCCGCCGTGAATACCGGTGAGTGGCAAGCCGCAGCAATCTTCGCGAGCTCCCCAAGCGTTTCCACGTCTGGCGGACTGTGATCGAAGGCATAGTCGGCTACGACTGTGGCGTAGGGTTCGCCACCCAGCTGACCGTATTCTTCCTCGTAGAGCTTCTTGAAGAGCGGGCTCTGATCCCAAGATGCCCCCTTGAAGCGCTTGAGCGTCTTGTTGAGGTCCTTCTTCGAGATGTTCATGACTCGAATTTTCAACATCGAATCGGTCTCGGAGTTGTTCACCAGGTAGTGCAACCCACGCCACGAGCCCTCGAGCGATTGGAAATCGTTGTGGTGCAAAATCTCGTTGATCTGCGCCGACAGCTTCTTGTCGATTTCCGCGATAATATTCTGAATTGAAGCGACCGCGTCGGAGACCACCACCGCCGAGGAGCCAAGAGCCTCGCGCGCCAATGTCATCACGGCCGTTTCGACTTCCTCGCGTGCTCGGTCGGACTGGGGCTTGAACTCCTTACGCAAGAGACTGGCAAACTCATCGCCCGTCGCGACGGCCACGGGTGATTCGGCTGCAGCTTTCTGTGTTTGATCCGACATCGTCATTTCTCTTCTCCCGCAGCCTCAGTGGAAGCCTCTTCACCGGCATCCTTAGCCGAAGAAGCCAGTGACTTTAGCAGAGAGGGATCGTTGAGAACTTTCGCAATCAGATCCTCCGCCCCCGTCTTCCCATCCATGTACGTAATCAGGTTGGCCAGCTTCGTTCGTGCCTCGAGAAGCTGCCGTAGGGCCGGAACTTGGCGCGCAATGGCGCCCGGTCCGAAGTCATCTAGTTTCTCGAAGGCGAGATCGACCGACACGTTGCCTTCACCGGTCAGTTTGTTGGGGACCTGCATCTTGACGCGCGGCTGCATAGCCTTCATGCGCTCGTCCAAATTCTCGGATGAGTACTCCAAGAACTTGCGATCGGCTACCGGTGGTTGAGCCTTGCCAGCATTGCCGGAAAGATCGGACATCACCCCCATCACGAAGGGAAGCTGAACGCGTTTCTCGGCACCGTATAGCTCGACGTCGTACTCAATCTGAACGCGTGGGGCGCGATTACGACCAATAAACTTCTGGCTACTCATTTTTGCTCCTATCTGTCAGGAAGGACCCATACCGTGGTGCCACAAGTCCACGCCACCAGCAAACGGCGACGCTTCTCTGCCAACCCACAAGAATCTCTCAATCACCCATCGTTCCATCAAACGGACTTTCGTCCAGCAATGCTGTTGACTTGGGCTACGCTGTCCGGCGCCAGCTCCTGGATAATTTCCAGGAACGAGGACGATACGAGTCGTCTGCACCGCTCGAGCAGCAACGGTAACGGACTCCCGGGTTCCGACCGCGAGTAGTAAGCGCAAATCTTGTCTATCGCTTTCAAGACGTCTTCACGAGAACGAATATCGCCACTCAATGCGCCTCCAGAACGGCTTGGATCACTACCCGCCGCCGCGGCGTCCGCGACATCACCTTGCGGGTCAGGTTCGTCCCCTGCCTTTGCGACCTGCCGCGCATCCAGTCGAGGCTTAAGGACGTGGCGCACCTCGCGCAACAGTTGCGTCAAGGTGGACAGATCCGGCCCACGGCTTCCGGTGTGGGTGACAAAGGCACCATCGATAGCCGCCACCCCGTCGAGGCACCGTTGCACGCCCAACACCGTGGTCTCAAGAACCTCAAGATCGACCTCGTGGAAGATTGCCTCCACGGTCGCTGAACTCACGACGGAATCGCCAGGTGTAGCTGTGCCGCCGCTGGCAGCGAACCGAATATCGTGTAGGGACACAGTCCCAAGTCCGCGCAGTTGGGCCAGTGGGCTCTTCTGTAGTGCTAGTAAGGTGGATGGCGCAGTTAGGGTCGCGAGGGCGGTGACTCTCATCGTGGGATCGTCGTCGTCCTCGTGGTCGAGCTCCGGATGAACCGACTGCCACAAGTCACGTACCAGCCCTGCCGCAAGCTCCAAACCTTCTGCGAAGCCAGAAAGACCATCGCAGTGAAGCAACCCCTGCGTCAGATGCATCGTCACCCGAAGATCACGGGTCCTCTCCAGAAGGGCTAGACTCTGCTTGCATACAGCCGACCAGTCCGGCGGCTCGAACGGCACATGAACGCTTCCCATGCGCTGTTCGGGTTTGCCCTGAGCGGTACGTTCCAACTCAGAAAATGCCGGATCGTATTCGAGGTTCGGACCCGATGGTTCCGCCTCTGAGATGGGCGCCAGCAACTGCTCGATGTTGATCCGTCCCATGTTCCCTTTGCGACGCTTCGCTCCGAATTTGCTCGCCTACCCGCGCCAACGCCCTCTCTGCGACTCGGCGCACAGACTTTCCTCCGTTGTAGACGTACTGTCAACAGGCTCGACGCCGGTTTGCCTACCATTCGGCGAGCGAGAACCTGGGACGTATGGTAACGATAGGCTCGATGCGTGACCCGGTGGAGGGTGCCATTCTCGATAGATCAGATAAAATTCGCTTGCTCGACGAGCTCGAACATTGCCTCGGCGAATGGTCACGTGCCGCATCCGCTCAGGCACCGTTGAGCGACCCGAGAGTCGCCCAGCTGAGAACTCAAACCCTGGGTCTTCAACCCTTAGCGCGAAACGCCGGATTTGGGGGCATCGCCGTTCGCATCGACACCCTCCGGCAACACGTCGACAGCCATGGACGGGCGACCGACCTCAGTCCATTCCTTTCACCGCTTCGAGAACTTGTCAGTGCGGCAAGAGAAAGCCTTGCCGAGGCGGCGATAGCTCAGCAACCTGCGCCGTCACCTTTGCCCCAAAATCATGCCAATTTTGGACGGACGCAAGTCATCGGCGGCCCGGAACAACGGCCACTGCAGCTCCCCGCAGCAGTGATTCAACAACACCAGCCACAACCGCCGACGCCCTCACCGCCAATGCAACCACAGCAGCCGGGACCACAGCCATCCGGCTTAGTGCAGCCTCCCCCGATGCTCGGCGCATCAATATTCTTGCAGCAGGCTGCGCCAAACCCTTCATCGCATGATGTTAGGCTGCCTCCCAGCGCCCCCGCGCCCCCTCCCCTTCTCAACCAGTCCATGGCCCGCCCTCGACAACTTGATGGTGAGGGCGCCGGGGTGCCGCGCGTTGCAGGCCCAGAGTTTCACGCCCCCGTCCTCGGTCGGCCACTTCCTCAACAGTCTGCCTCCGAGGCACCGCCACTTCACCAGGCCGTTGTCCCGCCACGTTCCTTTGGCCCTAATGGCCCAGCGAGCGTCCCGAAAAACGCGCCCGACAAAAGCCCCAACCTTCAGGTTCGCACCATGTTCGGGTTGCGCGCATTCGGGGCGCGAAAGACTGACGCCAACGCCGTCTCGACACCGCCGCAAGCCGCCGGTCCAATCCCCGACAAGGGCGATCAGCGGTCAAGTTCTTTGCTGGATCTGAAGCGGGGCAGTCGGCATTCGTCCCGACCTACTGGCTCCGTCGGCGCCGCTGGATCTCCCGAGGCGCCCCGCCTCTTGGATCACTCGTTGGCAGGACTTCCCGCGCTCCCACCCACGGTGAACCCGCCTGGAATCGATGGCAGGCTTTCGTCCGCCGGTTTCAGCCAAAGCATAGCCAAGTTGTCCCGCCTGGACGTGCTTGGAGACGTTGTTCGGCTCCGGGGTAGGGATCGACGGGGCGGGGGATCCACGCCGTCCCCTGCACTGCTTCGCAACCGGGAGAAGCCGAGCAGCACTTGGCGAATCGGTGCAATCGCTGTTGCCGTATTCGCTCTGGTGCTGGGTGGGCTGGCTACTTTGATTATCGTACTTACCCGCACCCCTCGAGAGGCGGGAGTCGACGCTGCAAAACCGCAGGCTTCTTCGCAGGGCACGAAGCCTGTCTTGGCAACATCTGGGGCGTTGCCTCAACCCCGCCTCATCACCGAAAACGAATCACTCCGCGCACTGCTCAGCCAAATGCATGGACGCGGCAAGGAATCAGCGGAACTTAGCGCGCTCGTGGACGAGGAGGCCGCTCTCATTGCCAGCAGTCTGTCGCCGGAAAAGTGCAAAGGCTCGCCTGCAGCTTGCCAAGCCATGGCGGCGATGCATGCGTCCGTCATCGGCGCACAAGGCACCAAGCGCATCAGTCAACGACGGGCGACGGGATCGATGGACCGCGTACGGTCACGATGGCTAGTCGGGCTCAAGCTTCCGGAAATCCCCGTCGAGGATGATCCGCGGGTAGAACGAAGCCTCCAATTTTACACTGAAAACCCGGTCGGCCGCGAATCCTTCCAGTCAATGCTGTTCCGATGCGGCTCCTACCGTGACCTCATCCAATCGACGCTGGTGAGGTACGAATTGCCCGCCGATCTTTGGGCTATTGTCTTCGTCGAGAGTGGCTGCACACCCCAAGCAACCTCGCCCGTGGGCGCAGCAGGCCTCTGGCAGTTCATGCCCGCCACGGGGCGGGCCTACCACCTTCGCATCAAGGAAGAGGTGATCGATGAACGGCGCAGCCCTCCAAAGTCCACGGAGGCCGCTGTACGCTACCTGCGTGATATCCGCGACAAGCTGTTGGTCTACAATGAAGCCGGCGTTTGGGATCTAACGTTCGGTTCCTACAATCTCGGACCATTTGGCATGATTGCGCGTCTAGAGCGTGTTGGGGGCAGCGGAATTGGCTTCTGGGATCTTGTCGATGCCAAAGTGCTCCCAGACGAAACGGCCATGTACGCCCCAGCAATCCAAGCAGTGGCCCTGATTCTGAATAACCTTCAGCGCTACAAGTTCTCCACTGTTCAGATGCGAACCCCTCAGCTCACGTCCGACCTCGAGGTTCCGCCAGGGACGCGCCTAAGCCTGGTTGCTCGAGCCGCGTCGATGAGCACCCGCGACCTGCGCGCGATGAATCTCGACATCAGCGGCGAATCCACCCCAGACATCCCCAATCTCGCCATCCAAGTTCCCAAAGATGTTGTGTGGCAGGCTCGGGATACCCTCAAGGACCTGATGGCGAACCAAGACCAAATGGACCAATGCGTCCCGCCAACTTTCGACTGGGGTCGGCAGCGTTTCACGAAAGAGATGGCTGCCGCCTGTCAGCGAAAGTTAGGCGCTAAAAGCCCCTAGCACGGCCACCCAGACCGAGGATCGGTCGGGCGCTCCCATAAGCACCCGCAACTGCGCCCATCAGGCCGAACGCCGGACACGCACCCGAATCACTGCTCAAGCTGCAGCCGCGCAGAGCAAGGTGGGTACAGCTGAACGGAGCTCAACTGCACCCAACCAACGAACCGCTAGACCGAGAGGTAGCGGTGGATGGCCACCCCGGCCAGCCCCCCTTTGGGATCCGTCAAATGCTTAGCCTTCGCAATTCGCTTCGACATTGTAGGCCTTCTGAATCGCAGCGCCGGCAGAGCCGTCGGCGTTCTGGGCCTTGTACTGAATCGAGATGTGCGCGTAGTTGAGCGAGACTTCCTCTCTAACCCGCTCGTCCTCCGACTTTCCACCGGTCGAGACGTTGGTGACAATGACGTCGCCCAGCGTAACGACAAGATAGTCGAGCGAAGTGCCACCCGCCTTGCGAACCGTCAGAACTGCCGACTTGATCGGCGTGCCAAGTGCACTGTGGAGGAAGAGTATGGGGGACGCCTTGTCGATCAGCTTCGTCACGACGAGGTCCTTGCAGTCCGACTTGGCGCTCCCGCCGCCGCCACCCTCGGCACAAGAGGCCGATTGTGAAACCCCAAATCTGAAATCGTAGACGTCAATCTCGTTTTCGAAGCCCTTTTTCTTACTCTCGCCCTCGATGTTCGTGAGCTTCAGCGTGATGTCTTGTGCCATTTCAAAACTCCTTTTAGCATTGCCGCCGCGCTGTCATGCAGGAAGGCGAATCGTCGACTTGCCCATCGGTCGGTTCAGTCCCCCGCTTCTCCCACTGCACGCCAAATCCAGTATCCGCAAGACGGCTCAGCGTCAAGAGGAGCGCGCCATTTACGTGCAAATACTGCCACGCCAGCCCCAACCCCGCGTGGGTCGAGAGCGAAGGATGATGCTGAACGCGTGACACCCAGCCACCGTTGGGCACCCTCGCTCGCGGCTCAATTCAGGCCAGCTGAGGGAGAATGCCTGGTCACCGAGACTGGCCCGTTTGTCGATGGCCAGACGCCGCCTGCTCGTTGTATACCACCTGCGATGAGAACCGCACTACTGCTCACGTTCTTTGGGATTGGAGCGTGTTCAGCCCCTGCCCCCGAGCCGAAGGTCGCGAAGAAAGAAACGTGCCCTCCCGTGGCGACCAGCATTGCGCTCAGCGCCTCAGACCGGTCGAATGCCACACCGGAGGGCACCGGACGGCCCGTGCAGGTGCGGGTTTATCAGCTGCACAGCGATACAAAACTGCGCGGAGCAACGTTTGAGGAAATCTGGCAGAAGGACAAGGAGGTCTTGTCGACAGATCTGAAGTCTGTTGCCGAGTACGCAGTCTTTCCCGGAAAATTGCAGGAAATCCCCGTAGCACGCAATCCTTCTGCCAATTTCCTTGGGCTGGTGGCGCTATTTCGCGAACCGAAAGGCACTGATTGGTACGTCACGTACGAACTGACGTCGCCCCCCCAATCTCCACCTTGTGCCAAGGCCATGACCATTCCGGTCTACTTAGACAGGATGAAGATCCAGGACGGTGAAGGCCGCGGCGATTCGACGGGAAGTTCAGCCAGCGCCGCCTCGACTGCAACGGGAGCTCCGACAGCAGGGGAAGGGGGCAATTGAGTGGCACGTAAGCCTATCTGGACCGAAGGGCTCCTGCTCAGTCAGCATCACCTGCAGCAGCAGGACGCCTATCACGAAGACCTGCTGCGTAGACGCCTTCGTGCTCTTACCCACTATGCCTGGGGCATCATCAGCCTCAAGATCGACGAGCAGGGCTTCGCCGCTGGCGAGTTCAGGCTCTTGCAGTTCGAAGCAGTCTGGCCCGACGGCACTGTCATTCATTGTGGCGAAGGTACGGACGTCCCCGCTCCGCCACCCCGAAAGCTTCCCGCCGACGCATTGCGTACCGAGGTCTATGTTGGCCTAGCGCATGCCATTGATGGAACGTCCCTGGTCGGCACCTCGGATCAATCGACCGTTCGAAAGTACACCAGAGCGACGCACCAAGTCGTCGATGTCAATAGCGGTGGTTCACCGCAGGAGCTTGAGTGGGCACAACCCGACCTCCAAGTGCTCTTTGATGACGAGCGGAGGAACGGTTTTGCTGCCTTCTGTGTCGCCGTGGTGCTTCGCCAAGAGAACGGCACGTTCCACGTGCAAGACACCCACGTGCCCCCCGTTCTGGACTTTCGAGCCGCACCATTTCTTGAGAACGGCGTACGGCGGATCTTAACAAGTATCGTCGCGCGCCAGAAGCAGCTTGCCGGTGAGCGGCGTCAGCAGCAAGAGGGCTCCGTTGACTTCCATGCGATGGAAGCTCGCAAGTTCTGGCTTCTTCACACCCTCAACGGTGCAATTCCTCGATTGAACCACTTGATGGAAACACCGTCGTCTCCCCCCGAGGAAGTGTACCTCGCGCTGGGCAGCCTGGTGGGACAACTCTGCAGCTTCTCTTCAACCATCGATCCTACCTCGGTTCCGAAGTTCGACTACCTGGGATTGGGAGGCGTATTTGAGCAGCTCTTTGCTATCGTGCTGCGCCTTCTGCCTGGAGAGATCCACAAGACGTTTGTGGAGATCGGACTCGAGCATCGCCAAGATGGCATGTTCATCGGCAAGTTCGCCGATCGAACCCTGCTCGACTACGAGCTCTACCTGGGGCTCACTTCAAGCATGCCAGAAGCGACGATGCGCGAGCGGGTCCCCGCCCTGCTGAAGATGGCAAGCTGGAATCAGATTTACGATGTCGTCAAGCAAGCGCGACGCGGCGTCAGCGTCAACGTAGAATGGCAACCCACTGCCGCTCTGCCTGTGAAGCCCGGCGTCTGCTTCTTCCGTGTGGACAAATCGGGCTCCTGCTGGGAAGACGTTGCCACCTCGGGAACTGTCGCACTCTACCTTCCCAAAGACGGGCAATGGGCAAGTTCAACATTGGCACTTTATGCGGTGCCCAAAGCGCATGCTCACTAATTGGCCATGACTGAACCACTTTACTGGTCCTGTGCAGAACTGCTTGCCCTGGGAGTCCGGCTCCCTCAATCGAGCAACGTTACTTCGCCACATGAATTGCGGCAACGGATCCTGACCGCACTTGGCACGATGGTAGGTCAAGGTCGAGCACGCGGATTTCCGGACAGCGAATTGGCGGAAGCTCGCTACGCATTGGTGGCCTTCCTGGATGAGCAGATCAACAAGTCGAATTGGCCGGGCCGAAATGAGTGGATGGGGCACCCACTGCAGCTTGAGCTCTACGGCGAGTACAGAGCTGGGGAGAACTTCTTCAAACGCATGCGGGTCCTCAGCCAACAAGGACAATTTTCCCCGGCGCTCGAGATCTACTACCTCTGCTTACTGCTCGGGTTTCGTGGCGAGTACGGCAACAGCGGCGACACCCGGACGCTGAGCGGATTTTCCGAAAGTGCTCGCCAGCGGGTGGCACAGGCGTGGCCATTGACGGCAAAGCTTGCTCCTCGAGTCGAGCCGCCAGATCGGCTGACGGCGCGTCGAACGAGTCATGCCCCCCTAATCGCGATTATCGCGGGTTCGCTCGTGGTTGTCCTCGGCGTGATATTCGGGCTCGAACGCCTGCTAAACTCTGACGTCGAGAATCTCCTCGGCGCAATGAAGACCAGAACCATTCAGACCGAGTCCAGCTCGGATTGAGAGACTTGCGATGTTGTGGTTGATCATCATCGGCGCGATTCTGATCGCAGCGGTCTGGCCCCTAGTCCTACTCCTCGGTGGTCCATTGTGGGTCGCCATTCTCGTTACGGCATTGGTACTGCTGACCATTGCAACAGTCTTCGTCGTGCGACTAGTACGTGGTCGCATGCGTGCGGCTGCGCTGGAACGTGAACTTCTGCGCCAAGCGGAACAGCAGGCGCAGAAGGTCCGCCCCGACCGCAGACCGGAAATCCTGGCTCTTCAGCAGCAGATGAAGGACGCCCTCAACAGCCTCAAGAATAGCAAACTAGCAGGCGGCGGGAAGGCCGCACTCTACGCGCTGCCATGGTACGTAATTGTCGGCCCCCCCGCGGCGGGCAAGACCACTGCACTCGGTCAATCTGGATTGGGCTTCATCACGCCGGCAGGGGCATCTGGGCATAAATTCCGGGGTACGGCCGGGACCCGAAACTGTGACTGGTGGTTCTCCAAGCACGCCATTCTCCTCGATACGGCTGGGCGCCTGGCGACAGAACAGGACGACCGCGAGGAGTGGAATACTTTCCTCGACACCGTGCGGCGTTTTCGACCTGGGCGCCCGCTTGACGGCCTAGTCATTGCGGTCAGCGTCGAGGACCTCCTTACCCAAACCGATGACCAGCAACTGGAGACAGTCAGTCAACTTCGTGCCCGCGCCGACGAAATGATGTCCCGACTGGAGATGGTCCTACCGCTCTACGTCCTGTTTACGAAGGTCGACCTACTGCCAGGCTTCGTTGAATTCTTTGGGGATCTGAGCAGCCAGCAGCGAGCCCAAGCTTGGGGTGCGAGCTTCGCCCTCGACGACCCGAGGATGCAAGAGCCCCGCGCAGCAGTTGAGGCCGAGTTCAGACTACTTACGCAATCCCTCCACACCCGTATGCTCGATAGGCTCGCTCGGGAGCCCCAGCCCGAGGTGCGCGCCAAGATCATTCAGTTTCCGCTAGAATTCAAGCCGCTCCGCGGCGCCGTAGCGCGATTTGTTGAGGAATTAGGTCGACAAAACCCGTACAGTGAAACGCCGTTCGTTCGAGGCTTCTACTTCTCGAGCGGTACCCAAACGGGTCGGAGCATTGATCGCCTTTTGGGCAATATGGCCCAGGGCTTCTCGCTTGGGATGATTCCACCTGCGGAAGCTCGCCCGAAGGAGCCGAAGAGCTACTTCGTCACCGAGCTATTCTCGAAGGTCATATTTCCCGATCGCCACTTGGCGGTGCGGTCCCTGTCGCAAGTGCGGCGGAGCACCCGCAACCAACTCATTTGGGCGGGCGGAGCATTGCTCGCAGCGCTATTCTTACTCACCCCGGCAGCAACGAGCTACATTACGAACAATCGATTGATTCGGCAAACGGATCGAGACCTTCGAGAAGCGCGGATACTTGAGCGCAAAGGTGATGCCGCTGAAGCAGCCAATGGACTGGATTTGCTACTTGAACGCATCGTAGAGCTTGAGCAGGCGAGTGGGAAGTCCACCATTTACGGGCTTTGGGGCCCCTACACCGCTACTCGACTAAAGTCGGCGGCCGAGCAAGTCTATCGCGACCGACTGCGAGCCATGGTGGAGGGCCCGGTGCAGCAACGACTCGCAGCAGACGTGCGTGCTATTGGCGACCTCGCTAGGACTGACAGCCGCAATTTCCAAAGAGCTTATAACGATCTCAAGCTCTACCTAATGCTCACTCGGCCCCAGTATCTGGACGTCGAATACGCCAAGCCCCAACTCGCCGAGACTTGGGCTCGCGCCTATAACTCTCGGTCCGAGAAGGACCAGCATAAGCTTGCTCTTCACGCAGGACGCTACCTGGCGATCTTCAAGGGTGATAGCAGCTGGGCCTGGAAGGCCGAAGACGCAGGATTGGCTGTTGCACAGGGACGTTTGAGCGCCCTGCCCGTTGAGGATTTGCAGTACGGATGGCTCACTGAAGCTGCTGAAGGAGTCCCGCCCATCCGCCCCGACAAGATCTTCTTCGGCGCATCCGCACAGTACTTTACGGCTAAGGGGAATACCGAAGTACCAGGGATGTACACGGCTCTGGGTTGGCAGAAGGTGCGCAAGGTCTTGGAGTCGCCCGATAGCAGACTGGAATTCGAGGCATGGGTCCTCGGTCGCTCAGCGGGTGAAGGCGGCACGGATTCAAAACAGTCAGCCGCCGTACGGCTAAGAGAGATCTACTTCCAGCGCTACGTGGCTGCCTGGGCCGACTTTCTCGTCGGACTTGACGTAGTCCCCCCACAAAATATCGCGACCGCGCTTGAGGAACTAAGAGTATTGACGGAAGCTGACGGCCCCTACGTACGGCTCTTCCGGGTTGTCCGCGACAATGTGCGGCTCGAAATTGGTGACAGCTCGTTGCTTGAGAAGGGAAAAGACAAAGCAAAGGCATTGCTCGCCGCAGCAGTCGGAGCGGATGCGGGGGCTCCGCCCCCTCGAGAGATTTCTAGCGTCGAGCGACACTTTGCCCCACTGCTTCAATTCGCTTCCGGGGGAGACGCCAAGACCGACGGCGGCGGTACTCCGTCTGGGCTCAGCCAATACTTGGCTCACCTGGGCACGCTCGAAGTCTCTGTGACTCAGTTGGCCGAATCCCAACAGGCCTCTGGTGCGGAATTCGGCGCAGAGCTCTCACGCACCGCGGCTGCGGTACAGCGCTTGCTCGGCGGGACCGATCCACGAACGCGGATGATTCTCGACCCGTTGCTCATGAACCCCATCCGCGGGAGCCATGCCGGTGTCGTGAAAGCCGACTACGCACAGCTGAGCGGCGACTGGAAGAGCGCAGTCTGGGAGCTCTTCCGTACCAAGATTAAGCCCCGTTATCCGTTCAGTGCCTCACAGAGTGAGGTGTCGCTCCCAGAGTTTGCCGAATTCTTCCGGCCGCAAACCGGGATTCTTTGGTCGTTCGTGGAGAAGAATTTCGCTGCACGGCTCGAGCGTTCGGGAAAGGACTACGTCCCCAAGCCGTCCAGTGATGCACTGCCCTACCGCTCGGATTTCTTGAACTGCCTCAACGTGTCACAACAGATCACCGAGGCAGTCTTCGGCACCGGGCCAGAACCTTCCGTTCCCTTCTCGGTCAAGATTGAGTCTGTGAGTCCAAACGTTTCGGAAGTGTCACTAGTCGTCGATGGAAAGGCCTCGACATACCGAAACGAACCGGAACGATGGCTCCCTGTCGTATGGCCTGGGACAGAGACGCCACGCGGTGGAACGCTACGCGTGAAGGGTGCGGGCTTCACCGACGAAATCCCGCGCATCGGAGATTTCGGTCTGTTCCGGCTCTTCTTGGCCGGCGGGCTCGACTCGACCGGCAAATCGTCAGGAGGCGTTCAGGAACTTGCGGCGTCCTGGAGCCTTAGCCGAAGCAACGAACCTCCGGTCAAGATCATCGTCAAGCCATCCAAGAGCGTGCATCCCTTCGTCCCGAATTTCTTCTCGAGACTCAATTGTCCACCTGAAGTTACGGTGGGCGAGGCGGCAGGAACGCGATGAGGGCCGCAACGCTCGGACTTCCCGGAGTGCTAGGCAAACACCCTACGCGGGGAGACTTCCTTGCTGCGGGAAACCGTGACCCCGAGTTTACTAGTTTTGATGCTTTTCTTACTCACAACATTGAGTGGGCCGAGGCGAAAGTGGGGCCCGAGTGGGTCGAGGCGTACAACGCCGGCAGTGTGCAAGCATTCGTCTACCGGCCGACGTCGCCCAGTCGCGCATCCGCGTTGGTAGGTGTGTTTTCACCAAGCTGGGATCGGGCAGGCAGACGATTTCCGCTGACGGTTGCCGTGCCGTTGCTTGCCCCACCATCGCTACTCGCCGCGCCGGAAGTTCTGCCGTTGGCGCTCGAATCCATTTGGCAAGCGACGAGTGAACGACTCTTGTCGTTCACGTCGAATCCCAATGCTCAAGTCGAGGTAGGTCAGTTGCCACTCGGCGAGGTGCAGGTCGCGCTCGACGAAACCTTCGACGGCTACGCTTCTTGGACGCGAACGCTGCCTTCTCGCGAATTGTGGGCCCTAATCTTCGGCGTGGAACGACCCGTCGATCCAGTGCGCGTGCTCAGTCACGTCAGCGCCACCGTTGCCATGTGCCGCGGAATCGAGCGACCCACGTCTTCATTGGCACTAAGGCTTCCCCTAGGCGTAGCGGGCGGTGCAGCGCTGTGCTTCTGGCTGGACTGGGTGTGCCGAATGGCACGCTGGAAGACTACGATCCCGAGCTTCTTCTGGTCCCACAACGGACAGGAGGGTGCCGTGATTATCGCCCTCGGCAGCCCCCCCCCCTGCACGTTGGCCGAACTCTGGAACGCTACAGGCTCTCGAGATCAGATCTGCGATGTCGCCACTGCGCCATGGCAATTGGAATCGGTGAGTCCCACCGATCCGGTTGCCGTTGCCATCGGGCAGCTCGCCGAGCACCACTCAGTCGCGGAGCTTCTACACGCTGCTCACACGATTGACGTTTGAACTGAAGCAGCGCACCCCTGCCATTGCGCGAATCCCGTCAGCCCCCCCGCGGGCCGCCCTTTGCGTTCGCGCCAGAACCATGACTGCCGGCGCTCTAGTACTTGGCTCGGCACCAAGCCATAAGCTAGTATTCAGCCAATGTTCGTTCTGAGAGCATTTGGACTCAGCGGGGCGCCTCTTCCGGTGGCAAAGAGCCAGTTCCAGCATTTGCCAATTCGGATCGGGCGGAACCCACTCAACGACTTCGTGCTGGAGTTCACCATGATCTCGAACTTTCACGCGCGCATCGAGGACAACAACGGCAGTGTGTGCGTTCGCGATCTTGGCAGCAGGAACGGGATCTTTCTCCCCTCGCCATCCGGCGGGAACCCCGTCCGGATCGCACCCAACACGAGTGTCGATCTCGGTCCCTCCAACCTGCGGTTCTTCGTCTCACCACACGTTCAGCTGACGCTCGAGGTCGTTGCCCAGCAGGCACCAGTGCGCAACGCGCTGGCATGCGGAACTGTCCTCGGAAACCTCTCGATCATTTCCCAATCCGGTTCCCACCCGTCCGAACCGCGCTTGGCCGATGCGTCGCAATTGCAGGCTGTTCAGTCGAACCTCAGCCCTCTGCAGCCGGGGCGTCCCTCGGCCGCGTCGGTAGGTCCCGACTTCGGGCGACAGCGGCTACCGATTCAGTTTGATCCACACGGCCGACCGCTCGAAGTGTCGTCGCCCTTAGCGGCGAACCCAAGCAATTGGCCTGATCGCGGCGCCGCGACGCCATATCGTTCCTACCCTGCCTCATCGCAGCCGCCTCCTGCGGGTCACGGGCCGTTTCCTGACAATAGTGTGGCAGCAAGCGCCGGTCCACCGTGGCCGCCCGGCGCCCCACCGATCTCAGGCGCACCGGCGGTCCCGCCCATGGGCGGGGCCCAACCCGGAGCGTCCACGCAATCGTTCCAACTGGATCTGCAGACCTTAGCCCTGATGGGCCTGCGCGAAATGGCAAGCTCACTGATTCCGCAGCGGAAGCTCGAGACGTCTGGCGATATCGCACGCTTTATCACGAAGCTGCATGACGCAATGGATGTCTTCTGCCGCACGTTCATCCCGCTGCGACAGGGATATGCCGAATTCGTGGCTTCGCTCGATTTGCAGCGGGCCGCAAGCGGACGGAGTGCCCACGTGGCACCCTCGACCGTGGCCCTAACGCAAGCAAGGACGCCCGAAGCAGTTGCCATGGCATTGCTCGACCCACACGATCGCTCGTTTGAAGGGCCAGTCGCCGTCGAGGGCATCCTCGCCGACCTGATGATCCATCAAGTGGCCCTGTTGGACGGGGTGATGGAGGGGGTCCGTTCGCTGCTCGACGAGCTGTCCCCGCAGGCCATCGAGCAAGCTACCGGAAGCGGCGGAGCGGCAGGCCTGTTGGGGACGAAGTACAAATCGCGCTGGGAAGAGTTCTGCCGGCGGTTCGAAAAACTCTCTGAGGGACAGCAAGCATTCTCATTCGTGTTTGGGCAAGACTTTGCCGAAGTCTATCGTCAATATTGGCACCGCAAGGCAGGCAGCGAGGATGCAAGCTTGCGAACTGAGCGTCCTCCAGGATAATGGCACCGCGGCTTTCACGCGAAAGGTTGCTCTGATGCGATGGTTTGGGACTTGGGTCATGGGTCTGGCTTTTGGGTCATGTGTTGCACTGGCTTCGACTTCCGCTTCTGCGCAATCGACACCAGAGCGAAGTGAGGGCTGGAGTACAGCGACGAATGTGATGGCACTATCGGCGCTCGGCATGCAGCTGATCATGCCGCGGGTATTTTACTCGGATCCGGAAGTCGTCGTGGGGTGGAAAGCTCGCTGGCATGTATCCGTTCTGGCCCCAACCATGGCGATCGCCTCGATGGCGCTTTTCAACGAGCAGCTGCTCAAAAATGAAATCGGCGGGTACCGTCCTGGTTGCGGTGAGGCCACGCAAGGCGGACCGGGCTGCAACTCCTACGGCATGCTGTCGACACAAAGCTTCGCTGCGTCCGCCGCGTTTGGACAAGGACTCGGGACATTTCTCGTTGACACTCTCAAGTGGAGCGGCGGGCAATTCAACTTTGGAGCCTTCGCCGGAAATACTGCCATCCCTGGGATCCTGGCCATCATCACTACTGCTGGTCGAGGCGCGGGCAACTGGGAAACTGCAGGACAGGCCTGGGGCTCCGCCGGGATCGGGCTCCTCACTGGCATTGGGCTGGGCGCCCTCTATGCGACAGCCCAGCGTCCAGAATGTGGGTATAGCGGCAGCTTGATCTGCTGGTGAGACCTATTTGCGTTTCTTGCCCTTGTCGCCGCTGTCAGCAGGACTGGCGGGCGGCGCTGACGGCGCAGTCGGCGCAGCCGACGGTGCTGCATTGACGCCCTCCACATCCCAAAGCGATTGCTGCTTGCACTCAAGGCGGCCATCGGCCGATAGCTTGAAAACCCTCTCCATGTCCGACTTCCGCAATACGCTCTGATTCTCATCACGGACGGCAAGCTGCTCCACGACCCGCAGCGCCTTATCTTCGAAGACCGGTGTCACGGTGAGTCGGTATTGAACCGCACCAGGTACACCCGCCATCGAGCGAAAATCGACCCTGTCCACCGCCAAATCTGCCGAAGCAGCCAGCACTCCAGAGCGCATGACATAGACCTTGAATGAGCTCTGACATCGCGTGCCTTTCGCCTTCGTGCACCCTTCGTCGCCTGCAGTTACGACGAAGCGTGTCCCCATTCGTTCTAGCGCGAATCGCGAGCTCTTCTCATTCCCTCGGTAGAAACCCATCGCGTAGACTTCTGCGAAGCCCTCCCGGGGCCGGAGCAGCGCCAAGGGTCCCGCGGCCTCTTCATTCGCAAATCGATGGGTGGGTAACCACACAATGCGCAGACCGTCGGAGGCTGGCGTAATGACCGCCGTCTCAGGTTTTACTGTGAGTGCCCCCGAACGAACGCCTTCGGCGTCCGCCAGCTCTGGCTTGTCGAACACCGCGCGACCGCTGCAGTCGGGAGCGCTACGATCCACGGTGTTGGGCCCCGCTTCAAACGAGGGCAAGACCAGAGACCAGTAGTCCTCGGGCTTCAACGCTGAGACGACGCCTGCACTTCGACGTTCCAACGCCTTCAAGCAGATCGGGACGGGGACCGTTCGACGCGCGCGATCCTCGATACGCGAGGATTCCACAGCGCCAGCGCACCCTATCCCGCAAAGAAGCGCCCCCCCCAACAAGGAGGAGGACAGAAGCACGAAGGCACGGAAATGGCCCTGACTAGAGGACCTCAAGCGTATTGATGACACGCAACAACTCCTGGTCGACAGCGGATAGGTCCTCGCCTTCGTGAACGATCTGAACGAGCACTATCCGCGTGCGACCCCGCAACAGGTATTCGCGGCTGCGGCTGGTCAACGGCTTTTTCGGCGCCGCGACCTCCCGCTCAATGGTGTAGGCACGCCCCTGCCCAAGGTGAGTGGCAATCGGCACTGCGGGGCCAACGATCTTCGCGCCGAGCGCGCGAGTATCGTCTTCGAAGCGGCCCATTACGTCACGCCACAACGCCTGGACAGACTCTGGGCGCTCGTGAATGGCAAAGGCATAGGCATTCGGAGATATGTACTGCACGAACGCCTGGCCCGGTGTGTTGCCGCCATCGCGTAAGGCCCAATCGTCGGGCCGGGACAGATGAATGCCGTGACGAAGGACGGTCACTCCCTTGTAGCGGACCATCGGTGCGGCCGCGGACAAATCCAGTGGCGGATAGGCCTCCTCGAATTCACCGGCCCCCGATGACGATACAGCCGTTGCCCAATCGTAAAATGTTCGGTTTTTTTGCGCCTCTGCGGGCGCCCCGCTGCAGGCGCAGAAGCAGACGGCGCTAAGGAGGCCAAGCCAAATACCATTCCTCACGGACGCCACACTACCAACGCCCACGCCATACCGCAACCAGCAGACGCACGTGGCCTTCACGTTGATTGCGGATCCCTCGGTGGCAATTCGCTTGGTCGCACTCCCCCGCGCTGACTTCCGACGGCGAGCAACCGGGTCCCGGTCGCATCCCCACCCTGACCACAGGACCGTCGGACGGTTTTTGCGAGATTTGGACCTCAGCGCCAATCGTTGCCATCCCTGACTTCCACGGACTGCCACAGTTTGATAGGAAGGGGGCAAGATGCAGCGTCACCTGCGGGCTATAATAATTTTCGGCCTCCTGGCAGTCGGTTGTGGTCCGGAGGTGCTCCTCAATGTCACGGACGGCTCGGACTGGAAGGCTTTCGTCTCACATCGTGAGGGCGGCTCACCCTCCGCCAGTGAGCTGTCGTCACTCAGGTTCCGAGATGGCCTCTGCAATGCTCAGGCATTGGTCCCCGAGCGAGCCGAACTCAACGAAGGCCATATTATTTCCTTTCTCCAGAAGCAGGGCGTCGACGTTCGAGTCGAACGCCAGCGTGCCGATCTCGTGTACCTCAACCTAACGGGCGTGGGCACGAAAAACCCCGTACGGTTCCGAGTCGCCATCCTCAAGAGTCGAGAGCAGGCAGGTCGCGAATTGCACGAAGGCATCCTGCAGCACGGGGAAGGTTCCTGGGGGCTCCACCGCGCCAATCTGGCCGTGCTTGGTCCCATCGGTTCAGTGGAGGACGACCTGCGCTTCGCAGCAAAGTACAATCTCCCCTGCTGGGGTGTCTTCACCATCGCGGGTCGTGACGACACTGTCGTCATTCCCGGAGGCTACGTCGAGCCTTGACCTGGTTTCACAGCGTCATCGTCTTGAGCTGATGGTCTTGAGCGTCGCGGTAACGGAAGTTCAAGGCGACGTCTGAGCATTCGACTTTGGCACTGTTCGAGATGGCGCCGCCTGCACGAGGATTTCCCACGGTTGGCGGCTACCGTGCCGGAGGATCGCGAACACAACGGAACCCGATATACTGGGAGTGGCCAGTCGGGTTGCCTGCGGCGCGCGCTGCGGCGCGAAGCTGTCCGATATCGACATCTGCGTAGGAGCCCCCGCGAGTGACTCGATTGGGATTGCTGCCAGCAGTGATATTGGCGCAATCGTTACAGGGGCTGCCGCTGGCGGACCCATACCAAGTCGCTAAGCCAAAATCGAGCTGCCACTCCTGCATGCCACCGGCGAGATCGTATTGGCCAAAAGCGCCCCGACCGGGCTCGAAGCTCCCCACAGGAATCGTCGAAGCGCGATTCGGATTGAGGTAGTAGTTGGCGTAGGTTGAGTCAGGTGCCGTAGGGCCCCAAGGATAGAGCCGATTGGCTGCGCCACCTGCTGCGACATATTCCCACTCTGCCTCGGTGGGTAGACGCCCCCCGTCCCAGGCGCAGAATGCAAATGCTTCATACCAACTCACGCAATTGATTGCGCGGGTTTCCGTGACGCTAGGGTCAGGCATTTGCGGCCAGGTCGGGTATACGCAGTTCGCGTCGGTGGCGCCGGTTAGCGCGCTATCCAGACCGCGCTGAGTGGCTGGCATGTTCGCGGTCCAGGCATTCTGCCAGCCGCTGCCGGGCACGTGAGGATTCAGCCCGAACGTGGTTGGATCCGCTGGCACGACGCCCGAAACTCCATTGATGTAGGCTTTGATATAGAACTGACGGAATCGCCCGACGGTCACCTCGAACGTGTCGATGAAGAAGCTGGATATGTTTGCAATGTGCTCCGGCTGCTCGCTCGTATGCGTGCAAGACATACTCGCAGGACAGCCGTCCGTGCCACCGTCTGGGCCGCGTCCCATCAGGTAGGTGCCGCCGACGATGAGACGGTTTTCGTTGCAATTGAGCGTTCCAGCACAGGCAGCACCCGCCGAAACGTAAGATGGGCCGCGGGGGCCGATGCACACACCCTGGCCATCGCAAGACCCGATCCCTGCGCAAGTGGCGCCTGAAGTCCGCGACTCAATGCCGCACAAGTTGTTGCCGCAGGTTGCCTGCTCGCAGGGGTTCGACGGCATTGGGCAGTCCGTTGCGGTGCGGCAGTTGACCCAATTGCCCGCTCCTGTGCAAAATTGGTTTGGACTGGTCGAGCTCGTCTGCGCAAGACCATCGGCTGCGCATTGTATCCGCGTGTGCTCGTCCGAACACCACGCAGTGCTCGGCGCACAAGTCAGGCACTGCTGCGCCGATGCGCTGCACAGCGCCGCGGAAGTGCAAGTAGCAGCGAGGTCCCAACCCTTGCGTGACGCGGAGCAGCGCTCGAGCTTGGCGTTCGTACAGCGGTAGTCTCCCGTTGCGCACTCCAGGCAATTGCCAGCGCCATCGCAGCTGCCTCCGGCGCAAAGTGACGCAAGCGGCGCAGGCTTCGAGCCGCAAGTGTTGCCGGTGCCGCAGGCTTTCGTTTGACACTCCGGCAGTGCGACATCCGGGCAATGCGCGTCGAGTACGCAGCCGACCCAGCTGCCCTCCCCATTACAGTATTGCCCGTTGGACGTGGTCTGGACTTCGGTCTTGCCGTCCGCGTTGCAAGCAATGCGCGTGATGTGGTCGGCACTGCACCAGGCGGTGTTAGGACTGCAACCGTTGCATACGCCCGCCGCGGCGTCGCAGAGACCGGCACCACATTGCCCGGCGAGTTCGTAGTCGGTTTGGGAAAATGAGCAACGATACAGGCTATCGCTCTCGCAGACGAAACTGTTGGCAGCGCAGACCGTACAGACGCCGCCGCTGTTGCACAGACCCGAGCGCCCGCCAGGGCTCGTACATGCTGCGCTGGTTTTTGCAACTGCGTGGCATTTCCCGGAATTGCACGCGAGTTGGTGGCATTGATCGAGTGGGGTCGGCGGAGTTGGGCAATCCGCAACTTGGGCGCAATCCGACTTCGGCGGCACGACGCCCGCCTGACCGCCGACTGTGGATATGGAATCAAGTGGGCTTCGGTTGCCGCATGCCGAGACGCATAGCACTGCGATGAGAGCAGCTTCGATGCGCAGCAGAGGAGCCAAAGACGGAGGGGGCACGGCGCCAATGTACAGCAAGGCGGGGGGATTGCTATGGTTTGCGAGAGGCGGAGCAGTCGACGAATGTATCTTGCGTGCGTCAACGGTCGCCAAAGCGTGAACCGCATCGGCCATTGGGACAGCAATTACCTAGAACACGTATCGCCGTGCCTGTTTGATGACAAGAGCGCCATCGGGCGCGAGAAATTTGAATTCTACGTCCATCCCGAACTTTGGTTCATTCCGGTAGATGCGGGAGAAGTGTTCGTGGATGGCATTGAGACTCTGCGTCAGCTCCACGATTTCGCCAAACGCCAGTACCGGCGCACCACCGTTGAAACTCGAATGGGAGAGGTACGTCATCTCTCCCTGTCCGGCGGGCGGCTTGTAGTAGAGAAGACTCTCCGGGACCGTGTCTGGCTCTGGGTTAGTCACCGGCGCTGCGCCGGGCTGAACGTTGATATAGTATGCCGCTTGACCATCCGGCGGAGGGTCGAACGGATTGGCCGTGATCGCCACACCGTTGGCTACCTCTTGCTCGTCAGGGAACGACCGATGAACGAGAACACCCATGGCCGTAGCGCGGTGATCGATTCGCGCCCAATCACGCTCTTCGAACGCATCTACGTTCCACAAGCTGGCCCACACGCGCTTGAGTGCCAAGCCGAGCGGCTGCATTGGATCCCCGGGGTCGAACGTGTGCGACTCGTAGAGCCCAGCGCCGTTGAACGCTGCCAAATCCTCGGTATTGGAACTCGAGCGCAATCGTGTTGGTACCGCACCGAAGGTGGCGATCGCTCGCGCTTCGATTGCGGCCAGGAGCTCCGGCTCCACGGTGGCATCAGTGATGTGGCGACGTAGCACCGAGAGTGCGACGCTACGGAGATTGGCATCCTCGACCAAGGTGGGATCCGCCAACAGCTGGTCCACTTCCCGTGTAAGCCCATTTTTCTGCATGAAGGTCTGGTAGGCCGAGCATGGAATGGCAAATCCCGCTGGAATTGGCAGCGCGGGCTGGATCTTCGTAAGTTCCCCGAAGTTTGCCGCCTTCCCTCCGAACTGTGGCATCCGGGTGAGATCGAGCTCGGACAGGTCTGTGAGTTCCGTTACCGAGAGATCGAGAGCCGGGATCTGTACGCCGAGCGGACGCTGGCCTTGCCAGAATGCCGTAGCGGCTTCTACGGTCACCGGTTCAACACTGAACCCGTCGGCGCGCACCACGAGCTCGACCCAATGTCCGTCGTATTTGACGAGACGCTCATCCTTGGTCGCACCGAGCAGCGCCATGTTGGGGGACCCGCGATTCTGACTTAGCAGGTTCACGTGGGAGAGCGGAGTCTGAAATTCACCGGTAATGAGGCCTGCCGCAGCCGGAAGATCATTGGGAACGTGATCGATAACTACGATGTCGCTGCGACTCAGATAGTCGGAACCCAGCTTTGCGAGAGTCGTTAGATGGATTCTGCCGATGGTTCGTCCGAGGTGCATCCCCTGATAATTGGCCCCGCGCCAGAGTTCATCGGTCTTCACTATGGGCAGACTTGGCGGCAAACGCTCGAGCATTTCGAGTGCGTTCGACGTGGGATGGTACCTAAGATCCGCAGGCCATGAGAGCCGAGACTGGACTAGCGCAAACGCCTCGGTAATGAGCTCAGGCGACGCCTTGTCGATGGGTGCAATCTCGAATGCGTATACATCGGACCCGAGATAGTAGGTCAGAGTCCCGAGAAGAAGTCTCCGCTCCGGTCGATAGTACATTTCGGCATTGAATGCCGAAATGTCAGCGTATCCGACGAGTCTCTCTTGGGCAAACGTGAAATGTCGCCAGCGCTGGCTATCGAAGAAGTGAAGGGCATTGTCGTTGTCGCGTTCGACCAAGAACATGACACTTCGATTGGCGGGTAAGGCAGCAGCCGTGGGGTGTCCCGCAAGGGCCGCGTGATCGTCCGGACACCCAAGCCGTAATAGCTGTTCCGGGCGTCCCGCCTCGGTCCATTCACAGGCGTAGTTCACGTCGGGCTTGTCGCTGCGAGAGCCTTCGCCGCGTGGTGACTCGCCATCTCCACAGCCAAGACTCAACACGCCCAGCGCGCTCTCGACAGCGAACCCCGTAGTACGCCACCTTCTTCGCCAATTGGCGCAAACGGCACCCCTGCTCGCCACGTCTACCTTCTTCAAGTGAAACCCTCCGAACGTGCCGATTCTGCCCACCGACCTACCATCATCAGTGGCTGGGGAAGATGACGCCTCTATAACCAATGATCAGCAACTCGACGGTACTGGCGTTGACCACAGCGGTTTTGCGTTGCAGCAAGAGAACGGTTGAGGTGTGACTCATTCCGACACTACTCGCCAGCGGATAGGCCTCGACGACCGCGCGAGGGATCACCAGTCGCCCCGCGCTTGCCGGTGCTTCACAGAGAAGCGTGGCAGTTGGAGGGGCCCCATGCCATCCCGAGTTGAGCAGGAGCTGAACGATACCGTTCTCGGTCGCACTCCAAGTGATGACCTTGTCCTGCCCATCAATGAGTGCGAACTCACTGCCGCCCGCAGGTAGCCCAATCCCAGCGCTATCTACTCCAGCGGAACTGATGGCGAATGCGGACATGGCGCCACCCGCAGCCCGCACGGAGATGGTAACGCTACTCGTGATGCTCGCTAGTGGGAATGAGGTTCCTACATAGGTCGAATTAGTTGGTACCAGCGTCACCGTCGTGGAGGCACCGTCAACGCTGATGCTGCCTGCCGAAACCACTGCGGCGGCAGGCTTACACACATTACCCTGGCCGCAATACTCGATGGCTCCACACGGTGGGTTGCAGGCACGTGCAGCTGCAACAGTTAGCACACAACTATCCTTCTTCAGCTTTACATCATGCAAATCGGGCGGATATGGCGCAAAAGCGTCCATCCGCATCGGACGGTCATAGAACACTGCGGCCGCGCGTGCCCCTGAAGTCATGGATGGATCAGCCATCACAAACACACGACCATTGAAGCCGTTGATGAGGTATTCGGCAGGAAGTGTCACCGTCCCACCCGTCCCACTTGGGGAACCACCTGATCCTGGTGCACCTCCGGAGGCACTGCCGCTTTGGCCACCCTTCCCAGAAGTTCCGGCCGCCGTCGCAGGCGCGCCCCCAACAGCAAGGCTACCGCTGGTGCCGCCGGTGCCAGGCGCACTTGTCGATGCCGAGCCGGTTCCGCCTGAACCAATGGCACTCGTCGATGCCGTGCCGGTTCCGCCTGAACCAGTGGCGCTCGTCGATGCCGTGCCGGTTCCGCCTGAGCCAGTGGCGCTCGTCGATGCCGTGCCGGTTCCGCCTGAGCCAGTGGCGCTCGTCG
>CAYVXY010000013.1:0-134962 GCA_964454965.1 uncultured Polyangiaceae bacterium | reverse complement strand
TCGATGCCGTGCCGGTTCCGCCTGAGCCAGTGGCACTCGTCGATGCCGTGCCGGTTCCGCCTGAGCCAGTGGCACTCGTCGATGCCGTGCCGGTACCCCCATCACTTCGTGACGAAGTTCCTGACGCTGCCCCCCCGGAGGCAGTGGATTGTGTTGGTGAGTCTGGACTACATCCAATGGCGACCACGACAACACAAGGCAACAGAGCTCTAAGGATCGTTGGTGATCTTTCCATAGGTGCACTCGGCGCTCAACTCGGAAGGAAAGCCTACCATTGGCAGCGTCCGAATCAGCGAAATCTGTTCACGTGGGCCACTCGGCCGCGCTGACTGTGAGCCCAGGCACCGAGGTATAACCTCTCGGCACCTGGGCTCGCCCGGCCTCACTTAGCGTCAGTTCACCACGCCGTGAAGTACGCCCACGCGTTGTTGCCGGGCGTGGTCTTGATGCAATATCCGCCGTTACGCGCGGCCGGGACAGTGCTCCAGTTCTGGTTGTTGCAAATCCGCTGCGTTCCATTCACGCTGAGCTGCCTCGGTGCGGCGAAATTGCCGCAATTGCCACCGTGAATTGGGGAATAGGTTTCATAGCAGCCTGCGCCGGTACCAATTGCACCAGACTGGTAGCTCCCGTTGATGGTGATGCGGGTGGGGTTGCTGCAGATACCATCGCAAGGCTTTGGAAGTGAGTTGGTGAAGGCTGAATAGACTAGCAGGTTTGGCGAACCCGTTCCTGGATTGGTTACGACGTTTGGCGTGGCCTGTGAGATGAGCACCGAAGCAACCTCTGCCGGCGTGGACGCAGGGCGCTGACCGAGATAGAGCGCCGCAACTCCCGTCACATGCGGCGCAGCCATCGAAGTACCATCCATGGTTGTGGTCTGCCCCTGCAGGTACGTCGAAAGAACGTTCACGCCCGGAGCAAATAGGTCCAAGCATGTTCCGTAGTTGGAGAAGCCCGCCGTTTGGTCGGAACTATCGGTCGCGCCCACGATAATGGCTTCGACGGTCGAGGAGGGGGACACCTGACAGGCGTCCATGCTCCAGTTGCCTGCCGCAACCACGTAGGTGACACCTCGTGCAATCGAGTTCTTGATGGCATCGTTGACCGATTGCATGTAGGGGCCCCCGATGCTGACATTGGCCACAGCTGGGCGAATGTGATTGGCTGTGACCCAATCAATCCCCTTGATGATGTTGGACCACTCCCCGAGGTTGTGGCAATCCAATACGCGAACATTGTGTAGCGTGGCCGCCTTCGCCAACCCGTAGGTGGCGGAGCCGATGGTGCCAGCGACGTGCGTTCCGTGGCCGAAGCAATCCTCCGGATTGCCATCGTTGTCGACATAGTCCGGCCCGTTGACGATACGCCCCCCAAATTCAGGATGGTCGACATCAATGCCCGAATCGACCACGTACACATGGACACCCTCCCCTTTCTGCTCCGAATACGTGTACGAAGTACTGAGCGGCAATTGGCGTTGATCGACTCGATCAATTCCCCAGGTCGCATTGGATTGAGTGATATTGCCCGACGCGACCTGGTCTTGTTCGACGTAGGCCACTCGCTCATCCGCTTTCAGCTCCGCTACCTGGTCAGCGTCCATCTCGACGCTGAACCCCTCCAGGGCATGCTGATACGTGTGGACCACTTTTCCGGATCTCCGGGAAGCCACAGCCTTGGCGACATCCGGTACGGTCTTTCCGAGCACCGCTGCTTGCGCAGCGCCTTTCTTGAGAACAACGATGTATCGATGCGACACGCGATTGGCCGACACATCCCCAGATGAAGCGGCCGACGATGCAACGGTCCCCTCTTCAGACGCGAGCGCTTGCGCTGCGACGGTCGCATTCTCGGAACTGGTGTCCGCAATTTCCCCGCCACAAGCAGCCAGAAGAAATGCTGAACCGACTACAGCGTAGATGCTTCGTGCGCTGGCCGAACATAGATTGGTCATTCTTGTCTCCCGATTCCCTGTCAAACGATCTCCCAATTCCCAACGCAGCAAGCCGTGCGATACGCCATGCGCTGGTGAGCTACCCTCCAGTCTGAAACCGGACCAAGGGGCCTCCGCCTGCACCATAGTACGACACAAACGTTCTTTCGAACTGCCGCTGCGCGCCGAACAAAGCAGCAAGCTCCGCCCAGCCACCGAAAGCTTGCACGCGCCCAGAACGAAGTCAAATGATCCCAGGTTCAATCACGACCGCTACGGTGAGCGGCTTGGTCTGATCCAAGCCGACCAGCTCACTGTTCCAGCAAGTATCTCGCCAAAGTCCCCATCTAGTAGCTAGCCTGCTGGACCGCACTGATATCTCTCAAGTGGTTAGAAGGTAACTTCGAGGACGGACGGGCATATTGCCGCGTAGCGCGCTCCATAAACTATATTGGATTTAAGGAAGCGTTGTCTCAAACATCCCCGGAAGTCATTCGAGGAAGATGCTCGTTGTCTCAATCAACGCCGCTCAGCAATACGCTGCCTGATTCAAATGCGAAAAGCGAACGGAAGGAACCGCCTCGCGAAAGGTCGCTGGTTCGGGGTACCGCGAGATCAGTTAGGTGATGTTCACCATGCCGCTCACTGGTGTCACATTGACGCTAGCGATAGATATCCTGCGTCCGACGACAATCGCCCACCCCATCCGGCATATGCGACGTCACAGCTCTTCGTCAGTTTGCCGATCAGCTGCGCTCAACGATGCCACTCTTGGCAATGCGGTCGACATCGTGACAATCTGCGTTTCCAGTTGGCCCCAGATGCAGCTACGGATCTCGGGGGCTTGGGTGCATTCCGAATGCCGCCGAAGTTCGCTGGGCAGCTCAAGACGCTAGCGCATCGAACAAGTCTTCGGCGCCAAGTAGATCGTCGACTTCGAACCGAAAGCCAGATAGTCACCTACCTCCGCAACGGACGTAACCCGCTCATCCGTCGGATAGCGCACAATCTCAGAGAAGTCTTGCGCGTTAAGGACCAGCACGCCCACAGTCTGACTAGGCACATTCCAAGACGCCGCCAGAATGACTTTCCTCTCGTCCAATGACAAGAGCGCTTCAATCGCTATGCCCGAATTGTCACTGAATGAAACGCTTCGCGGATTCCCGTCGTGATCGACAGCCACAAGGTGATAGGCAATCAGTAAGACCGAGCGCCCAGCTGCCGTGAGGATACTTGTTGCAAAGCCCGGCTCGAGCGTCCTACTGAAGCGGCGCTCGAAGCCAGGACTCTTGTAGGCAAAAGCGCTAAGAATGGCGACGGCGCTTGAGCTATCCGTCAGATCGGCACGCGGCTCGAGGATGGCAATGTCATTCGTCTTTGCATCAATACTGAATTGGGGGCGAGTGCGACCTCCAAGATTTGATGGAACACTAGTTGAGAGCGTCTGCTCAAGATCAGGCGTTAGAGACTGATAGCTGAGCCGCGTTAGCGTTGACGTCGAAAAGCGCCGGAGCCGAAAATCTGCGGTGCCGGTCGCGCTCAATTGAAAGATGGCGTTGGCCGATGCGGCCCACGGTGCATTCTCATCGTCATTGGCAATGGATCCAGCCACGCTGGGCAACCCAGATGCGTCAACTCGAAGCAGTGTAGTTACCGGTCCGAAAAGGGAACCCCACGAAGGGTCGCTCACCGTCGCAAACCAAGGGGCAGTTGGATTTGTGACGTCGAGACGAAGCCACTCGAGTTCCAAAGGTGATGCGGGCCCCCCGCCAATCAATTGCGGTTTCGTTGGATCCTTTACATCGACGCGATGGACCGAGCCCCAACCGTAGGCGAGAATGGTGTTCGGCCCATCGGCATGAAGGCTCTCGAATGAGCCTTGCTGTGGGCTCAGCAGAGGCGCAATAGCGCCGCTTTCGGCATCAATGCGCGTCAGCTGATGCATTGGCTCGACCACGGCGTAGCGTCCGTGAGCAACCGTATGGAAAGATGGCGAACGAAACGGCGACGTACAAGCGTCGAACATCGTTCGACGCTTGAGCTCTGTCGGCACCGCACCAATCGCGAAGGTCACGGCGCTGGTTAGGTAGCAGCCCATGGCGTCAGGCTGCGCAAACTGCAGCAGGATTCGGTCGCCATCGAGCAAACTGAACCCAATAGGCAAATCGCGTGCGGCGGTAAGATCGGCAGTGAAGCTCGTCACCTTTTCCAGAGAGTCGGCAAGCAAGACGTTCACATCACCATAGCCCGACGTCGTATCGCGGATCTCGTACTCAGCCACGTACTTGGCATTCGCCTGCACGTCGACGACGAGGTTGCCCTCTCGCGCGAAGCTACCAAAAGCCAGGGAGCCGTCCGTCGCGGAAACGTCGATACGCTGCAGACCGCTGGTAGTCCCCATGTAGAGTCGGGTCCCGTCTGGCGAAACGGATAGCCCGACGCAACGTCGACCCGTCGGCATTGCAAGTTTTGCAATAGAACTGATCGGTGTAGCGGATGCTCGATTGATGGACCAGGTTTGAACCTCGTACGAGGTGCAGACAAAGAGCCTTGAGCCGCCGCCCGTTGCCGCAACTATTGGCCACGAGCCGCCCACACCGAAGCCATAGTTGCCGGACGAAACGATCTTGTCGCCAGCGAGATCGTACAAGTCAATTCCCCGATTTGCGCTGGCAATGGCCAATTGATGTTCCAGAACTGGGATCAGGAACGTCCTCGGTCGCGTCGCCCAAACCCCTGAGCCTACGCTGTCCGCGCTGATCACGGGATCCATCGCCACATCGTCAAGCACCTTGACCTCGTCCCCGTCAAGACCAACCAATGTGAGCCTGCGTGAACGCGCGAAGACTGCTCGATTCTCATCCGGAAACGCGACCAGTGTCTGCAAACCTGGCGCTTGTCCGAAGCTCCGCAGAGTACCAACCGCTGCAACGGTGCTCGCACGCACGGTGCCGACACAGATCCCGTTTCCGCAAACGTCATCTGCAGTGCAGAGGTTCTTGTCGTCGCACGTCGTGCCATCAGCTAGACTCTGGTGCGCGCAGATGCATGTCTCGGTGATCGAATCGAGCGTACAGCTGTTCTGGTCATCGCAAATGGGATCGTCCCCGGGCACGCATGATTTTCCACCGGAGCCTGCGCTCACCGCGCCATTGCCACTTGCGCCAGACACACCGCCGCCGCCCGCCAAGATTGACTGGGTACCGCTCTGAGCGTTGGTGGTGCCCGCGAAGCCGCCCTCGCCTCCATAGGTGGCCCCACCGCTACCATCCCCACCCTTTGCTTGCCCACCACCCAAGTCAACAGAATTGGCCCCGCTCGCGCTAGCAGTTCTACCTGCATCGGCAGGCGAACCGGCAAGTGTCGAACCACTGCGCCCGTCGCTGCTGCTGGTTGTGCTTGCCCCTCCGCTCGGCAGGCTACTCCCGATGCCGAAAACTCCAGAACCGCCGCCAAGTGCTGAGGTTGTTCCGCCCGCACCTTGACGTGCTGTGTCGCCGGCCACTGCCCCCCCGCACGCCACGGAGAAAGCCTCGGTCACTGCGATCAGCATAAGATTCCCAATGCGGGGGCGCGACACCTTGAGCCATTTCATCGTAGCCATTGACGACAATCTATCATGCATCTGCGCCGTTGCGAGTCGCCAGTCTTGGCAAATCAGGTAGGCCATGACCAGGGTCAATCTCTGCGAATCCTGGACGAAGAAGACTCGCGGACTCGCGCGTGACATTGCGTTGGGTAATTCAAGCTGCGGGAGAAGACCGGCCCCCCGTCTCGCCATGCTTCACGCGACCACTGCAGTACGACGGGCGGGGCGTACCAACTCTCAGGGAAGCGGCGCACTGAGCCTTCTGGTGTCACCTTCGATGGCGTCGCTTGACATGAGGAGAATCCACCGAAGTCCGCCCGATTGACGACGTTCGAGCGAACACCAAACCTCGGACTAAATTCTACACTCATTAGACTGAGCGAGTGTCTCACTTGAGCCCTTCGCTCAGAGCACCAGACTTCGTACTGTCTTGAACTGCGGCCCATTGACCAAGCGCAAATGACGCGTATTCACTTCTGATCCAGGTCTCGAGTGCATGTCGATTTGATACGCAATTGGCCACTTCCCTGCACAAGCCTAACCCTGCAGCGATAGTCCAATGAGACAAACGGTACGCACTCTGGAGCATCGACAAGTTGTTGACCTGGTTGCGCGTCAATCGCTCATCTTGTCATGTCGTCGGCACGCTCGATCTCAAATGAAATGGCGTGAAATGACAAGGACTGGGTTGATGAACGGGGCGAGCGCTGCTAAGGAGCGTTACTCAAGATGGGCAGCGACGCGCTACTTCGTGGCGCGTTACTGAGGAACGGCACTAGGGACTGTCCTGGTCGATTTCCATGAACAATCTGGAAGGATCCTAATCGATGAACAGCAGACGCACAGTAGCGATGTCTACGGCAGTGGTGATGGGCGGATTGGTCGGCACCTTGTCCTATGCGACACCAGCGGCGGCAGATTGCGCAAACACCGCGGTGGCCCCAACGGCCGCAGTCCTCGTGTTGCTCGATCGAAGCGGTTCGATGGCAGACGACGGAATTTGCAAGGGCGACACGACGCCTTCCCGCAAGTGGGGATGTGCAATCAAAGACGCATCTAGCTTCATTAGCGGCAACGGAAGCATTTCCTTTCCAGCCAACACATCCTTTTTCGTTTGGCAGTTCAGGCTTCTGGACTCGAACCCTGATCCGACCATGATTACGGAGCCATACAATGGTTCCGGCGCACAGGGAATGTGTGTGGCGGAAGCGAACACGCTGATCACGACTGACCCAAGGTTCGGCGGTCCATTGTCGCATGACGCAAACACACCTCTCGCGACCGCATATTGCAAGGCGGTGAAGTTCCTGATGGACTTCAAGACGACGGCTGGAGTCGAGTTTCCGCTCTATATCAAAGTCGAGAGCGACGGCGTGGACAACTTGCCCACCTTGGTGGATCCGCTCGGATGCGCCGGACCTTCCGGTGGCTACGCGAACTACACACCGACGAAGCCCGTAACAGGATTCCTTCCAGACGCCGTCAACCCAACGACCGTCGACGGCTTGGTGGTCCATTCGTGGGAGGCGAATATGTACGATGCCTCGATTACCGGTAGCGCGCACACGTCGACACCGATTGATACGAACGTGGCGTTCAAGTACAAGAAGGTCGGCTTGCAGAATGTCCCGGTGATCTCGAGTTTCAGCTTCATCGAGGACTTCATTCCGACGCCGGTTGCGTCGCTGTTGGCGTCGCCGGTTGCTGTGGCAGCGTCCTACACCAGCAGCTTATTCGCTAACGTGGGCGTCTTCGCTGGACTCGCCCAAACGGCGAGCACACCGACTGCGAACGACGGTCTTGCGAAATTCTATGAGGGGCTGGCACAGACAGGTGGCGGGCGCATGATCCGCTTCGGCTCGGGTGCTCCGATCGCGAGCGGAGCCGTCGGCAGCTATCATGTGCTGCGCGGCGACGCCAACGACAACGGTTGCGTTAACTCAGCGGACTACAACCTAGTGAAGAGTTCTTACGGCAAGAACGCTACCGCTGCCAACGCTGACGCTATTCGCGCCGATCTAAACGAAGATGGCATCGTAAACTCGGTGGACTATCTCGTGCTAAAGGCCCAATGGGGCCGGGGTTGCACGACAACGCCTCCCGCCATCCCCTCACTTTCGAATACTCTCTTCGCATTTGAGGACGTCTCGAACTGGAGCTCGACGCAGGCGTCACTCGCCTTGACCAGTGCAAAGCGCACGGAAGGAAACGCCTCGCTGAAAGTCGCCGGTTCGGGGTACCGCGAGATCAAGTCAGTGAAGTTCACCACACCGCTCACTGGCGCCACGTCCACGCTAGCAATGGATGTCCTGCGTCCGACGACATCGCCCAACCCCCCGGCATATGCAACAGTGCAGCTCTTCGTCAGTGTGCCCTCAGCTGGAGTCAACGAGACAGCAATTGGCAACGCGATCGACATTCGAACATTTGACGCCAACACCTTCAAGACCGTTGTTTTCACTGTGCCAAGCAATGTCAAGTCGGCATTGACCACGGCTCACTCTGACGCGACCGTGAAGGTTGTCTTGAATGCAGCCAACGCTGGCTATCAGTTTGACAATCTGCGTTTCCAGTAGGCCCCATATGTAGTCACGGATCTCGGCGGTTTCGGTGCATTCCGAAGCCGCCGAAGGTCATTTCGGGGCGGTATGTACTTGCGCAGCGCAGCCGTGTCGGTGATTTTCTAGCTGCGGAAATTTGCTAGGAAAATGACGCGACGGCTTGCCCAGAGGACCTCGACTCACCGGAGCAGGCCCACACGTGTGCTAGTTGGTGGGATTGCGCGCGCAGCGGATCCCAGTGTGGTAGTCGCGTGTCTGTGGCTCCCAGCCGGAAGCCGCTGCGGCTCGCAGGAACGCTCCGTCGGTCGCGTAAGAACCGCCACGGGTCGCGCGGATGCCATAGGTCATCGTCAGATCTGCACAGTTATTGCAGGTACTGGTGGTAAATCTCGCATACCAGACATCGGAAAGGGAATCGAGGATCCATTCTTCCATGCTGCCCGCGAGATCGCGTTGACCGTAGACGCCGGCGCCAGCCGGGAACCCCCCGACTACCATCGTCGCGGAGCGGCTGCTGTTACCCGCACAATTGCAGCGCGTCGAGTCAGGCGCATTACTACCCCACGGGTAGAGATAATTGGACGTACCACCGGCCGCAGCATACTCCCACTCGGCGGCTGTCGGCAATCGCCCACCATCCCATATGCAGAAGAGGAAAGCTTCGTACCACGTGATGCAATTTACTGCACGATTCTCCGTTGCATCACCGCTTGCTGCTGCAGGCCATGTCGAATTGGGACTACCGGAACAAGTCTTGATGGCGTCAAGAAGCGAGGAACCAGCTGTAGGTGTCTGGCTAGTCCAACTGCTGTCCCAGCCCGTACTGGGATAGGGAGTATAGTTCGGAATGATGTGAGAATTCGCTCCAGCACCAGCCGATACGGCTCTCGCCGTTGAGTAGTTGGTCAGAAATTGCCGGAAACGCCCAACCGTGACCTCAAAAGTATCCAGATAGTAGCTGGCGACGGTGGCATTGTGCTCAGGTGTTTCAATGCCGGTACTATCGCAGGTGAGCCCTGTGCCCGTGCAAGAGTCTGCCGAACCTCGACCCATCGGGAATGTCCCACCCACCACGAGGCGACTCTCGCAACAGCTCCGACCCTGACATGTAAGCGCGCTTGCGCATGAATTGCCGGTCGGGCCAATACAGGTGGCAGCTCCGTCGCATTTGCCGTTTCCTGCACAAGTGGTGTTTACTGCCTTGCTAGTCGCTGCACTACACGTGCCGCTGTTGCACGCCACCTGCTGACAAGGATTGCTCGGCTGAGTGCAGTCGTTCGTTGTGCGGCACGCGACCCAATTGCCGGCGCCAGTGCAGTAGGGCGTCGCATCGGACGGCTTGGTCGAGGGGGTCAACGTGAGGCCGTCGCTGGAACAATCCATCCGCGTACTAATGTCTCGGCACTGCGGATACTGACTGGGAACGCAAGCGAGACACTGCTTGGCCGAACTACTACAAAGTGCCGCCGATGCACAGGTTGTAACGGGATCCCAACCTGTACGCGTTGCGTTACAGACCTGAAGGTTAGCGCCCGAACAATTGTACTGACCGGTAGCACATACCAAGCACTTGCCAGCGCCATCGCAACTGCCACCGGTGCAGGTAGCGCCGAGCGGCGAAGGCTTCGAACCGCACGTGTTGTTGCCACCACAGGCCTTGACTTCGCAAGCCGGCAACACCTTATCGGGACAGTTGCTGTCGACGACGCAATCGACCCACTCGCCTGCACCTGTGCAGTACTGGCCGGACTTGGTCGTCGCTGCTTGAGGTTTACCGTCCGCACCGCAAGCGATCCGTTTGGTGTTGTCACTTGGATCGCACCATGCCGTATTTGGCACGCAGCCGTTGCAGCGCTTGTTGGCAGCGTCGCACAACCCAGCGCCACAAGTCCCAGCCAATGCGTAGTCGATCTGTGTGAAGGGGCAGACGTAGAGGCTGTCGCTTTCGCAGATGTAGGCGTCGGCGCTGCACACCGTACAGATGCCAGCACCACTGCAGAGCCCCTGGCGCCCCTTGGGACTGGTGCAGACGACGTTGGGGTTCGGGGCGGCTTCACATTTGCCTGCGTTGCATGCAAGCTTGTGGCATTGGTCGACGGACCCGGCGAGGCTCTGGCAATCGCTGGCGATGGTGCATTCGGGTTTGACCGTCGCGCCACCTGTGGCAACCGTCCCACCGGTGCCGGCGCCGCCGGTGGCCTTTCCGCCAATACCGCCGGAAGTTGGGGTAGTTCCCCCAGTTCCCACGCCAGCGGCGCCGCCTACGGCGGTCGCGCCACCCTTACCGCCAACAGCCACAGTGCCACCTGTGGTCGCCATTCCAGCAGTACCAATTCCGCCCGAAGCCGTGGCTCCGCCGAGCGGTAGCGTGCCGCCACCTGTGCCTGCTGTGCCGCCCATATTCGCTGGCACGCCCCCGGTTGCCTCTTCTGGAGAGCCGCCAAGGCTCGAACCTCCCGAAGTACCGTTCGGCGATTGGCCTGCAGCGCCACCCGCATCGCTGCCACCGCGATTGCCAATGCCGCCGGAGGCTACGCCGCCACCCACGGTGCTAGAACCGCCAACATTGCTCGGATCTGCGCCGGCGCTGCCACCGCGCCCCGCCGTGGCATTGTGCTTGCCACCGCTCGAAACCACGGCCCCAAGGGTCGGATCCACTTCGAGCTTGTCGTAAAAGCAGCCGCCCACGCCGAACAGGCTGGCTAGAGTAAGCAATGAGATCTGATTGGTACGCATTGTCAATTCCCGCTTCCGAACGCTGTAGCCAAGCTGAAGTATCTTCGGTTCTTAGAAGCCACCGCTGACGCCCACTGACCCGAGTCCGATCCAAGGCGTAACGCTTGCGGTTTGACTCGGCTGTTTGGGAGACGTCAGCAACAGTCCCACTCCAGCTCCGACCCCCACCGCGCCCACGATGAAGCCAACCGTCGAAACGTTCCGCAGCATATTGAAGCTGTCCACGTTGTCTTGTAAGGAAGGGGGACAGCGATTGCCCACGCACTGAGTCTCGATATCGCTCGATTTGCGTTTCGAGATGACCAAAATGCCCGCAACACCGCCAACAGCGAGGCCCACGCCACCTACGGCCAGTGCCGACCAACCGGCGATGCGTTGCGTCCGACCTGGAGCATGCCCTGCTTTCGAGGCATCGCCCTGCGACTTGCCCTTCGAACCTCGGACCGCCCCACTGCCATGGGGATCGGGTGGTAGCTCGAGCTTGAGCACCTGGCGTTCGCCTTCCTTGAGCGACACTTGCTCGGTCTTTTCGACCCCGTCGCGCTTGGCGACTACCGTGTGTGTACCAGGGTTGACCGGACGCGGAACCCCGAGCAAATCCACCGGAACCGCCGCCCCGTCGATTTGCACCTCTTTGACATCCCCTCCAACCTCAATCATCAGATTGGCAATTCTCGGAAGCAGCGCTTCGCGTTCCTTGGCCGCATCGATACGGGCCTGTTCCTGGGTTGCCTGATCACCCGTAGTAACGGATAGGCGCGTTGCTTCGAGATAGCGCTCCGCTGCCTCGACCAATTTCCCGTTCTTCTCAAAGGCGCGCGCAGACCACAGCGCAAGCGCTGGTGCCTTGACGACACGATACGCGCGCTCGAGCTTCGTCGAAGCCAGCGGGAAGTTGTTCGCGCGGTAAGCATCCATGCCTTCGCGACCGAGCGCCCTAGCGGACGCCCGCGACGCTTCATCCACGGGCTGGGCTACAGCGAGGTTCGACCAACCCACGGCCAACAGCAGACCCAGGGTGAAAACGGCTAAGAACTTAGGTTGCATGATGGATTGCTCGACCGATAAAAGACTAGATCCCAAGCGGATCTGGATTCGCCGTGGGGGTTATGGGTGCCGCGGGTTTGGGCGCTGCGGGTTGCGATCCGGCTGGTGCTTGGGGCACTGGTCGCACGTTGGGAAGCGGCCGCGCTCCGCCAACGGGTCGCGGCGGCGCAGCGGGATGATGTCGCGAGTCGCTGAGCGGCGCCTTCTCCACCAACGCTGGATTGGCGGACAAGACGGCGACGGCTGACGCTGAAGTGACTGGAACGGCCCCAAGTGGTTGGTTCGGAGTGGACGCCAAGGTGGCCTGGGCAGCGGCTGTAGGCGGGGCCGGCGACGCCGATGCCGTGGCACCCGCCAGCGAAATCGTCGCCGGCCCGCTGGACGCCAACATTTTCCATCCCACGAAACCGCCAACACCAAGGACGACGAGCAGCGCGCAGGACGCGAGAACCCAACGTGCTCCGTGTCCAGCAGGCCGCGATTGCGTCATGCCGGTGCTGGTCATCGAGCCAATGCCAGTAGTCGATCCGAGCGGCGGCTGCATCACTGAGATGGTCTGGACCGCGAGCGCTGGCTGCCGTTCGTCCGCCCCACACACCTGGCTCAAGGCTTGAGCGAGTTCCTTGGCCGATTGGAATCGCTCCGCTTTGTTGCGCGCCGACGCCTGGGAGAACCACGCGTCGAAGCCCGGCGGCACTTGGCTCAATGTCGACGGGACCGGCAGTTCCTTGGTGCAAATCGACAACACCAATCCACCAAGCGTATCTTCGTTGAAGGGAAGTGCGCCAGTCATGCACTCAAAAGCAATGATGCCAAGCGCCCAAAGATCAGACCTCCAATCGACGGTCTTCGAACCACTCGCCTGTTCGGGACTCATGTAGTACGGAGTTCCGAGCATGGAGCCGGTGCGGGTTCCGGATCCGAGCGCCATTCCCGGCAGGGAGCTCTTGGCAATGCCGAAGTCGAGGACTTTGGCGACTTCGCTCTCGTCGTTTGGAACGAGAAAGATGTTGTCTGGCTTGAGGTCCCGATGCACGATCCCGGCTTGGTGGGCGCGCCCGACTGCGCGACACACATCGAGAATGATCCTGGCGGTATCGGCAGGACTCAGTCGGTGCAGGCGCTTCAAACGCGAGGCCAGACTCTCGCCTTCGAGCATCTCCATCACGATATACGGGATCTCGTTGTCCAACCCATAGTCGAGGATTTGGACGACATGCGGGCTGCGCAGTGAGGCTGCCGACTGGGCCTCACGCATGAAGCGTTCGAGCGCCTCGGGATTCTGCGTCAACGCCGGATCGATGAGCTTTATCGCAACGGGAGAACGCAGTGTCAGGTGCTCGGCTCGCCATACCGAACCCATGCCACCCTGCCCGAGCAACGACACGAGTCGGTATTTTTCAGCGAGCGTCCGCCCTGGTTCAACGATCATGGCAGAAGAATCCGTCGTTTGGGTCCCCGAAGGGAGAACAGCAATCCTGATAGCTAGTGGTCTCGGGAATTGCCGGGCAGCCAAGCACCCCATACCGCCTCATCGAACGTTTCTATACGTCAGAGCAGGTCACTTGGCTCCCCAAAAATCGGATATTTTCTCGGCTCCTGCTCGCTGACCGCTCTTCAATGACTGGACCGTTTGGTCAGCAGTTCTATATGGGCTGAATGCATGAGTCCATTGCACACTCCAGCATGGCTAGCGTGGGGTGTCGTTCTTCCATTGACTACCCGCTCCCAGGTGTAAGCGCTTGATATAGTTAGCCATTTGCTTGGACTCAGTAGACCGACAGCTCGCCATCCGAGTCAGACGCATGAGACACCACGGTCGACAATTCAATTGCGCATAGTCGAGGCAATGCATCGACTATGCGCCCCAGCTTACGTCGTAGAGTGCAAAAACGAGAGCGGCCTCAAATCAGGTTGCATCACGAAAGTACTAGCGAGAGCACGCCAGCCCCGCGTTCACGCCATCGCACAACCGCTCAAGCCTGAATAGGTATTGGCCGCGACAGGTTCGATCAGTCGATTGTCGAGCCGTCACACCAGACGCCTTGAGCATCTGGCAAAACACCCGCCGGTATCGCGGGTTGCGGTCAAGTCGCCCCAGGGCTGAGGAACTATATCAAGCAAACCGCTGCTTGATCGCGTCAACCACTAGCCCCACGTTCGGCGGCAATGTCAAAGGTGGGTTGGCGAGGCGACTCGGCACACCCTCGATCGAACCCTCGTGATACTTCACCTTGAACTCGGTGAACTTGAGGCCCGCGGCGGTCGACACGACTACTACGCGCTGATCCTTGCCGATGGTGCCGTTCGCCACGAGTTTCTCCAGGGTGGCGAGCGCCACCGCGGTGTGCGGACAGGTGTACATACCCGTGGCGTCGGCCCGGGCCGACGCTTCGCAAAGCTCGACTTCGCTGGCCTGCTCGACAATGCCGTTCATGGCTTCGAGGGCCATCATCGCCCGTGGCGCGCTGACGGGATTGCCGATCTGGATCGCTGTGGCTTGGGTCGGCTGCGCCTGAATCGCGTCCACTGTCTTCTTGCCCGCCATGTAGGCGCGGTACATCGGATTAGCGTTTTCTGCCTGTGCCACAACCAAGCGCGGGTAGGCCGAGATGAGTCCGAGCTCTCGCATCATCTTGAACCCAGCGTAGAGCGCCGAGGCATTGCCGAGGTTGCCGCTCGGCAGAATGATCCAATCGGGCACCTTCCAGCCGAATTGCTGGACAATCTCGAGACCAACCGTCTTTTGGCCCTCGATGCGTAACGGGTTCATTGAATTGGCCAGGTAGATGAGTCCCTCCGCGGCAAGCTCCTGCACGATCGCCATGCAGCCATCGAAATCGGTGTCGAGGCCCAGCACCATGGCGCCATGGGCAATGGGCTGGACGAGCTGAGCCGTCGAGATTTTGCCACGCGGTAACAACACGACGACCGGAAGACCGGCAGCAGCGCCAAAGGCGGCCAAAGACGCACTGGTGTCGCCTGTCGAGGCGCAGGCCACGGCTCTGACTTTCATCCCTTCGCGCATCGCCCAGCGAACGACGCTTGTCAGCACCGTCATACCGAGATCCTTGAAGGAACCACTGTGACTGTTGCCACATTGTTTGACCCAAAGATCGCTCATTCCGAGGCCCTTGCCATAGCGCTCGGCCCAGAAGAGGTTAGTCCCGCCCTCGTACATGCTGACGACGCAGTCGTCAGGGATCTCGGGCATCACCCATTCCTTTTTGCCCCAGACGCCAGAGCCGTAGGGCCACTGATGCCCGTGGTAGCGGTCATCGAAGAGCTTCATCCAAGCCGCCGCACTGCGATCGCGCAATGCGTCCGTGTCGTGAGACACCATCAGCAGCCCTTGACAGCTGGGGCAGCGGTAAATGGCTTGGGTGACGGGCCACTCGCCGGGGCAGCCGGCGAGACAACGGAAGACTGCTCGGTATTGCACGGCGCGACCATAGCCCAGCGCCTACGGGGTAAAAGGGGCGACGCGACAATTCGTGCAATTTGGCCGCTCAGCCTGTACGTGCGAACCGGGGAGAACTGTGGCTAGTCTTCGGTCATAGCGATGGCCAATCCCTGGACTTTGGTGCTCAAGGTCGGCGGCGGCGACCCAGTTCGACGCGTCGGAGGCCTTGCGCTCGCGCTGCGACTCACCCTCGACGCTCAACGAGCGGGCGCGCGCCTACTCGTTGTCGACGGCGACCAAGGCGCACTGTCTGACACGCTCGCTGATGCGCGCTTGACAATCGGTCGCGCGGACGCGCCCCCGCCCGACCAGGTAGGCGTCGAAGTGCCAGCGCATTGCCTCATGCATCGACAATCCTTCTTCGAATTGAACATCGAAGGGCGCGCAGCCGGAACACGAATCACCCTCGAAGAACTACCTCGGAGTAGCGACGTCGCCTTCTGGTTCTCCCCCCTGCTCGTCATCGACAGCGGCACCGCACGCGAAGCGGAACGCCTGCTGTTTCGCTCACTGCGCAAACGCGAAGACGGTTGGACGTCGCGTTGGCTCAATCGCTACGTTTCCCTCGCCATTTCTCGACATTTGGCCAAGACGAGCCTCGCGCCGAATCAACTGTCGGGGGCAATTCTCGCCGTCGGGCTACTCGGGGCGTACCTCGCTTCGCTCGGTAGCTACTCGATGATGCTGCTCGGGGCTTTCCTGTTTCAGATGCAGAGCATTCTCGACGGCTGTGACGGTGAACTCAGTCGCGTCACTCACCGCGGCTCATACCTCGGCGAATGGATCGACACGGTGGGTGACGACGTTACCAACTACTCGTTTTTCGTCGGGGCTGCCGTGGGACTCTATCGCAACACTGGCTCGCCTTGGTTCCTGCTCGTCGGAGCGGTGATGCTGTTCTCGGGCGTCGTCGGTAGCGGCCTCGAGTATCGCTACCTGCTCTCGATTCACTCGGGCGACTTGCTCAAGTACCCGCTGTCCCAGGCCACCACGAACCAAACCGGCGCGCTAGGCTTCATCGCCCCGCTCTTCAAGCGTGACACCTTCGTGTTTCTGACCCTGCTCGCCGCCGCCGCCAACGTCCTCGGAGCGGCACTTGTTGCTTTTGCCATCGCCGCCGTCGGCGTCTTGCTCACGGTCATCATGACCGAACTGCGGTTGGCTCGCGAGCGGAAGGCCAAATCCGCATCGTGAAACGCCGGCGCCTCGCCCTACGTATCGCGGTGGTTGCATTCCCCCTCGGTCTCATCGCACGGCCGGCAAGGGCCCAACTCGGCGTAAACGGCACGCCGATCCAAACCAGTCGCTACGCCGTCGATCTGTACCAGGGTCCCGTCCTGGCAAGCACCCGCGTCATCGGCATGGGCGGCGCCTACGTAGCCATCGCCGAAGGCGTCGAAGGCAGCTTCTACAACCCGGCAGCGCCAGCTTTGCGCCTGCCCTGGTCACGCAGCAATATCGACTATGACCTTGGCGCAGGAATTACCTCACCTGGTACCCTGCAACGCTCCGATTTTTTCAATTCCGGTGCGGATCGAACCAACCTTGCCACCAGCAACACCGGCCAATTCGTCTTGCTGGACGCTGAAGCCCACCTGCAGATCGATCATTGGGGCTTTGGGGCAGGCATTGCTCTGCAGCAATATAGCTTGCAGCGTGACACAACAGCTATCACCAACGCCCAAACCGACAAGTTGAACGCGCAAGTGTACGTCTTCTTGGTGCAGATAGCGCGTTCGATGGTCGACGGGCAGTTGATCCTCGGCGCTGGGCTGCGCCCCACTGCACTCAACGTCGTCAACCTGAACGCTACTGCAGCTCAACCAACCCTTCTGTTTGCTACCGAAGGCCTGGGGTACTCCGCTGGGCTGCTCTGGCGCCCCAACAACATGGCATTTCGCCTGGGTGCGGCCTTCCACTCTGCAGTCTCTACACGCCCCAAGTCTTCAGCGACCAGCATCCAAATCGATGCCGCCGGCGATCGGATCATCGCCCCCAATGGCCCCGACGAGATGTACATCCCAGAACGCGTGGGCTTACCGTGGGACCTCGACATGGGCGTGGCGGTGCAGTTCGGAGCGCGACCCTTCAACCCACGGTGGGTCGGACCAAACGAGCTGCTGCGCGGAGTGCGGCGCCGCCTCGAGTGGCGACGCGTCGAGCGTGCACGCAATCGCGAAGAGGCCTTAGAGGCCGTCGGTTCTGATCCGGCCGAACGCGACCGCATCAATGAACAGCACGACGAACAGGATGCCCTCGCCCTCGTCCGAGACGAGGCTGAGCTCGATCGCGAGAAGTACTTCGTCGATCGCGAGCTGCGCGAGCGCGAGCGCAAGCTCGGTCGTTGGTACATCTTGGTTTCTTCGTCACTGCGAGTCAGTGGCCCTATTGGCGATGCCGTCGGCGTCGAGTCCTTCCTGCAGCGCGTTGTCGACCGTTCGGGGCGACGCACCGTTGCCTCTCCCCACCTCGGACTGGAATCGGAGGTCATCGCCAACTGGCTCAAACTGCGTGCCGGCTTTTACGGCGAACCAACGCGCTTCGACAACGCCTACGCGGCGCCGCGTATGCACACGACCTTCGGGTTCGACCAAAGGCTGTTCAATTGGCGTTTCTTTGGTCTACACGAAGCGGGAACAACCTGGCGCATCCGTGCAGCCGTCGATGTCTCCGAACGCTACTTCGGCTGGTCCGCGAGTTTCGGGGTGTGGCACTAGCTCATTGCTCGTACGGTCCGAGATCTACCGGAGCCACTCGCTGCCGCCCTGCCCGGTCCAATGGGGCGTCACTCGAGAGCGTCCCGAAGTTGCCCCACGGCGCATTGCTGCTCGGACGGAAATCCGTTGGCCTATGGCTGAGGGCGGTCGGAAAGGCCGAGAACCACGTCACGTCGAATCCGGTCTGGCGCAGCTCGGTGCTGTTGGGGCTATAGGGCGCCGCTGCGTCGTCGGAATCGAAGAACCCCGAGATCCAGGCGTTCTGTTCGAAGGAATTCGCTGCTACCGTTGTTGCGTCGGTGGCCAAGAGTTGGCCGCTCGTGTTCGCCGCAACGGCCGTGCCGGTGATGGTCACCGCCACGAACACGTTGCGACTGAAGTGATTGTCTGTGGAATTGACCGTCACGCCGAGGGCCTGCCGATTATTTACCGCTGTCACGAACAGATTGTGAACCACGACGTTGTGCGATGAGCCCAACAACGGATTGTCCGTCTCTTGCCAAAAGCTTGCGCCGTGCCGCGCTGGAAGCGCAAAGATGTTGTTGCGAATGAGACTGTTCCGAACCGACGTGAAATTGGGTCCCTGCGCCAGACTGTGGTGAAAGAAGTTCCCATCGATCAACATGTAGTCGGACGCGCCGCGACCACCAGTCGTGCTCGTTCCAGCGATAGCGTCACATTCGGGATCAGTGAATGCGATCCCGTCATCGGCGCAGGTCGAGTTCGGATCGGCATTGATCTGAAAATCCGAGGATACCGTGTTGTAGGTCTCGTTAAAGCGCGCAATGTTCCAGTCGCTGCCGTTACTGAGGTAGATCCCATGGCCATCGCCGCTGCCACTATCGTAGCCTGTGCAAGCTTCGATCACGTACCAGTCGGATTGACCAGTAAAGAACGGGTCACGGTTTTGGCCATGGCCCACCGAGTTCAATACTGCCGTCCCGCGCTGGTGCTCGTTGGCGGGGTACCCCGCACCCACGGCACGCACACCGTAATAGCCGCCCACGAGCTCGAAACCATCGACCGCAACGTAGTCGGCCGCTTCCAGGTTGATGCAGGTGTATCGTCCGGTGCTGCAGCAATTGATCGTGACCCCAAGAGAGCCATCCGTGTTGCGCTCGCCATAGATCACGATGGGGCTATCGTAAGTGCCACTTTGCGACGAGTCGAGTTCGTAGCATCCACTGTAGACGCCCCGAATCAACACCACTTCCGTGCCGGGCACTGCCAGGCCTAGTGCGTTTGCTACGCTGGTTGGGGTCGCGCGGGAACTGCCATTGCCGGTGCCGTTGGGGCTGGCGTAGATGACGTTCGAAGGGCGCCAAGCGCGATCCGTGTAGTAGCGATTGAACCGCTCGGGGAAGCCAAAGTACGTCCCGGCTCGCACAACCGCAGGCCCCGCGACTCCCGTCGTCACATTGGTCCCCGCGGTCCCCGCGGTGCCCACATTCCCCGAGGCGCCACCGAGTGTCGAGCTTGCGCGCCCCGCAATGCCCGCGACGCCACCAGAGCCTACGCGCCCGCCAGTTCCGGCAACACCACCAGAACCTGTGCGGCCTGCGATTGGGGCAATGCCGCCAGAACTCGAGTTGGCTGTCGCTCCCGCGCCGCCTCCCAGCGAGGTGGTGGTCGTACCGCCAATCCCACCCGACGTGCCCGATGAATTGCCGGCGGTACTCGGAGTGCCACCTGAAGTGCCACCTTGCCCAGCCAGGTTCGCATTGCCGCCACCGCCCAAAGCACGCACTCCCCCTGTCGCTCTGCCCGCCGCATTGCCGCCGGCACTGCTTGCCGCTGCGCCACCCTGTCCGCTCCCGCCCGTTTCGGTTGGTTCGGTCGTGGTGTTCTTGGAATCGTCGCTACAACCGACTGAAGCCAGAATGACGACCGAGGACAATCCGAGCAACCAGACGCTACATCGAGTCATGTCCGTCACGATACACGCTTTGGGAGCGTGGTTCAGCTGGGTTCAATTGCGGCTGAGAGCCGCCATGGTGCCGACTGTGGGTTAGCCTGCTACCAGGCCGCCTACTCCTCAGTAAGCCAACCATGTCTTGTCAGTACGGGCGAGTGCGACTTTCACTTCACTCGTAGTCTGCGCACCAACCTTGCTCCGTCTCCGAGTCATCGTCGGCCACGAAAAGGAAAGGCCCCACTAGGTTTTCCTGCAGGGACTCTGCGAGTCGTTCCCGAACGTCGGCTAGGGTCGTCACCCTGTTCCTCGGACCGAAGTCAACATAGGCGAGTCCTTCTCTAAGACGGGCCAAGTTGCTCGGGTAGTTCCGCTGAGTTGCAGCGCTCAGGCGCCTTCTTGGGGTTTGGGGCGCGCGACCACGGCTCAGACGTACGAATTTTCGCAACTGGTTGGACGGCACCGACGCATTTCCAGTGTCTATTCGGTGCGACCACCCTGGCCGACGCAGAGCTGCGAAGAATTACGCCTGAATTCGAGGTGCGACTGGACGACATCAGCCATTGCAGTGACGAAGAGATCCGTGCTCGCGCTATGGGGCCAGCGGCAACCCTTGCCTTTCTGTTCCTGCGCGACGGGCGTCGCGAAGGCCGCATACTCGCGGAGTTGTTGGCTTGGGCCCACCTGTTTCGCGCAGTTCTCGCGGCCCCGAACGGCCAGCGTGCCATCCTACAGCTCTTCTATCTTTCGAAGCTCGCTCCTAGCCTTGGTCCGGAGAAGCTTGCCGAAAGGATCCAGCGGGCCATCCCAGAAAGGAACGACATCGTGAGCACACTGGCCGAAAAGATGGATTGAAGAGGTTGAGAAGAAGGGTCGCAAGGAAGGTCGTCAGGCGGCCTACCGCGAACGGGTGCGCCGACAGAGCGAACTCAAGTTTGGAGCGCTCGATAGCGTCACCATCGGCTGCCTTGAAGCTGCCGACGAAGCAGCTCTCGCTCGCTACATCGAACGTGTACTCACTGCGACGAGTCTTGATGGGGTGTTGGGGGAGTAGTTGGTCGCGGGATACGAACCAGCTCGTCGAGTGACCTCGCCGAAACGCGATCGATGTCGTCCACTAAAACGCTCCTCGGCGATGTAATCGCAAGCGCGTTTCCTTCAAGGCTCCTGGCACGTTCAAGTGTCTGTAACGTCGGCCGCTCCAGCAACTCAGCCCGCAGCCGGCGTTCAAGCGCGTTCTTCGCCGAATCCAACCGCGCCTCGTCGACAACGGCCTCACCGAAATGACGTGTCGGGCCGTCATTGTTCTCGCACATTAGGACGCGAGAGGCGGCCAAGTTGGGGCATACAACCACGACTCCACCGTTGGCGCCTTCGGCTCGCCCTCGGTCGTGCACGAACTGAATCAGGCTGTAGTGTCCGCGTTCTGGTTGCGGGAATTTGGCCGCCTGAACGCGATCGCTCCTCCACTTGAGCGAACCCAACTGGTTTTCGCGGGCGGCATCAATCTCGATTCCGAGCACCTCGCTGACTGAGCGCGCCGCTTCAATGAGTCCCTCTGCTCGCCCTGCCTCGCGCGAAGACGCGATCAAGTGTCGGTGCACCAGCGTCGCCGTCTCGCGATCCGAACGAGGCGGAAGGCAACAGGTCAGCACGACAGGACTCCGGCCGAACCAAGCCTGTGAGTTGCACGGCTCGTCGCGTCGCTCGTTCGTCTTGTGGTGGAAGGCGGTTCACAGCAAACCGTCCGATGGCTGTGGCCGGCTACGAGCCAGAGCGCCGACACGAACCCGGGCCTCGCGATGAATACCATCATCAGTCGAGGATTTGGTGTGCATCCGCGCGAAAGAAGTCTCGGGGCATTTCTCCGTCATCGAACAGTGATGACTCCGCAGGCTGTCAAAGGCGTCTGCCTGGATTCGGCATCGTGCCCAGCGCGTTGTAGGCGGACGCGTCGTTCGAGAATGGTAGATTCGTCGCGATGACGTTTTCGTGCGCGCGAACCAACCGTCGCTCCTGCGTCAACTGGTTGCGGGCAACACATCTCGCTAACTGGTGAGCTCACCAAGGACGGCGACGGCGTAGACTAGAAAATTGACCCAAGGCTCGTGGCAGTGCTGTGTCTAAGGCGACGAAACGCACGACCGAGCCGGAGCACTTTGAGCAAGAGGATGCCAAGGTCGGCGCTGCTGCACTTTCGAGATTGTAGTGGCGGCGGTGCCGTTTCGCGACCAACTCACTAGCGGTCACGAAAGGATTGGGGAATTGCCGTGATACAGACCATAACAAGTAGACTCAGGAAGCTGGCCTCGCTAAGAGTTGTTGCACTGTTTCTGCTCTTGCTCATCGTCAGTAACATCTTGATCAATGGCAAGCCCTATGGCCTCGCGCAGCTGAGTGAAATATCGCATGGTGCAACCATCCCGGATATGGAAATGTCCGGATACTCGCCGCAACGGGCCTACGACATCCTAACTGCGCAGGGCGATGCGGGTCGAGCATTCTATCTGCACGCCATCGTCCCTCAGGATTTCCCCTTCCCGTTCTTCTATGCCCTGTTCTTTGCCACGGCATTGACCTGCCTCGTCCAAATCCTATTCCCGCATAATCGGCGTTTGCTGCAGATTGGGCTACTTGGATTGTGCGCCGGTCTCGCAGATTGGATGGAGAACTTGTGCCTTCTTGTTCTCCTGTTGCGCTATCCGCAAAGACTGGATAGCGTGGCAGTCCTAGCGAGCGTCTTCACCATCACAAAAGCCGTATTGATGACGCTCAGCGTGGTGGCGCTCTTGATTGGGTTGGCCTTGGTGCTTGCTAAGTACGCCAACGGACTCGCTTGTCGACATCAAGCGAAGCGAGACCCTTCAATTGCGCAGCGTCCTCGCTAGGCGGGAGCGTACGCTCTCCGGCTTCCGGTTACCTCCGGCTCGGCCTTCAGCCGTTGCCAACACATGGATTCGTTCGCGTGTCCGGTCCGTCCAACTATCTGTTCACCATTGTGAAGCCGAACCCGGATGTCGAGCACAACGGACTTGTCGGCGGGAAAGTCCTTGGGGATCTCCGGGTTCAGGACCTCCAAGTCAGGGATCGACTCCGGTAGATTGAGCACGGATTCAATCATGTCGCGCAGCAGTTCTTGCTTCTGTGTTAACTTGGAATGATGCCATTACCCCAAACCGACAGTGCCACCATGTTGCACTCGCAACAAGCGATTGCACTAGCAATGCGCCACCCTGTGGTGCGTCCAAGCGTCGGGGTCGCATCGGATTGTCCAAATGGCCCAGAACTTGGAAGTGGCGTTTCACATCCTGCCCGCGCCCGCAACTCCACCCGCTCCGCCAGCGCCGCACGCGTCCAGCCATTGGTCGCAGGCGGGCTCGGTTCCGACGGTCATCGCTGGTAGGCATCCCATCGACAGCATTCCATTGAACCAATGGTAGACGAGCTTCCCGCTGGCTTCTTCCCAGATCCTGGTGACGTGGTCACCAACGTCACCCCAATATTTGACGCGCACATAGCCGCATCCCCGATCCCAATTCGATCCAAACCAGATCCGCGTGCAGAGGGTTGCCCGATCCAATTGGCAAGAAATTGGCTCAACGCAGTACGCTTCAAGCGTCTTGGTGCAGGTCCCGCAATCCGGATAGGTTCGCATCGTCGAGCAGTCCAGAAGCGACGTCGCCCCCGCTGTGCCGCCACCAACGCCGGTAGTTGCGCCACCGACCGCAGCACCTCCGGCTCCCGGATTGGGGGTCGCATTGTCTTCGCCATTGCATCCAGCGGCGATCAGAGCGATCAGCATCCCTCCTCTCAGAGATCGGGCGAGGTCGTGGCACAGAATGGCACATAAATTCGGCATGGAGTTGACGAATTGCAAATGGCGTGCCGACCCGTCAGAGACCGGGATCAATGCGCTTCCGAATCGACCCGTGGTTGTCGTGAGCGCAGGAGCGTGGCGCCTGGAATGAGCTGCCACGGCGTCTCGTAAAACAGCTGCAGAAACGCTTCACAGCCCTCGGCGTAGAGCGACTCTGCCACGGCATCTGCCGCGTCGACGAATGCCGCTTCAACCTGGCAGAGCGTGTCGGTGATGGTACCCAGCTTTCCCGTTAGGGCAATATGTTGGCAACCGCAATGACTACTGCAGCGTTCGCGCAGGTCGCAATCTGCGCAAACACCTTCCACGCGAGCCTTCTCCTCGAGAAGCTGGGCGATGCGCCGATGATCGAATCCGTGCTCCAAGTCGCCGATGTCGTACCGCAGCTCGACGTCCTCACCCACCATTTCCCCACAGGGGTAGAGCCTACCACTCGGAGCCACTACGATCTCTCCGAGCGCCATTTGGCAGCGGCTCGAACAAGCGCCTCCCTGGTTATGGGAAAGGATCTTCTCGGCAAATGGTTCCAAAACAATCGGGTGGAGCGCTCGAAGACTCTCGGCCCAGACGCGTCCCGCCGCTCCTAGCCCGACGCGCAGTTTCTCGAAATCGCGTGGAGTCCAATGCGCCCGCAGATTGACGCTAATGCTAGCGCGACTGCTGGCCACCTCCAACAGCTCGGTGACCATTTCCCCCGCGAATTCTGCGGTATCTGGGCAAAGGGTTGCCACGGGCAATACAGGGATCCCTAGGTTCTTGAGTTGCGCAATCCCGGCGCGTGTCTTTGCCCAGGATCCCACAGCATCGACATGCATGCGGTGCATGTCGTGGACGAACGCGGGACCGTCCAATGATACGTGAGCACGCAGTCCAGTGAAATCGGGCAGCGTCCGGAGCCAGGTGGCGACCTCGTCGTTGACAAGTGTCGCGTTCGTCGAAAGGATCGTAAGCCACGGGGCCCCAAAACAACTCTGCTTCAAACGCGAGTCGGCGTAGCGCACTGCGTGCTCGAGGACCCCGCGGTTTAGCAGTGGTTCTCCCCCAAAGAAGCTCAATGAGAAGGTCTCGGGACCACGCTGCAACGCAAAATCAATGGCACGCGTGGCTGTCTCACGACTCATCGAGGCTTGCTTCTTCTGGCCGGTATAGCAGTAGTCGCAGCGTAGATTGCACGCGTGCTCCAGCACCAGACAGAGATCCATCGGCGCTACTCGATCCAGTTCTTAGGATTGCGCAAATCGGGCTCGCGCGGGGGCGACTTCCCACCCGGCATGACTTGGTGCGGGGACCGGCGCGCGTTGGGCTCACGCGTTGCCGGAGGTATACCTGCCGTCGCTCCGATATTGGGCGGTACGCCGATATGCATCGCCCCACCGTGTCCGCCTTGGCCCGTGGCGCCGGCGTCCAAACCATGAGCGGATTGCATCTCGCCAGCGGTTGGTTCTGCGGAATGGCTCTTGCACGCGGACACGCCCGTTGCGCTGATCAGATAGGCAACGAGCGTCGGGTAGGCAGGCTGTTTGCGCCGCGGTCGGTGTGGCGGTTCCATGATGACTAGACGAACTTGGGCCCAAAAGGAGCCCGCGGGAAGCGCGCGTTTGGGATCGCCAAAAAGTTAGCAGCTGCGCCACCGACCATCGCAACCTCTACGGATGCACAAACACCGTCGCGCTCGGCTCCGACGGAATGGTCCCATGCCAGTTTTGCGGCAAACCCGGGTTGGTGAAATGGAACAGCCAGCGGGCGTCCCGCGGAGACATGTTGATACAACCGTGCGAGCGCGGCTGCCCAAACCCGTCGTGCCAATAGGCACCGTGCAGCGCGTAGCCCTCGGAGAAGTACTGCACCCAAGGCACTTCACGCATCTCGTAGGCGCCCTCGGCATCCTCGCCGTTCATCGTCGCGGTCAGGTGTTTCGAGACAATGTGAAACACGCCAGTCTTGGTCGATTTAGTGGTCGCAGGATCCAAGAGGCCATCGACACCGGTCGACACGAGCGTCACGTAGGCCACCTGAGTGCCTTCGTAGGCCACGAGCGTCTGGTGATTGATCGATACATCGACCCACGCCTTGCCCGCTTGGGCCCAAGCGGGCCATTCGGTTCTCGCTTCGACGATGCGCAACCCAGCCGTACGTAACCAAAGACCGTCCTTGGTGCAGCGCCACTCTTGCCCCTGCGCTGTGACCCGTTCGGTCGCCAACGCCACGGCCTCGCGCCGGGCAAGCTGCCGTATCGGCAGAGGGTTCGTCGCACGTGGATCGCCACGGTAGAGCCACGTCGTTGTGTTCATCGCAAAGGCGACGGGCAGTCCTTCATCGTGACTGAGTGCCTTGCCAGCAAAAGTCGAGGGTTTGACGGCTTCCAGGGCGAAGGTGTTGACGAGTTCCAGATCCGGCGTGACACCGTAAAGCATTCCCGCGTCGGTATGCAGCCCAAGCAAGGCAACGCCGCCGCCAACTAACCCATCACCGAGTAAGGCCGTGTCTCTAGAGCGTTGATAGCCGAAGACTTCACGCGGACGGCGCCACCAATCCGGCAGCGGCGAACTCTGCAGATGCCCGAATGACGACTGCAAGCGCTTCGAAAATGACTTTGCCGGAAGCTGCCGTTCGCTCGGAACAAAGCTATACAGCTGCGGTATGCCGCGCCGCGCCACGGTGTAGGCATAAGGTAGCGGCGACATCCGGTCGGGGCGCTCGAGACGCGCCTGCACGAGCGGATGACTTGGATCGGTCGTAGCCGTGCGGCCATTGGCGCATACGAACCCCGACGGTTGCACGCCGAACCAACCACCAGAACAACTAGCCCGCGATACCTCCGCTGTGGTTCGACGCAGGTCAGAACCAAAACGCATGTACCCGATGCGCTTCGCGTCGAAACGCGGCTCGGCATAGATCTGCGTTTCGCGACCGATCGAATAGACGAGCGGCTCGGCCGTCGGTGGCGGCTCCCGATCGGGAAGGTGGAATTCCTGGGAGCCGGGTTGGGTTAAGTTCGGCGCGCCGACGGTGGGAGCGCCATCGACGTTAAGCGCGGCAAGCCGATGGGCTTGCACGTACGCAACCGGATCCGGATCTTGCTCTCTCCCCGCTTGCTCCTCAGGATAGGGTGGCGCAGCGATTTGCGGCCCGGTGAGATGTACCGCGTTCGACGCTGTCTCTTGCACCAGTTTGCGAACGGTGCGCGTCGCCTTCGAAGGACGATTGTGTATCGCGGCCCTCACGAGCAGCCTTACTGCCTCGCCTTGATGCGGACAACTCGTGAGCGACAACGCCGTCGCAATCAAGACCACGCGCGCGACCAAGCCGGGGGGCGTTGGGGCGAGATCTCGGCGCGCGGAGCGGGGCATCCCCCTTCGGTAGCAGAAAGGTGGAAATTGGTGAAATTACGGGCGAAAGTGAGAATGTTACCAGACATACGCGAAGTGAATCCCCCTAGTTCGCGCAGCAGAGCGCAGCTGGCTCATTGGCCGGCACATTCAGGCGACCCTGAAGTAGTGAAAACAGTCTGGAGCGAGATTTGCATCCATCACTCACTTGACCTCAGGTGCCCGCATCAGCATCCAGTTGCGACTTGACTCCAGCGCCCTGCAACGATTTTCTAGTGTGTCACATGCTCAAGTTCCTGCGCAGGCGACGCGTCGACAAGTTGTGGGACCGAGCCCAAGCCCTGCTCGAGGCAGAGGCCTACGAAGAAGTCCTCGATCTTGCCGCCCAGATGGAACGAGACAAGTATTCTGGTGCGTTCGATCTTGCAGCACAGGCCTATATCGGACTAAACAGGCGCGCGGAGGCCATTGCCGTACTCGAACGCGGCGTGAAGGTCGCATCACAGGCGTGGCTCAATTGGGAACTGCTCGGTAACTGCTATTCCGACGAGGCGCGGTACGAAGCCGCCGCTTCGGCATACGAGCAGGCCCTCGGCTGCGAGGATGTCCTGGTCGATTCCATCCGCGTCAACCAAGCAATTCTCGCGCAGCGGCGCGGCAACTCGGCTGAAGCGTTGCAACTCGTCGAATCGATTGAATTGCCAGACCTCCAAGTGCACAGGGCGAGCGTCCAAGCACAAGCCTTGCTGGACACGGGGCGTGCTGGCGAAGCACTCGAGGTGTGCCGAGGTATTCGAGTCCCTGAAGACCTGACTTTGGCCCAAAAGGCGCTTCTTTCCGGCCTCTACGTCACCCAGGCCGACGCCATGACCGAACTCGGCGCCCCAACGGCGGCCATTGGCGCGCACCTTCGCGAAGCCCTATCCGCCATCCCAAGTTCAGAAGGCCTGCTCACCTACTATCGGCAATTCCAAGCTCGCGGCTCTGACCGAGCGCGCCTCTTTCGCGTCGTGGCTGACTTCGAGCTCGACCCCAAATTGCGCGGCGCATTGCGAGCCGTCGGGTTCCTCCGCTCTGGTCAAGCGATTGCTGATAGCCCCGAAGAGGCAGTGTCCTTCTTTCGCGAGTTGGAGGACGACAGACTATTGGCACTCGCCGAAGCGCCTGAGATAAGCGAACTAGAGGAACAAGCTGGCCCACTGAAAGGGGTCACAGTGCGCAGCCCTCGCATCTACTACCAGTCCCGCGACTAGAGAACCAGCCCAGCAGGCAGAGTGCGCCTACGATCCCACAGCCGCACGAACTTCCACCGCTAACTTGCAACCGTCAAGCTCGCGCGCGTATTGCGAGCGGCGATTGGGCGTCACCCAACTGGGATCAACCTGCCTACGCAAGCGCAACAGTGTCTTGCTCGACGAGAGATCGACGAGCACCACACGAACGCTGTGGGCGTGCTCACCGTCCATCTCGGTGACGCCTCCCGCGTCGTTGGGCTCGTCGTAGACCGCAATTAGCAATTCTGCGCGAAGAACACGCTTTGCCGCCTCCAAGGGCGCTTTCTTGAGCTCTCGCTCCAAACGCTCCACAGCTTGCAGGTCTCTCGCCTGCTTTACGTGTTCACCCCAAACCGGCAACAGATACGGTAGACCTACTACTGCGTCCGCCAAGCGACGTACGTTCGGCGTCAGCTCTTGAACGGGCGGGCCCCCGGCTAGTGCTAGCCTAGCCTTGGGGAGAAATAGTTTCTCCGTCAGTGTCGCCGGGGGATCGAGCAGACAGAGCAACAACGTGTCCTTGCCCGATTCCGCTGCCGGCCGTGTGATGCCATCGGGACCAGCGAACGCCGCAATTGCGCCTCGAACGTACACGGAAGGACGCCCAAGAAGCGACGCCAAAGCCCCAGCCGTGCGGAGCTCCGCGGCGATGAGATCGCCAGAATAGCCACGAGCCTCGCCTGCCAGTAACGCCCCGACCCGCTCAACAAAGCCTTGGTCCTTGGCGGCAATGGCAGCGGCTTCGGTGCGCCAATGGTCCAGAAGCGCTGCTTGAGCGCGCTGAAACGCTATGCGGTCTCGATGCCGCGAGAACAGTACCGAGCCAACGAGGGCGACGAACGCCAAAGCCACCCCGATGCGCAAGAGCGAGACGGTGCGCGCCGTCGAGCGCTTGGTCATGACCAGCCTGCGGCGCCCAGTTACACTCGCAAGAATGCGCGCCGCAAGCGCAGGTGCCATCTTCGGATTGACCAGCAACGTCGACATTCAGGGCTCACCGTCCGAGACTTCTGGTCTGCGTTTTTGCCTGGTCCAAATTTCGCTCGATCAGGCTCATGAGTTGAGCGCCAGTCACCCCCAGACGTGCTGCTGCCTGGCCCGCCAGAGAAGTGCGCGCCACTCCCGGCGCAAAGGCGTAGGTTGGTTGTTGGTCGGGGCCGAGTTGAACCTGCAGAAACCGCAGTTCACTGATCTTTTTCTCGTGTTCCAAGCGCGCCGCAAAGGCCAAAAAATGGGTCGTAATGAAGGTCTGCGGGCGAAGCCGCGTCAGCATACGCAAGACGAGTTCAAAAATCTCCTCGCCCTCGGAGGGATTGGTTCCCGAACAGAGCTCATCGAGGATGACCATAGCACCCGCCGGCAAACGCTCGAAGAGCTCACGGATCCGCAACAGCTCCATGCCGAGTCGACCTTCGGCTTGGTCGAGCTTGGTTTCCTGAATCAATGAGACCACTAGCGCCGACGCCAGGGACATGCTTGCCGACTTTGCGGGTACGAAAAGCCCAGATTGTGCCAGCAGCTGGGCCAAGCCAAGTCCCTGCAGCAGGCGTGTCTTGCCGCCTGAATTGGGACCTGTGACCAAGACGGTCGCGTCATGCCGATCGATTTCGAGCGTACAGGGCACCACTTTGCTGCTCTGCGCAAAAAGCAATGGGTTGAAGAACCCCTGCAACCGTCGCGGGCGATCCGGACTGACGAGCTCCGGAAAGCAAAGCTCGAGGCCAGCCTCGCGCGTCAGATCGAGAAAGCCCATGGCGCCGAGGTAAAACTCGAGATCCCCCAGCAGTTGCACCAGCGGACTGAGCTCCTCCTGGAGTCCGTCGAACACCGCGTCGATGAGCCGCGCCATCACCTCGCCATCACTGAAATGGAACCCGCGCGCGAAGAGCTCTGCCTTGGTAAGCCAGCGACGCCAGGGCGACGTGACGAACGGGTTCGCATCGTTCTCTTGCACGGACACGATTTGAAATCCCCGGATGCTACCGTCAGCACCAACGCGAACCTTTAAATCGAGCGTGGCTAGATGCTCGTCGTATCTGAGCAAGTCGGTCAGCGACCGATAGGGTTCCGTTCCGACTATCCTTTGACCAAATGCTGCCAACCGCGCAAGCCTCGAGCCTGCCATGGCGTCAATCAGTTCCTTCAAGAGTTGCAGGATGTCAAGTTGGCGTCGTTGCGCGTCGAATCGACCCACGCCAGTCGCAGCCTCGAGTCTGGTGCGCAAGCGGCGCAGCCGCAGGTACAGTTGCTCGAGTGCGCGGCGCAGTTCGGGCGACTGGGCGATCTGCGAGAGGATGTTGCGCCGGTAATGGACGATTGCCGGATCCGCAGGGGGATGTGCGAGCAGCTTGACCAGCGCCGAGGTAGCCAGAACGCAATCGTTCTGGCCAATCTGGATCTTGAAGCATTTGGCGACGAACTCGGCAAGAAAGACATCCCGCGCGTAACAGTTTGGATCCCACGTCGAGGGAGCGATGCTCGCCCGGTCGAGTGCGTCGGTGAATAGTCCACCGGAAACGCCCCCTGAAAACGCCAGCACCATCGCAATACGGGTCTGTTCGCGATCGATACGACAGAAAGGGATCGGGTAGAGTAGATCCGGCAGCAGCCCCTGTTCCGGCAGCTCCGCGTGTTTCGAGGCAATGCTTGGGCTGACTCGCGGCGGAGCGGGAGGGTCCCAATTCGGAGGGGCTGACATTGGAATCGACCCAGACAGCCGCAAAGCCAAAAAGTTCCCGGCCACTGGCGTTGCTCACTTGTTTGACCCCGAGTCAGAACGACCTCCCAGCGGCCAATACTCCGCACAATCAACGACGTACGCGTCGGCGACATACCGACAGGGCTGGTACGGGGATGACCCCAAAGGTGTACCTATGTAGCTGTAATTGCAGCAAAAGAAACGTTGCCGCACGGCGCCAAGTGCGCCACGGTTTCTGTTTGGCACAGCTGGCGGTGAAGCCGTCGCCAACCCCACTTGCGAGGTATTGCCTAATGCCTATTCGACGCAGCAACTTGTCCTTCGTATCTTGGGTCACAAGTCTCATCGTTCTCGGATGTAGCGGCAGCAATGGAGCTAGGACGGACAATGCTGGCACTGGTGGAACCACGACGTATCCCGTCACTACCGGTGGCAATGGCTCGACATCGACCACGACTTCACGTGGCGGCGTCACATCTGCTGGAGCTTCCTACGTCGAGCCAGTGGATAACCTCGATCTGAATGCAACGCCGGCTCCGTCAGTCACGCTCAATCTCGAGCTCGCATCTACGGCAATTCCAACCCTCGATGCCGATCCATTCAATGCGCCGGATGTGCCGGGTGCGTTCGTGGATGCTAGTAGTGTGCGCTACGATCCCATCGACGTAAACTATCGCGGCGCCTACGCGCTTCAGACGCTCATAGAATATCAAGCCATCCAAAGAAACTGGAAGCTGAAGTTCGCTAAAGACCGAGCGTATCAGAATCGGCGCGAGTGGAACTTTACCTACGAGACCCACGTTCGGCAGCGACTCGCGTACTGGTTGATGCGCCTTGCTTCCGTCAAGCTGCCATCTGCGCGCCACGTCGTACTGCGCGTCAATGGTGAGACACATGGCCTCTACCTGGAGTACGCAGATCCCGACGACAAGACCTGGCTGCTCGACGCGTTCGGTGACAACGAGGGGGATCTATACAAGGCCGGTTACGATATTCCGGACGAAACGCCCTATTTTGCGACGCTCGAGGTCCTTGGCGATACCGACCTGGACTATGCCATGCATTACCGCAAGAAAACCAACAACGACGACCCCGTGAAGGCTACGGACTACTCGACTCTGCGCAGCTTCATCGCCGGGCTGAACCAAACCCCCGATGCGGACTTCGAGGCCTTCTTGAGCCGCAGCTTCGACGTCGACAAATTCATCGGCTACCTCGTCGTTGCCAACTTCATGTCCCACTGGGACAGCTATCCACAACGGCCTAAGAATTTCTGGCTCTATCAGGTCCCAGCCACGGGCAAGTGGGTTTTTATCCCTTGGGACATGGACGCCACTTTTCAGTCGTTCAAGTTCTCCCTCAATCCCATGGGCACCGATGCCTCGGTGTTCTATCAGTTTGACAAGTTCGTCGAATACAAAGGTCGGCAAGCCGCCGAAGGGACTGCGCGACCGCTCATCACCCGCATGATGAAGGTCCCGAGCTACCGCAGTGCCTACGTGGCTCGCTACCGCCAAGCGCTTTCGAGCTATCTTGCCAAGGACTACCTATTGTCCATGGTCTCGAAGTTCTCCCAAATCGCTAGCGCGGCAGCCCTACCTGATGCGCTGGCTCAACTCGACGAGGAACGGGTCGATATCGAGGAATTCATCGATCTCCGCTTTACCTCGGTCTCAACAGAACTCGCCAACCAGCCGTAATCCAAAGGACAGCCTGCGTGCGCCGACCCTAGCGCCGGCCAACTCGGTATCTCGAGAACCGCGCTCGACGTTGCAACAATTCCGGGGCCCGGTTGTAGTACTCAGCGTGCCCCTGAACGCCCAGCCCCGTCTCGACGAATGCGACGACGCAGCGGTCGTCTTGCGCGTTCACCAAGGTGATGCGGACGCGTTCGGTATCTTGGTCTGCCGCTACGAGGCTCAGGTGTTTCGACTCTTACGCAACCTGGTTCAGAATCAGGCCACCGTCGAGGAGCTAGCCCAAGACGTCTTCTTGGCCGCCTTCGTCGGCCTAGAGAGCTTCGAGACGTCACGCGGACGCTTCTCGAGCTGGCTTTACTCTATCGCCAAGCACCATGGCATCAATGCCAAGAAGAAGCGCAGCCCAATACTCCTCGAAGAGCTGCCTGCAATGCAGACCGATAGCAACCCTGCAGATGATTTGGTCTGTACGCGCCTCGAACGAAAGCTCGACCGTGCCCTGCGAGCCCTACCGGATGAGCAACACACGACCTTCGTGCTCGCAGAACTGCTGGGGCTAACCGCCGAACACATTGCCGAAGTCGAGGGTTGCACTCACTCGACCATTCGCTCACGGCTGAGCCGCGCCAGAGCTGCACTGATTGCTGCAATTTCCGCCAGCGAGAACGAACCATGAACCAACTAGACATCTACATGCAATGGCTGCAGAAGCGCCGTGAGGCCGACGTCCCAGCGGACTTCGCCTCGCGCACACTGCGGGTCGTCCATGGCTCACTCAGCCACCAGCGCCGCTCGCGCCCAACCACTTGGCTGTCCGCGTTGGCGCTCGCGGCCGGGCTGCTGCTCGTAGCCATGGGCCAGGCCACGGCAATTGGCGTTCTACTCTGTACTCTGACCGGAGTGGCCCAATGAAGACACACCTAGCCGCTCACGAGGTCGTGCCCCGCAGCCCCACAGCTGCAGCACTGCTATCTCTGGTCGTCCCCGGCCTCGGTCACGTCTATCTCGATCGAATGGTGACGGGGCTAGCTCTGGTGGTTGCCCATGTCGCCTTGGGATCACTTGCGACCCTGGCCGTCGTGGCAGGCCTGCCATCCCTTGGCAGCGTGGCCCTCGTCGCCTCGCCGTGGTGCGTCTTGTGCCTCGCAGCATCCGGTTGGGCCTACCGAACTGCACGTGCTCTCGCCTACGAGCCGTTGCCGCGCCGGGCTCACCCAACTTACCTCTACCTGCTCATCGGGCTGCTCGCGCTGCCCAACGCACTTGCCTGGACAATGGCGATTCGGGCAAACGTCGCGGAAGTATTCCGCGTGCCCAGCCGCTCGATGCTCCCGAATATCCAGCCTGGTTCCCGCGTGCTCGTGAACAAGCTCGTCTATCGCCACCACGCGCTAGCGCGCGGGGATCTCGTCGTATTCACGAACCCCAATGCGCGACAGAGCCGGTACATTAAGCGTGTGATCGCGCTGCCTGGTGACCTAGTTGAGATGCGTGACGACGAACTCATGATCAATGGTCGGCGACTCGACTACCTAGACGGCAGCCTATCGGGTACCCAAAGTAAGGAATTCATCGAAGGCAATGGGGAAGCACACTACCGCGTTCTTCTAGGTCCCATTGACCCACAGAAGACCGTACCAACGACATTTGCCTCACAGAGGGTCCCCAATGGAAATTGCTTCGTGTTGGGTGACAATCGACACCAGTCGGAAGACAGCCGCTTGCATGGCCCAGTGCCGTTGGTGGACGTGATTGGACGTGTGGAGCGCGTGTTCTGAGATGGAGTCGCGATGCCCTCACGGCGCGTTGACGGTTGCCCAGCCATCGGCAGGAATGCTGAACTGCACCTTCTTGCCGGCGACCGAGAGAATCGTCGTCTTCGCTGAGGTACCGGAATTGTATAGGACCGTGACGATGGTACCGTCAGGGTTCTTGAAGGCCAGCGCGTCGCCGCCGCTTGTCCCAACCACCTTGGCTCCGGGATCGACGTATTGGGAGACATGGCGGAAGACGTAATAGGCCGGAGTCACGTTCAGCGTCTTGGTGGTGGTGTTGACTGTCAGTAGCGCGTTCTGTGGCCAGGGCCGCTGTGGATCCAGGTTCTTGCCGGCCGTGTCCAGCACCATGTTCCAAGCGCTGTACGAGTTCACCCCGGCATTGATCCATTCCTTGATGTAGCCCCAGCTCTCCACGCCGTAGGCGTGGTCATTCGCTGCCGTGTCCGCGTTGAATGCCGGCAAACCGGCGGGGTTCCAGGGGTAGTTGCCGCATTTGTGTTCTGTCTGAACAATGGGTAAATTGCGCGATTTCAGGCCAGATACGCTGCTTATCATGTTCCACTGCAAACCAAAGCCCTTGACGTACTTCATCGTGTTGGAGTCAGCCGTCACGGTGGAGAGGATCGTGCCGTCTTTGCCGGCGTCAGCGTTGGACATGGTACCGAGGTAGATCTCAGCGGTGAGGCCCCGGGTCGCGAAGGTTGGCCCCAGGTACGTGCCGATGAATTTGTTCATCAGCGCTGCTGTCCAGAGACAGCTTGGATACCTCGTCTCGTAGCCTGGCTCGTTCTGAGGATGAATCGCCTCAATGGTGATGTTCTCTTTTTTGTACTCTTCGACAAACTTGGCGAGATAGAGCGCATGTGCTGTTAGGACCTGCGCGTCGTCCTTCATGTTTCCGCCATCCGCGGCGTTGTTGTCCTTCATCCAGGGCGGAGGCGTCCAGGGGCTCGCCCAAAGGTGGACGTCGGGCTTAATCGCCAACGCCGCCTTGATGTAGGGGATCAGTTTCTCCTTGTCCCGCGCAATGGAGAAGCTCGTCATGGTGTAGTCGTCGGCCGTCTCGGCAAGGGTGTAACGGCTTACCGCGTAGTCGCTGGCCCCAATCGGGACGCGGCCGTACGCGAACCGTGCTCCTTCCACGTCGTGGAACAAGAGCTTCATTGCCTTGTCCCTATCGGTCGCGCCGAGCAAGGCGAGGACCTCCCAGCCCTTCTCGTTGAAGGTTCCACCAATGCCATTCCAGGTCTGCGCCACGGAGCTATCGTTGACGGTCACATCCGCCGTCCCGGTCGTCACCACGGTCAAGGTCCCAGTTTGCCAGTAGGCGTTCTTACCGGAAGTGATCAACTTCGGTTCAGTGACGGCGGACGCACCACCCGTGGACGTGACCGCGCCGCCGGTTGCACTACCGCTGGCACCACCCACAGCTGTTGCGCTCCCGCCTTGATTGGTATTGCCACCGGTGCCGGTGGCGCCGCCCTTGCTTGAGTTGCCGCCGCTGCCGGTAGCGCCAGCACCACCCTGATTCTGGCTGGTGACACCGCCGGTGCCGGTAGCGCCGCCCTTGCTTGAGCTGCCGCCGGTGCCGGTAGCGCCAGCGCCACCCTGGTTCTGGCTGGTGTTGCCGCCCACACCCGTGGCTCCACCTGCCGGGCCTGACGTGCTCCCGCCCAAGGAGGTTCCCTGGGTTCCGCCCGCCGGGCCTGTCAGGTTCCCGCCCGCACTGCTGGCCGTGCTCCCGCCCACTGGGCCTGTCGCGCCGCCGCCCGTGCTGGCGTTGCCACCAGCGCCTCCCTGCTGTGGATTCTGCGGACCCGGGTCGGATGACGTATTGGTCGTCGAGCTGCAAGCCACGACGAAAAACACAATCCAAGCGCTGGTGATCGATGCTCTTAGTCTTGTCATTGCCCGAATCCTTGGTCGATGGTCTAAAGGCTTGTGGCGGCGCGCCGCGCAATCGTCCGGGTGCAGTAGTTCAGTATGCCCAGCTCGCCTAGGTTGCGATCCAACTGGATGCAATTTTCTCGCGTTCCAGCGAAAGTCTTGGCGGGAGTGGCGAGCCTAGCACTGGGTCCGGAGCGCGGTCTACACAGCGGGATCGGGACGCGAAATCCCCGTCGCAGAGCGCCCTGGCTAGGTCGTCGCGGCCACCGAATCGTCCATGTCCGCCCTCGAACCTGTTGAACGCAACCATGCATTCGTGCATAGGTAGTCGTGGGGGGCTTTCCCGCTACCGTGCAGTATTTGTTGGTGGTCTCTTCGAGTGAGTACTTTGATGAAGAGCATTGTTCCGTTTGCGCTCATGACGCTGGCCCTCAACAGTGAATCCGGATGTCTGCTGTTCAAGGAGCCTTTCCCTGAAAGCGGCACCGGGTCGTCGCAAGGCGGCACTGGGTCGTCGCAAGGCGGCACCGCCGGTCAGGGGGGTGGCGGTGGCTGCGGGGCGCATTGGACCGGAGTCAACTGCTTGAGCTGCCCCGATGGATTCGATACTGCAAACTGCGACAGCTGCGTCGCTGGCTGGGGGGGCGAAAACTGCAACGTCGCAACGACCACGATCGAAAGCACTCCGGATGCCACAGTATCGCTTAGCGAGGCCGCGCCGGCCATGGCGCTGGACAGCGATGGCCTAGCGAGCATCGTCTACGTGAAGAACAGCGGAAATAGCGGAAATAGCGTGGTCAGGTACGCACGGTGCACGAACCGGACCTGTTCCACGTTCTCGGCACCGGTGGACCTCCCTCCGACAGCGGCCGTTACGAGGTATCCGGACATTATCTTCTCTCAGAATCTCCCTCTCGTCACCTTCGCTTGGGATATCAGCGATTCCCTCCTACCTCGCCTAATGGTGTCTCGCTGCAAAACCATGGATTGCAAGGACGTGACGTTCCCCGAGCCGAGTCTCGTCAGCGGGCTATCCTGGATTGGCGCAACGCACCTTGCCATTGGCACTGACGGGTTACCGCTGGTCGCCTTTGCATACTACGACGCCAAATTTCTCGGAGTTCTGCATTGTGACACTGCCGACTGCTCCAGCGCGACATCGAGGTTCATCGAACGCATTGAGAGGAGTTGCGTGGCTAGTTCCATGACGATTGGCACGGATGGCAACCCTGTCTTCAGCGCCATTGTGAACGGAACTGGATCAAACGACTTTTGGCTAGAGATCGTCCATTGCGGCGACCCGAAGTGCGCCATGACGACCACAAGCGCGATTGCTCAGGTCGGAGGGTCCTGGGCACACGATACCTTCACCTCGATCGCCGCTGGGGCAGACGGCAACCCACTGGTCGCCTACTATACGGAGAAGGAGGTGTTCCTCGCTCACTGCCACGATCAGCAGTGCTCATCGGCTAGTTCCTCCTCGCTTGGCAAGACAGAGCTGAACCTCGGCCTGGCCGGCTTCCAGCACGCGGTAAAGCTGCTTGTCGACGCGCACGGGCTGCCATGGGTGGTGTATATGTCCAACACCACTCAAATCACGATCCTGCGCTGTCTCGACGCTACTTGCACCAACGTGAAGAGCTATTCCGTGGATACCGTGAGGGAGCTGGGTGCGGGGCTCGATGCGGTGCTAGGTAAGGACGGCTTGCCACTGCTCAGCTATTCCGTGCGGGATACGTCAGCCTCCGCTGGCGAGCTTCGAGTCGTATCCTTCCGCTCGACGTTCTTCAACTAGCGCGACACAGGGTGTCGGTACCGTCTCTCAGAAGTTCCCTTGTACGAAAATGCTCGAGAACCCAACGCCTACCGACGCCTGGGTTCCTGTTCGTTCTTTGGCCGGTTTAGATGGCCCCGTCAGGAAATAGCCAACGAGGCTAGCGCCGCCAGCGATGGCAATGCCCCAGCCGATGGCGTTCTTCGTCTGCAGGGGCCGCAGCTCATCGGCACGCATGCCGTCCTTGTATTGCGAGTAGGTAAGCAAACCGTAGGCCGTACCACCAGCAAGCGCTGCCAACGAAGTCGCAAGCCAAATCGGTCGACCGAGGCTAGTGCTCCCGCTGCGAGCGTCGGCAGCAGTACCGCTATCGCCCAATGCAGGGAGTGGCGCATCGTCTTGGTCGAGAACTAGACTGGCAGCTGCACCCGCTTCGGACAGTTCAGTTGCCCCGATGGTGGTTTGCTCCCCGGGCGAAATCTCGAGGGTCTGGAGCGCAGCGGCAATGGTGACACCAAACCCAAGGCCCTCGACGCCCTTGGCGGCCACTTTCCAACTGGCCAATGCTACGACCTCTCCGTTGGCATTGACGAACGGCCCCCCGCTATTGCCTGCGTTGATGCTGGCGTCCGTTTGAATGAAGGCAGTTCCGTCGACCTCACGCTTGCCGCTGACGATCCCGCGGGTCGTCGAGAAAGCCAAATCCTCTCCTGCTGGCGAACCAATGACGTATAGCTCTGTGCCCGCCAGTGATTGGGTCGTTGCGATGGGCAAGCACCTGGGCGACTTGGCTTTGACCCTAAGTAACGCGACGTCACTCGATCTCAGGCGCCGAACGACGGTGGCTTCGACGGTGCCACCCGAATGCAGGCCCAGCTTGACGGTTTGCGCACCTTCAACGACATGGTTTGCCGTAAGCAGGTAGCCATCCGGCGAGATGAAGAAGCCAGCTCCAGTCACGTCGCCAACCCGGACCACAACTGCAGCATCTAGGACTGACTCAAGTTCGGAGGGAAGCTTGGCCGCTGGCAGCTTGCATTGAGCAAACGTTGCTGGTGTGAACTTGTGTTCGTCGTTGGTGTCGGCCGACTTCGTGATTGCCTTCACGAATCTATCTCGAGACAGAAGCGACCGTAGTGCACCGACGAGGAGCGCTCGACTGTCTCTTTCAATACGTTGATCCGTCACGGTCACCCGCTGGCGATTTCTGGTCAGCGTCTTGTAGATCACTCGCCCCTCGTGACGGTCGTACAATTCCCAAGCCACCCCGATGTCACACTGCGCATCGGTCGCACTGGAGCGCACGTCATAGCAGTCGAGTTCCTGCAACGTCCCTCCGAGGGCCAGGCGCGCTTTGGAGGATTCGTCTCGCGTGAATACTGCTTCTTCACCGCCGAGCACGTTGTATCCAACCTTTCGCAATTCCTCGAGCATGAGCAGGTTGAACTGATCGTCAGCGACACTGATCTTGTACGTGCCCTTAGGCTTGACGACCAACTTCGCAAACGTCAGCGTGTGCAGCTCACGCCCTTTAACGGCAATGGGAGTGGCCGCAGCTGCAGGCTCGGCGGACTGCAGGACGGCCAGAAGCACCCCCCACCGCAGCAACCTGGCAAAGGTTTGCCCGCCCGCCCTGGCATTCGTTGGTTTTCGACTAGGCTTCATCGACATACCTCAACTCAGCTCACGCACCGACACGCGCACTTCGCCTTGCGCTGTCCCCGACGCTCGCAACACGAAAACAAATCAGCCGGCAGTATGCGTCTTCGGCAATAGTAGAGTCAAGTAACGACAAATCCCCTGCCCCGAGGCATGACCCACGGAGACAGGGGATTCGATGGGGCTCAATGACGAGCCCGGCGTTGGCTACTTCGCGGTAGTTGAAGCACCCAGTGACAAGCCGCCAGCAGCAGCAGGCGCTGCAGCGGCGGGCGCAGCGGGCGCAGCGGGTGCTGCAGCCGGTGCTGCACCGGCCGGAGCAGACTGGAACTCCCAGGAGAAGGTGGCGAGGCCTTCCTTCTCATCCGGTGGATTCAGCTTCAACCCTTGCAACGCGGCCACCACGCAACCGGGCAACGGTTCCGGGGCATTCGTGTTGGCGGGATCGAGCTGAACACCCGTAAGTTCGCCGGTCTCGTTCTTGACGGTGAACTTGACTGTCACACGACCAACGAGATCCTGCTTGGTCTTCAAGGCGTCGTCGTAACATTTCTTGATGTCAGCCGTCTTCGACTCGAGGACTTTCTGCGTGTCAGCGGCGTACATCTCGGGAGAACGCGCCGCAAAGGAACAGCCCGCAGACAAGGCAGCGAGCGAGACGAGAGCAAGGGAAATCAAGGACTTCTTCATTGTAGTCTCTCCTCTGAGCCAGCTCACTTGGCAACCGGAGTGGTTGGAGCCTTCTTGGGATCTGCTGCCTTCTTCGGATCGGCTGCGGGTGTCTTGGTGTCAGCCGGCTTCGTCGTGACAGCAGCTTTGGTGTCAACCTTGACTGGCGCCTTGACGTCGGTTTTGGTCGTTGCCTTCAGATCGGCCTTGGCTTCCACCTTCTTGGTGTCGGCTTTTGCGTCCTTCTTCGGATCCGCTTTCGCGTCTTTCTTGGCATCCGCTGCTGGCGCTTCTTCCGTGGGCTTGGTCACGGTCTGCTTGGTCTCTTCCAGCACGCGCTCCTTGCCCGTGGTCGGATCGATCTCGACCTTCTTCTTCGTCACGTCTTGCTCGACGATGTTGAACTCGACGCGACGGTTCTTCTCGCGATCCTCTTCGGTCTTCTCCTCGATGAGCGGCTTGGACTTGCCGAAGCCCTTGGCCACTAGCGCGGCGTCGGCAATGCCGTGATCGACCAAGTACTTCTTCACGGCCTTGGCGCGACTGTCACTCAGCTTGAGGTTATGCTTGGCATCCCCCTCGGCGCTCGCGTGACCTTCGATTTGGATCTTCTTGATGTGAGCGTTCTCTTTGATGATCTTGACGACATCATCAAGTAGGCCGAACGATACCTCCTTGATAGTCGCCTTGTCGTGCTCGAACTGCACCTTCTCGTGGATCTCGATCTGGTTGCCTTTGATCTCCACGCGCGGTGGCGCCTTTGGTGGTTCGGGCGGAGGTGGTGGCGGCGGCGGCGGCGGCGGCGGCGGTGGTGGCAACTCTCCAGAAATGGGCATCGCCGTCTTACCGGCGAACTGGACTTGGCCTCCACAGCCGACGAGGCCTAGCGCGACCCCTAGCGCGGCGGTCCGATAAAGGACCGTCCCTCTCCTACTGGGCTTCTTCGGTGTCTGCATCTTGGACTCCCTGGCGCCGAGCGCCAAACGGGCGGTTTCCCCGTGGGGCCACCTAAACTCTTTACCCTGGCCTCCGTCAAGAGAAACTGCGCGCCTTGCTACGCGTTTGGGTGGACTTTGTTCCCTTGGGCCAAAGCCTGCCGAGCTACCTGTCCACGGGCTCGGAACCGGGTACGCTCCTAGACTTCAGCGCTCCCTGTTCACCCCCTGGGTGCCGCAAGCCCTGTCCGACGAGGAATAGCTCCGAACTCTGCTGCCTCGTGCCTTCGGGCCGAAGCACTCGCACCGTGTCGAAGGACTGCCCGAGTAGCGCGCGCGCCTTCTCGAATTCGCCGCTCATGAAGAGTTTGCCGACGAATGCGCTGCCAGGTCGCCCCAATGCCAGAGCCACTTCGACGGCTCGCTCGAACAACCCGTAGCTTCGCAGTTGATCCATGTTCTTCTGGCCGCTGGTATTCGGAGCCATGTCGCTCAGAACGAGGTCGTACGGTGCAAATTGCGCAAGCACCTCGTTTTCCAGGCTCAGTGCATCGCCGATGACCACCGTGACGTTGGGCGGGAAAACCTGAGTGATAGGCTTTAGATCCATCGCCAAGATCCTACCATCGGCAGGAACGCGACCGGACGCATAGAGGCTCCAAGAGCCGGGTGCCGCACCGAGATCGAGAACCCGCTTGACCCCGCGAAAAAGGCCGACGCGCCGATCGATCTCCTCCAGCTTGAACACACTCCTTGCCGGGTAGCCCTGGGCCTTGGCAAGCTTGGTCCGATGATCTCCAACATAGGGGTTGCGTCTGGTCATGGGCCGACGGTCTCGTCTGTTTCTTCTGGTCGATCCATCGCGGTCACGGATGTTACCGGACGATGGCTCCGTCGTTGCGATTAAAAAGCTCCACAACTACGCGCGCAAAGCTACCCAGAGCCCGAAACTGGGCCAAGGTCCGCCGGGTCCGGGCGGTGCGTCTACCGCCGAGGAGATATCGCGCACCGCAGGAGGCGCGAAGCCCAAATGTTCGGCAGCGCGTTGGATCCGGCGGCGCAGCGATTTGGGACCCGCTGCGCGTTCGTGCGATATCACGAGCATCTGTCCCAGCGGATTGAGCAGCCGCAGCGCCCCCGTGAGCAGCTGGTCCCAACGATCTTCGAGCCGAAATACACGCCCCCGCCCGGTCGTGGCAAAACTCGGGGGATCGAGGATCACCAGGTCATATCGCTGCTGCGCGCGGCAGGCCCGCTCAACCCATTCGACGGCGTCCTCACGCACGAATTGATGCTCGTTACCCGGCGCAATCTGCGCGAGTTCGAAGTTGCGTCGGGCGCGCTCAAGGGCACGGCCCGAGATGTCGACCGTCACCGTGCGACGTGCCCCGCCCATCGCCGCGGCAACACTGAAGGACGCCGTATACCCGAATAGATTCAGCACCGCTCGCCCCTTCGCCATACCCATGACTCGGCGCCGGTTCTCACGTTGGTCCAGGTAGAGCCCGACGTCCCAGCCATCACCAAGACGCACTTCGAAAGATACGCCCTGCTCATTGACGACCATGGCTTCGGGTGCTGCTTCGCCCACGTCGGGCACGCTGGGGGCAAGCTCCTCGACATTCTCGCGCCGTAGATCACGACGCACACGGCACTTGGCGTAGACGCCTCGAGCGCCGAGCTCGAGCAGGCCTTCGCACAATTCGCGTCTGCGCGAAATAGCCTCGTCAGTGAACAGTTCGATGACCGCCCAATCGCCGTACCTATCAACCGCGACGCCAGAAGTGCCATCCCCATCGGCATTGACGAGCCGCATCACGTCGCTGCCGCGAAAGAGTGGCTCTCGCAGCCATGCCGCATCGAACAGCATACGCCGCAAGTGGCGCGCTGAGCCGAGGGACTCAGCCAATGCAAAATCAGCGAACTCCTCTGGCGCTTCAGAGGCGAAATGCCAACCGAGGGCTTGCGACTCGACCTCGACGGCGTGCAGCATCAAACGCGAAGCACTGTCGCCCTGATACAGCAAATCGCCACAAATGGCGGCCCCGCGATGTGCCAGCTGTACTCGAAGCTGATGGCGACGCCCGGTCTTCGGTTGCAGTTCGACCAATGCTCGACCGTGCCTTCGGGCACGCACGGTGCCCTCGGTGATCGCCTCCACCCCACCCGACGAGACAATCCGCGTTGGACCGTTCTCACTCGGCTGCAGTCGATCACGCAGCTCGAACCGCGCGGGAAGGCCAGCATCGCGCACCACAGCAAGGTAGCGCTTGACGATGGCGCGCGACTCGAACTCGCGAGCTATCGCCTGATTTTCGGCAGCCATTCGCCCGAAAACCATCACCCCTGACACTTCTTTGTCGAGCCGACTGTGGACAGATAAGTACTCGGACTCACCGTGTTCCGCGAGCCAACGCGCCAGCCGCGTCACCACGTCGTCAAAATCTGGACTGCCACCGTGAACGGGCAAGCCACGCGGCTTGTCGACGACCAACACATGATCGTCGACATGAATAAGCCGCTCACTGGGCCAAGCCACGCGAATCGGCTCGAACGCCATTGGGTGGATCCAACGCCCTGCCCCCCGAAGGAGGGCAAGGCCTCATGCTAGCGATTAACCAGTGTTTAGCCGACCTTTGGCAGGCCGCCGCGCTTCTTGTTGGCGCCACGGACCGCAAGGATCGTGTTGGGGGCGCCTGGCACGCCACCCTGAATCAGGATGAGATCCTCTTCCACGACGATCTTTACGACCGGTTGGCTAAGGATGGTGACATTCTTGTTGCCATGCTGGCCCGGCATCGACTTGCCCGGATACGTTCGACCGGGAGTCATGTTCGTGCCGATGGATCCGCCATGGCGTTCGTACTCGTGAGTACCGTGCGTCCGCACGTTGCCCGCGAAGTTGTGGCGCCGCATCACGCCAGTGAACCCGTTACCACGCGACACTCCGCGAACATCCACGAATTGACCGACCGAGAATACCTCGTCGAGCTTCACGGACTGTCCGACTTCGTAGCGGCTCACGACGTCCGCTGCGCAGCGAAACTCTTTGAGTGTGCGCTTCGGCGTCACGTTTGCTTTCTTGAACTGACCCGCCAACGCCCGAGAAATGAGCTTCTCGCGCTTGTCCCCGTATCCGAGGATCAATGCGTCGTAGCCGTCTTTCTCCTGCGTGCGTTTGCCAACGACCACGGAGCGGGCCTCGATGACGGTGCACGGTAAAACGGTGCCGTCGTCGGTGAAAATCTGCGTCATACCCAGCTTGCGGCCAATGACACCGGGGTACTGGTTCATCGTAGGAGCTCCTGTCTTTCAGTCTGTCACGCCGAGCCAGGGGCCGGCCATGGGGAGCGGGGATTAGCCCTAGACTGACGACTCGTCAAGGCATTGTGGTGATGCCATCGCGATCGACTGTATTGGCCGGTCAAACAGTCCGCTGCCACCCGCAGTTCCACGTAATCACTGGAGCTCGGGCCGTACCGTCGGCTTCGCGTTGACGTTAGCCAAATGGAGTGCATAATCCCGCTCCCTCGCTCCGCCGGAGCCTGCAGGACCAAACGATCATGTCCATGAACTTGACCAAGATTGCCACGCTCGACAACGCCTCACTGCGCACGGACCTGCCCGAATTTCGGGTCGGCGACACGGTGGCGGTCCACTACAAGATCGTCGAGGGCGACAAGCTGCGCGTCCAGGTGTTCAAGGGAATCGTCATCAAGCGCCACCGTTCAGGTGTGTCAAGTACGTTTACTGTGCGCAAAGTCAGCTTCAACATCGGCGTCGAACGCGTCTTTGCTCAGCACTCACCGCGTATCGACCACATCGACATCGTGTCTCGCGGTGTCGTGCGCCGAGCCAAGCTTCTGTACTTGCGCGAGCTGCGCGGCAAGGCCGCCCGCGTCAAGGACATAAAAGACAGCTGATCCCCGGGCCGCAATCGGTCGACCTGAGCGGAATGAACACGGCAGCGGGTGGCTTTTGCCACTCTCTGCCGTGTTTGCATTGGTGAAAAGCTATTTCGTCGGGAGGACAAAAGGGTATGCTGGCCGACGCCGCCCGCGCGTTGAGCTCCGAGCGGCATTGAAGACGGCCGCAAAGGGTTGTGGCGAGGAACGGTGGCAAGCAATGGTGGCAAGGAATTGCGGCGAAGGATTGCGGAGGATTCGATGATCGAATGCGCCCGTTGCGGCTACAAGAACGACGCCGCAGCAAAATTCTGTGCAGCATGTGGGGCACCCCTGATGGCGGCACAGGCACCGCCCGCGATGCCCCAACCCGCATGGGGTCAGCCCGCTTGGGGCGCCCCAGCAAGCCCGCAGCAGCCCGTGCCGCAGAACTGGGGCCCAGCTCCACCACCTGCTCAGCCCGCTGCGCAATGGGGCGCCCCCCAGCAGCAACATCAGCCGACCCCGCAAGCCGGCTACGGCGCGCCCTCCCAGCCTGGCATTCAGCAACAGTACGCCCCTGCCCCGCAGCAGGGCTACCCAGCAGCGCCGCCAGGTTACCCACAGCCAGGCTACCCAGCAGCGCCGCCAGGCTACCCAGCAGCGCCACAGGCTGCGGTAATGCCCCTGCCTGCGGAAGCAGCACAGCCAGGCTACTCCAATCCCTATGGGGCTCCACCTTGGGGCGCACCAGCACCCGTTCCAATTGCCCCCGTTTGGGGCCAACCCGCACCTTTGCCCACGGCGGCGCCGGAATCCCCATCCCTCTCTCCCACGGTGCCTGAAACCGCTGAACCGCCCGTCGTGCCGACGGCAGCTTCGGCGGTCATCTCGCCGCTCGAGGCGGACCAGGTCCCCGCCAACGCACCCAAAACGTTAGCTGCATTCCTGGTCACGTTCGACACCAATCCACTGGGTGAATTCTGGCCCATCCATCAAGGCTCGACCATCATCGGGCGCAAAGAGTCCGGACCTGGTCTGGGTCTCGAAATCGACCATCCAACGACCTCTTCGCGTCACGCCACAATTTATGCCGCAGCGCGACCTGGTCGGCTCAAGGTCGAGGACCTCGGCAGCACGAACGGCACCTACGTCAACGAGCGGCGCCTCGAACCGGGCGAACATCGTCCCCTCGAGCAGGGTGATACCCTCCGCTTCGGCGGATTCTCCGTCGCCGTACATCTGGTTTAGCGTTTCGAATCCTCGTTAGCCCACAGTGGTTACGCAAAGGACCGACTTTATGATGTCTGGACGCGCGCTTCGAATTCTCCTTGCCATCGTCACGCTGATTGGGTCAATTCTTTCCTGGCCGATACAAGCCGTTGCCTCCCCGGAGGCGCACCTACTGCGGATCGATCCGCGAGCAGCACAGGAGAACGGTTCGCCGATCCTGACCTCGGTCATCGAAATCGTGGAGAATCGTCGCGTCGGCGAGGTCACGCTTCCTTGCGCGTCGATGACGGGCAACTCGCAGCTTGCCTGCATGAGCGACGCACTCGACAAGACTCCGCTCTATTCCGCCTTCCCGTTTCCTGCGCAAAATGCCGTATTCACCGTCAAAGTAGACGGAGCCGACGTGCTCGCCAAGTACGTCAGTCATACGCGCTGGGGCGACAGCCAGCAGCAGCCGTCGGTCGGCACAGCTTGGCTCCTCATCATCGACGCTGACGCGCGCATGGGCGAGGCCTTTGACGATGCCAAGGAAGTTGCCAGCAAGTTCGTTGCGGGGATGGGCCAAAACGACATCGTAAACGTGATCTACGTCAACGACCGCATGGTGGCCGCCGACTCGCGGTGGATACCAGCAGCCCAACGCAGCAAGGCCACGACTTTCATCGGGTCGATCACCTCGACGTTCAAATCCCAAGGCCGCAACCGCAGCCTATTTAGCATCATTCGCTCAGCGGCCACTGACGCCTGGAAGTCGCTCGGCAACGTATCGCAGCAGAGCATTCAGATCCCACTGCACCAGGCCATGGTGGTGCTGTCGAGTGGCTACGGCGGAGCCGACGCGCTCACGACGGGTCCGGGCGCCCTGCAGCTGCAGCAATACATGTCGGGCGGGCGCTTCCCGGAAAACAACACGGCACTGCCGAAAGCGCCGGTGCCTGTCATCAGCATCTATTTGCCGGCAAAAGGCGTCATCGATGAGTACCGCACGAGCGCATTCGAGTTCATGCAGAACCTCGCCAACCCTGAGATTGGCGGGTATTTTACCATCCTACAGAATGGGGAACGCGGTCGTGCTCAAGGCATCGTCAATGCAGTGCGCACGCGATTCTCGAAGATGTACGTGGTCAAGTGGCGAGTTGCCTGCGTGAATCGGTCGGTCACGCAGACCTTCCAACTCAATTTCTCCAACGTCAAGCCACCCATCCTCGGTGACAATTCGTTCCAAGATGTGCCGGTCGGAATCGATCCGACGACGTGGCCCCTCGATGTCGACATCCAGGCCACGCGCGAGAGCGTCAACAAGCAGGGTGGCGTCTATCCCGGTGGGCGTTTCCGCGTCTACGGTAACTTCTGCTGGGGTGGCGACCTGCAACGCGCCGAGGTCTACTTCTTGCCGGCAGGGCAACAACTCCCGGCTGCACTTGCTGGTACCGACGTCGAAAAGGCGACCAAGGCCCAACAGCAGCTCATTGAAATGGGCATGCGCGGCAAATCGATCGAGGCAACCGATTCCTTCGTCGAATTCGAGGCCACCGACAAGGAGAAGATCCTGCATGGCTCCGGGGCGCAGGCGGTTGTACGCTTGGTGATCTACGACAACCAAGCCAAGCGCACGAGTGGAGTCACCACCGACACCGTGGTGCAATTGAAGGGAACGACGACGCCATTTCCGCTGATCCCCGTCCTCGGAGGAGCGCTCGGTCTGGTCGTCATCGCACTGCTCTTGGTGCTGGTGCTGCGCGGCGGCGGTAAGAAGCGCCCAGCAACAGCAACCCCCGCGCCCGTCGTGGCAGCTGGCGGAATGCCCGGCGCCGGCATGCCTGGTGCAGCTGTGCCTATGCCAATGCATGCTCAGGCTGCAGCCATGCCGGCACCGCAGCCCATGGGTCCTAGCCCTGAATTCTTGTATGGCTCTGGCAACGCCGCGGGCATGGCCCCACCCGGCCTAGGGGCACCGCCCGCGCAGGTTCAGCGCGCCATTTTGCAGAGCCAAGCGGGGGTATTTACCGTCACGCCCGGCATCGAAATGCACGTTGGTAGAGATGGTGCGCGTTGCGAGATCCTGCTTGAAGAGTCGCGTGTCAGCGGCTTGCACGCCTCGCTCAAGCTCGAGGGCAGCCACCTGATGGTGCGCGACGAGAACAGCAACAACGGCACCTACGTTAACGCCGCGCGCCTACAGCCGGGGGTCTGGACGGCAGTGCCCAACGGTTCACTCGTCCGATTTGGCCCGATCGAGATGAACCTCCGACTCGAATAGGCCGGCGGCGTACCTAGGACCCTCGGGATGCCCGAACCCGGACAACTCTGCGTCTTCGTCGCGGCCAAATCCGATCCTGGCCGTGAACCGGATAAGCAGGTCAACGAAGATGCCATGGGCTACCGCGACATCGGCGGCAGTCTGCTGGCCGTGGTCTGCGACGGCATGGGTGGACATGCCGGGGGACGGCTTGCCAGCCACACCGCCGTCGACTCGATCCTAATGGGGCTTGCCACGGCAAGCCCTGATCGACCTACCCGCGAACGGTTTAGCGGCGCCATCGTGCAGGCATCTTCCGCCGTGCACCGAATTGGTGGGGACGCGCCGACGCAACAACGTCCAGGCGCCACGTGTGTGGCGGTTTGGCTGCACTTGGCCACATTGGAGGTCGCTCATGTCGGAGACTCGCGTTGCTACCGCTGGCGCAAAGGAAACCTCGAGGCATTGACGCGTGACCATTCCGTCATCGAAGCTTGGATCCAGGCGGGTCACGTGCCGCGAGACCAGGCCCACCTACATCCCGACGCGCATCGAATCACGCGCGCTCTCGGCATCGAACCAAGCGTCGAAGTGGAACTCCGCTCCACCGAAGGGTTGCTTGCAGGCGACAGGTATTTGCTGTGCTCGGATGGCTTGACCGACCTGGTACCGGAAACCGATCTCGCTGCCGTGCTCGGGCGAAGTGCGCCCCTGCCCCAACTGACGGAAGAACTCGTATCACTCGCCAACCAGCGCGGTGGCCACGACAACATCACGGCGCTACTGCTCGAAGTAGCAGACTGTTCTCTGGCGGGGTCCCTGCAAGTTGGCCCGCAAGGGGCAGCGCCTTGCTTCGCCCTGACGGCTGCCACGGTTACGGCTGCTGTCACTGAACAGGTCCCCCTGCGTCCGGGCGTTTCGGAGCGAACCCTACCGCTCAACGCGCTCGACCGAACGATCATCATGGACGAGCGGACTGAACTCCTTGCTCATCAGGCAGCACAAAGCCCCATTGGAAAAACCCAACCCTTGCGGCGCATGGATGACCCAGGCGCGCAGCCTCCTGCCTTCGTTTCGCACAGTATGTCCGAGCGGCCCGCGGCGAACCCCAGTCCACGGCAGTTCTGGCTGCTGGTCGGGGTTGCGCTGATTTTGATCGGATTTGCCATCGCAATTGGGGTTTTCCGGCGCTAATTGCGAAAACGCTGGGATTCGGCTTCGCGTCGGGGGTTTTCCTTTGGCGCCTGGTCTGTTAGTGCATATGGAACGATGATCCCGGGAATCGGCAAGAGTCTTGTCACTATCGGTTCTGGCCCCAGCTGCGACATCCGCGTCGGGGGCGCAAACGTTGCCCCTGAACATGCGCGGATCGTCCACGACGGTCAGGGTCACCTCAGCTTCGTCGATCTGGGCCAGGGCCCTAGTTCGATGAACGGGGCGTCGATTGCGCCCCAAACGCAGCATCCGTTCGACTTCGTTGTCCAGTTCATGGTTGGGCATGCCCCGGTTCCCAACACGCATCCGGCACTCATTGCCTTGCTGATGCAGGTCGGACGTCTGTCACCCACCCCTGGTCAACTGGTAATCGGGCGCGATCCTGAACGGTCGCATCTCGTCATCCTGCATCCCAACGTGTCCGGCGTTCACGCGACGATCGGTGTCGAACCTCCGAGCATCGTCGATCTTGGCTCCACCGCTGGTACCTTCATCGGGGGCGCGCGCCTGGCTCCCCGGCAACCCACGCAGCTTGAGCCGAATGGCATAGTCGCGCTCGGGCCCCTGCCGATCCTGGTCTCCACTTTACTGCAATGCGCACACGGCCAAGCCGGCGCGTACCCCAACCCGCCCCAGCAGGCAGCGGCAGGTCAGATGGTCCCCGCAGTGCCCGGCCCCGCTTTGGACGGCGCACGCAAAAAGCACAAGACCGTCATCGGTCAGGTCAGCTTCGGCGCCCCAGGCCAGGTTTCGGTCAAATCCATCGGGCGAACTCCCGACAATGACATTCAGATCCCCCACGCACAGGTGTCGAGCCACCATGCTCTGCTGCATCGCGTCGGCGACCAACTCATGTTGGAAGACCGCGGCAGTGCCAACGGCACCTACGTTCGTGGCCAACGCATTGCCACGGGTCAGCGCGTCCCGGTTCAAAACGGCGAGAAGGTCTTCGTCGGACCGATGCCCCTCGTCCTGCAAGTCGAAGCTGGGGAAGTCGCCGTCATCATCGAAGACTCCGAGAAGTGGGAAGGCCGTCCGCTCTACGAGATCGAAGCCTGGGACCTAGTGATGCAGGTCCCGGATCGCGACAATCCACAAGAACTCAAGACTCTCCTCGATCACGTGAGTTTCAAGGCCCTGCCCGGGGATCTCATCGCTTTAATGGGGCCGAGCGGAGCGGGCAAGACGACCCTGCTCTTGACCCTGAACGGTTACACTCCACCCACAGCGGGGCAAGTTCGCATCAACGGCGAGGATCTCTACGCCATCTACGACGCGCTCCGCGGAAGTATCGGGTACGTTCCTCAAGACGACATCGTGCATCCCGAGCTAACGGTGACGGAAGCTGTCCGTTTCAGCGCGAAGATGCGTCTGCCTCCCGACTATTCCAGCGAGGAAATCGACCGCCGCGTCGAGACCACACTCGCGCAACTGGGCCTCGAGAGCGTCGCGCATCTGCAGATCGGGCGCCCGGAAAAGAAGATCCTGTCCGGTGGACAGCGCAAACGCGTCAATATCGCAATGGAGCTCGTCACCGATCCAGTGATTCTGTTCCTCGACGAACCAACGAGTGGGCTTGCCGCCGATGATACGACGGCGCTGGTGCAGCTCTTGGCCGATCTCGCCAAACAGACGGGCAAGACGATCATCACTACGATCCATCAGCCTGCCAAGGACGAGTACGAGAAGTTCAACCTCGCCCTCATCATGGGGCCTGGTGGCATCCCGATGTACTACGGCCCAAGCCGCGACGGCTATCGCTTCTTCGGCTCGCTCATCGAACGCCAGGGGCGGCCGAACAATGTGGACAACCCACGCGACATGTTCGACATGCTCAACCAACGCGAACGCCCAATCTTCGAAGCGATGAAGGCGCAGGGTCCGGGGGCGTCGCGTTTTGCCGCTCGCCAGCAGGCAGCTCGCGAATGGAATGCAGAGTTCTTCAACCAGCAGAACCCCATCTTCCAACAGATGTACGCGGGACGCCGCGCCGTCGGTGCCGGAACTCCACAGCACGGGATCCCGAAGCAGCGTCCCGCCACTAGTGGACAGCTGGGTCTTTTGGTCAGCAGGTACATGAAGATCAAGTTCCGCGATTCCAGTGGAACAGCGATCATGCTGCTGCAGGCGCCGATTATTGGAGTCTTACTCGCTCTGGTCTTTGGTGGTCAGAAGGACGCCATCCCCTATTGGTGCCTCGGAGCGTTACAGGAGCTCTCACGCCGCGGTGGCGGCTCCGTCGACAGCAGCAATCAGTTGCTGCAGAGCATGAAGACGACGAACGACAATTCGGCGGCGTTGTTCTTCCTGGTCGTTGCCGCCGTCTGGTTCGGTACTAGCAACTCGGCACGCGAGATCGTAAGTGAGCGAGCGATCTACGTGCGCGAACGGATGGTCAATCTCAAGCTGCTCAACTACGTCCTGTCGAAGTTTGCGCTCTTGAGCCTGGTATGCATCGCGCAATGCACTGTGCTCTTGGCCATTGCATTCTTCTCCCTCGGCTTCAACGGTGGCATCAGCGCGTTTCTGATCGAACTCGGCACGTTGATCATCACATCCATGGCCTCGGTGGCCACGGGCCTGCTGCTCAGCACCATCGTTACCTCGAGTGAAGCCGCTATGGCGCTTACGCCCATCGCGCTACTGCCGCAGGTCGTGCTCGGCGGGATGATGGTGCCCATGACCACCAACCCTTGGCTCGAATACCCGATGATGATCATGCCCGGGCGCTGGGGCTTTCAGGGCGCGGTAGCCCAGGAACGCATTGCCGTGGCCGGCGATCCCGCCTGGTTGCTCAACGTGGGTAAGCCCGATCTGAACGCCGCAGAGAATTTCATCCATGCGGGCAAATTCGACTGCGCGCTCGCCCAAGTGGCTGGCAATGACTTCAACGGCGCCTGGGGGTTCGTCAACTACGACCAGGTGTGGCTGCCCGCGGCCGTGTTGGGCGGCATGATGCTCTTGCAGCTCGTCGCGATTCTGGTTCTGCTCAAGCGGCGCGATTCGGTCTGACCGGCATCAAAAAGGGCGTCGACTCAGTCGACGCCCTTTCGTTGATCAAACTGCTGCGCGAGGCGGGCTTCTAGATTCCGTCGGCAACCAGCTGGGCCACGGTGTCGCCCACCTGGGTGGTGCCCATGCCCATCTTGCCGGCAGACTGACTCTGCATCTTCTCCGCCGTCGTCTTCATGATCGCGCGCTCGATGGACTTGGCAGCTTCAACCTCGCCGAGGCTGTACTCAAGCAGGAGCGCGCCGGCGCCAATCGCCGCCATCGGGTTGATGACGTTCTTGCCCGTGTATTTCGGCGCCGAACCGCCGATGGGCTCGTACATGCTGACGCCCTCGGGATTGAGGTTGCCGCCCGAGGCGATCCCCATGCCACCCTGAATCATCGCGCCGAGATCGGTGATGATATCGCCGAATAGGTTATTGGTAACGATGACGTCGTACCACTCCGGATTCTTGACGAACCACATGCAGCAGGCATCCACGTGGTTGTAGTCCCGCTTGATGTCGGGGTAGCTCTTCTGCCCCATCTCGTTGAAGGCGCGCTCCCAGAGATCGAATTCGTAGGTGAGCACATTGGTCTTACCGACGAGGGTCAAAGTGTTCGTCTTTTTGCGCTTGCGCGTCAGTTCGAAGGCGAATTTCAGGCAGCGGTCAGCTCCCGCGCGAGACTGGATACTGGTCTGCACCGCCACCTCTTCGGGCGTGTTCTTCTTCAAGAAACCGCCGGAACCGGTGTAGAGGCCCTCGTTGTTCTCACGCACTACGACGAAGTCGATGTGCTCGGGCCCCTTGTCCTTGAGCGGCGTCCATACGCCGGGGTAGAGCTTGACCGGGCGCAGATTGATGTACTGCTGCAGCTCGAAACGCAGGCGCAAGAGGATCCCCTTTTCGAGGATGCCGGGCTTGACATCGGGATGCCCAATCGCCCCGAGCAAGATGGCGTCGAACTGCCGCAGTTGATCCGCCGCTGAATCCGGAAGCACCTCGTTGGTGCGCAAGTATCGGTCGCCACCCCAATCGAACGGCGTCCATTCGAGCTTGAAGCCGAACTTGGCCGCGGCCACATCCAGAACCTTCTTGCCTTCCAGAGCCACTTCGGGCCCGGTGCCATCGCCACCCAACAGGGCTAGCTTGTAGCTTTTCGCCATGACGTCTTTGTTCCTCTCGTCGCGCTATCGAAGTAGTGAGTGTCTGCTTCGCCCCGGTTAGGTCGATTGCATCGAGACCTGGAGAACCCGAACACTGGGCCCGGCCCCAAGGCGGCGGGGAAGAATCCTCCAATCGAGCTCGATGCGCAAGCGAGTCCGCGCGCCTCGAGTCGTCGCCGCAACGACAATCACGAGTAATCGCAATCCGGGCTTTTTGGCCGGTGCGGTGCGGAAACGGCGAGGCACGCGAACGTCAATCCGACCGACGACGCACGAGGGATGAGGAGCGCACGGGCCCAGACGCTAGACGAATTCGAGTGCGCTACCACCTACCCCGCCCGCACGACGAGCTCCGTTGAACGCGCGCCGAAGCGCTGGCCCGCGAAGCCTCCATGAGCTGAAAGCACCTCGAGGCCAGCCTGCCCGAGTAGCTCGAAAATCTCGCTCGATAATGCATAGCGCTGTTCGATGCCAATCGTGACGCGCGTTGCGCGTTCGCGCTGGACGTAACTGTAGATGACGTCGAGACGTTGACGCTGCTTTTGCAGCCGACTGGTCTCGAAGACGTCCCAAGTCTGGGCACCGCGGCAGATAGCCAGGATCGGCCCGGTGTCATCGCGGTAGGCATTCGAGTCTTGCTGGTGATGAAAGTTGTCCGCCGCCCAGACGTCGAATAGGAACTCGCCGCCGGGTGCCAGATGCGCCCGCACGCTGCGAAAGCAGGCGAGCAGCGCCCGCTGCTGGAGCAAACAGTAGAGCCCGTTGTAGGGCAGGATGATGCGCTCGAACTTCCGACCGAGCTCAAATTTCTGCATGTCGCCACGTACGAACTTGCCCGCTCGTTGCTTCGCTGGCAAAAGCCGCTTTAGTGCGAGGCGAGCGAGCGCCAATAGCTGCGGGTCGCGTTCGAGCCCAACGAAACAGCGCGCCGTGTCAGTGAGTGCAGGTAGAAGCCGACCGTAACCCGTTCCAAGTTCGAGCACGCTCGCTACCGCCGAGCAGGCGCGGGTATAAAACTCCATGTCCCCCGCGTTGCCGCGGTGGGTCAGCACATACAGCTCGGCTTGTAGCTTGGTTAAAGACATCTTCTCAGACTAGCGCAGCTAATGGGACAGGTCTCGACGAGCAACAAGTAAAGGCCTCGTGCACCAAGAGCTGGCCAAACCAATCGGCTCGCTCGTGACTACATTTCTGAGCGTAGGTTGCCGTCGCTGCGGCGTACCAAACCCCAAAAAGACAACGCGGTAATAATTGCTTCCGCCAACCTAGCAGGTGCGACGCGTGGAACGAGCATGGACAATCCGACTGAGCGAATCACCTGGTCAGGCCTGTCCGCTGCCCCCACCGGAGAATCCCGACCCACTCCACAGGCTGCAGCACACGGAACCTTCATGCCTCGACAATTTGACGAACGGCGAAGAACCGTCTGCAGAACTGGCCAACGCGAGTTCGCTGACCAATATTGCCGACGACGCATGCTAGGGTGGTAAAGAAACCTTGTTTATTCGAAGCGTCTGGCCGCTTAGCCGCGATCATCTAACCACCTAGCGGGAATATGGTGCTCGCGACGCCCAGATTTTTGGAGGATCCCGTGCGGAACATTTCTGCCTGCTTGTCGATCTTGGTTGCTGGTTCAGTTCTCGTGAGCTGCGGTTCATCCACTCCGGACAGTTCCGTCAGTGGCTCGGGTGGAAACGTCAGCAAAGGCGGAGCCAACGCCAACGGAGGAGGGGGAACTGCCGCCTCGACCGGCACGGCCCTCGGCGGCAGTACCGCCGGCGGGGCATCGTCATCGGGAGGAACGACCGCGAGCAGCACCGGAGGCAGCACAGCAACTACCGGAGGCAGCACGGCGACCGTTGGCGGAGGCACTGCCACTACTGTGGGAGGCGGCAGTTCTGGCGGCGCAGCGGCAGGTGGGACAACCAGCTCAAATGGCGGCACATCAAGCAAGGGCGGTGCGACAGCTGCCGGTGGCACTTCGGTGAACGTTGGCGGCGCTGCGAACAGTGGCGGCAAGTCGCCATCCGGCGGCGCGGCGAACGCCGGCGGTACGACATCCACGGCTGGCACCAAAGCAACGGGAGGTCTTGGCGGCACGAGTGGCTCGCCATCGACCGGTGGATCAGCTGGAGTGCCGGACGTGTGCCAAACGCTGCCGGTGAGCGCCACCGGGGCGAGCGATGCCGTCGTCGGAACCCTCATTACTTTCAACGATAACGGTGGCTGGTGCTGGTACCAAGACGAGCGGGCGGTCGTGGACGCAAAAGCCAACAAGCTCGTCATCGGCTCTGTGGCCTTCGGCGGAACCCGCAACGGCAACATTGAAGCCGTGATCTACGATCTGACAGCGGGCACGAAGACCAGCCCAGCCAAGCTCGGCAACCTGAGCGTCGACGATCACAACGCCCCCGCGCTGATCGTTAGGCCGGACGGTGGCTACGCAGCGATGTGGGCCGGCCATAACGAGAACTGCAACACGTACTTCAGCACCTACAGCGGCACGAGCTGGGCCGCCCAGAAGACATTCGACTGGACGCCGCAGGGTTGCCCTTGGTCAAGAAAGGTAACCTACGCGAACATGTGGTACCTGGGCACTGAACTCGTAAGCTTCGTTCGTTCGGTCGACACCAGCCCCAGTTACCTCACCTCGAAGGACAATGGGGCGAGCTGGACCTATGGCGGCCGCCTGACCTCCACTGAGACGGTTGGGTATGTGGCAGGCTACTTCAAGTACTGGGGCAACAACACGGATCGCGTGGACTTCGTGGGGACCGAAGCGCACCCGCGCGACAACGACAACAGCCTCTACCACGGCTACGTTGCCGTGGATAAGGACGGCGTGAAGAAGGTCTACGACTCCACTGGCAAGGAGGTCGACTCGATCCTTGCGGACAAGAACGCGCAGGACATCACCAAGTACACCAAGTTGTTCACGACCGGCGGGACGGTTGGTAGTGTAAAGATCACGAACGCCTGGAACAGCGATCTCGTGCGCTATGCCGACGGCACCATCGGCCTCATCTGGACTGGCCGGGTCGGTAAAGTCGCCAACGATGAAGCCAACACCGATCTCCGACTGCTCTACGGCCGTTTCGACGGCACGTCGTGGAAGCTGACGTACCTCGTTAAAGCGGGGCCGAAGCTCTACGCAGACGAGCAGGACTACACCGGGCTGGGAGCGCTGCAGCCCGATGATCCGAACACAATCTATATCTCGACGCCGTACGATCCGAATACCGACACCCTGAAGTCCGGCGCCAAGCGAGAAATCTGGCGTGGCACCACCTGTGATAAGGGCGCCACGTTCAAGTGGACAGCAGTCACGGCGAACTCGACCAAGGACAACTATCGCCCGATCGTTCCCAAGTGGGACGCCACCCATACGGCGTTGCTGTGGATGCGCGGCACCTATACTACGGCGCAAAGTATGACGATGACTATCGTGGGAACGATAACCGGCAACTAGCTTCGCGCACGAGCGTTTGCAATTGGATCACCGGCAGTCGCGTTCAACCAGATGAGTTCCCAGGCGGCGCAGTGACCGGTGATATCAAGTGAATTGCTTGAGGAACCGAGTAGAGGCAGCATTTGCTGCCGGCGGGTCGTCAAACCGTGATCACCCGCCACCATTTGGGGAATTGTTGTGGCATATAGTGGACTCAGCTCCGGAGGCTCTCGTGCGTAAAAGTCCAATTGCATTGTTCGTTCTGGCTGCGGCTATCTTCTCGACTGGTTGTGGTAACTCTCCTAGTAGTAGCGGAGGCGAGGGTGGCGCGACACCGACGGGTGGAGCCGTTGGTGCGGGTGGATCGCCCACGGTCGGCGGCAGCACATCGAATACCGGTGGAGTGTTGGCTGCTGGTGGAGCCACGAATACGGGTGGCGCTGGCACCGTCAACGCGGGCGGCAGCACGTCAGCGGGCGGCAGCACGTCAGCGGGCGGCAGCACGTCAGCGGGCGGCAGCACGTCAGCAGGTGGCAGCACGTCAGCAGGTGGCAGCACGTCAGCAGGTGGAAAATCTTCGGCCGGTGGAACCACAAATACGACGGGAGGCACGACCGTAGCGGCAGGTGGCACGACGAGCAGTGGCGGCAAGGCGACCACGGGAGGCACAAGCACCGCAGCTGGCGGCAAAGCCACGGGTGGGGCCGCGGGCACGAGCTCTGCCACTGGCGGCTCGACTGCGGCGGCGGGTAGCAGCTCGAAATGTCCCAGCGTACCCGAGTTTGATACCTGGTCGAGTGGCAAGGGACCTTCAGATATCGGCAAGCTGGCTGTAACCAATTTCAAAGGCCACACCGGCGACGCCTATGGTGGCGCGGGCTACGCGCTCGCATTCTCCTGGTACGGCTCACTCCTCTTCACCAAGGTCACCGGAGACACACAGAACAATGCGGCGCTGATTACGGCATTCGAAGGCTATGCCAGTGGCTCGAAAGCATCGCCCAATAACGCTGCAAACTCGGCGACGGTGGACGACCGCGCCTTTGGCGTCCTCCCACTTGAGATCTACCTCGAGAACAAAGATAGTCGTTGTCTGACGCTCGGCCTCGATCGAGCAGATACCCAGTGGACGGACGTGACGGGCGGCGTGCCCAGAAACGTGCGCTACTGGATCGATGACATGTACATGATCACCGGGCTGCAAGTGCAGGCCTACCGCGCAACCAAGGACGTGAAGTACCTCAATCGCGCGGCCAGCACCATGCTCGACTATTTCACGGCGCTCCAGCAATCCGACGGGCTCTTCTGGCACACCAAACAGTCCAAAGCCTATTGGGGACGGGCCAACGGTTGGGTCGCATCCGGCATGACGGAACTGCTGCTCGAGCTGCCGGCAGGAACCACACGCGACAGCGTGATGGCGGGCTACAAGAAGCAGATGGACGCCTTGCTCCCGCTGCAGATCACCGGTACCGGGACAGATGCCGGGTGCTGGCGCCAAGTGCTCGACGTAGCCACGGCGAACGCTGAGAGTTCTTGCACGGCGATGTTCACCTATGCGCTCGTCACTGGCATCAAGAACGGTTGGTTGACTGACGCCAAGTACACCACCGCCGCGCGCAATGGCTGGATCGCCCTGGGCAACAAGACGAGCAGCGTCGGTATGCTTGACCGAGTCTGCCCAGGCACGGGCCAGGCACCGGCTGGAACGCTGGCCTCGCAGCAGAAATTCTATACGGACATCGCGCTTGGATCCAACGATCAGCACGGTCAGGCACCCTTGCTCTGGGCGGCCACGGCCTTGCTGAAAACGGATTGCCCCGGCTTGCGCTGATTCCGACTCGGCTCACGCCGCGCCACACCACCTAGCCCGACGAGTTTGCCGGGGTAGGTGGTGTGGCGCCGACGCGGGGCTCCTCACGCAGACATTCACGGGCAGACGAGCGGTACGGGAGTCGTCGGTGTGATAAACGTCGGATTATGCGCCGCAGTGTCGGCTTTCAGTGAGCCAACGTGGGCAGTGTGGCCGGTCACGGCCACGGCGTCGGCCGCGGTAGTGGACCCAGTCGCATCGTCAAACTTGAGATAAGCGACTAAGCCCGCTTCGCTACCAGCTACCGGCTTGTTGTAGTTGTCTTTGATCTGGGCGTCGGTGCGCGCCACGTTCCACACGCGGAATTGGGCAAAATAGCCATTGAAGCAGTTATTGTTGGTCGGGTTGCAGCCAATCATTAGGACCGACTGGGCTGTGTTGAGCGTCGTGGTGCCGCCGCTTCCTTGGGCGGTGATCTTGGGAAGTCCGTTGACGTAGGTCGTAAATGCAGTGCCGTCCCAAGTCATCGCTATGTGAACCCACTGATCGCTGCTCGAATTGATGCCGAGATCTTTTCCGCTGTCGTCCCTTATTACGCTACCGGTAAACGGGTTCAAGGTAGCGTGGTTGCTCGTCGAGCCGCCTACGTTAGGCGTGCCAAAGTCGAGACCAAAGGAACCCGTGGCATCCGAGCCACCGTAATAAAGGACTTGGTTTTTCTCTCCGACCCAATCCGTGGACTTGATGAACGCCCAGAACTCGACCGTCCGCTTAGAATTGCCGATCGGAAGCTCGGTCTTCAGGTCCACCTCGATGTGTGAGTTGGCGGTGTCGCTGTCCGGACCCGTTCCATTGGCACTGAGCGATATCGCGCGATTCGGGCAACTCGTTGAGCCGCTTGCCCCGCCCTGCCCAGCACCGCCGCTCGTGGTTCCACCGCGGTTCGTCGCGCCTGCTCCGGCAACGCTACTGGTGCCACCCGCTGCGGTGATACCACCGGCAGCTGAACCGCCCGCGCTCGTTCCACCGTTTGCTTGGCCGCCAACCGCAGCGCCGCCTGCGCTAGTCGCGCCGCCTGAACTAGTTGCACCGCCCGCGCTAGTTACGCCGCCCGCGCTAGTTACGCCGCCTGCGCTGGTTGCGCCGACTGCGCCGCCACTGGCTGAACCGCCCGCGGGTGAACCACCCGCAGCTGTCGTGCCTCCGGTCGAAACGCCACCCACATTGGCATTTCCACTGCTGCCGTTCGTGGTTCCCACGCCCGAGCCGCCGCTCGCGACAGCTGCCCCACCGACGCCGTTGGCTCCGCCAACCGCACCACGACCTCCTACGGCGCTACCGCCTTCACCCATGGAACCACCGACATTGCCAGCCGAGCTCTCGTTGTGCGAACAGGCGGAAAGGGCACAGCCGCACAACAGGCCAAACAATGCGGTCGCGTGACTGGACAAGTAGAGCCTTCCACGGTTGATCAGGGCCAATCTAGTAACATATTCGCAGTTGAACTGCCCATAGTTCCGCGCGCTCCAAGACGTGAAGATATGCTCACCTGAGCGCTTCAAAACCGTGACCGAGCCTGCGGTCTCGATATTTGACTCACCACCGTAAGGTGCGGCCCAAATGCGTTGTCTTAGTTCCAATATTCTCGCGCGTAAACGTTGTTGCCGCAGGGTGCAAAATCGGGACCTTGCGTAGTTCGTTCGCTCTCGGAGTGGCGAATGTGGCGCGTGCGTCGGCAATGGACTGGTCGAACCGCATCCGAATCCGAATGCGTGCCAAGGTCGCATGCGAAGAGACGAAAGGGGTGATGGCGAACTTGACGTCTACTATCGGTAGGCTGCTTGCACTGGCTCGCTCCACGTCCCGCACCGCAACTGGGCAGCACGCATTGGGCCCAGCACCATTCAAGAGCAGGAACGAGACTGCTCGGTTGAGCAAGCGCAGTGGGAGGGATTCACCATTGTTGCGTGCAGGACAGAGCATAAATTTCGAGCCAATGCGTATTCGGGAAGGACACGCGTTTGGCGCCGTCACTCGTCGCGTTTTGCTGGTATGATGATCGCTTCATGCAATTCTCGATACGTCGCGTAAGCGGCGGGAGAGGAAAATAGTACCGTGACAAGAAGTGCCCCCTTCGCCGCATTTGGCTCTGCGTCCATCCTTTTCGTGCTGGCTGCTTGCGTAGCCTGTGGGGGGTCGGGAACCGGTACTCTCTCGAACCAACCTGCCGAAACTGGTGGCTCAATCGGCGAAGGAGGGGCGACAGGGACGAGTCGTGGAGGCGCCGGGGGTGGAAGCCAAACCAGTGGCGGCTCAAGCGGAACGCAACAGACAAGTACCGCTGCAAGCGGTGGTTCCAGCACCCAGTCCACGAACCAAGGCGGGAGCGACAGCATCGGTGGCAGCGCGAACCAGGGTGGCAGCACGAACCAGGGCGGCAGCACGAACCAGGGCGGCAGTACGAACCGAGGCGGCAGCGCCAACCAAGGTGGGACCGTGAGTGGGAGCGGAGGCAAATCCAGCTCAACGGCGACGGTTGGTGGCAGTGGCGTTGGCGGCAGCGGCGTTGGTGGCAGCGGCGTTGGCGGTACTGGGGGCAGCGCGGTAACGCCAACGAGCACTGACCCGCTGATCGGGGCGGTTGCATTCTCTACACCCAGCCAGACCTTCAAGACTCAGCTCGATGTCGGAATGAGCACGACGGTAACGAACGCCGAGATCCGCTACACGGTCGACGGCACGCTGCCGAGCGCCACCTCCACATTGTACCCGGGCAATGCCGTGACGTTCAAGGCCACGGCGCAGGTTCGTGCGCAGGCATTCGTCGGTGGACAGGCGAGTGGAGCGGTGAGCACCGCCATCTATGTCGCTCGCACCATCGATCCGACATCCGACATCCCCATCATGCTGGTGGAGAGCTACGGCAAGCCCAAACCATGTGACAAGGAGACGTACATCGACGCAGCGGTGATGATCTGGGAGCCGGTAGGTGGAGTGGCCAAGATGGACTCGATCCCCACGCTGGTGGCGCGCGCCGCTTATCACGTGCGCGGCCAATCGTCGATGTCGTTCGCGCAGACCCCATACAAGATCGAGCTACGGGACAACACCAACCAGGACCTCGATTACCCGGTGCTGGGCATGCCCGCGGACTCGGATTGGGCATTGATCGCGCCCTACTACGATCGTACCTTGATCCGTAATCCGTTCGTCTACACCCTCGGCCAGGAGATGGGCATGCAAGCGCCGCGGACGGCGTTCGCCGAGGTCTACATCAACCAGACCACCCACGCCCTCGCAAGTACCGAATACGAGGGGATCTATTGGGTCTCGGAACTGATCAAGAACAACAAGGTCCGCACCAATCTCAAGCAGCTCGAGGAAGCGGACACCACCCTGCCGAAGATCAGCGGCGGATACATCTTCAAGTTCGACGAGGCAGCTGCGGAGGAGCCAAAGATCCTCTGCACAGGCTCCGATCCGGTTCAGTCGGTTTTCAACTTCGACATGAGTTCCGGCGGCACCACGACCAAAGAAACCCCCGCGAGCACGACCAAGTGCACTCTGACTTATGCCCCGGGCGGCTTCCCCACCGGTACTGCCAAGTCCGGCACTTGTTGGAAGGATCTCGAGGTGGTGGATCCCGATCCCTTGAACACCGAGCAAAAGGCTTGGCTTACCGACTACATCCAGAAGTTCCACGACGGACTGCACAAGACGCCGATCGGCGACTACGCGACGTACATCGATGTGCCAACGTTCATCGACTACCTGCTGATCAGCGAGCTGACGCGCAACGTAGACGCCTATGTGCGGAGCGCCTACTACTTCAAAGACCGCGACGGCAAGCTCAAGGCGGGCCCACTCTGGGACTACAATTTTGCGCTCGGAGGCGTGGGCGCCCAGAACCCGACACCAAAAACCACCTCGGCGAGCACTGATACCGGTTGGCAGTACGGCACCGGTGGCAGAAACGTGAACAACTGGTATCCGAAACTCTCGAGCGATCCCAACTTCATGGCACAGGTGAAGACGCGCTACACCGAGCTCCGCAAAACGCTCTGGTCCGACGCGAACTTCAAGAAGCGCATGGACACGCTGAGCGCACCGCTGAAGCAAGCGGTGGTTCGCGACTATGCCAGATGGCCAGTGACGGGCGTTATCCTGTCGAGCACCGGCTTCACCGGGGGCCCCACCGCCCCGACGTGGGAAGGTCAGCTCAAGGTCATGAGCGATTTCATTACTGCGCGCGTGACCTGGATGGATGCAAACATGAAGTGAGCAGAGGCTCGAGCTTCGGCTAACGCCGCTACTGGGCGGGTTCGACTACGGCGCTGCCGTCAATGTTGACCGCCGTCTGCGCCAGCAGCCTACCGTTGATCGACGCGCCCGTTCGTAGCGTGATCGAGGTTTGAGTTAGAACGACTCCCTCGAAGTGCGCCGTCGTCCCGAGCTCGACAAGACCGGCGACCTGCCAGAAGACATTCTTGGGCAGGGCCCCACCGGCCAGCAGAACCTGCGCTGCACTGCTCACGGTCAGATTCTGGGCGATTTGGAGGATCCAGACGTCCGTTGCATTGCCCGCAAGAGTGACGTTCGTCGGGATCAGAAGACCGGTGCCCCATTTGTAGACGCCTGGAGCGAGGGTCTTGCCTCCGATATTTCCAGCGCCCAACTCGGTGACACCAGGGGCACGCCCGGCAGCGTCGCTGAATGCCAGCTCCATGTCGCCGATGGCCGTGGTAAGGTCGGAAGGCGTGGGCGCAGCGAAATTGGCCGCGTACAGCTTCCCGGTTACCTGCGGCGAGGTTGAGAACACATTCGTCGAGTCCGCAGTCATCGAGAATCCGGTGATGAAGGCGGCAGCAGCGGGGCTGAGTCCCATGTCTCCCGTGACGGCGGAGGTCGGCACCGTGGAGATCCCACTCTTGGCTAGGATCACGTAGTTGCGAGCTGTCCCTAGATTCACAGGCAGAATCCCTACTGTAGCGTTGCCCGCCATACCGGCCATACCGGCCATACCGGCCACCCCGGCCACAGCGGCCATCCCAGCCATCATCCCAACCATCCCAGCAGCGCCGCCGTGTCGCGCTCCTGCGGCTGCAGTTCCGCCCGTTGCCACGACACCACCCGTTCCAGCCCCACCGGTTTTGATCCCGCCCGTACCAGCAGCACCAGAGTTGCCTCCGTAAGGCGCCCCTGCGGCTACAGTAACTCCACCCGTTGCAGTGACTCCACCCGTTGCAGTGACTCCACCGGTACTGATAGCGCGCGCACCAGCCTGACCGCCGCGTGGGGCTCCCGCGGCGTTGCTTCCGCCTCGTCCGATGTGTCCACCAATTCCACCCCCGCCGACCGTTGCACTGCCAGTTTCACCGTCGGAGACTGAGCAGCCGGTGGCATATGAGAGCAGCAAGAAAGCAGTACTCGTTGTGGTGAGATAGGAGATTGAATTCTTCATGATTGTTGCTCCGGTGCTCGTTCCATCAGAATGGCGGCCAATCTCCATCAATTCGGAGGAGAGTGACCTTTCATCGAATCAATGCCTATTCGGCTACGGCGAGGGCTCGACCACTGTGCTGCTATCTATGTTGACCGCCGTCTGCGCCAGCAGCCTGCCGTTGATCGACGCGCCCGTCCCCAACGTAATCGAGGTTTGCGTCAAAACAATCCCTTCGAAATGTGCCGTAGTGCCTAGGTCCACCTGACCGCTTACCTGCCAAAAGACGTTCTTCGACGTGGCGCCACCTGTCAAAACAACATTCGTGGCGTTGCTCACAGTTAGATTCTGGGCGATCTGAAAGATCCAGACGTCCGTCGCATTGCCAGCAAGAGTGACTGTCGTCGGGATCAGAAGGCCGGTACCCCACTTGTACACGCCCGGAGTGAGGGTCATCCCGCCGATGTTTCCGGCGCCCAGTTCAGTGACGTCGGCTGCACGCCCCGCTGCATCCGTGAATGCGAGCTGCATGTCTCCAATCGCAGTGGTCAGGTTGGACGGCGTCGGAGCCGCATAGTCCGCCGCAGACAGCTGCCCGGTCACCTGCGGCGAGGTCGAAAACACGTTCGTGGGATCCGCCGTCAACGCGAATCCGGTAATGTAACTGGCGGCAGCAGGGCTGACTCCAATGTTGCCCGTAATGGCGGAGGGCGGCACCGCGGAAATCCCGCTTTCGGCGAGAACCACGTAGTTGTTGGCTGTTCCAAGATTCACACGGACGGTGTTGGTCCCGAGCGGCGGCAGGGTTGAATTTTGCGTACCGCCCACACCACCTGTGCCCGTCTGAACACCGCTCGGCGCCCCTGCAACAGACGAAGATCCTCCCGTGTTTTCGTCAACGTTTCCGCAGGCAACAGCAAACGAAAGGAGAATAGAAACGGCTCCAGCTTCGGACAGATACGCTCTAAAATACTGCATAGTCTTTGGTCTCGTGTTGTAACTGAGTGGCGCAGATCCCGGAGAGGGCGATCCGCCGGCGGCGGCTGCTCAACATCTCCACACGCAACTACAGCAGCATTCAGGCCAGCGTTGAGACGCAAGTGAATTCCAACACTTGCAACGCAAACTGCTGCGACGGACGGGCTCAACCCATCAAAATGAATGGCTGCGTCCTTCAATTCGACCGATGCGGAGCGCCAATCTGGCGTCAATCCCGCGACGCATCAACTCACGCAGAACTTTGATCGATGCTGGTGGAATCTCGAGCCCTCGCGACCGGGCAACCGCCACTAACGCGAATCGCCAGCGCCGGAACAAGCCAGGAAAACGCGCCCGGGTGCCGGAGCTGACAGGTACTTGTCCGCCGCACCAATGACACGAATGATACGCTTCGCGCCGCCCGGACAAGCCTCAACCAGATCGGGAGAGCCATGCCCCTGCACCGGATCGACGTAGCAGAACCCTGGATTCGGGCTGTTCTTCTCCATATTCGGCAGATTGAGGCAACGTTCGCCATCGCCCGTACCACTGACGAGCTCTCTCAGCTGGCAGAAGCAGTAGTCGTCGCAGTTCGGCAGCAGGCCGCTCGAAGGACCACAGAATGCATCTCGTTGCAGGGCCCCCTGGATCGCGCTCTGCAGCTGCGCAGAAGGGGTGATGCGACCATTTGCTTCGCAACTGCACCATTGCGGATCGGTCATCTTGGCGTCCGGCGGGATCGCCTCGACGATGGCGCAAGGCACCACACCGGTGACTGCATCGACGTTCAACCTGCGCGGCATGCAGGTGATTCCGAGCTTCTCCTTGAGTCGATCGACCAGGGCCATGACCGCCGGGTTGTATCCATAACCCGCGCTCCACTTGTTCGCCGGATTGAGATCCTTCGGACAGATCGAACCCACGATTGCATTGTCACTACCCGTGACGTCGTAGAACCCACGCAACACTTGTAACTCGCGCAGACCGGGGTAGGCCTTGGCAAAGAACTGCTTGTTGCCGTACGTGTTGTTGGCTGCTTGACACAGCGGCGAATGCGATACCGTCGGATCCAGCGGATTCACAGTGCTCGAGGCGCCAGCCGTCAGCGTGCAGGGACAGCCATCGAACCGGCGCGCACAAATCTTGTATTCGTCCGAATCGGACGGCGCTCCGCAGGCCGTAACGAGATCGCAAATGCGGGTTGCATCCGCAGAGCCTGCCGTCAACTGAAACTGAAGGCTGAAAATGCAGGCGAACTGCACGTCCATGTTGGAAGTGTACCACTCGTGACCGTTAATTGAGTTGGCCAATTGCGCTGAATCCGGTGACGCCAGCGCCTGACCCGTGATCGGGTGAGTACCAGTGCGTGGGTTGGAGGATTCGATCATGAGCGGATCGCCCAGCGCGGCAACCGAGTAGTCCTCGTCGACCTTGGGAGCGAACAGATCCCAGTCAAGCGCGAGGGCGCTCGAGTACTCAAGGACTGGAGCAGCCGGATCCCGCGCCAAGTCCTGCCAGGGAACGCCAATCACTCCCGCCAAGAACACCGAATCGGCGCTCTTGCGCTCGGGCCCTGTCGGGATATAGCTCGAGTTGAGATTCATGTAGAGCGGGTTCTTGACTGGCGCGCCAGGGCTGCACGTGACGGCCTTTGCCTTTGCTTCAGCGCAGTCGCAGTCGAGATCGGGGTAGGTCGAGTCCGGGCAAATCTCGAGCTTGGTCAAGGCGTTGACGTAACGCTTCGGCGGAAACAAGAAATCGTATCCAAACCGCCTCTTCATTTGACGACAGCGCATGTTGACGTCGTCGTCAGCAAAAGCCAGCTTCGCGCCGTCGTCTTGGCGGCAAGCCGCGTCTCGATTCAGACATTCCTGCGCCACATCCCCCGTTCCGGCAAGCATGCAGCTGTAGCAGCAGGGGTCATTGGGATTGGATGCGCAGGGCGAAGACCCGCGCCACATGCGGAAGCCTCCGCCGGCCGTCATTGCGACCCAGGCATAGCTGCCGGTATCACGCATCGAGCAGTCGTTCTCGGCTGAAAACATCAAGACGACCACAAGCGAATCCGGCCGAAGGAACGCCTGGCGCTGCAGCAGAATGTCGTTGTCGACTGGGCCGCGCTCGTTTGCTGCTTGGTTCACGGTAGTTACGTCTTGCGGCGGCTTTGGGTCAATGAGAAAGCGGTACCAGGCTTCGAGACTCATTTCATTGCGACAACCGAGATCGGTAGCGGCCCGAATATGATTGCCGAATTCGGTCATCTTGCTGCCAATCGTCGTGGCGTAGGTCGACGCATCCGCCAAAGTCCACGCCAGAAAGGGCGCTCCCAACCGAGTGCGTGGCAAGGCACCCAACAGCCACGCGTGATCGTTTTGCGCCGCATTCTGCGGCTGGTTCACTTCGGCGCGTGGGTGGAATGCATTCTGCGGCTCGGGACAGGTGTCCCCGCCGAAATCTCCCAGCGAGCTCGTCACTACGCCGATGTGAATGTCCTGGACGGGCAAGAACTCGCGCCGTAGCCTCATCGGACACGGCGTGTTGGGATCCGTCGACGGGGTCGACGCCTCAATGCCGTTGGGATCCACGCAATCGGGATTCGTCAATTTACCAAGCAGCTGCGGCAAGGATGCCGCAAGCACGGATTGCTTGTCGCCCATGGAAAGCGAGTTATCAATCATCAACAGGATGTCGATCTTTGCAGCTCCTCCCATCGGGATCTCCCGAACGAAGGTATTGCTCGTTTCCGGAATTGGGCCAGTTCCGCCAGCGCTAGGGTTCGAGCCATTGCCTTGCATGGACTTCCCCCCACAGGCCGAGTCCAACAGGAGTAGAAGCAGCAGCGCAATCGGGCCTCGTCTATGCCTACTCATCGACATCACTCCACCTACCCCGGTTCCAGATGACACCCGCAACGCTGGGCAGGATATCGCGTCTCGTGCCTCAACGCTCTTGTCGGGACCCGCAGGGCACGAAAAGGGGTATTTTTCCCGTTTCACCAGCCCAGATAGCCGCCCCTGAGCGAGAGTGCTGGATCTCTTGACCCCAATTGGGACAGATTCGAAATGAAATGGCAAAACCGGCATCCTACGCTTGTCCGAACTGTGGAGCGCCGCTGGTTGTTGCGCGCAATGACGTGACCGTCACCTGCCAGTACTGTGGCAACGCCATTCACGTCGATTGGGCACATCGTCACCCACCCGCGCAGGTACAACCGCTGACGCTATACGCATCGACCAGTGGCCACGCGGGCCTCATCGCCCTATTGGTGGCGCTCGGACTTTTAGTCCCGATTGGGATCGGCGTGGCGGTACTTCGGGCCTTCGTGTCCAACTCAAACACGACGGACGCCATTCAACGCATCGCGCAAGGAATTCAACCGTCCCATGCCAACTTCCCTATGGTCTGTGGCATCAACGAGAAGCTCTTGATCGCCGACAAGACCTTCGAAGGAACGGGGACGCTTATCACCGGAGAAGTGAATTGCAGGCTTACGATCCAGAATAGCCGGCTCAAGGCCGACGTCATCGTCTTGGCCAAGAACGTCGTCGAAATCGAGCTCATCGATAGCATACTCGAAGGCAATGACGTCGCGATCAAGACAGACTCGAACGCCAAGATCCGAGCGACGGGAAAGACGACGATTCGCGGTAAGTCCGCGGCCATCGACGCGGGGCTCAACACCGAGATAACCCTGACGGATGTCCGGGTAGAAAGCCCGGATACGGCAATCCGCGCAAACCACAACCTTAAACTCGAAATGCGTGGCGGCGTCATTGAAAGCCGTGACACGGCAATCCACGTCAAGGGGGCCAATCCCGAGATTACCCTGACCAAAGGCGCGCGAATTGTCTCTAAGACGACCGGGATCGAATCCGGCCCCAACCTCAAGTTGGAGATGGAAGATGCCTCGATCGAAGCGGCCGAGGTGGGCATCGATGCCGACGCCAATGCCCAACTCGATCTGCGCGCCAAAGCCAAGATCCGTGGTGGCGAGACGGCGTTGAAGTTAGCCACCAATGCCGAGGTTTCGCTCCGCCACGCCAGCATCGAGTCCGAGCGAGTGGCGCTCTGCGCCGGATACAACACGACCATCGTGGCTCGCGAATCGACGATTCAATCGAAGGTCGACGCCCTTCGCCTGGCCGCACAGCCCGCCAGGTTGGAACTTCACACCTCGCAAGTCACGGGGAAACAACTATTTCACGCCAGCGCGTGTACGCCGTAAGCGCGAGGCTCTCAGTCGAATTCGCTCATGCAGTAGACCCGCTGAGCGAACCACGAACTCTCTCGTCTTCACTTGACGAAGTCGCTCGGTGCTCACTCAGCTTCGGCGCGGCGCCTCAAGCTGCCGCGCGAACACGTCACTTCTCGATCTTGATGTTCCAGATATCCCGGGCGTAGTTGCGAATGGTGTTGTCGCTGGAGAAGCGGCCCATGTTGGCCACGTTGAGGATAGCTCGGCGCGTCCAGGCATTCTGATCGAGGTAGGCTTCGTCGATGGCCTTGTGACAGAGCGAGTAGCTCTTAAAATCCGCGAGGACCAAGTACGGATCCTCCCACAACAACTTGTCCACGACCGGGCGGAAACGCCCTGGATCGTCCGGGGAGAACATGCCACCGGAAATCGCATCGAGCGCGGCGCGCAGTTCGCGATCGGCATAGTAAAGGTCCATTGGCTTATAACCCATGGCCTTAGTGTGCTCCACGTTCTCGGCGGTCAGCCCAAAGATGAACATGTTGTCCCAGCCGACTGCTTCGAGGATCTCGATGTTGGCGCCATCGAGTGTGCCCACGGTGAGCGCTCCGTTCATCGCGAACTTCATATTGCCGGTACCGGAGGCCTCCGTACCCGCAGTCGAAATCTGTTCGGAGACATCGGTGGCCGGAATGATGCGCTCGGCCAAAGTCACATTGTAGTTGGGGACGAAGTACAGACGCAGCAGATCGCGCGTTGCCTGATCTTTGTTGATGATGTGCCCGACGGCGTTCGCCAAATGCACAATGCGCTTCGCCATCTCGTAGCCAGGGGCGGCCTTGCCACCGAGAAGGAAGGTCTTCGGAACCGCACCTTGGGTCTTGCCGGCGCGATAGGCGAGGTAGAGCGACACCACGTGCAAGATATTGAGCACCTGGCGCTTGTACTCGTGGATGCGCTTGACCTGCACGTCGAAGATATGCGTCGTGTCGAGCGCAATCTCATACTGACGCTGGAAAAACTTCGCTACACGCTTCTTGTTGCGCAGCTTCACCTTCTGCCAATCCTCGATGAAGCGGGGATCCTCGGCATGCGGAATCAGCTCGACCAAGCGATCTAGATCCTTCTCCCAACCGGGCCCGATCCGAGTGGTGATGAGATAGGACAGGTCGGGATTGCACTTGAGCATCCAGCGCCGAGGCGTAACCCCATTGGTCTGGTTGATGACCTTCCCCGGAGTCATCGCCTCGAAATCGGCGAAGACACTGTCCTTGAGAATCTTGCTATGCAACGCCGACACGCCATTGACGTGACTGCTGCCGACGATGGCCAAGTTGGCCATGCGCAGCTTCTTGACTTGCCCCTCCTCGACGATGCTCATCCGCGCAATGCGCGCGTCGTCACCGGGGAACTGCTGCCGCACCTTGTTGAGAAAGCGATGATTGATCTCGTAGATGATCTCCAAATGCCGAGGCAAGAGCCGCTCCATCAGAAAGACGGGCCAGCGCTCCAGCGCTTCCGGCAGGATGGTGTGGTTCGTGTAGTTCATGCTGCGGGTGGTGATCGACCAGGCCTCGTCCCAATCGATACGATGCACGTCGAAGAGCAGGCGCATCATCTCCACCACGGCCAGCGCCGGATGCGTGTCGTTCAGTTGGAATACCGCAAAATCCGGTAGGTCGTGCAGCCCCTGGTGCTCCTCGAGATGCCGATGCACTGCGTCTTGCAGCGTCGCGGACACGAGAAAGAACTCTTGCTTCAAGCGCAGTTCCTGCCCGGCTTCGGTTTGGTCGTTGGGATACAGAACGCGCGAGATATTCTCGGAGTAGCTGCGCTCCTCGACCGACTTCAGGTAGTCCCCCCGGTTGAATTCGTGAATGTCGAAATCACGCGCGGCTTTGGCTGACCACAGGCGCAGCGTGTTCACGATTCCGTTCTTGTAACCCACGACCGGCAGGTCGTAGGCCATGGCCTGAACCTCGCTCGTTTCGGTCCAGTCGCTCTCCACTCGACCGCGCGGCCCAGTGTAATGGATAACGCGACCACCGAAGTGAACGCGGAACGTGCGCTCAGGCCGTACCATTTCCCAAGGATTCCCCCGACGCAGCCAGTTGTCAGGGGTTTCTACCTGGGCCCCCTCGACGATGTCTTGGCGGAAGATGCCGAACTCATAGCGGATCCCGTAGCCCATCCCCGCAATCCCGAGCGTGGCCATCGAATCGACGAAACACGCCGCCAGGCGTCCTAGGCCACCATTGCCGAGTCCAGGATCCAACTCCTGCTCCACGACGTCTTCTAGATCGAGTCCGACCTCACCGAGTGCGGCGCGGGTCGATTCCTGAATGCCGAGATTGATCAGGCCGTCCTCCATTAGCCGCCCAAGGAGGAACTCCATCGACAAGTAGTAGACCCGCTTCGGATGCTCGGTCTTGAAGCGATTCCAGGTCCGGGTCCAGCGATCCGCCATGCGGTCACGCGCCGTCCGTGCGGCACTCATGTACTGATCGAACGGCGTTGCGGCGATCGGGTGTTTGCCCTGCGTGTGCAAGATATGATCGACGAAACTCTTCTTGATCGCGTCCTTATCGAGGCCGAGTTCCTCATTCGGGATGGCAGCGAACTTGTCACGGTTGGGCATATGTCGAGATCCTCATGGTATTCTGCAGAGACATTCGAACCAGGGGCTACCCCTGCTCGCTAGTAAGATTCCCGCTGGCGCCAACACAACATGGACGCTCACGGGGTTTCATGCTCCGTTTGCTCGGCTATCGGTAACATGGCGAGGCTCGGCGCGTCGAGCGCACCCAGGGCGCGTTCCGGCCAAATCATCCCTTCCTCGTCGATTTCACCCGTGATCTCTAGATCGAGCCAGCCGCGCTCGTCTACGCCCGGCGCCTGACGCGCAATGTTGGCACCACGAATGCGGACGCGTCCCTCGGCGTCCACCCACACGTCTACCCCGGGCATGCCACGACCATAGCTGCCAGGTCGCGGGTCGTCAGGTAGCTCCATGAGACCAATCCCACCCGCCGCGGGCATTCCAATGAAGCCAAGGGGACTCACCCCAATCGATTCGAAGAACCAGCGCGTTTGGCGCCGCGTCTGCGCGGCAGGTACTATGATGCGACGCAACTGGCCGCCCAGCATCCGGCGCAACTCGGCAAGAACGAGGTAGTCGGCAATGACGTGCCTCACCGCGAGCAGGGGACCAAGCTCGGTGCCGCTGATGCGGCGGTGCGCCGCTTCATTGCCGAGCCACATCGCCCACCCAGAAAACATACGTCGCCACGCCGCACCGACCAACAACTCACGATCGAGTTCCCGATGGAGTTCGTCGAGAACGTCACCATCCGCGATCACCACCGTGGCTCGCGTCGTCTGACTTGCCACGAGGGCAGACAGCTCACTCACTGCGTAGACGAGACTAGCTCCGGTCAAGGCAACGAGCAACGCCAACAGAACCTGCTCAAGTAGCCCGCGGTTCTGGCCCAGTGCCAGGATCCTATCCTGACCATTGACCCCAACCGATTTGCGAAATGACTCAGCAGAAACGATGCAATTGTCGTGAGTGAGTCGAACCTCGCGAAAGGATCCGTCGCGACGACTATCGGGCAGCACGAGCGCCAAATCCTCGATGCGTACGGCGGAAATGTTGTCCAAGAGCCGCACCGGCTCGCGGTCGGCAAGTTCGCTTCCCTTGAGGCATACCTGACTGAACGGAAAGACTGCGTTTACCGATGACGCGGCACCCCAACCGACGATACCGCGCTCCCCGCATTGTTGGCGCACGACCGGTGCGAGAGCCTCGGCGTGTTCGCGCTCGCCGCAGATGACGAGTCGGCAGTTGGCTCGACGCATGATTTCGATGCAGAGCTCTAGATCGCACCCGTCTCCGAGATCGGCCACGACTACGCCCATCAGCAGCGCACCAAGCACGACAATCGTCGTCTCGGCGCCCGTTGGCGCCAGGATCCCGACTATATCGCCACGCTGCAGACCGAGCGCACATAGCCCGTGCCCAAACCGGCGAGCCTGTGTCAGAAGGTCTCCCCAGCTCGTCGTCATGAGCTCACGCTGACGCGTGGCCGAGACTACTGCAGAGTCGACCAGACTGTGTCGTTGGCGCCGCAGGAGTATGCGGCTGAGCGGGCTGCGATCTTCTTGCACGTCAATTCCCAAATTGTTGGGGCGTCCCGAAGATAGCAGTCTTCCCCAGCCAACCGGAACGAGATTGGCAGGAGGTTCAACCGGTCACCCGTCCACTGAACACATTGCAGTGCCTCGCGGGTTCCCTCAGCCCTCGGCCTTGGCCCGGTTGAGCCATTTGCGGATCTCACCCTCGATGACTTCCACGGCCATCCCCTTGAAGGGGCGCAGCATAAAAGGGACGTCGATGTCGAGCACAATCGCCCGCTCGGCAATCTCGACCGTGCCCCCAATCTTCATGCCCTTGATGCTGCAGCCAATCTCGGCCAGTTTGTCGTTCTTCCAGACAAGCTTCGGATCGTATTCGGAAAACTTCGCACGATAAGCTTCGAGTGCCTTGTCCGTAATCTCGCGTGCCTTGTCCTGGCCCAGGTCATGGGCAATCTCATGCTTCATAGTGGCATCGTCCTTTGGGTCGGATCGTCGGGATAATCCATCCCTGGATGCGAGGCAAATCGGCGGGGACTGGCGCGAAATGACCTATGCACCTTGACAGGGAGCGACACCAGCAATACGAGGCGCCATCGGCTCGACAGTCCACCCCGAGAGCCTGGGAGTAGGTCGGCAATATGATTGGAATCGATTTCGGCGGAACCAGAATCAAGGTCGGACGGGTTGCAGGAGCCTCGGTTGTGCAAACGGAATCCGTCGCCACGCGCCCAGCGGATGGCCCATCCCAGATCCTCGATCTCATCGCCGAAACGGTGCGTCGTATCGAAGCGAAACCCGAGGCAGTTGGGCTCGCGGTCCCAGGGATCGTGGCTGCCGACGGCGTGTGTTTCCGACTTCCCAACGTCCCCGGATTCGAAGGAGTGAACCTGTCGACGGAACTCGGCAAACGCCTGGCCTGCCGCGTCGTCGTCGAAAACGACGCCACCACCGCTGCCCTTGCCGAAATGAAAGAGGGTCACGGGCGTAACTATCCGAGTTTCATGATGCTCACGCTCGGGACCGGCATCGGTGGCGGCCTCGTGCTTGAGCACAGGTTGCACCGAGGCGCCCATGGTTTTGCTGGTGAAGTGGGCCACACGCCCATTGAGCGCAGTAAGACGGCCTGGACCTGCGGCTGCGGCCTTGCCGGCTGTCTCGAGTCCTACGCCGGGACCAAGGGCCTGCTTCGGCGCTTTGCCGAGTTGGGGGGTAAGGCGACCGAGATCCTGCCTATTGCCGAGGCCGCACGCCGAGGCGAGTCCGCAGCTACTGAGACCTTCGCGATGATGGGACGAGCGCTCGGCATTGGCATCGCTGGCTTCCAGAACACGCTCGACCTCGACGCGATCGTCTTCACTGGAGGGATCTCGAGTTCATTCGATTTGATTCGACCCAGCCTCTCTGCCTCGTTGACCGAACACGCCTTTGCGCCGCCGTTGGCCGAAGTGCCGCTGCTCGTCAGTGAACTCGGGGATCGAGCGGGCCTGCTTGGGGCCGCGTACCTGACGACCCTCTAACCTACCTCGCCCGTTGGGACTCGCTATGAAAGCCATTGTCATCCAGACGCCTTGCACCACCAAAGAGCTGGTCCCCATCGATGTTCCGTCCCCTGAGGTTGGCCCCGAACAGATCTGCATCGACATCCACGCTACTGCCCTGAATCGGGCGGATTTGCTTCAACGCCGAGGCAAATACCCGCCGCCCGCAGGTGAAAGTGACATCCTCGGCCTGGAATGCGCCGGCATCGTGAGTGCTGTCGGTGCTGCAGTCCCCAGCGTGAAACCAGGCGACCGCGTGATGGCCCTGCTCGCAGCCGGCGGGTATGCCGAGCAGGTGGTCGTGCATCATGCCATGGCGATTCCGGTCCCGAGCCACTTGTCTCTGGTCGAAGCTGCCGCCATCCCCGAGGCATTCTTGACGGCTCGCGAGGCACTGTTCACCCTCGGACGCCTGCAAGCTCAAGGCCGCGTGCTTATCCATGCGGCTGCCGGCGGCGTTGGCTCAGCCGCGGTACAGCTCGCGAAAGCGGCGGGTGCCCAGGTGTTCGCAACCGCTAGTGGCACCAAGCTCGACTTCGTAAAATCCCTCGGGGCCAATTGCGTGATCGACTACAAGAGTCAGGATTTCGCAGCGGTAGTCGCAGAACAGACACAGAAGCGCGGAGTCGATGCAGTGCTCGACTTCATTGGCGCCACCTACTTCGAGCAGCACGTCAAATGCCTATCGGTAGGCGGGCGTTTGGTCGTAATTGGTGTGATGGGCGGCCCCACGGTCACGCTAAACCTTGGAACACTCTTGTTCAAGCGCCACCAAATTCTCGGCCTAGTGATGCGTGCACGCCCGCTTGCCGACAAGCTCGCGATCACCGCTGGGTTCGTGCGCGAAAGCCTACCGCTGTTCGCGCAGGGGCTCCTCAAGCCCATCGTCGATTCCGTCTTCGATTTCGAACAAGCTGGCATAGCCCACGAGCGCATGGAAAAAAACGAAAACGTGGGAAAGATCGTATTGCGCGTACGGGCGGAGTAGAGACCTACTAACGTCGTTGCGTCTTCCAGAACGTTGCAGTGAGTGCGGCGCGGTTGTCGACTGACGCGCGCTTAAGTAGTTTCGTGACGTGATTTTCGATCGTCCCAATACTGCAGCCAAGGCGCACGGCGATCTCGCGATTGCCAAGCCCATCGACGAGCAGGGCGAGCACAGAGCGCTGCCGATCGCTCAACTGCCACTCATCCGTCAGCTCACGCAATCGGCCCTCACGAGCGGCTCGTGCCACGCGTCCCCGCGAACTGGGAGGGGGTTCGCCCGTCGACGGATCGCCCAGCTCTGGCTCGGCCGGAACGAAACCAGTGCCTCCAGAGCCAAAAGGTAGACGATTTTGTGCCTCGGCAAAGCGATAGGCGAACCCGTCGATGTATTCGTCGAGCAGACTCGCTTCGCGGGCATGCCCGGCCTCACCCGGTCGCTCGATCTCGATGGCCCCGACGGGCACGCCAGACAGCCAGAACACCCGACGAATGCGCGCTTGAGCGAGTGGCGGCCCCGCCGAACCGACACGCCGCAGCCCAGTTTGCGTCATTTCGAACAGTTGCACGCGCTCGACCATCAGCTTCTGGCGGATGTCCCGTTCCAACTCGGCAAGGCGCGGTGCCAAACCATCCTGCGGCAAGGCTGCCGCCCCCAGACGACGCTCGAAGACACTCGTTCTAGGATCGGGGTTGGGCAGTTCCAGGAGTTCCTCGTAACGCACCAGGTCTTTTAGTAAAGACTCCCGAACCCGCCGACGGATCTCTTGCCCGATGGCAGGCCCACCCGTCGCATCCGCGGGAAAGATGACGAAGAATTCCGCAAAACGGTCCGCCATCTCAACTTCGACGTGGGAGTCCCCGAGACCGAACAGGCGCGGCAGCGGTCGCCACATTCCAAGCATGAACGTCCAAAATGGGTACGCCGGCAGGCTCTCGCGGGCGAGCGAAAGCGTGATACGCGTGGCGCCATCGGACTGCTGACTCACGAGCGGGTGTATGACGCCATCGAACAGATGCAAGACCAAGCGCTCTGCCGCAATCTGTTGGATCTCAGCCAAGCCAAAATGCAGGGACTGCAGCAGCCGAAACAAGGGATGCGCCGCCGCAACTTCCGCCCCGAACTGCTCCAACGCTAGCGGCCCGCCGAGCGCCGACTCAAGGCGCGCTACCAAAGCAGCAAAGAACGGCCACGGAAGGCGTTGCTCGCGATCAGAAAGCATGCTCTCCGCGACTTCATGCTCGCGCATCAATGCTCGCAGATCGACCCCACCTAGCTCGGCGCGGCGGGCACATAGACGAACAACTGTACTGCGGCAGTGCGGCATGGAACGGCTCACTTCCCCTAGCCAAATGGCCGGAACGGGCCCTGCGGAGAAGCTGATTCGAGACGACGAGTCTCCTTAGTGGCATCGATATCATGGGTGCCCCCGCTGGCCAACAGGTGACTTTGGCTTACCTCGGGCAGTCGCTCTGCCCCGAGGCATCCACTGTGGTCCGGCGCGATTTGTCCGGGCTTTTTGGCCGGTCCGGCGTGACGACGGCAACCGGGCAACACGGCGCTAAAACTGCTTGGCCGTGTCGATGAGCAGAGTCACGGGACCGTCGTTGACGAGGTGGACCTGCATATCGGTGCGGAATCTCCCCGTTGCCACGAAGAGCCCGCGTTGCCGAACGCGCTCGCAGGCACGGAGGAACAGGGTCTCGGCACCGCACGGTTCCATTGCCATCGTGAAACTGGGCCGCCGCCCTCGCCTTGTGTCCCCGAAGAGCGTGAACTGAGACACCATCAAAACCTGTCCTCCGATGTCGCGGACACTAAGGTTCATCTTCTGCTGGTCGTCCTTGAAGATACGAAGCTCGACCAGCCTGTCGGCGAGCGCCACAGCATCGCCCTCGACGTCACTGGCCCCGATCCCCACGAAGACGCAAAGGCCCACTCCAATGGCCCCGACCTCCACGCCATCTACCGTGACATTAGCATTTGTTACTCGCTGGACGACGCCGCGCATGGCCTCAGCCAATACCATGGCGGGCCGCGCGAAGGGGTGTGCTCAAGCGGGCAAAGTGCCAATCGCCATGGGGATCCCCATGGGGATCCCCATGGGGCAAGCCCCTTCGCATTTCCCTGGATGCCACCTTTGATTGTCGAAAATTCAGTCTATGATGTTCGATTGGAAGGATCCGATGACCGATTCGCATGCGCCAGAGGAGTCCGAAGATGTCTTTCTGGGACAAACCATCCCGTCTGAGCTCCGCCCTGACGTTGGCTACCGCATCGAGCGTTTGATCGGACAGGGCGGCACCGCACGTGCCTACTATGCAATTCGTGTCGGTCCTGACGGTCAATTGCCTGTCGTGGTCAAGATCATCCTGCCGCAAATCGTCCGAGCCAGCGACAAGACCGCGGCCATGGTCATCAAGAAGGAAGCGGTGGCACTCGGGAGGCTCAATGAGCGGATCCCGCGCTGCCCCTACGTCGTTCAGTTCATCGACACCGGAGTCATACCATTTTCCCTCGGCCACCAGATCCTGTCGCTGCCTTGGCTCGCCCTAGAATACGTCAATGGAGGTCTGGAAGGGTCCGCCCTGGATGAGCGGATCGTCTACTCGTTGAATGCCACGGGCTACGCCTTCGATTCGGAACGTGCAGCTCGAGCGATGAATGCCCTGTCACGGGGCCTCGAAGAGATCCATGCCGTGGGCGTCGTGCATCGCGATCTGACCCCTGCCAATGTTCTTTGCTGTGGCAATGGCGGGACCGAAATGTACAAAATCTCCGATTTTGGCATTGCGCGCCCGGTCGGGCTTTCGGTGACCTTCGGCAACATTGCCGTTGGGACTCCGGGCTATGTCGCGCCCGAGCAAACCCTCGGAACGCAATTGTCCGTCGGACCGCACACGGACATCTTTTCCTTGGCAGCGGTAGTGTATTGCTTCTTGACGGGCGAGCACTACTTCCACGCACGCACTACGGTGGAGTCGTATCAAGAGATCAAGAACCCCCATCGTCGAAGCTTGCTTGACGCGACCGGCCTCTGCCCAGAACTCAGGAACAACCCTGCCGCCGTCACAGCCCTGGACACGGCCCTGGCGCGCGCAACGGCCTTCGAACCCGAGACACGGCCCGCCACTGCAAGGCTGCTCGCCGATAGCATCCTGCCGTGGCTCAACGATCAGCCGCACAGTGTGCATGTCAGTACGCGTTGGCTTGACTCTGTCGAGAAGCTTGACCTGTCCCCCTCACGCATCGAACGAAGCTGGCTCGTCCAACATCCACCTGGCGACGCCCGCGTCATTCTCGGAGCTGCCTGGAATGCCGATGGGCATTGCCTGAGCGCCACGACCAACGGCCTCGAATACTTCGACGGTGTCGCCTGGACCGCCCTGCCCCCAGCAGATGGCCTGTCGAATCGACTGGCCTGCAATATCAAACAGCTATGCTCCGCCAATTGGCTCGTCACGACTACCGCCGCTCGCCTGGTTGAGGTTGGACGTGAAGGAACCAAGGTCTTGCTCGAAGGACCCGATCGGCAGATCGACTTCCTGGATATCGATGGGGATATCGACGACTTTGCCGTAGTCGTGGGGCGCGCACCAGGTCGGCCTCCGCTGCTCTGCACGCTGATTGGCAAGCGTTGGCTCAAAGCTTATGAGGTGGCAGAGGTGGCCCACGTCTCCGCGCTCACGCGTCTCGCCGACGATCGCTGGCTCGTGGTTGGTCGCGACCGCAGCAGTCGAGCCTGGGCCGGGATCTACGAGCCGCTTGAACTGCGAATCACCAATGTGCCCGTCCCGATCGCTCGCGCACTGCTCGGATGTGTTAGTCGACGCAACAAGAACGTCGCTGTGGCCGTCGGCGGAGATGGTTCGATCCTGTGCCTCGAGGGGCAACGGGTCGGTGCCACTGCAGTCCCGGATCGCCCCGACTTGACCGTCGTGGCACTCGATTTGGCCGCCCAGCTTTGGGCAGCCAGTGTGGGTCACGTCTATTTCGCCAAGGACCCGCTCGGCCCCATCGAATGCCTGTGGCAAGATCCCTCGTGGTCGGTACCGTTCGTCAGCCTCCACGCCGAGATGGGCCACCTGCTGGCCTTGACCGTCGACGGCGGTGTGCTCGAATGCCGAACATTCATGCACGATGAACCGAGGCGCTGAGGTTCACGAACGTGCCGTGTGGACGCGTTCCTGCTTCTGCGCTCTTCGACGGCAGGCTCTCACGACTAGCAAGGCTCTATAGTCGAGGGGATTTCCCCGGAACTGGGGAAACTACGTGGCGAATACGCCCTACTTGTTCACCAACCAGGTCATGGCTTCCTGTGGATCACTGAATAGCTCAGCAGTGACGCCAGCCGCTGCGTAAGTCTCCTTGAACCGCTTCATGTTGAGTTGTCCGAGGGCTTTAGCTGGCTTGATAATGGACCAGTATTTCCAGCCCGCTTTGAGCGTCTTCGGAAACCAAATCGTGCGCGCCCATTCTTCGTCTGCTGGATCAATTGGACCGTTGTTAAGGTCATTGGACAACCACTTGACGGCTTGATTCGTCTTCAACGCCTCACAGCCGGCATCGAGTAGTTCGCGCAGCGGTGCACCCGTAATATACTTCTTTACCACGTGGTGAATGATCCTCGGGTCGCTGTGGTAAAATAGCGTGGCAAATTCGTTGTCAATGAGGGTCTGCGTCGGCATGTTGACTACTTCCTCGAATGGTCGTGAACACTTAGTTGGTTGCAGACCGCCAAGCTGATGCTCGATTGCAATGGTACCTTCAGCGGTCGCTCAACCCTGCCTGGAGCGCAGGGACACAGCCACCAACGGCAACGCCGCTCTCGCGTTAAGTCCCCGATTTCTGCCTCTGCGGCGCAGGTTGTCGGACTCCGTACCGTCCGGACGGCCCCAAATGCCGTGTAGTCCGCCATGCACCGTCCGAGACCGTTCATGCCGAAGTCGCTTGCATCACCCGCCGTAGGTCAACTGACGAAAGCTGCCTTTTCAGTTCTTCTGCGGCTTATCGCCAGGTGAGAGCTGGATCTCGACGTCAGCCGTAGAGTCCGCTGGCGCTTTCGGCATGGCAAGGCCGGGCAAGATCCCGGCAAGGCAGCTGGCAAGCTCGCGATCCTTTGGCTCGAATACGAGGCCCCGAGCACGAGCGACGCTTCCTTCACTGGACAAAACCAGCTCCAGCGTGACTACGGCACGCTCTTTTGCCCCACTCGCCTTGTAGCAACGGACGATTCGCTTCCAGCCAAACCGCGCATCGTGCTGGACGCGCTCTGGCTTGTGAGGACCACTTACCGACAGCACATTGACGACCACGCGCGGCTCAGGATGCGGCGGTCGCGGTTGCTCTTCGGAACCCTCGGCAAAGGTGTCGGCGGATACGTCGTCAGCTTTGGCGAGGCTTCCTCGCGTCAGGAGGATCGCTCCCAGCAGCAGAACTGCTCTAAAGGGGGCTCGCATCGGCGACAATTTGCCTCGTCAGAAACGCCAAAGCAAGGTGAACTCGTTCGCAGCCGACCCGTTTGAGCGACGTACGTACAAACCAATATCCAAAGCTGCGATATCGACACGCTCCAGCGCAAGAAACTACCACTTCTGAAGCGCGAGGCTGGCCGCTGAATTTCTGTGTGGCAAGTGATGGGTCACTGAAGCCATGTAGCGCGTCGCCAAACAAAGCCGCATCGTAGCCGTGGTGCTTAATGGGTTTCTGGCCTCGACCATCTACCACCAGGCACTCGAGGGCATGGGCCAATCATATCCATTCACCTCCTTCCTTTTCCGCCCTGGTGATCGATTTGCCGACTTGACGCGAAGAGTCACCGTTGAACTCGATGCGTATCCACGACTGGAGGCGGGGGGTGGGAACGCCTTCCCGCTCGCCATACGCGTCAGCGGGGCGCTGTTGCGCCCCGGCACGATGACAGGAGTTGCCGTTCTGGCCGAAACGCACCTCATTGCAAGCATCTGGTGCTGCTTGCTGTCGATGGGCGGGGACTCGAGGCTCGAGAAGATTCGCGATGCCCGCATCCTCTGCTGCTTGGGAGGCCCCCGCTATTCGCCATCGATCGAGCCAATCTTGAGCTCCTGCAGTTCGTCTACCTCGCTTCTGGTCATTCTTGTGAAGTCAGCCCGACGCCATCGCCCGATTCACCTACTCGGCGCCCCTGCCGATGGTGCTGAGCGCTCTTTCTGACAGAACGTGTAAGCCGAGACGGCCGTGCCACATTGATTGTTCGCTGACTTCGACAGCGCACGGTAGCCATGTGGGCAATTGCTGTCACAGGTGTAAAAGTGCGCACCGCAGTCCGGCATGCAGACACTCCGTAGCCCGCGGCTCGCCCCACACTCCTGCGCCGGAATGCGTGAACTCACGTGGAAGCCGGCCTCGCAGTGCGAGTTACAGGTGTAGACCGGACTCCGCGCTTCGTGCCGAATTCCAGCGCGCCGGTCACAGCTATCGTTCGTGCAATCGTCCCCGTCGTCGAGGTCGACGGGGCTATGCGCAATCTCACCCGTTTCGGGCTCGCACACGTCGCTCGTGCACGCATCGGAGTCGTCGATCGGCACCGGCTGATGCGTCACTCCGCGCGTCGGATCGCAAGAGTCTAGGGTGCAGGCGTTGCTGTCATCGAGCAGCGGCGCCGTGCCAGGCACGCAGTGACCTGTCTGGTCGCACGTCGAGACACCGTCGCAGACCGTTTCATTGTCGCAACTCGTACCCGCGTCCTCCAGCGAAGCCACACAACGACCGCCAACGCAGGCTTCCTTGATGCAGGCGTCACCGTCGGCACAGTCTGTTGGTACCCTGCATCCCGCCGGTTCAGTTGATCCTGGGGATTCGGTTGATCCTGCAGATTCTGTAGGCTCCGCCTGCTGCGAGCGCTCGGGACGCTGGCGTCGCACTTCGCCTCGGTCGCAACCACGGCAACCGCTTGTGGCTTGGCAAGCTAGCAACATAAGCAACCGAAGCTCAAAGATCCCCGTGCGCGCCAGCAACATGACGCCCAAGCCTAGCGCCCGCGTCACATGTCAGCAATGGATGCAGCGGTCGGGGTAATGCTACGTCGCGCCGAGGCAGTGCCGTGGCGCTGCGCTTCCATCGAAGTTCTCGACAAAGCCCGGTCTTCAGCTAGCTTCGCCTGCATGGCAACCAAAAAAGCAACCAAGAAGATTCCTACCAAGAAGGCTGGCAAGAAGGCTGGCAAGAAGGCTGGCAAGAAGGCTGGCAAGAAGGAGGTCACCAAGAAGGCTGGCAAGAAGGAGGTCACCAAGAAGGCTGAGACCACCACCAAAAAAGCTGGCAAGAAAGATACCGATACGACGATCGCGGCGACCGTCACCCTGACGGGTGAACCGGCGGAACTGAAGGCTTGTGTCGATGAAATCGTCGAAGCAGCAAAGAAGGTCCTCGAAAAGGAACTCCGCAAGCAGATCAAGAAGTCCTAGGTATTGACCGAGGGCCAGGCGACTCTACGAGAGCCGTCCGTCATGACGGCTCCGACAATTGTCGTCGATTCGACCGAGTTCCCGCTAGGTGATACCATTCGCGGGTGTTCGGTTGAGAGCTAAGAATGGTAAGTGCTTGGCGAATGCTGGCGGTCGGCTATCTTGCGAGCGCGTGCGGAGGTCGCTCGTCGCTCGACAGCGTCGTTTCGAGCACCACCAAAGGTGGTAGCGCACCGTTCACCACCGCGCCGAGTCCCGAGAGTGGAGGTCTTTGGGGCCACGGCGGCGGACTCACGCAGTCTGTTGGTTCCGGCGGAGCGGTTGCCTTGGTGGGCGGAGCGACATCGGCGTGGGGTGGAGTGTCTTCTGCCGCTGGCAGCGTCGGAGCTGTTGCTGGTGGTGGCTCCATGAACAGCAGCGGTGTTGCTGGACAGGTAGGCGCAGGTAGGGTCGAGCCCTGGCGTCTACCCGACAAAGGCGAGTACGAAGTGTGGTTCGGTGATGTGCCGGACTATGTGCTACGAGCCTGCTACCTGCGTCACGGGTCTCGCAGGCACCATCTGAAGGTCGACCTCCTTGCATCCTGCAAGGATTCGGCGGAAACCGGATGCCGGGTCCAGCTCGCGGAAGAAGATCTGATAGCTTCGGGGCAATACGCGAGCAACTCAGCCATGGTTAAGGACGAGCGTCTTATTGTACTGTGGCAAGGCTGGTGGTGGCGAAGTGAGGAGGTCCTCGAACTCTCGCTTGAGCTGGGTCCTGACGGTTTTGTCGGTACTGGCACCGCAACCCTCGAACGCCATTGCGGCGATGACCCTATGGTCACGTACGAAGTTCCCGTAACCATCGCACCACGCCACACGGGTCCTCAGTTCTATTTCGTACCCGATCCCGAGTTGGCCCCCTATGCTGTGACTTGGGGTCCGGTGAAGTTCTGGGCCGATGAAGCGGTGAATTATCCGCCGCTTTACGCAATGCTCTCAGATCCAGGAATTGCGCCGATATTCGCGCTGCAGCCAGTTGCTGATCTGCTGACTCGGACGGCAGTCGAACATTGCTCGACGGAGTGGCCAGCGATTCGCGTGCTCTCGCCCGGCCAAGTCGCTGGAACGCAACAAGTCCCATTGTTCGTGCCGGTCATGACCGACATGCTGGGCAATACGGCTTCGATGGACCCAACGCCGATCGTGTTCGCCGAAGACCAAGTCATAGTCGACAGCATCGACTTCGATCAGATAGCACCCAAGGGGTTGATCGGCGCCGGTGGCTACTACCCGGCGGGTACTGTCCACGCGCCGTGCGAATCAGGGGGTTGCGCGGTGATAGGTCCAGTCCGGACCTGCCGTCACGACGGTAACCCGAGCTTCTTCAGTATCCGCGTCAACGCAGCTCACCCTGTCCTGCTGAAGCTCCGCATGGCCATACAAGCGTCGTCCCCACTCACAGTGGCCGCGGCGACCTGGGTCGAGGGTGAGTATTTCATCCACGCATCGATCAGTAATCGTCCGGACTTCGCGGCGCTGGCCGAACCAGACGGCGCGTTTGCCTATTCGACGGGATTCTTTGATACAACGCTCGCGCCGCAATCGCCGCACTCGACCGGCGGCGCGTTGACCTTCGATTGCTTCGAAGGGTATCAAGATGCTACGGCGCGTATGGTCGTCGAGCGCATTACCGTGATTCCGGACGAGTCTCGGCAGTAGACACACGCGAGATTGGGGTAGGTTCGCAAGTGGCAATGCCACTTCGGCGACAGGCCTAGGTCAAGAAGGGCCCAGCTGCTTCGAGGCTACACCAACGACGGGCGGCGAACAATTCGTTTGGTGGAGCGGAACGATGTTTCGCCGCCGAGCAACCAGTCATATATTGGCCGCTTGAGCTCAGGGCCCGTCGAGGCCACCCGTTGAAAAAGCATGACCCTTCATCTTCGCATTGCGCTGCTCCTACTGGGTTCGGGAATGTCATCGTTGTTGTATCAGACCGCCTGGCAACGGAGCTTCCATACGATATTTGGTGCGACAACAGGGGCATCAGCGGCCGTTTTGAGCGTTTTCATGGCCGGGCTTGGCATCGGCGGCTGGCGGCTCGGACAACGAGCAGAGCACACACTGCGACCCCTCGCATACTATGCAAAGCTGGAACTGGGGGTCTGCCTGTTTGCTGCGATATCTCCGTGGACGCTGCCGCTACTCGGAAAGGCGTACCTTGCACTCGGTGGCGAACCGCGCTTGGGTCTGTGGGGAGCAACCCTAGGTCGCCTGTTGGTTGCCGTTCTCGTTATGGGTCCCGCAGCCTTCCTCATGGGTGGAACCCTTCCAGCTGCAGCACGTGCCGCGGAAACCGACCATGACACCCATCGAACCACTCTGGCACTGCTCTACTCGTTGAACACCGCGGGGGCTGTTCTCGGGAGCTTGCTCGGCACTTTTGCTTTGTTCGAACTGCTAGGCACACGTGCCTCCCTATGGTTTGCGTGTCTCCTAAATCTTCTCGTGGCCGTCGTGGCACAAGCGTGGGCACGAGAGCTGCCGGACGTCCCTCTCTCGGTCAAAGACGAGCAAGCGGAGGGTGTTTCGCCGACGGAGTCCCGTCCCTTGCGGTGGGAACGTCGCGCCGTTTACCTTGCAGCAGCAGTCGTGGGGTTTGCGTTCATTGGCAGTGAGTTGATTTGGTATCGCGTGATGGGCCCAATTCTCGGCGGCTCAACCTATTCGTTTGGCCTCATCTTGGCCATTGCGTTGACAGGGATTGGTCTCGGCGGTTGGTGGTATTCGCAGCAGGCCAAATCGCAAGCCACTTGGACGTTGCTTTCAGTCACCGTACTGGGTGAAGCTCTCGTTCTGGGGCTGCCAATCTGGATCGGTGATCCATTGGCCATTTTCGCTGCCCAACTGCGCAATCTGGCGGCGTTGGGGTTCGGCGCGCTGGTCTTGACTTGGGTGATCGTCTGCTTGGTCGTGGTGTTGCCAGCTGCAGTGATCTCCGGTTACCAGTTTCCCGTCCTGATTGCGCTACTGGGACGTGGGCGGTCCGACGTGGCAAATCACGTCGGTCGCGCCTACTTGTTCAATACCGCGGGCTCGGTGTTGGGCTCGTTGCTTGTCGGGTTCATCTTGCTGCCGCGACTTGGAGCCATTTCGACCTGGCGCGGCCTCACCGGAGCACTCGTGTTGGTGGGCCTGCTAGCAATACTGCGGTCTTGGAAGCGTCAGGAAGCGCTGAGCGTGCCATCGCTGGTGTTCGTACTGCTACTGGCAACCGGCAGCGGATGCTCAATGGCCGCGACGGGGCCAACCTCCGTATGGCGACACACTCCAATCGGAGCGGGCAGAGCCACCAACCTTAGTTCGGACGCCAATCAACTCAAGGCGTGGACCAACGCGCAGCGCAGTCAAATCCTCTGGGAGCGTGATGGGGTTGACGTCACGGTGGCTCTCGCCGTGGATAGTAGCGCAAACTTCATCGTCAGCGGAAAATCTGACGGTAGTGTCCAGGGCGACCGCGGCACTCAGGCCATGTGTGCATTGATGGCGGCATTGCTTCATCCCGACCCCAAGCAGGGCTTCGTACTCGGACTGGGCACGGGCATGAGTGCTGGCTGGCTGGCGAAGGCAATCTCTCACGTGGATGTGGCAGAGCTCGAACCCGCCATTGTCGAGGTGGCGCGCTCCGTTGGTGCGGCGAACGGCAACGTTCTGGCCGCGCCGAACGTGACGCTGTTCCTGGGTGACGGGCGTGAATTCTTGCTGACCACCCGCAAGCATTACGACGTCATCATGAGTGAGCCGAGTAACCCGTATCGGGCGGGCGTAGCCTCGCTATTTACCGCTGATTTCTATCGCACAGTGCAGCGAAGGTTGGCCCCGCGCGGCATATTCGTGCAGTGGCTCCAGGGCTATGAAGTCGATACCAGCGTCGTTCTCATGACCCTGCGAAGCCTACGTGAGGTGTTCCCCTTCGTCGAGATTTGGCAGAGCCAAGGCGCGGACATTGCGCTGTTGTCGAGTATGGAGCCCCGTGAGTACGACCTCCAACTGATCCGCGACCGTGCCAGCAAAGCGCCATACCTTGACGTCATGCGGCGTACTTGGCTAGCGGAAGGTGCTGAGGCGCTCTTCTCTCATGCCTACGGGAATGCCAAGTTCGTCGATACCTTGCTCGATCACAACCAACCGCAAGTGAACACCGATGACGAAAACTTGGTAGAATTCGCCGCTGCGCGCTCGGTGGGCAAAAAGACTCCTTCCGCCGCAATCGATCTGTTCTATCTGGCACTGGCGAGCAAAGCCACCAACATGAACCTTCGCAATGGCCAGCTCGACAATGAACAGGTGCATACTCTACGCTCCCGCGGCTTCCTTATTTCGGGCGACTCAACACCCTTCGATGCTTGGCATCAAAACAATGCGCGCTCGGCCCTTTTCCAAGCGGGATGCACTGGCAACGGGCAGTCGCCGCTCACGGCTACCAGCGATTTTCCACCCGCGCGAGATCTGGTCGAGGTCTATGCCTATGGCAGAGTGCTGGCACTGAAGGGTTCGGAACAGTCGCCAGACATGGCCGAAAAGCTAGTGAGCGCAGGGTTCGACGCAGAGGCTTCGTACCTGCGGGGGCTGTATTTCCAGTCCAAGCAACAGCCCGAAACTGCTCTTTATCATTACGAACAGGCCATCCTCAGTTTGCGCCGAGAAGCCCTACCGCTCTGTGAGCTCGGGTCACAGCTCGTGCACTCGTCAACCCGGCTTGCCGGAAGTCACTCGGCGTGGACGGCTCGAATAGCTCGCGCCCTGATGGAACGACCATTTGTAGCCTACCTAGTCGAGAACCATCGGATCGCCGCCGCCCAAGAGCTTGCATTCCTCGCTAACGATCCGAAGCTGTGCGTTCAAGCGCTTGGTAAGCAATTGCAGATGCCCACCTGGTCACTACCGTTCCTCAATGCGCGGTTGGATTGTCTTGAGCGCGAGCATCACCCCATGGCCAGTGCCGCGCGACGCGATGTGTTGGAGTACCTGGGAAACTCCAGCGGCAACTACGGCATGGTTCCTCCCAAACTCCTACCTATGCCTTCGGTCGCGATCGAGAGCCCGTAACCCGAGGGGGATCGGTCCGTTCGATTCAACACTCGTTATGACGCAACCAACGGCCGTCACCCGCCCGTTTGCTCGCCGCCCCAAACCAAAACAACCTCAGCAATCCCAAGGAGCCTCGTCGCGAGAGCGGCGTTCTGTCATGCTCGGTCCGATGTCATTCGTCAGTGGTTTGTTTGGGGTCGCCAAAGAGGCTGCTCGTCATCTCTTGCGCCGACCCGTCGTGGGGGTCGCTGCAGCGGCAACCTGCCCAGATGGTCGGTGGTTGCTGATCAAGCGGCCGTCGGGCCTTTGGGCATTGCCCGGGGGTACGCTGGAATGGGGCGAGCGGATTGAACCGGGACTCCGACGCGAATTGGACGAGGAGGCTGGAGTTGAGACCTTATCGGTCGACGGGCTTGTCGGCGTCTATTCGGATCCGGAGAGCGACAGTCGATTTCACGCGGTTACCATCGTGGTTCGGGCAAAAGTCAGCCTGCCAAGGCATCCCCCCAAGAATCCCGTGGAGATCCGCGATGTCGGACTCTTCCTAGACCAGGAGGTCCCTCATCCCCTCGCCTACGGCATGACCGACATGTTGGCCGACGCGCGCGCGGGCCGACTGAGACTCGCGTGAGGAGGGAGGTGTTGAGCGATCGCGGCTGCCGTGCGACAAAGGATATGTGATGCGTTGGCAACCGCTCATCGTTTGCGCTCTGGTCTTACTGGCCAGCGGCTGCCACGTGTTTGGCGGACTCAAGCTCGCCGAGATCTCGACGGCCACTGGCAAACCAAGCAATGTGGCCACAGTGGTCTCGGTGACTCAGAAGGGCCAGCCGGTCGCCGATCTTGGAATCGCTGCATTTCGACTGAGCGAAAACGGCCAAGCCCTCGAGCCCACGGCGGTCGACCTCCGGTTGCTCGATCCCGCTGCCGTAGCCGGATTCCACACGGTGCTGCTGCTCGATCTAGGTCACGCCACGACCGAAGACAAGAAGCGTCAGCTCAGCCGTGCCGCGGGCGCCTTCGTGCGCAAAGTGCGTCAAAAGCAGTCCGTCACGGTGCTGGCATTCGACGGCTCGCCACGCACTCGACTCGTTGGCGATTTCACCGTGGAGACCAACGGGACAGGTCCCGAGCAACTCGAAAACTTGATGATGATGGTGCCCGCCGATCCATCGCGAAACCTCAATGGCGCCGTCATCAACGCCCTCGACACGCTCGACGGACGCCTCGAACGCAGCAGTCGTCCGGTACGTGTCGGCACTCTGGTGGTGTTCTCGCGCGGCCCCGACGTGGCCGGTCGAGTTGGTGATGTGGAATTCGACGAACGCGTTTCGAAATCCGAACACCAGTTCGTCTACGTGAACGTGGCCGGGGATCCAACCAACGATCGAGTAACAGCACTGACCCGGCGGGGCAAGGTCGAGGCACAAGCGACAGATACACTTCCCATCGCCTTCGAAGATGCGGCAATCCTAGCCAACAAGCTCTCGACCCAATACTACCTGCTTTCATACTGTTCGCCCGCCCGAGCCGGTGAACGCATCTTACGCGTGGAGGTCGAAGTCAGTGACGCCAACGGAAAAACCGAGTCCGACGCATTCGAGACGCGCTTCGACTCGTCCGGCTTCTCACCGTCCTGCAGTTCGAGCAATCCCCCTCGCTTCTCGGTAGCGCAACGACCGTCGAGCGACCGGGTTTCTGCAGCAGGTAAGCCAGCCCCACCCACGCCCGATGCAAGTGCGACTGGCAATGGTGCCAACGAGCCTGCAACCGCTGGCGATGAGCCAAACGGCACGGGTGATGACGTCGAGGTGCCGCCACCGAAAAAACGCGGCTATGCCCCTTGAAAGTGGATCCTTGCCTCCCACTTACCGGAAGTACCTTGCCACCCAACGCCCCATTCGTTGCCGTCTCGTTCGAGGAGTCCGAGTGCATCACGCGCGTTGGTTCGACGACAACGACTTATCTTGTGCTCGTCGATCGCACCTGGCTACCAGTTCAGCGCGTCGCGGCAGCGATCACTCGTTCCATGGCATCCTGCCCCGGTGTCGTCTGGAGAAGAATCGTGGAGCTTACGCTACCTGTTGGTACGGAAGTCGAGCGGGTCATCGATTGCCCCCAGCGCGGGTTGCACGTGAGCACCAGCGACCTGCTATTTGGACGCAGCCATGGTCTGAGACGCAATCGCCAACGCGTTCGACTGGTCGTGGCGCACAACGGACAACTGCGCGCACCAGGCCTGCAACAATGACAACGGCGCGTTTCGGCCAGCCGTTCCGCAGCTTTGCATTCTTTTCCCTTGGCTCACATCGTCGAACCAATCTCCTATTTGGGTCGCTCCAATTGCCTCCACTTTGGAATTGGGGCTTCATCTGGTCCGGTGGCGGGCCGTTCACCTTGTCATGAAGTCGCGCCCCTCGCAGCCAACCGACCTTAAGCCAGAGCATGGCGAGTCGGACGTGCGCGATCGCTCGGCACCGCAGCTTCGAACCGCCGCACCGACGGAGAAGCTCTCGCCCATCGAACGCCCCTCGCTTTCGAACGTCGATGTCACCAGACCCAGACAGCTATTGCTGGTCGACGACGATCCATCCGTTCTGCGCGCCCTCGGACGCGTTCTGCGTTCTCGTGGCTACATCGTCACGACGACTAGCAGTGGGACCGAAGCCGTTCATCTCGTTACGAAGACGGATTTCGACGTCATCCTCTCCGACATCGCGATGCCCGAGATGGATGGAATAACGCTTCTGCGCGAGATCCGTTCCCACGATCTCCATGTACCCGTTATCTTGGTCACCGGGGAACCAACGGTCGATACCGCGGTTCAAGCACTCGAGTATGGGGCCCTGCATTATCTGACGAAACCGGTGGCGATCGAGGCGCTCGAGCACGCGCTCGACAAAGCGATTCATCTGCGCCGCATGGCACGCGTCCGCCAACGTGCCGCGGAACTCCTCGGACAGTCCGCGGCCCCTGCCGCCGATCGCGCAGGCCTCGAAGCCACTTTCCAGCGCTGCATCGACACCCTCTGGATGGCGTTTCATCCTATCGTCAATGCCCCAGCGCGACGCATCGTCGGGTTCGAGGCCCTCATGCGCAGCACCGAGCCCAGCCTGCCACATCCAGGAGCCGTACTCGACGCGGCAGAGCGCCTGAGTCAACTCGACATCCTCGGACGCACGGTGCGCGAGCGCACGACGCGCCCCTTCGCCCAACAGCGACGCCCCGAACTTTTGTTCGTCAATCTGCACGTCACCGATCTGCTCGACGCACAGCTCTACTCAACCCAGTCACCGCTGTCGAGCCTTGCGTCCCAGGTCGTGCTCGAAATAACGGAGCGCTCCAGTCTAGACAAGGTTCCCGACGTACGTTCGCGAATCACGGCATTGCGTGAGATGGGCTTTCGCATCGCCGTCGACGACCTCGGCGCAGGCTACGCCGGCCTTACCAGTTTCGCTCTGCTCGAACCGGATTTCGTCAAACTGGATATGTCGCTAGTTCGCGGGATCGATACAAGTCTCACCAAACAGAAGATCGTTCGTTCGATGACGTCTCTTTGCCACGAGATGCGCATGATAGTAGTGGCCGAAGGGGTGGAAACCCCGCCGGAATGTGAGACGCTTATCGGTCTCGAATGTGACCTGCTGCAGGGTTTCCTGTTTGCGATGCCCGGTCCGCCTTTCCCTGAAGCGCAATGGCCCTAGGAATGAGCCAAGAAAACCCCAACGTGCCGGTAGACCCGCCCCCCTCCGCGTCGCATTCCGAACTGCGGGAGGTCGACCAGGTTGACGACGCCACTGCCCGATTCGGCGTTGCGTCGAGCGACGATGCACCCGACTCGACGAGCCTCGTCAACCCAACCGATCGGCTCCGTGCCGTCTACCTGCTAACCAATGAATTCACCGAGGAAGAGGCAAGCACGGCGCTCACCGATCCGCCCCATGGTCGAAGCGGGCCTGCCGGAGACGGTTTCGTCACCCAACCCATCGACCGCCCCATCTTGCTGCGGCTCGATGGAGTTCAAGCCGGCGAGGTGGTTTCGCTCGATATCATCCCCGCAACCATCGGTCGCCACCCGAGTTGTCGCGTCGTCGTCGACGACGCGGGAGTCAGCCGACAGCACGCTACCATCTCGTTCGTCGATGACAAATTGTTCCTCGAGGACCTCAGTTCGAGAAACGGAACGTTCATTGAAGGTACCCGCATCACCCGCGCCGAATTGAGCGACGGCTGTTTGGTCCAAATCGGACTGCACGTCGGATTCCGTTTCACCCTCGTCGACGAACGACAGGAGCAACTGCTTCGTCAACTGTATCGTTCGAGCACGCGTGACGCGCTGACCGGTGTGTGCAATCGCCGCCATTTCGACGACCGACTGGTTGCCGAAGTCGCCTACGCGCGACGGCATTCGACCGACGTATCACTCATCATCGTCGACATTGACTTCTTCAAGCAGGTCAATGACACCCATGGCCATGCCGCTGGCGACACCGTGCTCCGACAAGTGGCGTTGACGCTACAGCATCAACTCCGTGTCGAAGACGTACTTTCGCGGGTGGGTGGCGAGGAATTCGCCGTGATTCTGCGTGGGATTGGCGGCATCGGGGCCGCTCGACTCGGCGAACGATTGCGCGTCGCGGTTGCGGATACGCCCGCCATGGCACAGGGCGCGCCCATCCCGGTGACCATTAGCGTGGGTTGTGCCTCGCTTTCAGAGCTGAATCCTCAGAGCGAGCAAGCTCTCTTCTCGACGGCCGACAAGCGTCTGTACGCCGCAAAACACGGTGGAAGAAACCAGGTAGTCTCCGCCTAGAAAGCCTGCTATCTCCGTACCCGGAGGTAACTCGTCGTGGCTTTAGAACTTTCGTATCTGCGTGCTGAGCGAGACCGCACCAAGGAACAGTTGCGTGAACTCGAGGTCGAGTCGCGCAAGCTTGAGGCCGAAGTAAAGAACTTGCGGCAGCGCGAGGTGCAAACCAAACGCGAAATCGACGCCCTCTCTGCACTGATCGAGATCGCCGAGAGTCGCGCTCAGTCTTCCGCAACTGCAACCGCGCCCACAACTGCAACCGCGCCCGCAACCGCACCCTGAAAGTGGACTTGGGCACATCCAAGTCCTTCTGGTCCGAGCCTTTCTAGTCCAAGTCCTGATCTTGGAGCGTCAACACGATCGGACAATGGTCACTCAGGTGGCTGAAGGCCGCGGGCTCGCCACTAGAATAGGTCTCACACCCGAGTTCGCGACAATGCCCGTGGACGGAAGCGGACTGCTTGAGCGAAATCTCCCGCATGGCTCGGGTCACTATGAAGTGATCGAGCAGCGAGGGTTGCCTTTGGTAGTACAACGAACAACCGAGGTCGCTCGGAACACGACGCGCCTCGGGGCGAAACGCCCGAAGGCGGTTGTCGAGCCAACTCGCCTCAGCAGCACTGCGTGGCACCTCCTCGCAGGTTATGCAGCCCATGGTGTTGAAATCTCCCGCAACCAGAACGTCAGCATCACCAGAGCGGCTCGTCACGGACGCGAGAACGCGCTCTAGACCATCGAACGAGGTTCGACGCAGCTCGATGTCACGCCGTTCGACTCCGCTCTTGAAATGGACTGCAATGGCATGAAGGTCGAGCCCACCAGGGAAACGCAGGTTGACGCCCAGCCCTGGCCGCAGCTGTCCCGCGCAAGCGTCCCCATTCGGGTTGATCGGAGCATGCATCTGCCAATCCGCCACGGTGACTCCCTGCTCGTTAACGAGCCAGGCCACGTGCTGACCGTTCTCGTCCGGACAGTCATCGATGTGAACGACGTGTTTGCCGTTGGTGAGCGCGTCGAGCCGTGCCACCAGGCGTTCGAGCGCTGGAAGGGACAGCGGCTTCGACTTTATCTCGGCTAAGGCTACCGCGTCGACGTTCATCCACGCCAAAGTGCAAGCCATCCATTCGACGTCCGTGGTGCGGTTCGCTTGCGACGTATTGCCTGGAACCCCATCGGGAAACCAACGTACGTTCCAAGACGCAACGCGTGCAGTACCGGCAGCACGAACGATGCGCTCCCCCTGTTGCAACAAGGTGAGGCAATCCTCGAGCGAGCGAAAGGCATCGGCGCCACTCGGCGTGGCATCCGCCACGGCCTGTACCCGCTTGCCGGCGTTGCGCACGCGCGTCGGTTTTCTGCGCTGTCTAGTCACCGTTGGCGTAGCGTTGTCGCTTTGTAACACCAACGAATCCATACTGACAGCTGTCGAGTTCTCGCACGCGAGCGCCAGCAGCGACAGCGTCAAACATTGTCCAATGCCACCTCGACGAGCCATGGTGTGTAGCTTTACCACGTCGCGCCAACCTGAGCGAGTCTACTACTCGGTGTCCGGCAATGGGACGACGATGTCGAGCTCACCATCGAGGCGATGGCCTGTCACATCGCCAACGTATGGGTGACTCGGATGTCCGATCGTCGGTGTCTCGCCAGCTCCGAGTATCCAGATGTCGCCCGCTTGCCCATCGAATCGCGTCGCCTCTGCCGGCACGGCAACGTGACTTTCTGTCACCGTCATAGCGTAGGCGCGTCGGAGCGAAACATCGCCCACGCTCGGTGGGACACTGAAGCGGTTGACGGAAAGCAGCTTGGCCATGCGCTGCACCAGCTGCTTCAACCGGTCCGGCGCGCGGGGTTTCGCCCATAGTATGCGTGCTATTTTGCCGTCTTCGGCCAGTTCGACCACAAAGCTTGCTCGGCCGACGGGAGCCGTCAGAAAGAGACTGCGATCGACGGCAAATGCCCAAGCAAATGCCCTCGCCAAGGCGCGATCCAGATTCTTCTCCTGGGGATCGACGCGTACGACGGGTTGGGTGAACGTGGAGTTTCCTGGGCTCGAGACAGCGGTGGCCGCGGCCGCCATCGCCTGATGTAACGTTGCGCGATCGACGCTTTGCTCGGCCGTCGCCCCTGGGCCCACGTCACTCGAACTCTTGGTTTCGATGCCGGCAGCGCTGGGAGCCGCTGTAACGTTCAGGTTCTCGGTTGACGCTTGCTTGGCCGCAATCGCACCTCGGCCAGTCTCTGCAGCAGCCTCCCTCGCTGACAGCGGCTCTGCTCGTACCCGCTCTGCTCGTACCCGCTCTGCTCGTACCCGCTCTGCTCGTACCGGCGGCAGAGCTTCTGATTCGACCTCGACAGGCAACAGTGGCAAACGCGGCGCGCGAACCGTCCCGACATCGACCTGAGCGAAATCGACGGTTGCGCAGGAGGTCGCCAACCGCGGCGCTGCCTCGAGCCTCGGCAACCAAATTAGCCCGGCTGACACCGCAACGTGCAGCGTCATGGAAAGCGCTAAGGCAGACCAGAATTTCGGGGAGCTCACGACGGCCAGGGATTTTGACACGCCAAGGCGTCCCTGGCTTGGCTCCTTCAGCAGTACGCTGGGGCTCGCGGCAACAACTTGCCTACACTGTAGCGACTGCTTCGGCACCGTCGCCGGCCGCAAGGAGTCGCTGCAGCTCGCCGCGATCGAGCGATTCGCGCGCCAAGAGTGCAGCTACCAAGCGATCAAATTCCGGCTTGTGCGACCCGATGCGCTGGCGTGCCCGCTCGACCGACTCGGTCAAGATCCGCCGGACCTCGCGCTCGATGGCATGGACAGTAGCGTCACTGGTCCCACCGTCGGTCGCCAAGGTTTGCCCGAGGAAGGGGTGTTCGGTGCGGTGTTCATGGAATACGGGCCCAATGGCCTCGGTCATGCCGAAATGCGCCACCATCTTGAACGCCAGCTCGGAGGCGCGCTTCAAGTCACTGGCGGCTCCGCTCGAGACAGTCCCAAACACGAGGTGCTCTGCGGCATGCCCACCCATCAGGACCTGAAGCTCTGCTTCGATCTGCGGCTCGGTCATAATGTGGCGCTCCGCGGCTGGAGCCTGCTGGGTCACGCCCAAGGCCATCCCCCGCGGAATGATGGTGACACGTTCGAGTGGTTCGGCATTCTCCGAAAAGCTAGCAACGATGGCATGGCCCGCCTCGTGCACGGCAACGCGTTGCTTCTCGTCCGGGGACAGCTTGGTTTCGCGTGGGTCTCCGAGCACGATTTTGTCGTAGGCCGCGAGAAAGTCCTGCTGGTCGATCGCGTCGGCACCACGCCTGGTGGCGTGCAACGCGGCCTCGTTCGCCAGGTTCGCAAGATCAGCGCCGCTGAAGCCCGGCGTAGTGGCCGCAAGTTGGGCCAAGTCGACATCAGCGCCGAGAGGCTTGTCTTTGGTGTGTACCAGAAGGATCCCTTTCCTGGCAGCCAACTCGGGGCGATCAATCACAACACGACGATCGAAGCGTCCCGGTCGCAGCAGTGCCGGGTCGAGCACGTCGGGGCGATTGGTTGCCGCCAAAATGATCACTTGTTCGTTGCGAGCAAACCCGTCCATCTCCGAAAGCAATTGATTGAGCGTCTGTTCGCGCTCGTCGTGTCCACCACCAATCCCGGCGCCACGGGCTCGCCCCACGGCATCGATCTCGTCGATGAAGATGATGGCTGGCGCCACTTTCTTGGCTTCTTCGAACAGTTCACGCACTCGCGAAGCGCCAACCCCAACGAACATTTCGACGAATTCCGAACCATTGATCGAGAAAAACGGAACTGCAGCTTCACCCGCCACAGCACGCGCCAAGAGCGTCTTGCCGGTCCCAGGCGGTCCGACAAGCAACACGCCCTTCGGAACCCGACTTCCCAATCGTCGATACGGCTCTGGGTTCTTCAGGAAATCGACAATTTCAGCCAGGTCGCGCTTGGGTGCCTGCTGTCCCGCGACGTCATCGAACGTGACGGCAACTGCCGTCTCCTTTTCGAACTTGCGGCTGCGCCCCTTCATCATCGCGCCAAACGGACCGCCTGAACCCATCATCTTCTGTGCACTACGCTGCAGCCACATCCACACGGCCACGATGATGAGCAGCGGGGCCAGCGACATGACGAGTTCGAGAACGAAGGGCCGTTCTTCGCTGCGCACCTGGACGACCACTTGCTTGCTGCGTAGATCGTTGATGAGCGTGCCATCCTGGAATATCGGCACCATGGTGCGGAACCGTTCGACGCGAGCGCCGTCAACTTGGTCCGCCAAAGTGAGCTGCCCAGTCAGACGTTGCCCCTGAAGCACGACCTCCTTGATCTTCTTGTCTTCAAGCAGTCGGTAGAAGCTCGAGTAGCTGATGTCCACCGCCGAGAGGCGCTCCGTGTTGGCCCGCTCCACGAGGAAGTAGGCCCCCACCATGAGCACGAGGAGCAACCAGCCACGCCAGGAAGTCTTGGGCGAAAAAGCTGATCCAAACGGGTTGCGGCTGGGCTCGGGGCCGGCCGGCGGGGACGGTGGCGTATCCATTGCCCGGCGAACGTAAGATCTAAAACGGCTTTGTCTACCGTTCCTTTGAGATGCGTCGCCCGCCGTCGCAACGCGGGTGTTACCCGGAGTTCGAGCTCTCCCCCTTGCATTTCTGGCAACTGGCACGATAAAGCCAGAATATCGTTCGCTAGGGCTCTTCTCACTGCATGACCGAATCTGGCCAATACATCGTCAGCAAAACGCCATTCCGCATCGGGGTGAACTACTGGCCCCGGCGCTCAGGACTCGAGCTTTGGAAGCGATTCGACCTCGACGAGGTCCACGAGGATTTCTCGATTCTTTCGGAGATTGGCGTCAACCTGGCGCGCGTCACCCTGCTTTGGGAGGATTTCCAGACCGAACCTGACTCCTTGCGTTGCAGCGCTTTGGCCCATCTGCTGGGGCTTTGTGATGCCGCCGCGTCGGAAGGGATCCGCTTGGAGTTGTTGCTTTTCGCAGGCAACCTGAGGGCTCCCAATCACTTTCCCCGTTGGCTCCACGAGGAGACCTTCGAACAGGGCGGGGACTTCGGTTGTGAGTTGATCAATCCCTTCTCCAATCCGCGCGCGAAGGGAGCCGCAACAGCACTAGTTCGAGGCATCGCTCGCAGCGTTGGCAGACACCCTGCGGTATGGGCCTACAACCTCGGGGATCGACCCGATCGGTTGGCCCCGCATGGTTGTCGCATCGAAGCCAAGGCCTGGCTCGACGAGTTGAGCCAGGCCATACATGCCATCGATCCCAAGCATCCAGTCACCTGTAGCTTGGGCGGACCCGATCTGTTTACCGACGTGGCTCTGCGCATCGACAAGGTTTTCGATGTCCTCGATCACCCCACCATTGACAGCGAAGAACTCGCAGTTGACCTTAACCGGTTGGATCCCGAATCCCAAGCACCGTTCAGCTGTGCGTTGACGGCCGCCTTGACGGGCAAGCGCTGCATCTTACAGGACCGCTGGCATTCAAGCAGCGCAGGCTACGAGCAGTCTGACCCGGAGAATGACGAGGGCCGCCGCGATGAGCGCTCCATATCGCAGCAGTCATTGCTCGAAGGTCTGCACCGAGTCGGAGCCCTCGGCGCTGTACTCGGCTCCTTTTCAGATCTACCGGGTGAATGCAGCAGCGGCCCAGTCAACGGCGGACAGGGGTTGCTGGACATCAACGGCCAGCCGCATTCACATGCTGAAGCAATCCAATCCTTTGCTCGCTCGAAGCCGACGGTAAATAGCGTCGCAGTCAATCCCGTCGCTCTCGGCATGACAGCCGACGAGTACTACGAAGAACCCCGCGCGCATTTGCGGCGGCTTTACGGCGAGTTCCACGAAAGGCGCCTCGCCACCTCCGAGAGGTGAATTGGGTCTAGCGCCGTTGCCAATACCCCATGGGAATTCCCATGGGGGCCCGTTTGCTCCTGCGGAGTCCTGTCGAAAGGGCGATTAGGAGTGGATTTCTAGGCATTTCGCACCATGGTGAAGACTCGACTCGAGATCGGAGCGCTGCCAAGAGTGAAAAATTGTCTTACAGCTAGTTCCGAATCCCTGGACAGATCCCACGTTGATGTCGTGAATCGCGCTCGCCAGGTCAAATCGGGAGTTGAACTTAGGGCGATCCGCATGACATACCATCCTCGAGGAATGGCCCGGAATGCCACTTGAGCCAATGGTCCGGTCAGCAGTTGGACCCGGCGTTCCCGGGGACAGCAGAGCGAACGGCGAGCGCCCAGCGGCACCACCGGCAGGAGAACTCGTTGGCCAAGTCCTTCGAGGAACCTATCGGATTCTCGAAATGCTCGACGAAGGTGGCATGGGGAGGTTGTACCGCGCCGAGCACATGCGCCTACATCGCCCAATCGCGGTCAAGGTGCTCGCTCAACATCTCGCCACCGATCAGGGTGCGCTCACGCGGTTCCATCGCGAAGCGGAAATCGTCAGCCAGCTGCACCACCCTCACATTGTTCACATCCTGGACTTCGACACCACCGAAGCCGGTGAACCCTACATCGTCATGGAGCTGCTGCATGGCGAAAGTCTGGGCAAACGCATCAATCGTGAGCGAATGCTTCCCATCGCTGACATCGTGCAGATCGTGGCACAGATTTCGAGTGCCCTCAATCTTGCCCATCAGCAAGGGATCGTGCATCGCGATTTGAAGCCCGACAACGTATTTTTGCTCGAGGTAGACGCAGGTCAAGTCTTCATCAAGTTGCTCGATTTCGGCATCAGCAAGAGCACTTCTGCTGCAGCGAAGAAAGTCACGCGCGAATTCGACGTACTCGGCACTCCTGACTACATGGCCCCCGAGCAAGCCATCAGCACGACCAGAGCGGATCATCGCGCAGACCAATTCGCATTGGCGAGCATGACGTACGAGATGATTACGGGGCGAATGCCCTTCAGCGCCGACAGCATTCCCGAATTGCTGCGTAAGGTTGTCAACGACGATCCCCCGCCAGCGAGCACCTTTGCACCTGGTCTGAACGCCATGGTCGATCAGGTCTTGATGCGCGCCATGGCAAAATCGCCGGAAGCGCGTTTCCCGACGGTGCAGGACTATGCCTACGCCCTGGCTCAATCGACGGGCATTCCATTGCACAGCGCACCGCCAAGGTTGTCGAATTCCCTGACCCCCCAGAGCCCGCCTGTCGCGGACCCACCGGTCATGGCGAGCCTGCCCCATTTTGAGGGCGCAATGGATCTGGCGCTCGCCCATGACGCCATACCGTACGAACGCAGTCTGCCCATTCCCGAAGCACCGCAAGACCGCGGCAGTGCGTTTGCTGCACCTAGGCGCCCCCTGCGGAGTTCCGACGAGTCGCCGGTTGTGCGTCACCCTGCACGGGCCATGTTGCGCTCGCATTCCGGCGAAGACCGCGCATCAGAGGACACGGCACGCAGCGCGCCAAAACCTTCCGGCGATTCCAGTCCGAATACGCTGCGGTCGAGTGCAAACCCGGCGCGCAGCCGCGATGCGGAATCCCTGCAGGAACTACAGAGCGCAATCGCAGAAGTGCGGCGTGCCATCGCTTTTGGAGAGCAGCAGCGCGCGTTGGCGCAAGCGAAACGCGCCGTGCATCTAGCTCGTAGCTGCAACGCGCGTGAAGCAAGGGCCGCCCTCGTTGAAGCTTCGAGCATTCTCGAGTTGGTCCTCTTGCCGCCGCTCGGCGGTACCTACAAGAAAATCACACTGCGCGAATCGCGACCATCCTCACAGGGCGACTGGACCCCTGGGCATTTCTTCCTGCTCTCACGCCTGGAGCAACCGATCACGGTCGAGGAGCTCCTCGACCTGTCGCCGCTGTCGCGCCCCGAGACCCTCTGCTTCGTCTCCGACCTATTGGCGCAAGACATCGTAAGCATTAGCTAGCCCGCCAACTACTCCGCGATACCACGACGTGGCCCCGGTGAACCGAGTAGGCGTTCGCGTTGTCGCGAAGAGAGTTCGTCGAAATGCTTTTGTTGCTCGGGAGTCAGAATGGCGCGGATCTCGCCATCGAGCTGAGCCTTCTCTTTCTGCATCCCTTCACCACATTTTGCCATCATATCCTGCATGATGGCGCGATGCTGAGGTCCGTGCTTCTCGAACAAGGTCTCGATTGATTCCCGTTGTTCGCGACTTAGGTCCAAACGCCGCGCCATGGCCAACAAGGGTCGCTCACCCCGCGGCCCAAATCCGAGCCTTGCCACGTCACGCCGCTGCTTGCCATAAAAGGCTGCCATGGCTGCTCCGCCTGTGACAGTACCTAGTACGAACACCGCGAGTAGGATCCCAACAGCCTGCCACTTTGGACGGTTCACTCGAAGGCCTCCACGATTCCGTATGCCAACGCCTCTTCCTGATCGGCCGCATTCGTGCTGTCCCAAGCAAATAACACGAAGGCCGCCGCGGCCAGGGTCGCCATGGTCATTCCGACTCTGGCCCAACGCAGGACCTGCATCGACCAATCTTGGTTCACGGCCACTGCGACCGAACATGACGTTCCAAGCTGACCAATAACACGTATGGCGAAATCTGCGCGCGGCCGCAACTCTTCGGTCTCGGCACTCAAGCGCGCCAACTTGTCCTCGAAGGATTCATCATTTCTAGTCATGTTCGAGGCTCCTTTTCTGCCGCAGCGCTGTCCGCGCACGCACGAGACGCTGTTCGACCGAACCTTCACTGCAGTTCATCATGCTGGCGATCTCGGCGTTGGAGAAGCCTTCCATCGCGGAAAGCACCAGCGCCACCCGCTGTTCCGGCGCAAGGTCACTCATCCAACCGTCAAGTTCGCGTAGCGCGAGTCTTGCCTCGGCCGAGTTGCCGTCGTCGGACATCATCTCGTCGTTCGGTTCCACTGTGGCACCGCGGCGCTTCTTCGACCGCAGCTGGTCGAGGGCGAGGTTGGTGACGATACGATAGAGCCAAGTCTCAACCGACGAACGCCCGTCGAATTGCCGATCCAGGAGTGCCCGATGCGCCTTCATGAACGCCTCCTGCACTAGATCTTCCGCATCTGTCACATTGCCTAACATTCGTGCTCCTAAGCGCACCAAGCGAGTCGAGCAGCGCTCGACGATGAGCCGGAATGCGTCGTTGTCACCGGAAGTGACCCGACGCGCTGCTTGCTGCAATTCTGGCAAAACCGTTCGTTACCTCTCGCCTTCGAGCCTTACCTATAGGCTACTGACGCAGTGCGCGAGAGAACCCTACGGTGAGCCGTTTGAAAACCGTACCAAAAAAAGATCGGCGGCGGCGTAGGGACCCGGGCATCGGGAGCGTCGGTCCCTGCAAGAGTGACAGAAACCACCTAAACAGGAACCCCACCATGACCAAGTTCGTCCGCCCCATGTCTTCGAAGAAAGCCCGTACAGTCGCAGGATTGTCTGCGATCGCCCTCCTCCTTGCCACCGCCAGCGTTTTCGCCCATCCGGCCTCCGGTCAGGCCAAATCCGAAGGGGACCAGCGTGGCCATCATCGTGGCCCCGGTGACGGCGGCATGCTCTTCGAACGTTGGGACCGGGACAACGACGGTCGCATCACCATCGCCGAGCTGCCCGCCCGCGTGAAGGCACACATTGCCACGATTGATCAGAACAAGGACGGCATCTTGACCCGCTCTGAGTTTGAAGAGGGCAAGGCGCAGCTGAAAGCACTGCGCGTGAAGGAATTTGACAAGAACGGCGACGGTAAGGTTTCAGACGAGGAACGCCGCGAAGTCATGCGTGCCCATGTCGTGGAGCGCTTCGTCGAGCAAGACAAGAACCACGACGGCGCCCTAGTGGAATCCGAAGTCCAGAAGCCCGGTTGGGAGCACATGAAAGTCGCCGATGCCAATTCCGATTCGAAAGTGACCCTCGACGAACTCAAGACGGCCTTCGACGAAGGCAAACTCCGTCCCCCTTCCCGCGGCCGCGGTCCCAAATCCGAGGCAGACATGAAAGCCCACGCTCAAGAACGCTTCAATGCCGATGATACGAACAAAGACGGCTATTTGACTTTGGCCGAGGTCCCCAAGCAGAAGTGGGAGCATATGAAGCTTGCCGACACGAATCGCGACAATCGAGTTACTTTTGACGAGCTAGCTGCCGCATTCAAGGCCGGCAAGCTGGGCCACCCAGGTCGGCCCGGTGGGAATCACCCCGGCCCCCGTCAGTAGAGGCCACAGCCGCGGCCAGAGCAAATGGCGTCTGGGGCGGAGTTTAGAACCCCTTCAAACTCCCTCCCAGGCGCCATGAGCCGTAAAATCGGTCGACAATGCCCCCTACCGGTCCAATCATGGGCCGATGCAGCTCTACTACTTCCCGCTTTCATCCAATGCGCGCAAGGCGCTCGTGACCGCCGTCATCCTGGGGTCGCCCATTGAGCGAAAGCTGGTCGATCTCTCCAAGCGTGAACAGCGCTCGCCGGAATTCTTGAAACTGAACCCCAATGGCAAAGTGCCGGTCCTGGTGGACGAAGAGCTGGTCCTCTGGGAGTCCCACGCCATCATGATGTATCTGGCCGACAAGGCCCCCGGCAATACTTTGTACCCGCAAGACCTCCGCCAACGCGCTGACGTGAACCGTTGGCTCTTCTGGGCCTCCAGCCATTTCCTGCCCGCCGTGGCCGTGCTCAATTTCGAGAACATGCTCAAGACGCGCATGGGATTGGGACTGCCTGACCTTCATCGTGTGGAACAAGCCAACGCAGATTTGCGCAGCAGCGCCCAGCTCCTCGACATCCATTTGCAGAAGCATCAGTTCATCGCCGGCAAGCAAGTGACTCTGGCGGACATCTCCATCGCCTGCGCCCTGATGTCGACCACCGCCGCGAAACTGCCAGTGCATGATTACGCGGATCTGCAGGAGTGGTTCGATCGGATGCAGAAGCTGGATGCATGGAAGCAGACGCTACCCGAGGGTTGAAGGGGTTAGTGCGGCATCGAGATGACGCTGCACCAGTAGGCATAGAAAAGGCTGCAGGCACGAAGCTGCGGCCTTCTGCATATTTTTGTTTTGAGCGACGCGGCGACGACGCGGCGGCTGAACCAACGACGGGGCGACGGGGCGGCGGAGCCAACGAAGTGGTGACGAGGCGGCGAAGTCAATGTAGGGGCGTCGCAGCGGCGGAGTTGAGCAGCGTGCAAAAAAGTACCCGTGGACGTTCATCGGATAGAGCACAAATGCCGCTGAGTCACGGAGCCTAACGTCAAATGCGAGAGCCGAGTATCAATCGTTCAATGCCGCGCCGGACTCTCGATTGGCACGGTGTCCGCCGAACATGTGAATGGTCCGCGTCCCGGCGCTCACTTTACCGGCAATGCGCGTGCCCTTCGCGATGAAATACTCCTGCCCAGCTTCGACGCGTACCTCCTTGCCGTCGATGAACAACGTGTAGCAGCCCTCGACGACAATGCCGTATTCGTCGAAGGCATGCACGTGCTCCGCCGTCTCAGCGTCCACGCTGCATTCCCAGAACGCCATCTGACTGCCGTCTGCCCCGTCGAACACATAGCCTTCGATCCCCGGCGTGTGCTGCGACGCACTAGCAATTCGATTGGCAGGCTGCTTCATGAATGGCGGGAAGAGTGGCATGGGTATGACCTGTGATGTAGTTGATTCGAGGTGACCTGTGACGCGGTTGATTCGAGATAAGCAAAACAACGCGCGCCAGAGTATGCGCCCTCGCCCGTTGAGTCTGGATGCGAATTTGTCGTTTGGTGCAACCAGTCTCTTGGACTTGAAACGCGTCCCTGGTGAAGCTGGTTTCGCCTCCGAGGTTTGCGAGTGCTCCAAGACAGATGTGGCTACTTGCTTGTGGGATCGCGAGTAACGATTCTGCGCAGTCGGTAGGTGACGTTGCGATCGACGTCTTGTGGCAGCTCGAACGCGTGGTGGGCCCCGTTGATGGACGCGATTGCATCATTCGGGAGTGACCGGTCCGGCATACGGCGCGGAACGGGCGGCTGGATCGGCAAGGAAACGGCACAAATTCGGCATTCCGGCGCAGGAACGTCCCCGCAGTTTCACTGGGCTTGAACCATCCGAGACCCCATGCCATGTTCCCCGCCCTCGCCCCCGTAGCTCAGAGGACAGAGCAGCGGTTTCCTAAACCGAAGGTCACAGGTCCGATTCCTGTCGGGGGCGCCAACACGAAGCTCGCGGAAACCAAAGAGAAGCCAGCTGCTTTCGGTGCGTAGACGGTGCGATGGGGGAGCGCTCCCCGCATTTCGCGGGTTATGCCGAGCACGGCATAAGCAGCGCCTTTCCACGCTCCGTGCGCTAACTGGGGCATTCCACTCCGATTACGCCGATCTCTCCACCAACGGATACGAGCATGTTGGCGCGGCCATCGGCGGCGACAGATAGATCATGCAGCGCGTGTTCGTGGAAATGGGGGATTCGTGGCCCTGCTTGTCGTCGAAGACCACGGCCACGAACATGCCGACATCGTGTGCACCACTGCGGCGGAAGACGAGTGACGGCTAGTTACGACCAACGCGGTCGTTGTGGAAACGTATTCGGTCTTGCTTGCTCGTGCACGCAATGGTCGGCAAGCGGCTATCTCGTTCTTGGATGCAGTGACGGTAGACGACGGGCAAATCCTCATTGAGCGTGTCCAGACTGGCGACGAGGAGCGGGCTTTTGCACTGGTCCGCGACCACCATGATAAGTCCTATTCCATTTGTGTGGATCCACAGCTCCGATTCGCTCTGTAGTGTCTTGACGCCTTGGCCGAGCGGTGATGCTCTAGGACCATGCCCAGCGAACTCATCGGTACAACGCACGTCTCAACCGCCGGGGGCAGACTGGCCATCATCGAGGTGTCCCGAGACGAGCAGTCGTCCCAGCCAACCATCTGGCTGAAGGTCGCTACCGCCGATATCGAGTACGAGAACGTCGCCTCCAGGATCACCAACTACACGATCGATCTTGAGCGAACCCCCATCCCGCTCGACGAGGCAGGCCTTAGGGAGCGCCTGGATTCGATGGTGGAGGACGGGGCCGTAGTGTCCGAAGCGATCCTGGCAGTACGCAAGCTCCTCGCGGCAGCAGGGCGAGCGAACGTTCCGACGCTACGGGCTGAGGCACGTGACAGCGAGCGTCCGACACTGATAGCCGACGAGCCCCCCACGATGGTTGGCAGAACACGCGAGAAGTAGCTGCGCTCGAAGCGCCGGGAATCTCCGAGGTCGTCGGAAGCGGTGATTGCGATTCAACGCCACAGTAGACGCATGATTCCGCCCGGCGTGGTTCTCGATCCGGTGACCCTCTCGCTCCTCAATGCGCCCGTCGATGACGAGCCGGTGACCGAAGAGGATCGCGCTGACATCGCCGCATCCGACGCGGACATTCGTTGCGGCCGGAAGTGGACGGTGCTCATGACAACCCCCTCGGAAACTCTCCGCTCACCGTGCCGCTGGGAACCAATCTTCTGGCCAACCAGCGGCGCAGACGCCACGAACTACGTTGCCGGCGAGCTCTGTCCGCCTGCTGTTTGCGTTTGACCTACTGGAAAAGGGCAGCGAGGTCGACAAAGGGATTCACGCCACCAGTTCTCGACATTTGGGGTGTTCGCACACCAAGGAAAATCTACGTGCACATGTCACGCAGGTTGAGCGAGCATGGTAGGCCAATCAGACCTGCCACCGAGGAGGACCAATGCAGCTCGTTCATGTTTACGTTAACTTTCCCGGCACCGCACGTCAGGCCATTGAGTTCTACGCGACCGTCTTCGGGACGAAGGTTGCCATGATCCAGACGTTCGGCGAGGCGACGTTTATGCCGAATGTACCCGACGCCGTGAAGCCCAAGATCATGCACGCGCAACTCCCAATTACCGAGGCTGTGCACCTCATGGCAAGTGACGTGGTCGAGGGCTTCAGTCCGCCGGTCACATTCGGTAACAACTTTCACATATCGATTGTCGCTAACGACAAAGACGAGGCCGATCGCGTGTTTGCCGCGCTGAGCGCCGGTGGTCGAATCGCGATGCCCATGGCCAACGCTCCCTGGGGTCCGTACTTCGGTATGTGTGCCGATCGATTCGGGGTGCAGTGGATGGTGAGCCTGCCACATCCAGTGTGACCGCCACGGCGGCAACCGGTGAAACGGGCGCATCGAGACGTCACCACGACGCGCTAACAACAGAATTGCTGTTCGATTCTGTACTGATTCAGGAAGGGTTAGCCTCTCCTCGAGCTACCGGCGCCCCAATAGAGGTACCGAGGGAGTCGACTCAAGAGTGTGCAGGTTGGCTTGCCCAACTGCATGGTCATCGCGCCTAGCTAGCCGCACGGACGGGCTGCGTCGCTGCCTCGCCTACTTGGCTAGTGTCCAGGCGCAAACCTTCGGTTACTGCGCCTAGCTCACCCTCCGAGATCCGAGATGTTGTAGCACCAATGGGTTGGTAATAGTCGCTAAAGTAGGCCCCATGGGAATTCCCACAGTTAGGTTGGAGTGAACTTCTGTGAGGGTCCCAACGCCACGTCGGATCCAACGCCTGGCGGTCGAGCGCGGGATCTCGAGCTCGGGAAGGAGGAACGTCGAAATGTCGAACGACGCAGCTGTGATGAGCAACTACGCGTGGTTGGCGGCTACAGTCCTGCCCCTTCACGCTGCTCGAAGCAAGATTGTTGAATTAGGTCGCAGCTATTTCGATCCAAACGGCAGGGTCGCTCCATTGAACGCTTCGAGGTCCAGCGCACCAGCGCTCACAACCAAGGATTGACCATGAGGTACGTTCCCCTTTGCATTTTGGCAATTGGCATTTCTGCATGCAGCGCGGCACCCAATGACGAGGCAGCTCCTAGAGTGGCAGATGGCGCCCTCACTGCTGCGGCACCATCGGACCAAGAGACCACGACCACGCCCCAACCAAGTGAGGCGTCACCGATTCCGGCGACCACTTCAGGGACATCAAGCACCGCCACGGTAGACATCAAGAGTAGCCTAGGTAGGTTCTCACCCATTGCGGTGGGCATCAATGGTGCCGCGTGGGACAGCAACCTTGTGGACGTCGAGGTTCCGGAATTGCTGCGCGATGCCGGCGTTCGACTCATTCGTTATCCCGGTGGTTCGACCTCTGACAACTACCACTGGCTGTCGAATACTCCCGACGATCCAAACCAAGGCGGGACCGATGTCAGCGCCAATTTTGACGCGTACATGTCGGTCGTCAAAGCCAGCCATGCCCAATCGATGATCACAGTCAACTACGGCTCAGGCACGGCAGAAGAGGCCGCAGACTGGGTACGCTACGCCAACCGCGGTGGCCATCGCTATCGCGGCCCTGTTCCCACCTATCCCGGTGCCAGTCAAACTGGCCACCTATATGGGATCAAGTATTGGGAGATCGGCAACGAGGTCTACGGCGACGGCACCTATGGCGCAACCTGGGAGGTGAACCACGCGTCCCACGACCCGACCACCTATGCCCAAGGCGTCGTTCGCTATAGCTCGGCGATGAGGGCGGTTGATCCCTCGATCAAAATTGGCGTCGTCCTAACCGCACCTGGTAACTGGCCTGACGGACAGACCAATGCTGCTTCACCGCAACCTTGGAACGACACCGTTCTTCCCATCGCCTGCAGTGCCATCGATTTCGTTGCCGTTCATTGGTACGCGCAGGGACCAACCGGGGAATCGGACGCCGGTCTGTTGGCATCTCCCCAAAATGGCGAAGCCACCCCCGTTAGCTATACGCCAAGTATTCCCAATATGGTCGCAACGCTGAAGTCGATGCTTGCTCAGTACTGCGGAACGCATGCCAGCGAGGTTCAGATCATGGTCACGGAAACCAGTTCGGTTTCCTACAATCCCGGTAAGCAAACCACTAGCCTCGTCAATGCGCTCTTCCTAGCTGATCAGGTGATGACTTGGCTCGAAAACGGCGTGACCAACGTCGATTGGTGGGCCATTCACAACAGTCCCTTTGACGGAAACAACGATCCCGCGCTATATGGCCGCTATTCCTTCGGTGATTATGGGATCCTATCGCGAGGACTCACGTCAGCCAACGGCGCAATAGAGCCAGCCGCCGAGACCCCCTTCCCCGCATACTTTGGACTAGAGATGCTCTCCCTCCTGGGTCATCATGCCCAGGGCACGATGCTGAGCACCACGTCTTCTAATGGACTCATGGCAGTGCATGCCGTCAAAGGAGCAAACGGCAACGCAAGCGTAATGCTGATCAATAAGGACCCCAGCCTTGCCAGTACCGTAACGGTTACGCTAAAAGGACTTAGGGTTCATGGGTTCGCCGACGTGTTTAGCTATGGCATCGACAGCACCTCGATTGCCACGAGCGTCAAGCGAGTGCACGGTTCATCGTTCGCCATCACGGTGCCTCCCTATTCACTGACTACCGTCAAGTTGCCATAGCTGGCCGGAGCCGAGCGCCAGTTCGGGTCGGGACGGCACTCTTCTGCCTGCGAGCAATGAGGATCAGAACGACCGCTTCTGATCCTCATTGCCAGTCGCGGTGGCGAGCGCCGCGCCGCCATCGCAGAAAGAGTGACTTCGATTGGCGCGACTAGGAGTACCCGCTCGCCGTGTGAACTTGTGGGCATAGGCTCTAGTGGCCTGGCTCAGCCAAAGAACTGCAAACTTGGGCCGCCTGGCGGCCCTTATGATTACTTGGCCCTGGCTGCCAACGCACCTGGCGCCGACGGTTGGACAAGTCCGGATTGACCATGCCCCTGAGAAGACCGAGGATCTCAAGAAAACGTTGATCCACATACCACTTGGTATGTGGCTCGACAACGGCAAGACGCTGCCGACCCCAGATGAGCTAGCGTCCCCGAACAACGGACAAGTCAGGTCGATGGTGTCGAGTAGACGTTGATTCGCATCCCCGGCGGTATGTTCCTCGACACAGTGCGCAGAGGGCGAAGCCCGCCCCTCAGAGTCAGCCAACTCATCACTCCCAACCTCAATCGAGTGTTTTCGGGTAACGATCGCTCTCACAGCGCAATTTCGGACGATGATCGCATATCTCGTAGCCGGGCATAGCAAGGTGTTCATCCTTAGGAGCCTGTTATGCGCGCAACATCACTGCACTTTTTGACTCTTACCGCTGGGTCGCTAATGCTCAGCTGTGCCAACGGTTCCTCAATCGTCGAGGGCTCGGCGCAAGGCGGCTCGCTCGATGCGGGGGGAATGTCCGACGCGGGCGGAGTGACAAACGCAAGCGGCTCACCCAGCAGGGGCGGCGCGGGCACGGGTGGTACCGTAGCGAGCAGCGGCAGCCAGACCAATGGCGGCTCGCTGACCGGCGGTTCACCCGCTGGCGGTTATGCGGCGGGCGGCAACGCGGTTGGTGGCAACGCGATTGGCGGCAACGCGATTGGCGGCAACGCGGTTGGTGGCAACGCGATTGGCGGCAAGGCGGCTGGCGGCAAGGCGACCGGCGGCAATGCGACGGGCGGCAAGGCGGCTTCGGGTGCGGCCACCGGAGGGACCGCAACTGGCGGTAGTGCGAGCAATGTCGCCGGCGCTTCTACGAAGACAATTCCGGGAAATGGCTGCACGCCGCCCGCGGCGTACGCCAATCTTTTCGTGAGTCTCTCGGGGCACACTCAGGCCGAGACCGACGCCAAGCTCGCGAAGGCCTGGTCCTCTCTATTTAACCCCTCGGGTTCAGGTACCATCTACTACAACGGGCCAGGCTCGGACGAGTCCTATGTCCAGGACATCTACAGCGGCGACGTGCGCACCGAAGGTATGTCGTACGGCATGATGATCGCCGTTCAACTCGACCACCAGACGGAGTTCGACCGTATCTGGACCTGGGTAAGGAATCACATGGCGTCAGGTTGCTCGTCCTCCGGATGCACCGGCACGCAGATCGCGTGGTCGTGCACGACCTCGGGCTCGAAAAAGGCTAGCGGTGGAGCGCCAGACGGCGACGAGTACTTTGCGGCGGCCTTGGTTTTTGCCCACAACCGCTGGGGAGACACCTCCGGGAAGTACAACTACGGGACCGAAGCCCAATGGGTGCTCAAGTTGGTCAGAACTCAGGACTTCAACACAACGTACAACCTGGTGAAGTTCTATTCGGGTAGCGACAACGGCCAAACCGACGCTTCGTACATCTTGCCGGCCTTCTATCAAACCTGGGCCTGTTTCGATACCGTTAACGCGACGTTCTGGGATACTGCGGTGACGGCGGGGCGCGCCTACTTCAAGAAGGCGGCAGACTCGAGCGGCCAGTTTGGCGACCAAGGTGCCTACACTGGCGGGTCGCAGGTGAACACTGGCGTCGACAAGATCCGCGTCGTCGTAAATATCATGATGGACTGGAATTTCTTCGCTGTTGATCCCTGGCAGACGGACACCTACGCGCCCGCGTACGGCACACGCGAGAAGAATGTCGGCGCCAATGCCGAGGGCTTCTGCGCTTCTCTATTGGGCTTTGGTTTGCCGGCATCGTCCGGCAAACCCTTCGTGGATAAGCTTTGGGCGGCGAACGTCCCGAGCCATGATTACTGGAACGGCGTGCTCTACATGCTCGCGATGCTCCACGTCAGCGGCACGTTCCATCTCTGGTACTGACCGCGGGCGCTGACGGGTGCCCCAGCAGGCCAACCACCGTCGGATGCGGACCGCACTTCGCCCGCAGCGCTTCGCGCTCCTCCGCAGACAGTACGATCAATGGATGACTGGGCCTTTGCGTGGCGTGGTCGAAAAACGGGTGCGGCCAGGTCTGGCCACGCAGCTTCCAGCCAAGCATCAACCGCAGCATGTGTGCGAGCATTACCAGGTCCTGGTTCTTGCTCGCACTCCTCGGAACCCCTCCGATAGCGTACTTGCCGAATACGGCCCCACGCGCACTGCCGAAGAACTCATCGCGCTGGCGAGCGTCGGCTGCGCCTCGGAAAACCTCCAGAGCCATCCCGATAAAGGGCAACGCTGGCGTCAGCGTATTGCCCAGGGGCGTCTTGCAACAGCTTGCATACCAGCGATGCAATCCCTTAGGTGTGAGGCGAAGCCCTACGATACGCTCTGCCCCCCGGTCGAACGCAACAGTGCGTGGCGCCACCTGGACGATATCTGTCCCGCCCTGGGCGTCGAACAGATCGGCGCGTTCGAGATGATGCAGGAACGCCTGGCAGTCGTCACAGTGACAGATGGCGCGATTGACCGTACGTGGTGAGACATCCCGGACCCACCCATGGATCTCACCGCAGCGGCACCCCAGTTCCACGGCTTGGCTCATGGCGGGCTGCATAGCATGCTGTACCGCGATTGGCTTGCTGACCCGCCTGCTCCGAAGGATCGAAGTCTAGAACGATATTCGCAATTGCCAGCTCACGGATTCAAAGCCCCCAGCTCGACCTATTGCCGATCCAGCTCAAGCTCTGCTTCTACATCGAGACCGGTAGTCGTGATGCCCGAGAGGCCATCTCTCGACCTTGTGATTAGGTCAGAGATCCCGCAAGAAGGAGCAGATCCTCTGCAGTCTCTGCGAGGAAAGGCAGATGAGCCCATATACCAACATGGTGCCCCATTGCTGTTTGCCAAAGCTAGGTCGCGCGCGGCGCCGCTCAGAAGGGAGGGCCGTCCGTGTGTATACAAAGCTAGGTCGCGCGCGGCGCCGCTTAGAAGGGAGGGCCGTCCGTGTGTATACAAAGCTAGGTCGCGCGCGGCGCCGCTTAGAAGGGAGGGCCGTCCGTGTGTATGGCGAGTTCCCCTTCGTTGACGGCGACGGCCAATCGCTGCAACAGACCAGTCGCTTGCTCACTCGTGATTCGGCTGTGAATAGTCCTGAGTCGTTGTGCCTGCGCGTCCGTCCAGCGTTTGCTCTTCAATGCGTCGTCCAGGAGCTGCTCGCCTTGCGCATACGCCTCCAAGTTCTCATCCGTTGGTAATGATTTCGCATCCAGTTCGGCTTGCGCCTGCAGGGCGTGGTGTTCGAAAGCCTTACGCACTGCCGCTTCAATCGCTGGCTGCAGCAAAGGGAGATTCGCTGGTTCCACTCTGCCACATTCGGCAGCAGCTTCGCGCGGACGCTGCGCCACTTCCGTGAGGGTTAGCTGCATGGCAGCAATTTGCGCGCCAAGGCGCAGCAGCTCCTGGGACTGGGCCAGGTCGCGCTGGGCGCTTCCCCTGCCCACCCAGAATCCTGCCGCCGCGGCCAGGGTCACAATCCCTCCTACAACTGCCAATGTCGCGGTGACTCGTCGCATTGTACCTAGTTCCTGTGATCCCTGGCCGTGGGCAATTTACAGCAACACTCAGAGCACTTTGGGCGCGTGTTGCGAACTGTTCACTACTCGAATCGATGAACACGTTCCAGTTGCACTATACGAGACACGCACATAACTGTCAGTAGTGATAGTGCCAATTGCGGTCACGAGCGCCGCGTCGTTCGTCGAGCAAACGGCGCTCACGCCCGCAGAATTCCTGGCACCGCAAGTCGCACTCACGGATCCCACTGATGTAAAAGCGTCACAGTACACATACTCCACGGAATTCGACGAGTTACGTGCACTGCCCAAGCTACCACTGAACGTACGATTGGCGGTGTCCACCGTCACGGTGGTTGTGATCTTCGCCCCAGCGCTCGCCTGAAATGCGACTGTCCCACAGGTTGCCGCCGCCAAAGCGCCAGCAATCATCCATTTTGATGATTTCATGATTCCCTTCCTTTTCAATCGGAGAGTCTTCTCCGATGGAGTGTTATTGCTTCATAGCATGTGTAAAGTCAAGTGTGATTTGTAACACATATCAAGATTACTTGTAACATGTGTAAGTTGAGTTCTCGGACCAGGTAAGCGACACATGAGTTGATCTCGTGAGGGCAACTCAAAACTCCACTGCTCGCCCGTCGAGACAGCGGGTTCATCAAAGGGTGTCAGAGTGGAAAGCTGGTTCAGCTAGCTCATCGAACGTAGAAGCGGTTCTTGACTACGCGCCGCTTGGTTGGCATTCGGCGCGTGCACAGTGCTCTGTGTGTTCGCGTGGTTCGGTTCTGGCCTTCAAACACCCGTATCGGACAAGATTGGTTCATTCGACTATTGGGCGACACGATAAGGCGCGGCACGCCTTGCTTGGCGTGGTGCGAAACGAAGTCGGTCACCCAGTTTGTGAGAGCTTCGCAGGACGTGGGTTTGCTGCGCCAGGCGACCGGCTAAGAGCTACCGCATTCTGGCGGTAACGCTTTGTCTGGCCAGCAACAGCGGCGTCGGCACTCCTGCTCGGGCTCCAAGGCAATTTTTGGGTACTTGCTCGGTGCCTCGGAGACCCGAGACGGAAGTGGTGATTCAAGGATGTGATATGAGGATTGGATTTCTCTCGTGGTCTGCCCAATCAGACACCGGACTCTGGCAGTTGTCGCGCTATGGGATTGATTTTGGCACCCGTGACGAAATCCCAGCTTCGTCGTGGGACCACCCGGAGCCGTGGCGGTCCAATTGCACCCGGTGATATCATTGGCGTTTTCGGCGCGCCTGCGGTCAAGCCTAGCTGGGCTTGCTTGATCGACCTGGTGACCCACGCGGCTAGAATGACCAAGGATCACTGCGTGGTCCAGTCGTCCGGTGAGCTGAAAATCGGCTTTCATACTTGACTACGATCACCAAGCGAAGACGGGCAACATTGCCCACGAGTGGTTGGGTGACGGCGAATACAGCCAAGTCGACCAGTTTCGGTTCAATGGCATGGCTTCCCATGGGATGGGATGCTGAAACGCACCGCCGAGGACAGCCACTATCGGCAAGCCCGTCTCCCTGCCGTAGTTCTTGACGCGCTAGGTAGCCGCCGCTGGACGGCCCGCGTCGGGCTCAGAACGGCTTGACCCCGCCGACTCGCGTCAGCTGGCTGATACGCCACGTCTAGAGCAGGATTCGCCGTTCAGCAGAAGCAAGTGCGTGCTGAACGCGCATTGCCACCAATGCCGGAGTGATCACGATAGCCAAGTGCGCCAGCACGAGCACGATCGACGAGCTCAGGGCTGGATACGCTACTGTCGTGGGTTCGATGACGATTCGCCCCTCGACGAATTGGTAGGCGGCCGGGATGACACCAAGCAGGCCCAAGGCGAACGGAAGGTGCACGGCGACTATGCCCGCAACGACAACCCACCAGTGCCACCGCCTCGGCAGGTGCAGTATGAAGAAGAATGAGTTGACCGCGACGACCGCGGGCACAAGCATGAATGGCCCGAAGATCGCGGATGATCCGAGGCATATGACGGACGCCAACAGCATGGCCGAAACAACCACCGAAACACCGTCTTCTCGGCGATTGCGTGTCAGAAATAGCCATCCAGCTGCAATGGTAAGTGTGCCAACCACCACGGTTGCCACCGACATCGAGCGGTAGCCCATCCAAGCAGTGAGCGGAATGAAGATGGTCCAAATCAGAATACGATAGAGCAACGTGCGCATCGCCCGCATGCGCAGCAGGCCCGCCGAGCGTTCTTCGAGTGCCAAGACATCCGCAGGCAATTCCTGAGGTTCGTGAAGTAGTAGCTGAGCCAGAACGGACACCGCACAGCTGTTATTCGGATCGAGAGCGAGGGCACGGCCGACGTCTCGCAAGGCTTCGACATGCCGCTTTTCGACGTCAGCTCCCACCATCGCAATCCGATCGAGCGACTGGCGCGCCTCATCTGCATGTCGCTGTGCCAACTCACGACGCAGCACGTGGTTCCTGTCGCCATCGAGAAAACGCTCCACCTCTTCACACGGTTCACGTGCAGAGCCGTGGCCACTCACCGGATCGATTGCCGTTGCACGTGCGAGAATCGCATCGAACTCCGCTGGCACTCCAAGGTCTCGAAATCTCGCGGTCGGCCTTGCCTCCACCCCGTCCAGGGTCGATTGTACGTTGTCCGTCGGCTGTGTGCCTTCGTGGAGCCGATGCTTCGTGAGGACTTCGAACAGAATTGCGCCGAGCGCGTACACGTCGACACGAGCATCCACTGAGCCGTCGTGGAACTGCTCGGGGGCCATGTAGCCGACCGTGCCAAGCCAGGTACCGGGGGCGGTCTCGACCGTCTCCGCGCCAGCCGTTGCCACGCTGGTTCGCGAGGCGACCATTCGCTCCACACTCCCAATGACCTTCGCTACCCCCCAGTCAAGCAGGTAGATCTCTCCGAAATCACCCAGCATGACGTTGCTTGGCTTCAGATCCCGGTGAATGACTCCGCGCGAGTGCGCATAGTCGACCGCCAAGCATAGGCGCGTGAACGCCTCAAGCAACCTGCGGCGCTCACCCTCTTCGGTGCGACCTGACTTTCCACGCAATTCTGCGCGACCATGGATGATATCCGCAAGCGTAGCACCGCGAATACGCTGCATTGAGAAGTACTCGCGCCCGTCGGGTCTGATGCCGCACTCGTAGACAGGCACCACGGAAGGATGCTCTAGCTGTGCCTGAACTCGAGCCTCGCGCAGGAAGCGCTCAGCCGCTGCCCCCGTCGAGCCCTCGTTCCAGTTACGCAGCGTCTTGACCGCAACCTCGCGATCAATCCACCGGTCGAGACACAGCGTCACTTCACCCACGCCGCCAGCTCCGAGACTGCCACCTGCCGAATATCTTTCGTCGAACAATGGGTTCGTGGGTAGCGCGGCAAGATTGTCGACCTCGAGCATTCGTTAAGCAAACGACAGGCCGCAAGACTGACGCGATGCCCGTGATGAGTCAGCGCAATCCACTCTGTTAGTATCTTCGACTCTTCAGTCTTGCGCGTTCAATGCGACGAAACTCGTCACTCAAACGGCATGGCTACGACGATTGGCGCATCCTAACGCCCGCAACCGCCTAGTTAACGTGGCCAGAAGCGCACCAGCGCCGCCTAGGATGCCAGAACGGGTACAGGAGCAACTGGCACGAAAACAGTGCGGGACAGCAGCCTCGCCGCCGTTGCTTACCAGACCTCCGACAACGCAGGACAGTGAACGAATGGCTCTTCGCATTCGGCTGGTGCCAGGAACTCTGCAGCCAGCGTCGAGATCGGGGAGGCACAGGTAAAGTAATCGTAATACGCGGTACCTGAGTCCACGAGCGCCGCGCTACACATCACGAATTGTCGAATCGTGACGTCGCTGCATTGAGGAAAGTCATGTGGGGCGCAGCGTGCCGCGGATCCAAGCATAGGCGGAGCCTTCGCGACACAGCTTTGCTGAACCGAATCACAGCTTGTTGTGCCATTTGAGGCTTGGATGATGCCGTCGACAGCACAACGGCCAGTGACCATGCGCGAGTATTTCTGCGGGTCGATCTCCGCTAGAAGAGCGGCGCAAGCCGCATCGGCGTCGACCGACGTGTCGATGTCCGTTAGAACGGGTCCCGCAGAATCCGCTCGTTCGTCTGTTGCGCCACCACTGCCGCAAGCCAAAATCCACGCGGATGTAATGGTACCAATGATCCTTGTTGGATGCATAATCGGCTCCATGTCGAACGTTTGGGACTTCGCTGCTAGACGCGAATTGGTTGTAAGGATAGTGCCTCGCCTTGAGCAACCGCACTGGACGACGCACCCTGCGCAATTCCTAAGGCTCAAGCACAAGAACCTGTCTTTGGTGTGCAATTTCGTGTCGCTTTAGAGTCATTCCGACACATCCAAAACGCTAACATCGCGCCGAAGTCTAGAAGCAAAGAGCTGATGGAGCTCCGTACGCATGAGTCGCGCGCGCTTCGCTGGTCACCAACCCGCGGCCGCAAGGCCCCAATTCTGGCTCCTCAATGGGCTCGCCTGCGGCTGCACATCGAAGACGCCTTGCGTTGCATCGCTCTACCAAAGCAGCAGTGCATACAGAGTGTCACTCGACGATTCGTTGCTCTTCGCTTCAGCGCGCTGCACCGGAGTTATGCAAACGCAAAGACCAATACTCAAGCAACACTGCGGTCTTCTCGCAGGAATTCCCCGCATTGTGAGCAAAATAGCTGGAGTTGCTCAATATACTCTCTGGCACTCTTTGGCATCGGGACTCGAGCGCGCGTCATATCCTCGATGAGCTGTCGACCTTCGCGAATCAACTTCATGCCCTCCATGGCCCAGCGCTGTTCCGACGAACCCACGTCCGCGAACAGTTGCGGCTGATAGACGCACAAAGCCTCTCCCGAAACCGCGAAGGAGGTCCATATCTCAAAGATATTCGACTCAGTTCGCAGCGTTTCACATTTGGACCTGGCTGAGGTCGCGAGATCCAAAATGAGTTGCTCGATGCCCTTGAACATTCGCAGGTCACCAAACGTGACGACCATGGCGTCGGCAATCTTGTCGATCCAAGTCATCGTCATGGCAATTTTTACGTATCTGCTCTTGTAGAAATCTTCGATTGGGTAGGCAAAGGCCTTGAAAGGTTCACCCCACAGCTCATCGATTCCCTCCTCACCGCTCCGATGCAGTACCTGCCTCCCAAGCGTCAGTGCTTCCTGCAAATGCTCGCCGCACTGACGCATGAGGGCGTCGTCCGCTTGAACTATCACTCCCATGGCCTGAAGCTCAACGAGCTTGGTAAATACGTCCGCAGCTCGATTGAAGAGCGCGCCCGCCAGCATGCCGGCCTTGACGCGCTTGCGTTGCGGATCAGCCTCCGAATCGTACGCAACGCGGGCCTCGTCCAGACGATGACCAGGCACGTTCAGACCATGTTCCACGTGGTTGAAGAGCCGCCGGGTGAGCGCCTCAATCAACTGCTTTTTGGCGAGCAATGTGTCTGCGGGCACTTCGTACGTCTTGATCCAGTATCCATCCAAGTAGATGCGCTCACGTCCGTCGATGACACTCTTGGTTCCGCGGCTCGGTTCTGCGTCCATGGCTACACTCGCGACGTTCGGTGACTCACTTCAGTGATTTCTACCGCTTCAACGAGCAGCGTCAATCGATGTCAGCAAGGTCTATTCTCGAGCAATGCAGCCGAAGTGCGTTGGAAACACAGCTGACATGAACAACCCGCTTTCGCGCACACCCGTCGTCGGTCAGCCTGAGGAATCCCGTGCGCCCCGCCACAAGCAACGCCCTACCGAAAAGGACGCTGCCTGGCATTCTTCATTACCGAGAATGCTTCCGCGAGCTTCTCGCCGACGGCAAAGCAATGGTTGTTCCCCAAAACGCCCCAGAGGATTGCCCGAGTCTTTTTGATATCCGGCACTCCCGTGGGGCCCACCATGTCCCTTCTGGAAGCAATGCGAACCGCGCGATTTCCGGGACTGGCGGGGCGATGGGTCAGGATTGGGCGGAACAGCAGTGCTGAACAGCCCGCAAGAAAGGCTCCGGTGACACACATCGGGTCGAGCATGACAACCACTGAGCCGTGGACACCGACAGCATTGACGAAGGGCCGGCATTGCTAGCCATTCTCCGCTCATTCGCAGAATCGCGCCGCTATCCCTTGCTCGCAATGATCAGGTCGTTCGGACCCGGCAGCGGCAGATGGCGTACGTTGTTGAACCCTACTTCCTCAAGCCACTGCCGATACTGTGCCGCACTGAAACTACTGCCATTCGGGGTGCCGACAAGCATATTGATGGCGAACAGGGCGCCCGCACGGGGCGCGGTACCGGCGTCGTTCATTACGTGATCCTGAATGACGATGCGACCACCGGGAACGAGGGCCGCCTGCGCGCGACGCAGCAAATCTCGATTCTCATCCGGACCTAGCATGTGGCAAATCGCAGACATTAGAATGAGATCGTAGCCAGTGCCGAAATCGTCTTTGGTCAAATCCCCAGCGCGCGTCTTGATCCGCGCCGACAGTCCCGCGTCAATCACGTGCCGCTCGGCAATCGGCAGTACTGTCGGCAGATCGAAGATATCAGCCGACAGTGCAGAATGCGCTTGAGCAAATGCGATCGAGTAGGCGCCGCTTCCCCCGCCGACATCCAACAGACGATTGACTCCCGCTGCGCCAACGCTCCGAACCACCAGCGGCGCACGCATCGCTGCGTTTCGGTGCATCGCGGCGATGAACGGGATAGTCCAGTCTTGCTGGCTACGCTCGGCCATCGTCTCGAATACCGCTGGTTTTCCGGTCCGCAGTCTTTCGGTCAGACTAGACCAGGTGGTCCACAGACTCAGATTGTGTTTGAGCGCGTCGCGTGCGTCGTCGGGCGAGCCAAAAGCAAGATAGCGCTTCGCCAACGGGGCATTTGCGTAGACGTCACCGTTTTTCGTCAGCAACGACAGCGCGACCAGCGCATTGAGCATGACCTCCGTACCTCGCTGCTCAGTGCCCATGGTCTTGGCCAGCGTGGCGGCCGTCGCTTGTTCATCGCTGCGTGCCACCTCGGAAAACACGTCGAGCTCAAGCGCGCTGAGTACGACGCGACTCGCCTGGTAGCCACGAACCATTTCCATGAACTCGTCTGGTAAGACACCCGCAGCATCGCGCGCCTTGAGCGCAGCGAGCATGCGGTTACGGTTCTCGATAGCTTCTGCTTTGACGGCGCCCACATCGAGATTCTGTAGCCGCTCAACGGGCTTTCCCCGCTGGAAGTGCTCGGTCACGATCTGCGGAACGTCCGCCGGTGTAATCCCGGAGTACCAGACCCCATCAGGATAGATGACCCAATTCGGTCCACGCTCGCACAAGCCGAGCGAACCAGTCACCGTCACCTGAACCTCATCCAGCAGCCCGCGAGCAGCGAGCTCCTTTCTTAGCCGTTCGACCACCTCAGCAGCGCTTCGTGCATTGCAGCAGGGCAGACCGTCGGGTTTGCGTTGCTCGCAGGCAAGCACGTGATAGCGAAACGGTTGCATTTCCGAGCTATACCACGAGCTCGATTCGGCGTGCTTCCGTGCGGAAATTGCTCAAAAATCGCCCATAATCGTGCGCCCTGGCCCAGGCGGCAGTCCTTCGCAGACAAGAACCTGGTTTAGACAATGTCGCGCGTACCTTGGGCGCATCTCCTGGGCAGACCGTCAGGTCCGACGAACGACCAGCACCGAGCAATGGGCATAGCGTACGACTTCCTTAACGACGCTCCCCAGCGCCAGTCGCTTGAGGCCTGTGCGGCCGCGAGAAGCCAAGACGAGCAAATCCGCATGCTGGCTATCAGCTGTGCGTATGATAGCTGCAGCAGTGTTACCTTCAGTCGTGACCTCCAATTGCGCCGAGATCTCTAGCCGTTCGAGCTGCGTTTGCATGATAGTAAGCAGGTCCGCCTTCTGCTCCGCCACCGATGCCGCGTCTGGAGCAATGGGGATTGGTCCGAGCAAAGCCATCCCCGACACGAGCACTGGCCAAAGGTCGATGTTGTGCATCACCACGAGCGGCAGTCCGCGCGCTTTCGCCTGACGTGCGGCAGATTGGACTGCCGGCAATGCCGGGTCGGACAGATCGGTAGCCGCCAACACCACCGAGCCATCGGACGATGGCCGCGCAACGAGCACGGAACAATGTGCATTGTGCAACACTTTCTCGGCCACGCTGCCCAAGAAGACGCGTTTTAGACCAGTTGTACCCGCTCCACCAACGACGATCAGCGCGGCGCCAATCTCCTCCGCCTTCCTCACGATCCCTGCGTACGGCTCGCCGAAATCCACCTGAACTCGAGAAGGGTCTAACGCCTGCTCGGTACACTGCTGGACTCTTTCCAGGAGCCGTTCGGCAAGGTCCTGCTCCACCTTCACGACCTCGATCGCGTCCCTTTGGTACATTTCAGGGAATAGCGGATGCATGGGAACCCCGCCCGGCATCACGTGCAGCGCGTGGAGTTCACGACCGCCGCGCTCGGCCCACTTCTGGGCTTGGCGCATTGCCTCATCGGACGCTTCGCTAAAGTCACTGGCGACCAGAATCGGACCAGGCCTCAATGCATTGGGATCCATTCGCTGATCCTATCATCAACCTTGCCCGTCCGCGCCGAACCATGCACACTAATTCGCTAGCGTCCACGAACATGCGCGGCTAGCTGCCCGCGCTCTCAATCTTGGGCATCGTGGATCTGAAGCGGCACTCGCGCAATCCGCGAGTTCTCTTAGATACTCGGGGCTGGCCTAACGCTCCGCTCATATGCCTGGTAGGCGGTACGAGCGATCGCGACGGCCTGAGCAGATCCCTTCGACGCCGCCCGCACATAGTCGAGCAGGGCGTCGAGCGACGCAACGTCAGGCGGAAAGGTCTTGTCTCGGGCTGCGGTGCGCGCCCAATCACCCAGCGGCGAGCGTAGAGACTTTTGCTTGGCCAGCCAGTCGTTGAAGCTAATCAGTGCAGCCATTGGGCCCCACCCTAGCACGCCTCTGACTGCAATGACGCCTCTGAGGCAATGGATGGCGCCTGTCCGATGGACGATTTGCTTTCAAACGTCCTCATTCGCCAGCCATAGGACCATTTGTGGTGCGGCCCAATTCCGTGGTCACGTCGAACCGACCATAAGGCCCGGCATTTCCGCAGATGTCCCCTAGCGGTGCTCGATCAAGGCCGAAATCTTGGACGGATCCGGCTCTTCCTTGGCGAAGTAGGCGTCCGCGGCCCAGCCAATCGCTTCCGTAATCGCAATCGCCGTGCTGGCGTTGATGGCATTTCCAGCGATCGGGATCCAACCAACTAGAAACTGCGAAAGTGCCCTGCCACCGTACCCTGCAACAAAGGTCAGTAGTAGATCGGCCGCGGCAGTCTTGGTAATCGTTTCGTCGTGCTCAGCTGCAATCGCCACAATCATCGCAGTTTGCAAGCCCATGATGACCGGCATGTCCGCGCCGGGGATCTGTGCGAGGCCTCCACCGACGGCACCGGCACCAGCGGCCGCGGTGTGAATGATCCCATGGACTTTCTGATTTCTGGTCGCCATGCTGATGCTCCTCTAGGGCAAGCCGTACGCCTGAGGTGCTGCAAGGTCAAGCGGGCGTCGAGTCTGCTCGCGCCATTGCTCGACCATGAATCGCCTCATGGACAACCTGGCTGAGTTCAGCGATGCGGTATGGTTTGGGGATGAATCCGCGAGCACCCTTGCGCAAGATGGTTTCCACGTCGAGTTCCCCGCCAAAGCCTGACTATATGAGTATAGGCAAAGCTGGAGCCAGGCGGTGGAGTTCCTCAAACGTGGCCGCGCCGTCCATGCGAGGCAGGCGCAGGTCCAAGATCACGGCGTGAAACTGCCCGGTGGCATTCTGATACAGCTCGAGTGCGTGGACTCCGTCGGTGGCTGTCACAACCTCGTAACCGAGACTTCTGAGCGTTGCAGCAGCCGCGCGTCTGACCAACGCGTCATCGTCAACCAGAAGCACTCGCCCCGATCCTCGAGTTAGTTGAGGCGCTTCTCGAGACGCCACCGACTCCGCACCATTCTCACACGGTAACAAGATCCGAAATGCGGTGCCACAGCCAGGTTCGCTATCGACTTCAATCGAACCCTTGAGTGACTTGATAGTGCCAGACACTGCCGCAAGCCCGAGCCCAGTGCCTCTTCCGACCGGTTTCGTCGCAAAGAACGGTTCGAAGATGCTGGGAAGAGTGTCGGAAGGGATCCCCTCGCCCGTATCGAGCACCTCCACCAGAACGTACATGCCCGGCACTAGGCCACGTTCGAGACTAGCCGAGCCCCCGACCACCTCGTAACTCGACGTAGCGACGGTGAGCTGTCCGCCCTGGGGCATTGCATCCCGAGCGTTGACGAGGAGGTTCAAGAAGGCGTTATCGAGCAGCGACGCATCGGCGAGCACATTGGCGTTCTCCGCATTCAAGCGGGTCACGACTTGCACCTTTGGGTCAATCGAACGGCGCAGAAGAGCAACCGTGTTGTCGATGAGCTGGTGCAGATCCGTCGGCACCAGCACCATTTGAGCCTTTCTCGAGTAGACCAGCAGCTGGCGGGTCAGCTGAGCCGCCCTTTGCGAGGACGCGAGAATGTCGTCGAGCAGCTCTGGCGAAGGCCTATTGTGCAGAAGGTCCTCCTTCAGAAGCTCCGCCGAGCCGATAATTGCGACCAGATTGTTATTGAAATCATGCGCAATACCCGCTGCTAGCCGCCCAATCGTTTCTAAATGCTTGTTTGCCAAGGCAACAATTTCTGCTTGGGCTCGTCCGAATTGTCATCGAACTTAGGAACCTCCATCGCTTTCACGGTAAAGGATCTCCTCCAGTCGAACACCTGCAATCTCTCTCGGGACTCGTGAGTTAGCGTACTTATTAGACAAATCGTGCTGCTTCCTGCCCAACAGAGCCAACCCACCGATCCGCGCGCCGACAGCTAGCGAGCAAGTCGCTCGCCGCGTCGGCGTCCCAACCGCCAGGTGAGGATTGCAGCCCCAATCACCATCAACGCCGTGCCCCACGGACCAGTGGTTTGGGCCGCGCTGCGACAGGAGCAACCTTCAGGAAGACCGTTCGGTGGTACCGCTACGCCAGCATCACCCGCACCCGCGTCACTGCCACCAAGACACCAGATTTCAGTCCACACGCTAGCGCCGTAGCTGTTGCAGGCCTTGGTGTACCCCTGCCCTGCATATTGGTTCTCGCAAGCGGTCATGTCGCCGCGACCTGAGGGGCACGTAACGCAGGACTTACCCTCTACCTGTTGCTTCTCCAATGTGCATTGTTCGACGTACCAGGGAGGTGGGGCAACATCGGCGCGCGCTTGGCCAATGCAGAGCCCGCTCGATAACAGCGCAACGAGAACACTCAATAGTAGCGATTTTCTCATGAGACTCTCCCGCCTTTCTTACCACAGACCCAATACCGATCTGTGGTCATTGTCCCCCGCGGCAAACGCCAGAGCAACCGCAATTCGAGCTGCAACTTAGAGCGTGGTCCTATCCGCCAAATTGAGCCACACGCGCGGAGGACCAGGATTTTGTTCCTAGGTAAACAAAGTGCATGAGCATCCGGCTCACCTGACTTGACCGTCTGAAAGTCGCGTCCTAGTCCAATGAGGGCAGCAGTCGGCACGTAAACGGCCGAGTGATTCACCACCAAGAAAGCCCCCCGATGGACCAAGTCCTCGCGTCGTTCGCGTTATTGCTCGCGACTGGTTGCGCAGCTAAAGCTTCCAGTTCTAACGCACCGAACAACGCCTGCACGACGCCTCGTCTCCACCCAACGCTACACGCGGTGGGAAGCAATGCACCGTCGGCTCCGACCGCTTCGCCCCAATCCGCAGCTGCGACACCCTCCGCGCAGGATCCAACCGTCACTGACGGTGACAAGTATCACGTCGCGCTGGATAACGATCGTGTGCGCGTCCTTAGGTACCACGATAAGCCGGGTGAAAAGACGCACCCGCACCATCACGTAGAGTTCGTACTCTATGCCTTGTCGCCATTCCGTCGTCGCCTGACCTTCGCTGATGGTTCGACCAAAGAACGCGACTTCAAACCTGGCGATGTGATTTGGATGCCAGATCAGATCCACACCGGGGAGAACACCGGCACGACGGACACAGACGTCATCATCGTCGAGAACAAGCTCGCCAAGAACGCACTGAAAGTCGCAGCACCGCCAAGGTGTCCCCCTTGAATTTCGACCGAGGCTCTCGACATCATTCGCTCCGCTTGGTCAGCCAGAAAACGCTGCCACGCTCGGCGAGGATGGCAGCTCTACCCATCCCAATCGGCTAACCGCTCAAGCCTCATCTTTGTGCTCGGGCGCCAAATTGTCGCGATTTTCGGGGCCGCGCCATGATGACCCCGGTCGGGCCGTTTGCAGCTCAGCAGAGGAAAGCTACGGTGTTCCTTTGTGTCGGAATCTTCGCCCTATCGGAGTTCGCCGCCGCGCTCAAGCTTGGCGGTCATCAGCAGTGACAGGAACCACGTGTTCCTGTCGTACTCCAACGTGCTGATCGTGATATGGAGTGGCCGCCAAGACCCGGACGTTTGCAAGGGCCTGTACGACGCAGCGATTGCAGTGGCAAACCAGACCGGAGTGGGCAAGGTTGCTGCGGTCTCAATCATCCAACCCGGCATCACTCCACCTACGCCAAAAGCACGGGAAGCGCTCGCTCGTCTCATCAATGATGAGGTTCGAGTCGTCCATCGCTCCGCGCTGGTGTATCCGAATGACGGGTTTCTAGCCTCCATCGTCCGCAGCATCGCGCTCGGCCTGATGCAACGATCCTCACGCCGACAGAGCCACCAGGTCTTTCAACGCCTCGACAAGGCCTTCGATTGGATAACTGACGGCCTCCCGACGATCAACGATCGCCCCATCCCGACCGACGTTGTGCTGCGAATGCTCGAAAGCCATCTGGTCCCGCTCAGCTCGAAGGTCGCGTAGTTCCCGAGACCGTCGGAGCCAGCAAGTCCTTTATCCCCATTGCGCCAACACCACTCGCGCCATCTAGCGAATGAGTTCGAGGCTACGAAGCATTTCTACCAGCTTCGCCTTCTCGATTGGTTTTGGCAGGTAACCGTCACAGGCGCTACGAAAGGCACTGATGATGTTTGTTTTGTCGCGCAGGGCCGTTGTCATGACAATCTTCGTACCGCGTCCAACTGGATACCCGGCGCTCTCCTCCGCGCTGCGAATCCTCCTCAGGACTTCCTGACCATCCATGTCAGGTAGCATGATATCCAAACAGATGAGGTCGTAGAGCTGCCGTCCGCGAATGCCCTCCTGAATACTCTGTAGCGCTGGCGGTCCGCTATCGAACGCTTGCACTGGGCCAAACGGCGACAGAAGTTCAACCAGCAACATACGACTCGTGGCGTCATCCTCGACAATCAAACTCTTCATGGCCGTATCCCTTTCTCAAACTCGGCGCGAAATCTGGCCATTGTCAACGGACATTCCTGGCCCAACCAGGTTCAACCGCTGCGAGTCCTGTGAGCCGCCGACGCTCCCTAATCACGAACTTGGCAAGCTCCAAGTCCTCCAGCTGAATGTGACTCACAAGCCAGTTGTACAAGAAGAGACGCAGTGTAGCCGGACGGACCTGGGCTTCGTCCACCATGGCTTCAACACGAGCTAGGAGTTGCTCGTGCTCCGCACGGTGCGCTGCGCCCTTGTATCCGTAGGCATCCATGAGCGACTGCTCACTCGCGAAATGATACTTTGCGTACCGCAGAAGTTCCATAACTAGCGTAGGAAACCGTTCGGTCGCACCCGACTTGGCGGCGAATTCGACCTGGTCGAGCAATCCAATGAAATAGCGGTGCTGAGAATCCAGTTCTTCTAGATTCACTGAGTTCTGAGAGCTCCATGGCATGACTACCTCGATCTCCTTTCGCTACGACCGGTCATTGTCCCACAGCCCTGGTACCCCTGGTACCCTCAGTCTTTAGTAGGTCCAGAACCCGCGCCGCGATCTTGCCGAGAGCAAGAACCTCGTCAACGCCGCCGAGTTCGATCGCGACCTTCGGCATACCGAAGACGACACAACTCTCTTCGTCCTGCGCCAAGGTGCGAGCCCCTGCCTGCTTCATCTCCAACATCCCTCGCGCGCCGTCCGCACCCATGCCTGTCAAGATGACGCCGATGGCGTTGCGCCCAGCCGTGGCTGCAACGCTTCGGAATAGGACGTCCACACTGGGGCGATGCCGATTCACCGGTGGTCCCTCGCGAACGTCCACGCAGTAGCGAGCGCCATCGCGTTTCAAGAGCATGTGTTTGCCTCCCGGAGCAATCAATGCGACTCCCGTCACCACGGAATCACCGGACTTGGCTTCTCGTACATTCATGGCGCAGAGACCGTCAAGACGCTGCGCGAATGACTGAGTGAAATACTCAGGCATATGCTGAACGATCACCGTGCCAGGTGCAGTCGCCGGCATATCCACGAGCACGTCCTCGAGAGCGACGGTGCCCCCAGTAGATGCGCCAATGGCAATGATCTGATTCGTTGTGCGCAGCAACGCCGTTTGCGCCACAGGCCGCACCTTGGCGCGATTCGCGGGGAGATGCGTTCGCATGTTGACGCGCGCGGCGGCACGCACCCGTTCGATGAGTTCCTGACCGAGATCGCCAACGGTGTAAGCCGCGCCAGGCTTGCACATGACATCCACGGCACCCAACCGCAGCGCCTCGAGCGCGATGTCGCTTCCGCGAGGCGTGAGCGAGGACACGATGATCACCGCCGTGGGCCGATGCTCCATGACCTTCGACAGAAACGTGATGCCGTCCATCCGTGGCATTTCAATATCGAGCAGGATGACATCCGGAGCATGTTCGACGAGCAACTCGCGCGCTACGTACGGATCTGGTGCACTGCCAACAACGACAATGTCAGCTTCTCGTTCCAATGTACGAATAAGAACACTTCGAACGATGGCAGAATCATCGACAACGAGAACGCGCGTGGGCATGACTAGCCTTCAACAGCAACACCGCAAACGAACGTGTAGCCCGCGTCGGTGGAAACGATGACTCGTTGGTCTTCCGGCAGCGCGCAGGATACGGTTTGCTGAAAATCCCTGCGCACGGTGGTTGGTGTTCCCATCTTGTGTTCGACTTCTTGGCCCCACCAAGTGTCGAGCACCCACGCTGTCAGGATGTTTAGAAGTTCCGCGGTGGCCTGTTCGCACAGGTTGATATCCGATGCGACGTCGTCTCCCAGCATCTCCTTGGCAAGATGTCGCGCCCCCTCTTCGCTGACCGCGAGCCAGCAGGTGCCCCGATGCTGCCCAGAAAATTCGAGCCCGGCTTCGACCGCTGGCCCAGGTTCCGGGATGGGGGCCTCGGTATCTTCCACCAGCATGAAAGCAGTCTCCTCAAGGATGCGCGCCAGTTGGCTACTAAGCGTTTCCTGCAGCGGCATGGCGCTCATGGTTCCCCTTCCCCCTTCTTCTCCTTCGAAAGGCTGCGGATCACTGCGCGGATTTGTTCCGGACGAAACGGCTTTCGAAGGATGGCACGGACGCCGCACTTGGTCAGTTGATCTTGATGCTTCTCCGTTGCGTCGGACGACACCACAACAACGGCAACGGACTTGTACCGTGGATCATTCGACATCTGCTCAATCAGCTCAAGACCGTTCATGCGCGGCATGTGGATGTCTGCGAAGACAATCGAGACCGCCCCCTCGGCAAGACGCTCGAGCGCTTCGACTCCATCGCTGGCCTCGCAGACTGATTCGGGAGCGTGGCCACTGAGGTCGAGCGCCTTCTTCAGCATAGCGCGCATGATCGGAGAGTCGTCAACGATGAGCACAGGAACCGTCATGATAGTTGCTCCTCATTACTTGCAGCGCGGCAAGCCTCGACCAGGGCTTCCAGAGATTCACTGGTGATGCGTTCGATGATGGACGCTTTCAGCTCGAGACGTCTAAACGCCAAGGGATCTACGGAACGCCCCATTCCAGCAACGTCCTCGCCATATCCGATCGAATGCGCAGTGACATCCGCCACATGCACCACATCCGTCAGGTGTGCATAGCTGTCCGTCACGTGGGCATTCGGTTCATGGTGACCAACGGCCGCTCCAATGATGTCGTCGGGTAGCATCCAAGCCTTGCCGATCACGGCTGCCACCTCCGTATGATCGGTACCAAACAGCGCGCGCTCCGCCGAAACGAGTGTTGCGCGTTCGCCAAGTTGAGATGCAAGTTCCTGCTGCCGCTCTGCCAAGTGCCGACTCAGAACGAGCTTCCCAATGTCATGCAACAACCCCGCAATGAACCAAGGTGCATCCCGTCCAGGCAGGCAATGCTGTCCAATTCGTTCGGACAGGTACCCCACAGCAATGCTATGCGTTAGAAATGCCTTCGCGCTGATCCTGTACCCAGGAAACTCCTTGGGCAAGGTAGCCTGCAGGCCTGCGGTGACGACCAGGTCACGTACTCGGGAATGCCCAAGCAACGTTACGGCATGGCTAAGCGACCTAACTTGCCGGCGCAAACCAAACACGGGGCTGTTGGCCACGCGGAGCACGTTTGCAGTTAGGGCGGCATCAGCCAGCATCGCCTTCTCGATGACGTCCGCAGAAGTACTCACGACACGCAAGAGGCGCATCAGTTCCTGAACGGCCGACGAAAGGGGCGGCAGCGCACGCGCATCGCTAGCAAGAGTACGAGGGTCGATCATAGCTCGAGCTCCTCATGTTGGCATTTGACGACGCAGCGACCGGTGCGAATGTCTAGAGATACAGTGCGCGACTTCTGGCCGCCGACGTCCTCTGCTGCAATGAGAAGACTGGTTTTCCAGAGCATTCGTCTCAGAACCGTGATGTTGCGCTTACCGATCTCGAACGTACCATGGTCGTCATAGAGTTGCCCTCCACCCGCAACTTTTACAACCAGATCCCCCTTCTTGCAACCCAGCTCGTACATCGAGTGAAACAACAGCGGAACACCCGTATCGGCAAACATGGCCGGTCTGACCTTGGCCTTCTCGGGATTCGTAGACGATAGTGGCAGCATGTAGTGGATCATTCCGCCGGCGACGCTGATTGGGTCATGCACAATCACAGCGATGCATGATCCCAGTGCATAGGTAATGAGGTGGTCGTCCGCGTTGTTCGAGACGACATGCTGCGCGATGTCAACAACGACGCGGTTCATGGTTGGGCCCTCGGTGGTGGCATTGACGACCGCCTGCCGGAAAGAATGCTCGATGTCGGAAAGGCGTAGATCGAAGGGCGTAAGGGACGAAACCGCGTGCTGATTCCGTTGAGCGTCTCTGAATGCCCAATCATGAAGATGCCGTCGGGCGCGAGGAGCTCTTCGATACCGGAGACCAGCCCTTGGCGCACGCGCTTATCGAAGTAAATCATGACATTGCGGCAGAACACAGCATCAATTGGACCCTGCATTGGGAATGGCGGAGTGGAGAGGTTGAGTCTCCGGAAGACCACGGCTGAGCGTAGTGCCGCGGTAACCTGATACTGAGGATCTTCCGCACCCTTCGGGCCGACGAATTGAAAGTACCTGCTTCGTAGGTGCTTTGGCACAGACGCTAGGGCGGATGCCGGATAGCGGCCTTGTTGAGCCTTGTCCAGGATTCGGGTGGAGATATCAGTCGCGAGAATGCGCCAGTTCACGGGTGTGTCACGGACGGCGTCGGCAATAACGAGCGCCATACTGTATGGCTCCTCCCCGCTCGAAGACGCAGCGGACCAGAATCTTAGGCGCGTGCGCCCCTGACGTAAGCGCCGTTGAACGAGTTCCGTGAGTAGCTCAAAATGCTCTGGTTCACGAAAGAAGCTGGTAAAGTTTGTGGAAATGACATCGAGGAACTGGACCAGCTCCTCGCCATCCCCATCCTCGACGAGATGCTCCAGATACTGTTCTGCGTTGGCGAGACCGAGTGCGCGGATTCGTTTGGCGACACGCGCCCCGACGAGCGATTCTTTGCCCGCGCTCAGGCGAATGCCAGCGCGCTGGTAGGCAATCTCGGCGAATTGTTCAAACAGTGCAGTGTCCATTGGAACCATGGGAATCAGGTGGCGCAACGGAGGCGGGCGCTTGCTGGCGCCCGCCTCATTGATCGGATGCTCAGAAGTCTCTGAACTCGGGATCGCCCTCAAAAGGAATGGCTTCCTCCGCCGTGGGCTTACGTCCACCGTTCGTACCGTTTCCGCCATTGGCTCGGGGGCGCGCAACCGGAGTCGGGGGCGGCCGCCTCACAGGTATGCTTGCCACCGTACGTCGGCGCAGCTCCGTATTGACGACATCGCGCTTCACCGTGCGCCGGCTCGCATCGCGCTCGAGCTGGAAGCGACCCACGAGGCCCGTCAATTCCTCGGACTGACTCGAAAGCTCCTCAGCTGCGCTCGAAGATTCCTCAGCGTTCGCTGCGGCAACTTGCACGACCTTGTCCATCTCGCTGACGGCAGTGTTGACCTGCTCGATGCCGCGTGACTGCTCCTGGCTTGCCACGGCAATTTCACTCACGATGTCATTCACCTTGCCCGCAGCGGATACGATCTCCGTCAGACTGCCAGCGACCTCGCCAGAGATGATGCGACCATTCTCGGCATGGCCCACCGACATCTTGATCAAATCCTCGGTCTTCTTGGCAGCTTCCTTTGAACGAAGTGCCAAACTGCGTACTTCTTCAGCAACCACGGCGAACCCACGACCTGCGTCACCGGCGCGTGCAGCTTCGACCGCTGCGTTGAGGGCGAGTAGGTTGGTTTGGAACGCGATTTCGTTGATGTCCTTGATGATCTGCGATGTTCCTTCGGAGGCAGCGCGGATCTTCTCCATGGCGTCGATCATGCGCGTCATGGCAGTCCCGCCCTTCTCGGCCGCTTCTTTGGTCGATTGTGCGAGCGAACGGGCCTGGATCGTGTTGTCAGCGTTCTGCTTGGTCATGCCCGACATTTCCTCGAGACTACTCGAGGTTTCTTCAAGACTACTGGCTTGTTCCGAAGCACCCTGTGCCACCTGCTGGCTCGAGGAAGCAATCTGCTGAGAAGCCGATGACACCTGCTCTACTGCATCTGCCACTTGGCTGAGAGCATCATGCAGGGCCTTGCCCGTGCCATTCAGGGCTAGCTTGATGCGTGCATGGTCACCATTGTACTCACCGAGCATGCGTGCCCGAAGGTCGTAATTGGCCAGAGACTCGAGTACTTTGGTCGCCTCTGTGATCGGATTGATGACTGCATCCAGAGTCTTGTTGACACCTTCGACAATTTTTCGGAAGTCGCCTGCGTGTTTGGTGGCGTCGGCGCGAGTTGATAGTCGCCCCTCAACCGCAGCCTGCGAAAGCGCCTGGGCATCCGTCACCAGTTCATTGACGGCTTCGATGCATTGATTCAGGTTGTTCTTGATCGTGTTGAAGTCACCATTGTATTGGTCGCTGATCTTCGCCGGAATGTTACCCTTGGAGATCTTGTCAACGTAGTCGGCAGCGACGTTGAGCGGCCCAATCACGGAATCCAACGTTTCGTTGACGCCTTGGACGATCTTGCGGAAGTCACCAGAGTGCTTCGTGGCGTCAGCACGGGTGGCAAGCTTTCCTTCGACAGCGGCCTTCGCGAGCACAACTGCGTCGCCAACGAGTGCATTCACTGCCTCGATGCATTGATTTAGGTTGTTCTTAATCGTGTTGAAATCACCATTGTACTGGTCGGTTATCTTGGCGGGAATATTGCCCTTTGAGATCTTGTCCACGTAGTCGGCGGCAACGTTGAGCGGCCCAATCACGGAATCCAACGTCTCGTTAACGCCTTGGACGATCTTGCGGAAGTCACCGGAATGTTTGGTCGCCTCAGCGCGGGTAGCCAGTTTGCCTTCAACGGCAGCCTTCGCCAGAATGGCCGCGTCGCCCACGAGATTGTTCACCGCGTCGATGCACTGGTTCAGATTGTTCTTGATGTTGTTGAAATCACCATTGTAGCTATCGGTGATGCGGTTCGGGATGTTGCCCTTGGAGATCTTGTCGACGTAATCAGCGGCAACATTGAGCGGCCCGATCACCGAGTCCAAGGTCTCGTTGACGCCTTGGACGATCTTGCGGAAGTCGCCGAAATGCTTGGAAGCATCCGCGCGGGTAGCCAGCTTACCTTCAACCGCCGCCTTCGAGAGCACTCCGGCATCGGCCACGAGCGCGTTCACCGCATCGATGCATTGGTTTAGGTTGTTCTTGATGGCGTTGAAATCGCCATTGTATTGGTCGCTGATCTTCGCCGGGATGTTGCCCTTGGAGATCTTGTCGACGTAATCAGCGGCAACATTGAGCGGCCCGATCACCGAGTCCAAGGTCTCGTTGACGCCTTGGACGATCTTGCGGAAGTCGCCGAAATGCTTGGAAGCATCCGCGCGGGTAGCCAGCTTACCTTCAACCGCCGCCTTCGAGAGCACTCCGGCATCGGCCACGAGCGCGTTCACCGCATCGATGCATTGGTTCAGGTTGTTCTTGATGTTGTTGAAGTCGCCATTGTAGCTATCGGTGATCCGGCTCGGAATGTTTCCCTTGGAGATCTTGTCGACGTAGTCGGCAGCGACATTGAGCGGCCCAATCACGGAATCCAAGGTCTCGTTGACGCCTTGGACAATCTTGC
>CAYVXY010000012.1:271446-326311 GCA_964454965.1 uncultured Polyangiaceae bacterium | reverse complement strand
GCACCGGCGGTGTGTCGAACGGCGGCGCTTCCACCGGCACCGGCGGTGTGTCGAAGGGCGGCGCATCTACGGCCAGTGGCGGTGTGTCGAAGGGCGGCGCGTCCACGGGCGGCGCATCTACGGCCAGTGGCGGTGTGTCAAAGGGCGGCGCTTCCACGGCCAGTGGCGGGGAGTCAAAGGGCGGCGCTTCCACGGCCAGTGGCGGGGCTTCCACGGGCGGAACAGCTCCAACGACAGCGGGCGCTTCGAGCACCGGCACGCCCTCGAGCGGTTGCTCGGTTCAAACCCCAGCTACAGGAACGTCTATCGACGGAACGATGACCGTCGGCGGTCAGGCGCGTACCTATCGCCTCAGCGTACCGACGGACTACGTGTCGGGACAAACACTGCCGCTAGTGTTCGTATTCAACGGAGTGGGCGGTACTGGCCCGCAAGCACAGCAGTTCTTTCAAGTAGAAACGGGCCATCGCGCGATCTTCATTTATCCTACAGCGCTTCCCAACAGCGAGGCCGGCGGATCGATCGCCTGGGATTTCAGCCTCACCGGTGTCGACGTTCCCTACTTCGATGCATTGGTCACGTTCTTGGAGCAGACCTATTGCATTGATATGAGCCGTATCTTTGCGCTGGGGGCTAGCTCCGGAGCAATCATGTCCAATATGCTCGGGTGCTTCCGGGGCGACGTGTTGCGCGCCATCGCGCCATCGTCAGGCATGACTTGGCAACAGAGTGGCTGCAAGGGCGGCGTCGCGGTGATGGTGATCTGCGGCACGCAGGATACGTACAATGCGTGCAACGACGCGAAGAACGGTGCCGCGTCAGAAACCGCCGTCTGGTTGCCGCAGAACAAGTGCCAGTCGACATCCACGACAAGTCCAATTTCCAGCATGTGCCAAACCTATAACGGTTGCACTGCGGCAGACCCAGTGCTGCTGTGCACGCACTCAGGGGGTCACGGTTGGCCCACTAACCTCAATGACGCCACGTGGAATTTCTTCATGGGCCTGCCCTGAGCGCCGCATCGAGCGACCCCAATGCCGCCTCCTCGGTCCCAATTTGGGGCGAGCCAAGCTGGTGGTTGGTGACAGTAGTTTGACTCTGAGAGGCGGCTACGCCCTTGGAGCACACTGTCGATCAGCATACCGACGGGAATGCGAATCAACATCTACGCGACACCATCGGCTAGCCTTGTCCGCTATTGTGGGAAGTTCGCAGTATTCTGGGTTGGCAGCGTCTTCAGAGTGTCGAGTGACATACCCGTCGGTATGTGACTCAACGTGTGATGGATATCCTCGGTCTTCCCAGAGGTGGAATCCGTCCGAGCTCGTCCGACGGCCAGCGTCAGGCGCGTTGGCTCCAACGTCCAGGCGAGCACGAGTGCCGTCCGTGGGCAGCAGCGTTACCGAATGCTTCCGCAAGACGGTGGTAAACATGCTGGTGCAAACCGCTCGATTTCACGCCCGCAAATTCTGACAAAGAGCCCGATAGATGATTCGGGATCCCGGACCGCAACTCGAGTCCCATTGTCATAGGCATCCCGATCGGTTAGAGTGCGCGGGTCGACGCTTGCAGCTACTTGAAAGGACCTGAAGCCGCGCATGGAAACTAGGTACGCGATCCACCCGGATCAAGCCAAATCACTCGACACCGCGGGACTCCGCCGCGAGTTTCTCATCCAAGGCCTATTTCAGGCTGGCGCGCTGAAGCTCTTGTACAGCCATGTTGATCGCATGCTCGTGGGGGCTGCAGTCCCAGCTGCAGACGCATTAGAGCTAAAGGCAGATCGGCATACTCTCGGTGCAGACTATTTTCTCGAGCGTCGTGAGCTCGGCGTGCTCAATCTGGGCGGGCCGGGCACGGTGCGCGTCAACAGCACCAGTTTCCCCATGGCCAGGCTCGATAGCCTGTACGTGGGCAAGGGCACCAGGTCCGTGGAGTTCAGTTCCGCTGAGCCCGAGACCCCAGCCAAGTTTTACCTCGCATCTGCCGTGGCTCACCGGGAGCTCCCGACGCTGTTCATCCCTCAGAATAAGGCGAAACGGGTCGTGCTCGGATCCGTTGCAGAGGCGAACCGCCGGACAATCACTCAAGCTATCCATCCTGACGTAGTCGAAACCTGCTCTTTGGTGATGGGTTTCACCAGTCTCGAGGTGGGCAGCGTCTGGAACACGATGCCGACGCACACGCACGAGCGACGCATGGAAGTGTATCTCTACTTCGATGTGCCAAACGACGCCATGGTGTTGCATCTCATGGGGCACCCCGAAGAGACCCGTCACCTCGTGCTGCGGAACGAGGAGGCAGTGATCTCACCGAGCTGGTCGATTCATTCCGGGGTGGGAACGTCGAACTACTCGTTCGTCTGGGCGATGGTTGGCGAGAATCAAACCTTCACGGACATGGATGCCGTTGCCATGGGTGTTCTTCGCTGACAGGCCAACGCTGACAGGATCATACGAATATGGATATGTTCAAACTGCATGGTAAGGTTGCAATCGTTACGGGCTGCAGCACCGGGCTCGGACAGGGCATGGCCCTCGGCCTGGCCGAAGCTGGCGCCGACGTCGTGGGAGTGGACTGTGTGGAGGCGCCGGAAACGAAGGCGCTCGTGGAGCAACTCGGTCGCAAGTTTCACGGGAGCGTGTGTGATCTTCGGACTATCGAACCGGTTGCCGACATCGTGCGCGGGGCGGTCGACGCATTCGGAAGGGTCGACATCCTGGTGAACAACGCCGGGATCATCCGGCGCGAAGATGCTCTCAATTTTACCGAGAAGGATTGGGACGAGGTGATGTCCGTCAACCTCAAAGCCGTGTTCTTCTTGTGTCAGGCCGCGGCAAGGCAGTTCGTTCAACAGGGATTCGGCGGGAAGATCATCAATATCGCCTCGATGCTGTCCTTCCAGGGTGGGATCCGAGTGCCTTCCTACACCGCTTCGAAGAGCGGCGTGATGGGCATGACGCGACTATTGGCCAATGAGTGGGCCAAGCACGGTATCAACGTCAACGCCATCGCGCCCGGGTACATGGCGACCAACAACACCGCAGCGCTGCGCGCAGATCCGTCGCGCTCCGACGAGATTCTCGCGCGCATCCCCGCAGGTCGCTGGGGTTTGCCAGACGACTTGAAGGGGCCGATCGTGTTTTTGGCCTCCCAGGCGTCAAACTACGTCAACGGCTACACCGTGGCAGTGGACGGCGGGTGGCTAGCGCGTTGACCGTTCATTGACCGCGTCAGAACCAAGCTCGGTCGGGGTGACTTACTTCACTCCGGCCAGCGTTACCACGACGGCAGCCGCAGTTCGCGCAGCTAGCGCCTGTACTTCAGCTGCCCAAGCCGCTGCGTCGCGCACCCGACCCGCGCGGTCCCAAGCTGAGCCGACGTAGTACATCAGCTTTCCGCTTGCGGGGACGGCGGTGGTGGCCAAATAGTCTAGCTCGTTGTGGTGCTCTTCAAGCTTCGCGCCTGACGGCACTACGATCGCGCAACCAAGGTTGCCATTGTCCTCGCCCTTGGCTCCGCGCAGCGGCTCCCATACCCGCATCGACGCGGAAGCTGCGTCGAATTGCACCGCGCTGCCAGCGTGCTTGGCAATTCCGAGCCCAGCCGTCAATCCGACCTTACCGCTGACGGCGAAGGTACTTTCAAAGGAGTTGAATTGGCTGCCAGCGTCAAGGACCACTCGCTTGGTTTCGGACACGCGCAAGCCTTTTGCCAATTCCCACGGCGCGTAAGTCAATTCAAACACGAGTCGGATGGGACCATTGGCTAGCACACGACTAGTAGTAAAGTTCTTCGACGTAGCAAGCTTGCCATTGGACCAAATGCCCAACCCGCCGCAGCCGCGCGACTTGCCCACGCTGTAGAAGTCGGCGCCTTCGCCCGAGTCCTGGTGGTAATCGTCCGTCATGTACCACTCGTTGACCACGAGCTTCGGCACGCGCTTGGACCAGGTATCCACGCCGCTCGAAATCAGTGGCTCCTTGGGCGTGGTCTCGAGATCTGGCCCATACATCCGATGCGCAACCAGATCGTTCTCCCAGGCGAAATCGTCGTGCCGTTCGCGCACGAAGCGGCCGTAAGCCTTGTACTCGGCAGGAGACGCGAGGTGACGCTCCCCAAGGCGCAACTTGAAGGTCTTCTTATCGCTACCCGCCAAGTCGGTCTGAAACAGGATCTCGTCGAGTGTTCCGTCGCCATTGTTGTCGACTACCTGCGAGAGCACCGATCTTCCGACTTCGTCTACGATGAGGGCCTTCTTGAACTCGAATGCAGGAACGAGCTTCTCGATGGCATCGCGCCGAATCACCACGGTCTCGCTGCGGCGTGTTGCCTGAGTTGGATTCGATACGAGGATAGTGGCAACGGTCGTTGCGTGCGGATCTTTGGGTAGGCTGGGCGCCGGCGTGGGCGTTGTCGCCGGAGGCGGCAGTGAGGGAGCAGCGGTTACAGCGGGCTGTTGAGCCACGGCGGGGCTAGCAGCTGGAGCCGAGGCCTGCGTTGGAGCGCAAGCAACCGACACCGAGGAAACCAACACCAACCGCATCACAGTCCGTTTCATGATCCAATGCCTCCGTGACCCCGCATACCATGAACGAAGCTCCGCAAACAAGGCGGGCGAAGCGATCGTAACGGATCGACCCATGCCAGAGGGTGTGGCGCCTTGGCGCTCAGTGACGATTTTCTCGTCGTCCGCGAATGCAGCCAGTTGTGTGTTCGCTGATGCGTCGGACATGGGGCCGCTTTGCAAACTGACGAGGATTGGAGGCAACAGGCAACGGCGTCCGACCGATGAAGAGATGATGCTTGAAAGAAGACCTCGCGCCCGATTCACTATCGGTTTCCGGAACCCGATCGATTCAGCTGGAAATGTCTGCGCTGTGGGCCGCGCCGCTGGGAGCAGCCCTTACCAGGCGTTCGCGCGGAAGTTCGACGCCAGTGGGAAGGAGGTAGCTGGATGGTACAAGCTGTTCGGCGCCATCTATTCCGTCGAGGCGCGTTCAGTGGTTGGCGACAGCAGTGGCAACATTTGCGGCGCCGGAATTTCTGCCGGTGCCCTGGACGGGGCCCGCATCAGCGGCGGCGGCGAAGCCGATGCTTTCGTGCGCAAGCACGAGCCCAATGGCAATTCGCCGGGGACGGCACAGTTCGGGTCCGCATACATCGACGGAGTCACCGGAATTGCCATAGATCCCGCTGGCTACCTCTATGTCACTGGATACACCGAAGGCGCCATGGCCCACAATGACCCGCTGAGCGCGCGACTATGGTCCACGGACGCTTTCCTTTCCAGACTTGACACGAATGGCAATCTCCTATGGTCCAGGGAGTTCGGGGCTGACACCTCTTACATTGGAAGCAGCGTCAGCACAGGCAGCAGCGGCAACTCCTACGTCGGTGGCAGCGGCGATATAGCCACAGGCAGCGTCAAAGAAAGCGACGCCGTGTTGGCCAAGTACGACACGCAAGGGCAGCAACTGTGTATCCAGCGGTTCGGTAGCACCGAAAGCGATTTCGTGAGTGACATCGTCGTGGACGGCAGTGGGAACACCTACTTGGCCGGCTTTGCAGAGGGTGGTATCAACGGCGTCGCGAACAGCGGTAGCACAGACGCCTTCATCACCAAGTACGATGCATTAGGCACCTACGTGTGGACGCGGCAATTCGGTACCGTGGATAATGATGCGGCCCATGGCATCACTCTGGACAGCGCCGAAAAACCCTGCGCGGTGGGGTCCACCGGTGGCTCGCTCTTTGGAACGAACTCGGCTCCAGGAAGTTCCGATGCATTCGTGCAATGCGTCCCTGACCAGAGCAGCCCAGCCACGTTGAAGCGACAATTGCGATATCGTCACAGCCGATGCGCTAGGACCCTCGGGGATATTTGTCGCGGGCCGTACTGATGGCGCTTTCCCTGGACTCACAAATTGTAGCTACATGGAAGGCTTCGTCATGCTCGTCCGCTGAGCGCCAGGCGAGACTCCTACGTGTGGATGAGCGAACGCTGCCACCCCCATGAGGTCGGCAGCGCGCCCGTACGAGGCCGACTACCAGTTGAACGTCATGCCGCTAGAGAAACAGTTCAGTGTCTGCTTCTCACCGAGGTACCACTTCGCATGAGCGCGGAAGTATTCCAAGTCGAGGTGAACACTGGGCGTGAGGTTGTAGACGACACCGCCGTTGATGCCCATCTGGTATTTGATGACACTCAGTCCTGGCGTATTTTTGTCGAGGTCAGTCAGAAAGACACGGGCAATTCCCCAACCAGCAAAGAAGTCGAACTTGTTGACCACGACTTGACTCTGAATGTAGTAGCCATCGGACTTGCGAAGGCGGGTTTGCGCATCTCCCGCATTGTAGCTGTTCTCTAGGGCGTAGGAGAGCCCCAGTCCTTTGCCATAGTATCCGGCCGCACCGAGATGGAATGGGCCGAGCTCGAACCTGCCGCCGTAACCAACACCAGCGGCGGTCTCCTTACAGAGGGTGCCCGGCACAGTGGGGTCACACTGACCTGGTTTGTAGAGTTTCTGGTATGCACCGTTGGCGAACAGAACGACTTTGCCCGTTTCGCCAAACTTCTGCTCGAAAGTCAGCTCGCTTTCTGCACGAGGGTACTTCGTGCCGTTCCACCCTGGCCCACCCAAGGCGGCCGGATCGAACATGCCGACATTGAGCTGCAGTCCATGAAATGCGGGAGTTCCGTAGATCATGCCAGCTGCGAATCCACTGCCCATGACGCCGAATCCCACCATCCCTTGCGTGGGGCCCTTGTTGTCGACCGAATTCGGAAACCCGACGCCCCATTTGTGAGCGTAAAGTACGTTGATGTCAGTCGCTCCCCGCGAGAACAAGGTCCTGGTCCTGCCGGCGAGAAAGCTGCCGTACGGGCCGTCCAACTTCGCGTAGCCCTGTCTCACGTCGGCAGGGTTTGGCAGCGCCTTCGTCCTGCCGTCGCTCTCGATGAAGGCCCAAATCTGGATGTACCCAGTGACCGAGGTCCAGGGAGTAACGTGACTTCGCACGCCAAGGCCCAGCTGATTGCCGAGAAAACCGCTGCGAACACGCCACATGTCGACGGTGCCGCGGCCCGGGCCAGTCTGCGTGTCTGGAGTGAGAGTCCATCCCCCCCCGTTGATGGACTGGGTAGCTCCGTTGGGGGGCAAGTCATCACCATGGACGTAGCTGGCGAAACCAGCAACCCGACCATCCGTGTAAACTTCCCAATCGTCGCCCTTGGCGATGACTTTCTCAGCGAACGCGACTTTTGGAACCAAGCACGCCGCGGAGAGCAAGAGTAGCGCAGAACAATTAGAAAAGGCGGCGAGCGCCCGCTGGGATGGGGACGTCAATGCTGTTCTCCTGTTATGGGTGAGCGGAGGGTAACAGAAAGACGCCACGAATCCAAGCGGGCGTTGGCACAACTACGGGCTCGTCACCGAGGTTGCGACAATCCACATCCACTGCGGATTGTAGGTCGTTGAAAGGTTGTTTGTGGGAGGCTGCTTGAAGGTGGCCGGTGGCTGCGGGGTCATCCCTGCCAAGTCAACCGTGCGTGGCGCGCATGGCGAGTTCGGATCGATGTTGGATCCGCAATTCTGCTGCGCCTTGCAGTTTTGGTCATGAATCTTGAACGTCATGGTCCCGCCACCCTTAACCTTGAAGCTGGCGTTGTACTTCACCAGGTAGGTGGCTTCCTTTTCGCACCAGGTGCCTCCGCCAACGTCCGAGCCGTTGAAGTAGTAAATGTCCCCGGATGCATCGCCGGTGGAGGGGCTCACTTTCAGCTCATAGGTGTTCCACCAACCCGTGGGGTTGTCATAGACGCCGCCGACGTACCACCAGTTATTGGTACCCGTGTCGCTCCCTGTGGCCGTCGCGGCGCGTGTGCCGTTCTTATAACAACGTGTCCCAATCACGCCGCGCACCTCGATCTTGACCGTATAGATCTGACCGGCGACGCCCCCCACGTTCTTGACTACTTGGGTATCGATACCGTTGGCTGGACAACTAGCGCCTGTGCCAGACATCGGGCAGTTGTGGCCAGTGACGCTGATGGAGCCTTGGCAAGTGCCTTCCCAGTAGAACCCCGTAGCAAGATCCGGAACGATATCGCCCACCGTGATTCCGGCGGAGCCGCCCGTGGCAGTCGTCGTGGCGCCACCCGTTGCGACCGTCGTGGCGCCACCCGTTGCGACCGTCGTGGTGCCGCCCGTCGCGGTCGTGCCACCTTTGCTTGTGGAGCCGCCCGCGGTGGTCGTCGTGGAGCCGCCCGTGGCGGTGGTCGTCGTGCCACCCGTGGCTGTCGCGCCACCTTTGCTCGTCGTGCCGCCCGCAGCCGTTGCGCCGCCCGCAGCCGTTGCGCCGCCCGCAGCCGTTGCGCCGCCCGAGCCAGTCGCGCCGCCATTGCCCTGCGCGCCACCCTCGGCACTCGTGGTTCCCCCTGAACCGACGGCTCCACCGGATGCTTGGGCGCCGCCGTTGCTGACGGTCGAGCCGCCAACGCTGCTCGACGCGCCGCCTGAATCATTGCTGGCTCCGCCTTGACTGGAGACGGCACCTCCGGTGCCTTCGCCGACGGAGGGTCCGGTCTGCGAGCAGGCCGCGGTAACCATCACACTTGTGCAAACTACACTAATAAATGCGGCTCGTTTCATCGGGGACCTCATGGTGTACGACCTTGTGACTTGGCTAGAAGTTTGGGGCGACAACAACTCCGAGCAACGCCGCCGCATAGGCCAATTACTGAATTAGGGCAACGGATTAAGCCTCTGAAAGTTCGGCCTGTCAAGCTCGCGAGGTTCGGTGCCCTTCAGTTTCGCACGGAAAACCCAACATTCAATGCGCCTGCAACAGACATGGATGACATGAGTCGGTAGTCGCATTCCTGCCAATACCTGCAGAGAACCCGCGACTCCTTTGAGTTGACGTGCCTCAACATGGATCAGAAACGATTCCAACCCTCGGCAAGCCAACCCAAAGTCAGATCATCCATGCAAGCAGCGCGGTGATTGGATTCCTCTCGAGTGTAAGATCATCCATACGAATATTGCAGGGATTGGATGCCTATCGACGGCCGGCGTGGCCCTGGCGGGTGGAACCGGTAACTCGACAATAACAGGCTAGCGTTCGATGCGCGCACTGGCGCCTTTCATTAGACGTTCGACTTCAGAGCGGCTCGCCATCGAAGTGTCGCCTGGTGTCGACATGGCAAGTGCACCATGGGCGACACCACAACGTAGCGCCCACTCGGGTCCTTTCCCTTCTAGCAGGCCAAAAATGAAGCCTGAAGCAAAGGAGTCTCCGCCACCCACGCGATCGAATATCTCGATATCGGTTGATGCCACCTCGAAGAATTCGCCGCCCATATAGCAGATGGCACCCCAGCCATTACAGGTGGCGGATTTTGCCTGGCGCAGCGTCGTAGCGACTGCCTTCACGTTGGGAAAGGCGGCAACGACCTTCTCAATCATGCGACGGAAACTGTCGGTGCGGAGCTCAGTAAAATTCGCGTTCGCGCCTTCGATCTCGAAACCGAGCGCCGCCGAGAAGTCTTCCTCGTTGCCAAACAGTACGTCAACGTTGCCAACGAGTTCACGATTGACGGCGCGGGCCTTCGCGGGCCCACCGATGCTGCGCCATAGCGAATCGCGGTAGTTCAAGTCGTAAGAGATCAGGCTGCCGTGCTTTTTGGCGCTCTCGAAGGCGCTAGCGACTACGCCCGGTGTCGATTCGCTCAGGGCAGCGAAGATCCCGCCGCTGTGGAGCCATCGGGTTTGGTACTCGCCGAAGATCCGCTCCCAATCGAAGTCCTCGGGCCTCAGTTGTGAAGCAGCGCTGAGTCCCCGGTCCGAACAGCCCACGGCCGCGCGCGGCCCAAACCCCCGTTCGGTGAAATTCAAGCCATTGCGCACCGTTCGACCTACTCCGTCGTAGGCAACCCAACGCAGCAGTGACAGATCGGTGCCGCCCTGCAACATCAGATCCTCGACCAGTCTGCCGATCGGATTGTCAGCGAGTGCCGTCAGGATCCCCGTTCGCATGCCGAAACAACGCCGCAAGCCTCGGGCAACATTGTACTCGCCGCCGCCTTCCCAGACATTGAACGAGCGCGTGGCGTGGATGCGAGTCTCACCCGGATCGAGGCGCAACATCACCTCTCCGAGACTCAATAGATCCCACCGGCATTGAGACGCATTCTTGATGGTCAATGATTCACTCATGGCGTCATACTCAATCGAATATTCATCGTTGACGGTCAAGGGTTGCGGGAGTTCAGCTGGTCACGGATTTCGCGAACGAAGTCGAGGGTCGTGCGGATTTTGGCCGTAATTGCCACAAAATCGCGCTTCTGAATCACGTCTTTGGTCAGCAGATTCGACCCCATCCCGACACAAGCGACCCCAGCACCAAACCAAGCCGACAAGCTTTCACGGGTTGCGTCGACTCCTCCAGTAGGCATGATTTCCGTCCACGGACAGGGGCCGAGCATGCTCTTCACGAAGGTTGGACCTCCTGCGGCGTCACCGGGAAACAGCTTGCAGATCTCGACTCCGAGCTGGTGCGCTTGGTGGATCTCGGTGGCTGAGCCGCAACCAGGGCAATAGGGGATCTTCCGCACGTTGCACAATTTGGCGGTGTCTTGGTCGAGCAGGGGCCCGACGACGAAGTTGGCGCCGGCCGCGATGTACATGGCCGCAGTCGGAGCGTCGACGATCGAGCCCGCGCCCAGGACGACTTCGGGGCGGTGTTGAGCGCACCACTCCTCAAGCTGATTGAAGATCTGAATCGCGCGATCCCCGCGATTGGTAAACTCGATGACCCGCGCTCCGCCGTCTACTACCGCGGTGACGATGGACCTTGCCACGTCGATGTCCGCCTCGTAAAATACGGGGATCACGCCCATTTGCTTCATCAGTAGTAGGGTGTCGAGCCGCCGGTATCTGGCCACGTGCTTCTCCTTCGCGTACGGGGTGGGGATGATGGCACAAGCTGCCGCAGAGCAAATCCCGAGATGAGGCGTTCGGCAGAATTTCCGCCACGTGCGATCCATTGGCCGACCCAAGATGGGTGGCTATGGATGATCGACTATTGGTTGGTAAATTGGCGCGGGGACGTTCGCTGACCAATCAGTCTAACCCATCAAAGTCTCACCGCAGTCAGCAGGAGCCGAGGCTTGTTCGAGATGCGGCAGGTGATATCGTTGTGCCATTGGCGACGCGTGCCGCTGTGGCCCGCGAATGATCAAAGCCGCGCCAGCGGCCGCTGTTCGAGTAACCCAATTTGCCTCGAGCTCGAACCGAGCCGAAGCGGAACGTCGCGGGGACGCAGCCCACCAATTGGACTCTGATGGTTCACCGGCCGCACAGTCTGTGCCGACAGCGAGACCGACAGTGCAAATAGCGCTGGAATCAAAACAGGGGTGCTTTGTTTATCTGCGCGCACATTCTCGCACTTTTTGTGTTCGGAACCAATAAACGATACGCAAGTGTTCAGGCGTCGCTGTATCGTCCGCGACCAGCACCCGCTCCAAAGGAAACCGAAGAATGACTGCTGAGGATCGTTCTCTTGATATCGCTGTAATCGGACTTGGCCAAGGTGGTGGCAACATCGCCGCGCAATTCGCTCAGTTTGGCTATCGCGCCATCGCTCTGAATACCGCATTGACCGACTTGAGCGCATTGGGGGATGGCACCAATCGGTCGGGGCTTGCGCCAGAGCAGCGCCTCTATATTGGTATCGATGGCTACGATGGCGCAGGTGGAGATCTGAACTACGGGCGTGAGTGCATCCGGGAAAACGCCGAGCGCATTCGTCAGGCCGTGGCGGCGCACGCGACCGATGCCGATCTCGTGCTGATTGCTGCAGGGCTCGGTGGGGGTACTGGGTCGGCGGCAAGCGAGCTCGCTAGGACCCTCGAAGACTTGGCGCTTCCGTTGGTCGTGCTGGCAACGCTACCAACCGATAGCGAAAGCGGCATGGCAAAGGTCAACGCCATGCGTGGCGTCAATGCGCTCGTGCAGATGGAGGGATTGAGCTGGATCTTCGTCGACAATTCGCGACTAGCCCAAGCCCACAGCGATGTACCGATGGATCGCTATTTCGAGACCATCAACAACGTCATCGTGGAACCGCTGGATGCGCTAAATCGCCTGAACAGCGCGGCTGAGTCATTCCCTATTCGCTCAGTGGATGGCGAAGACCTAAGACGAATATTGCTCGCTGGCGGCGCCATCAACTACGCTGGTGTCGACTTGCCGACGCTCGAAGTCGATGCAGTCATCGAGAGCATTCGCGGGGCGCTACAATCGAGCGATATCATGCCAGCGGGCTATGCGCTCGAGCAGGTCGCTACAATTGGTGTCGTGATTCAGGCTCCGGACGAAGTGTTGTCGCGGACGCCGTTCGCGTTCTTCGATCGGTTGAACGAGTACATCAAGGAAGTGACCAGCGGCGCTGCCTGCTACTTGGGCGTCTATCGCAATCGCGCCAAAAACAGCCGGGCATGCCTGAATTTGGTGTGCTCGTCGCAACAACTGCCACACGGCATTCTCGCGATGGTCAATGACGCTCGCCGCGAAGGCGGCGTGTTGCGCGACAAGCTTCAGCAAACACTTGCTCCACTCGACGTCAGTGAACTCGAACAGTTCGATCTGTTCCGGACCAATTCACGCACAGCGCCGACGCTCAAGAGTCGCCGCAAGCGGCCTGCCTGGACGGATATCACCAATGAAAGCTTCGATGTGCCGCCTTTGTCGAGCAATCGCCGTGCTGGAGCGAATCCCTCGTCGCTCCCCTCGTCCCCAGGAGAGTCGCGGGTTCAGGCAAGCGCCGTCCCCAAATCGAGCATTTCGCTGACGCCCGCGTCCCCTGCTGTGGAACCACGAAGCGCGCCTATTCATCCGCGGCCTAGCGAATCCGTACCCAAGACCATGCCAGAGGAAATCGAGGCCATCTTCAGCTCTGACGCGGGCTGAACAGCGCGTTGTACCGGGAAAGCGGACGGGAACGTCGAAGGACGGACAAGTGCTCCGATCCGCCGACATCGGAGACAGCGGCCACGGCCGCGGGAAATTGACCGAACAAGCTCGCGCACTTCCACCCGAGCGAGTTCGTGGAGACTACACTCCACCTCCCCGCGGCCGTTTCCTCGAACGAGATGCGTCAAGAGTCCGCAAATCGCCCATGATGGCGCGTGGCCATATCGCCAAGCGAGCGCTACCAGCTGTGACTGTCGGGCTCGGGCTCGGGCATGCCGCATTCCTCGGTGGGATCGCGACTCCAATCGCCTACACCCGCGCGGTACTCGCGGTCGGGGTACTCTGCCCGTTGATGATGGGGCAGAACGCGGCCCAAATCGGCGGCATCTTGCTGCGTCCGCAAGCTCGCCTGCTGCCGCTCCTCTCGAGTTTCGTGCTTGGTCCTGCGCTCGCGCTCACTCTTGGGCGGGCTCTCCTTCTGAACCACCCCGAGCAGGCAACTGCGTTGCTGCTCCTGTCACTTCTTCCCGGCAGCGCGCTCGCTCCAATTTGGGCCAGTGGCAGCCGTGCGAGGGGAAGCACGGTGATCGCTCTATCGTGGATCGGCTGGGCCATCGCTACCTTCGTTTGCCTGCCGCTGCTCGCGGGTTCATTCGCCTCGGTGGCGAGCCTCGTCGCCTTGCGCGATCTTGCCCTTCTGGGTGTCATTCCCCTCGCCGTGGGCAGCGTCTGCCGCCTGGCGCTGAAGGATGCCTTCAGTCCCGAAGAATATGCGGCGAACGTCGAGCCCATGCGCCAAACCGTCCTGCAAGCCTCGCTCGCGGTGTTGCTCTTCACCTCAACGGCGAACGTCCAGGTCGCAACGCTGCTCCGGGCAGCAGACGCGACCTTGCCCGCGTTCGCAGCGGTAGCGCTGCTCTACCTCGGTCTTGCTGTCGGATGTGGGGGGCTAGTGCTCGCGTTTCGGCCGCGGCTCTCGCGAGCCGCGACCAGCGCCACCTTGCAGACGACGGCAACACGCCAAGCGCTGCTTGCGATGTCCGTGCTGCCGCTGGTCGTTGCGCCATCGGCGCTTCCCTGCGCCCTCGAAGTTCCTCTGTTTGGCCTAATTCTCGAGTTCGTGTTCGGCACCGCCACCCTCGCGTGGAGCGGCTCTTGGACACGAACCCCTAGCGCTTGTGAAACCAGAAGGCACGACCGTAGCCCATCGAGCGTTCCCGAATAGCGCATTTTGGGGCGCTGGCGCTGCAAACGACCCACGAGCGTGACCGAATTGTCGATCGTCTATTGCCTACGCAGTGCAGCTTCGCCCTTCACCTGCAACTGCGGATGCGCTGCTACGAAACCAGCGTCCGATTCGTGTTGAAGGTGACGAACCTCGAGGGTAGTCCCCGCGCCAGTCGCCACGGACATGAACACAGTGACGGTCCCGTTTTCGCATTTCCGGCGTTGTTCGAGATATCGCGGCAGATCCGTGACTGGCTCGTCACACACGTGAACCACGGCGCCAGTGCCGTCAGCGAAGGCTAAGAGACCTGACTCGCTGACTATTCCGGTCGAGGTTTTCGCAATGGAAATTGGCTCCGTTGGCTTGTTCGCCCCAAAACGAATGCGCATGACCTGGACCGCTTGTTCCAGGGGTAGTCCCGTGTGATTGCCTTCTGCGCAGCGTTCGACAAATTGGTCGACCCACTTCAGCGCATCCTCGCAATCGAAGGGCATGCTGCATTGGGCTGCCTCTTTTAGCTTCTGCTTTGATTCGAGGCAACCTTGCACGTCGAACTTGATCCGACGCGGCTCGCGCAAGGAATTTTCGACCAAACGTTCGAGCAGATGCAGTGCAAGTGGACTATTGATCTCCTCTGAGCAACGCGTAGCCCATTGTCGAAGGTGCGGCTCGCAAGCACCATCTTGCCCACAGCCACGCTCGAGCGACTCATCGACTTGCTTTCCGCAATCCGTAGGCGGCTGAGTCGCGTGCGCAGTCAGCGTGGAACGCAAGCCGGCGGCCTGCTGGCGCTGACTCGGTGTCGACAGCTTGCGGCAGACGGCATCAAAGTCCTTGAGCAGATTGGCGCCGTATTTGCAGACCGAACCAACACATTTGGACTCGGCTTCGACGAAATCCAGTGCTCTGCGGCAGTCCCTTTCCGTCGGCGCGTCCACCTCACCCACTGCGTACACCCACGTCGAGGTAAAGTCGTGCTGAACCCCCAGAGTTCCTTCGGCAAGGTGCGGATCCTTGCGCACTTTGGTATCGGACCCGCAGGCAGACATCACAGTGACGTTCAAGAACATCGCGGAGAGTGAAAGCAACCGGCGCGTAGTCATGCAAATCTCGCTAGGCAAGGGCCATCACCAATGGATCAACGTTGATCTGCTACCCTACCCCGCTGGACTTGGCAACTCGCGCAATGACGCAGAAACGCGGGTTCCTTGCCCGGGCCAAAGCACTGAACCGCTCCTCTCAGAGCGGTTCAGTCGAGCAAACGCTACTGCCCTGCGGGCTGCGTCACGTCACTTGGTACCTGAAAGCACACCATTCAGGTAGGCCGCAAGCCAGGTGAGCTCGGCGTTCCAGTTGATTGCCACCTCGTTGGTGCTGTAGGCGTCAGCATTGTCCACGTAGCACATCTGACCAATGCAACCGAGAATCGCTGCCTTGGCGTAGGGATCCTCGAGGCTCGTATTCGGCCCGCCCGCTATGGCGCCAGGAGGTGGAGTCGGGAATTTCGGATCCACCGAGTGCGCCCACATACGGTGATGCGGATTCTTGAGCGGCCTCGAACCATAGCCCGTCACGTGGGACTTGCCTATGCCGTTGCGGCCGAGCACGTAGTCGAGTGTGGCAATGGCTCCCTCGAGGAAACGCTTGTCTTTGGTCAAGGCATGCGCATACCCCATCATGATCGCATTGTTCATCATGAAGGAGTTGGACCCCCAGATGTACTTGGTGCCCGTATACGGCTGGCCAAAGGCGTCTGCTGTAGCGAGCGCGAGGTAGCTTTCGGCAATCTCGACGACGGCCTTCTTGGTGGCTTCGCGCGCCTCCTTCGGGAAACGCTTCTGATCCAAGGCGATCTGGACCGAGCCAAGGGTATCCATGGTTCTCCAATCCCACGATACGGGGATCCCCTTGTCGGCCGCCTCACGGCGGGGATGCAGGTAGTAGGGACTCTTGCTCAGACTGTCGAAGTACACCTTGTCGCCGGTCGTGAGATAGAGTTCGGTCGCAGCCCAGAATTGCTCATCGCTCACGTCCTTGTCGTCGTACGCGCCGCCGCCCTTGTTGTCGATGACGATGGCGAGCAGCGCCGGATTCTTCTGAGCGGCGTCCCAGGCGCGTTTCGCGGCAGTCAGGCAGGTCTGTGAGAACTTTGGATCCAACTTGGCAAAGATGCGACTGGCCTGCGCGGCGGTTGCTGCAAGATTGAGCGTTGCAGCTGTGCTCACGGGAAGCAGTGTGCGCTTCACCTTCTCGGAGACCACGGGCAGGGTGCCGAGCGCGCTCCACTCCTCGTCGTGGATCTTGTGATGCACCAGGCCTGCTTGCGGATGTCCTTCTGGAACCTGCATCTTGAGCATCCACTGCAGTTCCCACTTGGCTTCATCCAACAGGTCGGGGATGGCGTTGCCGCTCTCGGGAATATTGATGTCGCTGCCCTTTCCACCCACCAGCTTGATGCCCTCGAGTTGCGAGACCTCCCAGAGGTTGAAGAGCAACCAGGTGCTAAGGCCACCGTTGACCACGTATTTCCCGTAGTCGCCCGCATCGTACCAACCACCGCTCACGTCCAGAGTGTAAGGACATTTGAAGTCGGATCTGCAGGCGGTTTGCTTGTCGGTGGGGTGGCCCTCGACCCGCTCCCACAAGGCATTTTCGACGTAGGGTTGCTTCAGGGCAATGCCGCTGCGTGAGTAGTAGAAGAAGCGGAGCGCGTCGCGCGCCAACGGCTTTAGCAGCTGCGCGTCAATCGCAAACGGGTCGCTCTCGAACGCGGCGGCACCCTCTTTGGGCGCGATTCTCAGCTTTAGGTTCTTGCCCGGCGTGGTCAAGGCTGAGAAGTCCAGACGCTGAACGAACAGGCCGCTTGTCTTGTCTTGTCCGAAGGGCTCGGTGTTGCCCTTGTGCACGACTTTGCCTGCGCTATCCACTACCTCGAACGGAACGGCGACTTTCGCGCGCGCTTCTGCGTCCGCGCCCTCGAGGACCCAGGTGGCGCGTTTCTTTTCGGTGGGCAGGTATCCCAACGAATTGGCGCGAATCGCTGGAACCTTCGTGTCCGCTGAAGGAGGCGGCGGCACGTAGGCTGGATCGGTCAGGTGAAGCTCGTCGAAACAGATTTCGACCGGAACCGGGGCCTTGTCATCGGCGAGGTGAAAAGCAAACTCAGCCGTCGGATCGTCGGGTGCCCAAGCCGTGAAATCGTCCATAAATTCGGTGGGCGTTGTCGTAAGCTCGAACTCGCTCGACCAATGGTCCGTATACGGTGGACCTGCTAGGCCGATCTTGGCTTTGATCCCAGTGGGTTTGCTCGCCCACGCCGTGAAACGAACCGTGTACTTGTGGCCATTGACAATGGTCATTTCGCGGTGCCGAAACTGCACCTCCCACATATTCGAGCCAAGCTTGTCGATCTTTAGGCAGTAGGCACCATTCTTCACGCCCGAGTCCCCGGCAGCCGGTGGGATGTAGAGCGGCAGCCATGGCACGGAGCGGTTATCTTTGAAGGACGACCGCTTGAGGAGTTCGCCTCCCTTGGGATAATCCTTCTTCGCGTTCGTTGCCTGTAGACCCGCTGCGGGTGCGGCAGCTTGTTTTGGACCGCTTGACGCCGCGGAACAAGCGACAGTAGCTGCAATGGCCAGGGTGGAGCCATAACGGCGCAGACGGATATAGTGACTCATGAAACTTCTCCTCGACAATGACCAAACGTGGGGTTTCTTTCCAACGCTACCGATGACGCGCCGGCATGCGAAATGCGTTGCCAAGCTCCCCAATAGACAGACTTGGTAAAGCTGATTCTTGATGGGGTCAGGCGGAAGCATTGATCCAGAATTCGTCCTTTTAGCCTCGTGCTGGCTACCGGAGTCGTCCGCATCGAAATCATTGTTGAATCAACCAGCCACCAAACCGAGCTTTCGGTTGGTCCGCCCAAGTCCGGAAAGATTATGGATGCCGGTCAAGGGTACGGTTGACAGGTTGTCTGACCACCTGCGCCGAAATCATGCCGCCATTGGGTTTGATTCCGTCGTGGTCGAGCGGACGACGCGGCACTATCGATCAGGCGCATCTGCCCTGTCAATGCGTCAATGGCGCAATGCCGCCTCGACTTCCAGCCGCGAATCCAAGCCGCCCTCGTAGGCCATCAATTGCAGCACATGGCGAACGAACTAACTGGTTTTTTGCTCGAACAGATAGAACGGCATTGTCAATCCCACCCCGGGCGAATGCACGAGCGGTCGATGGCACCTCTCGATACCGTCACCTAAATTCGAGCCCTTGAGGGCCAACAATGACCAGCAAGACGAGGTAGCCGCCATTTGCGGCCAGTCAGCATGACGGGAGGGGATCGGGAGGCCGAGCTGGCAGCACGGCCGAATGGGAATCGAAGCCTCAACGCAACAGAAGCAGGACCAGAAGGTCACTGACAGGCTCACCCGGCTTAGAGGCTTGCAGGACGCTGTACAATTCCAAGCCTAGTGAGACAACGCACGCCCAGCAATTGGAACGCGGAGTCGAACCAGGGTGCCACTGCCGAGCGAACTCTCGACCGAGATCTTGCCGCCAAATGACTCAATGACGTTCTTCGAGACCCACAAGCCAAGGCCAGTGCCTTCACCAGGTGGTTTAGCCGAAAAGAACGGGTCGAATATCTGCGCCATGTCGTCCCCCGCGATCCCACAGCCGTTGTCACGGATCTTGACCTCGACCCAATCGTCGTCAACCCGTTCGGTGGAGACATGAATCTCAGCCTCATCGGTTTGGCGCTTGGGCATGGCCTGAATTGCGTTGAGCAGCAAGTTAACGAAGGTCTGTTCGAGACGAGGTGAGTCACCTACCACTGAAGGAACATCTACCAAATGCACCACCAGTCGTGCCTTGTGTCGCAGTTCGCTTCGCACCATTGCTAGCGCCGCTTGCATGCAAGCGACGACGTTGGCCTCGGTGGGCTGGGATTCGTTGGTAGACGAGAAGAGGCGCGTTCCGCGCACGGTCTGTTTGATTCTCTGAGCGCCGAGCAGGGCGTCTTGGACTGCCCCAGCAAAGGAGTCACGCTCCGCGGCGTCGAGCCTATTCCCGAAGCTCTGCAGTTGATGCTCCAAGAACTCTAGGCCGTTAATGATGTAGGATAGCGGGTTGTTGATTTCATGGCCAATCCCCGCGGCGAGACGCCCCAAGGCTTCGAGTTTCTGGGTCTGTCGCAGGCCCTTCTCCAAAAGGAGCCGCTCCAGCATTTCCTTTTGGATTTTCGCATGAGCTCGCTCGAGTTGGACAGTTCGCTGCTTGACGCGCTCCTCCAACGTACGTAGGGTCAGTTCGTTCTCAAGAAACAATCGCCGTTTCTCGCTGAGAGCAAGCGCAACCTGTCGCACCTCAATCGTGTCAAACGGCTTCTTCAGGACCAAGAAGCGGTGATTCCGACCCAATTTCCGGATCATGGATTCCCAGCTATAGTCCGAGTAAGCGGTGCAGAAGACGACCTGTAGCCCTGGATCGATGGCCCACATCCGTCGGGCGGTCTCGACTCCATCGATTCCCGGAGGCATGCGGATGTCGATGAAAGCGACTGCATAGCACGCACGCTGTTGGGCCATTTGGTCGACCAACGCGACAGCTTCGAGTCCCTGTGCCGCCCAGTCAATGTCGTAGTTGGCGATCTTGACAGCTTCGGGTTCGAGTTCGAGCAGCGCCGCTTCGGCTTCCGCTAGCGCCACTGAAGCCGACTCGCTCCCAAGGACTTTGCGAAAGTCGTCGTGTATGTCTGGATTGTCGTCGACAACCAGCACTCGGCGCAGGACCTGTGCCGCGTCGTCGAGTATCGGATGTGTCGACTTGCGCAAGCCAGCTCCCGTGGCTGGAATATCACTCGTACTGGTCGCTCGTAGTGACGGCAATGGACGTTCGGATTCCACGTCAGACCTCCAATCCACGTTCCGCTACCAGCGGCAAGTCCAAAATGAATGTCGCGCCCTGATCGATGCCCGGGCTGGACCCTCTGAGCTCTGCGCCGATCTCTTTGGCTGCGATGGCGCTCGCATGCAAGCCGAATCCATGACCGGACTCCTTGGTGGTAAATCCGTGTGTAAACAATCGCGGCAGATGGTTTGCGGCGATTCCGACACCGTTGTCACGGATGGAGATACGCAAACGCAGTTCCGTCGGGTTCTCCACGCGCACGTGTATCTCACGTCGAAGCGCCTTGCTGGTTTTGACGGCGTATACGGCGTTACTGATCAGATTGACCATGATTTGTAGAACTTTGTGGCGATCAAGTTGCGCAACCGGTACTGTGTCGTACAAGCGAGTAACTTCGATGTCGTATCGATTGAACGAGTCGAGTGCGAGCGAAAGCGCATCGTCGGCGATTTCGACGACGTTGCAGGGTTCGAACATCCCAATCGCAATGGCATAGTCCTGCTGCTTGCCGATGATTTGCTTGATATGATCGATATGCAACTGCATTGACATCACTTCGCCAACCAGCGAAGTCTTTTCCGTGTTCAAGTAGTTCAGAAGCTGCTGCAAGTAGTTGACAATTCGCTCCAGCTGGCTGTCTTCTGTTTGCTTGCTCTCACGGGATTCGAGCAACTCGAGCACTCGCGTCAAGCCTTTGGTTCGCAATTCACTCAACCGTTCCGCGGTGACCTGAACAGAAACGTTGATGCTATTTAGGATATTTCCTACGTTGTGCAGCACGCCGGTTGCGACGTCTGCCATGCCCGCGCGACGCGAGACTTCCAACATGACAGCACGCTGCTGTACCAAGCTGGCTTGGGCGTCCCTCAGCTCCTTCAAACTTTTGTCGAGATTGTGATTCGCCTCACGGAGGTCGGCGCGTTCAAGATCGAGGTAGCGCACGAGCGTGACATTGTCGAGCAGAGTGTGGAATTGGGCACCAAACAGACGAAAGTGTTCCAATTCGTGCTGACTGAATCGGTGCCCTCTTCCTGGTAGCGAAGCGAAGCCCGCAGTCACCAAGAGGCGTTCATCGCTCGACTGCTGCCAGTGCCAGAGAAAGGTCTCGAACTGCATGTGCTTGGCAAGAACTCGCAGTTCCGCTGGCGACTCCCGCGCAAAGAAGCCACTTGGATGCTGGTCGAGGAAAGCAAAATCCGCCAGGCTGAGTTCAAATTGCGCATTCAGCGCAACGTGTGCTCGCCCCTGGTGCAGACGGAGACCAAGTTCGCTCGCTCGGTTGCCATAGATGCCCGCAATCTGAAAGCCCAATTCATCGACCAACAGCACAGTGCACACCTCGAAAAGCGCTGAACTCGTCGTGGTTCTGAGATCGTACGACAGGCGATGAAAGGCTGCCAGCCAGGCTTCGGATCTTGCTCGCTCACGCTGCAGTTCGTACAGCGACCGCTCTCGACGCAGCAGCAGCATCGCCTTCTCGCGCAACATTGCCAATGGGTCGAGATTTGCTGGAACCATGCCGCGCTACTCAGCGATGACGAGTAAGGGATAGGAGTAGTTGTGAAACGCTGGGCCACTTGCGGCAGGAAAGAGTTCCCCCCAGAACATGCCGCCGATCCACTCTGCGTCAGGGGCGATGACTCTCTGCAGCATGAGATTCTCCTGCAAAGTCGCCTCGTCGCCCAGAAACGGTCGCGTGCGTGCTCCGCACTCGAAACCGAGTACGGCGTGGACTGTCCGTCCCACGAGTCGTTGGTGGAGTGATTCGGCCATCCTTTTTGCACCAGACAACACGTCTTCAACTGTCCGATGATGTAGCATGATAGTAGCTCCCACTGGAATCGGGACCCCCATAGTGACTCCACCGGTTTGCTGATTGGTGGTAAGAGCGGCAAGAACGAAATAGTCGCAGCCAACTGCAGCACCCCGTGCTGGGACACCAATGGCCAATGCTGGGGTGCGATCGGTGCTGCCAATCTCGGCGGCATCCCCACAGATCTCGTCCCATATGTCAGCGGCGCGTCGACCGTCGAGCTCAACCAACACGTTGCCCTCGGCTTTGGTTACAAGCATCTCGACTCCGACGGGAGAGCAACCGTGGCAAAGCTCGGTTTCGAGAAGAATGTCACCTCCCAACGTGAATGCAACCGCGCCGCAACTGAATACCTCAGAGCCGAAGTATTGATGTGTCTCCTGTAGCTGCCCGTACGCAAAGGGTGCCGCAGCGGCACCGCCCAAAATGGGGCATTGCACCTGCTCGTCGAGTCCATTGAGCAGCGCCTGGAAGTCGGCGCCAGAGAGCGGATCGACCAAAAGAACGGTTGCCTTGGGTTGCGCAGGCGACAGGGCACGCAGCTGCCTGCCCAGCTGGCGTCCCTTTTCTTCGGTATCGATCTGAATGTCGTCGACGCGAGCCACTGCCATCTGCAAGGAATTGCCGCCAAGTCCGAGGACAGCAGCCCCAAAACCTTCCTCGCGCACGATCCCCTTCCCGATGACGCCCTGAACGGAACACCCAAGGATCTTGACATTGTCCCCTAGGACTCCCGCCATGCCACGCAAGAACGCTCCGTGATCGTGGTTCGCGGTAAGGTAGGTCAGAACGACACTGGGTGGCTCCGCGAAAGCAGCAATGAGTTGGCTGCCGACGGCGCTGCCCGTGGCAAAGGAGTCGGCAGTCGTGACGACCATGCTATGTGCGACGATACTCATGGAGAATTCCTCGTGCGTACTCGGGCTGCGGTTCCATCAACGATTTGGCTGGGGCTAGCGAGAAGATACCAAAGGGGGCCAGGAGCCGGCAACTGCGGCCGAGCGAGCCGAATCTGCGTTCGAGCACAACACCCTGAGACAACTGCATTGGTGTGACCGCGAGGTGAGGGTTTGGGTATGAAGTCGCATAAGTCATTGTGGCGTCCGCGCGACGTCTCCGTCGCGGCTGCAACATAGTGAGGTCGGCTGCGGCAAGCAGCCAGAATCGAGACTCGGCATCCGTTGGGTTCGTAGGGGTCGGGAAAGGCAAACCTGGACGATGGCCTGTTCTGGCCGGCAAGAGCCTGATTCACTTGCATCTTCAATACGATACAGCTTGCTCAGGGCTGATCCACTCGGTCCGGCGTCGGCGTGAAGACGCACCCACCGAGTCCCGACCCGTCGGGGCCTCCGCCGGGCCGGGACTCGCCGCACGAAGACTACCTGTGCCAATGATGCAAGGCAGCCACTTGCTGCCCTGCGATCCGTCCGAAGATCAGAGCGCCAGCAATCGCGGTTCCACCACCAGTGTAGCGGTCGGAGAGGTTCAGACTTGCACAGGTTCCCGCAGCATACAGACCGCCAATGGGCGTTCCGCCTGGATCGAGCACTTCCGTCTTGGCGTTGACGCGAAGTCCCCCAGAAGTCGTGCCGAACGCTTCTGCTGCTGAGGTGTGTCGAACGGCACAGTAGGGTGGTCGCGTGCCAATCGGGAGCACATACTGCGGATCCTTGAGGAAGGCCGGATCTCGACTACTGCCACCATCCGTGCTTGCCAACGCATTATAGCCGTCCAACGTCGCTCTGAGCAGCTCGGGCGACATGCCGACCTGATCTCGCTCATTGATCGCATCTACTAGCTCTTCGATCGTCTCGCCCGTGAGCGAGCCAGCAGGCGCGGTTGCGATGGCCTGATCGAAGATCAGGTACGCCGTGGGTTGTTCAGCAATCATGTGGTGAGCGATCCAGGTGTAGCCACCGTCCTCCGCGACGAACCGACTGCCCCGCGGTGATACTAGGATCCCCTTGGCCGTGGTCGGCTCGCCTGCAAAGAAGACGAGTGCCCAGTAGGCCTTCATCAGGCGCAGATCAGCCCCAGCAAGTTGAGCCATGTGGATCCCGGTGCCGTCGGCGTTTGGTTGCGACCAATGGACGAACTTAAGCAGGTCCGGACTATGCCGAGCCAACATTGGCGCGTTGGCGCTAAATGCTCCGGTCGCAATCACGACCCCCTTCGACGCCATGAGGTACTGCTCCGGTGCGCACGCCACGAAAGCCCCGGTTTCGTCGACGGATCTTGCTACGACACCAAGTATTCTCTTGGAGACGGGATCTTGGATCAGTCGGGTCGCTTTGGTTTGTCCTTTGAATGTTACACCACGCGCACCACGGGCTGCCGCCGAAAGTTTCGCAAAGAGTGGGGCACCTTGTTTGAGCGGTTCGCCTCCAACTGCCAGATGGGAGTGAGGAACTGGTACTTCATTGGGAGCTAGCGCTCGAAACTCCGCGTGCTGCTCCATCCCACCAAACACTAGACCGCTGCGCTCATAGCTAAGGCCTATTTGGGTCGTGAGCCAGTTGAATAGCTCCGGACCGCGCTCGCACCAAACGCGAATATTCTCTGGATCTGCGCCAATGCCACCCATGGCGCGAACCACTCGAAACATCTGTTCGGGCGTTTCGTTGTAACCCGCAGCAACCTGCAATGCAGTTCCGCCACCGATGAAGACGTAGCCACCCGAGATGGCCGTGTCGCCACCACCGGTCTGACTGCTATCTAGTACCGCCACCTTGGCGCCAGCGGCGGCGGCCTCGTAGGCCGCTGCGGCGCCAGCAGCGCCGAATCCCACGACCACGACATCGGAACACCCGTGCCATTTCGTCGGCAATTGCGCCGCCGTCGCTGGGGCAGCAGCCCCATCTGCGCCCGCAGTGCGAGTAGCCAATACCCCTGCACCGGCGACGGCTGCCGTGACGAATTGCCGACGTGAACAGCGTTTGTCTTCCATGACCACACCTCCCTGGTCCGGATAAAATGCCGCTGCGACGAGCAGCGAGTCCACCCCGTCCGAAGCTGGGTAGACCCGCTACATGTTGTCAGGAGTCACGCAAACACACAAGAGGAGCAGAAGTGAGATCTTTACTTCCTTGGTGTTGGGCATATACACGCTGTATCAGTTAGATTCGTTAGTGGAATCGCACCAATAGCCTATTTCGTTGACTCGGCGAGCAAACGGACGTCACTACCGCCGCGGAGGCGGCCAATGCAGGCCCTGGCGGCGTGAGCTCACTGAAGCAACCCGTAGGGCGTCGTGAAAATGTGACAACTCGGGCTACGGCGAGAACAAGCCGCACAGCCCGTCGAGTCCCGACCCCAGTGCCCCTAGCATCAGTGATTGGGCCTCCGCCGGATCACCCAACGGAATATAGGCGACGCTCCAAGTGACGAGCGACGTGTCGCCCTTGGGGAGCACAGCTATTCGACCAACGTAGTTCGTCAAGCCAAAGGGGCTGCCCATGGCCGAATAGGTCATGGCGTAGTTCGACTCGTCCAAGTGGTCAAGTCGTTCGACGGAGGTGGTGACGCCATCGGCAAAGGTTACGATTCGGAATTTGTTGGAACCAGAATCGACGAGGTAGCTCGATTGAAGGACACCGAGGTACGCAGGTAGACCGTTGAAATCACCGACCACGGACCAGATTTCGGATGCAGAAGCGGCAATGACTTTCTGGACGACTACCTTAGGAACGAATGCACCGGCAAGACCTTCGAGATTGGTTTGGAAGAAGTTGCGGATGAATTGTTTGGCCTCTGGCCTCGAGAGTCCTGAAGGCAAGAAGCTGGCGGACCAAGCAACGCGGCTCTTGTTCCCAGAGATCTCCTTGACCTGAATCGTCGCATGGTAGTTGGAGACAGGCAGAGACGACTCGAGGATCGTGTAGGCTAGAGTCTTCGTGAGGGGCTCGCGCAAATCTTGGCGTTCGACAACGAGTTCGGCCGTGCCCTTGAGTTTCAGGAATCGGACGGCACCGATCCCTTGGCCATACATCCGACTTTCCTCCACTGCTGGGAAGATATTCCTCCAGCCATTGAAGTTGCCCACGGCTTCCCAAACACAACTGGCGGGCGCCTCGACATCAATCGTCTCCGAGACTTGGACGCCTTGGACAGAGTAAATTGCGTCGCCCGTCGTGGCGACTTCCTCCGACTCTAATCGCTCAGCGACCCCTGCGCAGCCGCTGCAGGCTACGACGATGGGAAACCACGTTCGAAACCATTGGACAGAGAGCACTTGATTGACCATCATCAATTGGTCGGCAAAATTTGTTCAGATGTCAACTAGCCTGTGGTCGCAGTCGAGAGCGTGTGGAGCGTGACATCGACGGCGGAGTGGTCTGCGTCGAATCGAACGTTTGGCTCTCGATTCGCGACGTCCATCATGCTCAATGACCTTGGGGAGCCACCCGTTTCGAATTTGATCTCGAAAGCCTCTCTTGGTTTCCAGATTCTGTCTCTTCCACTGTAGCGAACGCACATTTGGGAAGCACGCACAGTGCTTTCGCCAGCACCGGCAGCGGAAACCAGTCTCCGCCTATCATCGTTGCTGCAACAAATACGTGGGTGATTAGGGATTGAGCGGCGCGGGTCTGGTCGTTCTTCACGGCGTTGTGAGTCGCACTTTCGACACTGAATCGGGCACAGGGTTGTGCGACTTGGGGGCGTTACCGAGCTGAAGACTGTCGTTAGTGCCCCGCCTTGGTGTTCGAGATGGCCAATCCCTCTGAGCAAATTCCCGTAGTTCGGTCCAAGCGCCACAAATGGAAGTCATTGTGCGAATAATGCGAACTATCGAAATTGCTGAGATCCGTTCAAGCTGGGTTAGCGCGCCGTGCGCGTGACTAGAGTATTGGCCAGTCGACGACGAAGGGCGCAATTCTGGCTGACCGAGCAGGTGCGTCTCTCCTCAGCTGCAACCTTCGACGAGTGGAAACCATATTGTCGCGAAGAAGTGCCGCATTATGCCAAGCATTCGGAACCGAGTTGCAGCGTGGCAGACCGAACGGATGAGGACTGCGAAGGGCGAGCGCACTAGTTTGTGATCAGGATCGGCATTGTCGGGAATATACACGCGAGTATTTGCAGCTGATTTCGTCAAAGCGAAGCCCCCCTGCGCGGAAGAGACGAGGCTGAGTGAATCGGATGCCTGGATCGCTGTCGGGCCGGAATCGGCGAACCGCTACTTCGACCATCGCGTGGCTGCGTAACGTGCCGCCACCACTTCGCTGGCACTACGACAAAGGATTGCGGCAATGGACATATTACGAGCATCGGTCTCAAGTATTTGGCTTGCGTTTTTCGTCGCGGCTTGCAGCTCGACGACCAATACGACTTCCGACCCGGATCCGCTGAATCCACAGCTGGGGGGCGCCGGTGGCAGCGGCAACGCCAACTCGAACGTGGGCGGGAGTACGACTGGCCCTGCAGGCGGGAGTACGACTAGCCCTGCGGGCGGCAGCACGACTAGCCCTGCGGGCGGCAGCACGACTAGCCCCGCGGGCGGGAGTACGACTGGCCCCGCGGGCGGGAGTACGACTGGCCCCGCGGGCGGCAGCACTACCGCTGGTGGCAGCAGCAGCAAGGGCGGCAGTACTACCGCTGGTGGCAGCAGCAGCAAGGGCGGCAGCACTACCGCTGGTGGCAGCAGCGGTAAAGGTGGCGGCTACACCGAACCTGGCGGCGCGACGGGAGGATCAGGCGGCAGCAGCAAGGGCGGGAGTTCTACCGGCGGCGCGACGGGTGTGGGCGGTGCCGGTGGCAATGCTACGGGAGGCGTAGTTTCGTCCACGGGCGGTGCAGCGGCGGGCGGTGCAGCGGCGGGCGGTGCAGCGGCGGGCGGTGGGACGAGCGAACCCCAGTTGGTTACTTCCAATCAGTCCGCCTATTGGAAGACGGACGGGGCGATCGCCGTGGTGACGACCGGGACTGCTGACGTGACCGTCAACGATACGTCCACGGCACAGACCTGGGAGGGTTTTGGTGGAGCCTTCAACGAGATGGGATGGAACTACCTCGCCAAGCTCAGTCAGGCGGATAGAGATCTTGCTCTGCAGCTCCTTTTCGGCGTCGACGGAGCGCATTTCAATTATGGCCGGATCCCCATGGGTGCCAGCGACTATGCAATGAGTCGTTATACCCTCGACGAGACGGCGAACGACACCGCGATGGCTAGCTTTTCCATCGCGCGGGACAAGGAAAAGCTCATCCCCTTCATCAAGGCGGCACAAGCGGTCCGGTCCGACATCCACTTCTGGGCCAGCCCTTGGACCCCTCCCACCTGGATGAAGAACTCCCCGTTCAAGGCTGGCACCGCGGTCTCCCCCTTCGATGGCGGGACCATGAAGAACGATGCTACGACCCTCAAGGCGTTGGCTCAATACTTCGTCAAGTTCGTACAAGCGTACGCTGCGGAAGGTATCACCATTGAAGCCGTCGCCCCTCAGAACGAGCCCAACTTCGATCAGAATTATCCGTCCTGCCTCTGGGGGTCATCGACATTCGTTTCGTTCATCGGCGCGCATCTCGGGCCAGCCTTCACCGCCGCGAACATTACCTCGAAGATCATGCTCGGCACGATGTCGAACAACAACTCCGACCCAGCGATCATCAGCGCTGTGATGGCTGATTCCACTGCGAAGTCGTACGTCAAAATGATCGGCATGCAGTGGGGCACATACGACAGCCTATCCAGTGCAAAATCGCACAATTTACCCATCTGGCAGACCGAACACAAGTGCGGCAACTACCCCTGGAACCCGTCGGGCTCTCCGGCATACGTATCGACAGCACCGAATGACCAAGCTTATGGAGTGGAAAGCTGGGGCTACCTCCGTGACTGGATCAAGGGTGGGGTAACCTCGTACAGCGCTTGGAACATGGTGCTGGACAAGGCGGGCAAGGGGATCGATACGACGCGTGATTGGGCGCAGAACGCTCTGTTAGTGGTGGATGGAACGACGCTGAAGAAGACACCCGCCTATCATGTCTTCCGCCACTTCTCGCAGTTCGTCGACCCAGGGGCCAAGGTGGTTGGAACGAGCGGAAGCAACGACGCAGTGGCGTTCAAGAATAGTGACGGCACCATCGTCCTGGTCATGTACAACTCCGGAGGAGCAAAGACGACGATCGTCTCGGTAGGCGGCAAGAAACTGAGTTTCTCCATGCCCGGCCAAGGGTGGGCGACCGTCAACTGGAAGTGAGCACCAACTGAGTCGCGTTACGGGGAGCAGCGCATTTTTCGTGCGAGGCTCCCCGTTCTTGTCCAGACTGGAATCATTAGCGCCATGAGACAGCCACTCGTTTTGAGTTCTTCGTTTTTGGCCACCCTAGCGCTCGCTTCGCTTACGGAGGCAGCAACCCTGTATGTGTCACCGACAGGCACCGATTCCTCTGCCTGCACTCGGGCAACGCCCTGCAGCATCACCTATGCTGGGAGCAACGCCAAAGCAGGGGATACAGTGGTCCTCTTGGACGGCGTGTACAAGAACACGCCGCTCGACGTAAAGAACTCTGGGACTTCGTCGGCGTGGATCGTCTTCCAAGCGGATGAATGCGCAACGCCTATCATCGAAGGCCCCGGCGACGACGAACAAACCACCGGAGTTGGCGCCGCTGGAAAAGAGAAAGCAACCTATCTGCGCTTCATTGGCCTGGTGTCACGCGGCTGGAACAGTGCCTTCGGCAACCATTGGGTGAAGACCGAAGACGGCGAGCTGCCTCCCTCGAATGGTAACTTGGAATACAAGTACTGCATTGGCGAGGGAAACGGCCGAACCGGCTTCGCTCACTACAGCGCGTCTGGTATTCACATCCAGAACTGCATATCTGCGCATAACGGGGGCAGCGTCGCCCATTCCTGGTCGAGCGGTGTCGCCCTCTTCGCGACGAGCGAAGGCTCCGGGAACGCCTTGGTCGAAGGCACCGTCTCGTTTGAAAACACGGACGCGCAGAAACACACGGACGGAAGCGGATTCATTGTAGACGAGAGCTCCAACAACGCGACGTTTCTCAATAACATCGCTTTTGGCAACGGCGGTTCCTGCTTTCGCCTTACGACGAGCTCCGGCACGAAGTTCATCAACAATACTTGCTATCGCAACGCTCGGGACCCGCTGGCTACGGGACCAACCAATCCTGGAGAGATCTACTTTACGAACGACGTTACGAGAAGCGGCGTTACGGTCAAAAACAACGTCTTCATCGCGACTGGCACGGGCGCTGGCGCCGAGGCGGTCCTCGGCCAACCGAGCTCGGGCTGGTCAAACAACGTAGTGCACCAGAACGGCGGCACGGTGACACTATTCACCTCGCCGGATGGGACTAACCCGGACTTTACCCTCGCGACCTCGGCAACGACACTCATCGGCAAAGGCTCCGCAGGTGGCAGTGCGCCCACGAATGACATCGGTTTCGATCCCAAATGCATCGTCAAGAAAGCCCCCACCATGCTCGGAAGCATTCCGAAAGAGAGCTGGTGGCAATACTCCGTCGATATCGACTACATTAAGGGGATCGGTGGAGTGGCCAAATGCTTCAACCCAAAGACTCGATCCGCCACGCCGGATATTGGCGCCTACGTCAATGGTGCGGTGACTAGGAGCACCGCGCCTTGCACGCCAAGCACAGGGGGCGCGCCGAGTACGGGGGGCGCCAGTGGTATTGGTGGAACCAACGCGGGTGGAACCAACGCGGGTGGAACCAACGCGGGTGGAACCAACGCGGGCGGAACCGGAACGAACACCAAAGGTGGCGCAACTGGAACTGGCGCTTCGACGAGCACGGGCGGGACCGTAGCCGCGACTGGAGGCACCAGCGCGACATCCAACACTGTCGTCGGTGGCGGTCCAACGAGCAACACTGGCGGCACTATGGTTGGCCCCATTGGCGAGCCGCAGGCGTCAGGATGCGGTTGCCGCGTGGCTGCTGAACCGTCACACTCGCTGGCTCTCTTGGGCCTCGGATTGTTGGGTGCCTGCCTGCTCAGACTGCAGACGGGACGACGGCGAACGGGCCGATTGCTGGTCGGAAGGCTACGGAGTTCCCTCTAAACGCGGCTACTACGTCCAAATGAAGCTACGGCTGCCACACCCGAAGTGTCGCAGCCGTAAACCCCAAACGCCCCGCGTCTAGAACAGGTACATCATGCGCAAGCGACCACTGTAGGCCGTGTTGTCGTACGAGCTACCAAGATCCTGTCGCCTCTCTACGAAGTCGAACTTGGCGTAGCCGGCAACGAACTTGAAGAACAATTTATCCCAGAACGAGTACTGGACCGCAGCAAAGCTCTGCAAATGTGACCAGGAGTTGGTCTTGCCGAAATTCGCGCTCGCCGCGCTGTTGTTCTGGTCGAGGTCGACCTTGTCGGTGAAGTTTGCACCCACTCCGACGAGCAGGGGGCCATAGATCCGACCATTCAAGAACCCACCAAAGCTCTTGGTGGTGAAACTGCCGCGAAGTTGCGGTAGCCCATCTTTGTCCCAATTGTCCGTGTACCCAATTGCCGCATTGACACCGCCCTCGATGTGGGGATCCAAAACGAACTGAAGCGCTCCGCCGATTCCATTCTTCTTGGTACGTGCCTCGTTGCCGTCCGCTTGGTAATTCCCGACGCTGTACTCGGTACCAACCTTTGCCTTGAAGTAGCCAAGATCCAGAACCGCCACGGGTCGCACTGCTTTGACATTCTGGCCCGCTTGGGTACCGAGCACACCCATTACTTCGAGCCGAAGGTAGTCCGTGAAGTACACGTGGCCAGCGTACGCTCCAAGACCACCGTCTTGTCGATCCCAGTAGTGGTCTACGCCATAGATGGGCGGTGGAATCTCCGAACCAACGCCTTTGGCACCTAGTCGCTCGAGGGTATTGAGATCGAGCCCCATACCGTAGTGATAGACCTCCCAACCTTGGAAGCGCCCAACTGTCACGTCGAAGACCTTCCATTTGCCTGCCCGGACATACGCGTCGTCGACACTGCCCAAGCTGCCTCCGCCCGAATTCGTCTGATCGCCATTGGCGACGAATTCCATCTGCCCCTGCGCAAACCAGCCATCACGCGTGGTGTAGGTTGGCGTGGCGCGAAGCACTGCCCGGGTTTGATGGGCCAAACGCTTCATGCCCGGGATATTCGGGTTGCCAGAATTCATTCTCGAGTAGGAGGTGTCGTCCCAAACCGATCCGGAGATCGCGATGCGCGCCGTCTCCTTGCTTGTCTCGGGCCCCATGTAGGGGAACTGATGTCCGTGCATCGTCAGCCAAAGCGAGCCGCCGACAATGCCACGCACCCTGGGCGCTGGATAGCCAGAGCCTGGAAGGATTTCGACACTGACGGGGAGTGACGCTGGCGCTGACTCCCCAGCGGGTGACTCCGATGCTGGTGAAATGTCCGCCTTTGGTGCCGCAACCGCGGCAGTTGCCGCCTCGGATTTCTCAGGAGCAGTAGTAGCAACAGGTGCTGCTTCAGCTTTTTGAGCCGCGGCATCGCCTGTGGCGGCAGTTTCCGCCTTCGATGACTCGCTAGCCGCGGCGCTACTGGTTGGTGGGGCCGCCGCTTTGGCGGCATCGCCGTCGGGCTGTGCAACAGCCACGTTGGTGAAGGTTAGCGCTAGCAGTGCCAGGCCAAGCCCGGACTGTGGTCCACGAATAGTCCTCTGGAATTTCATGTTCATCTACCGGTTTCAGTTGGTCTTAGTTCTGGCTTCAATCGTGGACATTGAGTGTGGCCGTTAGCGGGAGTTCCTTGGCATTCCGTCCGACCATGATGGTGTAGGCACCGTTGTCGATGACGTTCTTACCGTTGGCGTCGCCTTCCCAGTGCCGCAGATCTTGAATGCTGAGCTGCAGCTCGACCTTCACGGTCTGGTGGGCGGGAATATTGACCTTCTTGAAGCTCTTGAGCTCCTTCACTGGACGCTTGCCAGTGATGCCCGCGGGTGTCGGACCTTTAACGAACATCATCACGACCTCTTCGCCCGCGACATCGCTATCGTTTAGGACATCGACGCTGTAGGTGACCACGTTGTTCTTACCAGTACCCGTACAAGGGGTGGTCGTGGCAAGGCCCGAGTACTTGAAGGTCGAGTAGCTCATGCCCCAACCAAACGGGAATTCCAGGATATCGGACTTGTTTTCCTTGTCATAGTAACGGTAGCCAAAGAAGTAGTCCATCTGGGTGCTGTTGACGCCGGTGCTGAACTGCGGCAGGTCCACTTGTTTGGGCCAGGCGAGCGGCATCTTGCCGCTGAAGTTGGCCTCGCCAAACAGCAGCTTGCCAAAGGCATCCCCTTGGCGCTGACCGCCGTATCCAGCCCAAATCGTTGCTTGGTTCTTGTTCGAGTGGCTGCGCCACGGAACTTCCAAGATCGAACCAGACTCCATGATAATCGCCGTGGGCTTGTTGAGATTGAGCACGGCAGTCACGAGAGCTTCTTGGGCGTCGCTGATGTGCAAGGTGCTTCGATCACCGAGGGAGTCGAGGCTGTATTCCTCGCCCTCGTCACCGGCCGTGAGCCCGACCACCACGACGATGAAGTCCGCTCCCTGAGCAGCAGCTGCGTCAGTGCCAGTGGTGACATTGCTGGCGCTTAGGCCCTTGCGTACAGCGGCCGCCTGGATGCCTACGAATGGACCGACCGACTTGGCAGGATCAGCATTGACACGACTGCTGCCCCGATCGCCAACGTTCACGTCGGATGCGAACTTCAACCTGGGACCCGTCGGCGGGACCGCGGTTTGGCTGCTGACCTTCACATCCACTTCCAACCCAACGACGGCAATCTTCGTCGCATTCTTGATTGGCAGCACCGGCGCATCCGCAGCGCCGTTCGTTAGCAGTACGGCAGACTTGACCTCAGCCTCTTCAGCTAGGCTCAAATGTTCCGCATCGTTGGTGATCGAGTCACCGGACAGCGTAGTCTTCGCGGTCCCAAGGCCCCAAGGTGAGTCGCTGTATACGGTGTTAAATCTGAACTTCTGCTCGAGAACACGGCTCGTGGCAGCGTTGATATCTGCATCGGTGACAGCTTGCTGAGTGACCAATGTCGAGAGCTGGGGGAAATTTAGCCCCCAAGGCACTTCGATGTCCAGCCCAGCCTTGATGGCCTCGGCAGCTTGAGACTGAGCTGTAGGGAGTTCGAGTGGGCCCTGCCAACCGGGCATTGCCCACCAGTCGCTGATCACCAGACCTTTGAATCCGAACCCGCCCTGGTCGACTGACCCTCTCAGGATGTTCGTGAGCAGATGCTTGTTCTGCGTGGACTTCGTGCCGTTGACGAGGTTGTAGGAAGCCATGATGCAGCCCACGCCGCCCTCGCGCACGACCATCTCGAAATGGCGCCCGTAGATCTCGCGCAGCGTTTGCTCGTCCATCAGGGCGTTCTGATTGATGCGATTCTTCTCGATGTTGTTGGCTACAAAATGTTTGGCGCAAGCCACCACATGCTGCTGAATCCCCGCGGCTAGTGCCGAAGCCATGCGGCCAGTATGGTACACGTCTTCACCATAGGTCTCCTGGGTTCGGCCCCAGTAGGGATGCCTGATGATGTTCATGCAGGGCGCAAGCATCATATTGTTCTTGGACCCCATGGTCTCGTCACCGAGGGCCACGCCCACTCTGTACTCGAGATCCACGTCCCAGGATGCTGACCGAATGGAGGGGGCAGGGAACGTCGTAGCGAAGTCTTTGCCTAGACTCGGACGGTTGTCTTGCCCGGCTGCCAAGTTCACGCCTCGGCCTGCATCGCGGTACCTGTAGCCTCGCAGAGTCTTGCCGCCGCCAAGGTCCACGTCCTGACTGCGCTCGATGTCATTGTAATCGGGGTTCGAGTTATTCGGGATCCCGTACAGTTGCTTGATCTTGGCCTCTTGGGACATCGTCCCCAGCAGGGATGCGACATTGGCTTCTCGCGTTGCATCTGCGGTGTAACCAGGCCGAGTCTTGTCATTGGCTGGCAGCGTTGCGGCAGGACAGTCGTTGATATCTGTCGAGGTGGAGCCACCACTGGTCGACGTCGTGCCGCCGGCCGTGCTCGATTGTTGGATGGTTACGATCTCGTGACCACAACTGACGACGAGAACAGCGAGCAGCCCGCCGCTGAGTAGAACCTGAGGGTGACAAAAACATCGGCGCATTACGAAACCTCTCTGATAGATGGCAGGTGACAAAGATTGGCTCAAAACAGCTTCGCCGGGGTTAATAGCTCAATTGCCTGCGGCGGGGATCCAGATTGTGCATGCAAAGCGCAGAGACATGCAGATTCTCCACGACACCTCGCGTCGCCCAGATTCGCGTGAAACTCAGGCCAATCTGCAAAAAGGGCTGCTGCATTCGAGCAAATCTCATTTTTCGAATGCCCGCAACTTTGAGACGCGATCAGGTTTCTTCGGTAACTCCTGCGGATTCTGACGCTAGCCGCGCAAAGAACCGTTCCCAGGCGTCAATACCTGCGAAGGTTCGCATAAGTGGCTACTGTGTGCCTTTGCGCGTAATTGCCCAGTGGCCGATTCGCCGTGGAGCTGGACAATCCACCGATTTTGTGGAACCAGGCTCTGCCGACCGGCACAAGCTTCCGAACCTTTCCGCGCGAGGATTCGAGCCTCGGGACCGATTTGCCCTGGGCGCGTCACTTCGAGCCTCGGGACCGATTTGCGCTAGGCGCGTCACTAGGCGCATCACTAGGCGCTTGGCGCCCTGCCCGCGCCCGCTTCGTGGGCACCGTCGACCTCCGAGGATTCGCACTCGCCGCTTGCGCTCTTGCACTCCGGTTCACTGAGCGCTCAGGCCATCGGTTTGCGCTGCTTGGTCCAATGCAGTCGTCAACGAAGTACTCGCGCTGCAGCTTCAGCAAGTCGTCGCTCGGTCGGCAGCAATGCGCAGCGTGTGTTGTTCGCCGCGCCACCTCTGCGTTGCGCAACACAACTTCTACCCTTCGGAAGTACGCCTCGTCCTGAGTGCACTGATCCGCTGCTCCAGGCGGTTCTGCGAGGTGCCCCATCAAGAGCATCACGTATCAATTGGCGCGCCCGTGTGATGGCGATCTTGGGGCCGCTATCAACTCCGCAGAAGTGGCGCTTCCGCAACGCATATGTGGCGCTGGTCGATGGGTACGACAGCAGCCTTCACGCGCTTTCCCTCGCTTCGGCGCCCTCCCATTACCACTCACCCTGTGCGCGGAAGTCATAGGTGGCACTACTTGGGCCTCGGATCTAGCACGGATTGTCGACGTGCCAGGACGACGAAGGCTTGTCTTCCGACCGTCCCGCGACGCTAAACTAGGTGTCGAGCCCATCTGGACGACGCTGTAGTAGTCCCGCACCCACCGAGCGCATTGGACCGAGATAGCAACGTCAATTTCGGGACAGAAATTTCGGATCAATATGACCAATCTCAAGCCTCGTACGAGAATTAATCTTCTGGTTGCTTCCACGCTGTATACCGCGTTTGCTACGGGCTGCGGTGATGAATACGTGCCAGAGTCCAGCGGATCCGGCGGCGCAGTGGCAAGTGGAGGCGGCGATACCCAAGGCGGTGCAGTAGGCGCTGGCGCGACTGCGCGTGGTTCCGCCAGCGGAGTTGGCGCGCAGTCGGGTGCATCTACCGGCGGAGTCGTAGCGCAATCCGGTGCATCAAACGGCGGAGTCGTAGCGCAATCCGGTGCATCAAACGGCGGAGTCGTGGCGCAATCCGGTGCATCAAACGGCGGAGTCGTGGCGCAAGCGGGCGCGCCAGCCGGCGGTGCAACTACCACGGGTGTCGGCGGAGCGGCCGTCGGAGCAGGCGGCACCGCGGGCAAAGGCGGTACGTCAACACAAACCGGCACAGGTGGAACGACCACCAGCGGAGGAAGTAGCTGTGGAACTACGCCGTCGACTTTCAGTCAGCAGTTGGCCTTCCCAGCGTCATCGGGTGCGCTTCAGTTATTGACGGATGGCAGCCCTGCGGCAACGCTGAAGTTCGGAACTAGTGTCGCGTCTCCCGCGGCAAACCCGACGCTCTGCAGCGGTAACTGTGCGGCCTTGTCCGCAACGTTTGCCGCATCGGGAACCCCTGGTGCAACAGATGCTCGCGTCGTTCAAATGTTCTCAGTCAACACGAACCTGGTCGGCGCGACGCTCACTGCGAGTATCGCAGTCGACAACCCGGCGGCTGTGCCCGTGCAGGTTCAGCTACTTACGGGCGGTGATGCGGCGGTCGGCTGGGCTTGGGGAAACTCGATCCTGCTTACTGGAGCAACACTTGCACCCTACGCCGTCGCAAGTGGCTTCCGTGACGTCAGCGTACTGGTGACAGACAAGGCCAAATTCTGCGCATCGGCGACGTACTACGTGGCTCTTTGGCTCGACACGGCGTCAACCCCCACGACGGCTGGCACGGTGACCGTGTACATCAAGAACATCACGATCACTCCTCCAGGGAGCACTGGGGGCACAGGGGGCGCGACCGGGGCGTCTGGCGCGACCGGCATCTCGGGGGCGTCTGGCAGCGTCGGATTTGCGGGTTCAGCAGGGCGAGCGCCGGGCTCTGCTGGAACCGCTGGAGTCTAGTTCGGCACCGAACTGCTTGCCCTCGCAAAGCATGATCGTCGCATCCTAGCACGATTGAGCTACGTAGCAGCGGGTATCGCCCTTGGGCGTGCCCGACGTCTTGTTCCGGCCTTCAACATTCTTCGGGGTTGGGGCGGCGTGCAAACGCCGTCCTACGAGATGACTCGAGGCAGACCAACCACTCGTGTCTTGGTTCGTCAGACCACACGACTGTCTTCGTCGACTCCATCGCGTTGACGCTTCCACCCTGCTAGCCGCCAATGGCCACGTTCCCTCGTTCGCCGAGTGTGCGCAAGTCCGCGTGGTCACCACTCAGCGCCATGCCGCCGCTCCCCACACACGTGGCTACTCGCCGCGCTCGTGCTAAGACGCGACCAATGATGCCTCGCGGCCCGCTCGTGATCCCCCGCATGCCCGCGCCTCCCCACTTGGTCTGGCGCGTACCCGGCTCGAAGAGCATCACCAATCGCGCATTGATGCTCGCCGCGTTGTGCGACGGCCAGAGCCGGCTCGATGGAGTGCTAGGTAGCGACGATACACGACACATGCGCGTCGCCCTCGAAGCCTTGGGCATCGAAATCCTCGACAGCGGCGATTCGTTGCTCGTGAGCGGTGGCCGGGCGCGATTGCGCCCAGCGGAAGTTCCTATTTTCGTCGGAAACAGCGGCACTAGCGTGCGTTTTTTGGCGGCGCTTGCCTGCCTGATCGACGGCGAAACCACGCTCTACGGTGACGAGGCCATGAGCCGAAGGCCAATTCGGGTTCTGGTGGATGGGCTCAAGCAGTTTGGAGTCGATGTCACTTGCGCCAGCGGCTGTCCCCCGCTCACCGTGCGCGGGGGGCGCCTGGCGGGCGGGCGCATCCGCATGCAGGGCGATCAATCCAGCCAGTATTTTTCGGCTGTGTTGATGGCTGCCGGGCTCGCGGACGCGGATGTCGAAGTCGAGGTCGAGGGGGAGCTAGTGAGTCGGCCCTTTGTCGATATCACGCGCCGCATGATCGCCGACTTTGGCGGCGCAGTCGAAGAAACAGTGGCAGGCTACCGAGTGCGCGCAGTAGGCAGCTACCGTGCTCGCGATTACTGCATCGAGCCCGACGCCACCGCCGCCAGCTACCCGTTCGCCTTGGCCGCCGCCAGTCAGGGTAGTATCGAGGTACCTGGCCTCGGTTCGAGTCCGCTTCAAGGCGACTACACGTTCGTCGACCTCTTGGCTCGACTGGGCGCACGAGTCGAGAAGCACGGCGACCACACCATCGTGCAAGGCAGCGGAACGCTCCACGGCATCGACGTCGACATGCGCGACATTTCGGACACGGTAATGACATTGGCGGCCCTAGCGCCACTTTGCAGCGGACCTATGCGCATTCGCAACGTTGCCAACATTCGAATCAAAGAAACCGATCGCCTACTGGCCACTGCGACCGAACTCGAGCGCCTAGGGCAGAGCGTCAGCACCGGCCCTGACTGGCTAGCCATCGAGCCGCGTCCACTTCAGCCAGCCCTAATCCACACCTACGCCGACCATCGCATGGCGATGAGTTTTGCCGTGTTGGGAGCCGTCAGCGGCGGAATCACGATTGAAGAACCCGCCTGCGTGGCTAAAACCTACCCGTCATTCTTTGACGATTTGGCAGCCGCGTACCGTTCGGCGGGCGCGCCGCATCCCTGGTGATCGCGGGGTTAGTGCCGCTGCTTCGGACAATAACGACTCGACCGTAACCGGTTAGCGCGCAGACCGCTTGCCCCCCGTGCCAACGACTGGCACGCCAATCCAACGAGCGCTCGGCGATGACTCAGTCGAGCCTGGACGCGCGTAGTAGTACACCATCGCATCCCACGTAATCTCGGTATCGTCCCAATGCCAAAGCTCGAGTTCGAAACGCATTGCCCTAGTGAACGGGATCTTGTCCAGGGTGTGAAAGCGGTTCATCGAGAACCTCCCGTCGAAATCAGGACCATCAGCGCGTGTCTGCGCATGCAGCGCTCGGACGAATCGCTCCGGAGTCGACCAAGCGTAGCCGAAGTAGTCTTCCGTACCGGTCCCGAATTGGCTGGGGAATGGCTCGCGATCGACGTACAGCTTCTCGTCTCCCTCGCCCCACCAACGAGCACCAGCGGGATTTGCGATATTGAGTACGGTACCCACGTACGCGCCCTCACCCTCGACGTCAAGCAATTGGACGTCCCGCGGTGGATGCGTTCGAAGTGTGGATTCAGGCCGCCATTGGGCATGGAAATAGAGACTTTGCGCGGACCAGCGCAGGGGTTCAACGGAAATTTCACCTTCTACCTCCGGCGCATTGTGGATAACCAACAGCGCGCGCTTCCGGAATGGCATTGGCCAGCGACAGACCATCGTGCCGTCTATCCCGACGCTGAACGGGAGTGAGCGGTACGGGGAAAGCCCGGGTCCGGTGCCAAAGAAGTCGCCGAGCGGAGCCTCAACCGTCACTTGATCGTCGAAAGTCCAGCTAAGCGTCGCACGACGCAGTGCCGCTTCGTCCGCACGGGGGATCCTCAAAACGAGCTCCCGAATCACTCCCCCACGCGCCTCGACCACTCCCCCGCGCGCATCGTCACCGACACGTTCGACCCGTTCGATTTTGCGTTGAGGCGAAGGTTGGTAGGCGCGCGCTCCGTCAGATAGCAGCGAGGCCACCCTCGAGATCTCGGTCGCCACACGTTCGAAGTCCGACAGCCTGAAGGTCCGGATCAACGGGCGTACGACTTCCGGGTAGATTCGATAATTGATCTGATAGTAGAACCTCTTGAGCGGACCTCCCCGGAACGGATCGTTCGCCACGAGCTCATCTACCGTTACCTTGCAGCCCGTGCGAAAGGGTACCGGAAAGTAGGCGTTGTATCCACGCGCCGCCACGTAGGCGAACGGCCGCGGAATGGTGCCGTTGCCCGAGAGCAAATCCTCGAGTCGCTCTTCGATGACCGGCGTCGGGCTTCCATCGAGGTAGACGCGCAGCGTGCCGGTCGGCGTAGCGCTCCAGAGTCTGACCAAAGCACCCGGCCCAGCGACATCCAACAGTACGTATTCACGTCTGCCTGCAACATTTTCGAGACGCACGTAGTTCGGATCCTCGGAACTTGCCCAATCATCATTCGCAAACCAAGTTGCCGGATCCTTCGCGCTCTTCGACCGTCGATCGTAGCTCGAAGCTAGATACGCACGAAATGGAGGATCTGGCAGCGAAGCTAGCCGATCGAGATCCACCAACTCACCGACCAACGCTCGCACGCCTATCTCGCCAGGCTCTTCAGGCGGCCCCGGATCGCTGGGCGGTCTGCGCTCCATTTGGCTCTGCGGCAGAGTGAGCGTCGAATGATGACTCTTGGGCGGATCCTGGCAGCTGCGTTTGCCCAATAGCAGAACGGCTCCCGCGATGAAGACTAGCGCTACGACATAAAATCCAGAGAGTTCTCGACGCATCGCGAATTTGCCTGGCAGTAGCCTCGAAGGTCAGCATCGTCCCACGTTGCAACACCGCGCGCCAGGGGCGACAAACCCTTGCTTGTCCCGACGAACACCAATCGCCACTGTCATTGCTGGTGCCTCCGCGCGCAAATAGGGTGTATCTTGGGGCGATGCGTTCACGACTCTTGATCTCGGTTCTGGTCTCGATCATGGGTTCGCTCGGCTGCGGGGAAAGTGCCAAGAGCCCCAGCTCGGGTGGCCTGGTTGAACACGTTGCCTCGTCACCCACCGATACTTGCGGTGACGTTAGACTAACCTCGTACACCGCAAGCAACGGCGGTTGGTGCGAGTTCGATCGCACCGCTCCCATGCTACCAGCGTCCGTTCGAGAGGGGTTGACCCTCGCTATTGCCGAGCCCTGGAACGGTTCGAGCTACGGTGGCGTTAGCGGGGAAGCCTGCGGTGAGTGCTGGGAGCTCACCAGCCTGGATGCGACTCGCATCGTGATGGTCCACGACCTCTGCCCGGTCGAGGGCAATCCAGTATGCAACGGCAGTCACTTCCACTTCGACGTGTCCAGGGAAACCAAGGAGGTTCTCAAGCTGCAGGGACTCGACGCCGGGAGCACACGGCGCGTTCCTTGTCCGGTGACAGGTAATGCCCACCTTCAGCTCCTCGACCGCAACCAATGGGGTTACGTGCGCTTCCAGGTCATCAATCATCGGATCCCAGTTCGTTCCATCGAATACCGGGGGACTGACAGCACGGAATACCTCGTCGCAGAACGCAGCGGCGGCGCCTGGGCCGTGTCGGAACGCGGGGAAATGTTCGCAAGTGACGGTGCAGGCGGAAGCTTTCGTCTCACGTCCGCACAAGGCGAAGTCGTGGAAATGCCGAACACTCTCACCTACGACACCATCGAGGGAAGCTTCTTCGACCTGGGCGCGCAGTTCTCCGACCAGCTGCCGGTCCAGGGCAGCCAATGCCAATTCCTTCCTCCTCAGAATGTCTATGTGGACGAGTATGGCGGCATCGAGAACGTCCGCTGGATGATGAACCCTTGGGCAGACGCTAGCTCTGCCGAAATCTCGTCAGGTTGCTTTAGCGGCAAGTGCCTACGCGTGGACGGCATGCGATCCGGCTCAGGTTTTCACATCTACTACCGACAGAGTTTCGTTCCAACGATATTCAAGACACTGCACCTAGCGACGCGCGCAGCGTCAGGCACCGGCACCGTGAGCGTGACGCTAACCGGCGATGGTACATCGTGCCTGTCGACAGACATTTTCCTCGGCGATGATTGGACCGAAACCAACGTTGAACTTGCCAACGCTTGTGCGACGAGCGGCCCCATCAATTCCATCACGGTATACGGAGAAACCTCCCTCACCCTGCTGCTTGACGACCTGCGATTTCAGCTTTAACTGACTCGAGCGTCGACTCGAGCTGCGACAATGTCTTGAAAAGTCGACCAAAACTTGGTGGAGTATTGGGCTTGTCACGCCTGAGCACTCTACGCGCACACCGGTTGGGGTTCGCACTATTTGCAAGCCAATTCGTGCTGCTCGAGTTGGGTGTCCGCGGAGCACGCTACTGGCACGACTCACTGAGTTGGCTTTCGGCATTCGCCAGCATCGCCCTCTGGGGGCTTCTGGGCGCGGCAACACGTAACTGCACCTCAAGAGCGCTCATCTCGGCATTCGCAGCAGTCACCCTCGTCTCCGAGTGCCTGTTCTTTCGCTACTACCATTCCTTCATAGGCGAGGATGCTATTGCTTGCGCACTCTCGATGTGGAGCGATGTCAGGCCCGTACTCTACTCAATGCTACCAGGAGCTATGCTCGCGTCCCTTCTGGTTGGCGCGATCGAATTCCTACTACTGTCATATCGGCCTAGGTTTGGGCGGCGTGCAGGCGGTGGCCTTGCAGCCCTATCATTGGGTCTGGTCGTTCTGACACTCAAAGTCCACCGAGCCCCAGCCGAGCTGAGTGCGATCTGGTCCCTGCGGTTGCTCATCCGGCCTCGCGAAGCGATGGCAGAGGCTAGTGTCGTTGTGCCACCGCTCGAGAGTCGGCATGCACAAATGCCGAATGTGCTCCTCATCCTCGACGAGAGTATCCGCGCGAGCGACTACTCGTTGGCGAACACCGAGGCGATGGATCCCGCGTGGCGCACGCTGCTCCCAGACCGAATCGAGTTGAGTGAGATGCGAAGCTTGGCAAGCTACACGGCAATTTCGGTCAATGCGCTGCTCTCCGGGATCATGCCACTCGGAACGCGCGCTGAGGTGGCAGCGACGCCGTTGCTCTTCGATTACTTACGCTCAACGCGCGCCGGTACCAAACGACCTCGGGTCTTGTATTGGTCAACCCAGACTGCTTCGGCCTTCGAACGTTCGGATCCGCGCCGTATGGCTGACTCGGTAGCGTTCATCGAAGACATACTCGAGCGAAAGTTCGAATCGACAGAGGACGTGGTCCGATTGGGGGCGGATTCGAGACTTGCCGAGCGGGTGACACGCAAATTGCCAACCGAGCCTCGTCCGCTCTTTCTGCTAGCGCATTTGACCGATACACACGCGCCCTACCACGTGAACGAAGGCATGACGCCTTTTCTCCCCTACTCTCATGCAGCAACTTGGACCGGTCTTGACGCTCTGCACAATGCATATCGCAACGCAATCGCGGCTCAAGACAGAAGTGTCAGCGCCATAGTACGCAGCTTCGTCCGGGTAGTGGGCACGGAGCCGTACTTCATTCTATTTACTAGCGATCATGGCGAAGCCTTTGGCGAGCACAGCGCAATCCACCATGGCCAGAACCTCTACGACGAACAGATCCACGTGCCTGCGTGGCTTGCATTCGGCAATGGTGCGATAACCACCGAACAAGAACAATGGTTGCGTGCGCACGCCAGCGAATTTTTGACCCACCTCGACATTCTACCAACGCTTCTCGACCTGTACGGCACGTTGGACGCTTTCGGGATGCTCGGAGCGCGCAAGAAGTTGCTGGGTAGAAGCCTGCTGCGACCCTTTTCTGCGCCGTCAGCATTGCTGCCAATCAGCAATTGCACGAAGCTCTTTCCGTGCCCGCTTCAGACCTACGGGGTGATGAAGGATGGGTTGGTCCTGCATGCTCAGCCTTGGAACGACGCCTGGCAGTGTGTGAAATTCGGCGCAAAGAACGAGCTCTTGGCGCACGATACACCTGCTTGCGTCGAGCTCAAGGAGGCATCGAGGGGGATCTATCCGACGCTGCCCAACGGAGGACCAAATCGATAGTCCATCCAGTTTCCGGCCGCGCGGACTAACTGTGGTTCCTTCGAAAAGATTCTCGTATGAAGTACGCCGCCAGCCCACTCACTATCGACCTAAGCGGAGGCAAGCCATGTTCGAGTCAAATGGATGGGTGAGACGAGTCGTTGGGTGTAGCGCGCTGGCAACAGCGGCAATCGTCAATGGTTGTGCAACCAAGGACGTATCGGTGGGCGCTGAAGGCTACGCATTGAACATGAATCAGTGTTACAAGACGGACTGTAGTAAGTCGGTCAAGACTAAGGTGCTCGACCAACTGGAACCCGTGACGTGCGCCACGGTCGGCGCCAACTATCGTGCGGCAACTACCTACGAGTATGCCACGTCCATTTGTCCTGCAGTGGACGGGGCGGCAATCTGCCGGATCTATCAAGTGTCGGCCAAGGCTGCGCCCGATCTAAGCATTTGGCTATTTTTGACCGTACGCAACAACTTCGAAGAAGGTGGGGCCTATTGGTTGCAGCATTACGCTGCCGACGGCGCCTTACTCGGGTCTGAGCAACTGCTCGCGGGCCCTTCCGTTGCGTCCTGGGGCACTTATGCAAACTTCTTGGTCGATGACGTTGGACACGCTTGGGTTGCCATCTACACCATCGATGCAGGACCAAACGCCGATACCGAGGTACGCGAAGCTGTTTGGGTGATGAACTATGACGCTTCCCTGCAGCGGCTCACGGATCCCATTGCATTGCAGGGGACTGCTCTGCCGCAATTGGCAACGGCACCGGGTCACGGTATTGCCATCGCGGGGTCAGCATTCAAGTCGAAAGGGGGGGCGGTGATGAGCCAGTTGAGCCGCGAAGGTGAGCTACTATGGACTCAGAATGGCTTCCCCGGAAATATCTCACGTGAAGGAGTCGGAGTCTCCGGCGTTGTGATGGACGGAGCCGGTTCCACCACTATCTTGTCTGAGCGCGATTGGACGATCGGCGCGAACTCGAGCTTCGGCCTGTCGCAATTCGACGAAACGGGTCGCCTGGTTTGGGATGGCAAGCTCTCGCAGGCGTTTGCACAAGGCGAATGGACGACACTGGCCGGTGACGATGCCGGTCGACTGATAGTGGGTGGATACATACCGACTGCTGACCAAGCAGAGAGGCAACGTTTCATTCGCTACCTCGGATTCGGGCCCGGTGGGGACGCTCGGTGGGCGTGGAACATCGATGCATGGTCCGTTGCGACCCCGACCGTCGAGCAAAGCAGCGGAGCTGTCTACGTCTCCGCGCCGGGTTTCGGTACTGCGGAGGGACAGCGGCTCTCGTCTCGATTCCTTGAAATATCCCCCGAGGGAGATAGCTGCGTCATACATCAGGTGAACCAACTGAGCGGCGGTACTCTACTGGCAGACTTGATGGCTCCCGCACCTGGAATCCTCTACTACATCACCGGCGAACTCTTTGGTCAGCTCGAACTAGAACCAAACCCTTGAGACCATCATTTGCTTTGCTTTGTTGGTCAGTCTTGCTGGCAGCTTCGTTGCCAGCAAGACTGGCCTGCGCGCATTCTTCGCTCGAGAGTTTCTCGTTGAATTGGACCCGTGAACCAGGCGCTAAGGCTTGTATCTCCAGCGAAGCTCTGCGACGTCTCTTGCAGGAGTCAACTGGAGTCGAACTACTGGAGCCCGCTGAAACCAACCTGAAACTCGAGGGAGTTGTTCGGCACGAAAGCGATCCACCGCGTTGGTTTGCACACGTACGCATAGCTTCGCGCGAGGGCGAGGTACTTGGAGAGCGATATCTCGATAGTGCTGGCTTGCTGTGCTCATCACTAACCCCCTCGCTCATTCTCGTTTTGGCGATGGTGGTTGCACCGGAGCTTGCTGGGCGAGCACTGCCACCGACCGTCTTGGCGGAAATCGCCGAACAAGCACGGGCCGAGGAACTAGACTTCTCTGCTTCGACCGAACCGGCACGACCTCAACCGGCACAGCAACCACAGAGCCCCGGTTCGAGCAGCGTTCAAGTCTCGAAGCGTGACATGTCACTGGTCGACCCAGACCTGAAGCGAAGAGGCCCCGTCTTTTCGGCCGGGCTGTCCATTGGGACCGAGTTCGTGCCCAGCAGCACGGCGGGGCTTACCCTGGGATTTGGCGTACCCCTACTGAAAACTTGGTCAATCCAGCTCAATGCGAGCTACTGGGAGAAGAGTATGGTCCCAGTGACAGGCCCCCGCACTCTTGGCGGGGGCGTAGTGTTTCAGTCTGGACTCGCGAACCTCGGATTATGCCGCCGATTCGCCAAGATCCAGCAGTACCATGCAGCCGCCTGCTTTGGTGCGGCGCTAAGCTTCCGTGCAACCTCCGCTGAAGCATTGACCCATCGTAGCGATCGAGCACGTCCCTATGCGGGCCCGACCGCTTCGGTCGAGTTGGGCTTTGAGCTGGCGCAAAGCTGGTTCCTGCTCTCACAGCTTGGGGTGGCAACGCTGCTGCCACGCCATCGATTCGTCTATGCCGATGTCGACGGTGGTAACCACGTCCTATTTCATCCTGGGCTAATCTCTGGCTGGTTAGCCCTCGGGCTGGCAAAGGAATTGTAGAGAGTCACCTGCATGCGGCAAGACGTACAGACGCTGGTCCGGGAACACGCACCCTTGGTGTGGAGGATCCTGGTCCATCTTGGGGTACCTCAGAACCTATTGGAGGATCTGAGCCAAGAGGTATTGGTCACGGTGTGGCGCGGGTTCTCCGACTTCCGAGGCGATTCCAGCGTTCGAACCTGGATCTACGGCATTTGCCGAAACGTCGCCGCGGATGCGCGGCGCCAGTCAGCGGCGCAGAGGGAGATCCCCGTCGCAGAACTGCCCGATGCGATAGTTCAGCCAGCTCAGGAGGGCGCACTCTGGGTCAAGCAAGCACACGATCAGCTGGTTCTGGCGCTGGACTGCCTCGACGAAGACCAGCGCATGGTGTTCGTATTATTCGAGCTCGAGCAATTGGAGATGCAGGAAATCGCTGCTGCTATGCAAGCGCCGATCACCACCTGCTATTCGCGTCTGGCTGCGGCGCGCAACAAAGTCCTGTCTCGAATCCGGAGGGGGCGCCAGTTTGGGGCACGCACCGGAGAGGGCGAATCATGACAAAACAACTTCGTTGGTCCGAGTCGAAGAGCGAAGTCGACCCGGTGGTTCGAGCCGTGGTGCGCTACGCACAAGGGGTTCGTCCGACGCGGCATCAGGAGGATCTCTTCGTCGCGCGCATCGCGGCCGTTGCAGGTGTGTCTGGTGCTACGGCAGCGTCTTCAATCTGGGTCAAGCTGGTTCCGTCCAAGTTTGCCTGGTTTCTGAGCGGTGGCGCCGTGGTCGGAGCCGCGAGCCTACTCGTCGGTCACCTGGCGGCAAGTCCCTCCGCCCCAACGCAGTCGCATGCAGCGCCGCTCGCGACACTTCTGCGGCCAACTTGGACCACACGGTCAAGTCAAGCGCTCCGACAGGAATCACCAACAACCGATTTGGCCTCGGTTCAGCGGCATCCCAATGGGCCAGCAAAGGGCCGTCACGCTGCTGAGCCGGCTGTACCAAAAGATGAGGTTGAACTGCTGCAACTCGGTCGGCGTGTGCTCTCTACCCAGCCCGCCAAGACGCTTGCGTTGGTGGAGCAACACGCTCAACTCTTCCCTAGAAGCGCTCTTCAGCAGGAACGCGACGCCCTGGAGATTGAAGCCCTGTTTTCGCTTGGTGCAGGGACAGCAGGGCAGCAGAAGCTCCTCGCATTTGCTCAGAAGTATCCGAGCTCCCTATACTACCGTCGACTGGAACGGCTGAACTCCGGCAACCGTTGAAGCCAGGGCAATGCGGCACGGCCAACGGTCAGCGTCTCTTGTTGTGGTTACCCAAAGTTGTAGTCGCACAAGAATGTCCCGCGCCGGCTGAAATCTACTTCTGGTCCGAAATCACTGGGCCAGAACGGGCAAGCGGGGTGTTATTGGGTTTCCGTCGCCGGGCGTCTCGCCTGAGTTGCGGCCCTTGCATACGACGCTAACGCCGCCAAAAGCACGCGCTGGTTGCATCTGGGTTTCGGCGATCGCTTCGGGCGGGTCGAGCAAGACGGTCCAGCGCTTGAATACGGCTCCCCAACGACCAAACGCTCGTCAAGTCCGACAATACAACCCTTTAGCAAAGGATTGTTCAGTGCAGCAAACGCTTCGCATGAATTACGCGTCGGGTCAGTGCGGCAAAAATGCGACGTCTCGGCTTTGACGATGGAATGGGCAGGTTCTTCTCCGAATCGGGCAACCGATCAAGTCTTGCGGAAAATGGAAAGTTCAATGATCATGCGGCGAAGGATACATGCGGCCACGACAGCCAGCTGCTACGGAGTCTTGAAAGAAGAGTCCGGTCGCTCCGGAGAGCACCGGTCGATGGCCTGGCAATCGATACGTTCAACCGAACATTGACCGAAGAGAACGTCCATCATGAAGCACAAACACCGGACTATGCATCTCCCCGCACTCTTCGTGGCAATCGTTCTTGTCTCGCCGACCCTTCAAGCCCAAGGTTCCGCCGTCGATGAAGCTTCCAAAGCGCAGATCGACAATGCCAAAATCGCTTTCGATCGCGGTCTCGAGGCCATGGAGGCCGAGAAGTACGGCGAAGCTTTGGAGCAGTTCAAGCAATCCTACGCCATGGTAAATAGCCCCAATTCGCAGTTGATGGTTGGCCGCGCCCTGGTCAAGTTGGGGCGGCTACCGGAAGCCTATACTGAGCTAAGGCGCGCGCTTCAGCATGCCAACGACCTTGCTGCTTCGCAGAAGAAATACCAAAAAACGGTCGAGTCGGCGCAGCAGGACTTGGACGGCATCAAGAACAAGCTCTCGTATGTCATGGTGCGCCAGGGCGCCACGGCAAAGATTCAAGGAAGAGTCGTCGGGCCGTTCAACGAAGACGAGCCGGTCGCGGTATTGCCCGGAGCAGTCACGATCGAGATGACGTATGCTGATGGCACTACGCAGACCAAGCAGTTCTTGCTCAGTCCTGGCGAGCAAGCCAATCTGCCGCAAAAAGCACCCACTGCCACGTCGAAGAGCCCTGAAGAGAAACCAGCACCCGTCGCCGAAGCGAGTCAAGACAGCGATCTCGGCATGAGCCGTAAGACCCTCGGATACATAGTGGGCGGAGTCGGGGTACTCGGAGTTGCCACCTTTGTCGGCGTCGGAGTGCTCGGTGCATCGATCTTCGGCGACCCAAAGAATGACTGTGCTCAAGGCATTTGCACTGGGGCGGACATGGACAATCAAGGCAGAAAGTCGATGTTCCAGGGAATTGGCTACGCCGGGTTGGCCGTGGGTGTCGCCGGTCTGGGAATTGGCACTTGGCTCGTGTTAAGCGGGGGCGACAAAGCGACACCCACTACCGCACTCCAAGTGGGACCAGGTACGGTCCAGTTGCACCATCGGTTCTAAGACGCACACGTCACTCGCCTGGTGACCGGACTCTTTTTGAATCGCGTTGTCACACTGCGTGCCGTGGCTACGACCAGATGATTGATGAATCTCGAGTCGCTGGCTTCGAAGACACGTCCGCACTTCAGTTTCGCAGCTGGCATGGGCCGATTCGTCTGCTCCCTAGTTGTTGTCGTCAGCCTGGCCGTCCCTGCCCAGGCCGTGCCTTTGCCGTCCAGTATGGGGCCACAACCACCCCGCACTGAGTCGCAGTCTACCGTTTCTTTTGGCGTTTGGCTCGCCGCGCTGACGGAGCTGCTCGACCGTACGCCTGCCCCCGCGGTCGACGAAGGGTATGTTACGTTCATAGCTTCGCGCGCGCTGCCCGCGCAGGATTCGAAGTTGAAGCAGGATTACCGTAGGTTGCGCTTGCTCTTCGAGGCGTTGCGCGACGGAGGATTTTGGCACCTGCGCTGGGCGGTCACGGATCAGGATCCGTCGTCCCGTCTCATCTGGCAAAATTGGATCCGTGATCCAGTACGCACTGAGTTCGCTGAGCCGTCCGCTACCGCCGAATGCGACGAATTGAGCGCACTACAGGGCATGCTCGCACGACACCTGAGGATCCACAATGTTGGGCTATATTACCCGACATGGAACCATACCATTTCCGTTTGGGCACCACTCGAAGGCAGACAGAAGACATCGCTCGTCCAGCTGCCAACTACTCAGATATTTCTTGGTTGCACTTCAGGCTTCGATAACACGACCTTTCAAACGCGACTGAAGAATATCGAGCGCTACCCCAACCGGGACGTGAGCTATAGCACACCGTTGCCCCGAGCACGCGCCGAATGGTTGCTGCACCAGATCCGCGTGTACGCAGCCGCGTCGCCCGAGCTGTGGTCACTAGTCCGCGCCAAACGGGCGTTTGCGATGGGCTCCAGCATGGGGCCTTGCCGTGACGCTCGCACCGAATGGCATGCTCAACTCCGTCAGCGGCTGACTGACGGCGATGTAAGCACGCTCCGAGCCATCGCCGTTGATGAACTGGGGTTCGGAGAGCCAGATCCTGGGCAGTTGCTAGCGTGGTTGGCCGACGCACACCTGCATCACTGATTTCTTGCTCTCTTCAGACGTCGTTCGGCGGTTCCCCTCCCACGCACCTGAACGCCTGCACGGCGATTTTGCTAATCAACTGACGGCTTCGAACCGTATTGTTTGCTGACATGCGCTGCGACAGCTCTAGGTTTTGGATGGCCGCGCTGCTGGTTGCGTCGGTCCTACTTGCGAGCCGCCGTAGCCTGGCCGAGAAGCCCAAGGCGGTGAGTTCTGCCAGCGAATGGCAGAATGGCCGAAAGCTCACACCGACGCGGAGTGAAACCTATCGTCTCAGCGCGGGCACGAGCGTGACGCTCGCTGCGAACTCGGCTGCCGAGGTACAGCCCAAGGTGACACTTCCATCCGGCCTCGACGGGCTTGCTCCTGCAGTTTATGCGGCACAGTTGATGACCGGTCGCATCGACATTGCAATCGATCCGAAGCGGAAGCCCGCCCACGGCGTCTTCATCTACGCGCCGAGGCGCATGACGGTCCTTGCGCGTGCAGGGCACGTATCGGTCGTTGCGGGGCCTTCGAGTTTCGCCGTAGGCGTCTACGACGGCGATCATTCGGCCAGTGTTGGTATCGGATCGACCTGGAAACATATTGCGGCAGGGAACGTGTTCACTGTGTCGGCCGAGGCGCCCCGGGGAACGGAGTCGAAGCTTCCGCCTGCACCCAGCCAAGTCTTAGTGAACTGTCCAGTTCTCGCAATTGATGGCGGTGCGAGCCCATTGAGCGGCGCACGCGCCTCATGGCATGAGGTACCGGGCGCAAGGCGCTACCTCGTGCATTTGGTCGAAACGGAAACTAAGAAACGAAAGACTCTGGAAGCCACCGAACCCTCAGTCGCCCTGCGCGGACTCGACCCCGGTCGCTATGAGCTGCGCGTGGCGGCCGTCGACGCGATGGGGCTCAGTGGCGCTGTCTCGGAACCGACTTTCGTCAACGTCGTGGGCATTGTGCTGCCCCCCGGTGCCTTCGCGTCACAAGGCAAGGTGTATCTCGAAGCGCTCCAACAACTGACCTTGACTCACGTGGACGGCCTCGAGGCATCCTACGACAATGCGCCGGTGTATTTCAAAGCGACCCATCTTGTGGGCCTGCGCGGGACCCTAGCCACAACGCTACACTTGCGCCTACCCGGAGCCAGCGAGCGAGCTTCGCTCGAGTTGTTGCCACGCGACCTCCACGCGCAGGTGGAGATTTCACCTCCGTTGGCGCGTTGGCCTCGCGACAAAGTCGTCGTACGGGTCCATCTCCCCAAGATGCTGTCAGGCGCCCCATCACTCTTGGTGGTATCTTCGGTGACCGTCAACAGTCGATTGCTGGATGTCGAATGGGCGCAGACCGACCGGGGCCTCGAAGCTGTCATCCCTTCCCCCCCCTTCTATCCTGGCCCCTGGATCGTCAGAGCCGAGGTCGCTGACCAACATGGCATCGTCCTTGGTCGCAATTTCCTCGAGATTGCCTCGATGGCGGGCCTCGACGACGAGGACATCCCGCGCGAGATCCACCGAGGTCCGTTTCGCACGCAGGCCCAACGTTGGTAGCCATGGTAAAGTGCTCGTAGCTCTGAGCGAATCCACGCTGCGAGCACCGCATGCTTGCCTCCGATGAACGTGCATCGGCCTACCGTTCACCCGCTCGATCCGATGTGATGGCACACGCCATGCGCCAAGCTCCACACAGGACTCGCCCTATCGCTGTTCTTTGATGCGGGAACCATTGGGTTTGTATCAGCGCTCAGACGTCGCTCCGCAGGCATCGACACTTGCTCGAAGCGACGTATTGAGGCGGCATTACAGCCACAGCGCAAGCAATTGCGACTTTGTTGGCCCAACTGGTGGCAAGGGAGGGACAATTCGCGCACGACAACCGGCAGTGAGTTTGCCCCATGCAGCTAAACGCAATCCCCCACAGTGTGTTTTTGCCTCAACCCCCACCACTTTGGTACATCACCAATGGTGAGCAGTCGGTCGGTCCAGTGGTTACCGGAATGCTGGTCCGCGGCATCGAAGCAGGGCGAGTCCCCGACTACTGTCACGTGCGTGTAGTCCGCGGCGACTGGCGCGGCATCAACTACGTGCGAGAGGTGGCTGCCCTCAACAGTCGAGTCTCCTACCTCCCAGCTGGGTCGGGGCGTGAAGCCTTCATGGAGCTTACGCTGCTGACGGGCCATATCAAAGACGATGACGAGTTCCTCTACGAGTTGGCGCAGCTCGCGATGACGGCCACTAGTGCAGAAAACGCGATGTTCCATTGCTTCGAACGCTCGACGCGCGCCATGGTCACCCGCTGCGTGCTCGGGCCAATGCCGTACGACAGGTTGGGCCGTCCGCTTCCCGAAAGCGATCTGGTGCTGCAGTCGGCGCGGCTGGGGCGGCCCGTGATTGGTCCCCCCTATGGACCTGCCGAAGACGCTCTGGCGATGCGATTTGCGAGCAGTCGCGGTGGAGCTGGCGCCGTAGCAATGATCCCCATTTCGCTCGCAGGGTCTTTGACGGCCATGTTGGAGCTTTCTCGACCTGGGCATGCATTCCGGCGCGATGATCTCCGGCGGGCAGAACGCGTCGTCCAGCGAGCCCTCCGAGTTCGCAAAAACTAGCAGTGCATCACTGTTTCGAAATCAGGAAGCTGTAGAAGTACGGTTCTTGTACACCGGCTGCCCCAGCCGGAGCATGATAGCCGGTAGAAACGGCCTTGCCGTTCCAGAAGTGCAGCATGCCGTGCCATTCAGTCCCATCAGGGCATGCTGAGTGGTACTGTACGACAGTCGTGCCTTTGGTTTCGAGTTCGCCATGCAACTTGAGACGCAACTGGCAGCGATTGCCAACGTAGGCAATGACCGTGCGCACGAATGCTTGGTTGTTCAGTTTGCCGGAGGGTGGCTCGACTGCGGCCACGTAGTACGAAACGCCACCTTCTTCGGCCTGCCAAGTACGACGCTTGTTCTTGTCATCGAGGGTCGCGCCAGGCGGCATGGCTACGGTGAACCCAAGTTGTGTATCCTTCACCTTCTCCCAACTTGACGGAAGTGTGAGGTCTTCGGTCGTGGTCTGCTCGACAGGCGCAGCGCCGTGCTGGCAGGCCTTCAGCTCTCGATTCACCTGCGAGCAGTCCTGATTGGCTTCGTGGGCGCACAGCACTTCATCCGTGGCCTTGTATTGGCATTCCAGCGCAAGACGGATCTCGTTTTCGCAAAGCCCCGGCTCGCGCAGGTAGTGGCTACAACTCGATTCGTACAGGCCTGCTACTTGCTTCGTGCACTTCTGGGTCGCTCGTCGATTGAGCTTTTCGCAAATCTCAGCTATGCCCCGATTGGCAGTCTTGGACTTTGGCTCAGCCTTCGATGGCGGCGTTGACTGCGACTCGCCATCAGATTCAGCCGCGCCCTCACTTTCGTCCCCCTGCGCCTCCTTGCCGGCCAATGTCTCCGAAGTTGGATGGCGCGTCTCGCGCTGGCGGCCACAGGCGGCACATGCGACGCACAGCATCAGCGTTGTCAAGTAGCAAAGGGGGTTGCGCATCCTCCGATTCTACGCCTAGTCGCAAGCCAAGCAACCCTGCTCATGCGGCTTCGCTCGGTGGCCTCCCGCGTCGCACCAACTTCACGACGAATGGTGTCAGGGCGAGCGTGGCTGCTATGCGGAACGGTTGTGTCAGTTTCGTGGCCAGGTAGGCGGCGCCCCAAATGCCGACTGCGCCTGACGTGCTCGCGGTGCGAAAGCCCAGTTGAAAGGCCAATGCGAAGGCAAGTAGCACGATGGCGAAGAGCCCAAAGTAGGCCCAGAGGGCAATCTGCCCATATTCAGCGATCAGCTTTTGCAGACGTTGTAAAAGAGGAGGCTTGGAGGATTTCGATTCTGGCACGTTGACTATGCTGTCCTCGTAGCAGGCAAGCTCGTTCGGCGAAAGGTCTGCCGAGCATTCGCCGCCACAAGGAACACACGCGATCGCAGCATTGGTTCAGTTGCCTCGGGCTTCGCCCCACCACCGAACAGAAGACTCAGCGTGCGGATTGCGGCTAGGCGCCAAAGGGGCTGAAGGCACCGCCGGTTCCTCGACCACCGACGCCAACAGCGCCGCCGGTTCCTCGACCACCGACGCCGACAGCGCCGCCGGTTCCTCGACCACCGACGCCGACAGCGCCGCCGGTTCCTCGACCACCGACGCC
>CAYVXY010000012.1:233697-271346 GCA_964454965.1 uncultured Polyangiaceae bacterium | reverse complement strand
TTGCCATTGCGCCGCCGCCGCTTGCCATTGCGCCGCCGCCGCTTGCCATTGCGCCGCCGCCGCTTGCCATTGCGCCGCCGCTGGTTGCCGCGGCGCCGCCAGTTGCCACGCCGCCACTGGTTGCCGCGGCGCCGAGCCCAGTGTCGCCGCCTTGGTTGAATCGATTCGTAACCCCGCCAGTCGCTTTGCCGCCTGTACCGACGAGAATCGTGCCACCAGTGCCAGCCATCGCTCCGCCGCCAGCAGCAATTCCCCTACTACCCGCCTGTGACCTGCCACCCCCGCCATTGGATTGCAGGCTACCTGCCTGGTTGCTCCCGCCTTGCTCCAGATCCGTGGCCGGATCTCCAGAAAAATCCTCGAACCCACCAATATTGGCGCAACCGAACGTGACCCACGCTACTTGGGTCAGAACTACGACGCGCGCCCATGGTCGATGTCTGCGCAGTAGCAAGGGTTTGGTCATATTGGGTTCTCCCAATGTGCCCAGTGTTCCCAGCCAATCGAATAGGTGCAACGGCAGGAAGGCTGGCCGAAAAAGGGACATCTCTGAAGCTCCTGCAAGACACGTCGCCATCGGCGCTCCGGCGGAAATGTGCAGGCGTGCTTGAGCGGGCCCGATGAGCAAGCAGTTGCTGATGGAGAGGACCCAACTTGGAACGTATAGGGCGATTCGACGGATCCGCCCTGCATTGGTACGTGTGCACCACATCGAGCAACTCGCTCGCCGCCCTGCATGGCCCGTTCGCCCTCCCCGACCGTGGCAATACATAGTTCGGTGACCTCGGGCTATCGCGTTCTTGGTGACAGCACTCGACCAAGTAGGCTTTCACGGTGATCCCGCGCTATGGGTTCAGCATGAAACCCCTGCTTGGCTACTTCTGGCGCGGCTGTTTGGTCCTGGTACCCGTTGCCGTGACGGCCTACGTCGCCTATTTCGTGGTGGCACTGTTCGACAAACTAATTCCGATCGGGATCCCGGGGCTGGGTCTCGTGCTCACGCTTGCGCTCATCACCCTGGTTGGTTTCATGACGTCCAACGTAATTGGTCGAGCCGTTGTCGACGCAGCTGAGCGATGGCTCAGTTCACTGCCTTTCTTGAAGCTTGTCTATGGGTCAATCCGCGATTTGGTTCAGGCATTCGTCGGCAACAAGAAACGCTTCGACAAACCCGTTGCCGTCACGCTTCTGCCCGGTAGCCCAATCCAATTGCTCGGCTTCGTGACACGAGACACTCTGAACGAGCTCGGAAAAGTCGACCATGTGGCGGTCTACGTGCCGCAGTCCTACAATTTCGCCGGCAACCTGCTCATCGTGCCCCGATGTCAAATCGAGCAACTTGAAGCGTCGAGCACAGATCTCATGGCGTTCATCATCTCGGGAGGTGTATCTGGACTCGGAATAGATCTAAGCGCTGCACAGACACCAATGAAGAAGTCGCCTATCGCGCGCACCATGCTCGGGCTCGGCCCGCGCACGCAGAAGTAGAAGGGACCGGCTCGGCGAAGAGGGCTTCTGACAGCACTCCCAATGCGGGGCAACGTTTGAGTAGCTCTGTGCTCGGTAGACCGGGGGAAATGTGCGCAGCGTAGCCGGCTCAAGGATTGGAGAATGTCAAAAGAGCGTTGGCGCGGTCTAGGCATGATTTTGGCAACCGCATGTGTGTCAAGACTCTGACGTTGAACCCTCGTCGCAAGTCAGAAAGCGCGGTAGAATCATTGAGATGCAGCGCGTGGTTCTCTTCGTACTTGCAGTCGTCGCGACCGGGTGGGCGCAGTCCGCGGTACGATCGGCTCCCGCCAATGAATGGGGGGAACCGTGGCTATTGGAGGATAGCGCGCCACCGCTGCCAAGTAAGCCAGAAGTGGGCACTACATCGACTCGAAGAACCGTGGCACCTCCACTGACCGGGGGCAATGACTGGCATCGATTCGGCTCGGGCTTAGAGGATGATGCTCCGCTGCTTGCTCCAAACGTGTTTCACCAGTCGGGCCTCGAGGGATTGACTTCCGCTCAATCCACTCCTCCGAGTGCGTCGGATATTCGCTTCGGGTCGGGCTTGGAGGATGACGCTCCGGCGCGTTCCCCAAGCATCTTCCACCAGTCGGGACTCGAAGGATTGATTCCTATCCGAGCCGCTCATCCGAATGCAGCCGGACTCCGCTTCGGGTCGGGACTGGAGGATGATGCTCCTTTGCGTTCCCCAAGCATCTTCCACCAATCGGGACTCTAGCCACCGTCAAATGTGCACGCGGTTTGCCACTGCCAGAATGTAATCGCCCTGGGCTGGGGAAGGCTGCGGAAAGAAAGACCTATCTAGCCCAATACGATTGGGGACAGGTTCGCGATGGTGGGGCGATTGAGCACCTATGAGCGCGCCTTCCCTTCGGAAATTATGCGACATTCCCATCTCGCACCGACGATCATTGGTCGCCCATCGGATGGCACGTTCGCTGCGCGAAGCTAAACCGCCAATATGACTTTGGATCTCCCTGCTCGTTGGTCCACAACGCGCAGCGGAGCAATCAAAGCGCCGCACGCCACCCTGACTTCGCTTGCGAATTGCGCGCCGGGACGCATACTCACACGAAAGAACGCGCAGCGGTTTTGCGCGAAGAATGCCGCCCGTGGCCCGCGTCCTGCCGCGCCGCGTGCGGTGCAAGGAGGGAACCATGGTTCGTGCAATCGACCTAGACGACCCAGAACGTGCAATGGCGATCATGACCCGCAATCGGAGCATCAAGGTCTTCGCGGTGATCGCAGGGATCGTGCTGGCACTGGGCACATTGTTCATGTTTGCCACTGCGATGTATAATGCTGATCCGGTAGCTCGCGCGTTGGGCACTCCCGCGAAGTAGCGAAACCCAGGCTGGACGAACCGAACTGGGCTCGTCCCGACATGATTCACACAGAACCCTCGGCTCCCCCGGAGTGCGAAAGCACCGTCCGACTCGAGCTGGGGTTGGGTTTGGCCTCGCTGCACAGAGCTACTCGGTGGATCACCGTTCTGGGTACTGCAGAGCGCTGCCTTGAACGCAAGCTCCTCGTGGAATGCAATCCCTGCGCGAACACCGCGACGCACTGCCTTCTCCTAGGCAATCGGCCAGCGAGGATGGGCAACTGGAAGGTCGAAATCCTCAGTTTTCACGCCAGATCCGACGTGCCTGTCGCCACCACGGGTTCCCTTCGCTTTCAGGTGGCGGCACATCTGTGATAACAAGCGGTCGGAGTCACCGTGACAAGCCTAAACGAAACCTTCGCGCCCCGTCTCGAGCTGCTGGGCCTTCGCATCCCTGAAATCCTGCTGCCGAACCCCAGCGTCGAGCTACGTTCGTGGGCGGTCGTCGCCTGCGATCAGTACACCTCGGACCAAGCCTATTGGAATGTCGTCGAGGCTTCCGTCGGCGCGGCTCCATCCGCGCTTGGGCTCGTGCTTCCCGAGATCTACCTTGGCAACGCCGATGTACCGGAGCGCGTGAGGGGGATCCACTCCCGGATGTCAGAGTACCTGGAGCGAGGCGTTCTTGTCTCGAAGGGCGAGTGCGCGGTGTACGTGCGTCGCACGACGGCGCGTTCGGGTCTCCGTGAAGGTCTAGTTCTCGGCGTGGACCTTGAGCGCTACGACTACTCGCGCGACTCGAAGAGCCTCATCCGCGCGACCGAGGGCACCATCGTTGATCGTATCCCGCCACGCATGGCGGTGCGGCGACCGGCGCCGCTTGAGCTGCCCCACATCATGGTTCTCGTGGAGGATCCCGAGCGCAAACTCATCGAGGGATTGGGTGCAACGCGTAGCGAGCTTGAGAAGCTTTACGATATCGAGCTGATGCAACAGGGTGGTCACCTCGAGGGTTATCGCGTCGACAAGGAGGCCGACATCGACCGACTCCTTTCACGACTCGTCGAGCTCCTCGAACAGGCTAAGCAGCGGCAACGCAGCAATGAACCTCTGTTCTGGGCCATGGGCGACGGGAACCACAGCCTGGCCACGGCGAAGGCAAATTGGGAGGAGGTCAAGCGGCGGCTAGCGGATACGGGTCGTTCGAACGACGCGGCTGACCATCCCGCGCGTTGGGCCTTGGTCGAGCTCGTAAACGTGTACAGCACGGGCTTGCGCTTCGAGCCGATTCACCGCGTAGTGTTCACGTCACGCGTCACCGAGCTCGCAAACGCCTTGCGGTGCGATCCAGCGATTCGAAGCATCGAGCCCGTCACCGAAAGCGAACTCAAAGCTCTCCTCTCTGGTCCTCGGGGCCAAAACAACGCGGGCTACTTCGACGGCAAGGTCTTCTACGTCGTCCACTGGGCAGAAGCTGGCGAATTGCCCCCGGCCCTCGTCGATGGCCTCTTCCATCGCTTCCACGAAACCGAACCCGCCGCGAAGATCGACTTCGTCCACGGCTGGGAGGACGCCCGAAAGCTTGCTGGTGCCGGCGCTTCGACATTCTTCCTCCCAGTCCTTGAGCGCGACCGTCTTTTCGCTCACGTGGGGGAGCACGGTCCTCTGCCGCGCAAGGCCTTCAGCATGGGTGACGCCGAGGAAAAGCGTTTCTATATGGAGGCGCGGCGCATCACGCGGTAGAAAGCCTTGCTGGCTATTGCCGGTCCTCTGGAAGTTCACGCCAGATGGCACGTTTCTTTGTTGTCGGGCCGGGGCGGCCACGGCTGGATTCGCTTTGCCGTAGCGATGAGCAACCGTGGGACAGACGCTCCCCAGTTGCTTTCACGTTTCAGCACTGCCCCAATCGGACGACCACCCGATTGGGATCGAATGGCCTAGGCGCGAATGCCTCTATTGGCCCGCGCCGATGTGGCCGTAACTGTGAGCATACTCCCGAAGATCGCCGATTTGCCGCAAGACTTGCATCTGGTTGGTGGGAGTGCGAGCTGACGACGAGAGACGAAAACCGGTGTTGCTTTACGTCAATCCAGTTGTCCTTGACGGTTTCGAGCTCACACCGTTGGAGCGAGGCGCCCGCTCCTCGCTTTTCTCGATGAACTGCAGACGAGCGGCGCGAGGGTCTCCATTCGGTTTCTCGTAAACTCCCAGCTTGCATGGCAACCGAGGGCTCTGGTAGCACTCGAACGCCTGGCACCTGCCATGGTGAGTATCGTTCCAAGCTAGGAGCTCATCGCTCGCGCGAGGTAGCCAACGTGAAGCCAGAACGCCGTTCCATCGCTCTGTTGGTCGATAGTCTCAGTGCCGATTACTCGATGTCGATCTGGAGTGCTGTGAAACACGCCGCCGAGAGGAATGACGCGGAGGTCATGGCAGTTCTCGGGATGAGAGTCGGTTCACCGAACGTCACTGAAGCCACACGCAATCGAATCTACGAACTCGTCACCCCTTCCCGAATCGACGGGGTAATCGTCGTATCCTCGGTCATCGCCCACTACTGCGGCGCAACGGGCATCGCAGAATTGTGCCGAGACTTCGCACCAATGCCGCTGTGCAGCATTGGACTCGAGCTCGAGAAGATTCCCAGTCTCATCGTGCACAATCGATTGGGGATGGAACTCGGAGTGAGTCACTTGCTGGATGTGCACGCTCGCCGCCGAATAGCGTTCATCGCTGCGCAAGTCGACTGCTACGAGTCGAATGAACGGCTTGCCGGATACAAGAAGGCGCTCGCCGATCGAGGGATCCAGTTCGATGAGCATCTCGTGTACTATGCGGACTTCACCATGTCGGGAGGTGCCTTGGCCATGCGACATCTCCTTGAAAGCGCCGTGGAATTCGACGCCGTGGTTGCTGCCAATGACTACATGGCCATGGCAGCTATGAACGTTCTGCGTGCTCGCGGACGACGAGTGCCTGCCGACATCCCGGTCTGTGGCTTCGACGACAGCAGCCATTCGTCCTGCTCACGGCCAACGCTTTCGACCTTGCGGCAGCCGGCACGCTGGCTGGGCAATGAAGCAGTCGAGCTGATCTTGCGACAGCTCCATGGTGATAGCGTGCCGATGCTCAGCGTTGGAGAAATTGAGCTCGTACGCCGCGAGTCCTGCGGCTGCGGTCATCGAGTCACGACTACACTGCAACCGATCGGGCCCAAGCTCGGAGATTTGCGCGAGATATTGCAACGGGAACGCGGATCTCTTGAGCTCAAATTCCATGGCATGGTGCTCGATCCGTGCCATGCGTTGGGAAACTGGCCGCGCACGATACTCGATGCCTTGGACGAGGAGCTTTCCGGGAGCGAGGGTAGGTTCGTGAGCGCCTTCGAGACATTGCTCGAGTGCGCGCTCACCGAGCAGGTCAGTCTTGACGAGTTTCAGCGGATCATTACGCTCTTGCGCGCGGAATTGCGCCGCCACTTGGTCGTGAATGACAAGCGGGAACGCAGCCTCGAACACATCTGGCACGCCGCGCGCCTCATGGTGGGAGCGGCATCTACCCGCATCATTGGTCTTCAGCGCAACGAGCTGCAACACACAACAACACTACTCGGTCGCAGTGGCGAACGATTCGCCACCACCCTCAGTCTGCCGCTGCTCGGAAAGGCACTGACGGAACAACTGCCTGCCCTCAACGTTGACCAGGGTGCCGTCTGCCTCTTCGAGCATGGTTTCGAAAGCGATCTAAACCCACTGGTAGTCATGCGCGGGGGGGATGAGGTAACGATTGAGGACCAACGTATTGCGCGCGAACGAATTGCGCCGGACGAGGCGCTGAGCTCCAATGCTGTCTTTCATTCAGTCGTAATGCCGCTCACTTTCGAAAAGGAATTCCTAGGAGTTGCAGTTTTCGCGGGCAGTGCCGTTCCAAACGTGTACGAGTCGCTGAGACAGCAGATCGGTGCGGCCATCAAGGGCGCTCTGCTGCATCGTCAGGTTATCACGGAGGTGGCTGCGCGCGAGCGCCTCGACCATCAGCGCATGACCGCAGAAGCCAGAATGGCCTCCGAGATCCAGTTGAGCATGACTCCCCGTACGGTTCAGGTTCCTGGACTCGAGATTGCCCACATCATGATTCCAACTGCAGAGGCAGGCGGGGACTACTACGACATACTGCCAGACGACGCCGGGGCCTGGCTTGCCATTGGTGACGTCTCGGGTCACGGCCTCGCAACGGGCCTCATCATGTTGATGCTGCAAAGCATGGTAGCGACCTTGGCGCGCAACAGTCGCACCGTCGAGCCCAGCACCATTGTGTCAGTTGTAAATGAGGTCCTTTACGAAAACGTGCGCAATCGCTTGCTTCGCGACGAACACGCTACGCTCACGGTATTTCGCTACGAGCGCTCCGGACGAATTCGATTCGCTGGGTTGCACGAGCCGGTGATCGTCTACCGCAAGGGACTGGGTCGTTGTGAAACCGTGACGCCGCCTGGGTTCTGGGTGGGGGCCATCCCGGATGTGCGTAGGTTCGTCCAGAATTCCGAGCTGCAGCTGGGCGATGGCGATCTGTTGGTGCTCTACACCGATGGCGTTACGGAACCGCGCAACGTCCACCTGGAACAATTCGGGCTTGAGCGGCTCGTCGGCGTCATAGAGGACTGCGCCAATCTACCTGTGTTGACGATCCGTGACCGCGTCTTGGACGCAGTACGCGGTTGGTGCGTCTGCTTGGATGACGACGTGGCGCTGGTCGTGGCTCGGTACCACGCCGCTGACTAGCAGTTGGAGTAAAGAGCCTGGCAGCCGCGAACGGTAGTAACAAGTTGACCCGGGCCGCGAAGATGTAGCCTCGCAGCTCGGGTCAAGATTCGAACAGCCTGTGCCAGAGCTATCCGCGGCGGCGTCTCCGCGACAAGAGGGCACCGGCCAGAGCCATCACCATCGCGATGCCGGAGACTGGGGACTTTTCGCGTCCGACGATCCGACAACCGCAGCTGCCTTCGTCGTCTTCAGCAGCGGTCGTATCGCCATTGCCCGTGGCACCACCAACGCCGGCGGCCTTGCCACCAACGCCAGCCGCCTTGCCGCCAACGCCAGCCGCCTTACCGCCGACAGCGGTTGCGGTCCCACCGACAGCGGTCGCGCTCCCGCCTGACCCACCAACCGTAGCCGAAGCGCCGCCCTTGCCCGTATTGACGACCCCACCAGATCCGCCCTTGCCCGCTGCCACACCCGCTGAGCCAGCCAGGGACGACTCTGCACCAGCAGTGCCCGTAGTTGAGGTGGAGCCCGCTTGTCCCGGATTGCCAGCAACATTGGCAGTACCCGCGGTTCCGACGGCACCTCCAGTCGACGGCGCGCCCGCAGAGACTGCCCCTCCGCTCGAGAGCCCCGTGGCTCCGGCAGTGGCAGCGCCACCGGTTGTCGGGCTTCCCGTTGTGCCGGCGGTGGTAGCTACGCCACCGGTTGCCGACGTACCGCCAGTTGTGGGCAGCACGATGGTGATCTGTCCAGCTGTCCCGGCATTGCCAGCATTGCCAGCGTTGCCGGCATGCCCAACCTGACTGCCACCCGCGGTACCGCCATTGCCTGAACCGGCTGCAGCGCCCGTAGCACCCGCAGCACCCGCAGCTCCTGCTGTGCCAGTGGGAGTGATGCTAGCTGCTGTGTTCGGCAGTCCTGGGGTGATCGCGGTCACGTCGGTTGGGACCGCACCGGTGCCGGACGCAGTGGCGCCAGTCAGCGTGGTGCCTGTGCCAGTGGCACCCGAAACCTCGGCATAGAACCAGGCGTTCCGGGTCAGTGCCGTCGTGTTGCCTGCGATGCGAATGATGGCATCGGGTGAGTCCTTGGCTGCCCCAGTCCCCGTGATGTTCACGCCACCGTATACGAAGCCCGTCGCGCTTTCGGTCCACCCCACAGCGTCGACCAACGTCACGCCGGTAGGTGGCGTCAGCGTGCCATTGTTGGCCGTGTCGAAGTCGGCACCAACGGCGATGGCCGTCGAGCTCTTGACCAGAAGAATCGAGTAGTCATCGCTTACGGTCCCGGAATTGTTCGCCATCGTGTAACTGGACGTGACTTTCGTCGTCGCAGTCGGGAAGGTAAAGGTCCCTGTTGCCGCAGGCGTGATCACGAGCAGTCCGTTGCTTCCGATGGCGCAAGCGCCGGAACAGGCGGTGCCGAGATTGACAACGGCCAACGCCGCACCAGGGCTGCCAGTGCTGCGCCCATCGACGACAACGACGTAGTATTCCTCAAGCGTGCCGTTGGCAGTGCCCGTAATCTCGATGTACTGGTGTGCATTGTCAGCCGCCGCCCCACCCGGCGGGTCGTAAAGCACCTCGTTGAGCAGAACGGTCGTTGCCACCGCAGCCTGTTGAGCGTAACCAACGGACTCGTCGGATTGGTCTGAGGCGCAAGCGCCAGCCACTGCCGCAACGCATGCCAGCAAGCCTGGCGCACCCAACCAACGCAAGCGCCCCACGGACCTATTTGACGCAGATTTTATAGTATTATTCATCATCGGCTCCTCCGAATGGCATCATTTCGCACGCAATTACCCGTGCACGCTCGCACCAATCGCCAACGCACAGTTGCGACGCAGCCTATCCCAAAACCACTCGGCATACTACAGTCACCAACAGAATTTCCTCCGCAATTCCCGGCGCGAGCACAGAGCCCTCCACTCATCCGGACTTGGATACCGTCAGTTATGCGCCCTCGTAACCCGTTGAATCACCAGCGGTTGCCCTGTCGCCAGGGAATATGTGGACTCACCAAACCGCGATGACTCCGCAAAACGCGACAACAGCAAATGTGAGACTTGCCCATCCTCCGGTCGGGGCCCAAGAACCGACGGGGGAGCTATTTTTTGCGCTTTCGATGCTGAGGTGGGAAATGCACGGACCGGTGTTGGGATCACGCCATCGGCCATTGGCGGGAGGCCTCGTCAGAGCACGACTAATCATGCCCAGCCAACTCGAAGTGCCCTTGCTGTCCGGACATTTGGCCGGACAGCAAAAACTGGCGCCGTAGGCGAACCACTCGAGGCATGGCGAAGCTTGGCCGAAAAGCAACTGTGAGCGTTGCCCATGGGCCAGGTGCTTTGTCTGGAACGCCTAGCGAGACACGATGTTTCGCAGCAACCCCTCGCGCAAAAACAGCTCGTGCAGTGTCGCTCCGGTCAGGCCACCGACGTTGACTTTGGCTGCAAGCTCTTCGAGCTGTGCGATGCACAGCGCATCATCACCGCCTGATCCGAGCAGTATTGCTGACGCGTGACGAGCCACCAAACTAATCGACTGGCTTGCCTGCCATTGGGGCGAAGGAGCGTTCAACTCCGCCCCAACCGCGTTTGCCACTTCTTCGGGCAAGGAGTTGCGCATGAGAAATCGGTGACCAATCTCGAAGCTCGTCACAGTGTACCGTTCGCACTCTTTTGCCACACGACTGGCATAGTCACCCGACGTTTCCAGCCAAAGCCGCGAATACTCTTTTGAATCGACGGCCAAGCATGCCATGGCTCCGATCTCGGAAAGCAGCCCGCACGTCGAAGCCGAAGACGGCGGCATCAGTTTCGTAACCTTGGCCAATTTGTTTGCGATCCCCCCCGCCAGCACGCTGCGCTCATACAAGGTCTTCTGCACCGCGTCGTTCGCGCGAAAGGCAGCTAGCACGCTCATGGCCGCCACGAGTTCTTTCAGTTCGCGCATTCCGATCCGCATCACCGCAGCATTCAGCTGTGAAACCTTGATGCCACCGTACAGGGCACTGTTTGCAACCCTGAGCACTGCAGTCGCCAGTGCCGGATCCGTAGAGATGGCGGCCACGATGGCGCCAATGCTGGTGCGGTCAGAATTGGCAAGCTCGGTCACCTTCTTGGTCGTGGCCGACAACGGGCACAGGTGCACCACGTCATCGAGCAATTTCGCGAGGGGGAATGGCATTCACTTGCCCCTACGGACACCTGTCGTACGAAAGTAGGGCTACGGCACGCTTCAGGACCCCACCCCAGCACCGGGCGGAGTCCTTCGTGCATCCACTGGGAGAATTGCGGGGCTCCCCCGGGCGTCCGCCCTGCGCTAACGACGTCGGCTCTGCGGCCCCACGCAGCCGCTCGCCCAAGCGCTCGTGGCAGGCCATGAGTCCAAAGCGCGCCAGTCCGCAATCGAGTCGCTGGAGCCGTGCAGTGAGTTGGGCGATCCTTCGTAGACTCTGGTTGCATTTCGGGGACGAGAGCCAGACACCCAGGCAGCGCATGATGGCAAAAGACTCAATCAGGCAGTTCGCGCGCTCGACACACTTCGAGGCAATTGCGCTGTCGCTGATGCTCTGGATCACATTTTCGTACTTCGCCCAAGGCGCCGGCGCCAATCAGAATTCGCGCTTCGCGCTCACCCGCGCCATCGTTGAGCAATCGGCTTTGCAGATCGACGCCTTTGCGTCGACGACTTTCGACATTGCCAAGTCACGCGATCACTACTACTCCGACAAGGCCCCAGGCTTGGCCTTGCTGGCAGTGCCCGCGCACTTCACATACATGCTGTTCCATCCCACGCCAGTCACACCCGCTGAAGTTGGAGCAGCCCTACATTTTTCAACAGCGTTCACGTTGTCTCTGTTCTCCGCCGTATCTGGCGGACTCTTCTACTTGCTGTTGCTCGGCCGCGGGCACTCGCGTCCCGCAGCGATACTGGCACTACTTGCGTGGATGCTGGCTACGCCTGCCTTGGCCTACTCCACGCTATTTTACGGACACCAGCTCGCTGCGGCGCTGATAGTACTGATCCTAGCCGTAATCGAGTTAGGGGAAACGGAAACCCCGCGGTTCTCTCGTGGTTTCGGCCTGGGGACGCTGCTGGGCGTGCTGATCGCTACTGAGTATCCCGCGCTCCTCGTCGCGGTTCTTATCATCTCATACGCTCGTCCGCTCAGTAGCCGAGCTTACCTGTGCGGCGGCTGCCTAGGGATCTCGTGGGTTCTCTTCGGACTCGGTGCCTATCACCAACACTGTTTTGGTTCGCCGCTCGGAGCTGGCTATTTCTTCCTTGGCACAGACGAGTTCGCTCAAACCATGCAAGGTGGTTTGCTCGGATTCCACCCGCCGAAGCTCGCCACACTCCACCAACTTCTGTTCGCCGAATTCCGCGGCCTCTTGCCAACGGCACCGTGGTTGCTCGTGTCGCTCTTCGGGGCCCTGCCCATGTGGCGACGGGGCCAACGTCGATTGCTGGCGCTCTGCTGCTTTGGTTTCATCGTTCCGCTGCTCATGGTTGCGGCTTTCGCACGCTGGGACGGCGGCGCTGCCTTTGGGCCCAGACACCTGGTCTACACGCTACCCTTGTTGGCAAGCCTTGCCGCTGCCGGCTTTGATAAGCTCGCTCGCCTAGACCGGCTGAAGCGAATCGCAGCAGCAATCGTCGCCGGTTTCTTGCTGCTAACAGGCATGCTCGTTTGCCTGTCGGCAGTGGCCGTGATGCCCGAGCTGCCCGAGACCCCGGTCCCAGTGCAACAAGGAGAGCTAGTCTACCTTGCGGATCCCAAGCATCCGCTGGTCGAATTTGCCATACCACTATTCTTGGAGGGAACGCTATCCACCAAAGCCGCGTATGCGAATGGCCGCTTCGGGCTTACCTATCTGGTTTCCGGTCACGAGCACGACGCGTACAATTTGGGTGAGCGCTGGCTGGGCCTGAGCGGAAAAGTCAGTCTATTGCCACTTGCCGGCATTTGGATTTTGGTCGGTGCGGCGTGGTCAACACGCAGGGCAACAACGAGAAAGCGTCAGAAGTAGAGACTGCAGACACGCGCTGACTAGCTCCCAAGTGGCCAGACTCGGCGCCCGCGACGGGGCAGACGACGAGCCATACCTACGACGATACGCTCAGAATCGCCGGACAGATGGTATCCATCGGGCTCACGCGCCGCTTCATATGCTTGGCCCTTTCAACACTTGGAGAAGTGGGGATCCTAGGGTAACTTAGCCACCCGATATGAACCAGGTTCGCCTTTTCGTCTACGGCATGATGATGAGCGGCCAACGCGATCACTCCGTGGTGGAAGCAGCAAAGCTGGTCGGAAGAATTCAGACCGAGCCTCGCTATACGTTGGTCGACATCGACGTCTATGCGGCGCTCATTGTCGACGGTAGGACGTCCATCCATGGGGAACTCTATCTCGTCGACCCAATCCATCTGGCGCTCATTGACCGCGCGCGCCAGGTGCCGCACTTGTTTCGACGTAGCGCGATCACTCTATCCGACGGCACCTTGGCAGAGACCCATTTCCTTACTATGGAACAGGTCCGAGGTAAGCGCCGACTCGGCCACGGCAATTGGCTTGAGCGCTTTGCGCCGCGCAGTGTGCCTCATCGAGCCCTCCCGTTTGCAGCGTTCGCTCGGCAGCGCACGACCAAGCGATGACTCTGAGGTCCTCAGCTTACCCCGGCTTTGCTGCATCACCCGCAACTCGCAATGAACAGTGAAGGAAGCAAGCGGCATTGTCGTCAGCCGCTTCCGTTCTGCAAACAGTGCCGCCAGCGGCGGCAGTGCAGCGTCACGGACTCACGGATCATTGATCAGTTCGCGGAGCAATGACTTTGGGAGGATCAGAATCCGCTTCTCCTGGCATGGTTCTACCATAGGGACGCCTTATGCAGTACCGAATCGATGCGCTTCTGGTCGCCTTGGTTTCATGCCTTGCGCTGCAATGTGGCGGCGAAATGAGCGATTCTTTCGCCGGCCTGGCAGGCGGCGGCACGACGTCTGGTGGCGCGAATCCCGCTCGGGCGGTTGGCGGCAATGGAGTACTACCTATCCAGGGCGGCACTGGTTCGTCGACCCTCGGTGGAACAGGCGGTAGCAGTCCCCCGCCTGTTGCAGCGACAGGCGGGTTCGCTATTGCGCCTGCGCCAAGCTGCACGACGCAACTGAACCTCCTGGGTGGCAATCTGGGTCCCAAGAACAACTGGATCGGTGGGGTCTCGACGAGTTCGATAGATAATCCCTGTGGTGTGCAGGGGCTCATCTACAAATTCGGAGACGCTGGCTTGGACAATGTGCCCGGCAACGCTGACGACACCTGTCCCTACTTGAACCAAGACATCACGCCCTGTTCCGGCGGCCGCTGTTGCATCTCGGGCACGACGCACAGTTGGCCATATGCGTACCCGACCGGGTACGACTTCACTGCCTCCGTGTGGGGCTGCGGGATCGGTATCTCGCTCAACGATCCGGACAACGGACTCGGAACTCTACCCTATACCGGCCCGGCCAAAGGATTCTTACTTCAGCTGAGTGGCACCCTCAATGGCCAGCCTTATCGCGTTGGCTACACACAGATTGCCAGCGTCTCGAAAAGCCCCTACGTGCAATACACGAGTCTGCTGGCCGTTTCAGTCGTATTTCTAGGCGTATCCTGTCCGAGTTTTGGCTACTACGATTGCGTCACTCCAAGGAGCAACCCCTACGCGCTGCAGCTATGGATAAGTGGTGGTGACGTGCCTGGCGACTTCGAGCTTTGCGTTGATGCGATCAATCCAATCCTTTGATACTGCGCTTGCCCTTCGCTGCAGATCCGTCACCGCAACGCCTGCGTGTCAAACTAGCTATCCCCAATCCGAGAAGCGCAGCCACAACTGCGACTCCGCGGCGGGTACCGTTGCTTCCGGCTGCCACAACCGTACAAGCGCTACCATCGGAAACGCCGCCACGGCCCTCCACGTTGCCGGCGTCTACCGCGCTAGCATCCACGTTGCCGGCGTCTACTGTGCCAGCGTCGACTGTCTCTTGGCACTTCGTAGAGAAACCGTGGCGAGGCTCGGCATTGCAGGTGATGGGCGGCGTGGCTGCGGGCGGGTAAGTGGCACATATGCCGGCGACGTCGTCGGATTCGAGCGTACGCCCGTCGGCGCCACCACTGTAGACTGGCCACATCGTCGCTTCATAGACACTGGAATTCGCTAGCCCAAGGAAGTGGCCGGCCTCATGTTGCACGATGCTCAGCAGGTCCGTGCCTTCACTCGAGGACGTCAGCGTGAACTCTTTGGCATATGAATTCAGCTCGACATCGACGTCGTAGATTTCGCCGGTTTGCGAGTTGAAACTCACGAAGGTTTGCGCAAGGTTGTTGCCAGAATAGGGCCAATCATCATCGCGGAAGATCCATACATTCTGGTTCGGAGCGCTGGGGTTGTAGCGCGGCTCAGCGCATTCGACCTGAGGATAGGTCTCAACCGAGATACTGGGCTTGCCTCCTGTCGGGCAAGCCACGTTCTGCCAATTGTCAAAACTAGCACGCAAGACAGCTTGGAGTTGATCGGCAGTGACTCCGCTCGACTTCGAGCCGTCCTTCTGCACCGAGAACGAAACGCAAGTTCCCGACCAGTATAGCGGTATTCCCGCCATTTGACAGCTGTCGATGATCTGACCGGGTACGCATTCTTCCGGGGGCGCCGCCTGCGCACATGTCGTCGTTCTGCAATAGCCGAGCGTCATTCTTGAGAATGTGGCGACCACGCCGAACGCAGCACCGACGAACAGAACGGCATTCGGGGAAAGCTGCGATAAGACCTCGAACTTCTTGAATTGGCGAGGCATGCTACTTCCATCTACCCGCGGCGTTTAGAGCCCTATGCTATCGCGCTCCGACGGTAACTCCAATACCGAAATGCATGTGTCCGACCTTCTCCTCCCACTTGCCGGAATTTTCAATTCGAGCAGGGGCGTCTGCCATCGCGAAGCCAGCAAGCGAGTGCCTCAAGGAGGCACTACAACGTCAACGCGAAGCAGTGGCTCCCGCCGTAGCCGCCTCGTCCACCAAACGGCTCTCGCGGTCCGGACTGCTCGTTGTTGCCCGCGGTGGCAAGCGGCGAGCAGCCACCCTCGTTCAAGACGGAAACCCAATGGCTGAAATTGGCTCGGGGCATGGTCCGCTTGTTTTGACTGCGCGACGACATTCGCACGGAGTCCTTCCAATTTGCGTTGGCCTTTCAGGCAAGCCCTAAGCTAGTCTCCCGCTGGACCTCCTATGCCCCCAATGACCCATTGCGCCCAAAGCGCGCTGCCTCACGAGCGCCTGACTGGGACACCCCACGCCATTCGATTTCGCGGGCTCCGCTGGGTTCTGCTGCCGCTCGTCGGTACGGCGATGGGCTGTTCACTGCTCGCCCCGACAGACGAGGAACTGTTCGGGAACAAGGGGACGAGCGGTACCGGCGGGGTAGCGACAGCTGCTGCACCGTTGACAGCGGGAACCGGCGCGCGCTGATCGCCTAGAACTCGCTGCGCAGGACAATGGCACCGCCACCGGGCGCACCGTGGAGGTAGAGGGCCGTCTTCGCAACGGGCAATGCGTGCTCCGTCGAGTCTCGTGTGACCAGCAGAAGGTACGTGGCCGCGCCGAGCGATACCAAACCAATCCCTAAAGACATGTCGGCGATCACGTACTTCCGGCGCATGCGATCCGCCAGGCCATAGTCATTGCCAAGAGCGGTGTGCCCTGAGTTATCCTCGAGCTTGCCTTGATCCACGTAGCCACTGATGCCAAAGCCTACAAAGGACAGCAACCCGACGGCGCCAACGCCCGCGAGGACATAGCCGGCGGTGCGTACCTTCGAAGCAGCTGGATCGGGCGCGGCAAGCTGGATCACGGCGCTCTGGTTTTTCTCCTGTTTGCGTACGGTGACCAAGACGTCTGCGGCCTGGCGTCCAGAAACGATTACTTTGATGCGATGGTTGCCTGGATCCAAGGACAAGGGTTGGTGCGATGCGTCCAGTGGAAGCGCGACTCCATCGACTTCGAGCCCGAATCCCGCGATGGCCTGTCCGTTGTGGTCCACGGCGGTCAGATTCAGCGTGGGCATGGACTTCTCGACCGCTGTGCCCAAAACCTTGCAGTCCCTCTGAATCACCTTTGGACAGCCACTCGTGGCACAGGACTCGAACTTCTTTCGCGCTTCCAAGAGCTTCCCCGAATCAACCAGCTCCTGAGCACTGGCATGCGCAGCGATGCATTCATCCGGTTCGAGTTCGGCCGACGCGTTGCCAGCCACGAATACCAGCGCCAAGCCAAGGCGCACCAGGGGCCAACAACGGGCGCGTTGCAGGACGCCAGCTCGGATGGCATGAATGCGAATGTGTCGCCCGGGATCAGTCCAGAGCTCTTGCGTTGAAAATGCAGTCTGGCGGTCAATTGACCGATATGCTGTATTCGACGGGCTTGGGGCACCGGCAGTGCCACTGGTCGCCTCCCCTGACAACGAGGCTCGATGAGGCGTGTCGAATTCGAGAAACATGCAACGATTCTTCGCTCTGATCATGCTTCGTAGCTCTAACGGGTCAATCACTGCTCGTGAACACGGCGACGTTGCCAGAGCTGGTGCGCGACTGCAAGGGTGTCGAATCCAATGACCCAACCGATGCAGCCAAGGGTGCTCGGGCGATACCTGTTTTACGCGCCGATAGCGTCGGGCGGGATGGCAACCGTGTACTTGGCGCGCATGGCAGGTCCGAAGGGCTTCTCCCGAGTCGTCGCCATCAAGCAGCTTCACGCCCAGTTGGTTCACGATGCCGATTTCGTGACCATGTTCATCGATGAAGCCCACCTCATTGGCCGAATTCATCACTCCAATGTCGTGGCCCCCATCGACGTGTTGGAAGCCGACGGCGACCTTTGCATCGTCATGGAATACGTCCACGGCGAAGCGCTCGGTCGCCTCATGCGCCTGTCGCGGCAGGACCACATCCCCTTGCGCGTGGTTGCTGCTATCATGGTTCAAACGCTCCTCGGCCTGCATGCGGCCCATGAGGTCACCGACGCTGACGGGCAGCCGCTTTCAGTCGTTCATCTGGATGTGTCCCCGCAGAATATCCTGGTAGGCGAAGACGGCATCACTCGTGTCGTGGACTTTGGAATCGCCCAAGCGGCACACCGTGCCCGCCCAGCCGATGACGGCAAACTCAAGGGGAAGCTCGGGTACATGGCGCCCGAACAACTCATGTCCGGCACGCTCGATCGCCGCTCGGACATCTTTGCTTCCGGAATCATCTTGTGGGAGATGCTCACTGGAAAGAGGCTCTTTACTTCCGCAAGCCCCAGCGACGCCATCGAGCGGATGTTGCATTTCGAGCCAACGCCCCCTAGCTCCGTCGTTCCCTCGCTCTCGCCCGAACTGGATGCCATCGCCCTCAAGGCGCTCTCGGTCGAGCCAAACGGTCGCTTCGCCAATGCCCACGATATGGCGCGAGCCCTGGAAGCAGCCTGTCCCCCTGCAGGAGCCATCGAAGTGGCCGAGTGGGTGACGCGATTGGTTGGGGACACCTTGTGTATGCGAGCCCAATGGATTTCCGAACTCGTCGCCATGGACCTGAGCGAGTGGACGCAAACCTACGTGATGTCGAGTTCCCTGCCGGTAGTCGCCACTGCAGGAGCTTTCGATGGTCGTGAAAACCCGAGGAATCTGCCGGTTCCCGATCCCCCTTCACCTGCCCGCTTGATACCAAGCGCTGCCCCGTTCAGCGCCACGCAAAGTGAACCCGAACACATCACGAGCCCAACTGGTCTGGCATACTTGGGACCGAAGCTACCCATGCTTCGCCGCGGGGCGACCGTTGTGGTCCTGCTCGCATTCAGTGCTGCCGCTTTCTACGTTGCGCGACATCCTCGCGCCCATACACTGCCGACCCATCGCGAAGTTTCCGTCTTGGCAGCGTCACCGCAAGCGTCGTCTGCTCCAAGTACCGTAAGCTCCTCATCCGCAGCAGGAACACCGGCTGCGCTCGCGGAGTCGGCATCTCTCACGATACCACCCACCGTCCCGTCGGCGACCAAGCCAACAACCGAGAGCCGTTCGCAGGCGGATTGCAGGGTTCCCTACGTGGTCGATTCCAAACGGATCAAACGTTTTCGCCCGGAATGCTTTCGAAAACATTGAGCGTCCGCACGAACTCGGGATGCGGCGGCTGGTGGCAACCGCCGACCAACACTTGATTATGGGCAATCGATGTAGTGCGCGACCGATCGGGCTCTAAGCGCGGCAATGTTTTCAGCTTGGCTCGTGCAGTCAACTGGGTTCTTGTTTACCGACACGCTGCCATAAGAAGTGGCTCCGCTGGCCGTACTGCCCCCACCAGCGGAAACGCCGTAGGAGTTTAAGCTAGCTAGACCAACAAGTGGAGTCAAATCCGTGACTTGGTTACTGACCGCCGAAACGACATGCAACTTGCTTTTCGCCAGCGGGTCAAGATTCGAAACCTCATTGTTGCTTATGCATAGCGAAGTGAGCCGCGAAAAATCAGGCATGGCGACGAGATCGGCTATCTGGTTCTTTTCGGCGCTGAGGCTATCGAGCTTGGCGAGCGTCGCCAGGCTTGTCAGCTGGTTCTCGCTTAGAGTCACTTGCTCGACGTTTGTTGGGAGACCGCTCGCGTCGGAGATCGGATTGCGACTCAGGTCGAACCTGGTCATCTTCGACAGTTTCGCCAGTGGCCGAGGATCGGCAATAGCGTTGTCGTTTAGGGATAGGGTACTGACCTGCGTCATTTCTGCCAACCCGCCGAGGGCGTTCACCCAATTGTGCTCGAGCAGCAGCTCGGTCATGTGCGTCAGACCAAGGAGCGGTCGCGTGTCTTGAACGCGATTGTTGTCCAGCCGCAGGACAGTCAGCTTGGTCAGCGGCGCCAGCAGCGTCAAATCGACGACCAGGTTCTGGGAAAGAATGAGGGTCGTCAAGGTCGCAAGGCCAGCAAGCGGCGACAAATCGGTGATCTGTTTACTCTTCAACTTGAGCGACGCAAGTGACCGGAGACTAGCCAAAGGGGCCAGTTCGGTGAGCTGATTGTTCGACAGATCGAGCGAGGTGAGCCCGCCGATCCCGGTCAGGTCCGCTATGGAGTTCTTCGACAGATCGAGTAACGTGAGTGACTTGAAGCCAGAGATCCCGGACAAGTCATCGACCAGCGTCGTCTGACAGCCTACAATGGCCCAAAAGGGACTATCCGATCACTGGTAGCGACGTCAACTGACCAAGTTTCCGTCGACTTTCACCCGTCGAAGCGCATGCCAAGGGTAGAAGTCCAGACACACCTATAGCAAACGTCGTCATTCTGCTCAATCTCGGTCGGAGCTCAGAACACGATCCCAGTGCTGAGCTGCCCGCCGAAGTCGAGGAAGTTGCGATGGAGATCCGCTTCCCGTTTCGTGCCAAAATCCAGGAACGCTCGCGCATCGCATACGCGCCACGACGCTGCGGCACCGAGTGAGTACTCGTACGAGAGTCCAGCATGCAACCCAAAGCGCAGGTAGTTCCCGCCGTCTTCTGACTTCGCGAAGGTCACTCCAACGGGCGAGCCACCGACGCGCAGTTGTAGACCTTCGTACAGGCTGTGCTGAGACGTTAGCGGAATCACGAGTGACATCGGAAATACCCAGTCAACCGAATGGCGCACGCCACCGATTAGAAGCTGAGTCTCCATCTCGAACGTGATCGATTCCGTTCGAAACGACACCGCAAAACAAGGGCCAATCTTGTAACCGGAAGACACGCCGACCTTGACCGTCCCACAGAACGCGACGCCTGCCCCAAAGCGAATCGGCTCCGCGTCACGACGTGGACGTTCCGCTGAGTACGCGGCCTGCCCTTGGCCTCCGAGATGTCCATTGTTGCCGACATTGGCTTGCTCGTTCGCGTTGGCATCTGCGGAGCCGGTCGCCTTGGCGCCGACACCCCTGGGAGTCACTTGACCTTGAGCGCTTCCCCCGACCTGAACGCGTCCGTTCCCATTGGCCCGAGCACAGAAAGGCGTCCCTGGAATACATAGGGATTGCGCTTGGGCAAAGGCAACGCCTTCCAGGAAGAGTAGGGACGCGGAAGCGTTGCGGACGAGTCGCCACGGCATGGTGAACGTGTTTGTCTACGGCCATTCATCGGGCTCGGTTAACCATTCCCATTGGTATGGCGTCAGGTGTTGCTCTGGCAGGAAACTGCCCCCAGGTGGGGATCGGCAGAAATGTCGAGGGTTCGACGGCTCTCGGGTGGTCCAACGATGCCGTTGGCGAAACCCGCTACCCGAAGTAGGACTTTTGCGAGTAGAGTCCTCTATTGGTCGAACGACCAATGCCCTAAGATGACCTCGATTCCATTGATGCTCCCCTGGCTCGAACGCGACGAACCGCTTGCCTACGAGATAGCACGCGACGCAAAATCGCCTTTCGTTTTGCTCTGCGACCATGCCTCGCGGCGCCTTCCTCGTTCGCTGGGCACCCTGGGCTTGTCCGAGCAGGCACTGACCAGCCACATTGCCTGGGATATCGGGGCCAAGGGTCTGGCGCTGAGGTTGGCAGAGCGGCTCGATGCCTGGCTCGTCTGTCAGCAATACTCGCGCCTCGTCATCGACTGCAACCGGCCGCTTTCCGCACGCGACTCGATCGCCACCCGCAGCGAATGCTATTCGATACCAGGAAACCAGGGCATCGAGCCTTCAGCAGCCCAAACGCGGGCCAACGCGATCTTTCACCCCTACCACGAACAGATCCGGAGCAAGCTCGATCGACATAGGGATGCGGGCGACCCCACTATCCTCATCTCCGTGCATAGTTTCACGCCAGTGTACCTGGGCGTGGCCCGGCCCTGGCACGTAGGAGTCCTATACAACCGCGACCCTCGCCTGGCCGAACCACTGTTGCGGTTGCTGCGGGCAGAAGAAGGCCTAATCGTTGGCTGCAACGAACCCTACGCGGTCAGCGATTCCTCGGACTATTCGCTTGTGCATCACGGCGAGCGACGCGGCATATTGCATGTCGAACTCGAGATCCGAAATGATCTCATCGTCGACGCTGCAGGACAGGAGCTCTGGGCAGAGCGACTCGCCCGCTGCTTGCTCGCCGTTGCTGCAGAGCGCCAGCCCTAGCCGAGGATTGGGGTCGCGTCCCTGCAATTGAAAGCAATCGAGCGATTTTTCCGGCAACGAGCCGCAAACCCCGAGGAAACGTCGAAGCGGCAAGCTGAGGCCTGACAAGATGCACGAGCCCAGTCATTTGCTCAATTTCGTGGCCTCGATGCCAGCGCGCTACGCGCAAGGCTTCGATTGGCTTTCTGTCGAAGAGCACGCGCAGGTTGTCTTTGAGCGCGGCCAACAGCCAGTCAACATCGGATTGTTCACATCGCTGAAACACGGGCAGACCGGCCTTTGCGTCGTCGCGCCAGACAGGCCAGGGCTCTTGCTTGACATTTGCGCTGCCTTTGATCGGTATGACCTCGATGTCATCGAGGCGGAAATCTTCACGCGTAGCGCGTCACCATCGTTGAATGAAGCTGTAGATCTGTTCTGGATCCGTCGACGCCCGCCCAATCAAGCGCTGGAAGTCAACCTAGACGATGTGGGTCCCCTGCGAGAAATCCTGATTCCAATCCTCTCCGGCGCTCGGGAACGGGCCACCACACGCCACTGCTCATGCATCAGGACGCCGGCCGCGTCTTGCACCACCATTCGATTTATCGACGATGCCTCGGGTGGCTTCGCGACGCTCGAGATCCAAACCAACGATCGTTCTGGGCTCCTGCTTACCATTTGCCAGGCGCTGCTGAGCGAAGACGTTCAGATCAATGGGTCACTCGTCAAATCCCAGGAAGGACGCATGTATGGTCGATTCGACATCGGGGAACTCGACGACAGCAGTATCACGCCCGAACGCCGCCAAGTGGTCCAGATGGCCGTAATGGCCGCCATTGACGAGCTTCCGCACTCCGCTGCACCGACAATGCTTGACTGAGCAGTGCCCGCGCCAGTGAAAGTTTGCTCAATGCGGCCCACGCCAGCCCAATACGTGGTGACTGTTGCAGGCTGCTGAGGCACGCGCTACCGTTACTTGTTCAGATAAACGACGCCGGCAATGTCGTCTCCGACGACACCGCTTTGGCTCAATTGACTACCCTTGACGCAGTATTGGTACGTCCCGCCAGTGCTCTCGGTCAGGGTCGTACCCGAGACGGTATAGGTCCCGTTGTCATTGACCTGTTCGGTCGTGTCGGTGTCGCAGTTGCAGGTCGTACCGTCGAAGCCACAGCTGACTGACACGTTGCAGGCCACGTTGTTCTGAAGGCAGCGCCCAGTCATGACGCTCGGCAGGACCTGCGCGTAGGCGGCGCAGCTCTGAGCGCTGAGCGAAGTACCCCCCATCATGTCGGAGAAACACGCAGCCGTGATCTTCATCTTCCCCGTTAAGTGGTTCTGACCACTTCGGGTAAAGTTGGTGGCCGTGTACGCGACGGAAACCGTGCTTTCGAGCGCACCGCTAGTGAAAGTATTCGGACAAGCGGGGTACTGCGTCAGCAGCGAATTGAGCGCATTCGTGACACTGCCCGTCACGCAAAGGGTGCCAAGGTTCCAGCTGCCCGTCACATCGCCTCCGCATGCCGTATAGGTTCCCTCGCAGCTCCCGGCAGAAGCTGGTTTCGAATTGCTGTCGTCACTGCCACAGCTAAGAACGAGCGAACCGAGGGCGATACTGGCGATGCGTAGAAGGACGGTCTTCATGGGGCGGCATCATCTCAGATCCGGCGCCAGGAAGCCAAAGCTGACTATACACTGGCAGACATTATTCGCTCGATAGGCCGAAGATTTTCCGCCAACGTGCAATCGGATGCTCCTGATTCAACCTGCCGGCAAGCAACAGGCGTCCTGCGCAAGGCCCCGATCGGATAACGGGTGGAATCCTCAACGCAGCAGAAGACCACTAAAGCAAGCTGACGGCTGCCGCTTGACTTTTTGGCTGGTGCGGCGTGGTTACGCGGTGTGCCGCGTACGGCAGGGGAGGTCTGGCGCAGTAGCGAAGGGATTGGGAATCGAGGATATTGTGGACAGATTTTGCAAGGTTATTTCAGATACCTATCCCAGCCCCCCCGCATTTTGCTCAGGGTGTGCATGACGTTGCCCTTGGCCTGCTCCTGCCCGATCTGGCGCAAAAACTCGAAGTAGTCGGCGAGCTTCTTGCGAAAACGCTCACCTTCGGGCGTGTCCGCTTCCGCGTTGCGAGCCTCCTCGTCGCTCACGTCGAAGTTGATGAAGCCGCGGCAGTTCGAGGCGCCGCAGCGGCACGTATCGCGCCCGGGCTGGTTTCGGGTGACCCAGCCATAGAAGATGGTGACCTCCTGTCCCGGGATGATGGTGCGCAGACACTCGATGCGGCCTTCGCCTTTCGAATGGATGCTCGCGTTCGGACGGCAGCTGTGGTTGCAGAGCCAACCGCCCGGCTCGCTGGTATCGGGGATGATTACCGTCCCGTCGTCGGAGAGCAAGGTCAGTTTGGTCTGGGCGGCGAGTTGAGACTCGGGGCTCCAGACGTCAACGCGGCGCTGCTTTGGCGCGTAGGCGACGATCACATCGCCCCGCTCGAGCAGCCGGAGCGCGAACACTCCCCGTCCCTCGATGGCGCTGTCGCGAAACGCAACTTTGGCGAGGGTGAACTTCCTGCGTTTCTTCATTTCCTGGATTCTAACCCCGACGTTGACCTGCCTCCAGTCGCAAGTGCTCCGCGCCCTCTGCCAGCGGTGATTAGGCGCTAACGGGCGGCGTAGCCACCTGCGCACCGGTGGCTACGCTGACGCGCCCCCGGGGCGCTAGGGTGCCTGCAAACTCGCTATCGTGGCGGGCGACTCCCGAGGCAGTGAATGACGACCGAAATGCCCCGATCTACGAGCTCCGCTTCAATAGCGGTATGCACGTCCGACCAGCATGCACAAGTCAGTCCGGTGCCCAAGGGCGGAGCATGCACTACTGCCTTGATTGCTTGCGCTCGTTCCGCGACCGTCGCCAAACTCGCTCTGAAAGCAACGAGATCCAAGCTAGATGACGGGTTACCGCGAGCGCGTTCAACCACCAAATGTGCCAACGCGATACCAGAATCGACCTCGGTCCAGAGCACTTCGCCCAATGCGGGACGAGGTTGGCGGTGTCGCAAGCGCCATTGGATCGTTGACGAGTGTTGGGGCCACCGTGCTTCTATTGCCTGGGTGAACCCCAACCCCCAGATCAATTCATCGGACAGCACATGTGCAAGTATGCAGGGGACCTCACCCGTTAAGCTTGTCGCATCGCTTCGCAGACGGATCTCACAGTTCGCCAATACCCGCACGGTAGCAATCAAGGCATGCCTCTACTAGGCTCAAGTTGCGGACCTTCCGAACCCGCTGCGCCCCTCCAATTCCGCCGCGTGTCGCATGATCTCCTTCCGCCATGCCTGAAACACATGCGACATCTAACTACGATTGAGTGCGTCAGCGCGGAAGCTGGAGCAAGACCTAGGACCGACAGTCTGCCCGCAAACGCTGCGCGTTGTCGCTAGGGCGTAGGAGCCATAGCGCGACGCGGTCACTTCCGCCGAGTCTTCGCGGCAGCCTGGCTCTGGGTCTCGGCAATGCGCGTCTTGAGCAGTTTTCGCACTAAGGCCGTCGGCAGTGGGCGGTTGGTGTCGAAGTGGAGGGCGGACTTGGTTTGCTCGTAAGCAGCAAGCGCATCAGCAAGGGTGGCCAGCGTCGTGCCACTGAATGGAAAGTACGAACAACCCTTCTTCGTCGCAAGAAACCCCGCAACCACGTGGCCTTCGAAACGAAACGCGGGCATCGAGTAGCTGATACACTCTTCGACCTTTGGCATGACGGTGTGAATCGTTCGCCTCAATTCGTCCAAGGTCACACGCTGCTCGGGGCCGACGGCGGCAAGATACTCGTCAATTGTCTTGGGTTTTCCGCGCATAACTCGACCACTATACCGCACGCACAAGTCCAGCGACAATACTGCGAGCGCATGTCATTTAGGAAGGGGAGGAGCGACGGGTGGTTCTTCATCGACGGGGTGGCATTGCCCCATGAGCGGGATCTTTGGTCAGGTCGATAGTGATCGTTAGGCGCCTTGCGGGCAAGCTTCAGAGCTCGCCCGCGGCACAAACCTCCGCCACCATTGTCAATCTGCTACCGCAGTAAAACGACGCTCAGCGGCCCTTGCGGGGACGAGAATCTGAGCCTGATCGCCGCGGGAACTCCCGCAGAGAGCGCGTTCGCGAAGCTTGCGCAACTCATACCAGCATCGAAGGCAAGTGCCTTCGGGTGCGAATCTGAGAACAGCGTGTAGCCGCTGGTGCAAGTACCCGAAACCACCTGCCCGAGCTCGTCCGTCGTGTCTATTATTGGAGCCAAGGTGAGATCGAACTCGGTGCCTACGGCCACGGGCGTCTTCTGCGTCGAATAGACCCGGTAGGCGACAGACGAACCGTCAGCGGGAGGATTGGCAACCGGATAGGATTCGCCAGCCCCAACAAAATCGTATCCCCATTCGAAGGTGAAGCTTTCGATGCTGCCGTAGAAATACCCAAACTCGAGCGGGCTGTTGAAGCTGACGAGCATACATGACTGGAGGTACATGCCGACGCAGGGCACGAGATAGGGCTTGACATAAATGCCCCAGGCGCATGGCCCAGTGGTACCGTCACAGTGTTCTGGCGTGGGTGGAGTGGTACCAGCAGCGCCTGCGTTCGAAATGGCAACGCCCGCCGTGCCCGCGGCGGTGACGGTACTGGTCTTGCCACTGCTGCCGCCGTTGGCGACAGTACTTGCCTTGCCACTGCTGCCGCCGCTGGCGACAGTACTTGCCTTGCCACTGCTGCCGCCGCTGGCGACAGTACTGGTCTTGCCACTGCTGCCGCCGCTGGTGATAGCTTCGCGGCCTCCAGTAGTCGCGTGCTGCTCACCCAATGGCACCTGCGTGCCCTCGGTACAGGCAATGGCACCTTCCGCTGCTAGGGAAACCAGGACTAAGCTAGCTATTCTCATGGTTGAAGAACCTCTTTCCCCTCATGGTCACGACGCGAGCGAATTGATCATGAATCGTCGTCTTTTTCCTTGGATTGAATCAGGGAGTACACCCGCTTTGCATGGGGGCTGCTTGGGTATTGCTTCAAGAAGAGCAAGCCCAACGCGCGCGCACTCGTGCGCTGACCGCTTTGATGCAGAGCCTGAATGCGCAACAGCATGGCCTCGGGATGCAAACCACCGTTGGGAAATTCTCGAGCGTAGGTTTCGAGACTCACCAACGTACCGTTCGGATCCCCAGCGGCGAGCCGCGCGCGGGCTCGATCCAACTTGTCGAGTTCCACTGTCAACGAGGTGGCAGGCGCCAGCGTAGGGGGCTCACCGGCAGACTCCAATGCATTGGGATTGCTACCGAGGGGTGCGTCTCGCAACACACTGGAAGAGTCGTAGGGAATCGCCGAATTGGCAATGGTTTGCTTGGATGTGATGTCGGGGCCTTGCGAACCGACACTACTTGGCCGGGTTGGCAATCGAGCGGCAACCTCCGTCGACGATGGCGCCTGAGGTGATTCCGGAATTGCTGCAGCGCCCGAATGGTCGAACGCGGGTAGATTTGGTAAAGGCGATAACAGGTCGCCTCTTGGCGTGGGCTTGCTCGTGGAATGCCGTTCGATCACCTTCGGTGGCACGGCGGCAGAACTAGCGATTGGCGGTGCATGCCAGACGCCCCGTGTTGCGTGAAAGGTCGCGGCACCAACCGAAATAAACAGCGTTCCGACGCCAACACACTTGGCGACCCCCACGGCTAGCGAGGTGCCAATCGACGCCGCACCAGCACCCGCAGTGGCGGAGGTTAGCCCCGCAACGCTTGCAGCCATGAGTAGGCGCCTGCGCACCGCGGCAGGAACGGGCTGAGCATCAAGCCGCGCAGAATCCAGTAAGGCACGCCTGAAGGATGGAACATCAGACCGAGTCTGGCGGTGATTCACGGCTGATTGGTCCTTTCCCGTTCGTGCAGTAGCTTGACTTGTGCGTCGAACTGCCTGCGAGCACGCCGCAAGCGTGAAGCGACGGTGCCCGCTCGCAGGTCGAGCAGCACCGCAATCTCTGCCATACTGAGCCCCTCGATTTCCGAGAGAACAAAGACCGCTCGCACCTCGAGCGAGAGGCACTCGAGAATGGCGTCGAGTTGTGCCCTGCGGCAGCGCTGCTCGGCGTAGCTCTCGGGTCCTGGCCCTGTATCATCGTGTTCGAGCAGCACATCGTCGGGAATTTCTTTACGCCGACGCCGAGTACGCCGAACGTTTGCGGCCACGCGCAGAGCGGCTTGGAAGGCGAACGAGCGCTCGCTTCCCGGGCGGATATCCACAATCCTTCGAGCAACTACCAGAAACACCTGCTGCGCGGCGTCGGCCAGATCTGCCTCGCAGACCCCCAGCCGCCTGAGGGAGCGCCACAAAAAATCTCCGTGTTCATCCACGATGGTACGGAAGCGGTCTCGCGTTTCGTCCGAATGCCCTGCCGAAGTCTCGAGCGCGACCGCTGAATTTCGAGCGAGGGCAGCTATCCGCATCGATCACCCCATGTCCGGCAACGACTTCAATTGATCACAGTCGGAGTCCGACGCCAAGGCCAACGGAGCCAACTACCGGTGGTACCTTCTGAATGGTTAGGTAGGTTTGCTCGTTTACCATGACGAATTCGTCGCGAGCGAGCGGGCGGCGCAGATTTGCGTCCACCTGGAGGAAAAAGCGCTTGCCGGCCATCCATTTCAGCTGAACGCTCGCCCCCACGGCCCGCCAAAGGCGGGTTTCTGCACCAGGATTGGTCACGCCGCGCCCAATGCCGCGCAGCATTCCCAGCTCTCCAATGGCGCAAGGGCTCATCGACCAATGGTCCGCAAATCGAAGCGTTGTTGGGCAAATCCCGAGCTCTGCTGCGAGCCATTGAAATCGGGCATAGCCGGGGTTCACTTGGTGGTCGCGGCTCAATGACCCGCTCACTCCAAGCTGCAGGCCAGGCGTTCCCCATGGTTGTTGGGGCAATCCAAGTTGGACGCGCAAAGCTGCGTAGGGACTCGTTTCAGGAAAGACCCCCAGCAGCGCGCCGAACTGCCCCAGGAGCGCCCAACGCCAGCCATCCGACCGTTCCCGGTGACGACTCCCCCGCCGTTCAGATGATGGCGCCCGCGCTTGTCGAGATGTGATAACTGACGCTGCACGGCTCTGAACTTGGGTCGTAGCAGCCATTTCGGCGCCCTTCGCATCCGCCGAAGGTGACGTACCCGGATCCTGCGCGGTCGGATCGGCCGTGAGTGCAGCGACAAACGCTAGGGCTGGAACGACTTCAGCGCAGGCCAATCCTGTCACCTCGCGATGCGTTACACTACCGTCGCGAGAGCGGATCTCGAGACGCCCCACGATACGCTCCCCCTCATGAGTCAGCATAACAACGAAGCTATGCTGGGCGACCAGCGAGGATGAGGTCAATCGCACTCGAGTCGTTCGCAATGCGAAATGGCTCATGAAGACGGCTGCGTCAGGGCAGTCGCCAGCAGCCTCATAGCGTTGGAGGACCGCGATTTCTTGCGATTCGGCGCGCAACGTACCAGAACCGTGCGTTATGCACAGGAATGGAGCCGACACCAAGACACGGAAGAGCCAACCATTGCGAGACACATCGCCACCCTACTCCAAAACCGGTGGAGACGAACCAGGAACCGGTTCGGCCTAGAGCATGGTGTCCAAACCGCCTAGCTGCAACTTACAGCACCCGGAACGCACTGACCGCTCTTGTTGCAGGACTTGACGACAGCACCCTCGACGCAATTCATGTCGATGGGATCACACATCGTGCAATATGCGCCGCAGCTCTTGCCGCCACAGGGTTGGTAACCCGCCGCACCTGCTGTGTTGGCGGCACCCGCCGCCCCACCTGAAGTATTTCCTCCGGTGCCCTCGCACACCATAGCAATGCAGCCTCCACCGTTGATTGGAGCGCAGATGCTGCAACTGGCGTTGCAGCAATATTGGCTCGCACCGCAAACCGCAGAGCCGCACGCAACACCCGTTGCGCCCGCAACGCCACTTGCGCCACCTGTGGAACTCCCTCCGGCCGAAGCACATCCTTGAATGCAACCTGAACCGGTAGGGGCACACCGGCTGCAACTTGGGTCGCAGCAGTATTGGCCAGTGCCACAGACCGCAGAGCCACAGGTGACGCCTGTGGCTCCGCCCGTGGTCGCCGTGCCGCCCGTGGTCACCGCGCCGCCCCGCGATACCGCGCCCCCCGTTGACGGGGTACCGCCCCGCGATACCGCGCCCCCCGTTGACGGGGTACCGCCCCGCGATACCGCGCCCCCCGTTGTCGCCGCGCCCCCCGTTGTCGCCGCGCCGCCCCTTGACGTAGTGCCGCCCAAGGTAGTGCCGCCGCCATTGGCCATCGCTCCGCCGTTGGCCATCGCTCCGCCGTTGGCCACCACGCCGCCGTTGGCCACCACGCCGCCGTTGGCCACCACGCCGCCATGGGCAGAACCACCTCCTTGGTGATTCGTGGTGGAAGTGTAGGCCCCCGACGCGCCGCTTGCGCCCTGATTATTGCCGAGACTAGCGTCGTTGCAACCAGCTCCAACAAAGGCTGAGCCGAGCGCGAACGCCAAGAAGCCAAGTCCGTCGATACCAGTAAGTTTTGCCATCGTGGATCTCCCTGTCGAATAGGTAAGTGGCCAGTCGAACTCGAGCGCGACACTAAAGAGTTCACGGGCGCCAGCAAGCGTTCTTGAGCCGTGCCAAAAGTGAAGACTTGGGCCAACGCTGCTCGAAGCGCTGGGCCAAAGCACGTGACTCATCGACGCGGCCTGTCTGGCATAGGGCCAACACCCTAGCGGCCGCTCGCTCTTCCTGCAGCGTGCCCCCAGAATAGGTCGTATCCTGTTGATTCAAGAGCGCGAGCACTCGCGTACCCTCGCCTGCGCGTAGCGCCTGTTGGGCAGCTCGCAGCTCACGGATTTCCGCGTGAAGTGGATCATCCAGAGGAGCCGCAACTGGTGGTGTGATGCTCGCGGCTGGTAGCGCGCGTGGTTTGAGCGACCGTTGCGCCGGCGCCACTGGTTCCGACGTGGTTGCCGGTTCATGAGCTTCGGTTGCCTCGCTTGGCGTGGCGATTTCGCTGCGTGAGCGCGGCACGGGTGCGAAAGGATGGTTCAGCGACGATACCGCAAGCGATTTCTCCGCCGAGTGCGAACTTTGCCGCACGCCCCACCACCCCACCCCAGTGAGCGAAACCGCGAGGCCAACCGAAGTCATGAGCTTGACCAAAGGTAGCGTCGAAGCCGCGGTCGCGGCAGCTTTGGTCGTGGCGGTGCTCACCGTGGCAATCGCCACACCCCGAGCAACACGCGCGGCCAAGGACGACTCGACGCGTCGCAGCGATTGAGCATTTGGCTCGTCACAGGGACGCGCTAGCTGGAACAAACGTCTGGCCTCTGGGCTCAGCTGATTCATGGGGTCGACCTCCCAGCGTCATTCAAATGGCAAGCGAGCAACGCGTCGAAATCCTTCCGGGCCGCGAGCAAACGCCGTTGACCCGTTCGCAGGTTGACCCCCAGGGATTGGCAAGCCTCGCGCAATGGCAAGTCCTCGAGTTCCACCAGCACCAGTACTTCGCGCAGATCGTCAGGGAGCTTCGCGAGCAACGCATGCATGAGCTCGTTCGCTTCGCGGCGCTCAACCGCATAGGCGGGATCGGCCATGTTATCGAGTTCGATGGTAAGCAGCTGTGCCAGCCGAGTCAGCCTCGCACCATGGCGCGCCTCGGAGCGTCGGTAGTCCTTGGCAACGCGCAGCACAATCCCGTAAATCCAGGTGGTGATCGAGGCTCGAGCCTCGAACTCGTTCATGCGCCGATGCAAGACCAAAAAAACGTCCTGCAGCGCGTCTTCGAGCGCGGCCTCGGGCACGCCCAGCCGCCGCAATGCGCGCCACGCCAACCCCGCGTGGCTCGCATAGAGTTCACGTAGACCACCGGCTAGACCAGTGCCTCTGGGCGACCCCCGCAGGGTGCTACCCGAAGCCGAAGCCTCATTAGGCTCACGTTCGATGGTCGCCAAGTCGGGCACTTGTCCATGAGTGGCCAGTTTCGAAGCCTTGCGTCAGAGTATGTCAACCACGACCCCAATTTGCACGCGGGCCGCAATGGAAGCGGGGCGATGTACCTCCCCAAGATCGTCCAGATAGACCCTTGGCCGGTCAATGGGCACAAGCCCCATGGCGAGCAAGCGCAGGCTCAGCCTCGAGTGCAGCCGCACGCCGAAATGCACCCCGACCGCAGGCGAAAGCCAATAGACCACGCCGCCCTGCGGATTGAGCACGCCCAGGCCCCTGCCTTCGAGTCGCGTCAGGGCGCTGCCAATACAGGGGCCAATAGCAATGGTCTGGCCGCGTGGCGTCCAGCACCCGATGAGGCTCAACGAGGCCGTCCAAAGGCGCCCCCCCATCTTCAGGCGTTCCGGAAGCGTGCTGTTCTGGACAGGACCATAGTCGGCGTTGAGAAGAAGCGACGCCTGCCCCAACTTGGCAGTGAATCCCAACCCAAGCTCTGGTCCAACCTGCGGCAGCACTCCTGCGGCCAACCCGACGTCGGTCGACATTTGCACACCGAGGGGCAAGGCTGCTTGCGCCGAGGTAATAACGTCGAACTTATTGGCGGGCAGCAGGGTCAACGTTGCTGTGGGCACTCCTGCTTTGGGAACGGTTTGGGTTGGTGCGTCGTGCTCTAGCTCCGTATCCGGATTGAGCATAAGGGCCAGCGTGAGTACGGCGGCGTCAGACACCGCCGTGCAGGTGAGCCCCTGCAAGACGCGCTCACCCACCATACCGTCGAGATCCGTTCGAAGCGTCAAGGTAAAGACAGAATCCTCAGCTTGTTCGACCCGGGCGTCGGCACGAAGGTGCCGTGATGTTCGCGTACCCGTCGCCAAGAGTCGCGAAAGTGAGCTTCGAACAAAGGCCGCGTCCGGACAGTCACTTGGTGCTTTCCAGACGAGTTCGAAAGGATCCGGTTTGCCTTCGAAAACGCCTGGTTGAGCGAGCAATTCGCTCGAGGTAAGCAAGCAGCAGAGGGTCAACCGGTGTCGCACGGCAAGCGCACAATAGCATGTGAGGCCGGCTCCGGGTGACGCTTACGAACGCTACCGAACGTTGGCGCCAAATCGAATCGCTATCACCTGCCACAGCCTCGGTGATATCGTCCAGCCATGCGAGCCGGCATTTGCACCAAGAAGGGCCTTCTCCTCATCCTTACCACGAGCTGCCTCGTTGGCTGCCCCAACCGTTCTGTCATCGAACCAGTCAAGCCAAATCCGCGTCCGGTAAGTGCCGTGCTTGGGCCATCCAGTTATGGCGAGCCATTGATCGTCGATTGGCAACCGGCCGATCGAAGTCGGCTGGAGGTGAGCATGCGCGAAGGCGTAGCCATCGTGCGCTACGATGGTGACTCCCTTGCCTTGCTCAAGGATTGCCGGGTTGCTGGGCAATATGGTTTTATTGGCACGACACGCAAGGAGCAGATGATCCGACTGGAAGATGCGGACGAAATCCGCGTAAATATGCCGTTGTCGGGCTTGGCACTCGTGGCCAACCTGCAAGGGGAGCTGGCTCGTGGCTCGGTCCTCGACGTAGCCCTGGTGTGGATCGGTCAGCTGCGCACGACCTTTAGTCAGGTGGAGCTCGCGCAGCTTGAGGGCAGCTGCCAAGGGGCAACCCATTTCATCCGAGGCGCCATGGTGGGCGCCTTTGGGATGCGTACGAGTCGCCGCGCCGAGGCACAATCCGTAGCCAAGCTATTCTCAGTTGGGGTAGACGCCGGAAGTCGCTCCAAGAGCGACATCCAAGTGGTCGAAGGCGATCTCACTGACTGTGGTCGAGCAACGCCGGATTCAGACCGCGCGCCCCCGCAATGCGGCGTACCGATCCGTCTCGAACTCAACGCAATCGCAGCCAAAGCGGAGTTTCCGAAGCAGGCGATAGCTCAAAGCGCAGCGTTGCCCAATCCATGTGCCCAAAACTGGGTGGTACGAGACGGGAAATGCAGCCGAGCGAAGCGCGCATTGGCGCATCAATGTCGGCTCGAAGACGTCGCGGACTGCGAAACGCAATGTGCTCTGGGCAATGCAGCAAGTTGCCTCAATCATGGCTACGCCCTTGAGCGCGGCGAGGCAACGAAGCGGGACGAGTCGCGGGCTGCCGGGCAATACAAGAAAGCGTGTGACGCGGGGTTGGGCTTGGGTTGCCACAACCTTGGGTACCTGTACTCGAACGGCCTGGGTGTCGCCGTTGACCACGTGACGGCAGCCAAGCATTACCGCGATGCGTGCGACGCGGCTGAACCGCGAGGCTGCAACAGCCTGGGAGCCATGTACTTCATGGGTCGTGGTGTCCCCGCGGATCTGTCGAAGGCCGGAGCGCTGATGAAGTCGGCGTGCAACGGTGGTCTGGGGGAAGCCTGCGCAAACGTCGGCTCACTCTTGCTCACGGATGGTCTCAGGCGGGCCAAGGAAGCGACGATCCTATTCCAACGCGCCTGCGATGCACCCAACGGCAGTGGCTGCGCCGCACTGGCAGGCTCCTACGAGTTCGGGCTCGGCGTCGAACGGGACCTGAGTCGCGCAGCCAAGCTGGCTCAACGTGCGTGTGACTTGGGAGAAGTCTTGGGTTGCGTCTGCATAGCCTCGTACCTCGCGTCCGGCAAGGGTGTGGCCCCCGACGCGCGACGCGCCCAATCACTCTTCATTGATGCTTGTACCAAGGGTGATACGCTTGCCTGTGCGGTACTTCGCGCCGCCTACCATGAGCCAAAGTCGCTCAATCGCACTGCTGCCGACACCTATGCAGCCACTTGGGAGAAGACCTGCAGAGCGGGCCTCGTCGGCGACTGCACCAGCCTCGGGCTACTCTACCTTGGAACGGACCGTTTGATGGAAGGGACCGATCTTATCAAGAAGTCTTGTGAGGCGAATGACCAATTTGCCTGTTGGGTGCAGAAGCGAATGTAGTGCTACGGCTGCACACTTTATCTCATCGACCCTTGGGCCTAGGTGCGTACTCGCCGGGGAATGGATCGGCTGTCTCCCGCAGGCGCGTGTCTTCCGGGGAATAGACGGGCTTTTGCCCCTGCTCTTCGAAGAATGCAACACCAATTACACCCACGTTGCGGTCACCGTGACCCATTTCCACCGAATAGGATTGGCTGACCTTGCCAAAACGGAACGCTGCCACTTTCTCACGACTGGTACGAAATCCTTCGATGAGCAGATCATCGTGAGCTTTGAGGATGTATCCGCGGCGTTCGACGGAAGCTGGACGACCATCGGTGACACTCAACCCATCGACTGACGCCACGATCTCAAAGGCAAATGCGCTCATGTTCTCGATGTGGATCGCATAGCGTGCATTGGCTTCGCCAACAGCATGCAGCCGATCCTTGGCCATGAACCCCGGGAGCACCCGTGCTTGCTCATCCACCAGGCTGACGAGCAGCCCACCGTTGAACAGTGCGACCTTGGCCTGACCTCCCAAATGTTCTTGAGCTGCTCCAGCAACAGCCGCGGTGCCCGAGGCGTCGTTGTACCAAATGGTCGTGGTGGCGAAGGGCTTGGCGGGAGATTCGCGGTAGAAAGGGGCCGATTGCACCGTACGCCCCAGATCTTCGCCGAATTGGGTGGCAAGACCTGGACGCTCGGGTTTGGCCTCGGACTGTGCGACAGCAACGCCGACGTTCGGTTGGGCTGCGCTTGACTTGGCCTCGCTTGCCTGGGCCTCGCTTGCCTGGGCCTCGCTTGCCTGGGCCGCTGGCGCGTGAGCTGCGGGTGCTGGGGCAGCCGTCGAGCTGCTGGGGCGGGCCGCAGCCGACTGGCTGGGTTGGATTGGCATGGCTCCACCACAACCAACCGCGCAGCAGACAAGCCATGAACACAACGCCCATCGGATCCAGGTACGGCTTTTCATCGCTCTTTCCGTAGTACCTGAGATCGGCGGACTTGAGCTACAGAAATTTGCTCGAGACCTTGGAGTTCGCGCAAAACCCAGGGAAAGCGGGCACCTTCAGCCGCTACAGCTACGGGCGGCTTGCAATGACGCGTGCTCATGGTTCGCACGAGAAGTAGCCTATTCGGATGGCCTTGGCTCGAGTGTGCTTGGGTCCATGTCAGCGGCGTCGAGAAGCCCCAGCGCGCCGGACGCCACCGTCGGTCATGCGGTATAAGCGTCCATTCGATGCTCTCACTGCTCGTCACGTCGCTCCTCTGGGCGTTCTCCTTCGGGCTGATCAAGCGCTACCTGGCTGGGGTCGATCCGAGCTTCGTCGCTTTTGCACGCCTCGGCTTGGCATTTGCGGTCTTCTTGCCGTGGTTACGACCACGCAAGCTCGGCCCCCGCGGAGTCGCTGAGCTCGGCCTACTCGGCGCGCTGCAATTCGGGTCGATGTACTTGCTCTACCTCTGGGCGTTCCGCAGTCTGCAAGCGTACCAAGTCGCCCTCTTGACCATCACGACGCCGATCTGGGTCTGCCTGAGCGAGAACGTTCTGTGTCGCCGGCTCACCCTGCGACCGCTCGTGGCGGCGCTGCTAGCGATGACTGGCGCGGCAGTGGTAACTGGCGCAAACGGTTTCGGACGTGCGCCCTGGCATGGCATAGTGTTGATCCAAGCCTCGAACGCTTGCTTCGCCTTGGGTCAGATTCTATTCCGTCGGGTTCGACAACGCCATCTCGACGTCACGGAGCGCGCGCTGTTCGGTTGGATGTACTTGGGTGCCGTCGTCGTCACTCTCCCGTTTACTGCCGGCCACATTTCCTCCGCCTTGGCGCACCTAACATCCACCGAGTGCGCTGTCCTATTCTACCTTGGCTGCGTCGCATCTGGGCTTGGCTTCTTTCTCTGGAATGATGGGGCGCTGCGTGTACCAACAGCGCTGCTTGCAGTAATGAACGACGTCAAGATTCCACTTGGAGTGTTGGTTTCCCTGGTCTGCTTCGGGGAAACCGTCCAGTTCGTTCGGCTGCTGTTCGGGGGGGCACTCATGCTGGTGGCAGCCGAATATGCCCGGCGGCACACAGCGCCGTAGAGCCAGTCACTCCGCTCCCAGCTGGCGCAATTCGACGACGCGGCGCGTACGATACTCTCGCGCGCGCCGCTTGCTCAGCAGTAGCCCTTGGCTGTTGCAGGTTAGGAGAACCCGCATCGCCTTGCTGGGACTACTGGTAGAAGGCAACGTCGTCGAGTGTGGCGTCGAGCGTGCAAGGATCCGCCGAATTGCACTCAAACTGCAGCTGGAACCCGACGAGCTCGTTAACATCGACCCCGGCTGTCGGCGAGCCACCCGTGATGTCAGCAAAGGGCACCTTAATCACAGTTGCCACGTCAGTAACGGTCACCTTAGCTGAGGGACTGGCGCAGGTTGACCATTTCGTGGACTCGTCGGTCCATAGGCAGGCACCCTTCTTGTTGGCGGTGTCCACTGGATAGTCCGCGTTCGTTTGAATCATCAGCTTCGTCACAACTTCGCCCGTAGTCGTGGCAGCAATCGAGAATTGTATCCCTGTGTAGGCGGTCGGAGTGGTCAAATCGATGCAGGGGCCAAACCAGAAGGTGAGCCCTGAATAGCCGCTCGCTACGAGCGACGACGTGATTTTGAGGCTACCGCCCGCGCCGTCGAAAGCGATGGTGCAATCGGTCCCATTGTACTTGGATGTACCCCCAGTCAGGCCTGCGCCGGTGCCCGACGAAGCACCCCAAGTGCCATCGGTCTTGAACACACTGAAGTCCAAGAAATCTGCCTTGGCGTTGGGCAGGACCTTGTGCGCGCAGGCCACCGGCGACATCCCCGCAGCGCCTGAATTTGCAGCTGTGCCACCCGTTGCGCTGGTTCCACCTGCATCGCTGGCACCGCCCGTTGCGTTGCTTCCACCCGCGTCACTGGAGCCGCCGTTCGCATCCGAGCCGCCGTTGGCA
>CAYVXY010000012.1:194316-233597 GCA_964454965.1 uncultured Polyangiaceae bacterium | reverse complement strand
TCCGAGCCGCCGTTCGCATCCGAGCCGCCGTTCGCATCCGAGCCGCCGTTCGCATCCGAGCCGCCGTTCGCATTCGCGCCGCCGTTCGCATTCGCGCCGCCGTTCGCATTCGCGCCGCCCAATTCCGTAGTCGTGCCAGAAGTACTGCTGCTGTTTCCGCCGACAGCCGCCACCGCGCCACCCGTTGCGCTCCCACCGACCGTTGCATTGGTTCCACCAGAAGTCCCAGCGCCAGACAATGTGCCCGAGTCCGTTGCACAGCCCACGGCCAAACCGACGGCTCCGCCAATGATAGAAAGCAATAAGGTAATGCGTTTCATGATGAACTCCCCTCTCGAAGGTTTCGCTGCATCGTCGTCCCTGGAAACAATTCCGTGCAATTCAGAACACTGGAGTCGACAGCCTACGCCGGAATATCAGCCCAATGTTTCCGAGTTCGTCGCACTCGCAGTCGATTCCCACCGCGTCTCCGCGCCAGTCGCAGGATCTCGTTTTCGAGCCGAGCGGCTGAATTGAGACCACATTGCTGCGCATCGAGCTCGCACGGGCGCCCCAGCTCTATGACCCGGCAGGCAACGTTTCACTGCGCAGGGGCCCCGAGGATCCGCCGTCTCAATCCGTTCAGTGTCTCTGGAGTGCCCGCAAATAGCTGCTCAGGGAAGGTTCGATTGGCGCTCATGTGGGCGTAGATTCCATCGGCGTCGTGGGAATTTATCGCTAACCCGGAGATGTATTCGAGCTTCAGACTGAAGTCGCGATTCACGGGAACGTTGGTCAGCCAAGCGCTCATGTCACGACCACTGGTTCCGTAGGTCGAAAGTAGACTAACCGCGCCTCCGAGCTTGACTTCACGCAGTGACGCTTCAAGCAGCGGGCTGCGATCGATCCGCACCTGAACCTCGTTGACGTCGATGCGCAGTGGTTGCTCGCTGCCCACGAAGACGACGTCGTAGCCACGGTTGTCAGTGATCGTATTCCATACTGTGCCGTCGGCGAAGGCCTGCATGAACGTCTTGGCTTGGATCTGGATCGCAAGTTCACTGGTTTCGTAGAGTGGCACCCACTGACTTGCCAAACCGCCGGGTTTGAGATGCGCTCTCACTATCGCGTAGTACTCACGCGAGAACAGTATTGAATTGCCCCTCACCCAGGGATGAATCGGATCCGAAGTGATGATGTCGAACTTCTCGCGCGTGGTGGCAAGGTAATGCCGAGCATCGTCGAACACCACCTCAACACGCGGATTCGATAGCACGGAGTAGTTCTCTTTGGCGAAGAGGTTGGTCGCCCCAACCACCCTCGGTTCGATTTCGCAAATGACAATCCGCCTAATCTCAGGATGCAACGTAAGCGCGCCAGCAGTAACGCCTGCGCCAAGCCCGACGACGAGCACCGATTCCGGATGGGGGTGAGCGAACGCCGAGATGTGACCAATGAGCCGTTCCGTGCGCAGATCGTTCGGATTGTTCGTCGCTTCGACACGACCAGACACGTGAAAATTGCTGTAGCCGTCCGGCGCAATATGGACGGCAACCGTCGAGGCAGCCCCCTCGCTAACGTAGGGATATTGGTCCCGCTGATCGACCCAAATGAGATAGCGACCGTGCGCCAGAAATTGCTTAGGAAATGCTGGCAGCAACCCAACGCCCAGCGCGCCGACTACCAACGGCCAGATAGAGCTTCTGCCACGTACGAGCCCTGGGGCTTTCCCTGCCGGCGATGCCACGGAATTGCGGGTGATCGTCGCCCACAATGCCGCCGCAGAGATAGCAGCGATCAGAATGAGGACCTGACCTGCACGATGAGTACCGTACGCGGGAATGAGCCAGAAGCTGACGCCTAACGTGCCAATGATGGCCCCAATGGTGTTGCTGGCATAGACAAGCCCCGTCGAGCGGCCCGTGTCGTCATGTCCAGCGCCCGCAGCTGCCAAAGCAAAAGGGAAGCTCGTCCCCCAGAAGATAGTTGCCGGCAAGACGACCACCACCGCGCGTACGATGTGCAACGCGTGTAGTGACTGCATTGGGATCCACCCCGGCGGAGAGCCGTAGGGAAGGGCCTCTGCCAGCAGATATCCCCCGAGCAACATCGTTGGAACCAATGCCAACTGGCCGTGCATCAGCCCACGAGTTCCATCGAACCCTCGACGCAGCAGCCGAGAGGCCCAAGCACTACCTATGCCCAAACCGGCGAGGAACACCGCCAGAATGATCGCAAACGCGTAGACGCTCGCGCCAAATAGCAGAGTCAAGAGGCGCGTCCAGATCACTTGCGCTCCGAGAGAAGTCACCCCAGACAAGGCCGCCGCCAAATAGACTGGACCAAGAACCACGGCTGCATCTGCGGCGCCCGCTTCTACTGCTTTCGGCGGTCTCGATGCTGAGGGATTGAATAGTCGCTCGCGCCATCTCAACGCCACAGCGCCCAGGCCAAAGTTCAAAACCACCGCAAAGACCGTGGCGACCCAAACGTCCCACACGGCCAGCAAGTAGAATGCCGAGACCAAGCAACCCGCCACTGCACCCAACGTGTTGGCGGCGTACAAGGAACTGAGCCCTGCCATACCGCGACGCCCAGGTTCGTAACGCCGAGCAATTGCCGGAAGCGTTGCGCCCATGAGTGCCGTTGGCGGCAAGAGTAGCACTGCGGCAATAACCGCTCGTAATGCGATCCCAAGCGAACCATACCCGACGAGGCCAATGTAGACGTACTTGACCGCTGGCAGCAGAACCGGCATGAGCAGGCCGAACACACCTATACCAATCTCGAGAACTGCGTAGACGACAACTGGGTTCAGGCTGCGACGGACGAAGTGGGCGTAAAGCAGACTACCGAGAAACATCCCACCCATAAAACTAGCAAGGACGATCGCCATCGAGATGGCGGAAGCCCCAATGACCAAGCGCAGAAGATGGAACCAGATAACTTCGTAGATCAAAGCCGCACAGCCGCTGGTGAAGAAGAGACCGCACAGTAGCCGATCCCCCCAGAGAGCCTGACTTCGGGCGTCAGCGCAGCTCTCCCTCTTCTGCGCAGCACGACGCCTCGTCGCTTCGATCGTTCCGGCAACAATCGCCAGCAGGCCGGCCAGCTTCAACCAAAGCTCTGCTGTGACGTCGACGACCTGAATGCTCTTCTGCGAGGCTAGATTCGGCGCAGTGGCACTGGGCCCTTCCACGATGGCAGCCCTGGCCAGGGTGGGCGGAAATCGGTCCGGCGCTTGGCAATATGCGGCGAATTCCGAAACTGAATAGGCATTGTCTCCCGCGCCGACGGCGATCCGCAGATACCGCACTGACCTGAGAGCGAACGTGGCGGTGCGATTACGTAGACCTGCGCCGCGATTCACCGCCAACGGCAATTCGGTCAACAGCTGAAACGACGCGGGCTCTGGGCTTGTGGAACCCGAGACCGTATAAGTGTCATTGGCATCTGCCTGCAGGTAGACGGCACCAACCTGGCGAACTTGCCCGAGATCGTAGGTGAGTGTTCCCGAATTCGTTTCGAGAATGAGTGCCGAAAGTGTATCCCAATCCGTCCCCTCTTCGGGAACAGCGCCATCGGTCACCAGCGCCCGATTGCCCGAAACGTCCTCTGCGCGCATCGGTTCGCGCAACAGCAAAAGGTTCTCCGCGTGGCAGTCTTGATTCGGAGAGCCAGCTTCTGCTGAGTTGACAGCTGAGGCCACAGTCGAGAAGGTCAGTAGCAATGCCGCCCATACGAGAGCCCATGGTGCACTAGGCTTTGACATGTGCGCCGAAGCGTAAGGGGATTCTGCGTACAATCAAGGATGAATCGGCGTGCATCTCCGTGGCAGATGGCGTGGTCCTCACGCCAAGCGGCGCTGTCCCAACGATCAGCACCCATCATCGAGCCTCGACCCAACTCCAAGGGTTCAAGTTGCGACGAGACTATGGGTGGATCGTCCGCAACGGGTAGTGCAGTTGCGGAAAAGCAAGAGCTCACGCTGCGCTCGTTTCGGCTGGTGGCATTCGCTGGCGCCAACTCCACGCCAGAGACTGGCCGCTCGACAGGTAAAGGCGAGACTGATTTCGTCAAACCGCTGGCCCGGCAGCGGCCAATCAACTCAGCGCCGATGCCAAAGAAACGGCGGAAACCGCCACAGTAACCCACAGAAGCCCACACAGGACCACATAACCAACCCGTTGCCATTTCGGCTTTTCGTCGGTACTGCGGCGGCCGTCATGGACTCCCGAGAGGTCCAGAATTTCTCCAGGTTCCCACCACGGAGCCCCTATTACCAGCCAAGCCGAAAATGCTTTCGCGATCACGAACCTCGCGTTGGGTGCGGCGCCGATACCGGCTCTAGTGCTCGAATCGATGCAGACAATCGTTCTTTGGAACGACTCCGCTCGTGAGCTTCTTGGGTACGCTGCGGCCGAGATTGGCACGTGGGAGGCTTTTCTCGGTCGTGCGTTTCCAAGTGCCACCGACCGCGCATCCGCAGACGCACGTCTGCGCGCCGCATTGCGCCGATCTCGCGATGAGCACAGCCCGACGTCGGGCGGCGATGTCGAGGTAACGTGCAAGAACGGCAGAACGGTTCTTGCCGAAGTCACCGTGCTCGACTTCGACATGTACTCGCTCGTCTATCTGCACGACTTGACGGAACACAATCGGGCAATCGAGGCGCTGCGTGAAAGCGAGGAACGCCTCGTAGCCGCGTTCTCGGCGTTCCCCGAGGCTGTGACCATTAGCAGCCGCAAGACTGGTCGCTACGTGCTCGTCAATGAGGGATTCTGTCGCATGACGGGGTATTCCAAGGCCGAAACCATTGGTGTGACCTCTGAGGATCTGGACATTTGGGTCGATCGCGCAGACCGGGAAGCCGTCATCGACCAGCTCCTCGCCCAAGGCAGCATCGAGAACTATGAAGCCCCATTTCAGCGCCGAGATGGTTCGCGACTCACTGGAAGGCTTTCAGGACGGACGATTTCGGCCGGCGGCGAGCCCTACCTGCTCACCATCACGCGTGACGTGACACGCGAACGCGAATTGGAAGAACGGATCCACCAAGCGCAACGCCTCGAAAGCGTGGGACGACTGGCAGGCGGGGTTGCCCACGACTTCAATAACCTGTTGACCTGTATCATCGGGAATCTCGAACAGGCGATCGAAGGTCTACCTGCGGAATCACCCATTCGCGCCGACCTCGAGGCCACGATGGGGGCAAGCGAACGCGCCGCCGCTGCCACGCGCCAATTGTTGGCATTTGGCCGCCGACAGGTTCTGACGCCCGAAATCGTATCCTTGAACAGTATCGTGGAAAATTCGAGCAAGCTCCTCGGTCGATTGCTGGGCGAAGACATTGAAATGCGGATGACGTTGGCGCCGGATTTGGTCCAGATCCGAGCCGACGCGCTCCAAGTCGAACAGATCATCCTGAATCTCGCCGTCAACGCACGCGATGCCATGCCCCATGGGGGCAAGCTCACGCTCGAGACTGGCAACGTCAGTCTCAGCGAAGAATACGCGGAACAACACGTGGGCGTCAAAGCGGGGCCGCATGCCCAATTGACGGTAACGGACAATGGCTGCGGCATGAGTCAAGAGGTGCAAGGCCATGTCTTCGAGCCCTTCTTCACAACGAAGGGTGTGGGCAAGGGCAGCGGACTGGGCCTTGCCACAGTATACGGCATCGTCACGCAAAGCGGCGGGCACATAACCCTCTACAGCGAGCCAAACGTCGGCACTTGCTTTCGGATCTCCTTCCCGCGTGATGATTCGGTCCCAGAAGTGCACGCTGTCGCTACCAGCAGCCCACCTCCAACGATAGGAACCGAGACGGTGCTGGTGGTCGAAGACGATCCCCAAGTCCGCTCGCTGTTGCGTCGCGTGCTGTCCAAGGTTGGCTACCGCGTGCTGCTCGCTGACCACGGACAGACTGCCATCGAGCTGTGGCAGACCTGTCAAGATCCCATTCATTTGGTGGTCACCGACGTCGTGATGCCACATATGAGCGGTCGAGAACTGATCGATCGTCTGCACGCAACGCAGCCCCAACTTAAGGTGCTCTACATGTCGGGATTCACCGACGACGCGTTGGGACACCAAGGAGTTCTGGAGCCTGGTACCCCATTTCTGCCTAAGCCGTTTACTGCCGATCAGCTCAAGAAGAAGGTCCGCATGCTCCTCGACGGGTAATGCACGCGGTCCCATTCGACAGCAACGTTCTTCCCGGTCGGCCCGTCCGTATGCCCCATTTGCCTGTCGCCCGCACAAACGGCAGAAATGTGTCAACCGCCCCTGCCTCAAGCGGCACCAACCAAATCCAAAGATCCTAGGCTAAGCCCAGTTGGCCCGTCCGAAGTTTGACCTCCCCGCCTTCTATGAGGACACTAGCCGGCAGTGGTACAAGCGTTGACTGGCCACCGAAGGATTGGACCAGCGGTAATGAACATCGACTCGCGGACGGCACTTTCCGGCATCTTGACTCTCGCTCTCGGCGGCTGTGGCACCGTGGACACTTCGCCCGGGATGATCACGGACGTTCGAGTGGTCATCAACGAGCTCGTTCCGCAGAACCAGACTCCCGACGCTGATGGGAACTCGTACGACTGGGTGGAGCTCTACAACCCAATGGATCGCACCGTAGTCCTGCAGGGGTACTTCCTCAGCGACAACGTCACCAAGTGGTACAAATACGAATTGCCTGTAGGCTCGGCAATCGGACCTAGAGGCTACTTGGTTGTCCGGGCAGATGGTGACACCGTGGACCCATCGATCATGCCGTTCGGTCTGGGCGCGGACGGCGATCGGCTCGTATTCAGCAATCCTGAGGGCAAGCTCATTGATTCGGTCGACTATGTCACGGCAAAGGCGAACCAGTCCTTTGCGCGCTTCCCGAACGGCTCAGGCAAGTTCGCCTGGTGTGCCACAACCACGCCCGACACCGACAATGGTACCAGTTGCGAGCCCGCAACTGTTGGTGCCACAACGGAGTGAATCTGCCTCGCGCAAGAATCTAGGACGCGGCGACGGCGGGCGTGAGCACAAACGGAGTGGAGCTGTCGATGTGAGCGGAGCCATCACGTCGAAACACCGCCTCTCCTGCAGATACTTGAACGGCGACAGCCATCCGTTCGATGGCCCATCGCCCCTCAGCCCAAGTGACCGCCGAGCTCGCGCTAGAGTCAGGCGGCGCTGCGGCCTGCTCCGCTAGTCGTCGCTCTTGCCCTTCTTCTTCTTCTCCTTCTTCTCTTTCGCTTCGGCCGCTTCCTTCTCTTCGCGATCCTTCTCCGCCTGCTCGCGCTTGGCTTTGGCCTCTTCGGCCTTGGCCTTGGCCTCTTCGAGTTTCGCCTCTCGGTCGGCCTTCTCCTTGGCCTCAGCGTCTTCTTTCTCCTGAATGGCCTTCTGTACCTTCTCCTCTTCGGCCAGCTGATCGTCGAGTGTCTTGCAGAAGTAAGCCTTGCCGTTGATTACGACTTCACGCTGATTGGTCGTGCCGACGCGACCACCCCGAACGCTTTCGACAACGGCGTAGTTCCCTTTGAGTGCCGCAGTTTTGTTGCGCATCTCGTTCTCGGCCCCCTTCTTTGCCTCCTTCTCATCGTCGGCGTGCGAGCTGCCGTTGATCTTGCCCAACAACTTGCACTCACCGGGCTTCTCTGTTTCGGGAACCAACTCAACCTTCGAGGCCGCGGGATCGAGCTTCGTGACGCTGTTAATGAGACAGCCCTGCAGCGCGAACGCAAGCAGGGTCAACGGTAGGGCTTTGGACATTCTGGGCTCCTCTTTCGGGCAGAGCCTAGCCCAAATTGCTAGGGAAATGCGACATGGACAGCGAGCCTTGGTCAATTTTTACCGTTTGACGGCGGCCCCCGCAATCCCGGCGATTCAGGGTGCTTTTGGGCGGCGATTCGACCCGAATGCACCGAGTATCCCGGAACTTTTTGCGCAGTGTGGAATCCCTGGGCTATGAAGGTCGCAGCAGCGGGAGCCGCCACGCGATGCCTCCAGGTTTCAGGCTTGACCCATGGACGGACAATATGGCACGTGCAAGTCGACGTTCCCCGTCGACGCCGACAACTAACCCTGGTCGTGCCAGCACACGGTTTGGCAAGGGCGCGTTCCGACGCCCTTGCCAAATCTGCCTCTGCCGCTGGTGCGACTACTGGCCGACAACCATCAGCTGGACCCGGCGATTCTTGGCACGATTGGGCTCAGTCTTGTTGGGAACCAAGGGCTTTTCTTGGCCATATCCGCGCGCCACGAGGCGATTCGACTCGATGCCGACCAGCAAAAGTGCATCGCGCACCGCATTGGCTCGCTTTGTGCTCAAGTTCTTGTTGTGGTCAGGCGTGCCCGAATCATCCGTGTGACCCTGGATTTCGATTTGGGTAATCTCCGGATGGCTGCGCAATGCCTCGGCGATCTCCTCGACGATCCCCATCGAATCCTGCAAAATTTCCGCAGAATCATGAAGGAAATGGACCTGCCGCTTCAGCTTTAACTCGTTCTTCGTCACAGTGACGTTGGCTAGTTTCGGCCGCTTATGCATTGTCAGTTGGACAGAAGCGTTCTCACGCGCCTTCAGCTCCACCTCGGTGCCGCTAGGCAAGTAGCCCTCGGCCGACACTTGGATCTTGCTGGTTCCAGCCGGAACCTTCTCGAACCTGAAGGCTCCGTATTCGTCCGTCTCGAGACTGGCCTTTCGCCCCTTCGGATCGAATACCGTAACGGATGCATGTTGGACGAACTGAGTGGTCTCCGCATCGCGCAACACACCGACGATGGCTGCAACCGAGGGCAAGCGTGCCATGTTGCAGGACGAGACTTCGGTCGCCGCCGTCGGGCGAGTTCCGGAAGAGGTCGCCGGCTTGTCCTTGTCGACTGGCTCTTCGATGGTCGCTTCACACTCGGTCGCAGAATAGCCGTCCTTGCTCACACGCAGAACGTACTTTCCCGGCTGCAGCGACGCTGTGCGGAACCCGCCGTTGTCATCGGTAAGCAGCGCGTTCTTGTCGCTATCCTTGATCTGGACCGTCGCGCCGGCAATTGGGGCGGGAGAGTCTTGTTCCGTCACCTTGCCCTGGAGATAGAGTTCTGGCGGCAGTTGGCTGGCTACCTCGACGGTCTTCTCTTCCACCACGCGCGTAATCTCGACGCGCGGTCGTGCACCGCCAGAATAGCCAAGACCAAAAGTTATCGCCCATGGCAGCTCCGGCATCGTCTCTTCGACGAACCGCGATGTCGCTCCCGTTCCGACGTCCACAGCAGCCAGCAGCATCACGCCTTCGGCCCAAGTCGAATCCCAAGGATATCCGCGAACACCAAACGACAGACGCGAGGGCAAAGCGGCAAACTCGCGAGTGCTATCGAGACATCTATCTCCGAGACTGACGTCGCGCGTTCGGCATTTGTATCCTTGACGGTTGGCGGAGACCTCCATCGACCATTCGACGAAGGGCCGCGCGTAGGCGAAAACCCATTCAGCCCCAAGCCCAATCCGTATGGCGTCGGTGCGGTTCACGCCGAATCCAAACCGCTCGATGCGGGAGACGCGTTTGGGCACGAGCGGATCATTCGCCGCTGTCGGGGCACGCTTCGCTTCGATATCGTCGGCAATGCTGCCGGTGTTGTCGAACCGGTACCCGATGTTGCCATGTATGCGCAACGGGAAGCGCTTCTCTGTAGGCAGTTCGCGAAAATCCAAAGTGCCCGCAGTGAGTAGATCCACGTTGGCCACGGCCGGCCCAATACTGCGATTTTTGGCGAGCAACGACAGCTGAAGGCCACCACCAAAGGTGAAGATGCGCCCAGGCTGGTAAGGCATGAAGGCCTTCGCGCCTAAGATGGTATCACCCGAGATCTGAATCACTCGCGGCTGTCCGTGGTCGTTCGATACGGATCGAAAACGCATGGAGCCGAATGCCTCAAGGAAGCTCAGCGGCGTGATCGAGGCCTGTAGCCGCGTCGCTGAATAGCCAACACTGTCCTTCCCAGATAGTACGTTGCCGTTGACGTCTTCGCATTGCGGACAAAGAAACCCTGAGCCAGTGTAGAAGGTACCCGTCGCAGAGACCCGAAAGGTTCCCTGCTCCGATGAGTCTGCCGACATCACTCGCAGGAGCCCAGTGGGGCCATCCAGCGTATTGGCGACAGCCAGCGCAGCCTTGCGCTGTTGATCGTTATTGGTAACGCTCGCAGCAGCGGCATCCTTCGGTGCCGCTGCTGTCGCAGCCGCTGTATTCTGGACGGATGCAGCGTCCGCCTTCGGCGCTGGCTGCGCGTCGCCATCTAACTTCGCGGCCTTGTCGGCGCTCTTGGCGCTGTCGGCTTTCTCGACGCTCTTGACGCTATCGGCTTTGTTGGCGCCTTCGCTGGATTTCTCAGCTGGTACCTGCGCAACTGCAGTCGCTGCACCTGCCAGGATCCATGCAATGGTGCAATGAGTGGGAATGCTCTTCATGGATAGTCTTCACCGCTGGTCAGCGGGACCTCGTTTGATTCGCGACAGTGTGAGGGATCGACGGTGCGAAAGTCTAGTCGGAAAAGCTCGCCGTCGGCGGACGGTAGTCTGCCGGTTTCGGTCCCACTTTCTTCACAACGGTCAGCTTTGGAGCCACAGACCTTGCTCGCCCGCTCACGGGCGACGCGACCTTGACGGCGGGCTTTGCCACGACCAAAGGCACTGCGACAACTGACTTCGCTGATCCCTGGGATTTCGCAGCGGAGGGCTTCGCTTCGCTCTTCTGGGAAACGGCCGTGGAATTCGCAGCAGCCACCGCGGGGGCCGATGCTGCGGAGGCTGCTTTCGGCGGCTCTTTCGCAACGACTGGTTCGGGCGCCTTCGGCTCGTGTGCGCGCGAATCCGGCTTCAAGATACCGTCTGACGTTTGCTCAGGTTCACTGACGGCTGGCAACGAAGGCCTTACCGGAATTGCTTCCGCAACCGCTGCGATAGGTTCTGCGACTGGTGAACTCGGATGAGCGACTTCGTGCAGCGCTTGCGCTGCAACGGCCGAGTCGGAGCCCATTTGCACCACCGAACGCGCAGAGAAGCTTACCGTAGGCCTGTGCCCCTGCACTGCCTTGTAGGTGAATGCACTTGCAGAACCGAGGGTCAGAAATGCCATGGTCAAAGAGACGAGCTTGATGAACTTCGCTCTGCGTGCGACTTGCGCTGGAGTACGCAACGCTTGCCGATCCGCTTCGTCTTCATGCGCTATGTCGACAACCGGCTGGAGAGTATCGGGCCCATGAGCTGGCTCGTCACCGCGACGAAAAAAGTCGTCGAACTCCGGACTGTCGATCTCGATAGACTTATGGTTCGATTTCACGCGCACACTCTCTCTCGCCGCTGCCGCCATCTGCTTGCTTTCTCCCGCCCTTCGAACGACGAGGAACCTTGGTCTCGAATTCCCGAATCAGCACAGCGACGTTCGGCAATCCGCCACGCGCGTATAACTTACCGCTGCAGATCCCACTCGCCAGAACTGTTCGATCTGTTGCCGCAAATCCGTCTGCTCTCGTCAATATTGATTCGTTAGCGGGCGTCCACACTCGCTCTGCCAAATTTGGTTCCGCGATACTTCGAGCATCAGCCTGGCACCAACTACGTCGATAATGGTCTGTGGTGTTCGCGAGTTTGCTTCACAGGTTCAGCCAAAAATCTTGAACCTACACCGTGCAGTCGCCTACTCCGGCCCAAACGGCTCAAATGTGTTTTCAATCTGAACAGTCCTGGGCCGGTGAACCGGAAGAACCATTGCGAAGATGCTCTAGCATAACCGGTCGAAAAGCCTGAAACCGACTGCGAAAGTCCCTTGTCCAGCCTCGGCAAACATGGCCTCGGCCTCAGGCGCCTTTTGTCTTGGCGTCGCAGTAGAGGATCCGGAGGTCGACGGGAACGGCTATCCGCAGACGGCTCTGACTCATTGGCTCGGACGGATCGATTGCGGACGGTCGTACTGCCTGGGACATCAACAGTGGTCGCTGATGCCGCAGACAGGACGTCGCTCGCATACTGAAGTTGGCAAGCTCTTCCTCGATGATGCGCTCAACATTTGGGACCTCGAGGTCGCGCGCGCCTGCGCAAAGCCGCGGCTCATGCAACACCGACTCGCGAGCCACCCGACAACCGACTGCCGCAGCTGCCTGGAATAGTGACGTCAGCATCGGGCAAAGCGTGTGTTGAGCGGTGGCCAATGCGGCGGCATTCTGGATTTCGGCAGCAGCGCGATGCGCACCCCGAGCGTCCGTCCAAAGCCCGGCGGCGAAATTCATCACCCTCCGCAGTGCCCGAGGTCCGGTCTGCTCGATGATGCGCGCGCCGCGATACTCCGGCACGCCACGAGTCTGCTCAGTCAGAAGTCTTAGCTGGGGTCGTATGGCTAGAAGGTGGTCCGGCTCACTCGTGTAGAACTCGATCGCCTCATCCGTAATCAGAACCAAAGCCGACGGCGCCCTGCGGGAGGCTTCGGCCAACCATCTGGAGCGTTCCCGCAAGGCAAGGTCGAGAAGCCAGCGACCGGAGGACGGCAAGTGAGCAACATCGACGGCCAACAGGTACACCATGTCTACCCGACCGGCGCGGCGGCGTGCCGAGCCAGTCCCAGCGGGTGTTCCCAGTCGAGCAGTGAGCTCCGACCTCGATCCGATACGACTCACGCTTGATGTTCAGTGCAATTGTTGGGCCAGGCCCCCATTCGACTCAATAAGAAACGCATGGCGAGATTCACCGCGCCATGGCGCCGTCCATTGATGAGCGGAACGCCAACCAATGCAAGCCTCCAATGTCAATGAACACCCACCGTGGGTCGCTCACGACTGCGCGGGAAGCTTTCTGGAAGGTCCTAGTGCGCGGTCCACAGCGATGCCCAAGCGCCGCCCGATTCGCTCGATTCTCGACAAATTTGCAACATTGTGATGGACGCGGCATGGTCCTGCCCGTGCGCACACCGACGTCTCGCTCGCTACGGCTCCTGGTAGCCGTCAGTCTAACTGCGGGAGCCGCCAGCTATCCGGGCTCGTCGAATGCTGCGAAGGATGAGCTTCCGCAATGGGTGACCGCCAAGCCCAGCCCGGCGACCCAGCAGCAGAAGACAGCGAAGGAGCGCGGTATCAATCCCTGCATGTCGCCAGATCCCGGATTTGGGGTCTACGGGCAATGGCGCCGAGACGTAGCCATGGGGCAGTACATTCAGCCCGCTCGTGGCGGGATCCGTCGCGACGGCGGGTTCGACGTCATGTTCCATTTCCATGGCCACGAGGCAGTTCGCAAGGAGTGGGTTACTGTCATGGATGGTGCGGTATTGGCATCCGTCGATCTCGGGATTGGCTCTGGAGCGTACGAGAATGCCTTCGTATCACCCACGGCATTCGAGGGCTACTTGCGTAGTGTGGAGTCGGCGGTGTCTCGCCGCACCAACAACACCCGTGCCCATGCGACCCACATCGGACTGTCTGCATGGAGCGCTGGATACGGTGCTGTCCAGAAGATCTTGGAGCAGCCGCTGGGACGCCGCGTTGATGCTGTCGTTTTACTCGACGCGTTGCATGCTGGCTACGTCGATGGCCACGTCAATGGTCTGCAGATTGCGAGTGTCGTCGATTTTGCAAAACGAGCCGCCACTGGGCAGGGGTTCTTCTTCTTTAGCCACTCTTCGATCATTCCACCTGGCTATGCCTCGACCACCGAAACGGCACACTGGCTGATATGGTCGGTGGGCGGAAAACCGTTGCGTGCTCGGCGGCGAACGGCGGAGGTCATGGGGCTCGATTTGATCTCCCGCTTCGATCGTGAGGGCTTTCACGAGCGTGGCTACTCAGGGAACGACAAGATGGACCACTGCGCCCATATTGGACTCTATCGGGATGTTCTGCAGGCACACATCGTCCCGCGCTGGAAGTCCCCGCGCGGCCGAGGAGAGCCAGCCGCCGCAACACCCAACTCTACTTGAAGTCCACTAGACCCAATAGCTCCCGTCACTATTCTGGTAGTAAACGTTAGCTGAGTGAATCCGTCGCCTATCATGTTCTGGTGAGTGCTGTCACTTGTGCCGTTGCAGTACGCCATCACAAGACGATTTCCGACTTCCAGGGAATGTAGGCTACGCAGGCTACGCAGGCTACGCAGGCTACGCACCCCAGGAAAATCGCGTAGTTGGCCGAATCGAGCGCGAATGCCTGAGCAGCTTCTCAGTGCGGGCCGCGACGGATAGGACTTCCCCCTCCCCCAGCTGCAAGACGGACATGGCTCGATCCACAGCATTCGCTGGCGCTACCTCGTGAAAGGCACTGCCGATGAGGGCTGCAATGTGTTCCGCAATCACGGTCGCAGCCACAATGGGATTGGGTGAACCAAGTGTCACGAAGCCGTCGTGGTCGCGAATGGCGTGACGAATGGCACTTGGCAGACGCCAGCGCGACGCCAAGCGAATGCCATGTTGCGCCGACGAACGAATGATGGTTGGCCACAGAACCCCAAGCGCTTCATCGTCGGCAATCGGTGAGACTTCGTCAGCGTGCTTGATGCATGAAGCGATACCAATGTCGTGAAGCCATCCGCACACCGTCGCAACTCGTGCAGACCGTCCCTTCATTTCCGCAATCATCCCGGCGGCAGTCGCCGTTGCATGGCAGTGGCCACGCAGCCGTTGAATGAAGGCCCGGTTGTCACGCAGTGGAAACAGCCGGTCTACGATGACCGACTCGAAGTCGATCTGTGAAACCTGCTGTGCCAGAAGGCGAGGAAGAGTCTTTCGGTCGAGATCCTCATGGAGCCACCTCAACAGTTCTTCCGGCAGTCCATCGATGATATCCCTCGGAGCGATTGCGCTCACTTTCAGCACGGAACCCGACGAGCAGGTGCTCGGCTCGAGACACCTGCCGCGAGACAATTCGGGACTGCTGTCGTTAAAGACATTCGACGTCTTGGTCATGCTTCCACCAGGCGCTAACTAGGGGGACAAATAGCCTAAGCGAAGGAAGTCCTCGAGCGCTCGTCAATTGTGCCTCCACTGGTCGATTGCCAGCCAATGCCTCGAAAGTACTCGACTCGCCACCGTACCCTCGCCAAGACCCACAGATCCCTACCCTGGACACAGGTTCGGAACCCAGTCCGCGATCGCCAGACCATAGGCGTCGCCAAGTACTGCCCTGCACGCGCTGCACGCGCTGCATGCGCTGCACGCGCTGCACGCGCTGCATGCGCTGCACGCGCTGCATGCGCTGCAGCGCGTGCACGATGGAACGCCACTTCTGCCACATCGGCACGGTCGACATACAAGCGGGCACGATGGCTCACCACCAACCTTGGCGCGATACGAAACTCGTGGCGTGGGTGCGTCCTGTCATCCCGCCGTTCTGTCCTCGGGTCCTTAGGACCCTGGGTCAATGAGCCGTTCTCCCGACTTGCAGGCGAAGCACGAAAGAAGACCGCATGACGACAACCACCGCAAGAGTCAACAGAGGGCCCGCTGTCGCCCCGCGCGTCCTCATCGACGAAGAGCTATGGTTCGGCACAACGGATGTAAAAGCCGCCGAGGATGCCGCGGCGAAAAGCATGGCTGCAACTGCCGGAACCGTCCTTGGCGCCAAGCCATTCCCCGAGTCGGCACGACGCCTTGCTGAACTTTCCAGTCGAGACAATGGCCAGGTGAGCGCGATGGTCCAGGTACTCGAACAGGATCCCGCTCTGTCAGCCAAACTGCTTCGCGTCGTGAATTCCGCGGGATTCGGGCTCCGACAGCGCTGTACGTCCGTGCGCCATGCGGTCACGCTCGTTGGCTCGAAACACTTACACCAAATGGCTACGACTGCCGCCGTACTCGATCTCTTCGATTCAGAAGATGGCCCTGCAGTCTCGGTGCTCGAGCACTCGGCCATCGTGGGCGCCTTCTGTCGCTACCTCGGAACACATCAGGGGCTGCCGGCTGAGGATCTGTTCACCGCAGGAGTCCTGCACGATATTGGCAAAGTGATGCTCCTCGAGACGTACGGCGATCGCTACCATTGTATCTTCGACCAATGTCTCTGCCACCCCGACCTGCTTTTCGTGAACGAGCGCAGAGAATACGGCTTCGACCATGGCGTCCTCGGTGCTCACGTCCTGAAGGCTTGGAACATCCCCGATCCCATCCCCAAGATCGTCGCATGGCACCACGAACCAACGCGAGCGTATGAGAGTTCGCCGCTGAATGCCTCGCTCGTGCAAACACTACGACTGGCAGACCTCTTGGTTCATGCGATGTCCAACGGCGCTACGCGCGCAGACCTAGCGATGGTCGCCCAGCATGAAGCCGCAAGCTATCTTGATATTTCTGCCGCGCAATTGGATGCAATGTGGGACGAACTATCGTCGTTGCACGAGAGAACTCTGCATCAAAACCGCGGTAGCACCGACGCCAACGAGCCAACGGAAAACGAATCTGCAACACGGGTCAAGAGTTCCGAGCAGCAGACACCGTTCGATGTGCCACGGCAAATTCCCTGCGCCCTATGCGGAAGCCCGAGTTTCGGTGACACTTGCCCTACGTGTAAGGGCTATGCGTGTCCAAAACATCCGATTGGAAAAAGGGGCTGGTGCTGTGTCTGTGACGCGGAATATCCCGCATTCGTCGCAGATGCCCCAGTCCCGTTCGACGCCACGCGTGGCGCCATCGCATCCCTGGCCGTCGCGACGGCTTCGAGCGCACTTGGCTGGTTCTATGGTGGAACTGATGGAACTGTGCGCGGACTGGTCATGGGACTCGTCGTCGCCGCACTGGGTGCTGGCGCAGCGGTCGTTGCCCAACGTTCCTACTTGCGCGCACGCTTCACTCGCTCTCGCCCCGACCGCGGCATCGCCCTACGGAGCTCCGCCAAGCCGACGGCGGCACACTGACTCGAGTCACGCGGTCCCTCGAAGAACTGCGCGCATCCGACGTTGCCGACACGATGCGTCGTCAACGTCGAACGAGTGGGTGGTTGGCTCAAATGGCCTAGAATGTCCCTTGAAGGCCGAGCTGCCCCAATCCGAGTACTGGCTGAGCAGTCAAGCGTGCTGTAGTAGGTGGCTTCTCCTCACTACTGGATCCAGCCACTAGGTAAACCACCGTGCCAATCGCCAGAGCTGCTCCGCCACTTGCAAGCAGGACGGTCGAGAGCAGGGCATCTCGCTTTGCCGAATCGAATTGGGACTGCGACGCCGCTGGACACAGATTGTTCGGGCATTGCGCATCCAGGTCATTCTTGCCCTTGATGGCAAGATAGCCGAAGATCCCACCCACGGCAGCCGCAGCCGTTCCCACGGACCAAAGGACATAGCTTGACGCATGACTCGCACTTGTCGACGCGGGCTCGTTGGTAGGCGGCGCTTGCAGCTTGGCGCCCGACCTTGGCTCACGTTTGGTCGGCTGAGACTGCTTTGCAACCGAAGCATCGGTTGCGCTTGCGTCCTTCACAGCAACGACTGCCTGCGGATCCGCGGTGAGCTTGAACACCAGCTCCTGCTTTTCGCCCGTGCCAAGGGCTATCTGTCGGGTATTTTTGAGATAGCCCGGCGCCGAAGCTTCCACGACGTGCTCACCAGGATCCGTTGGTCGCCCTCGATCGAACAGCGCAGCAGGAACGAGCTGGCCGTCTACCGTCACTGTCACGTCCGTGTCTGGCTCGCGCACGGAGATGGATAGGAACGCAATCTTGGGTTTTGCGCCATCTAAGGCGACTTGTGCACGCTCACGTGCCTTCGTAAGTGTCGGTGGCGGATTGCTCGGCAGAGGTTCGCGCAATAGTCGTCGCAGGTCCTCCGTGCCATCCACGATCTTGCCTTCCACAATCTCGCATTCACCGAGGCGCCCAAGGACAATCGGGGCGTGGTGCAACTTCTCGGCGCGCGACAGCCTCTCGATAGCTTGAGCACATTGACCGGCGTCCGCCAATTTCATGCCCTCAATCGCGAGTTCCCTCGCCGCTGCAATGTCGGCCGATCTGGCTTCCTCTTCGGCTCGTACAGCGACAGGCCAGAGTAGCATGCTCAGCAGACTGGCCACGATGCCGGTCCTCATAATCCTCCGCGTCGGTGCGAATGGATGCTCGGTCTTGACGATTTGGCTCATCTGGCCCTTTCCGCAATCGCGCTCAATACCACTTGACTGCCAACCGCCATTTTTGACTCGATGGCGAGGCAGACAGCCAGCAACGATGTATGCCCTTCGGCACCAAGCCTTGTTGGCGTCGCGATCACATTGCGACGGACGGCACGTCGCCCGTTCTTCTTAAGAATCTCTGAAACGTTGACGTTGGGGTCAGATGCAGTGGCTACGACAACTTCGAGCACAACAGTTCGTCGATCCGATTCCAGTGGATTGGCGCCATCAATTCATCGGCACCTGCTGAATTTGCTACCGATTCCCCCAGTGGAGGGATGTATGCCTAGAAACATAATGCGTCTCTCGCTACTTTCCACCGGCTTGCTGACAGTCACCACGCTGCTGGCCTGCAGTCAGGTGATTGGGCTGGACAAGCTCACCGTGGACAGTTCCGACACCACAATAAAGCCCGCCAACGGATTTATCTGCAAGACGAACGCAGAGTGTACGGACTTGGCAACACACGCCGCGGTCGATGCACTAGCGGGGGCGGGCACCTCCACCGATGGCGGCGCTGTCCCAACAACTGTCCCTGCGGTGTGTCAGCGCTCAACCGGGCTATGCGTCACGCTCGTTAGTGAAGACTGCACGCTGGTCACCGGCGACTACCTAAACGACCAGGCCATCGTCATTGGGTCCCTATTCCAAACCCAAGGTACGACTGCAACGCAAAACATACCGCGGCAGCAGAGCGCCACCCTGGCAGTAGAAGAGATCAATGCCTCCGGGGGGATCCCGTCCAGCAAGGCGGGTGAAGCGCGTCCCCTCGTCATGGTGTCCTGCAACTGCTCAGCGGATCTAGTCCGCGCGGCAACGCACTTGGTTCAAGACGTCAAGGTCCCGGCAATCGTCGGACCGAATACCAGTCAAGATACCCTCGATGTCTCGAACAAGGTGACGATTCAGGCTGGCGTTGCGGTCTTGAGTCCAAGTGCGGTGGCAGCGAGCATTTCCGACCTACTCGACACCGATCTGACCTGGCTCATGATCCCATCGGACGATCAGCGCGCTCAGCTGATGATCAAGCAGATCAACGATCTCGAGGGCGTGCTCAAGACGGAACGCTCATTGCCGACCGTCAAGCTTTCCATCATCTACCGCAACGACGCCCTCGGCACGGGGACGCGCACCTCGCTCGACAGACTCATTCTGAATGGCAAACCGCTATCCGATGTGACCAACGCCGGAAGCGCGACAGGGAATGTACATGTCGTCCCGTACGACTACAAGCAGGCCGATCAGAGTGCGCTCGTAGCAAAAGAGGTGGCATTTGCCCCCGATATCGTGGTCTTGGCTGGCACCGCAGAGTCGATCACGAAAGTCTTGACGCCCCTGGAGCAACAGTGGACGGTAAGCAATCGCCCGTACTACTTCATTATCGATCCTTCGAAGGGCCCCGAGCTGCTCAGTGCCGTGACAGGCAATGATGCCCTACGTCTGCGAGTTAGGGGTACTGGAACCATCCCAGCAGCGGACTCCACTGCCGTCGCCAATGCGTTCAACCTCGACTACGTCGCCAGGTATGGAACATCCCCAACGGCGTCGGGCACCGGACCCTCATACGACGCTGCTTACTCGATCGCCTATGCCTTGGCCGCCACCAAGGACCAACCACTCAGTGGTGCCAACGTGGCAAAGGGACTAAGGATGCTCTCTGGCGGCAGCGTCAACATCAACACGGGTACACAGGACCTCCTCGCAGCATTCCAGAGCCTGGCCTCTGGCAAAGCGATCAACGCCAACGGAACGGCCTGCCCCCTCGATTGGGACGCGAACGGGACGGTCAAAGGCGGAAACGTCGACATGTGGTGCATCGGAAAATCCGGTGACACACCCATCTTTCAAAGCTCTGGACTCATTTTCGACATTAAGACCCAAACCTACAGTGGTCAGTACGTGCAGTGTGGGCAGTAGACCTAAGGTGCCAACGCAATTGGCCTGCTAGCTAGATGGAGACGCTATCGTGAATTTCGCAATTCGGCGCGGGGGCCGCCAAGAGAGAATCACCCCGCTTCCGGATTCCGATCTCCAAGTGCTGTCCGAGAATTCGCGGCTGAGAGCCTGGAGCCTTACGGCGCTGGCAACTGTTGCGCTGCTTACCACACTGATTCATCGCCAAACGCTCGCAGCTTTGGCAGCCACAGTCACTGCTGCGTTGGCAATCTCCGACGTGGAGTATGGTTGGCTTTCCACCGGAATGGCTGCTGCCTTCATGGTCGGCTCATTGCCAGCAGCACGCTTCACACAGCGCATTGGCCCTCAAGTCACCCTGGCCATCACCGTTGCCGCAACGTCGCTGGTCATTGGGTTGCATTCCCTAGTCGTGAGTTTCTCACTGCTCCTGGCTCTCCGCGTTGGCATGGGCTTCGCCAACGCCTCGGCAATGCCAGCCGCCACCCAGGCGGTTCACCGCGTCCTGCCGTTCAAGGATCGGTCGCGGGGCGTTGCGTTGCTATACCTGGGCAACTCACTTGGCGCTGCCGTGTGCGCACCTCTGGCCATTGCGCTCGAGACACGCGTTGGCTGGCGCTGGACCTTCTTTGCCGTCGCGCTCATCGGGTTGGCCTGGGTGCCCATTTGGACAGCTGTTTCGACGTTGGGTCAGACGAAGATCGGTCTAAATTCCCTCGGGCCGCCACAATCACCCGACGGTCTCAGCATGCGAATAAACATGCAAGATTTGGCACGCCGTCCCGGCGTACTCCGCGGCAGCCTGTTGGTCGCGGCTGCAGCTCCAGTCAACCTGATCATGTTGATCTGGTCGGCCAAGTACCTCGTGCGCGACCATGCCGTCCCCCAAGCCGCTCTAGGGCGCTACCTCTGGTTACCCGCGCTTATGTTTGGCGTAGGCTCGTTGGTTTTTGGCGAATTGCGAGCTAGATCGGCCCACAACCGTACCAGCGCACGTCCGCCGCGACGACTCGTCACCTTGGCCATGGTGCTTTGTATCACCGTCGCCATCGTGCCTAGTCTGTCTGGCCCAGCGAGCTGCATCGCCATGGCAGGCGTCGCTATGATGGGAGCCGGTGGCCTCTATACGTTGGCAACAAGCGACATGCTCGCACATACACCGCGCCAGTCAGTGGCTGCAACTAGTGGCCTTACTACAATCACCCAGAGTATGATCTACATTGTCGCGAGTCCGCTCATCGGCAAAGTCGTTCAGCATTTTGGTAGCTACCAATGGGTCATGGTGGGAGCAGGCCTCTGGGTACTCCCATGTGCGCTCTATTGGCTCGCGGACGCCTCGGTTCGGGCTTGAGTATTTCGCGCGCCATTTCAGCGCCAAAGGCTACGCTAAAGGTTTGGCGCCACAAGACGTAGGTTCCACTAGGTCTTCGATGTGCCCCCACAACCGTGCGCGACCAGAAGACCTTCTCGCAGTTAGGTGACCTTACATGGCAACCAAAGCCGATTTGCAGTCAAACCAGTGGAGCGTCGCTGCTACGAGTGGTCTCGTGCCGCTCTCGGAGCGACCGTTCGAAATGCCGTTCGTTCCCGGGGAGATCGTAGCGGGAAAGTACGAGGTCATCGAGCTGGTTGGAGTAGGCGGAGTGGGCTTCGTTGTTGCGGCAAACCACATTGAGCTGGGTGAAAAGATTGCCCTGAAGTTCTTGCGTCCGGAAATGTTGCTTCGTGAGGATGTGGTGGCTCGATTTGCCCAGGAAGCAATGGCCGCCGTTCGGATCAAAAACGAACATGTTGCGCGAGTATTCGATGTTGGTGCCCTTCCGAACGGTTGCCCCTTTATTGTCATGGAGTTCCTCGATGGGAGGGATCTCTACGACGTCGTGGTCCACGATGGCCCTCAACCCGTCAAGCGAGCAGTCGACTACGTGCTGCAGGCCTGTGAGGCGCTAGCTGACGCTCACTCGCGCGGCATCGTTCACCGCGATGTCAAACCCGAGAATCTGTTTCTGATACAGCGCTCGGAAGGCATGGAGCTGATCAAGGTCCTCGACTTCGGAATCTCCAAAGTTGCGCTAACGGGTTCCGCCTTCAAGAGCAAGGTGCCACTCGTCCGGACGATGCTTCCGATGGGTTCGCCTGTGTACATGTCACCGGAACAGATCCGAGCATCGAAGGACATCGACGTCAGAACGGATATCTGGTCCATGGGTTGTGTCCTGCACGAGCTGCTCACTGGTAGACCCGCGTTCGATGCGCCTTCGCTCACGCAGCTGAGCGCAACTATTTTGGAGGAGCATCCACCAAGGCCCAGTGAGATTTGCGCCACTGTACCCCCGGAACTTGACGCTATCGTGGCACGATGTCTTCAGAAGGTTCCCGAACGCCGATTCCAAAACATGGCGGAATTGGCATTGGCGCTCTATCCGTTTGGGCCACGACGTGCCCGCCATTCGGCTGAGCGTTGCTGCATGTTGCTCAAGATGGAGGGCGCTGCGCACGCCGAATTCGAACTGCCGAGCGTTCGCCCACCAGGCTGGGACAGCCTGCCAAGTGGCGCCTATCCGGCGGCAAGAGCGCTGCCACGCACCAGTATGCCCGAAGCAATTGCTGGCAATAATGCGGCGTCCGTCAGAGCGTTTAGCAAGCCGCGCAGCAAGCCTCTGCTGATCGGGATCGTGGCGGGAGTATTGGCCGCGCTGGGGGTGGCATTTGGCATTCTGAGTCAGCCGCAAACAACGAACGTGAGCGCGGATCGGACTCCGACCAAACCCACGGCCCAGGTGCGCGCCGAACCGGTGCCAGCCGCCATCCGCACGACCGCCGTGGTCCAAACAAACAGGGGTGCTTCGCCCGCTTCTGCTCCAGCCGTGACACCGACAGTGACAACGGCCGAAACTGCAGCAACCGTGGACAAATTGCCACTGGTCAATAGCGCTCCGAAACCCGGAAACCGCCCCGCCCGCGCGAGAAAGAGACCGGCGGCTGGCCGCGGCGACGTGTCGGGCAATTCCGAACCGGATCCAGGCTTCTGAGCTTAGACCGACGGCTGAGCTTCAGCTAGTGCCTCAGCGTCATTTCATGCACGTCGATGCCGTATCCGTCGTGATTGAATCGACGGCAACGCCATTGGAAGTCATACATGCCAGCATAGCGAATCAGCTCCGCACTGTCCGGCATGTTTGGCATAGCAATGTAGTAGATCTTCTCTGGCTTCACGGCCGCAGCACTGACGGCCCAGGTGTGAGTGTAGGGGAGTTTGAACGTGCCCGGTCGTGGCGTAGTACGTCGAAGCGTCTTGGGATCGACTGAGTCGAACAGTTTCCAATCCGACTCGGGATGTACTGCAACTGCGTGCGTCCGGTCCCCCAACACGAACGGGGTGACTTGCCTCAGCAACTGATCTAGTTCGGCAAACTCGAGATTGTAAACCAGTTGATCCCGGCCAAGGCCACAACATTCCTTCGTAAGCGAAGTGATACGAAACAGCCTGTGCTCGCCAAATCGCATCGTCCCGAAGATCTCCGCCGAAACAGGATCGAAGCTGCGGAAATTGGACCAGACAATGGCGAGCAAGACGACTCCATTCCCGAGGAAACGTAACGCACGTGGGAGTCCAAGTGACAACAAGGACCGCGCGGACAAGAGAAGTATCCAGGGGAATACGGGTAGGTAGTACCGAACGTTGGTGAAGGTGCGAAAACGCGTGAGCAGCATCAGCTCCAGGACGAAGACTGTCACAATGAATTCTAATGCTGGTTCACGCGGTGCCTTGCCAGGTAGTGCAAGCAGCATCTTTCTGACGAACCAGAACCCAAAATGGACGAGCAGTACCAGTGCCGGGATCCACATGCAGTTCAGCACGAAGATGGTGGCGAGACTGGCCGGTAGGTAGTTATCCATGAACGAGATGGTCGCAAACTGCCTGATCACTCCCTGGATATCTACCTGCGCCCAAAGCACCTTGCTTCCGTTGGCGAGCACGTATGCCGCTAACGCGCAAAGTCCAGCGAGGGGCACCAACACCAGGAGCGAACGCTGGTAAATCGCTCGAACCTTCCTCAGTGCTAGATTCGGGGCACGCATCCCATAGACGGCTACATACACCAGGAGTTCCACTGCAAATAGCAACGACCCTGACTCTTTCGAAAACGCGGCTAGCATTCCCCAGCCGATCGCAAAGATGAGACGTTCGCGAATGAACGCGCGCGCCGCGAGCGTCAAAAATACTAAGACCCCGAAGTCCGGCGTCAACTGTAGAATGCTGGACACGACGACAGGGCAGTACATCACCGAACCGACGACGAGCAGCTGTTCGAAGTGGCCGCCTCTGCCCTTGAGCAAGCGCCGCACCATATCGGCAACGGCCACGGACATGGCCCAACCGAGGATGGCATTGTAGGCGAGAAACACCCGATAGCTTGGGCCGAAGAGCCGCGTCAATACCCCTGGCGGCCACAGATAACCCATCGTGGGATGGCCGGCACAATTGAAGGCGCGCGGATCGAGCGTCGCCTTTGCCGCATCCACTGCACACTCGTAGTAGATCGCACCATCCCAAAGCGGATAGTAATTCCAGTAGCGGCGCATCAACCACAACCAAGCAACGGCGACCATGGTTCCAACAAGAACGTGCGGCGCAATCACTGGTCGCCACTTTCGCTTATCCGTTCGAGGGGTCATGCAGAACCTGGTAAGAGAGCACTGCCTTCGTGCCGGCCTTCCCGTGCTTGACCAGTCCACGAGCAGAGCCGTTGTCGAGCCCGTTCGAGGTAACCGGCGCAGTGCCGGGACGCAATACTTCGGCTCGCGGGATTGTCAAGCCGGCCGGCAGCTGCGAATTTCGTCCGCTCCGGCGTCGTCAGAGTGCGACTACCACGCCGTTTCCTGCCTTACTTGACCGAAATCTCGCCAAACCCGGGATTGTCCCCACCCTCGCTCTCATCGACGGCGACGCGAAGCCAGGAAAGCTCTTTTGCGAAAGGGAAGGGAATGGTCGTGGGGATCTTGCCAAGGTTCTCGAAGGCCCCAAACGCGATGTTCGAACGCGCGTCGGAGAATTCGAGATGACGGCTGAATGGAACGGGGTGAACACGAAGTCAACAACGTAGTCGTCCACTCAAGCGTCGGCAGGGACCGATTCGAGTTCATCCACCCGATTGAGTCGCTGTTGCAGCTTGAGCACGAGCAACATGCTCACCGGAAGCACGATCAGCGTCAGGGCTGCCGCCGTCAGAGTCCCACCGACCACAACGACCGCAATGGGCTGCTGGGTTTCGCTGCCGATGGCGTGGGACATCGCTGCAGGGACGAGGCCCAGAGCGGCCAAGAGCGCCGCCATCAAGACGGCACGTAGCCGAGCGTTCGAACCACGCCAGGCATCTTCAGTCGAGAAGCATCAAAGCCTTCGTCGATGTCACTGCGATAGGCAGCAACACTGACAGTCATCATGCGACGACGCGAGAATGGGCGATAACGCGCGATGGCACCGATATCGCGGCTACCGTACCCCTGATCCTTGATGAAAGTGTCAGTGGGACCAAGGTCAGCCAATTCATGTTTCGCGATCGGCAGGAGTTCGAGTAGTGAATAGGGGCGCGTCATCAACCCAAAGTCGATCTGCAACCACTTGAAAGGGCGCGTTTCGACGTAGGCCAACTTGAAGGACTGCGACACGTTGTTGTGCCTCAGCTCCGCAAAATCGACCAGGAATTTTGCGTCAATCCGCTTGGAGGGTGATGCCACGTAGCGCAAAATGCGCGTTGGACGTCGAACCCGTCGCTGTTCTGCAGCGTGCCCTTCTGTTGCCGATCCTGGTCAGGGGCTCCGGCGTAGTGTGGCGAGTGCCGGAAACTTGGTCACAAATTGAGGTGCTTGCGTCGGGGTGCTCGATAGCTGGCCACACCTCCCTCGCGCAGTGAATTTGTCTTCATGATTGTCCATTCATGAAATCACTCAATTCACTCTGCAAGATCGGCCGGTGTCCTGCGCGTCGTCCAGACGTAACCCGTCCGACTCCCATCAACTCACGGCGACGACACGACGCGACAGGTCCGCTCCCCAAGCAGGCTGACACAATCGGAATTCAGGTTGTAGCAATCCGCGGAGCTGCTGCACGGCTGACCTTCAACGAGAAAGCCTGTCGCACAATGAAACTCCCAGGTATTGTTTTGCGCACAAATCCCGCTGCAACAACGTGAGCCAATCGCACAGAGTTCTCCCGCGGCAATACAGTCCATTGTCGCTGCACCGCGCCGACAACGCTTGAACTTCTGCCCTGCCGGCTCCTCAACGCATTTCTGTGTCGAGTCTGTCTGACAACAGTCCTCGTTCCTTGAGCAGACGTCACCTTCGGAAAGACAGGTGCCAGGTGTGCAACGATTGAGCTTGTCGGCGTCTGCGACACAACTACCCGAACAGCAGTCGGTGTTGCGATTGCAGGCTTCGCACGAGGCGCGACAGGCGGACGCGGATGCGCACCGCATGCTGCCGTCCAGTTGGGTGACGCAAGCTCGAGAACAGCACTCGTCGGGATTCTTGCACAGGTCACCCACTTGGCGGGAACAGTTCTTGGTATCCCCCATGGTGCAAGCTTTCGGCGGACCACAGCGCGACACCCCGGTTGGATTGCTTTGGCAGATGCCGCTGCAACAGTCGCTGGCCGTCGCGCAGATTTCGCTAGTCACGCGACATCCTGCCAACAGCTGGCAGTGTGTCCGTCCGTCGCCCGCCAAGGAGCAAACCGTCCCGCAGCAGTCAGCGGCCCCATTGCAGAGTTCCCCTGCCGGGAGGCATGCAGGCGGGGGCAGCAACGCGCAAACCCCAGCTTCACATAGCGACGAGCAACAATCCGCTGCAACCGCGCAAGCGCCTCCATGGGGGCTGCAGTAGTAGCCGAAGTCGCTGCAGGTGTAGCCACCCTCGATAGCAACGCACGCTAGACTGCAGCAGTCTCTCGCTGCGCTGCAACTGCTACCGATTCCACGACAGCCAACTGCTGGTAGGCAATGCAACCTTCCCGTGGGTGTCGGTCCACAGTAGCCGGAACAGCACTCAACCGAGGAAATGCATTCCGCCCCCAATCCATAGCCTGTGGGACAGGCCAGCAGCGTAGCATCTGGAGTCGCTCCGACGTCCATGTTGGGATCACCCGCGCTACCGTTCGGCTCACCCGCAATGCCCGGCGCCCCCGCCGTACCAGGGGGGGCATTCGATGCGACGGGCGCCTTTTCCGTGGGCTCGAGCACCTGCAGGGTTCGCTCCCGGCAGGCCCACTCCCCGAGCAGAATAGCGAGTGCCGCCCAAACGATGGGCAGGCGCCTCACCTGCTGCTGTGCGGAACTAGAAGAGGATTTTGATTCCAGCATGGCCCGCCACCAAACCCTTCGTGATCCCCATGATCTTCACACCGTCGTCGGTTGCAGACAATGGAAGCATCACGCGACCCGCCAAGAACCCAACATCGAGCGCGACCCTCTGAGCAACAAGAGCGTCCAAGCCTAGTCCAGCGGACAGCCACCAGGTATTGCCCGCAGCGGAAGTCGCCGTGGCGCCTTTCTTAGCGATGGCCGTGAAAGTCAACCACATGACGTCGCAGCGTCCCTGCATTGTGAGGCGCAAACGTGGTACGGGGCGAGCAATCACGAAGTCTGCACCCGCCCCGATCAACCAACCATCCGCCGCTATGCTGCCATGCGGGGACCTTGCGCTAAGTGACGAGCGCCCCCCGAGGCGAGCGACCGCATCGAGATCTCTTGCCAGCGCGAACGCAAGCTGGGCGTCCAGTCCGAACTGCTTTATGCCACCGAAGAAGGCCTCACCGGCACTGAGGATGGCCACGTCACCAAATCTCGATCTGTCTGGTTCGCGCTCGTCGACTAGCTGCCGCACGCTTTGCGGGACGTTAGTCTTGGTCTTCGGTCGCGCCACAAGCCGCAGCTCGATCCAACTAGCTTCCAGTAGCTCGCTTGCGCCGAGTGCAATGGCCATGGCGTGAGCATCTTCAGGCAGGCCCTCCAACGACAGCCGTCGACTCAGCTCCTTCTCCGTGACGGCGTCATTGGCCCAGGCCTTCACCACTGCCGAATTTGAGGCGTCCCGGCCGATCCGCAGCGTCGCCAGCGAAGCTCTGGCAGAAGGCGAATCCGAAGGGCAAACGTCGATACCTCGCGTCCGGAATTCTGCCTGCAAATGCTCGAGCACCCGCCGCTGCAGGCGAAGTCCCCTGTCGTCAGGCGCACCGACGGGCTGCAGCGTGTCGAATTGCACCTCGATCCAATCGCGCGCAGGAGCCGGACAGGCCGCCGCCACCGACCCGACGGCGCTCGCAATGATCGCGCAAACCGCGACGCCATCAGCTACCGCGCGCAGCTGTTTGCAACCGCCTTGCCGTGTGAACCGTTTGGATAACGTGATTGGTACTCCGCCTGTGCCTTGAGACAACGATCGCTTTGCCCAAGACTAGCATACAGCTGCACCAGCCGGGCCTGCGCATCTTCCCGAAAGCGCGCACTTGGGTCGAGGCGCAACGCATCCGAAAAGGCGTTCAGTGCCCCGGCAGGGTCACCCAGTTGATCCATTCGCAGACGACCGAGCTCGAACGAGGCGAGACCGGCTCGTGGATCCGCAGGAAAGCTGCGACGAAGGCGGTCCAATGCTGCAGCGGCTTCGCGCGGACGCCCCTTGAGTCGGTTCGACTCCGCCATCTCGAACAACTCCTTCGCCGTCATCGGACCCGGCGTCGGTTGTCCCGCCGACGAAACCGCAACAGCGGGCTCCTTCGATTCAGACTTCGCGGGAGCAACCTCCGCAACCGCGGCTGGATCGGTGCGCGTGGCCCAAGACTCACCTGCCGACAAAGTACGAATGTCCCCTCGATCCGTTGCAGTACCTCTGGGACGTACACGTACCGTGCCCCGCTGCACTCGCACCGCCACATCGGGCTTGCTGCTCTCCCCGAGTAGAGCGACCTCGAAATGCGTCCCGACCACCACGACATCGAAACCCGCCGCAGTCACTACGACCTCACGACTTCGCCCCGGGGTTACTTCGAACTCCGCCGAGCCTTGTTCCAATTGCAGATGTACGAGCTTACTCGAACGTTCCAACACACTGTAGCGCGCTTCCCGCTGCAATAACACGGTAAGTCCCTCCGGGAATGTCAGGCTCTGCTGACCTGCAGCATTTCGTTCCACCACGAGTTGCTGCGGCGACTGGACTTGCACCGTGCCACGGCGGACTGCTCCGAAGGCCAGTAGCACCATTGTCGCCGCAGCCAGCGCCCCACCCGCATACCAGAAAAGCCGAGGCAAGAGAACTCGCGGTTGCCGTTCGTCGATGCGACTCCATTGTGCTTGAATCCTGGCTTCGGAAAGCTCCGGCTGAACGTAGCTTGCGAGCCGTTGCGGTTCGGTCATGACCCCTCCGAAGCCCCGGTCGCCGGATTGGTTGTGGATGGCGAATGCTGGCCGAGAGCAGTCCATTCTTCGAGTTGACGCTCTGCATCGGCAATCCGCCGTTTGACCGTCGCCAGTGAAACACCAAGCATTGTCGCAATCTCCTCGAGGCCCACACCTTCGACGCGCCGCAGCACGAATGCAACCCGCGTCGTCGAAGGCAGTGTCTCCACCAGGGCATAAATGGCTCGCAATTCGACCAGAACATCCTGAGGCGCCGATGGATCAATCAACCCATCCAGGTCGATGTTGTCGCGGTGACGCAGACCCAATGCCGTCATCAATTTGCGCCGCCGCAACATCTTGTGCGCCGTGCGCACGACGATCGAACACAACCAGGAGCTGAACACCTGGGGATTTTCCAGTCGACGCAAGGACCGCCACGCTTCAGTAAAGGCGTCCTGCACCAGATCGTCCAGATCTTCATCGCGACCAATCACACGGTAAGCGAGCCCATTGACGAGATGGACGTAGCGACGGAACAACGCCTCCTTCGCCCAAGCCTCGTTGGCGCACGCCGCCACCACCAACGCGGCATCCGAGGGACCGCTGCCCGAACGAGTCGAGGGCTGAGGCGTCTTCACCTGGCGATTGTAGCGCGCTACGACTTGCATTGGTTTGGCGGCGAAAGGATCGGGAGCCTTTAGATGAGTACCCCACGACCACCTATCGGCTCACCCGAACCTCCGGCGGAAATGTGCCGTGGAGGGACAGGATCCTCAATTTGAGCCGTCTGCCCACATCCGGGTACTTACCTCAAGAGGCCAATCCTATCGTCCTTCGGCCCGAGAGGCTCAATCGAGCAGGTCGGCCCAACAAAGGAAGTCCCAATTGAGTCGCATCTCCTTCGGTTCACTAGCATGGTTCTTGGTCGGCGCGACCGCGACACTCCCGAGTTTAGCGCGCGGTATCATCAGGAATCCAGGGGAGCATCCACACTACTCGGTCGAACTCGAGCCCCACCTGGTGCTGGATTGGGCCGGGGCACCCGGCCCACACTCGGAGGGGTTCGGCCTTGGCTTTCGCGCTTCAATACCGCTCTTTCACAATGGGCCTATCGACACCATCAACAACAACATGGCGATCACGTTCGGGTTCGATTGGACCCGAGGCTCGCACGCGTGCGGCGCTTGGCGCGACGCTAGAAACATGGGTTGGGGGGAGGACTGCGATATCGACTCGTTCTGGTTCCCTGTTGCACTACAATGGAACTTCTTCCTGACCGACGTCATTAGCGTCTTCGGCGAACCGGGTCTAGCCATCGTTCACTACCGCTGGGATCAATGGCAGCGCTGCTGGGCCCCAGGTTACTGCGACGCGAACGGTTCCGATACGCGTCTTCGACCCGTGTTCTGGGGCGGGGCGCGCTTCCTACTGAGTGACCACGTCGGGATCACCGTTCGACTAGGTTTTCCCTCGATCACAGCCGGGGTGTCTTTTCTCATTTAGGCTCGAGAGAGCCGCAACCACCAACCAGGACACCACTTCATGAGCATGATTTACCTGCTCCGACGCTGCGTCTCGTTGCTACCGCTGCTTATCTTTGGCTGTAGCAATGACGACGGCCCTCCTTCCTACGGGGTGGATGGCTTGGGCGCCCATTGCGCCTCCAACTACGATTGTGGAACTGGCGTTTGCTGCAGCACGCCAGCTTGCGGACACGGAATGTGTACCTATCGCTGCGGTGGTGACCTCGATTGCCCGTACGGCTCACTCTGCGAGGGCGGTTTCTGCTTCATGGGTTGCCGCGGCAATGCGGATTGCTACGTCTCGCAGCACTGCAGTCCGCACGGCGCTTGCCACTACTAGACTGCCGATTGTCAAGTCAATAGGCCCGATGCCGGATTGCATCACCGCTCCGGGCCTTCGACTCTCAGTGACTCTCCACACAGAACACGCGACCGAGAGCCAACAGCTGTCCCTCGAAGCCGGAGCCGGTGCAAGCGGCGACATGCGCCGAGTCGGTGATGCACACGGCTGCGGCTTGAGCCGCCGCACAGCTCGTGCTGCGAGCATTCACCATGCAACCCGACAGTGCATTGTACGAGACGGTGTCCGGCACGAGCGGGCAGTTGTCTGCGCAAGCAGCGTATTCGCACAGCGTCGACACCATCATCTTCTTCGCGCAGTCAGCCTCGCCCATCAATTCGATGCAGCCTGCCATGTTGGTTTGGTCCAACGACTTGTTCCCCTCGCCGAATCGGATTAGGGGGCCATACGCTGCCTCACTGGCAAAAGTGGGCTTGATGCACTCACCGCAGGCAGCCTTGGCGCCGCTCCCCTGGAATTCGGTACAGATCCCCTTCCGGTAGCAATTGGTGATGTAGCTTTGCACGTCCGCCTCGGTGCAACTGCCGCCCAGGCGTCTGGCTGGCGCGTACGCCGGATATGTGTATCCCGTCATATCCGCGGGAGCGCAGACACCACTTCCGCTCGTTCCACCCAAAGTGGTGCTGCCACCGCTCGTGGGTCCTCCACTTGTCGATGAATTGGTGCCAGCGCTACCGGACACGATGCTCGACCCAGCAGTACCTTGGCGGCCCCCCTGTGCGACCGTGCTGGTGGAGCCACCAGAGTGAGTTGCCACCGCGCCGCCAGAGGACGTTGCAACGAATCCCCCATGCGCCGAGACCGTCGAGGTCCCCTGTGCCCCGCCCACACTCGCCGCTCCACTTCCCTGGCACAAGCAAGGGTCATATCCAGTGCCATCGGCTTTGCAGACCTGAAACCCTTGGCAATTGCCCACACCAACGCATGCAATCGATTGCCCCGGCGGGCAGACGGTCTCCGTTGAGCTTGAGTCTTGTTCGTCGGAACTGCATGCGACAGTGATGATGGCAACCAGTGAAGTGGCACAGAAGAGTTTGGTTCGGCTCACGGCATTACCTCAGATAGGGATGTACCCCGACCAGAAGCATCGGCTCAGTTCTACGTGGCGCTCGTTGTCGAGCTGAACCATCCATTGGGCCGACGCCGCAATTCAACGAGGGCCAAATGACGAAAGAGATGAGTGAGCCGAACGAAGTGTCGGCGGTACGTACTGTCGTGGCATCCGACTCCGCCTGCCACGACGCCTAAGCGAGCAGCGTCGCCCAGCTAGCCTTGCAGCTCCCTAGGGAGGCAATTGTTGGTGATGGTTGCTCTCGGACTGAAGCATTCGTAAGAAAGCGAGGATGAGTCTATGTCACGCAGATCCGTTCGCATCCGTGCCCTTGGATGGGCCCTACCGTTTTGTGCCCTAGCAGGCGCGGCCGCCTGCGGTGCGTCCGATTCCAGTTCCGGCCCCGGCGGCGCCAGCGTTGTCAAACCCGGCAATGGCGCAATCTGCACGGCGAACGCAGACTGCGCCAGCAACGTCTGCACCACGGGCAAATGCGTCGGCAACGGCCTACTGCTTCCCCCGGGCAACCCATGCACCACCAATGGTGTGTGTGCGAGCGGGGTGTGCGCCAGCGGTCGTTGTTCAACCGGAGTGAGTCTTGCCAACGGCCTCAGCTGCGCACTTAGCACCGAATGTCAGAGCAGCCTCTGCATGAACGGCGCTTGCGCCGACCCTAGTGCTCTTGGCAGCGGCGGCGCTGCCACGTCCGGAACTGGTCAGGGTGGTACCACGGGCACTGGTGTCGTTGAAACGCTCAACAGGCCGTTCGAGGGCCTAGGTGTGGACTGGACCCCACTCAAGACTGGCTGTGGACCTGAGACTGCCAACCAATGTGGCGGGTCCTGCGCACCAACGACCGATCCGAATGCCAAGGTCATTCGTCCCGCCGCCACATTCTGCTTTGGTGCTCTTACCGGAAGTGGAATCGCCGATCCGACACCTGAAACCCCTGCCGCCATCATCGAGCAGGTCATCGAGACGGTCCACGGCGTCAGCTACGTCCATGTTCGCGTCACGTTCGATCCAGCGTTCGTCGACAATACCTACGGCGCTAATGCAAGTGCCGGCTGGTATGCTTCAGCCAATGGCAAGGCAGGCAAGGGGCATACTTTCTACACGGATCTGACCAATAGCGATCATATCGAGTTGAAGTTTACGGACGCTTCGGGCACAACCGTGATGGAACTCAGCGAGGATTACATCCATAGCCTCACCGAAGCCGGCGGTCCCAAAGCCCCAGGCAAAATTGGAGTTGGCGGGGCAACATCGGTGGGTAGTGGTGGTGCAGCCGGTGTCACCTCGGCTTGTGGCTACGCCAATCTAGGTGTGCTCGGCGGTGAGGGCAAGATGACCACTGGAAATGCCAGTGATGTCCTTGCGGCCGCGTCCTCCATCGACCGCAACATCAACGGTTGTGGCTACTGCAAGAGTTCAGCGTGCAATGCTGCCGTTGGGGCTGTGGCAGGTGCGACTTCCACGGTAGTCGATGATTGTACGATCAATTCGCCGCTAACGGACGCAATCTACACGGTGAACTCCGCAACACCCAACTGGAACTATGCCGTCGTGTACGAGGTGTGGCTCAAGCTCAGTGCATTCAATGGCGGGTTCGGGCAGGCGTACATCACTTTTGTCCATGCCTCGCCGTCCAAAATCCCGGGCAACAACACGCTCTATGTCGAACCAACCAACTGTCCACCCACCGGATTTGGCTGCCCTGGGGCAGGCTGCCCGGGTACGGGAACGGGCGGCGCTGGCGGAGCCACCGGCACCGCTCCTCCGCCCGAGTGCCCACCCAACTACCAAGTCTTCATTACGCGCGAAAACACTCGGATCTGCACGCCCATCCCCTACGCTGGTTGGCCCAACATGGCACCTTGCCCGGAGAACTATAAGTTCACGGTCGAGCAACAATACACGCTCGAATACTGTCTTCCGAGTTCGTAGTTTCCAAGGTGACCCGCGCCGCGACGGCGGAAAGCCACGGGGGTCTGCGCGGCGCGGCGAAGTTCATCTAGTTTGCGCAAGCAGGATCGCGCTCCGACCATCATGAAAAACCAGTTGCCTAAAGCCCAGCCGTTCGACGCATCCTTGGTGGTATTCGTGGTGTTTGGACTTGTGGCCGTTGCCTGCGCCGAACAGGGCAGCGTCGATGCGAACGCAATGGCGGGCGCGACCAGCTCGCTCTCGTCCCAAACCGCTGGCAGCAGCTCGAGTGCGCGAGCTGGCTCAGGTGGTTACGCCATCGCCACTGGCGGCAAGTTCAGCTTCTTCCTCATCAGCTACAAGGCCATCCGGCTCCTCTCGGGTAGCGCTCAAGGCTTCGGTGGCGATCTGCGCTACGGAGAGACAGGGATCGGCGCGGGGCTGCGCGGCGCCGACAAGATTTGCTCGGAAGTCGCAGCGTTGAGCATGCCAGGCAATCACAAGACTTGGCACGCATTTCTGAGCACCAGCACCGAGAATGCCATCGATCGCATTGGCGAGGGCCCTTGGTACGACCGCATCGGGCGAATCGTTGCATTGAAGCAGTCCGAGCTATTGGCAACCAGACCAACGGGAGCGGATATCACGATCTTGTATGACTTGCCCAACGAAGATGGTGTCCCAAACCGGGCCCCGGACGGTGTTTTTATCGACAATCACGATGTGCTTACCGGTAGCGGCATCCACGGAACGCTGTACGGCCCCAACGCCGCATGCTCGGATTGGACTAGTTCTGCCACCGACACCTCGAAACCACCGCGCGTCGGCCACAGCTGGCCGCGCGGCAATGTACCGCCAGGGAACGTCGAGGGCATGGCTCATTGGATTTCCGCTCTGAATGAATCGGGGTGCGGCGCTGGCGTCACGTTGACCGACAACGGAGCTCCTGGTACTGACGGGACCGTGGGTTCGGGTGGCGGGTACGGAGGATTCTATTGCTTCGCGTTGACTCCTTAGCCCTGGCGCCACTGCTCTGCCGTTGACGGAATCTGTTCCGAGACAAGCTCGCCGCATATTGACCGGTTTCATAGCGGTTCTGGAGGGTGGGTCGCCGGGCCAATACCCGCCTCCGCCCGACAACTGGCGGTCTCGCCGTCAAACTGCACTTCCCATTGCGCTGTCCTTTCATTTTTCGGCCGCTAGTCGCTATGATGTCGCCCCGACCGATGAGAAACACCGTTAGGACCGCTCTGCTCGCCGTAACGCTCGCCACGATCATGGTTCCAAGAGCGGCTCGAGCCGATGACGAGCAGACGCGCCGTCAGACTTTCGAGCAAGCGCGCACGGCCATGCAGGCAGGTCGTTGGGAGGAGGCGCGTTCTTCCTACCTCCAGTTGTGGAACGACCGACATACCTACGACGTTGCCCTGCAACTCGGACAGGCCGAATACAACCTGAAGCGAATGCGCGACGCCGCGGAGCACCTCGCCTATGGGCTGATGTTGCTGCCGCCGCGCGAGAAGCCCGAAACAGCAGAGCGCTCACGCCAGATCTTGGCATTGAGCAAGCAGCAAGTGGGCGCCCTGGATCTTCGGGTCAAGAACAAGGGTGCTGACGTCATCGTCGACGGCAAGCTCGTGGCCGAGGCGCCTCTCGTCACGGAAGTCTTCGTCGATCCAGGCGAGCACCGATTCGAGGTGCGCCTCGACGGCCATGCCTCCGAGGCGTTCACCGTCCAGATTGATGCCGGGCAGACCAAGACCCGTTCCGTTGAGCTAAAGACCCTAGTTGCCAACGATGCCGCACGTCAGCCCGCGACCACACTCGGGCATTCTCGACCAAAACACAAGCCGCGAACCACCCCGGAACCCGCTGAGCCGCTCTCTCATGCCAGTTGGGCGCCGGTGGTTGCTGGAGGTATAGTCGCCATCGTGGGGTTGAGCGCCGGGATTGGCTTCCAGCTCGTGCGCACCGCCCGCGCAGACGAAAACCTTCGCATTCGCAGAAGTCTCGACAACCCCAACCGATGCAACAACCCTGGAACGTATGTCGGCGACTGCAACCGTCTGACTGAGCTTGCTTCAGACTACGATTCCTTCGGCCAGCTCGAGCTCATCAGCTTCTTGGTCGGCGGAGCCGCTCTAATTGGGACTGGAACCTACTTCCTCGTTGCCCGTCCGGACAAGGGCCGCCAAAGTTCGCAGGCTCACGTTGGCCCAGTGCGTTTCAATGGCCATCTAGCGAAAGGCTCGGCGAGCCTTCAACTGGTTGCAGATTTTTGAGACCGTCGGTGCGGCGCAACGACAGCTCGCTGCGTTCACGGTCGGCTGCGCTAGAATAGCTCGCTGCAGCCCTACGCAACGATGTTGAGTCGAGTGCCAACATTGCCTTGCGACACGGTTGGCGTTGCGGATTGGATGAGCTCCAGCGCCGCTTGTCCCTGCTGATCCTGCTGCGTTCTCATCATCCGGGTACGCGCCGCTTCGAGTTGGATTTGCTGAGCCAGAGGCCCTGCCGAACTGACTGTGCCGGTTTCCACGTGACTCGGAACGGCACCGCGAGCAAGACCTTGAGGAGAATCCGCGACTCGTCGAGTACCTCCAAACCGAACCCGAATGGCCGGAAAACATTTGAACGCCCTGCGAGAGCTAGGCTGAGCGCAAAGTCACGGATCCCCACGATTGATGTGCCGGGCGGCCAGGCGGCGCAGTCATTGGCGCCGGCCGCGAGCCCTAGAAGGATCCTTCGGTTGTCCTCTCTTGACGGCCGGCCTTGGAAGCTGGCAATAAAAAGTGGCCCGTGATTTGTCGTCGAGACGTTTCGCTGGCGCCGAGGGGTCAAGAAGCAGATGCGTTATCTCAAGCAGCGATTGCCGGTCGGATGTTTGCTTGCTGGTTTGATCGTGATCACGGGGGCAGGCACGTCGAGTTGCACCGACAAGCGCCATGATTGCACTTGGCTAGCCAACTGCGCCGGCGATGGTGGCGATGGTGGCGATGGTGGCGATGGTGGCGATGCGGGTGATTCGGGTACCGGCGGAACGGCAAGCGGTGGCACGGCGGCTGGTGGCACAACTAGCAGTGGAGGTTCGAGTGGCGCTTCCGGATCTTTGGTTGGTGGCAGCGCGGGAGCGACCAGTAGCGCGGGCGCATTGAACCTCGCGGGAACCGCGAACTTCGCGGGATCGACCCACCGCGCAGGAGCGGCGGGCACCACGAATGCCGCCGGCGATACGGGCATGGCCGGTACCGCGGGATCCCAACCACAAACAAGCTCTGCCGGCTTCGCCGGTGGCGGGGATCCACCTTGCAGCGGACATCCAAAGGATAGCTGTGCCATCAGCATCAAGTATGGCGTGTTCGTGTCGCCGACGGGCAATGACACCAACGGCGATGGTAGCCCGGAAAGGCCACTGCGCACGTTGGAGGGGGGGCTGAACCTGGCCAAGCTGGACAAGTCGAAGTCAGCCCTCAACGTCTATCTTTGCGCGGATACCACCAGCAAGTACGAGTTGGGGGGACCCATCACGCTGAACGCCGAAACTGCTGACGGCGTATCCGTGTATGGCGGGTTCTCCTGCAAAACCACGTCATGGACTTACGACACCACGCTCAAGTCGGCGTTCATTTCCCAGAAGCCCAATGCCTTCAAGTTCGAGGGGATCGTCAAAAACTTCTACCTCGAGAACGTGACCATCACCGCAGCCGACGCGACGAACCCCGGCGAGAGCAGCATCGCCGTACTCGCGCTCAACAGTCCAGCCATCACGCTGATGCGTGTAGACATCACGGCTGGTAAAGGCGCCAAAGGTGCGGATGGCGCCGGGTATACGACCGCAGCGACATCTGGGAACAACGGCGGTAAAGGCTTGGATGCCTGCTCTGCCGCGGGAAACTTTGGCGCTGCAGCGGTGACCACGACTTGTGACGGCGTCGCGGCCAGCGTCGGAGGTAAGGGCGGAGATGGCGGCATTGGTGCCAATTCTGCCGGTAGCGGCAATACGGGTACGCCGATCCCCTCACCCAACTCAAACAACTGGGGTTTCCCGGGACTCGGAGAGGCCGGAACCGTCTGCACCAAGGGAAGTGAAGGTGCAGACGGCGCCATGGGTGATTCGGTTGCAGGTGGACTCGGACCCGGCGCCCTCTCGGTCTCGATTGGCTACGTCCCTGCGGATGGCAAAGACGGAATCGCGGGCAAACCGGGTCAAGGTGGCGGTGGTGGTGGTGGCGCAAAAGCACCCAGTAGCTGCACCGGACTGACTACGCCCACTGGCGCCAGCGGGGCGGCGGGAGGCAGCGGTGGCTGTGGCGGCAAAGCCGGAGGCGCGGGCAAAGGTGGTGGCGCCAGCATTGCGCTCGCCCTCATCAACAGCCCGCTCAAGCTCAGTGAGTCGACGCTGACAGCACGAACCGGCGGCGCGGGCGGAAAGGGCGGCGCCGGACAAAACGGCGGCACTGGCGGCAGTCCTGGTCCAGCCTCCAACACCTCCGTCTCAGGCAGCAAACCTTCCTGCGCTGGCGGCCCTGGCGGCAATGGCGGCAATGGCAGCAGCGGCAGCGGTGGTGCCGGCGGTGCGTCGATTGCCGTCGCTTACAGCGGGAATACTGCGCCAACAGAAACCTCAGTGACACATGTCACAGGCGTTGCCGCTCTGGGCGGAGAAGGTGGTGACACATCAACGACTGCCAGCGCTGGCGCAACAGGCACGATTGCGGATCTGCTTCAAATGCAGGTGCAATGATCGACATTGCGTTTCAGCACCGACCCTATTCACCCCATTGAAACAACATCGACAGAATGTCATAGAAGCGAAGAGAGTACTATCGTCGCGAGCGCATCGAAGTTCGACCGGAGCGGACAGGACCTAGAGGCAAGGCAAGGCCGTCCGCTGCGAACCCTGGTTATTCGCGGCCGCCATCATGTTATGAGCTAGCCGCGGGAGGCTGGCGCGCCCAAGAGGAGCGCCAACTATTCGGGATCACCGAACAGTTCATGGGCTGCGCCACTTTCCAG
>CAYVXY010000012.1:148842-194216 GCA_964454965.1 uncultured Polyangiaceae bacterium | reverse complement strand
GGAGCGCCAACTATTCGGGATCACCGAACAGTTCATGGGCTGCGCCACTTTCCAGTGGGCAAGGTAGGCGTGGGGAGCTAACCGGTGCCGATTTGGTTTTGGTCATCGCGGCAACGCTGCCGGTCGCAAGCTTACCAGTGCAGAACATCCGCTGTCGTTGGCAGGCCGAACGACTACGCAATGAGTTTCACTTGGTCCAAGACTTGAGTCACCCCCGGGGCTGCCCAGGCGGCATTTTCTGCGTCAACGATGGACTGCCATGAAGACGCAAATCCCGAAAGGGTTATTTCGCTGCCGACCGCTTCGACAAGAATCGAATTCGAGCCTGGGTTGCCTTGTCTGTTCAACGCGGCCTGGACTTGCGCATTCACTTGCGCAGCCGAAGTCTGTGGCACAAGCGTGATGCCATTGTGCACCGTGACAACGCCTTTGAGATGACGCACCGCTCGTTCTGCCGCGTCGCGCTCGTAGTTCCAAGCGACTCGACCAGCAAGTGTGACCGCACCGAGGTATACTGTCGCGGTCACGGCCTGCGGAACGCACACGTCCCATTCTAGGGCGCGCTGCAACGCAGCTGCAATCTCCGAATCGCTGCGCTCATGGTCGGTCAGCAGCTTGACCGTGAGATCCTGCGCCACAGCGCGAACGCCGAGTACGCGTTTGGTAGCGTCCTCGGCCGCCCACTTCTGCTCGTAGGTGTCGACTGCCCCAAAGAGCGAAACAGCTCCGGCATCCACGCTTACACCAATCTGAGCGGCATTGACTTTCGGATCCCAACGCAACTCCGCTTCAACGTCTTGCTTCAACTGAATATCGGTCTTGGTCATGATTTCGGCAACCCCTTTTGGACAACCATACAACGCACGATGTGTGCCAGCGCGCGCCATCCCACTTGTGTAGAGCCGCCGGCAAGAAATGCCCAGAGAGCGCTCCTGCGTTGGCAAAATGCCCGTGGGATTCGCAGAATGACAACACTAACTACTCATTGCCTGCTGCTCGAATGCTCGGACCTAGCTCCACGAATCGCTGGCCAACTCGACGCAAGCAAGTCCACAAGTCACGCCGCCACCAGGCAGCCTCACCTGCTCAGCGTGACGGGCACAATTGATGCATCGACTGAGCCGGTTGTCCGCCGGCCTATCGAGTTCGCGGTACCGAGCGATAACGTTCAATGCCGCTCACACAAGAGCTATCGTCAAATGTCGAACCACCTGGAACCTTCTACCGAGCCCAACACCCGCAACGATCATGCGAGCGCGCCGCCAGTCGCTGCCGCTATAGCAGCCACTGACGCCGAGCAATTGCGCGAAAACAGAGGCATATTGACCCCAGAACAGCTGGACATCACAACGGCACAGACGGAGTTGTCGCTCGCCTATGCAACGCTACTTGCAGACAACGAGGCCTTTCGCTCGCGGCTCGAACGAGAGAAGACGCGGGCCATTGTCGCCGAGAAGGTGACGCTTACTCAAACCCTGCTTGACTCGATCGATGACCTGGAGCGGGCGCTTGCTGTGGTAACGCACGCCAGTGTAACTCGTGCTCAGGCAATTGGTGATCTCACGCTAGGCGTGCAGCTGTCGCTCACTACCATGTACAAACGGGTGGCTGAAATGGGGGCGGAACGGATGCATACCACTGGGCAACGCTTCGATCCGCGATTCGCCGAAGCCATCACCACGATGAAGGTTACCGATCCTGCCCAAGACGGAATTATCCTTCAAGAAATTCGCCCGGGGTACCACGCCGGGGATCAACTACTGCGCCCGGCGCGTGTTTGCGTCGGACGTGTTGGGAACGGCTAGAACCGGCCCTTGATGCGCAGGTTCCCTAGGCCGCCCTCAATGCGCAGGTCGTTACCGTGGCCGGAAGATCCCCGCGGCGAAGCCAGGATCAGATAGAGACCACTCGCCAGGCCGGCGACACCCGCACCCAACGCTGCGTTGGAGTACCAGGCAGAACGATGGGCTGAGGCGTAACCTTCGATGCCTTCCATCGTGCAGATCGTGCCCCGGCAAAAGCGATCGGCTTCTTCGGATTGCTTGTATGCACGAATACCGAAGTAGCCCCCGGCAAGCATTGCCACAACACCAACACCCAACAAGACCGACCCTGCAACATGAGTGCGACTGACCCTATCCCGCTCGTCGCGCAGCGGCTCCAGAAACTTCTGATGTCCCGTCGCGATGCTGGGCAGGCGCTGCAGGTCGGGAACAACCACCGTTTGAACGGTGGGGCCAGTCTCCATAACGAACTCGCTCGCCCAGCTCTGTCTATCGGTTTGCGACACCTCGAGCCGATGTACCCCCGGGTCCAACGGCAGTGGTATCCCCGCCGCCGCTCGTGACAGCGGCTTACCGTCGAGCACCATCCTCGCCTCGCCATGCGTCTTCTCGAGTAGGACAGTGAGGAACGAGAGCCTCTCTTCGAATTCGGCAACGCGCTTTTGAGCCAACGCTTCATGCGCCTTATCGCCCCGTTGTCGAGCAAGCTCCGTTGCGCTGGTAAAGGCAACCCATGCGCTCGCCGTCTTGCCCTGTTCGGCATAGCAGCTCGCCAAGTGCATGAGCGTCCTCAGTGCGGGATCGAGGTTTTGGCTTTCCTGAAACCTCTGACAAGCTTGCTCGAACCGCCCGGCAGCGCTAAGCGCTTCACCCTGGATGAATAGAGCTAGAGCGCGCGATTGCACCTCAGTCATGCTCGTGCCAACGGGCGCTTGCGCCAAGACTTCGCCCGTGGCGGTGCTTGCAAGTAGGCAAAGCGCGACTAGCCCGCACCTTCGCATCAGCATTGCCCTCCCACGGCACGAATGGGTAGGTCCATCGTCCCGATGAGCGAAGCACATTCCTCGATTACTGCAGCCATAGCCATTGCAGTAGGGAAACGGTTGGTTGGATTCCGCGACAACCCCCGCATCGCGATTTCATCATGGATTTCAGCCGCGCGTGCAACTCTTGCGTTTGGCGCACAATCCCACCCTGCCGGTGCGCAGGCCATAGCTGCCTGTGGCGTGGCCCCCACGAACAAGCGCGCGTCCTTCAGCATGTCCCCAAACACCGCGCTCAGAGTGTAGATAGTGGCCTCTTTCTCGATCGATTCGCAAATATTGGCTTCTACTTTGCGCGACATCGGTGTCCGTACCGCGCCAAAGCAGCGCTTAGCTTTGCGGGGATTTGCTCGACGCGCAAGCGCTTTGGTACATCTACAAATACCCCGATGCACGTCGGAGTGCGCGTGGGTAGGCACCTAACCGAATGCGTGAGACCTGGACCTCTATGCGATTGACGCGCAAGGGGGGGGGCACTACCGCTAATGGGATGCACGGATTGCGCAATTGGGAAGTGCAGCTGGCGCGGATGGAGTCGATTCAAGGAGGCGGCACGCAACTGGCCTATCCTCGCCGGGGCAAGTAGCGCCAAGACCGAACGCGTACATATGCGACACCGTCAAGGTCATTTTGGTCACGGTCGCAAGATCGTATGGCATGGGCCGAACCAGTTTGGTAATTGCCGCGGAGGGAACAGGCGCTCACAAATGTCACCGTACCCAACGCACGATTTTGGACTGCACCCTACCTCTCGGCGCGCATCGACGGATTGCGCTACACACTACGAAAGAACTCTTTCTACGAGTCTCACGGTTGGCGCGTGCAATCGAATAACGGACAAGAACAAGCGAACATTGTCTTCACCTTCCAACATCCCATCAACCGCCGATCTCCAAAGCCTGCCCCCCCGAAAGTGCAACACCACCTGATACAATCGCGAATGAAGACGCCGCCTACGTGCCCATTGGACTTCCACCATTTCCAGATCTTGATATTGCAACACGACGCGTTCGAATGATAGCGGCGAACGATACGATATGGTCTCCTCAAAGCATCCGTATGACCGAGACAGTTGAACAAGCAGAAGTCCGCCCGCCAATGCTACGCATGCACAGAGACACTTCTTCGCCAGCGTGTCGCTACAGTTGAATACGGTCACTCCGAGAGCAAGAAGTAGCAAACCAGTCCACAAGCCAGCGAGACTAGGACGCAGATGCGCGGTACTCATCGATAGCTCAGTGGGGTATGTAGCGGCCACCCTCCAACAAGCGAAGGCGCACATAGCCCAGAGGCCACCAAGGCATAGATATCCCTTCGACGACATCACCGACTTGATTGCATAGAAGTTTCGGACCGCCAAGCGTCTAGGTAATCGACCAGCGCATCCAAGCCGCACGTTGGCGCTAGGCCAACGGCCGCTCCGGTCATGCTACCGAAATTGCCTTCCGCAAAGAACTGGCTTCCAGCAAACAAGCGCCCAGCCTTGTCGGCTCCAACGTATCCAACAGCACTGAAGACGCCTGACGAGATGGCGTTGTATCCAGTAGCCGCCGAAAAGAAGTCTTGATTCGGATCAAGTGCGCTTGTCGTAAGGGAACCTACGACCCCAGAAGCTGAGTTTGCGAGGAGGCCGGCATTCAACACGGAAGTAACAGCACCTGACGCCACAAACTCGGCCGCCAATAGTGGAGCAAGAGCACCCGCTACCGCTCCGCCCGCCGTTGCAGCCCCAAGACTCGACCACTCGAATTTGTTTGCAGTGAGCGTATAAGCAATTGCCCCACCAGCCCCGCCGATCACGCCGCCAATTCCCATTGCGACTATCAGCGGGGCGACCGTTCCATTGGGATCCGTCAGATTGACCGGATCCCCACTCACATAGACGTAGACATTCCCCTGCTGCCCCCCAAACCCGATCGGATCCTTATTCGTCCACCTGCCTGTCTCCGGGTCGTAATCTCTCGCTCCAAATCGCACCAACTTCGTTGTCGCGTCGTACAACCCGCCAGCAAATCCAAACGGCTGGAATCCCGCCCCGGTTTCGCTTAGTACGCGTCCGTACGCGTCGTAATCCATACTCTGCGCGACTGCACCGGTCTGGGCATTGACGACAAGCCTTACGCTTCCCAAGTGATCCTTGACCACGCGATACATCGCGCCCGCCCGAATCAACGCATCCGGTGCCCCACTGAGCGCGTGGTTCGACCCGTAAACGAATTGCGTAAATACTCCCGCCGAATCGACTTCCGCAACTGGCCGCGACGAGTCACGATAGAGCCACTTCTTGTCGAATTGTCCGTTGATGCGCCGCGCAACGCGTCTACCGAGTCCATCGACGATGTACTCGACAGTAGTCGTAGTCGCGCCGTCCCGTACAGTGACCTTGAGCAAATTGCCGAGTTCGTCGTACTCGGGAGCGAGAGTCTTGGTTCCCTCGGTGCGCAGCTCGAGATCACCGTGGTTCGTGTGCTTGAAGGCCACCGTGCCGTATGTGGCGATGCGGTCTTGTGCGTCAAAGCTGGCGATAACCGCGGCGCTGGTCCCCACCTGCACGCTCGTGCGGTTGCCGTTCAAGTCATAGCCGTAGGTCGTCGCAACGCCGTCGCGCGTTTCTTTCGACAACCTACCAGCAAGGTCGTACTCGTAGGTCACGTCGTGGCTTACGCCCTGTACGACCTCGACGAGGTGCGTGATGCGGCCCAGTGGATCGCGAGTGACGATGTTCTGCGCAAAGAGCAGCGCACCTGACACCGAGGTATCGAGATGTGTCAACTCACCGAAGTCCGAATACGTCTGCGCGCTCGCTGCATTGCCCACAGCAATCCCGCTGAGCTGTCCCGTCGATGCATCGCGGGCGAAGTTGACCGCTCCCGCGCTGGCACTCGCGCTCGTGAGCAGCCCGTCGGGGTCGTACTTGAAGCTTACCGTGCTCGCGCTGTTTACCGTCAGTGACGATAGCCAGAGGTTGTCGTCGTAAGTAGCCTTGACGTCACCATCGACCGAGCCACTCCATTTGCTCCCAGTCCACAAAGGCCCGTCAAAGCTTTGGTCGACCGTGACCCCGTCGCTGCGATTGATGCGCGTTACGTGCCCTGTCGTGTAATAGACATTGATCGTCGCCTTGCCAAGTATCTGCGCCGCGAGGCGCCCGTAGGTGTCATACTCAAAGCCGATGCTCCGGGAATCTGCACGTGTGACCTTGCTGAGCTGCTGCGTCTTTGGGTCGTACTCGAAAGCAATATCACCAGCGCCCGGTGGTGTGACTGCGGGCGGCGCGATGCTCTTGACCTGCTTCGTGGTAAAGTCGTAGACAATGCGATGCGCCGCACGCCCTGGCGGCGTCAGGCTTTCCACCTGGTTATAGTTGTTGAGCTCCCAAAGCGTCTTGGCTTGGTCTGACCGTTCTAGCTCGGTAAGTCTCCCCACGACGTCGCGACTGTACCCGGTTTTCTCTGAAAGTGCATTGGTGAATGAGTCAACCCAACCGTTCGAGTCGTAGGTGACGGATTCCGTCCGAATCTGAGTCTTGTCGCTGTATTGCACGGAGTTAGCCCTGCCGCGGAAGTCATACGCCAGATTGGTGATGGGCCTTCCCGGCGCGATCACGGCTGTCGAGTGACCCCTTGCGTCAACGGTGGTGACACGAGCCCGATTCATTGGACTAAATTCCGTCAGGATGCGACTGCTGCGGGTGTACTGGGACTGGTACTGGCGGCCATTGGTTGCGGTGGTATCGGTCCAGAGTGCAAGGTCGAGCGGATTCGAGGTTCCGACCATTTCCTTGGCCGTGCTGTAGGTGGTCACCACCGACTTGCCCGATGGCAGCGTCATTTTGTCGCTCTTGGGATTCAGCGATTGCCCACCAAAGGTCGGATCCGCTTCGAAAGTGACGTGTCGCTTGGTGCCGTTGGCAGCGAATTGGGTCAGGGTGGCGCCGGCGTCAATGGTCTGGTGCTTCGTGCCGTCGGGAGCTACCCGGGTACGTTGCCATGCCTCCGCGACGTATTGCACGGTGTAGTTCGTCGTGCGGCCGACAGGAGCCGTGACCGCGACGGTCCAACCATTGGCAACGTCGGTACGGCTAAGCGTTTCTTGGTATCCAGCGGGATCCGCAACGCTCACTAGGCGCCCATTGAGGTCGTAAAGGTAGCTCTTTGGCTTGGACTTTGGATCATTGATAGTCTCCACTAGCGCCGCCGGATCCCAAGTGATCGTTGTGGTACGCAGGAGCGCATCGGTGATCCTGGCCACATCACCGTTCTGCTCGAGGTCGGCAATGGTCGCTTGACCATCGCGACTCGTGATGGTGACTCGCCGCGCTGCGGGATCGCGCTTGATAGCAGTCGTATTGCCGTCAGCGTCGGTGATGGTCTCGAGGAGACCATCCGAATCATAGCCAAAGGTGAGCTCCGAGAGCCCCGTCACCGCGTCGATCGTCTCGAGATGCCTGCCGCGCTCGTCGAAGCGGAAGAGGGTGCGACCGTCGCGCGAGGGCACGAGGTTGTCCGTGCGATTGAGCTGCGGGATCCCGACAAAGGCGCGAATGACCTGATTGTTCTGCGCGATGTAGAGCGCGCCATCAGGCCCCGCGGCAATGCCATCGGGCGCGTCGAGTTTGATGTTGACTGCCATTGAGGTTGGACTCAACGCGTCGGTGCCGCCGCCGATCACCGTTTGGATGATACCGTCTGCCGAAATCCGTCGAATCCGGGCATTGCCTTGATCGACGATGTAGAGGCGGTCTTCTTGGTCCATGGCAAGGCCGTGAGGATCGTTGAGTTGCGCCGTGGTCGCGTAGTCGCCATCACCTGAAAAGCCCGGCTCCTGTGTGCCTGCCACCGTGTCGATGTCACCCCAGGGCGCGATGCGGCGCACGCGGTGTCCGCCTGTGCCAGCCCCGTTGCCGCGTTCACTGACGTAAATGAAGCCAGCCTTGTCGACGGCGAGCCCGCTCGGCACCATGAGCATCGCGTTCATTGCGTTGCCATTGTCAATGGTTTCAGTGCCGCCGCCAGCGATGACTTCGAGCTTACCTGCCTCCAACCGATAGACTTTGTCCGCATCGACGAAGTAGAGCTCATCGCGCGGACCAAGCGCCATGCCGTCAGGATGATTGAGCGTGTGCTGCACGACCGGAGACTCTGCAGCGTCGCCGCTCACCAAAGTGACCATCGTGCCATCTGGATTGATCTTGACAATCTTGTTGTCGAATATATCCGCGACAATCAGCCGGTCATCGCTCGTCGCAACGATGCCCGCAGGCTGCGTCATCAGCACGTTCGATGCTACTCCTGGGGCACCATCACCAAAGAGCACCTCGGGCTTGCCGTCGAGACCAATCCTGAGAATTCGACCGAAATTGAAGGTACCCTGCTGGTCATCGCTGAAGATGAGGCGTCCGTCAGCCGCCACGACCAGGCTATCCGGTGAACCCAGCGAGAAGGTGGCGTCATTGCTCGCTGGCTGGGTTACAAGCGATACATTTGCGGCGCTCTTTTGACTGCCGTCACCGAAGTACAAGATCTGTTGCCCAGGATCATAGACGTGATGCGCGTCGACTGAGAACCCGCCGAGCCCGAAGGCGCGGGCGTCCCAATTGCCGAGGGTGACCTCGAACTTCACGGGCAGTATCGCATCAACGTTGCCAGTCCTCGCGTCCCTGTAAGCGTAGCCAATCGACACCTCAGCGGTCTGCGGCGATTGCACCAAGCGCCCGACTGCGTCCTTGCCGTCCCAAGTGACGGAGTGACGCATATCGAGCGAAAGGCTGTCGTAGGTCTTCTCGTAGACGCGGTTGGCAATGGTCACGCGGCAAATGATCTTCTTTAATCCATTCGGGATATTTTCGCCCAGGAGTGGGACCTCGAGCTGCCTCCCTGCCCCGTAGGACAGGGTGCGATTGCTCTGATAGTGCAGCGAGTAGGGCGTACCGACAATCGGTTCGCGATGCGTCGAGGCCTGATGCTCTACCAGCATGCCGCCGCGATAGGTTGCCGTGTCGAGCGGCCTAGTGATGAGGCCCCGACGCACCGGCGGCACGGCGCCCGACGGTGGCGTTCCTTGCGCCTGGAGCTCATGCCCTGAAAAGTGAACGAGCTCGGCGTGCCAGAGCTTCTGTCCTGCTTGATAGCGTTGCCCCAATTGGCGGCGGTCGCTTTCGGTGATGCCTTGTTGCAAAAGAGCCTCGTCATTGTCCGCCGCGCCGTCGCCGTCGATATCAACACTTGCCACGCCGTCAGACACATCGACAATGCCAATGACCTGGCCTCGCGTCCCCGGCTCCCATTGCCCGACGGCGCGGTCGTAATGCTGCACCACGAGCTGCTTGCCTACGGGCATGTCCGCGAGATTCTCGATGTAGAGCGACACCGGTTGGCTAAACGCGACGTGTTCCGCCGACATGGCGTCAGCCTCCTTCACCGCGAATTCAAGACCATAGGACAAGCCGCCTTTTGCTGTCCTACTACCTGGCGAGTAGCTGTGATCTTCGGAGATGGGATACTCCGTAGCGGTCACGATCAAACTACCAAGTTCCTGCTCCTCACCGTCGGCAAGCAGCGCTCGGGCAACCGTGTTTGGCTCGATGACGACGAGAGGTTGACGCGCACCCTGCGCGTCGTCTTGCGCGTCGCCCAGAATCACTTGAATTTGCTCACTATTCGAGACTACTGCGGTTGCATTCGAAGACGCCTCTATCAGGCCTGCATCGGGCACGACTAGGTAGCGCTGCCACCCCGGTTGGACGGCGCGTTGTACCGGCAAATGCCCCAGGAGCTCGTAGTTCAGCACCAGACGCGCACCCCCATTGACGGCCATGTCGAATAGCCCATCGCCGCGCGAGTAGGTGTACCCGTATTCTGGATGGCCCTTTGCGCTAATTTTCACAGCAGACAGGGGCGCGCCATCTGCGTCGATGACGCGCCCCCGGAGTATTGCGATCCGCCGCCTGACGAAGGCATTTGCGTCGGCCCTCTTCTGTAGAGGGTTGTCTCCCGTGTAGAGATACGCCGCTGCCTCGGACAAGGTGGTCGCGACAGTGCGATCGAGCGGCGGTGCCGGGACACATTCCCCACCGGGCGACTGGCAATCTGGGTCGACGCAGTCGAGCTGCCCATCCATGTCGTTATCGACACCGTCAGAGCAGGCAGCCTCGACTCCTTGGGCACTGCTGGTGCCAAGTTCCTTCGGCCTGTCGCTGCCGCAGCCGCTCATTGCGAAGCAACAGCCGAGCAGAACCTTCGTAAGGTAGATGGGTTGGCTGAGTGCCGGGCGCAGGAGTGCTTTCCTCATAATTCCTGTTCGGTCGCTGCCCTTCTCCGATTGCTAAAAATCGACCTAGGTCAGTCGAATTTCCGAAGCGGCGGGGTAGAGCCGTTGCACGACTCTGATTCGGCGGCCTAAGTGGGCGTGCGTGCATTTTTCTGGCAACAAACGGCCACGACTGGTCGAAGGCTCCGCGATTTCCTCTATGAGCAGCCTCAAGCAAGTAGTGCCCCGGGAGTCGACTTTTGCTATGGACAGCCGATGGCACGCGCCAAGCCCCGAGCTGCCAGTACCCCCAAGAACCTCGGTTCGACGGCATTGCGTCTCCGACAACCAACGGAGGCCGTTGCGGCGCTCATGCGCGAGCGCGAACGCTTGCTCAAAGCGATCGCCAAGAAGCGCATCGAGCTCGAACGTGAACGAGAAAGCGCGCGCGTGGTCGCCCAAACCATGTTCGAGCGAATGCAGCCACTCGTGAGCGAGCGAGCCAGTCTGATGGAGGAAGTGCGTAAGCTGTTCGATGGCCTCTTCGTTGAGGGACGGCTTTCGCGCAGCGCTCGCAAAAAGGTGACGAAGATCTACGAATGGCTGATCGAGAGCGGCGAACTCGAGCCCCTTGAGTCCGAACCTCACGACCCATTTGGCCCCGACTCACCTCGGGATTTCGACGCTGACGACGACTGGCAGCCTGGTGCAGGAGCACATTCTGAAGCCAATGTATCGTCAGCCAAGCATGCCGGTGGCCAGCCGGGGAACGAGACCTTGCGCGGATTGTTTCGGCGCTTGACCGTGGCGCTTCACCCAGATCGCGTACAACGGGGCCACGAGCAAGAGCGGCGCACGGACGTCATGAAAGAGGTGACCCGCGCCTATGAAGAAGGAAACCTTGCTCGATTGATGGAACTAGAGCAACTCTGGCTGTCTGGGATTGAGGTTCGTGGAGCTAGCCCGGATGACGTAGCCAAATGCGCTGAGCTCGAAAAGGCGATTCAAGAACTGCAATCGCAACAGCGGGCGCTCCAAAGCGAGATGCGAGAGCTCCGTGCCAGTTCGCCCCTAAGTGCGCTATTTGGCAGCCGCCGCGTGGGGCAGTCCGCCCGGCAGGAGCAGATGGAAGCCTTCATGGCCGCCGCCGCCGAAGAGCTCGAACCGCTGCGCCAGATCCGCAACTATGTGCGTGCCTTCAGCGAACGCAAGCTCTCGCTCGCCGAGTTCTTGCGCGGCCCAGTCACGATGCGCGTCGACGAGCGCGACATGGCCGAAGCGGTACTCGAATACGTCATGGGCGATCTGGGGTTCGACTTTGCGCCGGCTAAAGCGCCCCGGACAGGCAGGAGTCGCTCGCGTGGGCGCTCGAAGCGTAGCGGTAACGACGTCAAGGATTGTCCATTTTGAGGGTTGGGTCACTTCACTCTTTCGGTGGGGTTCCGGCACCGGAGTGAGTAGCGTTTGCTGCCAGTCGCCAACGCGCTTTGTTGCCCTTCGATGACGCGGGTTGCTGCCATGCGCGGGCGCGATTTGCACGTCTGACGGGGGCGCAACTTGCTGCCATGCGCGGGCGCGGTTTCTGCCGTGCAGCGGCGCGGTTTCTGCCGTGCAGCGGCGCGGTTTCTGCCGTGCAGCGGCGCGGTTTCTGCCGTGCACCGGCGCGCTGTTGGCACATCTGAGAGCGCTGACGTTAGCCGAATGCATGGCAACTAATCAGCTATAAATCTAGCTACTTGGAACTGGTAGAACCTCGCTAAAGTGCCCGATATTCAAACAGTTTTGCGATCCCCCTGGCACCTTGCCGACAGTCTCTTCTTGGTCGGTGCGTCGCGCTGACGGACGGAGTGCAATCGAGTCACCCCTTTGCGTAAACGGGCTGAATTGCGCACTTTACGCCCTGTATGAATTGAACGAGTGAATGCTCAGCATAGGCGCCGTTTGCACTCCGGACTGTTCTTGCCCGTCTGCGGGCGAGAACAAAACTCCAACCTAGAACTGCTCAGGCCAGCGGCGCTCGGCCTCGATGGCCGCAATCAGCTGCCGGAGTTGGTCTGCAGAAAGCGTGGTAATCCGTGCGGCTCGGTCGAGCTCTGGCTCGACGCCAAGGACGCGACAGAGTGCCTGAATCGCGACGTGAAGTCCCTCGATCTCACCCTCGTTGCGCCCCTTCGATTCGCCCTCGACGAGCCCTGCTTCGAACGATGAAGCCATCAAATGCCGATGCATCAAGACAGCCGTCTCGCGATCACCAGCAATACGCCGCGCATCAGGGTCCATGGAGAGATCTTGCAGGGCATTCTTGGCAGTCATCATCGTGTCGTCTTCGCGCGTCAGCTCGTCGAGTTCATCGATTGATTTGGCTCCCAGAAAGCGAGCCCATCGCTCGAGTCTAGCCTTCCGGTCAGCCGCCACCAGGTGGAGCTTCGGGAGCTCGAGCACGTGAATCTCAATCTCGGGACTGAATACTTCATGCGAATGGTCCGCGGATAGGTGAAATGCCGAATTGAATCGAGGACTATTGAGTAATTTCTGATTGGACCACAGCATCGAGACGCAGGGTCGGAGCGACGTGTAGCCGTCACCCCGCGCGAGCGATTCGGAGAATCCCCTGGCCCAATAGTACAAGAATCGCGCACGCGTACCGGGTGGTACCGTGGACTGCATCTCGAGATCGATCTGACGACCATCCTTCAACCGCACCCGAATGTCGAGCACGACGCTCTTGTCACCGGGTGCGTCCTCGGGGATCTCGGGATTGATGACCTCAAGCTCGCTGATTGGGGCAAGCAGAGTAAGCACTGATTCCCAACCAACTCAGAACTACTCAGGCCGGCGTCGCTTGACGTCGACGGCAAAGATCACCCAGCGGAATTGGCGTCCGGTATGGATCGACAGCCGCGCGGCACTGTCGTAGACGTCACATCCTTGGGCATCGATGGATTGCCGTTCATCGACAGTGCCCCGAGCCGATCGCGGTGAGCAACAGGAATGCCTTGCTGACACGAGCGTCGTTCCCCTGGCGCTCGGTGATTCGCCCGCCTGTTTGGTTAGCCGTTCGCGGTTACGACAGTATGCGTTTGGTACGGCGCGCTCGACGCCAAGGTTTTGGAGCTCTATCGAACCAAACGCGACCGCGGTTCCTGCAAATGGTTCACGAGTTCCCACGCGCGATATCGGTCCATCGAATCCCGCCAAGTACCGCCGCTGACCGTGATTTTGTTACGAAATATGACTGGTGAGAGTCCGAAGCCACAGCCCGTCTATCGACGGCGGATCTGCGCCGCTGCCTGCGATAGCTATTCTATCGACCGCGGCTCCACGGAACCCCGAACCATAGCTTTTCTATCAATGGCAGCTCCGCGGAGCCCCGAACCATGGCTTTTCTATCAACCGCGGCTCCGCGAAACCCCGAACCATAGCTTTTCTATCACCGGCGGCTCCGCGGAGCCCCGAACGATAGCTTCTCTATCACCGGCGGCTCCGCGAAACCCCGAACCATAGCTTTTCTATCACCGGCGGCTCCGCGCGACCGTCCGCGGTAGCGACCCTATTAGCGGCGGCTCCGCGCGACCATCCGCGGTAGCGGCCCTACGGAGTGGGGTTCCCAGAAGGCCAAGGCGATAGCCGTGCAGTAACGACGAGTGGCAACCAGCCGAATTTCGCTGCAGCCGATGGAAAAGTCGACGTAGCATCGGTGTTTCACGGCAAGGGCAATGCCGCCGGAATAGTCGGAATGCCTTTCACGGGTGATGACGCTCAATGTCAATGGTTCCAACATGCTGCCGGAGTTGAACTGCCGTGTGAGTCGCGAGCTGAACGCTTTTTCTGTCGAGGTCGATACCAAAGACTCGGCATAGTGACTGAGCCGCGTTGTCGACCAATTGGGCTCTCCGAATGCGACACCTTCGTTCGGGTTTGGTCAGCCGATCAGCAGTCACCAAGAGCAGCTACAGTAGCTCGAGAGTGAGAATCTTGAACTCGGGGATGAAGGCTTCGTGCGAGTGATGCTTGGATAGGTGTAGCCGCGCGGCGACGATTGGGTGCGCAACGTGGAAAGATTGAACGCGACGTCCACGGTCGGCTTGGTGGAACTGATGGGTACGGCTTGTCCTTTCGCTGAGAATGGCCAATGGGCCAGAGTCGATGGTCGCGCTAGTTGCGGACGAAACGACGTCCGTAGCGAGAACGGGGAGGCGACCAGGCAAGCGTCTGCTGTAGCATTGCTCTCTCCCGACGGTGGCTTTGGGGGGAACAGCAGCGGAATCCCGCAATTTCACCCATCACATTGCGACTTCTGGGAGAATCGTCACCAGCCAAGTGCACGTGCCTGATGCGAAGAAGGATCGTCCGCGAAGTGATGCGCCGCCGACTGCAGATTCACCCGCCGAACCCGGGGCGGAGTCCCATCATCGGTTACACGGAGGTCATTGTCGCCCGTCAACGGGACGACGGCATTCACTTCAGACAAGTGACTATCGACGGCGAGAGACTGGGCTCGAAGGAATCGCTCGGTGACGCAACTCCGAGGTCCGGACCGTCTAAAGGGAACAGCAACGAAATCCGATGGTATCACGATACGTGTTGCGTGCCACGCTGACGTCAAGACTGCATATGGGATAGTAAATGGTGTCAGCCACAAACGATCCTCCTCTCAGTCGACAATTTGCAGTCGCGCCTTTTGCTGTATTGTCGCAAGAGTCTTCCCACTCCGCGACGTTTCCGCTCATGTCGTAGACGCCGGCATACGGCGGTGGAGCTTGGCAACTTGAAAGCGACGCCACGTCGACAGGGCTTAATCGATTGTTGTAGTTGCAGAAGCCTATCCCGTACGACGAGTCGTATGGGAACCCAAGTTTTCCGTCGGAGCTGCAAGCCGCATACCACTGACTCGCTGTGGCCATTGCGTAGTCAGAGAACCCGGTGGGTCCTCCTCCAATCTTGCCGCATAGCCGCTTCCCGACACTCCTGCAATAGGCGCTCGCATCACACCAATCAACACAGACCTGTGGCCTATTTCGACAGCTCTCTTCATTGTCGTGGCAGACGGAGTAAGAACAGCCCGCTGCATCACAGTACGAAATGCCTTGCATGCAAGTACTGTCGGGAGCAAAGGCGTCATTCCAGCCGCAAGTTGTCGCGTCCTGAGCACTCAATGTTGCAGCATTCGTACTGGCAAGCCACATGCCGTATTGACTGCGTGTCACCTCCGTACTGTCAATGCAGTAGCCCAACGGCGTCCTCACCATTGTTGCGCCTGTCGTACCCGAACACCCACCGAAGGCTTCCCCACTTGATCCCGCCGCTGGACCTATCGTAGTAGTTCCAGCCACTGCGCTGGCGTCCCCACCGTTCGAGATTCCACCTTGCGCCTTCGCTCCACCAACGGATGCCGCACCACCAACCGTGGAGGCGAAGGCAGCGGCAGCGGCTCCACTTGACACTCCACCAATTGGTGCGACGCCACCAACTGTAGAGGCGGGGGAACCAGCAGTGGCTCCAGTTGACACTGCACCACCGAATGCCACACCACCACCGGCGACGGCAGAAGAGCCCGCGCTGCCACCGATTGACGCTCCACCGCTGGACGGTATCGCTCCGCCGCTTGCGGAGCTACCCATCCCCGACGACTGGCCAGCACTCGGAGTGCCACCATTCACCAAATTTCCAGCCCCAGCAGCACCCCCTCCACCTCCTCCCTTCGATACAGCACCGCCGCGATTGGCGCCCGTGGATCCAGCAGGACTACCCGCTCCGCCCCCCACCCCGCCCTGAAGCGACTCCCGTCCATCGAACTTCGCAACGAACGTGCAGCTCGCATTGGCCAGCCCAAGCACCACGAGACCGATCCCTAGATTTCGATTCAACATGATTCATTCCCCTAGTTCAGAAGGTCCCAGCAACGGACAGCCCTGCACCATTGGGTCTGGCAATTGGCGTCAGCCGAACCCTGTCGTGCGACCTTGCGGCGGATTGTGCCGGTCGAGCTTTGGGCGCGGTTAGGTAGAAGTAGGCGGTCGCGCCTGCGCTCAGAACGGCGGCGCCGATCTCGATATCCGTGAGAAGTCGAAAGGTCTTTCCCGTCTGCCTGATGCTGTCCGCCTCGGCATCCGTCGGTACGTTCTCGTAGTCCTTCTCTTTGGATAGAGTGATGAGCCCGGTCACGGTGGCTGCCACGGCAAATACCCCGGTGGCGAGAGCACCCACGTAAACTGCCGTCGGCGTCTTGGGCGATTCCGGCTTGGGTGGTTCGCTTGTTCCGGCGATGCCAGTCGGTTTCGCCGGAACCTCGGCGCTCTCCGCCTTCTTCGCCAAGGCCAGCTTGAATGAATGCGCGTGCGATGACGCCGGAACAGCTTCGAAGATCCATTCTTCCGCGACATATCCCGGCGCTTCTGCGGTGACCTTGTGACGCCCCGGGTGAATTCCAATTTGGGCTTTTCCGCCGGTGACCGGGTAGGCATTGCTCACCATGATGCCTTTGGAATTCTTTCGCTCGTCAATGAGCGTAACCTCGGCCGGCTCGGCTTGGATCTCGACCTTGACCAAGCTGGCACTCAAGGTCTCAATGTCCGACTCGATTTGCTTGCGATGCTTGACCGACAGCCCCGGTTCGCCTCCATGCGCGAGGTAGCTCTTGTAGGCTTCAATGGCTTCGCCATCGCGTTCGAGATTGAGCGCGCACAAGCCGATGTTGTTCTGCATGATCCAGCTTGGCGTGTCCGCATACGCCGCGAGAAACTCCCGGTACGCTTCCTCCCATTTGGCGCCGGCTGGGTCATCGGCGTAGGCAACTCCGGCGTTGAAGTGCTTGATGGCGTTCTCGCTCAGAGCAGGAGGTTTGGGTTGCGCTGGTTCGACTACTGCAGATGCCTTCGGTGACGCAGCCTTGGGCGCGCCGAGCCCGCTCGACGCCAGCAGCGACAAAAGTGTGAACAACTTGATACAGAACCTGACTCGAGCCATGGCGGAATCCTTACCCTTCAACCACTCGGTGCCGAAATATGGTTCCGGATTAGCATAGCCAGACCTTCGGCGTGATCAGGGGATTGAGGCCGACCAGCGCCCTGCATCCTGGACTCCAAAGCCTCATATTTCCTATTCGGACAATCACCTCTGGGTGTTGTCAGCAATCGACGTTGGGCGATATTTTTGTTGAGGCGACGCGGAACCGTCCCGTGACGTGCCCACGTCGCACCGACGAGATGAGCGTTCGACAATGCTGTCGGCGTCGACTCTCGGGACATTTAATGAAGTGACGAGCGAGGGACTCCGTGTCCGTCTCAGCTGCAATTTCGCCCAGCGGCCGGCTAGCCGCCAGCCAAAATCAGCCATTTCGCGTCATTTCAGAGCACTTCATCGCTATTTCATCGGCGCGGAGTCGGGATATCATCTCCGCTTGCTTCTCGCCTGTTTCAGGAGGGTGGCGTCTCGACAACTGGGAAGGTTCGACTCACCGCACCGCACGGAGTCGAGGCCAACGCAAACAGGTGCGGATTCAAAGCAACCAAGTTCAAAGGAAGTATCATGCGTTTTACTCGACTCATATCGTCTTTCGCAGCCATCGGCGCGCTCTCCATGCTCGTCGTCGCAGGCTGCAGCAGTTCGGATAACAAGGTCACCCCCAGTGGTGACGAAGGCGGCGGCGGCGGCGGCGGTGGTGTAGCTGGCAAAACCTCCACGACCGCGAAGGTTGGCGGAAGCGCCGGCACTGGCACGACGACAACCACAGGCAAGGCCGGCGCGTCTGGCGCAGCCACCACGACGACCACTACGGTCGTGGGCGGCGCCGCGGGTGCAGCCACCACCGTCCCAGTCTCCGGCGGCGCCGCGGGTGCAGCCACCACGACCACCGTCCCAGTCTCCGGCGGCGCCGCGGGCGCAGCCACCACCACCACGACTACTACGGTTGGTGGAACCACGGGCGTAGCTGGGAGCGGAAGCGGCGGCACGGGCGGAGTTGCGCCAACGGGCAAGACGCTCGATGACCTCATTGGCGCCATCTGCGGCTGGGAATTCAAGTGCTGCGACGCTGGCGAAGCCAAGTGGGAACTTGGGCCAACAATCGCTACTGCTGCCGCTTGCAAGAGCGCCTTCGTCTACTTGCTCCACAGTGACAACACCCCCAACTCGCCCTACCCCGCCACTCTACCGGGTCTTCTGACTGCACTCGGCTACTCGATTGACACATCCAAGGTCACCGAGAATCCAACGGGTATTGCTGCGTGCATCGCCCAGTGGAACGCCCGCACCTGCAACGTCGCTGGCCCAACCAAGGTGACCCCAACACACTGCACAGCTGGTACATACGGCGCCATGGATGCATGCGACCTGAGCAACTTGGTCAAGCCCAAGCAGCCGGCAGGTCAGGCGTGCAACTTCGCGCTGAACCAAGCAACGACAACCAATGACATCGAGTGTGTCGCCGGCACCAGCTGCGTCAACGTGAATGATCCGGACAATCCGAGCACCTCGACTCCAACTTGCGTGACTCGTGGCACGGCAGGGGCAGTCTGTACTTCTGATGCGAAGTGCGACTATGGCTTCTACTGCGACACGACAGGCACGGGAACCTGTCTGGCCAAGGCCGGTCCGGGCGAAGCCTGCGCTTACAGGAACGAAGCGGCGCCTGTGGCGGGAGCACTTGCGAAGCAGTGCAAGCCTGGCCTCGAATGCAATCCCAGCACCAAGACTTGCACCGAGTTCTGCAAGACTGGCTACGTCTGCAATGGAAGTGACTTCTCCTGCCCCGCGGGTCAGTCATGCATTCCGATCACGACAGGCAGCGTCACTACCTTCTCGACCTGTAGCGCTGCAGGCAGCACCATTGCCCGCTGCGATTCCGCAGAAGACTGTGGCACGAACTATTACTGCTCTGGAACCACTTGTGCGCCCGTACTCGTGGCTGGCGACACCTGCAGCGGCACTGTAGGTTCCGGCGAATGCGGCACCTCGCGCTACTGCACGGCTGCCAAGAAGTGCGCTGCGTACACGCTAGTGGACAAGGCGTGCACGCAAGCGACAACTGGCATCACTTCAACGGAATGTGATCCAGTAAACGCGATCGGCTGCGTGTACAAATGGGACACCACACTCGCCACACCCGCAGAATCGCACGTCTGCAGCGCGGCTCTGCTCGCCAATGGCGAACGCTGCGGCAATGGCTTCGATTGCGCAACCGGGAAATGTGAGTTCGCTTCGAGCAGTGCGACGTACCGTACGTGCATCGCTGGTGCCGCATTAGGGGCCGCTTGTTTGGCCACCGCGGGCACAGCCGCTCCGGCCACGAACATCACGACCTGCCAAGCCGGGTTCACCTGCAAAGCTGGAGCATGTGTTGCCCAGGTTGGCCCTGGTGGAAATTGCGAGTTGTCGACGACCCCGGGGCAGCCGGATCCATCGATGTGCAAGAATTCGGTCTGCGATGCGGTCAAATGGAAGGACGCCTCCGCAATCATGTGCACAGACGCAATCGTCCCCGTCACTAACGGTGGAACTGGCGTCGCTTGTGATGGCGTTTAGTTCGAGTTTGCGTCAAGGCGCCCCTCGCGTGAGCGAGTAGCGCAATCTAGCAAAGGTGACATTCAATCCCCGGGCATCATGCGGTGCTCGGGGGTTGGTGTATTTGGCGTGGTATAGCCTAGACCCAGCGCTCGACGGACAAGCCCGGAACGCGCTCGAACTCTCGCGCGTTGTTGGTGATGACCTTGACACCCAACGCACGCGCGTGCGCAGCAATCCAGAGGTCATTGTTGCCAATCGGTGTGCCCGCTCGCTCCAGGTGCGCGCGAATTTCTCCGTAGTGCAGCCCAACGTCTTCGTCGAGCGGCAACACGGGTACGCGCTGGACGAAGCGCTGCAGCATGCTGAGGGCCACAGCCGATTCCTTGCTTTTCATCACGCCAAAGCAAATCTCTCCCCATGTGATGATGGAAATCGCGAGCGTTCCGGTCGCCGCCTCGGCAAACCGCGCAGCAACGCCCGGCGGACGTTGACGCGCTATGTAGATACAAATGTTGGTGTCGAGCAAGGCGTCGAGTGCCATCACCATGGCTCACGATCTTGCGGTGGTGCGTCTTCTCGCGGTTCGGCAAAACAGTCCTCCGGCAGGTGCGCCAGAGCCTCGAAGGCTTGAGCCAGATCCTGAGCTGGCCGACGCAGAATCAATTCGTCCCCGCGACGCTCAATTTCCACTTCTGATACGTCCAATTGGAACTCCACCGGGATCCTGACCGCTTGCGAGTTGCCGCTCTGGAAAACCTTCGTGATTTTCATGGGAATGCTCAACGTATACACCTCAAGTATATACCCACCCAATGCTCGTGCAACCATTGGCCACGAGGCCGCACCATGAGATTGAGACGACAATTCGCTGCTTCGGCATGGCCGCAACGCGCCACGATTTCGCCTGGCGCTACGCCGTGGCCACGACGCACTGACCCAATCTGGCACCAAAACACGTGCCATCAGCTGGTCACGAAGACGCATCCAGGGCCTGTACTCTGATATCCTGCAACCGTGTATCGCGGCCCAACAATGTTCTGGGGACTGGTCGTCACGTTGCTGGCTGCAGCTTTGTTTTTTGGCGTCGGGGCAGAGCGTCAGCGACGTGAGGCACGGCCGAAAGAGGTGGCGCTTGCCACCGGGGAGCTGGTCCAACTCACGCAGGTGGTCGACGGTGACACGCTGCTCGTGACCACCGAAGGTGGCCAAACGGTCACCGTTCGTTTGCTAGGTGTCAAAGCCTTCTCGACCAAGCCAGACAAAGATCCCGTGAGCCCATTCGGCAAGGCAGCCATAGTCGAACTGGAACGAATCCTACGCGACCGACCCATTCGCGTCATGCTCCACTCGACACCTAAGGATCGCTATGGGCGGATTTTGGCGGAGCTCTTCGTCGCTGACCAGGATGTCTCCTTGAACCAGATCCGGCAGGGTTTGGGGCTCGTGTATTCGGCTTACCCGTTTGCTTCCATGTCGTTGTACCTGCACGAACAGGAGCTGGCTCGGAGCGAAAGAAAGGGGCTTTGGGCCGTGCCCGAAGTCGCAGGTCGCGCAGACCAACTCATCCGCCAATGGAGCCGAGAGACCCAATGACCCATTGGCTAATCCATTGGTTTTCACGGCGCGTCCTGCGCCACCCACCTGCCACGCTGCGCGTCGTGGTGTTGCTCACGGCCACGTTGGCTTACGGCTCGACCGGGTTCCTCTATTTCGAACTCCCGGAGAACCCGTCGCTAACTTGGGCCGATAGCATTTGGTACGCCATCGTCACCGTGACGACCGTCGGTTATGGCGACTATTCGCCAGCGAGCCTTGGGGGAAGATTCCTCGTGGCAACGCCGCTGATGTTCTTCGGCATTGGCCTACTTGGCTACGTTCTATCGCTCGCGGCGAGCGCCTTGGTTGAGCAAAAGAGCAAGGAGGCTCATGGCATGAGCCAATTCGACTTTAGCGAACACCTGATCATCTGCAATTTCCCCAACCTCGGGGTCGTCGAACACGTGCTCGACGAACTCGTCGCAGATACTGCATTCGAGCTGCGGCGTGGCGTCGTGCTCATCGATAGCGAGCTTTTGGAATTGCCACCCGAACTCGTGAAACGCGACGTACATTTCGTCCGCGGGGATCCGAGCCGCGACGAAACGCTGGCGCGGGCGAATATCGACGCTGCAAGGCATGCCATCGTGCTGAGCAAACGCCCGAATGATGCCAGTTCTGACATGCAATGCATCGCGATAGTTCTAGCGATCGAGGCACGCAATCCGCGCATTCACAGTGTGAGCCAATGCATCGATCCTGCCAATGAAGAACTATTGCTCAAGGCCAAATGCGACCGGGTGGTCTGCACCAGCCGATTCGATGCCCATTTCATTGCGACCGAGCTGCTGAACCCCGGTGTACAGGACGTGGTCGACGAGCTAACGAGTGCCCAGCATGGCGAGCAGCTCTACATCACCACCTATGCCGGACCACCCTGCCGCCTGAGTGCTCTGTCGCTCGCGTGTCAAGGCCAGGGTCACCTGTTGATCGGGATCCGCCGCGGTGGGGAAATCTCGCTGAACGCTGCGCCGGAGTTCGAGGTTCAGAGCCACGACCAAGCGGTGACCATCGGCACCCATCGTCTAGTACAACTGAAGTAGGCATTGCCGCAGCGCGGCGAGGGTTTCTCATGGCGAAAGAAAGCGAGATCAAAGGGCAGGCTATCCGCACCACGCAGCTGGTGATAGGTGAGCTTTGGGGCGATGACACGGCGCGACAGGTCGTAAATGGTCTAACCGCAGACTTCCGGCAGGCTCTGGATGCCGGCTCAATCGTCACCAGTGGTTGGTATCCCATTTCTTGGTACCGGCAGTTCCACGACATGCTCGCGCAACTCCTACCCAATGAGCTTGACTTTGCCCGTCGCCTTGGCCGCGCCACGACCGAGAAAGATCTCTCGGGAATTTACAAGTTCATCCTGAAACTTACCTCACCTACATTGCTCGCTCGCCATTTCGACAAGGTCGCATCTTCATATTTGCGCGGCGGGCAGCTCGAGGTAGTCGTGTATGAGAAAACCTTCTCCGTTGAAGCGCACGGATGGCACGGGATGACGACCTCGCTTTGGAACGAAGGAAAGAGTGGGATTGAACTCATCTTCGAGCGCACTTCAGCCAGGGCGGTGACCTCCCAATTGCGTGTCCTATCCAATGGAAGTGCACGGGCCGAATTCAGCTGGCATTGACCCATAGCCCCTTACCTTAGTCGGTCAGTTCCACATCTGCCAGGTGCACCAAGGCCAACCGTGAATCGACGCGCTCGTCCCTGCAACGACTGCCGCTCGACCTATTCCCGACGCCCCAAAGCGTGCAGCACCATGGCTAGGTTTTGCTGTGCTTCTGCGTAGCCTGGATTGATCTCGAGCTCCTTGCGGAGTTCGCGTTCCGCCTGCACCAGATCACCCTTGGCCATGAAGCAGATGACACCTAGATTGTTGTGCGCCACTATATCTGGTGGCGCGACTACCTGGGCAGTCGCGGTGCTTTAACCCACTAACGAACTGGAAATTCTCGTCGATTTGCCGGCTGTCCGTCACAACGCAGCGCAAATTCCCCAGCCTCGGTTTTTTGGCCGGCGCGCCCTGTCGACGCGGGGCGAGAGGCAAGTCATGCTCCGCGCGAGCCGAGCTTCGTTCGGGCGCCACTTTCATGGAAATCTCACGTTTCGGGTTCAAGATCCACAGCTTTGATTCGGACGCATTTGGTGTCGTGACGGCACCACGGTTGCTCGGATCCCTGATTGAATCCGCCGTTGGCTCTGCCGATTCACTCGGGTTCGGGATCCGAGAACTGCAACAGCGCGGGTTGACTTGGGTCATCGGTCGGATCCGGATCGAAATTGACGAAGTTATCTTGGTGGGTGACGAGCTCCAAGTCGAAACTTGGCCCTCGGGCATCGAGCGCAGCGTGGCCCTGCGCGACTTCTGTATCAGCAAACAGGGGCGAGTCGTCGGCAGGGCCACGTCGCTGTGGTTCGTGCTCGATATGGAGACGCGATTGCCGCTTCGCCCCCATAGGATTCTGCCCGAACGTCTTCACACGCAGACACCTCACTTGGTATCGCTACCAAAAGTGGTTCCGCCAATCCCGAGTCCAGTATCGCGACAGCGAAAGTACGCCGTGCGACAAGCTGACATCGATTTGAACCAACATGTTACCGCTGCAAGCTACGTAGCTTGGGCCGTAGAAGCCGTTCCCGAGGAGCTTTGGCGCAGCCAGCGACTGGCATCCTTGGATATTCAGTTCCTCGAGGAATGTCACCTCGGGAGCACCATTCTGTCAGAGTCTCATCTGCTCGACGGTGCGGCCCTCGTACACCGGATTGCGCGCGAGAACGACGGCAAGGAACTGGCACGGCTTACCAGCAATTGGTTACCACGCTAGGCCACGTTGCGTTGACGTTGCTCAAGAATGCGACTCGAGGCAATGGAAATGTCGTGCCCCGAGCTGGCAGATCCGTGAACGGCTACAGCTACTTGAGGTAGGCGGCAAGCGGGATCCCTTGATCCTTTAGTGCCTTTGCGACAACACCAGCAATCTGCAAGGCACCCGATGCATCGAAATGGGTGTGGTCGTCGCAGAAGAAGGCTCCAACTTCTCCGCCGGTGGTCGCGGAGATATCCGTATTGCCAGCAGGCAATGGGCAGAATGAAAGGGCATTGTAGAGGGCAGTGCTGAGCGCGTGTAGATCGATGACAGGCACGCCTAGTGCCGTTCCGACTGCCTTCGTCTCCGTTAGGAAACCGCGCGAGGCCACAGCGGTGCTTCCGCTACATTTGATCATGCCGGTGGCCGTCAGCAACACCGGGTGAGCCCCCTTGTCCAATGCCGCCTGGGTTAGACGCGTCAACAAGGTCTTGTATCGCGTCGAGCCAACGTGTCTCGGGCAAGCGCTGTCGCCGTCGTTGATGCCAAACTGAATGAAGAAGTAGTCTCCCGATTTGATCCCGTTTAGCACCGTCGACCACCGGGTACTGTTCGTTTCCGTAACGACGCATTCACCATCGGACCCAATCGTCGAGGTCACGTTGGGCTCGTACATCCAGGTCTGAATGCTACGCCCACTTATTGCCTGGTTATTGATTGTTGCATTGCTGTTGAGGTAGGTCCCGAATGCGGCAGGACTTCCCCAACCACAGGGACAAGCTCCCGAACAGCTTTGCACTGTGGAATCACCCGCGATCCAGATCTTGATTGCTGTCGTTCCACCGCCGCCACTGCCTCCCGCGGCAGCACCGCCGGCTGACGTTGCTACACCACCTGTCGCTTTGCCCCCCGCAGCCGTGCCACCAGCGTTCACTGCGCCGCCAGTCGCTTTGCCGCCCGTAGCGTTGCCACCGACATTAGTGGCTCCTCCAGTCGCTTTGCCGCCCGAGGCGTTGCCGCCGGGGTTTGCGGAGCCACCGGCTTCCTTGCCACCAGTAGCGTTGCCGCCGACGTTGGTGGCCCCACCCGTAGCCTTGCCGCCAGTAGCGTTGCCGCCCGTGGCATTGCCGCCAGCCGCGACTTTACCGCCAGCGTTCACGACCGCGCCGCCTAAACCAACATCAGTCCCACCCAACCCAATGGCACCACCGAGCCCAATGGCACCACCGAGCCCAATGGCACCACCTGGATTCTGATTTTGTCCGGTGGATAAATTCGTGGCTCCGCCATTCGCAACTGAGTTGCCACCGTTAGCCATCGCGCTGTTTCCACCGGAGCCGAGACTGCCACCAGAACCGGAAACGCTTGAGCCGCCCGAATCCCCACCGCAACCGATCAGAGCGAAACTGGTCAGTGTGATGAAGCCGACAATGGGACGGAACATGGGCAAAACTCCTAGGCTGCGATTGGTGGCGGCCCCAGTGCGGGAAGCTCGCCATTCTGTTGTTGTTTGCCAACTGAATTCTCGGTCACCCAGAACCGTTGATTGACGCAGCTCCCAGGCTGGATCCACCCGTCAGGGGCGCAATTGTGCAGCTCCGACGCAGGTTTCCGCCCAGCATGCAACGACATCTCGCTGCTCCCCTCATCCCCCAACGGCGAAACCCAACCGTCTCGACGGCTGGGTTTCGATGGTTAGCGTCGCGAATGCCTAGTAGCGATAGAGCTCGGGCTTGTAGGGGCCTTCTTTCGGGATCCCAAGGTACTCCGCTTGGCGATCCGTCAAGACTTCCAGCTCGACGCCCAGCTTCTCAAGATGCAGCCGCGCCACCTTTTCGTCGAGCTTCTTCGGCAGCGTATAGACCTTGCCCTTCTCGTAGCCAGCGACGCCCGAGATCGTGGCCTTGCCCTGTGCGGCGAGCCAGAGATCGATCTGCGCAATCGTCTGGTTGGTGAAGGAATTGGACATCACGAAGCTCGGATGCCCAGTCGCGCAGCCGAGATTCACTAGCCGACCTTCGGCAAGCACGATGATCGACTTGCCATTGGGCCAAATCACTTCATGCACCTGCGGTTTGATCTCGACCCACTTGTGCTTCTTGATCTTGGCAATTTCGATCTCAGAATCGAAATGTCCGATGTTGCACACGATCGCGCGATGCTTCATCGCATTCATGTGCTCCTCAGTGATCACGAATTCGTTGCCCGTCGTGGTCACGAAAATATCGCCGCGTGGGGCGGCCTTCGCCATCGTGGTCACCTCGTAGCCTTCCATGGCTGCCTGAAGTGCACAGATCGGATCGATCTCGGTGATGAGCACGCGCGCGCCCTGCCCCTTCATTGCCTGGGCACACCCCTTACCCACGTCGCCATAACCCGCCACGACCACGATCTTGCCCGAGAGCATGACGTCGGTGGCGCGCATGATCCCGTCCGGCAATGAGTGGCGACAACCGTAGAGGTTGTCGAACTTGGACTTGGTCACCGAATCGTTGACATTGATGGCTGGGAAGAGCAGCTCGTTCTTGGCGGCCATCTGATACAGGCGATGGACGCCGGTCGTCGTTTCTTCGGAAACCCCTTTGATGTTCTTAGCGGCCTGCGCGAAAAATCCTGGACGCTCCTTGACGGCGCGCTTGACCAATGCGTAGAGGATGCGTCCCTCTTCGTGTCCAGGATCCTGCTCGAGGAACGCGGCGTCTTTCTCGGCGCGAACGCCCAGGTGGACGAGCAGGGTCAAGTCCCCTCCGTCGTCCAAGATCAGATTCGGAGTTCCGCTGTCGGCCCACTGCAGAACGCGCCACGAGTAGTCCCAATACTCGACCAGGTTCTCACCTTTGACGGCAAATACAGGAACCCCTCGGTCAGCGATGGCTGCCGCAGCGTGATCCTGCGTGCTGAAGATGTTGCAGGAACACCAACGAATGTCCGCACCAAGAGCTTCGAGGGTCTCGATGAGCACCGCTGTCTGAATGGTCATGTGCAGCGAACCGGCGATCCGAGCCCCAGAAAGCGGCTTTTCCGCGGAGAATTCCGCTCGCGTCGCCATGAGTCCCGGCATCTCAGTCTCGGCAAGATCGATCTCTTTGCGCCCGAAAGCGGCCAACGATAGGTCTTTTACGACGTAGTCAGGCTTGCCGTCTTTTGCGGTGGGAGCCTTCTGAAGTGTGGTCACGGTTTCGGACATGCTGATCTCCTGAAAATGCGCTCAAGCCGGCGATGGCCAGGGCTCTCGGGCCCTAGGCCGAGCCAACGCCCTTTAGCACGAGCCAGCCAGCCTTGCCGCTCACAACGGCGAGATGAACTTGCCCGACGACCGAACCTCTGGTCACGAACCACTTCTCGTGGCAGCAGAGGTAGCGACCGACGGGGTGGCCCCCAGAGTTTTCAGGCGCATTCCTCAAGAGCATCGACTAGGTGGGGAGGCGATCCAGCATGCCGCGATCAAGCAACGGATGGGCACCCATTGACTCGTCTGCCATTCTCGATCCAAACGTCCCCTACTAGGAGTTGCGATGGACCCCCAAAATATCTTGAATGCCTATGATTTCAGTGGAAAGACCATCGCCATCACGGGCGGGGGCGGCGTCCTTTGCGCAGAACTGGCTCGTGCCGTTGCTGGCTGCAATGCCAACGTCGTCATATTGGACCGCGACGTCAACCTCGGCGAAAAGACGCTCGCAACCCTCGAAGGCACCCGAGGGCGGCACAACGTCCTCTACGTCGACGTGCTCGACAAGGTCGCAGTCCAAAAGGCCGCTGACATCGTGCTGGCAGACTACGGCCGCATTGACGGGCTGATCAATGGCGCAGGGGGCAACCACCCAACGGCTACCACCAGCGCCGAGCAGCCGTTTTTTGACATTCCGCGGGAAGCCATCGAGCAGGTCTGCAACCTGAACCTGCTCGGCACCATTTTGCCGAGTCAGGTCTTCGGCAAGCTGATGGTGGCGCAAAGCCAGGGCGTTATCCTGAACGTCTCATCGATGAACGCCTTTCGACCCTTGACGCGCATTTTTGCCTATTCAGCCGCCAAAGCGGCGGTCAGCAACTTCACGCAATGGTTGGCCGTGCATCTGGCTCAGGAATACTCGACGAACATTCGCGTTAATGCGATTGCGCCGGGATTCTTCCTGACCGAGCAGAACCGCTTCCTGCTTACGGACAAGGCAACGGGCGCTTTGACGGCCCGCGGCAGTAAGATCCTCGAGCATACCCCAATGGGGCGCTTCGGATCGCCCGAGGATCTAGCTGGAGCCAGCTTGTGGTTGCTGTCTCCCGCGTCAAAGTTTGTGACGGGGATCGTGGTCCCCATTGATGGCGGATTTTCGGCATATAGCGGCGTCTAGCTGCGGTCCGCGTGGGGCTATGCCCGCGCCTTGCCCCCATGGCAGTGGCGCCCGAGTAGGCTCCGCGCAAGACTACGCCCGAGCTTCATCTGTACCCGCATTGGTGACTGAAGGACGATCATGGGAAAAATGCATTTTGGCATCGTTGGCCTGGGCGTAATGGGCGAGAATCTCGCCCTCAATGTCGAGAGCCGGGGTTTCTCGGTAGTCGGGTTCGATCTCGACGCGAAGAAGGTGGACAACTTCGCCAACCGAACCCAAGGCAAGCGTGTCGTTGCCGCACGGACCATCGCGGATTTCATCACCAACCTCGAAACGCCGCGACGCGTGCTGATGATGGTGCCTGCCGGCAAGGCGGTGGACGCCGTCATCGCTGATTTGCTCCCCCACTTGCAAGCCGGCGATATCTTGATCGACGGTGGTAACACCCTATTCGCCGATACCGACCGGCGCATAAAAGAGCTCGAGGGCAGCGGCATCCTATATGTCGGCACTGGCGTCAGCGGTGGTGAAGAAGGTGCCTTGCGCGGCCCCGCTATCATGCCCGGTGGCAATCCAGAAGCCTGGCCGCTGGTCAAGCCGGTGTTGCAAGCTATTGCCGCCAAGGCCGAAGACGGCGAGCCCTGCTGCGAGTGGATCGGCAGCGGCGGCGCCGGCCATTTCGTCAAGATGGTCCACAACGGCATCGAATACGCGGACATGCAAATGATCTGCGAGGCCTATTGGCTCATGCAGGAGCTCCTTGAGCTGCCGGCAGACGAGATGAGTCAAGTCTTCGGCAAGTGGAACCAAGGCGAACTCAGCAGCTACCTGATTGCGATTACGGCAGAGATCCTGGCCAAGAAGGATGCCGAAACCGGCAAACCGATGGTAGCGGTCATTCTCGACACGGCCCAACAGAAGGGCACCGGAAAGTGGACCAGTCAGATCGCACTCGATCTGGGCGTCCCGTCCCCAACGATTGCGGATGCCGTTTTCGCCCGCACCTTGAGCGCCATCAAACAGGAACGTGTCTCCGCCAGCCAGGTGCTCACTGGCCCCGTCCCAAAGTTCACAGGCGACAAGCCTGCCTTCATCGAGATGATTCGAAAGGCGCTATTTGCGTCCAAGATTTGCTCCTACGCCCAGGGGTTTCAGCTCCTGCGCACTGCCGATCAGGAGCATCACTGGGATCTGCAGTACGGAACCATCTCGTCGTTGTGGCGGGCAGGCTGCATCATTCGCGCCCAATTCCTCGGTCGTATCAAGGAAGCTTACGCACGCGACGCAGATCTGGCCAATCTCTTGCTCGATAACTACTTCGCCGGCATCATGAAGGACTATAACGAAGCCTGGCGCAATGTCGTTGCCACGGCTGCGGTAAATGGCATCCCTGTGCCAGCCTTCATGAGTGCACTCGCCTACTACGACGGCTACCGCTCGGCGAACCTGCCCGCCAATCTGCTCCAGGGTCAGCGCGACTACTTCGGTGCCCACACCTACCAACGCGTCGACAAAGAAGGAAGGTTCCACACCCAATGGATTGAGTGAATTGCAGCGACCTGGTCTCTAGAGGAGCAGAACAAGCCATGAACCAAGTCATCGGCCAGGGCTCGTTGAAGCGCCGCCTTACGGCGAAGGATATCACGAGCATCGTCGAAGAAACGCTCGCGCGTCTCCCACTCGATGGTAAGCGCGTGCTGGTCCTGCTCCCCGACCATACCCGGCATGCGCCAGTCGCCCTGTTCTTTCACGCCATCAGCGATGCGCTGCAGAAGCGCGCGCGCGTGCTCGACTACCTCATCGCCACGGGCACGCATGCACCGATGGAGACGGAGCGCCTCTATCGCCACACGGGGCTGACCCCATCCGACCACGCGCAGCTATATCCCAAGATTCGCTTCTTCAATCACGAACACCACGATCGCGAACGGCTTGTGTCTCTCGGCACGCTCGACGGCGAAGAAGTCTCAAGGCTTACCGATGGCCTGTTTGAGCATGACATCCCCATCACCATCAACCGGATGGCGATTGAGTATGACCATATCCTGATAGTCTCGCCGGTAGTCCCGCACGAGTGCATGGGGTTTGCGGGCGGCAACAAATATTTCTTCCCTGGTATCGCCGGGCTCGATGTCGTCGAAACCTTTCACTGGTTGGCCGCAATCATCACGAACCCCGTCGTCAACGGTGTCAAGGACACGCCCACGCGACGTGTCATCGATCGCGTCGTAGAATTCTTGCCAACGCCGCGCACCTGCTTCGCATTCGCCGTTGACGACCGGCATGAACTCGCCTGCTTGTTCGCCGGCCCCCCCGAGCAGGCTTGGTCCCAGGCCGCAGACTACTCGGCTCAGCTGCACGTCAAGTATCTCGACAAGCCAGTCAAACGTGTGCTCGGCTTGACGCCACCCATCTATGAAGAGGTGTGGGTCGCGGGCAAGGCTATGTACAAGCTCGAGCCCATCGTCGCCGACGGCGGAGAGCTCATCATCCACGGCTCCCATGTCAAGGCTGTCTCCTTCATGCACGGCAAGGATATCGAGCGCATCGGCTACCACACCCGCGACTATTTCACCAAGCAGTGGGACCGGTTCGCTCATGAGCCGAAGTTGATCTTGGCGCATTCCACCAACGTCAAAGGGGTCGGTGCATTCGAGAATGGTGTCGAGCTCCCTCGCATTGCGGTAACGCTTGCTACGAGCATTTCGAAGCAAGTCTGCGAACGCATCAACCTCAACTACCGAGAGGTCGATTCCATTGATATTGAGCGTTGGAAAGAGGATCCAGATACTCTCGTAGTCGAAGAAGCCGGGCAGGTTCTCTATCGACTCAGAAGCGAGCACATTTGACCGCAGCAGTCTGCCGCGCACAGTCTGAGAAGCAACAAGGAGCATGAAATCGTCATGAGCAACGGCCTTTCCATTCGCCCCGCAGGGGGTCTCGATCTCGTATCCGTGGGTGCCTTGGTGCATCGACTGGATCCGGGGATCGTGCCTTGGCACAAAGCCGCGTCGTGCCAGATCCATGTGAGCGGCGGAGAATTCAATGTCGCAGCGAATCTGTCCGACTGCTTCCGTATGCGCACGGGCGTTGCCACCGCCATGGTCGATTACCCGATCGGCGACCTGATCCATGAACGCGTCCGCGCCATGGGTGTTGCGCCGTTCTACAGGCGATTCAAGCACAACGGTGTCAACGGCCCCAACATGGCCACCGTGTATAGCGACCGCGGTCACGGCGTGCGTGCCCCTATCGTGTTCTACAACCGATGCAATGAAGCCGGCGCCCAACTGAAACCGGGAGACTTCGACTGGGACGACATCTTCAAAAACGGCGTCCGCTGGTTCCACAGCGGCGGGATCTTCGCGGCGCTTTCCGAGACAACGGGTGAAGTCATCATCGAGGGCATGAAGGCCGCTAAGAAGGCCGGCGCGATCTGCAGTTTTGACCTAAACTTCCGCGAGAAGCTGTGGAATATCTGGGGCGGCCAGAGCAAAGCCGCCGAGGTCATTGGGCGCATTGTCGCGAATTGCGATGTGCTCGTCGGCAACGAAGAGGATCTGCAGAAGGGCCTCGACATGCCGGGCCAAGATGTTGAGAGCAAATCCACGCTCGATCCAACGGCGTTTTTCGCCATGATCGAACAGGTGGTCAAGAAGTTCCCCCGCGTTAAGGTCGTTGCTACCACCTTGCGCGAAGTCAAATCGACCAATCGCCACCACTGGGGCGCCGTAGCCTGGGTCAACGGCCAGAACCATGTCTCACCTAGGTGTGAACTCGACGTCCTGGATCGCATCGGCGGCGGCGATGGCTTCGCCAGCGGCTTCATCTATGGTTTGCTCAGCGGTGAAACACCGCAAGAAGCTCTCAGGCTCGGCTGGGCCCATGGAGCGCTGCTGACCACAACACCTGGTGACACCACGATGGTCACCCTTGAGCAGGTCAAGGCTTTCGCCCATGGCGGCTCCGCGCGCGTTCAGCGCTAGCTCTCATCTGCCGCTGGCTCAGTAAGTGGCAACGCTGCAAACAGCGGGAATTCGACTCCGGGTCATCCTGCTCCCGCTCACCAAGCGGCACTCGGGCTCTGCGGCAACCTGCGCCTAGGTGCGAATGGGTCGGATGCTTCCCGAGAGTCTACGCGAACGTCGGGAAACTACCCTAATTGCGTCCTGGAAGAGATCCTTCAGTATGAAACGATGGCCCGAAATCATCTTGTCGCAATCATGGCGTTGGTCTGTTGTGCGGCTTGCGCGCGCGCGTCGACGACGAGTTTGAGCTCACCATTACAGGCCAAGGGTCCCGGATTTGCGATAGCCGACGCCAAACCGCGGGCAGAGGATTCACCAACGTTGTGGTGGACGAGCAATCCCGCTTGCCCAGACAACGCCACGTTGACTGGCGCTGCGCCGCCTGCAGGCAAGGTCATTGGCTGTGAGCTGGCTGGGATCCCTCACGGACCCCGAACTACCTTCCACGCCAACGGCGGGCGCGCCCGCGCCGAAGTGTACTACCGCGGCAAGATGCAGGGTCGATACATGCAGTGGTACGAGTCCGGCGTCCTCGAGGAAGAGGGCGTTTATCACGACGGACAGCTCGAAGGCCAATTCGCGCACTACTACCCGAACGGTAGTGAGCGCACCAAGGGCGAGTACCATCGAGGCAAGGAGACCGGAACCTTTGTTACTTACTCCGAGACCGGAGCCAGGCTCGAAGAAGTCGAGTACCGCGAGGGGAAGAAGCACGGCCTGCGTCGAGCCTTCTACGAGACGGGCAAAGTGCGAGAAACGGTCGAGCATGCGGGGAACGTGCGCCACGGCTACGCGAAGAGTTACTATCCCAATGGGGCGAAACGGTCCGAGGGCAAATACGCCAATGACGAGCAGGTCGGAATCTGGCGATCCTTTCGTGAAGACGGCAAACCGCTCGAGCAATTGCAATTTGCTGCGGGCATTAAGGAAGGAACCAGTATGCTGTGGCACGGCTCGGGCGCCAAGGCCGTCGAAGGCCCCTACCGAGCGGACAAGAAGCACGGACTATTCAACTTCTACGACGAGGACGGTGAACTGACGAAAACCGAGTCGTACCAGGCAGGGAAGCTCGTTCGCGTCAAACGATTCGCGTCGAAGTCACCGCGGCAGGTCGCTCGACGATAGTTGGTGGTCGGCGCGGTCAACAACGGTCTGAAGCCGCTGGCAACGGTAGCTCGGTCCGCTCACAACCTCGCGTGGCTCGGGCATCAACTCAAAAGCAGCTACTGGGGGCCGATGGTGCGACGTACCGATGCCAAATATCGAAGCGCTCCGGGCATGAGAGCGGCGTCTTGTTCCCACTGACGCGCTCGACAGCTCAGAGGGCGACTGGCTTCAACTGCGTCGGGCAAGCACCAACCAAGGACCGTGACCGAACACGCTGGCGTTGCTCGATTCGAAACGCGGTGGAAGTTTGCCTCGGCGAGGAGCTCCTATCCATGGAACGTCATCTGGCCACCTCTCAGCAGCTGCAGGTTCGCCGAGAGCAGACCCACGGCGAGAAGTGACGCCTGACAAATCCGGCTGATCAACCGGCGCCCCTTCCGCATTCTTGACTTATGGGCGCGACTCGAGTCGGGCCCAGTTCAACACCGATTACCGAAAAGCTGGTGCGAGCCTTGGTCGTTCCGTTCGTCACGCCGAATCGCGCTCTTTACTTGTCGCTGCTCGTGGCAATCACGTCGCAGAGCTTGGCTTGCAGCGGCAATGCCGGCACGGGCCAGGACGGCGCAGCCGGTGCGGCGGGGTTTGGTGGCTCGAGCGCCTCTGGCGGCCCGCCTGCAACCGGTGGCACCACTGGCTTCGGCGGCAACGGCAACGGCAACGTTATGACTGGCGGCGCGCTTGGCGTGACTTTCGGCACGGCGAGCGGTGGCACCACTGCCTCGGGTGGCACCGGTACGGTGGGCGGCACGACCGCCGCTGGGGGCGCAGCTACGGTCGGCGGCGCACCTGCAGCCGGCGGTGTTACGTCGGGCGGTGCAAGCATCGCGGGTGGCGCGAAGGCAATTGGGGGTGTGACCGCAACGGGTGGAACGAGCGCCGCAGGCGGCGCGAAGGCAACTGGAGGTGTCGCGACGACTGGTGGGGCGAACAGCTCGGGCGGTTCCGTCACGCCTGGCGGCGCGAACAACTCCGGCGGTACGCCAGCCACCGGTGGAGCGAAGGCCATGGGTGGCACGTCGACAACGGGAGGCGCGTCGGCAATGGGTGGCACGTCGACGACGGGAGGCGCGTCGACGACGGGAGGCGCGTCGACAACGGGAGGCGCTTCGAGCGGTAGCTGCGGAGAGGCCAGTGGGCTTACGGCATCGAAGATCTACTACGTCAGTCCGACGGGGAGCGCGACAGCCAATGGGGCAAGCTTCACCTCGTCCATGAATGTCACCGCGGCATTGGCAGCCGTATCCGCCGGGGAGATGATTCTGCTTGCCCCCGGCACCTATCCGATCGCCTACACGGCCAACACGAAGAACACGATCGCGCTCACGAAGTCGGGAAGCAACGGCAAACCGATCTACGTCGTCGCCGCAAACTGCGGGCGCGCCACCTTCGATTTCTCGTTTCCTGAAAACACTTACGTACAGGACTCCTTCGGATTCAGCCTCACCGGAAGCTATTGGTACTTCAAGGGGATAAATATCACCCGCGCTGGCTACCAGGGGGCGTACGTCACTGGCCAATACAACGTCTTCGAGAATTGCGGGTTCTACAACAATCGCTGCTCGGGGCTCGAGATCAACAAGGGTGGCGCCTACACGAAGGTCATCAATTCGGATGCTTACCGCAACTACGATCCTAAGAAGTACGGCGGCATGGCGGATGGCTTTGCCTCCAAACAAACCCAAGGCCCGGGTAACCATTTCATCGGTTGTCGTGCTTGGGAGAACTCGGACGACGGTTTCGATCTCTTCGATAGTCCTGAGATCGTCGTCATCGAAGACAGCTGGGCCTTCAGCAACGGCGTCGATATTTGGAAGTATGGGAGTTTTGCCGGCAACGGCAATGGCTTCAAGCTTGGAGGCAACAGCGTGCAAGCCAACAACCGGATCACTCGCTCTGTCGCCTTTGGCAATGTCGTCAAGGGGTTCGATCAGAACAATAATACCGGCGGGATTACGATCTACAATTGCCTCGGCTACAACAACGGCACGAACTACGGCCTAGGGGGTACTCTGAACGCTGGGCAGAAGCACAACCTCAAGAACAATATCTCGTTGGGCGCAGCCGCCACAATTGCCAATGCCACCGAGCAGAGCAACTCGTGGAACAGCGGGCTCTCGGCGAGCACGTCCGATTTCGTCAGTTTGGATCTGGCCCAGGCTCGCTTGGCACGCAGTCCGGACGGCACCCTACCGACCATGACGCTCTTCCGACTCGCCAGCGGTAGCTCCTTGGTCAACCAAGGCGTCAACGTCGGCCTGCCCTTCTCAGGGAGCGCCCCGGATCTCGGCCCATTCGAAAGTGTCCCCTAGTGCATTCGACCCAGCGGGCGTGACTCGGCGATAGTCCGAGGAAAACTCGAGGATTGGGGCGGTGTCGGGCCGCAGCTCGATTGGCATCTGGCGCGCTTCGTGCAACCATGACGGTGTCACCGCCGGTGGGAGAGCAATCATGCGTCATTTTGCGCCAATCGGGTTTGGGGTATGTCTTTCCTGTCTCGGTGTTGCGATTTGGCTGCACCCACTCCGCGTCGCGTCCACAGCGCAGGCAGCTGGGTTCGTGCCACCCCTTGGCTCAATGCATTCCATTGCTTGCGAGGATCGCGACGGTGACGGATACGGACGCGGTTGCCGCCGTGGCCCGGACTGCAACGACCGCGATCCCCAGGTGTTTCCGGGCCAGACCGAGATCTGCAACTTCCGCGATGACGACTGCGACACCGAGATCGACGATGCCATCGCTTGCGGCGCCCTGACCACGAATGAAGGACGCGTCAAGGTTCCGGCTGGGGAATTCGCAATGGGAAGCCCTCCCGGCGAAGGTGCCGACGACGAACAGCCACGCCACCACGTTTGGGTCTCGGAGTTCGAGCTCGACCAATTTGAGGTCACCAATCGTCGCTATCAGGATTGCGTCAAGCAGGGGCGATGCGCACCGCCGCAGTTGCGCTCTTCCCACCTGCGCAACGATTACTACGATAGTGAGCGCTACGCGGAGTATCCAGTCATCTTCGTCGCCCTACATCAAGCAGAGGCATTCTGCCAATTCGCGGGCGGCAGACTGCCAACCGAAGCCGAGTGGGAGAAGGCGGCGCGCGGCCCTAGCCCGTCTTTGGCCAAGTTTCCATGGGGTGACCAAGAACCCGACTGCAGCCTAGCCAACCTGGGAGGCCTTCGCAGCTGCGTCGGCGATACCGATCGCGTCGGACGGCGCCCCCTCGGTCAGAGTCCCGTTGGCGCTATGGATATGGCGGGCAACGTCTGGGAATGGGTTGCCGATTGGTATAACGCCGAATACTACAACACGTCGCCCTCACGCGATCCACGGGGACCCGACAGCGGGTCACTGCATGTCCTTCGCGGTGGCTGCTGGGAAAGCAGCGCCGACAGCCTCCGCGTCTCTTGCCGCAAACCGGTCGTCGCGGCCACCTGGGCCTATAACGTCGGGTTCCGCTGCGCCTACGGATGGGGAGGCTGAACCATGCGCACCTGGCTCATCTGCGCCTCGATTTTTGGCCTTTCATTGTTTGTACGACCCGCGCACGCCTGTGGCGGCGGATTCGGGCAAGATGTCACGATCCATCCCGAGCAGACCATCGTCATTGCCCATCGCAACGGACAAGAGAGCTACGTCTTTCAACCAAGGTTCTGCGGTGCCGCCAGCGAGTTCGGTCTCCTCTTGCCGATCCCGGCAACACTGACGGAAAATCCTACACTGATCGAATCTGCTCTCTACGCCGAGCTCGCGGCGCTCACTGCGCCGCGAGTCGAAACCGTCGAAGTGTGCAAGCAGGGCGGATTTGGTTCTGGCAGCGCAGACGAGTCGCTGGGAGGCGTTCCCAGAAGTTCCAACGCCAGCGACGGTATCGACGTCGTCGACCAAGGCACGGTTGGGCTCTTTTCTTGGAGCTTGCTCAAGGCCGATTCCGCGCACAGCTTTACGGACTGGCTCGACGCAAATCAATTTTCTTACCCGACAACAGCCGTCGCGGCCTTCGACTACTACGTCAAGGCCGGATACTACTTCGTCGCGTTTCAAGTCACGGCCAGTCCGAATCCACCACCATCCGGCTATCGCATTTGTGGCGATTTTGGCCCGATTCGCGTCACGTTCCCCGCCACCCAAGCCGTCATCCCGGCACGCATGGCCACAGCGAGTGACCGTTCCAGCACGTTCAATTGGCGGGTCATCACCGTCGCCAATCACCAGTATACCGTCCGAGGGGCGTCGCAACTACAGACCTCTCTGCGTTTTGCGGGCCAATTGACGGATAGTGATCTCACGGCACACCCAGCCGTCGCTAGCGTTGCAACCGCCGGTGAATGGCTGACAGAACTGGATCTCAGTTTCTACGCAACAAGCCAAGCCGACGACATCACGTTAGTGGCGGCATCCGCGGACAAGTCCTATCGACAAGTCATCTATGTCGAAAATGAGGTCAGCTGCGGGGTGTTTGGCTGCAACGTCGCCGCGGTGCCCAATGGCGCAAGGTGGGCCGGCGCACTCTTGGCAATTATCGGCAGCCTGTTGGTATGGACGTCCGCCAAACGGCAGCCGCGCAAATCAGCCTAAAATGCGCTTATGGCGGCAATGCCACAGCCAGAATATCCGATCTGTGTCGGCAGCACTCGAAAGCTGCCCGGCTGGCGAAGCTCCAATCGAGGCTCCCTGCGCAGGAGCCCCATGGTAAATAGCGTGGCCCCAATCGCCTGCATCGCAAATAGGCTCACCAGAACGAACTGCGTTCCGCCGTCTTTCTGACAATCGGCCGGGCTCGAATAGTCGATGCGGCAGGTCTTGTGTTGAGTCGCCATGGCCAGAAGCGGCCCGAATACCGGCAAGAGCAACCACCCGCCGTCGAAGTCCAGCTTACCCTCGCTGCTGGCGTAGCCGAGCAAGCCAAGCCCATAGCCTGCGCCGAACAAGATCCCGCCCGTAATCACCATGCCGCGCTTTGGTCGCTGGCGAAGCACATAGCCGTCGGGGATTGGACGAAATGGGTCGTAAGCGGGAACCGCAGGTGACTCCTGCTCTTGCTCGATTGGAAAGGCAGCTGGAGCCGCAGGCGCGGGGGTTGGCGCTGGTTGCAGCGGCAGCGCGGCCAGAGCTGCCGACGGAGTGGTCAAGTACAGCAGCATTAGCCCTCGAGATAATCCCAACTGCACTGCTCTCGCTAATGCCATGCTCGAAGTCCTCCTCAGACTGCCCTTCGGTCGATTCTCTCAGTCATTTATCGCCCTTTCAAGTCCAGACTTCTGGTTGCTCACCTTCGTTAGAGGCCCTGTGCCCGATTCGGGCCAACGCGCGTTCGGACTGATCGCTGCACGCTGCCGCGTGTTATGGTTGTTCCGCGCCCCATGGCCGTTCGACATCTTCCCAACGTCGTCTACGAAACTCTGCGTATTTCAATCCCCACGGTCATCGACGCCTACTGCGGTACCGGTTCACAAGAGCGGTGCGATTCGCGACTAATGTCGTGGTCCAAACGCATTCTGCACTGTGCCAAAGTTCACTTGGACATCCAAGGGCAACCCCTCCCGCCCAACGGCGAAACCTTCGTCGTCATGAGCAATCACCAGTCGTTCTACGACATTCCGGTGATGTATCAAACGATGCGCAGGCGCCTGCGCATGGTGGCAAAGACCGAACTGTTCCGGATCCCAATCTGGTCGCGCGCTATGCACGAGTCTGGCACGATCGAGCTGAATCGCTCGGATCGCCGCGCTGCGCTCGAGACGCTGAAGAAGGCAGGCGAACAGATCCGACGAGGTACGAACGTGTGGATCGCTCCCGAGGGAACGCGCAGTCGAACTGGAGTGATGGGCCCCTTCAAGAGCGGCGGCTTTCACATGGCGCTTGAGGCAGAGGTAAAGATCCTGCCCGTCAGCATCGTCGACTCACTCCACGTCATGTCAGCCAATAGCCTCATCATGACACCGAGACAGACGATCCACGTCGTCGTGCATGAGCCTGTCGACACCATGGCCTTCGGCCGGCGCAAGCGCGACGAACTAGCGAAGGTGGTTCGGGCAGCCATCGCCAGCGGATTGCCGAAAGATTTACGCGGCGACGCCGACAGCGGGGCCGACTCGAATTGACTGCAATTCGGCGAAGCAGTAACCGAGTACGATGGATCACTTTTCGTTATCGTCGCGCGCATTTGCTGCGATAAGCCTCGATCTTGGCCGGGGTATGGCCGTTCAAGCGGCGCAAAATGTCCGCCACCTAGAGAGCGTCGCTCCCGGCAACTCTCGCGACTAACCGCCACCATTGCCCGCTACGGCTGAACCTTCCGCGCGCTTGCCACGTCGCCGCAACACGACGACTGCGACGTAGCCCGCGACGGCCAAGACCAAAGCAGCAAGGATAAAGTAGTTCGTCTGCGTCACATGCTGCTCGAGGGCTTCCGCGCTAGTCGCGAAGATGAAGCCCAATGCCGCAAATATTGGCACTGTGAGCAGAATGGCCAGGCCATCCCACAAGACGAAACGCCACAACGACGTCTTTCGCATCCCGGCAAGCACGAACGCCGCCAACCGGACCCCGGTGATGAATCGCGCGACGAAGATCGTCATGGATCCGTGCCGCTCGAAAAGCGCGTCGATACGCGGTTGGACGCGAACGCTTACCAACCAGCAGAGTGGCCTGCGCGCCAAGACGCCAGGCCCAATGACGCGAGCCAAAGCGTATAGGAGTAGATCCCCCAGCAGAACGGCCAAGCAACTGCACCCAATGGGAACGTACAGGGCCAAGCCCGCGCGCTGTGACACGACACCCGCCGCGATGACGAATGCCGGCTCCGGCAGTGGCAGCCCGAGTTCGGACAAGGCGAGACCTAGCAAAATGAGCCCCAACGATGTGTCGCTCAGATAGCCGCCCAGATCAGACATCAGCGCTCTCTAGCACCTGGGACGGTACAGGACCGTGGGCTGAACCCCGCTGGTCGCGATCCCGGTGGCGCAATGCTTGTCCGGCACTCAAATCCGCAGAAATCTCCACCTGGGCTGCGAGCGAACCAGTCCCTTCGTCCGGGAACGCGACAAACCGAGTATGCGCCTGACAGCTGGCAAGCGGCCCGCGCAACTTACTCAATGCCATCCGTGTCTCGCTGCAAGGCGCAACGCGACCTTCCGGATCCCCCTCTTCCTATGACGAACCTAAACCGTTGCTGCGGCTACTACTGCTTGTTCTTCGTTGGCGGAGCAATCTCGACTCTCGGCTGCAGTAGCAGCGATGCTGTCAGTGGCGGCGTTGGAAGTGGCGGAATGACTGTCGCCGCACCAGGGGGAGGACCTGCGGTCGGCGGCAGTTACGGTGCCGGTGGCTCGCAGACCACGACCTTTGGGACCGGCGGCTCGACTTCGACTAGCTCGAACCCCTTCGGCGGGGCAACTGCTAGCGGTGGAGTCCCGCAAAATGGCGGCACTTCAGCCGGCGGTGCCAATGCTGCGGGTGGCTCGCAGTCCACCGGGGGTAAATCTGCCGGCGGCTCTGTCGCAATCGGTGGAACATCAACAGGAGGCTCCGCAACCGCGGGTAGATCTGCCGGCGGAAACTCGGCTGGCGGCATCTCGAGTGGAGGAACGAGTGCCATCGGCGGATCCTCAACTGGAGGCGCGGCAAAGGGAGGCACTACGGCCGGTGGCACCGCTACCGGTGGCACCGGTAGCGGTGGCGCTACGACGAGCACCGGCGGAGGTTCTAGTTGCTCCGCGCCGCCGGATCCGAGCCCGCTCGTCGGTTGGGCAGCGGTGTCTGGCAACGGTGTCACGACGACCACAGGAGGCGGCAATGCAACGCCAACCACCGTGACGACACTCGCGGCACTTCAAACTGCCGCGAAGGGTACCAATGCTGCCGTCATTTACGTTTCTGGTAAGCTTGCATCAGGCAACATAACTGTCGGTTCGAATAAGACCATCGTCGGGCTGTGCGGCGCGGAGATCCATGGCCACATCGAGATGAGCGGTTCGGTAAACGTCATCATTCGCAACATCAAGATCGTTGGCTATGGCGTTGGCAATTGCGCACTCGACCCCAGCTACACCTCGGCCGAAGGTTGTTCTTCCGGTGCCGACGCCATCTCTCTACAAAAGAGTTCTCACCATGTTTGGTTCGACCACTGTGACATCTCCGACGGGACGGACGGCAATCTCGATATCACCAATCAGGCCGACTACGTAACGGTGTCATGGACCAAGTTCCACTACACGGCCCGTACCGACAACACCGGCAGCGACTCCACTGGAGCTTCGGGCCATAGGTACAGCAACCTCGTCGGTGGCAGTGACAGCTCTCCGGACGCCGGCACGTTGAATATCACCTGGCACCATTGCTGGTGGGGTGAGAACGTCCACGAACGTCAGCCGCAAGTGCGGTTCGGCAAGAACCATCTATTCAACAATCTCTGGACCTCCTCAGGGAACAACTACTGCGTTCGCGCCGTCATCGACGCGCACATCCTGATCGAGAGCAGCGTCTTCTCTGGCGTCAAAGATCCACATCTCTTCAACGGCAGTGCGTCGTCGACCTCCAACATCACCGCGAGCTCTACCAACACGTATGCGAACACCACCGGAAGCAAAACAACCGGCGGCAGCGGTACGGCATTCACGACGCCACCCTACAGCTACACGCCAGACGCCACCTCGTCCGTCCAGGCTGCGGTGCAGAGCGGAGCGGGCCCGCACTGAGTCGGCCTGCAGGCAATGGTCCCAATCAACGTAGCCACCATCCGCGTGGTAATGTAAAATACTATCGGTTCACGTTCGGATGGATGGTCGGAAGGCGGTAGCACAAGAGCGTTGGCACGACTCGTGCTGAGTTGGCGGAAACCAACTCAAGGGGACGATGATGCAAATGCGGAAAAACGGGCGGTTCTTGTCCTATCTCGGCGCACTCGGAGTCGCGGTAGTCACGGCAGGCATGGCAATGTTGGCGTGTTCCAAGGTTGACACTGTGACGCCCAGTGACACATTGGAAGGAACGCAGGTATCGAGCTGCGGAAGCCTGGATGCCGTTAGCGCCGCGCAATTGGCAACAACGCGACTCGAGCATTTTGGGACGGTCGGCCTGGCAGCACTCGCCGGTCTCGAGAACTCCCGGGCGGCAGCGCGACTGCTTTCGGCCGGTGACGGAAGCATCATCGACCCATTCATTGCGGAATCCCAGTCTGATCTCCATGATGCCCTCGTCGAGCTACGAGGTAAGCAGCTCGTCGCATCGAACGTCGAGTCGGTGGCAGGAGCCAGCGTAACGTTCCTGCTACGTCCGGAATCGGTCTGCGAAGAAGAGCCCACTGCGTTCGTTCCTACCACGACTCCCACTGCATCGGGTGGTACAACGGGTGCTGGCGGAGCGAGTGCTGCCGCTGGTGCACCCACCATCCTTGACGCCAACTGCGTCAAGCGGCACACCGAGAATCCAACGCGAATTCGCATTTCTCGCATTGCCTGCGATGAAGGCGACAACGTTGCCGTCGAAGTCCTGTACGGCCCGACGAGCCAACGACTGATCCTCGGCGAGCTCTACGCGGAACGCGCCGAGCTGGAGCTCAACCTGGGCGCCTATTTGCGCATCGCCACGGTCACTTCTTCTTCCTCGTCAGTGTCTCCAGATGGAACCTATGCCGAGTCAAGCACCCAAAGGCCACTGGTATCTGCAGCGGTCGGAACGTTGCGCGGCAGTTTGACCTTGACGAGCGCCAATCAGGCATCGGGCAAGATCTCGGTCAGCGAAGCCATCGACGTTACCTCGGCAGACGAATCTGCCTCGCGCATTCAGTTGGCCGCGGGAACCGATCTCGCCACCATCTCCGCCGACGGCACGGCAAAGACCATCAAGGTTACCGCCAATCTCGGCGCGTTCGACTGGCGCTTGCGCTTCGAGGATTTCGTTCAGGGCTTTTTTGGCCTCTCAACAAACACCGCCACGACTGCACAGAACCCAGTGGACATTCACGTGGCTGGCCTGCGCGGGAGCGTAAGTCTGAACGGCACTACGGACGTAATCGTGGCAGAGGGGCTGGACCTCGGCACGGCTCCCGCTACGGCGATTCAAGGCGTTCAATCTCTGCTGTCAATAACAGCAACCAATGACCAGCACGGTGCCATTGCGGCTACCCTGACGGGCAAGGCAAACGACAGCTTGGGCCTAGCGCTCACGGCGGGCCTCGACGTCAACATCCACTACGGGATGGAACAGGTGATGACGGCATTGCAGAGCCCCGCGAACTACCTAGCCAAGGACAGCTTGACGCTGACCGCCACGGCCGGGACAACGCTAACACTCCTTTCGGAATCGACGGCAGACGACCTTGCGGTTACCAGCAGTCAGACCGGACCCTTGCTGCGCGTCGAAGCTGGAGCCGTCACTCTGAGCAGTAGCCTGTGGCCCAGCGATACCGTGACGGTTGGCGCGAGCCAATGCGCAAGCCGCACGCCTACTAGTACAACTGGACGCAACGATCTGCTCGACGACTTCGTGATCGGCGCCTGCGCGCAGTAGCAAAAGTGCCCTTGTGCGCGCTCAGCAGGGCCCCCTTGGCCAACCTTAGCCAGCCACCAGTCGCCTCTCCGGGGCCAGTGGCTGGCTGCTATTTGCGCCAATCGACCCAATACCTTCGGTAGGTGGTTCACCCTCCGTCGCGTCGTCACCGCGCCGCAGAAGCCATTCCGCTGGATCGCACGATTGCAGGGAATCTTGACGGGCCAAGGGGCGTAGGATGCACGCCGGACAGACATCCGAGATCCAGTATCGGTGTATTGAGCCGCGCTTTTTCTCGGCGTTCCGGTTTACGCGGGATGGCCAAAGGGCAATACTGGCGGCGTTTCGCGAATACTTGAGATGGAGTTATCGATGAAAGATTCAATTGGGAGAAGCTGCCTCCCGGCTCACGCTGGCCTGATCATGGCAGTGCTGTTGTCCGGTTGCGGCCCGATCACGTTCCAAGGACAAAAGGCCTTTGCTGTGGGAGGTCACCCGGCGCCAGTCGCCGCCCCAGCACCCGCGCCCGACACCGCGCGTGTGGCAGTGAGCGGCAACAAGATCGAGATCAACGAAAAGGTCCAGTTCGAACACGACAAGGCGACCATTCTTCCTGTCTCCTTTGGTTTGCTCGACGAGGTAACGAAGGTGATGAAGGAGAACCCGCAGCTCAAGAAGATTCTCGTCGAAGGGCACGCCAGCTCCGAAGGCGATGCTGCCTACAATCTGAAACTCTCGGATGACCGCGCCAAGAGCGTCATGAAGTACCTGGTGGATCACGGAATCGAAAAGGCGCGCCTTTCGTCCAAGGGATTCGGGTCGAGTCAGCCCGTTGCCGATAACGCCACCGAGCAGGGCAAAGAGAAGAACCGCCGCGTCGAGTTCACCATCCTCGATCCGGCTGCGAAGGGAGCTGCAAAATGAAGACCATGGCTTTTGCCCGTTGGGCGCTGACGCTTACCGTCTTGGGCGCAACTGCTGGTTGCAGCTTCAATGCACGCGATGCCGCGAAGTATCGCGATGACACTACGATGTTGCTCGCAACGAAGGGTGCCGATCTCGACAACTGCTACGACACCGTCCGGAAGGCGACCCCGACCGCCGCCGGAAAGGTCACGGTCGTTTTCACGGTCGAGGAGAAGACCGGCAAGATTGCGGACGCCAAGGCGGATCCTGCGCGCACGACCGCACCGCAGCCGCTCATTGACTGCGTCGTGAATGCCATCAACGGTCTCGTCTTGGTGCCGCCAGACCAACGTAAGGGGAACGCCACGTTCGAGTACGACTTCGGTCAGGCCGGAGCGGCTCCCGCCGCCGCACCGGCTGCAGCGGCCGCTGCAACTCCGGCCGCTGCAACTCCGGCCGCTGCAACTCCGGCCGCTGC
>CAYVXY010000012.1:0-148742 GCA_964454965.1 uncultured Polyangiaceae bacterium | reverse complement strand
CGGCCGCTGCAACTCCGGCCGCTGCAACTCCGGCCGCTGCAACTCCGGCCGCTGCCAAGTAAACGCGTCGCCGCTCACGCTCGGTCCGTCAGAGGAGCAAAATGCTGCTTTGACGGACTTCGCGTTTTTGTGACTCGGCAATCCTGAGGGCTCGGGACATTTTCTTGTGGATCGCACCCAACAAAACACAGGGGCCAACGCATGCCGCCGGAGGACCCCAGCACACCGCGTCCCGCGCTAGGGGCTGCTGAGCGTGCCGCGCAAGGCCTTTCCCCCCAAGAAAAGCTCGACGTCGAGCAGCAAAAACAGCCGCGAAATCTGCTGTGGAACCGTTGCGGCCGAATAGACGCTTGACGACCTACGACTGATTGGGTTTCCTTCCGGTCGGAATTGTTGTGCGACACTGAACGCTAGCGAGCGTTCCCCGCGAATTGTTGGCACTCGACGTCCGCTTTCACACACTGCCGCGCTGGAGAATCTGCCGTGACGCCCAGACAACTGCTCCGCATCGTCCTATCCCTATTGGTCGTGTCCATTTCGTTGCCCGCGCTTGCAGCAAACAAGGATGCTGCAACCCTCAAGAAGATCGATGAAGCACTGAACGTTCACTACTTGGCGGCCGACTACGACAAGGCCGAAAACGTATTGCAGGCCGCCATCCAAGCCTGCGGGACCAAGCTCTGCAGTGGTGAAGTGCTCGCCAAGGCCTACGTTGCGGTCGGTGTGATCCGCGGCAATGCCAAAAACAATATTGCTGGCGCCCGCACGGCCTTCGAGAACGCCAAGGCAGCAGATCCGAATGCCGTCCTGGACGCGACGCTCGTTACCCCCGCGGTACTCGCCGAGTTCTACAAGGTCATGGAGCGCGAGATGCCGCCGGAGTTGGCCAAAGCCAAGCCCGCCTCCGGGGCCGACGTCGAGGCGCCGCCACCCGAGGTAAAGGAGACTGGGCCGGCGCGAGTATCGCCCGCCGGAGATCTCCGCTGCACGCCGGTCTCGGCTCACGAGATCCAGACAGCACAGCCGATTGCCGTCGTCTGTGAGCCACTCGAGGGCGTTGTCCGCGCTGAACTCTACTACCGCTTGGAGGGGCAGCCTGAATACACCGCCATCTTGATGTCGGTCGTGGACGGCACGCTACGCGCCACCATTCCCTGTGAAGCCGTGGTGAAGAAGGGCAAACTAGAGGTCTACATCATCGCGCAAGACTTCAATAAGGAGATGATCGACACCTTTGGCAACATCGTCACTCCCGCCCACTATCGGATCGTCGACAAGACCAAGGAGCCCGTTCCCACCTACCCAGGGCAGGCCGCACCGAAGCGCTGTGAAGAACTGTTGATCGGCGTCGCTTCGGAAGGGCAAGCCTGCACCCCGACACAGGCCTGTAAGCATGGTCTCTACTGCGGGGACGGTACCTGTCTGAAGGCTCCAACCTGCGAGACGGACTCGGAGTGCGACAGCAAGCACTGCACCAACGGCTTCTGTTCGATGAATCAGGATTTCTCCGAGGTCGAGACCGAACCCAACAAGTTCATGTTCGGCATCCACGGCGGTCTCGACATCTGGTTGGCACCGTCAGTCAAGCAAGTGTGCGGACAAAGCAGCCTACTGGCTGGCGACTATAGTTGCTACAACCGCGGCGAGGACGTCATCTACTTGGGCTATCCAGGAAGCACCACGGAGGTCAAGACAAACCGCCTCGACATGGCGAACGACGGTGCTGCAGGCAATGTCGACGCTGGGGTCCGCATGGCAACCATGCGCGTCATGATGTCGGGAGACTACGTTCTGAAGAGCTACTTGAGCGTCGGTGGCCGGTTGGGTTGGGCTTTTGGTGGCGGCCCACGCGCGGTCAAGTTCACCAATGGGACGCCCCAACAGGGCAAGAAGTTCGTCCCGGTTCACATCGAGGCCCGCGGAACCCTGTGGCTCCGTTCGCTGGGCAAGATGGGCCTGCATCCCTATGTGCATTTGTCCGTGGGCGTTGCCGAGGTAGACGCCAAGATCCCGATCAATGCCAAGAAGACCCTCCACGATACAGAGGGGAGACCTGTTGGGCAGCCGATGCCACGACAACTTGATGCCTGGCGCAAGATGGGAACTACCTTTGTTGGTGGCGGCTTCGGTGCGCTCTACAATCTCAATAGGACGTTTGGCATCCAGCTGAACGTCAACGCCATGTACATGCTCCCATCGACGGGGCTCGTCATCGAACCGTCTTTGGGCGGTGTCGTAGGTTTCTAAGAGAACTGGTGCTACCCCGCGCAGGGGTCGCTAGCGACCAGAAGGGGCGCCACCGCTACGGTGTCGCCCCTTCTTCAATGGGACGCGCAATGCGACGCCATCACTACGGAATCGTAAAGTCCTTGGCGAGTGACGCGCGATCGCCAGAAAATGCCGGCACCTTGACGCGCCGAAAGAGGTTGGCCACGCATTGCGCGACGCCAGTTCCCGCAATGGGAGCACCTACAACGTTGGCAATCACGACTGAACCGCTCGGATCAAAAGTGACATAAACCTTGGCGCTGCCAGTCGGACCGTCAGACTTCTTGCAGCTCGCTGCCCGAGATGCGGCCATGCCCAGCACGGCCATGGCCGTATCACGATTGAATTTCGCCCCACCGGACGCTGGCGCAGCGGCCTCTGCCTTCGGCTTTGGCTCTGCCGCCGGGGGCAGACTGGGCAATTCAGCGAAGTTGGGTTTTGAGGCAGCCGCTTTGGGCTCTGCCGCTTTGGGCTCTGCCGCTTTGGGCTCTGCCGCTTTGGGCTCTGCCAACCTTGACACCACCTTCGAACCAGTTGCTACTACGTGCCCGCCTACGGATGCCAACTTCGCCTTACCCGCAGCCTGGTTTGGCTCGACGATGGTGTCTCCGTCGATGACAGGCTTACCACCAGTCGGTGTAGCGATGTCGCCTGCCACTGCCACCGAAGCAACACCAGGAACCGGCGACAAGGAAGGAATCGGTGTGGCAGGCTGGGGTTGAAGCGCCACGACCGCCAGGGATGCCGACGCTTGGGGCATGTTGCCCATTGCCGATTTCATGACGTAAACTGCGCCGGCCACGCCGCCCAAAATCCCCACGATGCCGACGGCCCCCATAGCGACAACCGCTCCAGCAAAGCTCTTGCGCTTGACCGGCTCGGGTGGCGGCCTTGAGGAAGTCGATGTCGATGATGGTACAACCTCGGCTGCCGGGGACTTGGACGCGGACTTCGAGTCGTACGCTTGCTTCTTCTGCACTGGCCACTTGGAAACCGCTATGGCCGCTGCCGCTCCAGCCGCTGCAGAAGGATTCTTACCGTCCTTGCTCAAGGGGGGCAATACGACACCTCCGCCCGTAACTGCGGCAACTATGTTCACAGCGGGGGCCGAAGCGCTTTCGGTCGAGGGAGGCGCGTTATTGCTCGCAGCAGGTGGCGACACCTGTTCAACGGCCGGGGCCGAAGCGCTGCCTGCGGCAGGTGGTGCCGCAACAACGGGAGGCGAAGAAGCCTCAACTGGCGGCGACAGATCGACTTCAACCGGAATGTCGAGCGTTGCCCGCCGTGGCGGAGCCGGAGTCGAGCGCCGAACTGCAACCGCTCCAGCTGCGGGGCCTTTGCTGCTCGACTCGCTCTGTACCTCCGCAAATTCGGTCACCATGGGCGGAGGTGGAGCAGTCTGCCCGCTGCGCGCTGAGATCCCCGTGCCAGGGATCGGTGGCGGTGGCTGTGAACCGATGATTGTGCTGCCAAAACGGTTTGGTGGGGCTGGCTTCGAGGCGCCCGCTTTCGCAGCTGCGGCAGCCTCCGCAACGACGACCGCCTGCGGGTTGCGGCTGCCCGACTTACCGGCAGCCGCCATGAGTTCGGGTACGTCAGAGAGTCGCAGCCATTTGGGCATGCCGTTCTTCCAAATGAAGACACTGTTGGCGATCGTTCCCTTCGATAGCGCCTGCACGACTTCATCCGTTGTCATGCGCCGCGTGTCCGTTTGACTCAAACAAACAGACCAGTTGCCCCCACTGGGCGGAGGCGCGGTCTGCAGTGCGAGGTAGGCCTCGGTGGCGCTCATGAACTTGGCAGGTTCCGGAGGCGAATCACCGGAGGCCTCTCGGGATGGTGTTCCATCGAGTCGAAACTCGACACCACAGGACTTACACCGTGCCCGAAATTGCTTACCGGCGATCTGTTCGTCCGCGACGACGTAGTTGCGTTGACAAGATGGACAACTGACAATCATGGTGGGGTTATCCCTCGATTTTGGAATGCGACGCGAAAGCGATCCGTCACGGTCTCAAGCTGCTGGGAAAATAGCACTGACGTTGACTTTTCAAATCCGACCTTCGTTTCCGTTCGACGGTTTTTCCTGAGCGGTTCCGGAACACTCGGGCAGCTCCCCGTGGCACAGCGTCCAGCTTTGGTCGAATTGTCCCGTTGCACACGAATACCTGTCCCTGCGCTCGTACAAACATGCGATTTGGGGTGCAATTTCCGCAGGATTTGCAGTTTGTCTCTGACAATAGCACTGGTAGCTTTCAATCGCAGCGGTATAATCTGGCGCCACGCTTTTCGGAGGACAGTATGCTTGCGCCAAATAGACGGGGTCCAACCTACATGACGACTGGTCTGATTCTTGGTTTGGCGCTCGGCTGCGCCGCTAGTGAAACAGACAACACGGGCTCCCTTCCTTCCGGCGGCACTTCTGCTACCGGTGGCACGACGGTCCAAACTGGATCCGGCGGAAATGTGTCAACCGCCGCCGGTGGCAAGACAGACACGCCGACGGGTGGCACCGCAACCACGGCCACTGGCGGCAAAGCAACCACCGCGAGTGGCGGCAAAGCAGTCGGCGGTTCCACTGCACGCGGTGGGACCACTGGGGCGTCAGGCGCAACGATGGTGACTCCCGCGAACTGCACGCCGGGAGCAACCTGCTTGGTGTTGAGCTGCGTCAACCTGGCCAATCTGACCTGCACCTGCAGCAATGGCAGGGTGACCAATAACTGTCGATAGCCGAACGCCGCTAGTGCTGGCACGCTAGAGCTGCGGCACGCGATGCGAACACGCCCTCGACGTTGGAGGCTGACACAGGTCACTCGCAATGCGCCCGCCTACGTCGTGATTTCGTTCCGAAGTTGCTCGAGAAACTGAACGACCAAGGCAGACCTCGCCCTAACTGCGCCGTTAGCCGCGCAGGTGCGTCTGCCGCTAGGCGAACGCCGCGGCTCCTGGAGTGCAAGCGCAGCTACGCGCCGCAACAACGGCATGACGTTGTCCAAGGAACGCACGTTGAGTACTCTTCAACATGAGCGACACCACGGTCGCCGACATTGCTGTCAATGTCGACTCGTGCGCACCCAAAGATTGATTGGTCCCGCCGACATGCGGCGAGCAAAACGACTGCTCAAAGCAGCCGACCAGGTCCCAAATTCTGGACATGAATCGCGCATGATGAGTGCATTCGCTCCATCGACGACAGGCTCTGGAGACTCCTTGAGTTCCTGCTCCGTGAATTGTTGCAGCGTTTGCCCCAGTGCCAAGCCGCGCGGCGTATACAAGCCGCGTCGAGTGCCCATCTGGCAATCGAGCAACGCGATCCGCGTCGGTTCCAGGGCAAGTGCTGCATTGGTGGGACGCGGCAGCACATTGGTCAATTTCGCTTCGTTCACGATGCGTTCGTGGCCGCCGTACGAATTCAGCCAGCGCAAGAACACGAGTTCGCGGGCAGAATCCTCAAGGTTGAGCCCGCCCGGATCATTGTAGCGAACAGCTTTGTTGACGCCAAATCCCTGCATGAGTGAAGCGGTGACTTGGGGACTGTCGTGCTGGAGATACTCGATGGCCCCTTGCCAACCCGTGCCATCTGCCACGACACGTACACCCAACCCCAATTTGGCCATCACTGTGTGTTGCAGCAGTATCGCGTCAGTCGTAAGGTAGCTGCCAAGTTTCTGGAATGTCGACGCAACCACGAAGCGTTCATCGTATACGTTGCGGTGTCCATCCGACAACAGGCTACTTACTGCACGAATCACCGAGTCGCCAATCATGACGTGAGTACGTATGAAGTACACGTCGAGTCCACCCACTACCTGAACGACAACGAGGGCTCCTGCGGCAATCCGCGAAGCCTTGCCCTTCTTATATGCATGCGCCAGGAGCACGGCGACGCACGTTGCCATCCAAGGCAGCAATGCCTGAAGGTAGCGATCCTGATGGCTCGTCAAGTACCAGATGAACACGCCCAGATGTGTGCCCAACACCAACGACCAGAGCCGCCATGGGGCTTTGACCAAGACGAGCACCGGCAGCAGCAAGGTGAAGAGCGAGCCTAACGTCGGACGCTGCCCGTGCCAGTCGAAATCGTTGGGAACGAACGAGAACGTGACAAGAGCCTTGGTGGCCGCCCAAAGCTTCGCTGACCATGGGCCCGAAGCGAGCCATCGATGGTCCCAATAGGCGGCATGGAACGTAATCGAAGCACCCTCATGAAACGGCACAGAGGGGAAATACTGGTGCAAGAGTGGGTAGAGTGGATCATGGTAGTAGATCAGGTTCTTCAGCCAATGCGATGACGAAACGACGGCCGTTGTCGCGATCCACGCAACCAATGGGACCAAGCGCCGATGACGAGCGGCCAACGCGACGACGAAGATCGTCGCTGGTACCACGAAGAAGCACGCCTGATACTTGGTCACCGCAGCTGCCGCGGTCATTAGTCCGGCAAGTACGGCCTCTCGCACGCCGAATCGCTTATGGAGGCGCATCAACGCAAGCGCCAAGGGAACCGCCCAGAAACCTAGCATATGGTCGGCGCTGCCGTTGATGTTCGAATCGTAGATAAAGAGATTCGGAAACAGGAACACTGCAGCAGCTGCCGCGGGAAAGCGCCGCACCCCCAATATCCGTGCCGACAAGATGGCAACACCAAAAACCGTCACCAAGAACAGCGCAAAATCAAGGTGCAAGCACAAGGAAACGTGCGAAAACAGGTCCCCGGGGGACAGAAACACCCAAGTGTAAAGGATGCTCACCAGCTGGGGATAAACCCCCACGTACCAACCCTCGGGAAATCGGACTATCCCCCCTGCTGCCACGTAGTGTTCCGCAATCGGCAGGTGATACCAGTGAGCGTCGGCGTGAAGGTTCCTGGGAAGCAACACTTGCATGTAGAGTGCCAGCAATGACACACCGATCAGGACGGCCGCGAGAACCTCGACGTAGTTGCGTGGTTGCAACAACCGCAATCCAATCGGGCGCAGACGAGGCATCATACGCTGAGCATCTCGGATCACGCGCGGGCCCCCTAACCCAAGCAGAATCAACGGTACCGTATAGAAGGTTGCCGACGAGTATAGCTGCGCGATCCCGAACAAGAACATCAGACTGTAGAAGGCCAACACCCCCACTGCCATGGACAACAAGAGGCGAGTGGATAGTCGTGGAGGCTCAGACACAATGTGCGCCAGCAGCCACCACCCGCTGACCAGGCTTGCCGATATGAAGAGGGCCACGCAAGACCAGACACGCATGTACCGAAAGAATAGCCAGTGCTGGATTGGGTAGAAGCTGTCACTGAACCAGAGGTAGAAGACTGCCGCCGCCAGAAGCACCATCGCGACTAGCAGCGATCGACCACGACGCGACTTCAGTCGCCTCAATACTCCAAAGATGCGGGTCATGAATTCGGGGTGTTTGGATGGCACGAGCGCTCAACCTCAAGCCGGGATATGGTGCCAAACCTACGGCGGATCCGCGACTCAGTCGGGTCATGCTCGGCGGACGGTCCTAAGTCAAGGCCAACATTCGCAGTCATCTCGGACATGGCCAATAGCGCGGTCCCAGCCAACGATCTTGGCCCTGTACCCCATTGGCAAAGTGCCACCGACTGTCTGTCCGCTCCAGCATCCCTACTCAACCCCTACGCCAAATCGGCAACGCACTGTCGGATTCGTGAGATGAGGCGACCACGGGCTCAACCGAGTATCGGTTCCATCAGTCTGACGTGCCCTCGGTCAATTCCGCTAGATTTTGCGCCGTTTGATGGAACCCAGAGGTGCAAAGCAGCCGCTCCAAGGTGGCAACGAGCCGATGCTCGACCTGTTCGCGCAGCACCACTGCGTCGGCATCACGCAACCCCTGGTGCGTGGCTTGACGGGAACCTTCGGTGTTTGCGACAACGACGATGACCAAGCCATCGAGGCGGGGGTTCTTTCGCAACAAGGCGATGAGCTTCTCGCCAGACAAGCCAGGCATGCCAAGGTCGATCACGACGGCTGAAATCGAGAAACTAAGCAACATGCGGGTCGCACCGATTGCTGATGGTTGCTCGAACACAAAGTAACCCGCTGCCCCCAGTAGTGCAGCGGTACGTTTGCGTGAATCCGCCGAGTCGTCGATTACCAAAACGCGATCACGCGCGCTGACGCGCGTCGTACTCGCCGGAGCGACTGAGTCCGATCTGGTTGACCTGATACGAACGCCATTCATCATGTTGCCTCGAGTTCGCATGCGCGCTGTAGTCGACACCACTCGTCCACCCTCCCAATCCACGATGTCAAGCGAGTCGATTGCAGTCTAGCGACCGCAAGGAGATTATCGATGGCGGTTCGAAAATGCTAGTCTTGGTATCAGGGAAATGAACGAGCGCCGCCGGCCGCCAATATCGCAAGATAATCTCGGTCCTGGGTCTAGCGTCAATACCGATCCACTGAACATCCTTCATGTTGATAAGCTGTGCGCAACGCGAGGGTCGGTCGGTTGGAGCACGCAACAGGTCCCATTCGCGGAGAGGTATAGGGCGCGCACCGGCGTTCTCGCGCGGCAACGAGCAGCTCCGCAATGCGTGGCGCCGGCGCCCTCAACGCGTGCGCGTGTCTCAGCTCCGGTAGCCGGCAGTGCTTTCTGACGCGATGGTTTCTACCAATTGTCCAGGCGGGACGGACAAGCGCGCGACGACGGTGGCAAAGCGGCCGCTTTCCGATATTCTCACGTCATGTCCCAAAGCCCCTGGCAGACCGAGGTCGCACAGTTGTTCGAGTATGCTGCTCAATGTCTCCGCGAGCATCACGATCGCCAAGCCATTGTGGCTTTTGGAACTGCCATCGCCTACCTGCAGCGTGCGCAGAACGCTGGCGAACGTACAGCCAGCGAACTCCTCGCGCAGTTCAACGAAAGCGAACGTGACGGTCAAACGCAGCGCTTCAAGTTCGCACCTGGAGAGCTTGAAGAACTGATGACCCATGATCGTGACAAATGAGTTCTCTTGACGCTTACCGGACAGGGCACCTAGACGAAATTGATTCTGTCCCCAGAGGCAATCGAAGGCGCACTGCGGGGGCTGAACGATTGCGGGTAGCACCCCCACCCATGAAGTCGACTCCGACCAACTCGTCACTCGGCTCTTTTCCCCGAGCATCATCCAAGCTCAAGCGCGGCATCGGCATTGTCCAACGCTTGCTTCACCGCCCGCGTCGACACCAGTGGCTCGTGTTCGAGGCAGCAGTAACCTTGTGGGTCATCAAGGCAATGCTCCACTGGCTCCCGTTTGAACGCTGGCGAACAGTCCTACAACGACCAATTCGGGGAAGCACTCCTCCGCCACTCGAACGTGTTGCAGAGGTCGTTTGGGCGGTTGATCGTGTGAGCCAGCGCTGGCCCAAAGCACTGCCCTGTCTACCGAGAGCGCTCACCGTTCATTCGATGATGGCGCGTCGACATTGGAGTTGCCAACTCGAGATCGGAGTGGCGCTGGATGCTGATGGCAGATTCGAAGCTCACGCTTGGGTGGAGCACCTTGGCCAGATCATCATCGGGCATGTCCCGGACATGGACCGTTTCGCCAAGTTGGCTGCATGGAATGCACCTAAACGAGTAGACCCGAGAGACGAGTGATTCGCTAATTGTGCAAGAGGCCCAGGGTTGAAACCTGAGCCCCCGCAACCCAAACCCTGACGCTCAACAGTGATGCGTCAATCGACGCCGGCGAGTCAGTGCAACCCCAATACCTAGCAGCCCGACCAGTCCGAATCCGCGAGCGGCCGAGCGCCCCCCGAGCGTGGTGGTGGAGCAGTCGCAACCGCTGTTGGCGTTAGGTTCCGAGACAACCACGACTGCCCCGGCTTGAGCCGTTTCGACGCTGGTAGCGCCACCATTTCTGTTCAGAATTCCCCCACCGCTCGCGGGAATGCCGCCCGTGCTCACTTTGCCTCCAGAGCCAGGCAGCCCGCCGGTTGCCACGCCAACGGTTGCCGTGCCACCGGTTGCCGTGCCACCGCTTGCTGCACCGCCGCTTGCCGTGCCGCCGCTTGCTGCGCCGCCCGTTGCCGCACCTCCAGTCATGGCTTTACCGGCACTGCCACCAGCAGAGTCCACGCCGGCGCTGCCGCCTTTGCTCTGGTTGCCGCCGGTGCCCGCGCCGCCGGTGCAGACGGACAAGTATTGGACCTGATTGACGACACGGCGATAGTCCGCCTGGTTGGGATCTGCTTCTAGGATTAGGTCGGACGCAGGCAGTGAGCTGAGCAGCAATTCCGTCAGTCGATCGCCTGACTTCGCTACCTGCGCCAACGCTGGATGGCTCGTTAGATCTGCCTCACTAATCGCGCCAGAGAACTGCAACGTCGGGCTGTAGCCCTGCATCCGCATCTGGGTCGCACCGATTGCGAAGATGTCCCAGGAGAGCGAGGTAGAGCTTACTGAGGCGATACGAGCTGGGACTACCGGGTTCGGCGCCGTAGCAAACGAAAGTGTAACGGGCCCAAACGATCCACAAATCGTGACGGTGGAGGTATTTGTCGCCCCGGCTGTGGCGGCGCCCCCTGTCCCGGCGCCGGCGGTCCCGCTGTTCGCTCCGGTGGATACCTTGAAGGCGACGAAGTACCAGCCGTTGTCCACGTAGGCTTGGAACGTAGCCACAGCGGAAGAAGGATAAGGGAAGCCATTGGTGGTCAACCACTCGGTAAACGAGCTGACATCCGTTGCTTGCAGCAAGGCCCAATCGAAAATGCCCACCTGACCACGCTGAACCACAGTGGTTCCGCCGCTATTCGATGCGCCCGCCGCACCCCAAGACGAAGAGCCACCTGTACCACCCTTCATCTGGCATTGGTAGGTCGTAACGACCGTTGGTGCCGCCACGGTGGCAAGATCGGTGTAAAGCTGCTGGGTACCTAGCTTCGGTATTGCCGTCAGCGTCGAGGGCACAGGCAGAATGAGCCCGAACGAATCGGCCTTGCCGCAGAAATTCGGGTTGAAGACGTACGTCTCTACACCGTCGCGGTAGCTAACGATAATCTTCTGCGCGGGTGCAATCGTGTAGCTACTGCCGAAAGCACCACCACAAGGCCGAGCTTCACCGGTGACGAAAAGCAACGACGCAAGCAATCCCAAGCTGTATGCGTTACGCATGACCTACCTCTTCTTTCCTCTAGCGCAGCGAAAGCCTACGTTGGGTGCCCAGGTGTCGGGCAGTTCGGCCTTTCTGCAGGAGACGCGGAGCGAATCAGCCCCGCTCATCCAACAGCCACCACGCATGACCTTGAGCTTGCCTTGCGTGGGCCCCTGCGGATCGTGCTTCGGACTCTTCTGGTAGTAGTTAGCGTCGTACCAATCCATCGTCCACTCCCAGACATTGCCAGCCATGTCCATCGCTCCCCAAGGGCTCGCGCCCCAGGAGCGCCTACCCACCAGATCCGTGTCCCCAACACAGCTGCCGTCACCGCCCATGTTGGCTTTGGTGCAGTCGGGGGCTTCATCGCCCCAAGGGAAGATTCGCTTGCTCGGCGCTGGCCCACGAGCAACGAATTCCCATTCAGCCTCAGTGGGGAGTCTGCCCCCGTCCCACCGGCAGAAGGTGTTGGCTTGTTCCCAGTTGACGAACACGACGGGAAAGCGAGCGAACCCTGCCACCCCAAAGTATTCCTTGCGCAGGGCTGATGAGCGCAACTGGGGCGTCTTGCAGGCATTCGCCTTCACGCAGGCGGCGTAGCGTTCATTGGTCACCTCATAGCGATCGATTGAGAAGGGCGCGATCTGGACGGAGTGCTGCGGATACTCGTCCTTGGCGCCTTGGTTCATGGTGCTACCCATGAAGAACGCACCGCCAGGAATCTCGACAGGTTCAGGGTTGTACGCAACGGGGCCGCAGTTCACCGTGTCGTCGACGAGGCCATTGCAGTTGTCGTCACGCAGATTGCAGCTCTCCTTCTGGGCAGGAGACACGCGAGGATCACGGTCGTTACAGTCCGGACCCTTGGGACAATCGACCCCATAGCCATCGCGGTCCAAGTCTTGGCACCCCCCGGTCACGGTGACGGCTGCGCCCTGCGCGTTCGCCAGTACATCCTCGGACTCTGTGGTCACGAAAAGCGCCGTCGCGATGGTGACGACCCCGCCCAATGTGCCGCCTACGATGACCCAATTCATGGTTCTGCCTCCCTGCGAAAACTAGACCTCGTCCCACCACTAGCAATTCCAGTGCCACCATACGCGCATCGCTAACCGTAGGGAATTGCGGGGCTTCTCAATGGCACAGACGACAACTGGCACAGTTCTGTGCCACCACACCTGGGCAAGCGGCGCCCGCGGGGTCCGAGCGGCGATACTTTGGTTTTGTTGTTCAGACGCGGCCCACTTCGCAGGGGCCTATGCACAAGCAATCTTGCTTTGCCGCACTCCACCTCGCGCGAGCGACCGCCACGGAAATGTCCGGCGCCATCGCAACGTTGGCGCGTTGCACCATGACTACGAAACACGCGGGAGCAATTGGTTCACCAGTGCCCGCGCCTTTGCCGCGGCTCGGCAAGCAGACTACGATCCAGCTGCCATGCCACTATTGCAGTTGAGCGAAGAGCAGATCCGCGAATGGAGTCTCGAACAGAAGGATCGCTATTGGCTCGAGCATGTCTACAGGGGAGACATGCCACAGTTGACTCTGCGATCCGCACTGACGGGCATGCTGCTCGGCTCCGTACTCAGCCTCACGAATCTGTATATTGGGATCCGCACGGGGTGGACCCTCGGAGTCGGGATCACCTCCGTTATCCTATCGTTTGCGCTCTTCAAGCTGATAGCAAGGCTGAAACTCGGCAGGGAGATGACCTTGCTGGAGAACAACGCGATGCAGTCGATTGCCACCGCGGCAGGGTACATGACGGGGCCGTTGATCTCTTCGATGGCGGCATTCATGCTGATCACCGGTCGAGTCGTCCCGATGCAGCAAACGCTAGTCTGGGTCATCGTGCTTTCGATCCTCGGCGTACTCTTCGCGTTTCCTTTGAAGAAGCGCTTCATCAACGACGAGCAATTGCCATTTCCTGAAGGGCGTGCCGCAGGAATCGTCCTCGATAACCTCCACAGCAGCGATGGCGCGTCGGGGGTGTGGAAGGCCAAACTGCTTAGCATCGCGGCCGCCGCGTCCGCGCTCGTGGAAGCCTTGCGTAACCGGGGATTCGTGACGAAACTGGGCCTTTCTTGGCTTCAGCTGCCGGAGCATCTAGATGACTTCATCTACCGCAAGGTGACACCTACGCTTCTCGGTACGCCGCTCAGGGATTTGACGATTCGCGTCGACAGTTCACTCGTCATGTTGGCGATTGGGGGACTCACAGGGATAAAGACGGGGCTGTCCCTGCTGTTGGGCGCACTAGTGAACTACGCCCTATTGGCGCCAATCCTGATGAAGCACGGCGTGATCCTGGGTACCGGCTTCAAGGCCATCACCATGTGGGCCCTCTGGGGAGGCGTTGCTTTGATGACGACCTCTTCCCTTTACTCATTCTTCTCCAAACCGCGATTGATATCGAACGCCCTCGCTGGCCTATTACGCCAGCGCAAGCGGGAGAAGGACTTGCTTTCCCATATTGAGTTACCCATGTCCGTCTTCTTTATCGGAATTCCCGTGATTGGCGGAGCCACCGTGTGCTTGGCGCACGCATTCTTTGGCGTTAGCTACTTGATGGGGGCGCTCGCCGTACCACTCGTATTTGTATTCACGCTGATTGCCGTCAATTCCACGGGACTTACCGCGATTACACCCACCGGTGCGCTTGGAAAGCTGACCCAACTCACGTATAGCGTCATTGCCCCCGGCAATATCACGACCAACATCATGACTGCCGGGATCACGGGCGAAGTAGCTGGTAACGCCAGCAATCTGTTGATGGACATCAAACCCTCCTACATGCTTGGCGGCAAACCTAGGCATCAAGCCCTCGGTCATGTCCTCGGGATCTTCGCTGGTGCCTTCGTCTCGGTCCCCGTCTTCTATCGACTATTCGACGGAAACGTGAATCTTCTTACCTCTGAGAAGTTGCCCATGCCAAGCGCGCAGATCTGGCGGGCCGTAGCGGAAGTGCTCACCAAGGGGCTCGACTTGCTGCATCCCACGGCAAAGGCCGCCATCGTCGTCGGGTCACTCCTCGGAGTGGCCATCGAGATCGTCAACCAGCGAATGAAGGGGCGCCTCGCCCTGTCGGGGGTGGGTATGGGGCTGGCCTTTGTGTTGCCCTTCAGTGATTCGTTGGCCATGGCAACTGGAGCCGTCCTATTCTGGGCCTTGACACGCAAGTGCCGAAATCCGTCGAGCGCCATGTACCGCATTTTCGTCGAGAATCAGGAGACAGTATGCGCCGGCGGCGTCGCGGGCGGCGCCATCATTGGCATCCTGCTCATGCTCGTCGAAACCCTCGGGTAAACGCTTACCTAGAACCGAGCACCACTTCCTGCCGACTAACGATGCCGCGCCACTGCCCTCGCCCACGGTCGTGAACGCAACGCTTCGTCCTCGTGCACGACATGGATCTGCCGAAAACCGACGATCGGTCTCAGGTGATTGAACAATCTGGGTTCAGACGCTGAGGGGCCAAGACTCCGCCCCCCTTTCTCTTCGTGCTTGCTCTCTACGGTAGAGTGAATTCCCGCGTGTGGATTTCGTAAAACGCGAGGCGAGATGCGGACGGGCATGACTACAATGAGGCACCGTTCACAGTGTCGTGCGCATTGACTTCTGGGCGCCGAGTGCGGTTCGCGCCAACACCAACTCGACACGCCAAAAAGTTGTAGCTCGCCACCTTGCGGTTGCACCACCTGTACCCCATCAAGTTCAGATCAGCGTTGCGTGAGGCTTCTGTCCCCCGCTGCATTCTGCACTCCGGGGGGCGCAAGACCCGTCCGGTGGAGGGAGCGTCGAATCATGGAGAATATCCGTCTCGTTCGAAAGCCAATTGACAGTCTTGCCACGGCGGAGATGAAGCACCGCCTGTTCGGGTTGCGCTTGTTCGCGGCCTACCTAGCGGTTTACGCGGGATTCATCGGCATTGCGACATTTCGGCATGAAGCATTACCCGCATCAACACTATTTGGATTGAATCTGGCCGTACTCTACGGTTTCGGGCTCATAGCGTTTGCCTTCGTGTTGTCGCTCGTCTTTCTGGTCGCTGGCAACAAGAAGGAACTCCCGTAGCCATGCAATATCACGCTTCCCCGCTGGCGCTCGGGATCTTCCTCGGCTTCGTCGTCAGCGTACTCGTGCTGAGTTTCTGGCTCGGGCGTCGTGCCAAGTCAGCGCGCGGCTATTTTGCTGCGCACGGCGAGGTACCCTGGTTCGTTAACGGAATCGCGTTCGCTGGAGACTATCTGTCCGCCGCGTCGTTTCTGGGAATCTGTGGCATGATTGCCTTTTTCGGTTACGACGGCTTCCTCTACTCTATCGGCTACCTTGCTGGCTGGGTCGTAGCACTCTTCGTCATTGCCGAACCATTGAAGAAACTCGGCAAGTACACCTTTGCTGACGCCCTCGACAAGAAGTTTGGGTCGCGCAGTATCAAGATTACTGCCGCCATTAGCACTTTGGTGGTCAGCATCTTCTACCTCATTCCACAGATGGTCGGTGCCGGCGCATTGATCAAACCGCTCCTCGGCATTGAACAACACTGGGGGGTTATCATCGTTGGCGCGGTCGTCACCGGTATTGTGGCAACCGCGGGAATGATTTCGACGACCTGGGTGCAGTTCATCAAGGGGTCACTCCTGGTGGTGTTCTGCGCGGGCCTCACGCTCACGATCCTGGCACGCGGATTCTGGACGAACCCCTATGAGCTGGCCCATGGTAGCCGGCATACCTTCCGCGATGATTCCGAATCAGAAGCCATGAAGGACCGAACCATGGTTGCCGCTCCAGAGGGTTGGGCCCAAAAGCCTTACGTGTGGTTGCGCGAGCCCGACGGCCGCGTTGCCCCGTGGCGCAAGGAAGCCGGAGGTCGCTTGAGCGAGACACAAACAACGACCAAGCGCGGAGCTGAGCTCCTGGTCAATGGCGTCCCGAAACAAGCGGGTGGGGCACTGTTCCCTGTCGGAAACATCCGTCGCCTACCAGACGGCAGTGACCACACGGGACCGCTTGGACCAGCTGAGTTTCTCTCGACCCTGGAGAAGAGTGAGATCCTACTTTGGGGCAAAGACGAAGTCAAAGCAAGTGACGGCACTTTGACAACGGTATGGTTTCAGAAGCCTACCGCGGGTAAGCGCTTAATGGTACCGGGCAACAACCCACTGTTCAAGGCCATTGCCAGTGACATGCCCGCAATTAACCCAGCGCAGCCAGCCTCACGCGAGGCTTGGCGAAAGGCTCTGTATGGGCGCGTCGACTTCATGTCGCTGATGCTCGCTCTGTTCTGTGGAACGGCCGCGCTACCACATATTCTGATCCGCTACTACACGGTCAAGGACGCCGTGAGCGCGCGCAAGAGCACCGTGGTCGGCATCGGTGCGATTGGCCTATTCTACGTCCTTACTCTGTTTCTTGGGTTGGGCGCCATGACCAGCGGCACACTCGACTTGGGCGATAGCAACATGTCCGCACCCCTTCTGGCACGCAGCTTTGGTGAGCTACCCTTTGCCTGCATCTCCGCCATCGCATTTACCACTGTGCTTGGTACCGTGAGCGGACTCATCATGGCAGCCTCGGGGGCCATCGTTCATGACTTGGTTATCAATGTTGCCAAAGTGAAACTTAGCGACGAATCGACGGTGAAGTACGCCAAGGTAACTGCCGTGGTCGTAGGTGTTATTGCGATGTGGCTGGGGATCCAATTCCAGAAGATGAACGTCACTTTCCTCGTGGGGTGGGCGTTCAACATCGCGGCATCGGCGAACCTACCCGCGCTCATCATGCTTCTCTTCTGGGAACGGACCACGAAGCAGGGGATCACCGCGGCGATTGCCACCGGCATGGTAAGCTCGCTCGCTTGGGTTCTGGGCAGCAAGGAGGCCCTGCAGAATGTCTATGGGTTCACGGCTGCGGACGCGGCGCAGCACGCCCTGGTACCCTTCAGTCAGCCCGCCATCGTGACGGTCCCCCTAGGGTTCCTCGTGTTGATCGCCGTCTCGCTGCTCACTCAACGGCGAGCGACGCAGAGTGAGCTATTGCAGGCCGCAGCCTGAACCCATCAGGCGATGGTCGAGTCGGCCGTGACGGGTGAGCGGTGAGAACCCTGTCATCCGTCGCCAATCGGCGATGAAATTGTCTGTAACCAACGAAGTCCAACTGGCCCCACAGCCGCAGGAGGCTGTTGTGGAATTGCCTCCCCAGGACACGCCACCCCTTGATAGTATCGCGTTCGCGAGTTCATGGGCCGATTCGGGACAGAATGGATGGCGGTCGTGGGGAGTCTACTGCTTCCGACGTATGCTTTCGCGGATGTTGCCACGGCCCAGCCGGACCGTGTGCGCATCGCTTATGACGCAGCGATGTGCTGCCCCAGTAGGTCGAAACTGCTCGCTCAGATTGCCGAGCGAGTGACCATTGCCTGGTTTGCCGACGAGACCGAGTTCGCACGGCAGATCCACGTGGTACTGGAGCCGGAAGGCGGGGGATTCGTCGGGCGAATGGCATACATTGACGAGTCGGGTCGGCGAGTATCGCGCTCTCTCCTTGCTCCCGACTGCGAACAGGCCATGGCGGGGATTGCCTTGGTGACGGCCGTGGCCATCGAGTCCCAAGTAGCGCAACCGACGACGCCGAATGCGGCGTCGCACGAGGGTCCCCTAGCAGCCCAACCTGTACCGACGAAAAAGGACTTGGACACGGCATCGCAAAAAGACGCGCGATCGCCCGCGCGCCCCGCGGAAGATCCCGAGCGATTAACGTCAACACCAACATCTCGACCAGTTGAAGCCGACTCGCCGCCCGTCACCTCGCGCCCAACCAATGCAGTCACGCAGGAAGTGGGTCTTCTCGCTGGTGCCGTGTATGGCGTTGGCCCAGGCGCGGCGCTCGGTGGCGGCGCAAGTTGGGGGATTGGCCGAACCCCATTCCCCCTACTGAGAATGGTCGCCAATTGGTACGAGTACCGACAGGAAGTAACCGCCACGGCAACGACTACAACTGCGACCCGATTTCGCGTCATTTCCCTGGGCCCGCAGCTCTGTGGCCGCCAACCCGTGCCAGGGATCCCCAATTTGGTCGCAGGCCCCTGCGCCGGAGTCGAACTGGGCCAGTACTTGGCGGAAGGAAAGCCTTCAGATCCGGCCCTGTACGAAACGTACACGTATCGACTCTTTTGGGCATCGGCTCAGTTATCTGTTCCCCTTCGATGGGCACTAGGTGGCGCGTTCGTCGAACTCCAGCCAGCGGTTCGATTCCCTTTGGTCGTTGGGGCGTTCGTACTCAAGAGCCCTGACCAGACCGTTCACAGGATCCCGCGTGTCGCGCCGAGTCTCAATATTGCGCTCGGCTTCACCTTTCAATGATCAAATGCCCCTCAGCGTGGGATGGAGCTGCGGATTGGCAACCGCCTCACAATTACACTCGCTGGTCAGCAACCATGAGCGAGCGGAAAGCTCGTCAAGCGGGCGCGACCGTATTGGGAGTTTGGTACGAGAAAATTACGCCATGATCTGGCGCCTGGCCCGGCGATGGGGTCTTTCGCCGGCCGATGCAGATGATGTGGCCCAGCAGGCAGTCGTCGTCGCAAGTCGACGGTTGGAGGAAATCACGCCTGGTTGCGAACGAGCCTTCCTTTGCAGGACTGCGCTGTACTTGGTTAGCAAAGCCCGGCGCAGCCGACGGAGCCGCGCCGAAGAGAGTGTTTCAGACTGGGAGGAATTGGCAAGCCAGGAGCCCACTCCAGAGCGATTGCTCGAAGAGCGGCGCGCTCGAGCACAGCTGGACGCCATTCTCGAGGAGCTACCGGAAGGCCTGCGCGCAGTCTTCGTCTTGTTCGAGTTGGAATTGCTCACCCAAGTGGAAGTCGCGGACGTCCTGCAGATCCCTCAGGGCACCGTAGTGTCGCGATTGCGTCGTGCACGCGAGTCAGTGGCGGCATCGATCGAACGCAGAGTGCGCAAGAATCAAAGGATTGGAGCGAGCCAATGAGTCAACCCAAGCATTGGCAACAAGAAGGCGCGCCGCCGGACTTCGTTCGGCTGCTTCGGGCCGCCAGGAGTGAACAGCCGACACCCGCTAGCATTCAACGTGCACTCTTGGCAGCCGGACTAGTTGGCACAGCGTCGTTGGTCTCCACTTCTGCAGCCGCATCGGCCGGCAATGCGACAGGCAAAGGGCTGGCAAGCCTCGTGGCCAAATGGGTAGCAATTGGCGCAGTCGGTGCAGGCACGACGGCAACGACTGCCGCAATCGTCACGCATCGTCGCACTGCCGCCGTACATGTCGACACAGGCGCATCAACTGGCCACACTCAGCGGGTACTACGCCAGGACAACGTCGTTGCTCCCCTGCGACGAGAAGTGCGACCTGCCTTGACCGTTGTGGAGCCAATTGCACCAATGGGTGCGACAACTAGTCGAGCAATTCCTGCATCGCCGCGACCAACTGTAACCCTACGGCCGATTGGCGACAACCAGCGGGCGCCCACGGTGAAGCATCACATTGCCGAATCGGCTCAGCCCACTCAACCCGTCGCGGAGTCCACCTTGGCGAACGAGATGGCTCTCATCGACATGGCACGGGCCAAGCTGCGCGCAGGAAGCGCGGCAGACGCACTGCAGAGCGCCACCGAGTACAATCGCCGGTTTTCGGCAGGTCGATTTGCCCCCGAAGCGTTCTATCTGATTATGCAGGCGAGAAAGCAGTTGGGCCAGCATCAAGCGGCGACTGATGCCGCACGCGAAATCATCCAGCGCTTTCCGGACGGACCTCATGTGGGGCGCGCCCGCGAGCTACTGCAATCGCAACGGGAGAGCAATATTCCCTGATCAAAGTCCAAAGAGCCTGGGATAGCGCCGATGAGGATGGAGGTTGCACATGAAAAACGCTGGATGGTTGGTATTGGCGGCCGTGCTACTGGGAACAACCGGATGCATTGGAGACAAGGTTCTGGGCGATTCGGCGATCGCGGCTTCCGCTGTGGAGCAGCAGCAGTTGATGGACCGCTGGAACGCGACCGTGGAAAGCACCCCGACGAACTTCGTTTGGGGGACCGGTCCTGCCTTCGAATGGCCCGCATTCGAAAAATTCCCACACCCAACGTTCAAAGGCGGCAGTGTGGAAGCGTACCAAACCTTTGCGATTCTGTTACTCGCGTTCATGCGGAACGAGGAAAACTTCCACTATCTCGCTAGAAATCGCCTTTTCGATATTGGACTTGGTTACAGAATGGCCAACGGGGAACTCGGGGAAACTTGGTGCTTCAGGGAGTTGGTCACCCAGTTCTCGTCGGAGACGATGTTCGGCGAGATCCCCGAGGAAACGCGAATCGGTCTGCAGGAGATTGCCGACCGGCTTGCTGCGGTAGGCTAGCAAGCAAAAGATTCGTCGATCAAATCCCAATCGGCTGGGGATTGTGCCGGTGAGATGGAGGTTACACATGAGAAATACTGGATGGTTGGTGCTGGCAGCAACGCTGTTGGCAACGGGGTGCGTTGGTGGAGGCAGGACTCCTGATGAGTCGTCGACCGCGGTTTCGGCAGTGGAGCAGCAGCAACTAATGGCTCGCTGGAACTCAAACGTGGAAGGTAACCCGTCGAGTTCGTCTTCGACGGAGATGCTGGATTTCAACTGGTCAGCATTCGACCAATTCCCGCACCCAACCTACCAAGGCGGCAGCGCAGAGGCATACCAGACATTCGCGCGCCTGTTGCTCACGTTCATGCAAGCCGATGACAGCTTTGACTACCTCGCCAAGAATCGTCTCTTCGACAATCGACTTGGTTACAGAATGGCCAACGGGGACATCGGTGTGACTTGGAGCTTCAGGGAGTTGGTCACCGAATTCTCGTCGGAGACGATGTTCGGGCAGATCCCCGAGGAAACGCGCACCGGTCTGAAAGAGATTGCAGCGCGGATCGCAGTGGCTGGGTAACCAGGATCCGCGCCGCGTCCCTTCGGCTGCCGAGGGGACACCATCGGGCTGATTGGCACTCGGCCAAGTTCCGTTGGTCCTGACTTCTGGGCCACGCTGAGGCGGCCGTGCTACGCTGCGGCGCTCATGGTCACGGCCGCCTCGGATCCAACGAATCGCCTGGAAAATCTAGCAACACGCATCGTCGAGTCCGTCCAACCGTCGCGGATCGCCGTTAGCTCATCCGTCTTGCGGCTGCGTCGGAAGAACCCTGGGCTCTCGGAGCGTGCGCTGGCGAACCGTTGGGCAGAGCGAGTCTGTCGTCGCTATGCGGCCGAAGGTGCCTTGTCGGCCCTTCCCGCAGTCGTCCCAGGCATTGGCACTTCACTACAACTGGCGATCGATGGCGGCGCGATTGCGGCTGATCTTGCCTACATGCTTCACTGCATGGCACATATCGTGATGGGCGTAGGGCAGGTCTTTGGACAAGAGATCGAGCATCCGTTCAAGGAGGAGTTCGTCCGCCTGCTGGGGCTCTGGTGTGGAGCCGCCTCGCTCGGTAAGGAGGCCGCAGTCCGTATTGGTACCAAGGTTGCGGTTGCCCAGGTGAAGCGCCTGCCCGTTGAGGCACTGGGGAGGTTCAATCAAACGGTAGGTAGGCGCGTGCTAACGCGACTAGGACTCAAGCAAGGTTCAGCGGCCCTCGGTCGCCTCGTGCCCTTCGGGGTGGGTGCTGTGGTCGGCGGCGGCTTCAATTATGCAACGATGCGCGGCTTCAAAGCTACCACAGTCGAATACTATGCTTCAACCAATGGCGGCGAATTGATATTTGCCTAGTGTGTGGTCTTCCCGACGCAAGAACGTTCGAAGCCGCGAGCACGGCAAAAGGCCTCCTACCCAATCGTCACGGACTGTTCCTTGGCGATGCTCTTGAGCCAGCCGCTGCCGAGCGGCACACTTCGCGACTACTGGATTACGGAAATGGGCGGTAACACTACCTGACACCGCTTCGGGGGCGTAAGCCACTTGATGACGTTGAGCCAGAACCGTTCGACCTGATAGTCAGCATGGTCCTTCCATTCAGAGTTGTAGGTGATCCATTCGTCACCCCAAACGACCACGCGACCATCACCCGCCTCGCCCACCATTCCGACGTTGTAGCCCTGTTCCTTGGCAATGACCGTACCCTGGCCAGATACTGCATAGCCATTGTCCACGCCAAGCAGCTTGACGTTCGCGGTCGTCGGATGCGTGAACCACTGGGTGACGGGCACGGTCGAACCGCCCTGCTTCTGCAGGATCTGTTTGTTGTCGTAGCTCATCCCGAACGGCGCCAGAACCGCATTGATGTTGGTACGTTCGAGCGGATCGGAGTATCCGATCATTGTCATGATTCCTTTACCAGATTTGACGAAATTCGACAGCGACAGCACCTCACTTTCCGAGTAGGCGTGCCCATTGCCCTTGTTGTAGAGGTCCTGGATCACGATCACTTCGTACTTGCTGATCTCTTCGAAGGTAATGAACTTATCGCCGAGATCGACGGCCCCCACCGGGCTGCGCGCATTCAGCCAAGTCTTGAACACATCCCCTTGACCCCAAGTGCCAGGGGCGCCAAGCGTGGCGACCAACAGGCAGTCGCAAACGCCATCGTGACCAAGGTCGACGTTGTCAATCATGCCATCGCAGTCATTGTCGATGCCATCGCACACCTCAGTCGTGCATCCAAACGGCAGCGTCGTGTTCGTCGACCCACCCAGCCCTGGCACCAACGTGCTGCTCGTGGACCCAGTACCCGCAAAGATGGAGCCAGCTCCACCGCTGCTCCCATCTCCACTTCCGTCACCAGCGTCCGAAGCGCAACCGACGATGCCGACGATGCCCATGGCAAGCATCCAAGAAGTCGAACTCGTAATCGTTCGCATAATCAGTCTCCACTCCCGACAGAGCAAGAAGTCCAAGAATACTTAAATATTGCCATGTACCTGTCCCGCAAGCACGCTAGCCTCTCAGTATTTCAGCAGTCTTTCACTTTCACCACATCATCTCACTTGGGTGAGTTGATTCCGCACATCGTCGAAAGCCCGCTGTGCCGCGTCGAGCCTCGGAGGGAATTCGCCGCAAGAAACACTTGACCTCGGCGCCGACACAGCAATGCGAGCACTTTACTGTTCTGGTTGGTGCATCGCAGAAGCGCTGGTCGTGCGCAACCATTTGCACTCACCTTCACCTCCCGCGACACGAGTCGCCTGCGGGCCTGTGCATCGACCGCGAGAGTGGATCTATGATCTGTCAATAGTGATTGTTCAACGTTTGGGTCATCCAACTCCGCGGCGGCGGTGACGCGCCGTCAGGGATTCTACCGATTGTTAGCTTCATTGTCGTCCGGACGTATAGGTCCACAAAATCGCCATTTACGCTCAGAAAAGCAAACTGTGACACATTCTGACTACGAGGAGATTTGCCGGATCTTACTGCCGGCAATCGGGAACGAGAGCTAGCAGGATGTACAACAGAACACCGGCCTGTCGACTATGGTTTGGTATTGCAGCTATTGGCTTGTGTGCCGTAGCGGCTTGCTCGAACGCAGACGACCCATCCGCATCGGATGGCAACTCGATAGCGCTTTTGACCCAGAAGCTGAAGGGCTACCGAGAACCACCCGTCTGCTCAGGCGCGACGAGGCCCAGACCGCTGCCCCCGGAGGTGCGCCGCAATGTGATGCTGATAATTGGCGATGGTCGGCAACTCGAGGACGAGATTGCCATCAGTCGCTATCTGTACGGGAGGGATTACCGCCTGGCGTGGGATAGGGTTCCGTACCAGGGCTACGTCACTACTTGGGACGTGACCACCTACAACGCCTACGCAGCGGCGTATGGAAAGGCAACCTTCGATTGCGACCTCCTACGATCCCCTGGTCGGATATGACCCAGCGTTGGCAGGTGCCAAGCCCTACCCGCTAGAGAACCCTGCCACGCTTCTCGACTACCTCAAGACGTACATTTCTCCGACGACTGGCTGGCTGGTGGGCTGCTACGGACTCCGCATCGGCGGCAACTGCCATGTCCACGGGGATGAAGACTGACGATGGCAAGCCGACGCAGATCGGGACCACGTACTCCAACAACGAGGTCAGCTATTCCACCAAGGGTCACACTAACGAACTGGTGCATCTCTCGATCATGGGGCAAATGGCTGGTGCGTTGTCGCCGCGCGAGGGTGACGAGTATCCCAACACGAGAATCCTCAACAATACAGTCCTGCATTCGTTCATGCTGCGCGCAGCCTGTCTGTGAGTCTGCGCGGTTGGCGCTGCGTCGAGCTAAGTTCTGGCTCCGCGCAGCAGTCGACCTAACCTTCGCTACCTGCTTCAGGCTCGGGCTCAAGCGCAGCCTCGTCGCTGGGAATGCTTCCTTCGTCCTCGGAGGGATCGACCGACTCAAGCGTCAAATCCGCCGGCTTCTCCAGGCTGACTCGACCGATGACACCGCCGCGGAAATCGTGGATGAGCACGTCTGCCGCCTTGTGCATGTCGATGACGTTGCCGCTGCGCAAGCAGCCGCGGCGACGGCCGATTTCCGCGAGCAGCTCATGGCCACTTGTAGGAGGTGCTTTGAGCTTATAGCGCGCAACGACAAGGTCAGGATACCGCTCGAGTAGCAGGCCCGCGCCGAACCGAGCCACGGCTTCATAGTCGAGGGCCGCTTCCGAGATGGCTCCGCCAAAGGCCAGCTTGAACCCCACTCTGTCGTCGGTGATTTTCGGCCAGAGCAGCCCTGGATTATCCGTCAGCAGGAAACCGTTCTGTAGCGTGACCTGTTGTAGCCGTTTGGTGACGGCTGGCTCGTCACCCACCTTGGCCACTTTGCGTCCGAGCAGCACGTTGATGATGGTCGACTTGCCGACGTTCGGGATCCCAACGACCATCGCGCGAACCGGACGCGCTGGGCTGGAGACTCGCCCCACGAGTTTCTGGCAAAGTTCCGGGAGCCGAAGCTTCGTCTTTGCGAAGCGATCGTCACTGGACGTGATTGCGATGACCCGACCAGCAGGCAAAGACTTCGATGCTGCTTCGACTTTGGCTGCGCCCTCGGATTCGAGGTGTCGCACCCAAGCTTCAGTGACGGCTGGATCAGCCAAATCTGCCTTGCTCAGCAGCTTGATGCAGGGTTTATGTCTGCGCAACGCGGTCACGATTGGGTTCGAACTCGCGTGGGGCATACGCGCATCCAGAACCTCGATGATGACGTCCTGTGACGGCAGCGCTTTCGCCAATGCGCGTCGCGCCTGCGCCATGTGACCGGGAAACCATTGAATCGACAATGAGCGGGGTGTAGCACATCGACGCCAGCCGAGTGCGATCCCTAGGCCGCATGGGCGAAACGACGTGTTTTGGGCAGCACTGCATCAAAACTGCGGAGAAGTTCCGGGAGCGACGCGCGGGGTCCACGTGAATGTTACTGGACAAGAACTCGAGAACGAGTTGACCGCAACTTCCTCGCTTGCGCGGACGCTCCGCGCGCGCTCTTGCGAACCCCATGCACCCCGCCAGCAAACCCAGGCCAGGCAGGCGCGCGTCGAACTCAGTCCACCCGCCGCATCGCTGTCGGACCTGGCATTGGCGCAATAGGCATTCTCCCAGTACCAGGCGAAAAATCTACGGATCCGAGCGTCCTATGACCGCCACGGTATTGACGCGCAATCATTTCGTGCGCCCGGTGCCGGAGCTGGTAACTCTATAGAGCGCCATCGGCTATGGCCAGTTACACCGACGACCGAGCTACCGTCCGGAGAGCACCCTCGCTAGCGCGCGATGGCGTGGCTTGTTTGGTCTTGTTCGTCGTGGGCAATGTCTCTGCGTCGACCATTTGGGAGCGCTACTTCGACGACGGTGGCGCTCAACAGCGGCTTTCCATATTGACTTACGCCGCTACACCCGTCGCCCTCTTGACGCAACCACCGGTTGACGAGCCGCGCATGTTACCCATTGCCTGCGCCACCGAGTCACGGCTCGACCAACCCAACGCGCAGAGCGGGGAAGAGCTCGACCTCGAAGGCCGCGCCTCCAATCCAACGAACTCAGTCCCGAACTACAGTTGCCCGCATGGCATGCGATTCGTAGACGGCGTGTATTGCTCGTACGCTGTGCACAAATGCCTAGATTTTTTGAGCGAGGAACGCGACCGCTGCCAAAAGTACGTTGCGGACAGCCCATGCATCGGCACCCAGGCGCCGCTGCAGTTCTGCATCGACGAATTCGAGTTTCCCAACGAGCCGGGCACCAAGCCCATGGTCTGGGTCAATTATCAGCAAGCGGTCGAGTTCTGTACCAGGGCGAATAAGCGACTCTGCAGCGGCAGCGAATGGGAACTGGCCTGCGAAGGCCCCGACCGCCTACCTTACGCCACCGGGTACCGGCGCGACCCAACCCGCTGCAACTACGATCGTCCGAACATTCCCGCCGACCACGACGCCCTAGCCAATCCTAGCCTGCGTGATGCGGAGTTTGCCCGCATCGACCAGCGTGAACCTTCCGGAGCGCGACCGGACTGCGTGAGCTACTACGGCGTGCACGACATGACCGGCAACGTGGACGAATGGGTCACGAACGAGGGCGGATTCGTTTACAGGGCGCCCTACCGCAGTGGGCTCAAGGGCGGCTATTGGGGGCGAGTGCGCAATCGCTGTCGCCCCACGACGACCGATCACAACGCTTGGCACAGCGACTACCAAGTCGGATTCCGCTGCTGCACTGAACCCGTGACAGCATACGCGGAAAACCGGTGAGGCGGCGTGTGACGGGCGAGAGAGCGCCTACCGATGGTCCTGCAATCGGTCCAGAGTGCTATCAATCGACCGCTTCATCTTGTCGATCGCCCCACTCACGGCTTCATTCATCGTCGTAGCCTGGTTTGTGGCAACGAGGGTCTGGTGACCTTTGATGTGCGCTTCCATCACGCAGCGCTTGTCCTCTCGGCCGCCTTTTTGACTGTCCTCGTCGGTCAGGTGCAGCTCCACCCTGGTTAGCCGCTCACGGAATCGGCTCAAGGCGTCCTCCACGACACCGGTGACGTAGGTGGCAAGTCTCTCACGCCCTTCGATATTCCCGTCCGTATTGATCTGGATCTGCATCTTTTGCTCCGTCACTTCGTTGAGACCCTGAATTCACTCATGTTCTCGGCGGACAATGCCCAATGCCATACAATCATAGCGAACTATTCCCCGCGATGAACAGTACGTATCGTTCGCATTTCGGTAGAATCGCGCTGGGAGCAATCGAATCGGCCCCGGCAATATGTATGCCCGGCGGAGTGATGGTGCGTATCCAGTCATAGTAGGCAGTCATTCTTAGACCCATCGGCTTGCGCTTCATCACAGTCGCAGTTTAGAAATGCCCTCGACCGGCAACTCGGTCTGGACTGGGGTCGGCCGCGCTCAGGTGGCGCTAACTTGAGTCTGCGCGGACTTCTATGCGACGACTTTCTTCGACTCGCGCAGCATGTTGCAGAAGAGCGCTCCTTGCTCGAGAGCATCGTCCAGCGCGACGTGCGTGTGCGGGATGTCATCGAACCAGCGCCTTGGCATCCGCTTCTTCGTCGAGTCGCGATACCCCGTCCCAAGTAGGCTCATCGCAAAGGTCTTGATGTCGAGCGCCGAATGCGAGAACGGGCTCTTCCCGACGAAGCTCATTAGGTACCAGTAGACGAACAAGAAATCGTAGGCCACAGGGTAGCCAACGAAGACGCACTTACCCGGAAGCGCCGATAGCCACTCGAAATACTCGTGCATCGCACGCCCGGGTTCGACGAGGTCCTTCCTGCAAGCGGCCCAAGCTTCGGGTTGCGTTATCCACCAAGCCTCGGTGTCGGGATGTGGCAATGCGCCGGTCAGCGTCTCGAGATTGCGCGAGAAGGTCCCTAGTAGCGTCTTGTCGGCAAGGTACGCCGCCGAGGCAAAGCTCAACATCGAGTGCGGTCCCGGGATGGGGCCGTCGGCTTCGATGTCGGTACTGACGTAGACTTCGGTGGACATGGGGGTGTCTTCGCTGTTGGGTCCCAGCATTTGGGTTGAGCTGATTGGATGAAGCCTAGTCTAGTCCAATCATCCAACGTCCAGCACTGTCGCGACGCGCTACGATGCGTTCTGGTGATCCTTACGTGACGACACCATTTGAAGCCAACGCATTCAGAACACGCCCGCAGGATCTCGAGCCAAACCAGGGCATTTGGCCGAATGTCGATTATCGATTACAATCGGCGTTCCGCGCTGCGACGCCCACTTGAGTCTCGCCAATCTGTCCACTGCATACCGCACGTTCGGGGCGCCAAGTACCCTAGATTGCACCTGTGCGTGGATGTAGCCAGGTCGACTCCCGCGGGGCACTTGATGCGAAACGGTCCGCATGCCTAAACCGCGAGCCAAACCATCCGTACGCCATTACTGATGACAACGCCATCGCGTCAGGTGCCAGCCAACAATGGTAGAGCCGCATTTGGCTCGGGCCCGGCCTGCCTGGTAATGATTGCTGGGCCACAGATCGGTCAAATTGTCAAAGTCTTGGGCGAAGTCGTAATTGGCCGCTCCACTAGTGTTGAGTTCTCGATCAAGCATTCCACTATTTCGCGGCGACACGCGCGAATCATCCCAACGCTGGACGGTCACTACGTTTTCGATGACCTCGATAGCAAGAATGGCTCGCAAATCAACGGGATACCGACAAAGAGTGCACGACTGGAATTTGGCGACGAGCTTCAGCTTGGCTCGTGCATACTCTTGAAGTTCACGCCATCGGAATTGAGCGAGAATCACGCTGCTAACCGCAGACGGCTCGAGGCCGTGGGTCGTGTTGGCGCCGGCGTTGCTCACGATCTCAACAACATGTTGGGTGCGATCTCGGCAAGTGTCGATTTTCTTGCCCAAATTCCGTGTAGCAATAGCGACCACACCCCAGAAGTCGCAGATTGCCTTTCAGACATTCGCACAGCACTGGCGCACGCCGGTGAACTCACTCAAGGTATCATGCTGTTCGTTCGCGGCGAGAGCCGCCCGCACGAGGCGGTAGATATCTCGAGCCTTTGCACCGACGTCCTTCGCCTGCTGAAACACACGTTCGATAGCTCGATCCACATCGAGCGAGAAATCGCACCAGATCAAGTAGTCTTCGGCGATCAGGCGGAGCTCCACTTGGTACTGATGAACCTTTGCCTGAATGCCCGAGACGCGATGCCCCACGGCGGAACATTACGCTTGACGGTAACTGGCACGACTTCGAAGGCAATGCCGGGAAGAGAACATCGCGACGTGCCTTGTGTTCAAGTCGAAATCGAGGATACCGGCATTGGCATGGACGAGGCCACACGTGCTAGGATCTTCGAGCCGTTCTTTACGACCAAACCTCAGGGCGTGGGGTTTGGCATCGGACTTACCACAACGTTGCAGGTGCTCGAAGCGCATGGAAGCCATGCCGATGTTAGAAGCGCGCCCAATGCGGGCACTACTTTTCGTCTCTTCTTCCCTCTGATGGACGAAGCCAGAAGGAAGGTCGTGGAGGTATCCAAAGATGGCGATGTCGGTCCAAAATCACGGAGAGGTTCTGGTGCCAACATCTTGCTGGCCGACGACGAAGACGTGGTCCGACGCAGTCTGTCTCGATTACTGCGTCACGCGGGCTACCATGTTCAGGAAGTCAAGAATGGGGTAGAAGCAGTCGATGCATTCAATGCATCACATCCACGGCCCGATCTGACTATCCTAGATCTCGATATGCCCAGACTGAACGGCGTGCAAACCCGTCGAATGATTCACAGCATCGATCCGGGCGCGCGCTTGCTCTTCCTATCCGGCAACGATTACGGAGGTCACCCAGAGTATGACATGTCGCCCGACCATATTGGCTACCTGCGCAAACCGTGTGACGGCAAACTGCTACTCGCCACAATCGAGCAGTTGCTAGGAACCACGCCGTTGTTTCCGGACGTTGAGGAACACACATCGACGGAATAGCCAGCCACGCGGTCACGCGGTCATTGCGGAGTTGCACACGTGTTGTCTTGGGGTGCGCAGCGCGACAAGAACTGCGTGATAAAATGCGCAACTTCAGTGGTTTGGTAGTCGGCCACCATATGTCCAGCGCCAGGCACGATTCGGAGTTCGGCTTGGCCACCTCCATCAACTATGAGCTTGTGGATAGCCTTTACGTATTCTACGGGAACGAGGGCGTCCAGCTCACCATGAATGAACAGAATGGGGCAACGTATTCTCGTCGCACGGTCAGCCAAACATTGGCACGGGGACCTTGAGCGAGGTGTACCATGCTCACGAGAACCTCCGGTCTGGAAGAAAACAGGGCAAGCTCGCGCTGGAGTCGCTCAACCGGTACTGGCTCTGGCGACCAAATCCCTTTCATCACGCGGAGCGTGATGAGCTTACCAAGAGGTTGCAGTGCCGACGAACGCAGGATGAACCCCGCCAAACGCAGCGCTGCTCCGGCAAACGGAAGCGACAGAAATTGATAGCTTGCATGCTCGCGCGCAGAAAGTGTGCAGATCGGTACAATCCCCGCGATTCTTTCGGGATATCTGGCTGCGGCGACCTGAGCTACGCCACCGCCATGACTTTGCCCGATGACAAAGAACGGCTCTGTCCAGGACATTGCGTCGGCAACGGCCATGGCGCAATCCGCAAGTCGCTCAAGATTGACTGAGGCCGCATTGGAATTGCCACGAGGGCTTCGTCCAAATCCTGGCAGGTCGAACGCGGCAATGTCAGCAACGTTCGCAAGCAAGGGAATGAGGCTCGTCCAGTCGAGCATTGTTCCAGGATTGCCGTGGAGCAGGAGACACTTCTTGCGTTTCTTTGTGGGCTCCGTTTTCACGAACGCTTGGACCTCGCTCCCGGTTGCGAGACGCATCCGAATCGAATGTGCGTAAAGCATTGTCATTTCTGTCCTGCCACCCAATGAACTGCTTTCGGTCCGTCCAACTCCGCATACTCCTGCAGAAGGCATCCGATTTCCACACTGAAGATCCTAGACCCGTCTCTCGCTCCTTTCCCGGGCGAAATTCACAGTTCTGGCTTTCGGCGGATCCACCGCGAGAGGACTGCTTGGAATCCACAGTCTCATAATCCGGACAACCCGCTGGGGCGGTCCATTTCAGCTCGGCGGCGTGGCCGTAGGTCGACCAGATTGCGCAGAGCAGCGCAGCTCGAGCAGCGACCTTGATTGTAGACTTCAGACGACTCAAGAAATGCGCATCCTTTGCCTGGCCCCCGGGGAGGCCGGCCATATTGCACGCCTTCCGGCTGCATAACACGGAATTTCCGAACCCTCTCGGTCGTGCCACTTTACCCGCAGCCCGTGCCTTTGGTAGAAAGGCATACTCTCGCACCTCTGGAGGCAATGATGAACCGTCTTTTTTCGCTCACAAGCCTAACCGTCCTTTTCGCATTCGGCATCACGGGTTGTCACGGCGCGCCGCCACCCGAATCAACCGCTGGCGCCGCTGACACCAAGCCCGCCGCCGCCGAGAGCAAGGCAGACGCGCCTGCAGCAGACGCAGACCCAGCTGCAGCGAAAGCAACGGACACTGAAGAGAAGAAGGCCGACACCGACAAGGCTCCGCCGTCAAACGCAGAAGCAAAGGACTGCCCGCGTGGGGCTTGTCGTTACACCTGTGCAGCCGGCAAGACCTGTGACGAGAAATGCCAAGGTGGCGCCTGTACTTTGAAGGTCGAGAAGGATGCCAAGGGCTCGCTTGATTGCCCCTCGGGCGTCTGCAAATTGAACTGCCTAGCGGGCGGCACCTGCAACATGAAGTGCGGAGGTGGCTACTGCACGAGCAACTGCGCCGCGGGCTCCACGTGCAATATCGACTGCACTTCCAAAGACGGCCAGTGCGAGACCGAATGTGCCAAGGGCGCCACTTGCGATGTGAAATGCCCCACCGACAATTGCAAGCCCGAGCCCAAGAAGGGCAAGAAGTAGTTCCTAGAGAAGGCTTCGAGCCTGTGTCGCGTCTGCGTGCAATGGCTCGTCGAATTCTGTCGTGAAGTCGAGTTCCACCGGTCCTGGCCCGACCACTTGGAGGGTCAGGACCTAAGGGGCTTAGAGCTTGCAGCGAAGCCGAAACTGCGACCGGATACTCTCGCCCCTTCGCCAGCCTACTCCCCAGACTCGCCCGGCGCTTCGCCCTCATTCAAGGGCTTCTGTTCCTCTGGCAAACGCTCGCGAAAGACGCGGTGGACCTCTTCTATGTGCTCGTTGAGCTTACGCCGAGACCAATTCTTCGTCTCGATGGGTTCGCCGATCTCGATGCGCACGCGTGCCCCTTTCTCGATCTCGAAGCCACCGATGCGCCAAGCCTTGTGCGCGCCAGACACGACCACTGGAACGACTGGAAGTCGCGTCCAAAGCGCAATGTGCGCGAACCCCTTCTGGAACGGCAACAGGCGGCCATTGCGCGAACGTGTCCCTTCAGGCCAAATGGCGATCGAAAAGCCATTCTTCACCAGGAATTTCGCCTGCTTCTGCAACTGAGCGATCGCAACGGTGGGCTTATCTCGATCGACCATGAGGCTGCCCGACATCGCGTAGAGCGGCCCGAAGAGCGGGACCCACATCACCTGCTTCTTGGCGACGGCGGTCGTCCCGATGGGAAGGATCCACATAGCGGTGAGCACGTCGAACATCGAGACATGGTTGCTCACGTAGATGGCCGCTGGCGCCCGCTTCAGCCGTTCGCGATGCACGAACTCCATCTCGATGCCACTCAACCACGCGCAGACGAAACCAAGGCTCTTCGCCCAAAGGCTCGTGATCTTGACCCGCATTCGTCGGCTCGGCAGAAACAGGAGCAACGCGACGAGATTGAACGGGAAGGTCACGCCGACGTAGAGGAAGCCCAAAAGGACACGGAAGATCACAGCCGCCGAGCGTAGCCGCTCAGGCGTCATTGACCCACCAATTCCCTCGAATGCTCTGGGTCGGCGCGCCGTTCGAGAGCAATGTGCGGCGTTTTTACCGAATCTTCCCGACGGCGCCGCGTCGACAACGACGTAGCCAAGCCCGCTGCCGGACACTACCGGCGTTAGCCTCGCACGAACAGAGGCCGACGTCGCCAAGTCCGGGCCAATGCGAGCCCGAGCAAGCCGCCCAAAGCGGCGTAGGAGTTTGAACGCGCTGCCGTGCCCGCAGCGCGGCAAGCGCAGGAGCCCTCTGGAGCTTCACCGCCCGTACCGGCGTCGACAACGAGAGGACCTTGGACGCATTTCAGACATGCATACGACACGGTCGGTGGCCCGTGACCGGAGCCTGCGTCCCAATTCGAGTAGTCAAGCTTCGAGCAAGTCCCAGGTTGGCAACTACCGATGCCAGTCGTACAAGTCGCTCCAGCGTCCAGCTTGTTGCACGCCATCACCTCCGGTGGAATGACGTCTGCTGCCGTCCCTCGATTCATCAACAGACACAACGCCGCCGCGCCCAACGCAACCCAATGCTTATTCATGGTTCGACCCTCCGTTAGCGAGCTTTGAACCAACGCCAGCCGTAGCCTAGCACCAAGCCCCAGCCGTGAATCGAGTAGAAAATTCTCTATGCCATTTCCATTGGTTGGGGGCGTCGTGGTCAACGTCTTGCCGCGGGTGCGCTCAGCCACAAATTCGAGGCGACGCAAGTCAAGCCAAACCATCGTGGTTATGTTCGAGTCAAAGACATTTACCGCGACTGCACCCACGGACCGACAGAAGGACGTCAACTTGGGGGGCCTGGCAAAAGAAAGAGCAGTGTAATTGGACAAATGCGTGGCCAACTCCCATAGGTCAGGGCTAGCTTTCGGGTGGCACTGCTCGCCGCCCGTAGCCGTTCTTGGAGCAAACCGATGAGAAACCAAGCCTGCCTGATCGCGTCACTGCTGCTCGTGGCTGGAAATGCGAACGCAAAGAAAGACATCCGCGAGGATCCCTTTGCGTATGAGGAACGTGAAGCCGAACGGGCACGTGAACGCGAAGAGCAGGAAGAAGCCAGACCGAAGCAGAGCTTCGGCAATCCGGGCGAGTTCGTGATATCCGCCGAGCGCCTCTTGGGCTACGCGCATACCCAACGCACGGTGGTGATCAAGGACGTACCGGATGACAAGGCCAGCTACGACCAGATCCACTTGCTCTCAAATCCCGGAGACTTTGGCACCGGCTTCTCTGCGCCAAGACTTGCGTTCGATGTCTTCTTGACCACGGGATTTAGCCTCGGTGGTGCATTTGGATATGCGCAGAACAGTGACGACGGTGCCGGTATGGTCAAGCAGTCACTGATCACGCTCTCGCCGCGCTTCGGCTATGCGTTCATGTTCGGCGACGTGGTTGGGCTCTGGCCGCGCGTGGGTGCCACCTACCTGCTCCACTATTCCGACTTCGCTGACACCTGGCTCATGGCCGCTACGGCTGACTTGCCCGTCGTCTTGGTTGCCGGTGGACACGCCGCCTTTACGCTCGGCCCAAGAATGGACTACGCGTTCCTGGGCAAGACCTTCCCCGATGGCGGCGGCAGCCACAAGGTGAAGGCATTGGAGTTTGGAGTCTCCGCAGGGATTTCGCTATTCTTCTGAGCGACCACAGCCACGACGTAACCGCCTGATGCTACCCTCTCGGGGTGCTGCCTTTTTCGCGTCGGTCCGCGTGGATATGTATGGCGTTGGCTCCCCACGTGGGTGCACAGGCGGTTGTCTCACCAACGGACGTGCAGTCGCCACCGACCGCTACTCCTGCCGCTGCCACCGCCGCGCCCATGGTGACCTATGCTCCAGCGCCTGCGACAGCTGCCTATTCCAGTCCCACGGCCTCACCCCCACCCACGGCCCCGCCGGATTTGCCGCCAGCGCCCGCGGGCTACAGATATGTACGCCTCACGGCCACGCGAGCCCCTGCCGCCCCACCAGTGCCTGAGCCAACGTACGAAGACGGTGATCCCATTCCCCCCGGTTATCGGGTGCGCGAACAACCTCGCCGTGGCCTGGTAACAGCGGGCTATATCGTCACTCTAATCCCCTATGGGATCAGCGCCATGGCCGCGATGAGTGCAGACTTCCAGAATCAATCGGGGTACCTGTTGCTCCCCTTCGTTGGCCCATGGATGACAATCGGCCGGCGCAGTTACGCGGATTGTGGAACCAACGAGAGCGCGAGAGAAAACGGGACATGCGTCTTAGACATTCTCGTCGTCATCGGCCTAGGCATGGATGGCATCATGCAAGTCGCGGGTGGTACTTTACTGCTCACGGGCTACCTGGCCACCACTAGGAGACTCGTTCGCAACGATGTTTCGCTGACGCTACGACCGCAAGTCATCGGTACGGGCTACGGACTGGGCGCAAGCGGCACTTTCTAGAACCTTCGGGGGCGGGGTGACCTTCTCAGGCATCGGTTCAGAACGCAAGCATTGCCACTCCAGTGATCGCGATCAAGGTGCCCAAGATCTCACCGATACTGACTGATTCGTGAAACACCAGAGCGGAAACGGGAACCAGCAGGACTGGCACTATGGACATCAGAGTGCTTGCCACGCCCGCTGGCAAGAGCTGCACTGACAACAACCCCAGTGACACGCCTAGAAAAGGGCCGAGAACTGCGCCCAATGTCATGACTCCCAACGCGCCACGCATGCCAGCGTGCTGAGGCATCGCGGGTCGCATCGCTTCACCCAACGTGGATGCGATGCCCCCTATCCTTCGACTTGCCAACGTCAGGACCAGGAACCCTACTACGCCTGCTAAGACCCTAATTTCCGTTGCGGCAAAGGCGTCCAATCCAACAGAACCACGCTTTCCGAACAGTAGCCCTACGGCCTGACCGCCAGAACCTCCAATGGCAAGCAGGATCCCCAGCTGCCGATGTCGCTGCTCACTGGGTGCCTCTGGTCGCGGGTTGGCCAAGACAGACGTCACAATCCCGCCCGCCGTGATGGCCATCCCCAGCAAGGCGCGCCCACCAATCGTCTCACCGAGCAATGCGTATCCCCCGAGCGCCGTCATTGCCGGCACAGACGCATAGATCAGCATGGTCATACGTGCGCCAATAAGCACGAAGGCACGAAAGAGCATCGCGTCACCCACCACGAAGCCGACCAAGCCGGATAGGCTCAAGTCACGCCACATGTCGGCGGAGAGCTGCTGTGGCCACGGAGCCCCGGTACGAATCAGCGAAAGTCCGACGAACAATCCGGCAGCAATGACTAGACGCAAGACGTTGACGGTCCAGCTCCCAAGACGCTTGCTTGCAATTTCGAAGCAGACAGCCGTTGCGGTCCATAGCATCGCTGTGGCAATGCCGGAAACGATACCCAAGCCATTCATAGTGCTGCCATGGACCCGGTCAACTCTACCTGGAGCACTGGGCGGACCCAACCTATTTCTGCTTAGGCCCCATGACTCATGCACATCAGTTGGTAGCGGTAGCGACGGGAGCTATCCTCGTTGACTCCATTTGGCTTGGCGAGCGAAGATTGCCCCGCCCATGGGTAGCAAATTGCGCACGATGGGCTCTAGGGGTCAAGGATGCATCTGAGGGTTCACGGAAACCAGTTCGTGCTTCGGGGACGCCCGATTCGGCTTCGCGGTATTGGCCTCGGCAACTGGCTCAATCTGGAACACTTCATGCTGGGCATTCCCGGAACCGAAAGTGAGATCCGTGCCGCCATCGAGACTATCTATGGCCCAACCTCAGCTCAGCGGTTTTGGGACAGCTATTGTTCCACCTATACTGCAGACGCCGACCTCGAATTCGTGCGTGCACTGGGACTCAATAGCCTGCGCATCCCGATCAATTTCAGTAGATTTGGCCTCGAAGACGACAACGTCGCCATTGAGAGCACCCTTCAAGAACTGGATCGCGCTCTCGCCATCGCTACACAGTGCGGACTCCTCGTCATCATCGACCTCCACGCCGCGCCCGGCGGCCAGAACCCGGATTGGCATTGCGACAACGCAACCGGAGCCGCTGGATTCTGGCAAAACGACGGCCACCGCAACAGAGTGGTACGGTTTTGGGAGAGGCTTGCAAGCTACTACTGCGACAACACGACCGTTGCCGGGTATGATCTACTCAACGAACCGTGCTTCCTCGATGACGCGAATGGCAGTGTCCTGGTCGGGTTCTACGAAGCGTGCATCGCCGCGATTCGTCGCGTGGATCCACACCACATCATCTTCATCGAGGGAAACCGTTACGCCCGAGACTTCTCGATGTTCCAGCGCAACCTCGACGACCAGATCGCGTATTCGTTACACTACTATCCATTCCTGCAGATCCCGAACGAGCTGCGCGCGCCAAACGCGGCCGTCACGCTACGCGAGCGACTGTTCGCCGAAACCTCCTTGGCGCAGCTGGTGAACGACCTACAGAAACCGATTTGGTGCGGCGAGACCGGCCATGCCCTGCACCTGTCAGATAGCGCGCCGGTACTCCTTCAATTTCTGGGAATGTTGGAAGAGCTGAACGTTTCCTGGGCACTTTGGCCGCTCAAGGATGCGCGGGCAATGGGTCTACTTACCCCCAAGCACGACAGCCCGTGGATGAGCCTGACGCGCAGCGCGTCAGGCAATTGGTCGTTCTGGGAGCTCTTCTCACGAGATAGCGTTCTCGCTGCCAGTGAACACAGTGATCCTCTCGCCTACTACCGGCGGCTCGCAGAACTAACCTCGAGCGCTCACGCGCGGTTCCGACAGAGGCTTTCTGAGGTCCCGTTCCATGTACTCCACACGGCCCTCGAGAGCTTCGCTTTCGCCGCCTGTGACCGACAAGCCACACTGATAGATATCGTGCGCGCGGTCGTGCCACGTACCCCGTAGCTTTTGGTTCGAGCGAGATGGCATGTCCGAGTCAAACGTCCCGCGTACACCCAAAACACCCAACATGTCACAAGACGCCTCATCGCCGTTGGACTTCCTATTTTTGCATGTGCCGAAGTACTCGAACTACTACCGGCCCCTAGATGATTTCATGTTCATCAACTATATCCCCATGGGGGTATTTGCGCTATGTGACCTGTTGAACAAACATGGGATAGCGACCCGCATCAAGCATGTCGGGCTAGAGACCATACTCGATCCGGAATTCTCGGCCGTACGCTGGATCCAACAACGTCAGGTTCCCGTAATTGGAATGTCACTACACTGGCACTATCAGGCATTTGACGTCTTGGTGTTAGCCGAAAAGATCAAACGCGCCTGTCCAAAGACGGTAATAGTCTTAGGCGGATTCACCGCTAGCCGCTTTCCCCGGGAGATCCTCGAGAACTTCTCTGCTGTCGACGCAATCATCGTCGGCGACGCAGATAGCAGCATCGTTCCCTTCTCGAAAGCCGCCATCAGCGGCGTCCGAGATTTCTCCGACGTCGCCAATTGCGTTTGGCGTCGCGGCGATGCAATTGTCGACAATGGCATCCGCTACTCTGCTCGCGCTGAGGATCTGGATGAACCAGATTTTGCCAATCTTTCGCATCTCGACCACTACGAGCAGTATCGCGACTACTTCCGCCTGCCCATGTTCTGGAGCAACAACGCGAGCCTAAGTGATAACCTCAAGCGACGATTGGGTAGCGAGAAGCTGTTTCCCTTGGCGCTCGGGCGTGGCTGCAAGGTAAACTGTAGTTTTTGTGGGGGCAGTCAACGAGCGCACCAACGCCTCTTCGGCCGACAACAGGTCGTGTATCGGTCTGTCTCCAGGGTCGTCGACAGCATGGAGCAAGCGCTCTCATTTGGCTATTCCGGCTTTCTCAGCTGTTTCGATCCGGAGCCCGAGGACGATCGTTACCAGCTACGCTTGATGGAAGAGATCCGCCGGCGACACCTCGACTGCGACATGAGCTTCGAATCCTGGGGTCTACCAACACACGCATTCATGGATGCCTTCAGTATGACCTATGCGCGAAAGCACTCCTACATCGCGATCTCCGCGGAAAGCGGCGCGGAAGAGCTCCGCAGAAAGAACAAGGGGATCTACTTTAGCAATCAGGAGCTATTTGATTGTCTGACGGCGCTAAAGCGGAGAAGGATTCCTGCGCTCGTCTACCTCTCCCTTGGGTTACCTGGAGAAACCGGTGCGCACCGCGCGGAGACTGCAAGTTTTGCACGGCAACTGAAGCGCCGCTTTGCCAGTATTCTCGAAGATGTTCTCTGTCTGCCCATACAGCTCGAGCCTGCGTCGGGTATCTTCGAGGATCCGGCCGCTCATGGGATTCGCACGAGTCGCACCTGCTTCATGGACTTCTATCGCTCGCACGGCTCAACGGATACGGGGCCGTTTACCTACCTGGGTTACAGTTCATTGGCAATCGACACCGACGAAGCGGCCTTCGCGCTTCGTCTCCAAGAGCAGCGCTGCGAGCACCATTGCTTGCTCTCGCGCAAACTCCCTGGACGGTTCCAACTTACGCCATTGTCGCGATTCATGTGCAACCAAGCTCATGCAAGTTGGCAACGCCAAGGCTTTGGCGGTCCCGCCAAGGAGCGCAAGACCTTCGAGTGAAGCTCGGTTGTCATGGCCGCCGAAGCGCTCACTAGTCTGTCCGTTTCCATGCGCTTATCGTTCATAGAGATACGCCTCTCTCCGCAATCGTGCCCGTGGCACATGACCGAACCACTCCGCCAACGGGCAATTTGGGTTCCCGATGACGATGCGACAGCGCACCTTAGGCCCAACTCACCGATACCCTTGGATGAAGCTGGCTACCGCGGCAATTTTACTGCATGCTTCCGAACATGCTGGTTGCCATTCTCGGGGCTTCGTCGAACCCCAGTCGCTATGCTTATCTCGCGTCCCAACGCCTCACGGCTGCGGGGCACCGCGTATTTGGCGTCAACCCACGGCTGCCCACGGTGAGCGACCTCGAAGTCGTCGCCGAAATTTCCCAGCTACCACCAGCAATTCATACCTTGACGTTGTACGTCGAGCCGCAGAAGAGCGCCGGCTTGGCCGAAGCCATTACCGGCTATGGATTTGTCCGCGTGATCTTCAATCCCGGTTCCGAGAACCCGCAGCTGGCGCAAGAGTTGCGAGTTGCGGGCGTGGAGGTAATCGAGTCCTGCACGCTGGTCATGTTGTCGACCGGAGTGTTCTGAAGTATTCACGGTGTCAACGGTGTCAACGGTGTCAACGGTGTCAACGGTGTCAACTCCTTCATCACGCCTTCACGCGCTGGTGATGGGCCACGTTCAAGGCGTGGGCTATCGCATGTTCGTGATAGAGGAGGCGCGAAGGCTCGACCTGACCGGATGGGTGCGCAACCGCAGCGATGGTAGTGTCGAAGTGACGGCGGAGGGCTCACGCGTGGATCTGGACGAGCTCCTTTCAGCATTGCGCTGCGGACCACACCTGGCAACGGTCGAAAGCGTAGAAGTGCAATGGCAGCTCTCTAGCCATGAGTTCAAGCAGTTCTGGTATCTGGAAACCTGGTAGGTCACCTCGCCGAACCGGCCAAAAGCCCAAGCCTCAAACCACGCGACACGCTTGCCCTCTTGTGTCGCGTGGCGAATCGAGCATAAGTAGGAATCGAGGTACACAGATGGTCTCCGCTTTCGTGCTCCTGAACGTCGAACGCAATCGCATTGAACGAGTCGCCGACGAGTTGGCGAGTCTGAAACACGTAAGCGAGGTCTATTCTGTCAGTGGCCGCTACGACCTTATCGCCATCGTGCGCGTGAAAAACGTCGATGAGCTGTCTGGCGTTGTCACTCATGAGCTGTTGCAAGTCGAGGGGATCACCCATTCCGAAACCATGCTCGCGTTTCGCGCCTATTCCCGTCATGATCTCGAGCGGCTGTTTTCCATTGGTGCGGACGACATGTAGTCTGCTCTTACCAAATTCATTGCCGACCTTGGCATGAACGCGCCTTGGCACCAAACTGGTCACGGAATCAGTTGGTGGGTGTACTTCCGAGCGGACTCTCGTAAAGCGTGATTGGCCGGTACTTCGCGGGCAGGACGCCAAGGTAGAGCACCCGTGTACCGTTGGCAGGAATGTTGCCTACCGGGTAGTTGCGAAGATTTCCGACACCCACCGGCTCGTTCGAGTCGCTGCCCATCAACACCGCGACCGGAGTGCCGTCCGGCACGATTGGTAGACCCTTGCTACCCAAATCGATGGTCACGTTCTGCGCAACGTCAAAGAGATTCGATACGACCAGGATCCTCTCTTCGAAGTATTCTCGCATCAGTGAAACACGTCCGGACTCGGTCCAGGCGCCATCGAAGGCTGCGTCGTTGTCGCTCTTGCTGGGTACGACGAGCATGCGCCCACCGCGAAGAGCGTCGTAACGTTCGCGGAGACGCAGCAGCCGGGCGTAGTGTTGGTACACGGAAGAGGAACTCGTCCGCTGTCGCCCGACTTCAGCCCAATCCATATTTCCACGAACCGCGTCGTCGCCTGACGCTCCCGGCGTATTGGACATACCGTACTCCTCACCGTAGTAGATGACGGGGTTACCGGAAAGGAGCACGTATACGCTGGCAGCGAGTTTGATCTGGGACTGATTGCCACCCAACTGAGTGGCCACGCGATCGCCTGTGGAGCGTTCATGGTTCGAGAGAAACAGAAGATCCTGACCCAGGAGGCGCCGCTGTGCCGTATCGTACGGTAGGTAGCTCTGGATCTCGTAGAGATCAGGGAAGAGATGACTATGGCGCCAACCGTTCTTGATCGAATCCATGATGACGCTGGGGTACTTGAAGTGAAACACTCCCTGAAACTCCTCATGGGTCAGTGATCCGTAATACCCACGCAGCTGTTCATACGTTTCGGTTGGCGCCTCCGCGAGGAGAACGGCAGCTGGCGCGAGCCGCGTCAGGCGACGACGAAGCTCCTGCCAAACGCGGTGCGTCTCCGGTTGATCGCGATTACGCGATGGCTTGCCATTTTCAACGAGATAGCTCGCGGAACTGGCAACAAACCCGTCCACACCAACGGTTATGACCCAGTGCCGCATGATGGCTTCAACTTCGTCGAAGAGGGAACTGCCTTGGGCATTCTCCAGCTGCTGCAATGCTGCCCTCCAATTTAAGTCAGGGGGATCGGCAATAGCAGCGCCGTCTTTGGTCTCGCAGAAGGCACAGTAGAAGAAGTCGTCATCGTGCGCATTGCCATTGTGATTGCGATCGAGCTCAGCGCGCGGATCCTTCAACCAGGTCTTGGCGAAAGCGGGCTCATCGCTCCCCCAGGGACTGTCCCAGCCGCGGTCCGTCTCGTCCCAGACGTACCAATCGTCATGGCGCTCGGTATCATTGCCGACAAACCACGGGTTTTGTGAGCTCGTGTGATTGACTGCAAGCTCGATAAGCACTCGAATCTTTGCGGCATGGGCTGCGCGTACGAAGTCCTGCAGATCCTGGTTCGTGCCCAATCGAGGCTCGACAGAGCCATAGTCGATAGTGTCGCAGCTCTGCGCGTTCCCGGAGCGAAGGATGGCCATCAACGAGACGGTCTTGACGCCAAGCTCCTTGAGGTAGGAGAGTCTCTCGATCATGGCCTGGATGGTTCCGGCCGGAGTGAACTTGGCCGGAAGGATCTGGTAGAGATTGGTCGTCATCACCCAGCCATCCGCTCTCGACTGCTCACGCGCCGTGGCACGCAAGGTCCTCGAGACGAGTGGAACGGGTTTCGACACATCGTAAGCGACCATTGTCGCGCCCACGACTGCTAGGGCGCTCATTGCCACGCCTGCCATCTTCTTTGCCTTTGCCCTCCTGCCGTTCATCGTTACACCTCCTATTTGTCGGTGTACTGCTGGAATCCCCTTACGTTCAGGCTAAGCGAAGTAAGAAGTAGCCTAGCGCCCAAACGGAGCCGCTGCCAACTCACACGAAGGTGTGACCGTATGCCCTATGCCTCGCACGTTCATGTGCGTGCTATTGCAGAGCTTTTCGAGATGAGGTCTTCTGGGTATACCTCGCGGGTCTGCAGCGTTGCGTTGGGAGCGGACTGCGGCTGATCGAGGCCATGGGTTTCGACCGTCCCAAACGGATTGGAGCTTCTTCGCCTGATCGCGAAAGACACCGTCGGAAGTCACATTCACTGATGAGTTTCGGCATCTTTGGGTTGATCCGTCGCAGCAACGTCGGCTCCCGGTGACGACGAATCGGCGTCACCCTTCCCGACCTCGGAATCACCACGCGTTTCGTCCAGCGCATCGGCGCCGAGAGTCAGCGCACTCGCCACCGATACAGTGCGGCGCATGCTCACAACCTCGATCGTTAGGGACACGCGAGGTTCCGGGCTGCGGACAATTCGGCCCCCCGTTTTTGTCTCACCACCCGACAGTCAGAGCATCTACGACCACCGCCGCCATAATGATCAATGCGAAGTAATTGATATCCATGAAGGCGCGCATAGCGCGCCCAACGTCGGGATTCGGCTCAAGCATGAAGGCATAACGCACCAGCAGCCAGGCCGCCGCCAATACGATCCCGACCATCGGTAACGCTCCGGATATCGCACGGAGGACCCACAGCAATCCTGTCGCCGCAATGCTCGCAGATGTCCAGGTAAAGACGAGCCGAAAGATTTGTCGATCCGAGAAATGTTTGGACAGCGTGGGCAGCCGCCCCTCCGCGTAGTCCGCTTGGTGGCGCATCGCAAGTAGCCAAAAGTGAGGCACTTGCCAGACGAAGAACACGAAGCCGAGCGACAGCAATGCCGGATCAAAAAGTTCGCCACCAGCAGCCGTCCAACCAATCGCCGGAGGCAATGCTCCGATTACGGAACCTGGCACCACTGCAAAGGCCGTGACCCGCTTCAATGGAGTGTAGACTGCATTGTACCACAGCAGCGCCAACAGCCCGAGGCACGCCGGAACCGTGCCGTTGCCCAAGTAGAGCAACGACAACCCTGATCCCGCGAGAGCAACCGCTGCCGTCGCCGCCATTTGGACACTGATGCGGCCAGCGGGGATCGGGCGTGTTCGCGTCCGCGGCATCAGCGCGTCGATATCGCGCTCTTCAATCTCATTGAACGCGGACGCTGCCATTGCCATGCACAGTGTCCCAATCACTGCAGAGAGCAACCCAGTGCCCACTGCTCGACTCGCAGCAATGTAGCCCATGGCTGCCGTCAGTGTCGATACTAGGGAAATCCGAAACTTGGTGAGCACGAGCCAATCATTCACCCAACTCTCGTTATGTACTCTTAGGGCTAGCGCGGTCACCGTCGTTCCTTCCTACTGTAGCGTCTTGATGTACTCGACCAAAGCCTGGATCTCTCCATGCTCGACGACAACGGGAGGCATCGGAGGAAACCCGCGAATCACGTCGCGTGAAGGTTCTCTAATGGCCAAAGCTATCTGGCCCTCATCCATCGTCACCCACTCCGTTTTGCCATCGCGAATAACCTCCTCTCGTCGACCAAGAAGACCTTTGAAGGTTGGCCCAGTCATCGGAACGCCATCCGTTGAGTGACAGCCTAGACAACCTTTTTGACGCATCACACCAACGGCCAAGGGCTCTCGCGCAGTGCCGTGGTTTGCCCCAAGACTTGCCGTCGCTAAAGGTTCGCTCTTGACCGTTGGTTCTTCCGTTCCCTCGGGGCCGAAGTACCATGCCTTGAACGCATTCTCGGCCACGACTTCCACCGTACTCAACATGCGACTATGGTCCACTCCGCAAATGACGGTGCACTCGATATCGAAGGATCCAAGCTCCGTGGCTTGGAACCATGTCGTATTCGTTCGCCCGGGAACCGCATCTGCCTTAATGCGAAATGCCGGCACAAAGAATCCGTGCAACACATCCGCACTTCGAATTTCGAGCTTCATCGGCCGATCCACTACGGCATAGAGCTTGCTGGTCTGCTTTCCATTCGGATACTCGAATAGCCAATTCCACTGCCGACCCGTCACCTTCACGACCATTGCGTCACGTGGAGCGCGGCGCCCGTAATCCCAGGTTGTCCAGCCGAAGTAGAAGATACCCAGGAATAGGGCCAACGGAATTAGCGTCCAGGTGAGCTCGAGTCCGGCGTGACCTTCTATCTGTTCTGCCTTGGGGTGGCGCTTTCTGCTGTATCGAACAACGAAGTAGATCATCACTGCGGTGATGACGACCAAAAATGCCAGAGAAATAATGAACACGACTAGAAATATCTGGTCTGTTCTACTCGCGAGGGTGGAGGCTTGAGGCAAGAAATTCATGGCGGCTCCTCACGCAAAGGCAATGTCCGCGAACAGGAGTGTGAGAAAGATCAGCAGTGTAATCAACGCGACCAACATCACCAACTTGAGCAACGGGCCTTCGTACTTGAGGTGCATGAAGTAGTAGAATACCAACCCGGCCTTGAGCGGAGAGATGCTGAGCAGGCCCCAAACTGCAACCTGAGGCCCAAAGTGGCTCATCAGTACCAACACCCCAGTTAGTAGGACCAGCACGAGCCAGACGCTAACGAAGGTGCGAACACCAGGGTGCTCGGTTGATTCAATGTCTTGGTGGGATGTTACTGCGATCATACTCGATAACCCTAGGCAGCGAGATAGAACAACGGGAGAAGGAAGATCCAGATGACATCGACCAGATGCCAGTACAGGCCACCGTTCTCCAGCGCGACGTAGCCCTGCTGATTGAGCTTGCCTTGCCCTACCAGACGCAACAAGACCGTGAGCACCACCATACCAACTACGACATGCAAACCGTGCAAACCGGTCAGCGTGAAGTAGAGCCCAAAAAAGACCTGCTCGCCGTGGGGCAAGGTCGATAGGTGGGCGGCACTCGGATACATTCCGTGATGAAACTTTGCACTCCACTCGACAGCCTTGATGGTCAGAAATATTGCACCAAGCGTAATCGTGGTGAATAGCAGCCGCTTCGAGAGCGCTTGTTTGCCTACCTGAATAGCCCAGATGCTAAGTACTACCGTCAGACTACTGGTCAGTAGCACCAGAGTGTTGGTGACTCCCAAAGTGGCATTGAGCTGCATGCCGCCATGATGAAAGTCGGCAGGGTATTTGTGGCGCATGTAGGCATAGGCGATGAACAACCCGCCAAACAAATTGATCTCCGTCACCAGAAAGAGCCACATCCCGAGTTTCGCGCCATAGTCGTCGCGGTGTACGGCGTGGGATTCGGTACTCATGGTGCACTCCCCATTGCGACCTTCGCCTCGCTCTGATTGGCGGGCAGTACGCTGTCGCTCGTCTGAGTTGGAAAGTGGTAAGGGCCGTGCACCACGTTGGGGATTTCGGTAAAATTCTCCACCGGCGGCGGACTCGGTATCGTCCATTCCAAGGTCACGCCGTGCCAAGGGTTGGCCGGAGCTCTCTGCCCCTTGAAGGCAGCGCGTAGCAGCATACCAAAGAACATGAGCAGCCCAGCCGCTAACACCCAGCTGCCGACGGTCGCGATGACGTGTGCCAGGTGATACTGTGGCAAGTGCGTGTAGTAGCGACGTGGCATACCCATCATGCCCAAGACGAGCATGGTGAAGTACAGCATATTGAACCCAATGAAGATGGCGAACCAAGAGGCATAGGCCATCTTGTTCGAGTACATGCGACCGAACATCTTGGGAAACCAGTAGAGTAGGGCAGCGAAAAACGCAAAACCCGTCCCTCCAAACATGACGTAGTGGAAATGCCCGACGATGAAGTAGGTGTCATGCAGGTGGACATCGAGCGCCAAAGCGCCCTGCCATACGCCAGTCATCCCGCCGATGCAGAATAGAAAGATGAAGGACAGCGCAAACAGCAGTGGCGGCTGGAAATCGATCGAACCCTTGTAGAGGGTGGCAACCCAGTTGAATACCTTAATGGCGCTCGGCACGGACACGATCATGGTGAGCAAGGAGAACACGACAATCCCGAAAGTGCTCATGCCGCTCGTAAACATGTGATGCGCCCAAACCAAGCTACCAATGGCCGCAATTCCGATACTGGAAAAGGCGATGGCCTTGTAGCCAAAAATGGTGCGTTGGGCGAACGTCGGCAGAATCTCACTGATGGCCCCCATTGCCGGTAGGATCATGATGTAGACTGCCGGATGTGAGTAGATCCAGAACAGGTGCTGATAAAGCAGAGGATCTCCGCCCTTGCTTGGATCAAAGATACCAATGCCAAATACGCGCTCGAAGATCACCAGCAGCAGGGTAACGGCAAGTACCGGTGTCGCGAGGATCTGTATCCAAGAGGTCGCGTAGAGCGCCCAAGGGAATAGCGGCATCTTGAAGAAGGTCATCCCCGGAGCTCGCAACCGGTGAACGGTGGTGATGAAGTTGATGCCGGTAAGCATCGACGAGAACCCGAGAATGAATGCCGCAAATACGGCCATACTCACGTTGGTCCCCGTCTTGACGCTGAAGGGCGCATAGAAGCTCCAACCAGTGTCTGGCGGCCCATTGCCCGTGAATAGTGAGAGCACGGCAATCATGGCTCCGCCCATGAAGAAGTACCATGACGCCAAGTTCAAACGGGGAAACGCTACGTCTCGAGCACCGATCAAGATCGGCAGGCAGAAGTTTCCAAAGACGGCATTCAGCCCGGGGATCACGAACAAGAAGATCATGATCACTCCGTGCAGAGTGAAGAACGCATTATAGGTCTGCGCCGTGATCAGATGCTGAAATGGGGTAAGCTGGACCAGTCGCATGACGAGTCCAAGTCCCACTCCAACGAAAAAGAACGTCACCATCGAAACGAGATACAGGATCGCGACGCGCTTATGGTCAGTGGAAAGGATCCAGCTAAGCAGCTGGCTCTTGCCACCGCTGTCGCTGAGGTAGCTTGGCTCGGCGCTCAAGGCCTGAGTGTTCATGAGTTCCTCGTGGTTCCACTGCTCTTGGGTTGCCTGCCTTTGCGTAGCAGGATCAATGCGAACACCATCGCCGCCCCAATGACAAAAGTTCCGGCAATACGGGTCGTATTGAGGAAGAACCCGCGCCCTTCGGGATCGTAGCTGAAGCAGAATTTTAGCCACTTGTTGATGGTCGGCTGAACTTCGCCCCTAGTGGCCTCCTGTACGGCGAGCGCGATATCCGCTGGAAGGTACGTCGTACCGTACATATAGCGGGTGATTTTTCCCTCGGGACTGAGAACCATTAGTGCGCCTGGATGCAAGAAGTCCGAACCAACCTGCTTGAACCCGAATCCGACCGAGTCCGCCAGCTTGCGCGTTGCGGCGGCATCCCCGGTCAGAAAGCGCCAATCAGAAGGCTGCAGGGGACGCTTCACTTCCTTGAGGTAGCTTGCCTGTTTGCGTGCAGCCATCTCCGCCGTATCTCGCTCATCGAAGCTTACGGTTATGACGCGGAACTCTTTCCCCGCTACTGCGCTTGTGCGACTGATGGCCTTAGCAAGACCGTTGAGTTGCGGCGAACAGATCCCACCGCAGCGAAAATAGTTGAGCGTCAGAAGCGTTGGCCGGTCAACGATTGACTTGACCGTAATAGGATTGCCCTGCTCGTCGCGCAGGATGACCTCGAGCGCGGCCGTCTGACCAAGCTTCTCATTGAGGGTAACGTCTTCGGGTTTATTGGGACTCTCAGGTTCAGCGGCGTCTACCACGGAAGCCTTTGCTGAGTTGGGGTCGTTGCTAGCGGCCCCGACGGCGTGTTCGGTGCCAAGCCCGAGAGATACCGCGAGTACCGTCGATATCAGTGTGCAGCGCAATGTAGTTGACATGGGTGACTCAATGCGAGGCGATGCAAAGCCTCAGTTGGTTCCATTGGCTTACCGAATATGCGTTGACTCGCACCGGAAAACCATTGTCCGGTGCGCCCAAGGCCACTTGCCGAGCGAACGAAGGCGCATCAATGGCACCTCTCGCCGCTGCCACAGCTAGTGCTGCACGCTGCGCGCTGTCGAATCCAAGGTCGAAATCCGGACCGGCTGAACAAGGTCCTAATGCGCCGGGGTCGTGGCTTTCTTCCGCCAACTTCCGCATGGCGGCGCCAACCGGGATCTTGTTGGGGATGACCTCACCGACACCGGCAAATAGCTTCTCGAGCGCAGCCCGCGCCTCGGGGTTGCTTGGCTCATGCGCAAACGCCCCCAGGCTCTGAACGTAGTGAACCAGCGCCATGCGATCCTTCTTGCTGAGATAGCTATAGGAAACCATGGCGCTGCCGGGAATGCCCTGTCCAAGGGTACCAAAAATTCCTTCGATACTCGTCCCGCGCTTCCACCCCTGAGACGCAGTGAAATTGCGCGGCGGTGGGTTCAGACCCTTGCCGCCTGCGCCGTCTCCCTGGCCCATGGCCCCGTGGCAAGTTGCGCAGTTTTGTGAGAATAGCTGCTTGCCACGAGCCGACAGCTCTGGTGTTGGCGTCATGACAGTGGCCGGATCGATTGGCGGAATCTCGCGTTTTTGCGCCGGGAGGTAATCGGTTGATTCCAACCACCCCTGGTCGCCTTGCACGGCCACCACCGCGCTTTCCTCAGCGGTACGCGCTTGATAGCGGAGACCAGGAACGATCAGGAAGGCAAAGAAGATGGTGATCGCTATGAAGCCCAGCACCACAATGAGCGCCGAGACTAGTCTCCGAAATTCGGCTGGTGAAACGTACTGTTCAATCACAGGCGAAACTCCAATCCTTCTTGAAGAAACGGATCGCCAATGGGCATGTCTTCTCCCCAGGCGAAGGCCTTGTTCACCCAAAGCAGCCCACCGCTCAGGAACAATAGAGCAAAACTCAACTCCGGCCACGAGAACACTGGGCCTACACCCAAGACCGGGAATATCAACCAATACAGATCCAACAGGTGCGCACCCAGCATGAGAATACCAACGAAGGCTAGACGTTCTGGGTTACTCTTGGCATCGCGCGTAGACAGCGCGAAGAACGGCACAACGAAGTGCACGATGGCCAGCGTAATGGTGATGGCGTACCAGCCACCATGCAGGCGCTCCTGATACCAGAGCACCTCTTCCGGGAGGTTTGCGTACCACATCAGCATGTACTGCGCGAAGGCGATGTACGACCAAAACACGGTGAAAGCGAAGGTAAATGTGCCCAAATTGTAGAGGTGATCCCGCCGCACTTCGCCCAAGCGATGGCGTGACTTGAGGAAGAGGATTGACAGCGTGGACGACGCCAGTCCCGAAAGGAATGCTCCAGCAAACAGATAGACACCAAAGATGTCACTGTACCATTCCGGAACGAGGCCACCTATCCAATCGAACGCGACAAATGTCACACTGAACGCAAATAGCACCATGAATAGCGGCGCGAATCGTCGCGCCTTGACCGTAAACTCCGGGTCGCGGCTGCTGTCCTGACGCAGCGATCCGCCAACCAGAACCCAGAGCGAGAAGAAGCTGACCGCTAAAATAAGTAGAGTTCGCGCCGAGAAGAAGGGCAAACCCAACCAAAACGCTTTCCCCGCTAGCAGCTTGTTGTGCAGTGCCTCGGGCCGAGCACCAGGGTAGAGCACAGGAACGGCACCCAAACCAATCAGCGCCAATGGCGCGGCGAGAAAGAGGAGCGTGGCCAATCGCTCGGGCACGCGGCGGATCGGAACGCTCCAGCGCGCTGATGCCAAATGCTGTACCGCTACGATGAAGAGGTTACCGATAGCTACGGTGAACAGAACGACGAACCAGTAGATCCAATTCGCCCAAAAACGCTCGTGCCCTGCCTTGAAGTAAGCAGAAAGAACACCTAGTCCTCCGACGCAGGCTAAAAGGACGAGTAGCTTTGACGAGGATCCGGCGTCAGCAGTTGGCGCCGAGTGGCCTTGAGTTGCGGGATTGTGACTACTTTTAGCATCAGTCATGGCATTCGACCGTTCGGAGGCATAAGATCTTCGTCTTTCGCGTTCTGCGCGCGCTGCAACGCGCGTACGTAGTGAACCACCGCCCAACGCTGTTCAGAACTTAGGTCTGCTGCATGGCTCGGCATCGCGTTCTTTCCGTTGACGATGACCCAGTAGATTTGTCCGTCCGTATAGTCTCGAAACTGTTGGGCCTGAAGGTTCGCCGGCTTCGCCCCATAGGCCGCCGTGAGGCTGCCGTTGCCGTCCGCCAAGGCGCCGTGACAGACCGAACAGCGTTCGCCGAACTTCTGCTTGCCCTGAGCGAGTGTCTCCGCCGTCCGCGGCAGTGGGTTGCTCATCTTGGCGGCGTCTTCTTGGGTCATGGCGGCGAGCGGCAGATAACCTCGAGCTATAGTGCCCTTCACCGGCACACGCATGCCGCGCCCATCCTTCCAGAAATGGCTCGCCTGCTGCGGCCCAAGACGCGGCTGATCGAGCATGTAGGACATGGGTGGCAACACAGGGAAGAGTTTGACCAACCAGTACATGATGAACCCCGCAACTGCACAAGCCGTCACGATTCCGGTCAATGCACGCAGGATGAATTGACTGGTAAACACTGGCTCGGGTGTGGCCTTGGGAACGACCTCGATGCTTACTGCTCCGAGCTCCTGCAGTGCAAGACACGCTGCGTCGGCCCGCAGCGCATTACCGCCGGACAATTCGGGCTCCACAGCAAGAGCGAATCTGTCTCGCGTGATTCCTTGAATCGATTTGGTTCCGAGCACCAGATGGCCAAAGAACGGCAGCTTATTGAGCAGTAGCAGCATGCCGAGTCCCGCCGTGAACGTCGCAAATAGGACCGTCACCTCGAACATGATCGGAATGAACGCTTCCCACGACCACGGTGGTTTGCCGCCTGTCACTATCGGGTAGTCAATCGCGCTAATCCAAAACTGGATCCCAAGGGCCGTCAACGCACCCAAGATCCCCATGACCATGACCATGGCACCCAGCGGTGAGCGTCTCAGTCCGAGCGCGTCGTCGATGCCGTGGATCGGATACGGAGTGTAGGCTTCGAGGTTGCCCAATTTCTTGGCGCGAAGCCGCGGAATAGCCGCCATCAATGCGTCTGCGCTCTCAAAGAGTCCGACAACCATGCCAGGCTCCTGCTCACTCGGTTCCATTTTGGCTGCACCCACTGCTGCCTCGCAGGGCGCCAATTCGCTTGAATTCCGTTCGACAGGGCTAGGTGACGCTTCATCCGCCAACTTAGATTCCACAGCGCCAGTCGTTGAGTCCTCGGCAAGTTTCGCCTCAGTCCTGCTGATGCCGGTTTGGCCGCGAGGCTCGCCCTTTTCATCGTCTGCCGGTGTCTCTGACCTCCGCTCGGCAGGGTTCCGAACGCTTTCGGTCGGCTCCACCTCGTTCGGATCATTCTCTGGATCACGCGGAGTATTCTCACTCATGGTGACCTCCATGCTTTGGCTGAGCACCAGGCAGGATCGCCTTGACCTCGGTGGTGGCAATCACCGGCAGCACCCGAGCAAACAGCAGAACTAGCGTGAAGAACATTCCGAATGACCCAAACAAGATCCCGAAGTCGACCGGCGTCGGCCTGTATGTCCGCCACGCCGAAGGCAGGTAGTCTTGGTGCAGGCTAATGACGATGATGACGAAGCGTTCGAACCACATCCCTACCGTTACGGCAATAGAAACGAAGATCATCCAGAAGTAGTTGGTGCGGCACTTCTTGAACCAAAAGAGCTGTGGAATGATGATATTGCAGCAGATGGTGAGCCACCCTGCCCAACCATAAGTACCGGAGATGATGTTCTTGAACGAATGGATCAGGTACTCGTTCTGGCTATACCAGGCGGTCCACCCTTCCATGAAGTACGAGTACCCCATGATGCAGCTCATTGCGAGAACGACCTTGTTCATCACCTCGAGGTGAAAATCCGTAATGAGGTTGTGCAGTTTCATCGTTTCGCGCACGACTACGAGCACGATGACCACCATGGCAAAGCCAGCAAAGATCGCACCAGCTACGAAGTAGGGCGGGAAGATGGTCATGTGCCACCCTGGTACGACCGAGGTTGCAAAGTCAAAACTGACCACGCTGTGCACACTCAACACTAGGCCAGTAGCAAGCCCGGCAAGCAACAGGTATGCCTTCTCGTAGTGACGCCAGTGCGATGCTGCACCGTGCCACCCTAAAGAAAGTACGGTGTAGATGGTCTTGCGTAGCTTGCTTTGTGTCCGATCCCTCAACGAGGCGATGTCGGGCACCATCCCCAGGTACCAGAACATCAACGATACGCTGAAGTACGTGCTGATGGCGAAGACGTCCCAGAGCAGCGGAGAGCGGAAGTTCGGCCAGAGTGCCCGCTGGTTAGGGTACGGAAAAAGAAAGAAATCCAACCAAGGGCGTCCCGTGTGTAGCGCCGGGAAAATGCCCGCGCAGATCACGGCGAAGATGGTCATGGCCTCGGCGAACCGCGCAATCGCGTTGCGCCAGCGCATCCGAAACATGAACAAGATGGCACTGATCAGGGTGCCCGCGTGGCCAATTCCAACCCAGAATACGAAGTTGATGATATCGAAGGCCCAAAATACCGGACTGGTATTGCCCCAAACACCGATCCCCTTGTAGATGGTGTACCCGAACAGGCTGAGGCCCACGAGCATCAAGGTCGACGTGAACGCGATCGCTAAGTACCAGACGCGTGGCGGTTTTCGCGCTGGAAATGCCAACACCTGATCGTCGAGGCTCCCTGCATCGACCTTGCCCTGAGTCAATGAGACGGGTAGCAGACTTTTGGGAATGCCTCGCGGTAATACAATCTCATTCATGCGCGTCTCCATCCACGCCCGGGTTCCGAAGGTTCGCCAGATAGGTGACAGCAGGCCGTGCCCCCACTTCCTCGAGCACTTTGTAGCCACGCTTGGTTCCGGCCAGACGAGCAACGCGGCTTTGCGGATCCTTCAGATCCCCAAATACGATGGCGCCACTTGGGCAGGCAGAAGCGCACGCGGTAACGATGTCACCGTCACGCAGCGAGCGCTTCTCGACTTTTGCTCGCATGCGTCCGTCTTCGATACGCTGCACGCAGAAGGTGCATTTCTCCATCACGCCTCGGGGCCGCACCGTTACTTCTGGATTGAACGCCAGCTTCGCCGACTCGGTCTTCTCGGAGGTGTAGTCAAAGAAGTTGTAGCGCCGCACCTTGTATGGGCAGTTGTTCGCACAGTAGCGTGTCCCAACGCAACGATTGTAAACCATCTGGTTTAGGCCATCTGGACTGTGATTTGTGGCATTGACTGGACACACGTTTTCACATGGGGCGGCGTCGCAGTGCTGACACAACATCGGCTGATGAACGACGGTGGGGTTGGCCTCCGAACCTTCATAGTAAGTGTCGATGCGTAGCCAGTGCATCTCACGCCCACGCTCGACCTGTTCAGGACCGACGGTAGCGATATTGTTTTCTGATTGGCAGGCAACAACGCAAGCAGAGCAGCCAATGCATGCCGCAAGGTCGATCACCATGCCCCATTTGTGTTCCGGAAACGCTTGTTCGGCGTAGAGCGTGGTAAGTTGAATCTTCTTGCGTGGACTCTTGGCTTCGGCAGCAAACTCGGGCAGAGTAAACGATCGTACCAAGTCGCGTCCCTCCATTCGATGATGGCTCTGAGTTAGCGCCAATCGCACCGAACCACCGAGTTTCTTGAGGCTAGCCTGCTGCCGAACATGGGCGGTCGGCCCGCTGCGACCCAGTAACGTGTACGCGTTCTTCCCAACGCCGCGTGCCACGGTACCCACCGTTCTGCCATAGCCAAGAGCTAGTGCCAGAACACCGCTCGCCTGACCAGGCTGCACGATGACGGGCAAGGAAAGACTCTTCGAGTCGACGACAACCTCTACCAGATCGCCGCTCTTGAGCTGCAATTTTCGCGCATCTTCAACGGAAATCGTCAGCGGATTGCCCCAAGTGTTCTTCGTAATCGGATCGGGTAACTCCTGAAGCCATGCATTGTTGGCATAGCGGCCATCGTATAGTTGAGTGCCGACATGCAGCACCAATTCGAAATCCCCAGCCGGCGTCTGCTCGAAACCACGCCGCGACGACTCAGCCACGACCGAAGCGTCGAAGACGAGCGGAGATGGCCCGACGCTGTCTCGCCGCAGCACGCCATCGTGCAACACTGCGTTCATGAATTGCCCAAAAGGAACCAGGCTGTCCGACGCGTATAGCTCGTTACGCCAGCGATCGTTCAGGTAGCTCTGATAATCTGCCGCGTTCGACGATTTTAGCGCTCTGAGCGCCATCAACAGGAGCTCCTCTCCCTGCTTAGTATCGTAGAGAGGCGCAATGGCGGGTTGCTGTAGTGTCAGGACGTCGCCGTCACCAAAGTCGCCCCACGACTCGAGCCAATGGTTTTCGGGCAGGTTCCACGGGCATGATTGGGCGGTCTCGTCCGGGTTGCTTCCTATCCAGATGCGCTGAGGTACCTTGGCGAGGGCAGCGCTGAACGCCGCTGTGTCGGGGAACGCATAGACTGGATTGACGCCCCAAAGAATGGCAGCAGAGTAGCGGCCGGCCTCCATCTCGCGAATCGCCTTGTCTATGTCACTTAGGGTCGCCAGCGCTTCCGCAGGTCGGAGCTCAACGGCTCGAGAGCCCAACATGACGTTGAGGAGGTAAGCGGCAACTTGTGCATCGGCTGGGGTAGTATCACCCGCGATCACCAGCGCTTGCGCACGGGCCTGCGCGAGATCCGACAGCAAGCGCTCCCAAATCTCGGCAGAAATGCCGCTCTGCTGCAGCAAATCTGGTGGCACGGGCGCCAGTTGGGCGCCTGCTGGCAAGGCAATCCCGTGCTTCTCGTTTAGGCCCCGCGCCAATGCGAATGCGATGGCGGCGATGGCAGACGGCCTAACGGAGAGACGCTGATCAGCATTGGCCCCAGTCAGGGTGAGCGGTCCCTCGAAGACCCAGAGTCGATTCATATCTGCCACTGGTTCCGCTGGTCGACGCTGCGACGTAAAGTCCGCTATCGCTTCGAGGTCGTCACCATTGAGGAAGTCTGCACCCAAGGAGAGGACTACCTTAGCTTGCGCGAGTCTGAGCCTTGGACGAACAGGAACCCCATACGCAGCGCGCGCTGCTAATTGCGCAGCGTCGCCCCGGCCGGGCTCCCAAACCAAATGCTCCAGAGTCGGCAACTGCGCCCGAAGTGCGGCCAGCAGTGCCTTTCGCGTTGGGCTATTCGATGCTCCTGTCATCAACAGGATTGGCTTGGAATCGCGCTTCGCCTCCGTGACAATGGCAGCGATGACCTGCTCGAATTGGTTCCAAGTGGCACTCCTGCGCTCGAATGTGGGCGCTCGCAGTCGGTCCGAGTCGTAGAGCGCCATCACGTCGGCGATTGCCCTCAGACTGGTCTTGCCTTTCAGCCGCGGATCTTCATCGTTTCCGGTGATGTGAATTGGTCTACCTTCCCGCGTCTTGACCAAGACGGAGAAGGATCGTTCACCCTCAGTGAAGGTGCTCGCATAGTAGTTGGCTATTCCCGGTATGATCTCTTGGGGTCGCTTCGTGTAGGGAACTATTGACCGTTCCTTTGGTGAGCATGCCGCAGTTGCCATGACCGTCGCCGCGCCTCCGAGGAGACCAAGGAAGCCGCGCCGCGTCACGGTCGTCGTCGGCAGACTGTCGTTGACCGTGTCGGGTTCGAATTCGTTCTGTGCAGCCTGCCGTGCTTGCTCTGTGTCTTCGCGTTCGTCTAGGTTGCGCCAGAAGCGCTGGGCAACGTGCGCTCTCGAGTCTTCGAGGTCTTCCTTGGCCTTATCCACGGCGAACCACCGATCCTTTGGGAGTTCTAATCCTCGGGCGCATGGCGCAAGAAGGATTGGTTGAATTGGACGAGCCACACTGTCGGCTCGAAGATCCGGTAGCCATTGGGGTCGCCGTCGCTCGTGGCTGCAACGCGAGCGGGACTGTCAGCAACGCGGTTGCGTTGCGGAAGAGTTCTCGTCGATCTAGGTGCTTCATGGTGCTCTTCATGGCTAGCGGTGGCAAGCTGCACAATTCTCCGGGCCTTGTTTGATGGGCGAGCCCTTGGGTAGGGCTTCATGCGGATCGCGGTGGCACGCAAGGCAGTTGCTCATACGCATGGACATCTCTCGCGTCAGCACCTTCATGTTCTGCACTTCACCGTGGCAGGTCTGGCACGCTATCCCCGCGGTGACATGAGGTCGGTGGTCGAAGTAGACGTGGTCCGGCATGGTGTGGACGCGCTTCCATTCGAGCGCCTCACCCGACTCGAACGCGGCAGCAAGCTGCTTGATGACCGGACTGTCGGTCTTCGTGACTCGGTGGCAACCCATGCAGGTTTCGACGCTGGGTACGCCCGCAACGCGCGAGCGGCTTGCGCCGGAATGACAATAGGCGCAGGGGACCTTGAGTGTGCCGGCGTGAAGTTGATGTGAAAACGGGATCGGTTGTTCGGGGGCGTAGCCCCGGACGAAACGATCTGGTTGGGTGGTCCAACCGACTCCAACCACCGTGCCCAAGATGGCAACGGCTCCGACGGGTAAAACGAAGCGAAAAAGACGGTCAAAAGGGTGCATTCTAGGTCTCCGCAAGCTGCCGATGCGCCCGTCGTCACTTGCCGGTCATGGAAAATTCGATCTGCGATGGCATTGCATTGTCTCGTGTCAGGCGCGCTATCCTTGGGGCCTGAAGTCCCGAATGGGAAGCGGTGTAGGTTCAGGATTTGGGGCTAATGCGTCAGTTGGACTGACAGCCTTGGCCCCCAACTGCCGCAACCTTGGCGCCTCATGCGCCTCGTGGGCAGAAACGACGTAGTTACGCGTAGCTAGAAGAGAAAGTTACAAAAAACGACGGCCGGCTCCGTCGTACCGATGCCTGGGACTCGGCGATAGTGGGGGCAATTGGCCATTGGGGTCAACTCTCCGCTGGTTGGCCAGGTCACTCCCGACGTCGGAGCCATCGGAACAATCCCCTAAATATCATACAATTGGCGCCGCTTCTCGCCGTGTTGTGGAGGAGGTCGGACGCCCCGAGGAACGGATTTGTCGTGCAGGCCGTCCCCCTAAGCGTCACCCGTCATCGAGTCCGAGGGCGAGAACTCCACCGGAGCGAAACCGGGAGCGGGGCGACCAAAAAGGTAGCCCTGCAGGAAGGTAGTCCCCAACGACTCGAGAGTGTCGCGTTCAGCTTCGGTCTCAACGCCTTCGCAAACGACTTGGACGCCCAACTCTCGCTCGCATACGTTCACCATGGAGCGAACGAGACTCTGCTTGCGCTTGGACGAGTCAATGTCACGCACCAAAGACATGTCGAGTTTGGCGACATCCGGCTCGAGTTGGCTGAAGCTCGTAAGTCCCGCGTACCCTGCCCCTAAATCGTCGACTGCCACTCGATACCCAAGTTCCCGCAGCCGTGCCACGCGACTGGCGACGTCCGGCACGTTCTCGAGCGAGCTTCGCTCCGTTACCTCTAGCACGACACGGTGTGCATACCTGCAAAGCACGGATGTGTCGGCAAACAGATCATCGTCGGTCAACTCCAACGCATGCAAGTTGACGAAGATGATCGAGTCGGAAGGCGCATCTTCGATGTCTAGAGCGACCAACTTCCGAACGCGGCGACCGAGTTCCTTCACTCGCCCCAGGCGCTCCGCCGCATCGAACAGAAGCACCGGATTTGTAAGAGCTACCGACGATGAACGCGCAAGCGCCTCGTAGCCCAGAAGACTGCGCTGGCCCCAACTCACGATTGGTTGGTAGACCATCCAGAGGTGGGCAACTGCTTCGGACAACTGGAGATCGACACTCGACCACGCATCCGCCCGCTGACGATGAGAATCCAGTAATGTCAACGCTTCGCGCTTGAGACACGCGAGCCGATAGAGACCAATCGCTTCGTGTACGACCGCAATCAACTCGTCTGTAACAACGGGCTTCGCGAGGTAGCGGAATGCTCCGTACTTCATTGCCGCAACGGCAGTATCTAGATGCGGGAAGCCCGTCACGAGGACGACAGGTATGTCAGGGTTGTACTTGTTCACTTCACGAAGCATGGCCACGCCGTCCATGCCCGGCATGCATATGTCGGTGACAATGGCGTCGAATTGCCTGCCCTTGGCCAGCAGAGCGAGAGCATCCGCAGCGCTGGACACGACTTGTGCGTGGATGCCCGCCCGCTTCAATAGGCGACGGTGGACTTCTCGAACCTGGGGATCATCGTCGACGATGAGGACCGTCCCCGGGCGTGAGTTGAAATAGTCGCGCTCTATCCTTTCCATGCCGGACGGACTATCGTTGGACGGTCGAGACATCTCTCCTCCCCTACCCGATGAGTCATGAACGTGATGTCATCGCGCTCGGAAGCATGCGATTCACGTGACTCGCTGACAACCTTTGACAATTCGCGACGCAATGCGTGCGAGAGAATGCCGTAGGCACGATTCTTGATAAGACCCCAGCCGCTGCATACGCGAGACGCAAAGGCACCATTGGCGTCCAGGGACAGACTGCGGTCCCCATGCTTACCGTCGCATCAACCTAGATACTCGCCGGAATGGCCCAACTGATATCCCGTCTGGTAAGATGAGCCCCAGAAGGGAATGACCATGGCTGAGCCGAACCTGAATCGGAACCTTGCCGGCTATTGTGGGATCTACTGTGGAGCCTGCGACATCTATTGTCTGCATGCTCTGGGGCAACAGACGCTTAAGCATCCAGGTTGGGAGGACTTGCCCGAGCCGTTCCGAAAGCATCTGCCTTTCGGTCCCTCGCCAGTGAAGTGTCAGGGCTGCCGCAGCGATGACGTATTCGCTGGCTGTTCGCATTGCGGCGTGCGTGTTTGCGCCAAGAAGCGCGGCATCGTGGATTCCTGCGTGGAATGTGAGCGGTATCCGTGCTTCCGCTACGGGTTACTGAAACTCATCTCGCTGGTCATGTCCGTCGAAAAGAAGCTTCCGCACGCCAAGAGCCGCAAAGCCCAACGCGAACGAATGGTAGAGCTGCGCGTCGACCCGTGGCTCGCGCAACAAGACGAGCATTGGCGCTGCCCACAATGCCAGGCACGCTACTCTTGGTACGCGAACGTATGTCCTTCGTGCGGCAAGAATCTATCGGCGTTGGATCGGTTTGCGGTCAGGGGCTGACCGAGAGAACGTCCGCAACCACGATTGAGACGGACGAGTGTATGTCGCTCTCTGGTGTGCCGTGGCTGGAACTTCAGAAGCGCGTGGTTGCCGAGTTAAGATACGACGAAGGCTCGCGACATGCGGCAGAAACCCACGTGTAATGCCCTACGCAGAACGGAAATTGGGATAAACCTCGCACAATTGCGAAAGCGGGAGCTCTCAAGCAGTCGCCGTGCTAGGGTTCGATGCTCGCGTGAGACGCCGACGGAGCTACCGGCGACGGCGTCGCCGCATACCACGAGCCGAAGTGGTTCTGAAATCTCAGGACCAGCATTCTGTCCTCTCTACTGCGTTCCGATGGAGATCACATGACCCTTGCGACTGACTGCGCGACTGAAGACACGCACACGATACTCTTTGCCCACGCCACACGCAAAGAGTGGGGAGTTGGGGTCCTCGCCTGGGAACTTGGCGGCAAGCGCGGCTACCTGTTTGAAGATGGCGAAGAACGCACGATGGCCAGTGGCTTCTACCAGCTCATGGGAAGAGTGGAGCAACCGAGCCCTGATCAGCGGGCTGCGTACCTACGCTTGCAACGTGTCTTGGCGGGCCGCGCGCGCGCCCACCATCTGATGATTGAAACCGATGGACCGACTTTCTATGACCAGGTCGCGCGGCTTCGTAAAACCTATCCAGCAGGTCTACTCGATTCGAAGTGGGCCGCAGAGATTCGCGGCGAGGGCGACAAGCCACGGTCCTCGCGACATCGAGCAGCTTTGATTGGCGAAGCTCAAGAGCAGCTCAATGTGGAGAAATTCGAAATGTTGCTCGCCAGTCAGCGCTATGGGCAGGTGTGGGAACTCATCGTAAGTGTCTTGGGTCGTACGGATCTCGTGCCCAAGGCCCAGCTCAAGCAGCCCAAGAATCCCCGCAGCGAACAACAGCGGGAACTGGCTTTGGCCGCCCGCGACTTGCTTCATGCGACCGGCCCGTACGAGAAGCGATTCGATCGTTTCCTCTCCGCGTTGGCAGCGCATTCTGGTGAGCCTGCCCGCTGGGAGATTGCCACGGCTCTTTCGGCCATCGTTCACCCCACGGAGCACGTGTGCGTCCACCCCACGGCCTTCCGTCAGCAGTTCAAGATCATCGGTTCTCCGGGAACGTTGCCAGCAGCAAAGCCCACTGGTGCTGGATACAATCGAGTCTTGGCTGCAACGCGCACCATTTCCACGAAGCTCTCCGAGCAGGGTGAATCGGCGCGCGATCTCCTCGACCTGCATGACTTCATTCGTATCACACTGAAACCCACCCCGAAGCTCCCCATCAAGAAGGCCAAGGTGCAGACCCGCAGCGACAAGCCTTCGAGCGGGGACCAGGATAGCGACAACGACAGCGACACCGAGCGCGACAGCGAAAACGACTGAGCTGGGCCAAGCCAAGCCGTCCGAACCTTCGAGTCACCGCGTTCACTCGAGGGTTCGTTCGTTTTGTCTGTTCGACGCGGCAACGGAGGCAGGCGAATCGCCCTTGCGCCTAGTTGCTCGTTTGCCACAGGCGTGAATCCGGCGCCTGGCTGGTCCCATTCCGCACCGTCGCAAGTTAGTGAAATGATGTCCGCGCACGAGTGGCACGATCATGGCTTGTCTGTCGCGTCATGGAGGTACACCCATGCGCGTGACATTCAACGTGACCCGTTACACTGGTTTGGTTCTAGCTGCGAATATCTGGTGCGGCTGCGTCGGAATCGTTTCGGAGAACGAGGGAAGCGACACGGCTTCCGAAGAAACGTCCAAGGCATTGGCTCTCGCAACCGCGAAGTCGCATCCCCGCGGCAATGCACGGCTCCGCGTCCTGACTTTCAATTCTGCCTTGGCCCCGGGTTTCGAACCGCTAGCGTTGGAACGGGCACCAATGGTCATCGAAGCGCTCGCAAGGGCGGCAGAAACTGTTGATCTGATGTGCGTTCAAGAGCTCTGGCTCAGCGAGCACTTCGACGCTCTGAAAGCCAATACGCCAGCGCTGCCACACGTTTTGCGCATGGAACCCAGACCAGGTACCGGCAATTGCGCCGCCAGCGAGCTGACTACGCTTGTAGACTGCCTAGCCGTCGCCTGTCCGGCTGCCACCGGGAAGCAGCTGGCTGGTTGTGCACAGACTGCCTGTCCCTCACAGGTGGCGGGCCTATCTGGAGGATGCCTGGGCTGCATCATGAACCATTTAGACGATCTTCCGGCATGCTTAGGCAGCGGAGACGGCCCGTCCGACCCCGCCGTCTTTGGCGGCACATTCGACGTGGGATTGTTCAGCCGCTGGCCCATCCAGCGGGCGAGCCATCGCGAGCTCTCGTCCTACTTCGTCAGGGTGTCGGTTCTGCACGCGCAGGTCCAAACTCCCCGATTCGGCGAGGTCGACGTATACTGTACTCACCTAGGCTCGGCACTGGGGATAGTCCCGTACGCTGGAGACTACGGGTCCTGGGAGGCTGAGCAGGCCCGTCAGATCGAGGAACTGCTGCAGTTCATTCGTAGCAAGCACCACAGAGGGCGACCGGTCCTGCTGCTTGGGGATTTCAATACGGGTCCCGCGATGGGCAATAATCTTGCCGTTTGGCCATCGAACTATCAAGGAATTTTGGATGCCGGTTTCGACGATGCCTACATCACTGGAGAAGATACCTTGTGCACGACCTGCGCCGGAACAACCTTTCGCGATGCCGCGGCCAGCAACGAGGTCATCGATCACGTCTTCGTTCGAGGTTTCAGGCATCGCAGGATCAAGTCTGAACGATTGTTCGTTGAACCTGTGGACTTAGGCAGCGGGTTGCCCGAATTCAACCTATCAGACCACGTCGGGGTGAAACTGACGTTCGAGTAGTTCCGCTCACTCGAAGTTGTTCTGTCGTTGCGACGGCTGGCGAGCGGAACTATTGGCAGGCGCAGCGGTCGAGGAGTTTCGGCTGAAACCCCTGTCCTTTCAAGTTCCCCATTAGTAGTACCGACCGCGAGAGGACGAAACACCAAGAGGACGAAGAGGGCCACTGTTGCGCAGCAGCCTCGAGGAGCGGCGCCAAAAATTCTGGCCGGAATTTCAGGGATAGACGATGGGAGCCGCCGAGAGATGAGCACGCCGCGAAGCTGCGCCAAGAAGTCTAGCCAGAATTTCGGCGGACGGAGCGGGCGCGGGTGGTCAGGTCGGGACGCTGCAAGCGAATCAGCCGCAGTATTTGAAGCACGCCATCCTCGCTGGGACCGGAGAAACCAGAAACGCGGGGAACGCGACGATTGGGCCAGTGGGTTGATGGCTGCTCCGCCGCCCGTTGGTCACGTGCAGCTCTGACAACACCAACCAAGTGACGCATCTGTAGACGCATGCGGAGAGTCCTGCTCGCGGAACACCAGGCGACCGAAGTGGACCGCATTGGGACCAACGCGCGGCTGGTCAGTGAGTCGCACTCCATTCCCCAACACCCGAACCGCATTCGCAAATCATTGGTACCCCATCGGAAAGGCGAATGATTCTCAGGCGGTCGCAATTGGGAACGGAACGCGCAGGGGAGGTACCACCGATGCGCAACGCCAGACAACGGCGCGGCGACTCAGATCTGCGCTAGCCAAGGACTGCCGCTCGTGGATATCATATGGTATCCAACGGGGCGAAGTGCTCCAAAGGCAAGGGGTCATGAATGAAAGCCTGCCAATGCAATTGTGCCTGGGATTCGCAGACGCAGATGCGGAAGAGCTCCACGACCTCGCGCTGAGCCTTCGAGGCGAGCTGCTTGGTGAGTTCGCAGTAGAACCGCTCCCATGCAACGCGGAAACTGCCCCCCAAAACGCGAAGGGAGATCTCATCACCGTGGGCGTACTGGCTTTGGCTGTACTGCCAGCACTGCTGCCAAAGCTGGTCGAGTATCTCCAGCATTGGACAATGCGCGGCCAAGGCCGTTCGATGCGCATCAAGGTCGGAAATGGAGACAAGGTCGTCGAAGTCGAGCTGACAAACAGTAATGAATCGCTCGATCGACTGTTTGCATTCGCCAGCGAAGAGACAATGCGATTGGCACGACAGGTTCCGATCTGAGAGTCCGGGAATGGAAGGATTTTCGCTATGGGGAAGCGACTGGCTCTGCTCGTTGGTACAACCCGCTATGAGGACGCACTGCTTACAGCCCTACAGGCTCCAGAGGCTGACTTGCGCGGTTTGGCAGATGTGCTTCGTGCTCCGACGATATGTGGATTCAATGACGTCAACCTTCTGCTGAACGCGTCGTCTTCACGCGTCAACGTGGCAGTCTGTGAGTTCTTTGCCCAAGGCCGACCCGATGATCTACTGCTCCTGTACTTCTCGGGGCACGGTGTCGTCGATCCCGGTGGCAGCCTCTACTTCTGTACGAGCGATACCCGCAAATCCCTTCTGCGAGCCACGGCACTTCCCGCTTCGCTGGTGCGTGATGAGATGGATAGCTGCCGTTCTCGCAGCCAGTTGCTCATTCTAGATTGCTGCCATGCGGGCGCCTTTTCCCGAGATGCCAAGAGTGCTGGGGTTGGCGTGAATGTAGGAATAGGAAGCGCCTTCGAAGGTAATGGCGTTGGGCGCGTAGTTCTTACCGCAAGCGACGCGACACAGTTTGCGTTGCAGGGGGATTGCGTGGTTGGCGTACCACACCAGTCGGTATTCACGCGCTATCTCATCGAGGCCCTTCAGACTGGAGTGGCTGACGTAAACGGAGACGGGATGGTTACCGTCGACGAGGTCTATGAGTATGTCTACCACAAAGTCCTCGAGGAGAACCCACAGCAGACCCCTGGGAAATGGGCCTACAAGCAGCATGGCGGGATCGTGCTTGCAAAGAATCCGAAGCCCAAAGCCCGACCGGAATTGCTCGATCGACATCTAGTCGACACATTGCAGTCTGACGCTCCCCATTCCCTTCGAGAGGCTGCGGTGAGAGGGCTCGTCCAGAGTCTCAGGGACTCCCGTCCGGGCGTAGCGTTGGCTGCTAGAGAGGTGTTGAGCGGATTTGCGACAGACGATAGCCGCACGGTATCGACGCTGGTGCGAAAGGCCCTCGAAGCTGAACCGGGCGCGCTCGATTCAGAAGCGATTGACGCTAGTCGCCGTTCGCTTCCAATGCAAGGCGACTCGGTGCTGCCTGCAGATCCCAACCTTGCCACACGCGACACCAAACACAGACCGGTGACGAGTCTGACCCCTGGAGTCATTTCGACTGTTGAACCGTCGGACCAACGACGGCCCAGATGGAATCGCTGGGGCTTGACATCTTCACTGGTCACGGTCGTCGTGACTGGGGCGTGGCTGCTGTCAACTCGTGAGACATCCTCACAGAGGGCGGGAGTGCTTGCATCCTTGGCACCACCGTCAACCAGCATTCAAGAGCAACCATCGACGCCGCTGGGCTCTCTCCACGCAACGAGTGCCGAGGGATACACTGTCACCCTGTCAGTGGATGGACGTACCGTTGGGATTCTACCTCAGCTCGTGGAGAACTTAGAGCCAGGGCAACATGTACTGGAATTGAACGGAGGTGCCGGTTTCGAGGTGGAGCGAAGGGAGATCCTGGTCAAACCAGGAGCAACCGCTCAATTGGAGCCAGTGCAGCTTCATCCGCGTCACCGAACGCTGACGATTTCGCTAGACGCTCAGATGGGCGGAGCCAAGGTCTTCTTCATCGAGGATGGCAAACCGCGCCAAGTCACTGCGTTTCCAGCGGTACTCTCGGTTGTCGACGGAGCAGCCTGTGCTGTTGAGGTCCATCTCAATGGCAGGCACTTCACGCAACCAATCAAGTTCGACGCAGGACGATGGGATCAAGAGCTTCATGTCGACAACCAAAGTCCGTGGCAGCGTGGCTCTCCGGTGCCGCACCCCAGTGCGACTACCTCAACATCACCTGCGCCTTTCGCCGCTCTACCGACGCTACGTGTGCGTGGACAGGCTAGCCAGTGCGACGCAACCGCCGCACAAGTTCCGGCCTCGCTGGGAGGCATCAAAACTCGACTTGGCGCCTGCGTGACCGCGAAGACGGCAAACGGAATGGAAATGTTCAGGCTGCGAGTTTCAATGGATGGAACGGTTTCCCAAACCACACGAATCGGGGGCGACCTAACCTCTGTCACGCGTGACTGCATCCATCGCGTGTTGAGTGCCGTCGCCAGCATTCCGAATTTGCCGGGCTGCAATATCGACGTTGAGGTGCGCATTGGTCCATAACCGTCGTACCTGTCCGGCGGTGTCCGACCGGTCCAGCTTCGACGGCTTCAACCTGCGTGGTACGGGCGATCGGCTCAGGCTCAGCCACGTCAGACCCAGAGCTTGTGTCCGAACACGTTGCAGCGTTCACTTCCCGCGGCACGCGACCCAAATGACGGAAAAGACTACTCTCGCCTTGCCCTTGCTACCTCTATCCAGCCGGTGCTCCGATTGCTCATCGCGGTCGCGCTTTCATTGACGCGCGGAGCGCTTTCGTGTTGTTGGTTTACGGCCTTGAGTCCCGCAATCTGGAACTGTCCGAAATCGCGAGCAAACGTGATCTCGTAGTGGTTCGAACCGTTTGGACCACGAAAGACTACGTGTGCGACTGGACTGTCGTTCTGCTCCCTCACATCTTGAATATCCACGTCATCGATACGACCGAAAAGATTATTGAGTAACGGGCCCAAGTACGCCTGAAGCGTGGCGAAGATATCTAGCCCCAGTTGCTTGCTCTGCTCGATGGACTTGTATGCATAGAGTTCGTCCTCCGACATCGACAGATCGAATGTCGTGGCAAGGTCCATCATTTGTACTTTCGTCAGCTGTTCCGGTCGAATTCCTCGCTGCAACAGGTACTCCTGAATCTTCCTCCAGCGCTCTTGCTTTGCCGAGGCGCCGGAGTATCCGTCTTTGACAACCGGCAAGATGTTCCTTCGCAGAAAATCGCGACTGAAGTAGGCAGCTGCACCCCGCCCATCATCGCGTTGAAGTGACTGCACGAAAGCTCTGAGCTGCGATTCGATTTCCGTCTTCGTCGGAGCGTGCGCCGCCAGATAGCTGCTCTGAAGCTCCCTTACCTGAGCAATTGGCACCAGAAAACCAACGTGCTGTACCTTGGTGTGGTGAGCCGCAACGACACCAAGCACCTTGCCGCAAGAGTCTACTGCTGGCCCGCCGCTATTGCCGGCAAGGACTTCCATGTTGGTTTGTAGGAAGTGCCTGCCGCTCATCACTTGATCGGGCTGCGTGATGAGGCCACTTGCTAAGACGGGTTCAGCATTGCCACCTTCGATTTGGGGGTACGCTAGAGAAACGACGCTTTGGCCGGCACCAACCCGTTCGCTGAACTGTAAGCCCGTGCCAATTGCCGCTATTCGCGGGGCTTTGAGCAGGACGAGATCATTCTGCGGACTTGCCTTGACGACTGACACGCCGCTAATCGGGATGTGATCCCCGTTGGGACGGGCGAACACGAGCACTAGATCCTCAGCCTCGACCACGACGTGGTAGTTCGTCACCACGAGGATGTCGTTCGTATTGTTTGACGGGATGAGAAATCCACTACCAAGAATGTGGCTATCGCCCACGACCTGGACGATATTCGGTCGCAACGTCGAATCAATCGTTGTTGGAGATGGGGTACGCTCGGATGGCTGGCAGGCTTGCGTCGCAGTGACATTGCTTGGGTGCCTCTGCAGTGCAAAGCGCGGCGAAACCCCATTGCGTGAACACCCCAACAACGCGAAAGACACACCAAGCCACGCAATGAACATACATCGTCCGATATTCGACATGTCGTACTCCTGGCTAACCTTGGTTTCAGCGGTTCACGGTACAACCCGGATGGGGCATCCCACGGCTACCTACCGGATCCCTGCGCGTCGCTACACCAGCAATCTCGCCAGTTGTGCCTGGGTTAGGTGTCTGGACAGTTGCCCCACCTCCGATTAACTGACGACGAACTTGGGAAATGTCGCATCCTTTTGTTGGGACGGTGAGGCAGACGCGCGAACCAAGCGCGGGCTACCCAATCGGCCACAGCCCGAGAATTCGCTGCGCAATTGGCGGGTTAGGTGTCGCCCGAGAGTCTCAACTGGACTCAGGGGTCCGAGCGGTAGGATGCCTGTCCGTTGCAAGTGCAATTCGCATGGCAGAGAAGACTAGAACTCGCCGCGCACGCCGACGCTCGGCAGAATCGGGATCCCCGTCGTGTAGATCCGATGAACGTAGTTGTGGTCATACGACCTGGCCTCGATGCCGGGATTGTTGTAGACGTTGTACACATCGAGGTACGTGCTAAATCGGAAGTTCTTGGTGTGCCAGCGCTTGTCGAGACGCAGATCCAATTGGTGAAAGAGCGGGAGTCGTTCGCTGTAAGGCTCGCCTTGCAAGGGAACGTAGGCGCCAGCATCTGCCGCGTAGATCGCCGGCAACGAGGGCCCCTTGCGCACGGGAGTTACGAGCGACCCGGAAATGATTCGGAACCTCATCCCAAATTCCCAACCACGCCCCAAACGATAGCTGCCAAGCATCGTCAGATTGTGCGTCTGATCGTAAGGAATGAGATGGGGTTCATCACCGGGATAGTCCTCTCGTAGGCTACGCGACAGGGTGTAGGCAATCCATCCGAAGAAATGCTTGTCCGGCTTGTACCGAATGAGCGTCTCGAGCCCGTAGGACTTTCCGAAGCCATGGTTCGTATACCGAACGAGCTCTGTCACCCGACCCGCAGCCACCAGGTGATCGAAATCTTTGTAGAACCCTTCTACACTCACGTCGAGTTGGCTCGAGAGTTCTTGCTCCAACCCAATGGCGTAATGCAGCGCGCGATTGGAGCGCAACCCGGTGGTTCCATACACCGCATTGCTCTGCTGAGTCTGCGGTGGTTGGTAGTAATAACCAACTCCCCCCTTCACCGTGGTGCGCCGTCGCGCCACACCGGCTGCATCTTGGCCGCCGAGGGCTAGATCGTAGCGGGCATTGAGTCTTGGACTGACGTCTACCTGCCGCGAATCACGGGCGTAGTCGAGGCGTAGCCCCGGAACGACGCGGAAGCGTTCCGTGGGCTGCAATTCCGCATCGGCGTACCAACCTTGATTTAGCCCAGTTACAGATTCCGCTACCTCGACGACAGGCTGAGCGGAGAATGGACCGGATGACGGTTGCCCCGAAATTGGAGGCAACGGCGTGCGCGCCGAGAACTCATAGGGATAGATCTGAAAATCCAGTCCAGTATTGAGTCTGACGCCCTTGGCAAGCCTTATCCCCAATTCCTCTCGCCAGTGGATGGGGTGACTCAGCATGTGGAGCCTATAGGCTCCAATGCCAAAGTCTACCGAGGTTTGGCCCACGGTCGCTAGAACGGAAAGGTTCACGTGGGGATTCAGCTTCCGTTCGTAGAGGAACTGCCCCTGCAGAAATGACGTGCCGTACCGAACGGTTCCACCGAACGCGGGCTCCTGCGCCAGCGGGTCAATCACGGCCGCAAAGCGATCGTCTGAGCCAAAGAAGCGAAATGACGTTCTCGAATCGTTCGATACCTTGCGTTCGACGATGAATTGGTAGTCGTAGTAGACGGGCAACGACTTGCCGGTAGCCCCCACTTCTTCGAGCACGGGTTTGATCCAAGCATCGACCCAGCTGCGCCGTGCACCCGCCGCAAAGCTCCATCCCTTGACCGGTAGCGGTCCCTGCAGCAAAAGGCGACCTTCGATCAAATCCACCTGCGCAATCCCGTTGAAGCAGCCGCGCTTTTCGCTCAGATTGCCTTTCTCGTCCTTGCAGCGGGTTTCTGGACTCTTCAGCCCTACGTCGACGATCCCCCCCATGCCGCGACCGAACTTTGCACCATAGTTGCCTGGGTAGAAATCGATGCGCTCGATCAATTCCGTAGGTAGAACGCTGCGCAGCCCGCCGAAATGATAGACAAGCGGGATCATGCTGCCGTCTACATACACCTGCGTGTCCTCCGGATAGGAACCGCGCACCACGAGGATCCCAGCAAATACGGGTGGTCGCGCCACACCGGGCAGACTCTCGATGGACCTGAGCGCGTCACCGCTCGTTCCCGGAATGCGTTCGATTTCACGCCGGTCGATGGTTCTCCGCGTAACCTCCCGCGGCGGACGCTCCCCTTGCACCGTGACTTCAATGGCTCCCTCTTTGGCTTCCGTCGCGACGCGATAGGTTACTTCCGTGGCTTCGCCGACCACGACCGTCTCGGTCGCTTCCGTGATCACAAAGCCTGGACTCGAAACCTTGACGCGATAGCGGCCAGGCACGACTCCCGCGAGGGAAAATCGACCTTCGGCGTCAGCCTGTCGCCGTACCTCTCGCCCCTCAGGGGTGATGATGACGACCGCAGCGCCAACCAAGGGCGACTCCGTCCCCGCGATGCGCAAGACACCAGAAAGCTCACCCACCCGAGGTGGCGGAGGCGCCTTGAGCTTGGACTCTTTTGTAGACGCCAGCGTAAACGAGTACCGATAGAGGATGCGCGCTTTGACGGCGACCCCATTGCGCGTCGCTGGGTCGAAAAGGAACTTCATCACCGCTTGGTGTGCCGCCTCATCGAACCCGTTGCCCGCTGGCGAGACCACTTCAGCGGTCGTCACTGTCCCTCGCTCGTCGATCGTCAATCGCAAGACCACGGCCGCAGAGAGCCCCGCCCTCTGAGCGTCGACGGGATATAAAGCTTGTTCAAAATGCTTGAGCTGCGGAGGGACAACCTTGGTACTATCCTCAGGCGTCCCCTCAGCGGGAGGCTCAGGAGCACGCTCGAACTGGGCCTTTGCCCGACTGCTCGAAAGGAGCCCGAGGGCCAGAAGCGTAATGAATGTGTCGCGCCTGGCCACGCTTCACCCCAAAACAGTCTTGACTCGTCCAACTTCGCCTGACGAAAGTCGCACCTTGATCCCGCGAGGATGGGTTGGGGAGTTGGTGAGCAACTCGCCAACGACCCCTTCGGTCAACGTGCCGCTCAGCTGATCGGCTTTCATGACGATGGCAACGCGTAGCCCAGGTCGTATGTCACTGCGTATCGTCCCCTTGGCTTGGCCCACCATGCTAGTCGCGCTCTCGTGAACGGCAGAGCTTGACAATTGGGGTAATGCGGACGCAACAGGTTCCAGAGCGATCTTTCGCAAGTCGCCAGCCCCCTCCAACCATTGCGACGCGCGCTCAGCGAGACTGCCCAGCAAGAGCAGGTCACTACCGTCCAGCGTCGCACCACATCCCAAGGCCTTGCGAAGCCGCGCAGCAATGGCTTCCAGGTTCTCGACAGGCAGTCCCTTGATCCGTGTGACCACCTTGCCACTTCGCCCTGCGGTCTCGTGACGCAAGCTCAATTTGCAGGGCGGAAGCGGTTTGGCAGGGGGCTCTCGCCTGACGGTTGAGGGGCTCCCCGGCATGCAAGGCCTTGCCGCCATCTCTGGCTTGCTCGCAAGACCCGCAAACGGGTTGTGCGTCAGGGCCTCAGACGCGGGCTTCGGAGGAGCGATGTTCTTCTTGGTCATGACGTTGGGGCTGAAAGAAAGCGAGCATGGCAATTGATGGACACGCGGCCCAGTTTCGTCATCGCCGGCGCTGGCATCGGAATGATTTGACTACGCGCAAGCAACGAACTTCACGTCATCCGCTGTCCAGGTCACTTCGACTCTACGTGGCGCTCGAAATGACAGGAGCAGCGAGAACGTGCCCTTCGGGTGATACCAAGTAGCCTGCCACTCCTCTACCTCATCTGTGTTCTCGAGGTTGCTCAAGTCGTGTCCACTCGCTCGCAGCTGCTGCACGATGGTAGCGACCACGGTCTTCCTGCTCGTACCCGTTAGATCAGCGAAGCGGTTGGCTGCCTCCTTGGCCAGGTCCTCGCACAGCCTTTGCACGACTTCCGGGGAGGCCGAAAGAAATGCCGCCGGTGCGAAGCGCGAAGGAGGCGGCTTGGGTTTCTGGGGCTTGGTTTTGCTCTTCGCGGTCGGCCTACTCATCGGCGCAGGATCTAGCGCGAAATCAATCAAAAAGCGAAGACGCGACAGAAACGGCCCAATCCCACCCTTTGGTCTGCCTTTTCCCCTCAAATTCTGCTAGTGGCGAAACTATGCGACTGGCGAGACTCATCGGACCCGAGCTCGAGGATTTGCTCATCGAGAACCCCTCCGAAGTCCGCGACTTGCTCGACGAGATCCATCCCGCCGACATTGCCGACATCCTTTCGGAATTGAGCGACGAGCGCGCAGCCCAGTTGCTCGTCGAGCTGCCGCCAGAATACGCCGCCCAAGTGTTCGAACACGTCAGCGAGGACCGGCAGGAGATCTTCGCCAAACGCATGGGGGTGGAGTCAACGACGCTGATTGCCGCCGAGATGGAGGCCGATGAGCGCACAGACTTCTTCTCGATCCTGCCCCCAGCGCTGCAGGAACCGATCCTCGCCAATCTCGGACGCATCGATCCAGAAGCTGCCGAGGAAGTCGAAGAGCTAAACCAATGGCCCGACAGCAGCGCGGGCGGGCTGATGACGACGGAGTTCGTCGCCGTAAGCCCCCGGGCCACCATCAACGAGGCCATCGAGGAAATCCGTCGCCGCGCCGAAGAGGCTGCCACAATCGATCCGGTGTACGTCGTTGCCGACAACGAGCGCGTGGTGGGTTTGCTCACGCTACGAGACCTTTTTGTCGCTCGACCCCATGAATCGGTCAGCCAGATCATGCGGGAGAACGTCATTTCCGTGCCGCCGGACATGGACCAAGAAGAAGTGGCAAGAAGGCTCGCCAAGTACGACTTTTCCACGATGGCGGTAGTTGCGGCAGATGGGCGCATGCTGGGTGTCATCACGTCAGACGACATTCTCGATGTCGTCCACCAGGAGCAGGCAGAAGACGTGCAGAAGATGGGCGCCATGGCTCCCATCGAGCAGGGCTATTTCGACGCTTCGTTCTTCACCTACATCAAGAAACGTGCTCCTTGGCTCGCCGTGCTGTTCATCGGTGGCTTCTTCACGACGACCGCCATGAAGCATTTCGATGGGATATTGCGCGCGCTAACGCACATCGCGTTCTACGTGCCACTTCTGATCAGTGCGGGGGGCAACTCGGGCTCACAGTCCAGCACGCTGGTGATCCGCGGGTTGGCCGTAGGCGAGGTTCATTCCAAGGATTTCCTGCGCGTGCTCCGTCGCGAGCTTGCTCAAGGTTTGGCGCTGGGCTTCATGTTGGCCTGCTTCGGTGTGCTGCGCGTCGTCATCGCTGGCGACGGCATGGCCGTCGCTGTACTGGTAGCGACCACGCTGATTGGAATCGTGGTCATGGGCTGTGTAGTTGGCGGAATGTTGCCCCTCTTCCTTCACCGAATTGGGCTCGACCCCGCCACGAGCTCAGCCCCCTTCATCGCGACACTGGTCGATGTCTTGGGGATCCTCATCTACCTGAATCTGGCGCAACATATCCTCCTGCCTCACCTCGGCAATGTTGCGTCCGGTCAATAGCCCCTGCCTATTGATCTCGGTAGCGTTTCGCCGCCGCGAGATCGCGCCGCAGCTCTTCTGCCGTGCGCCGCGGACCGTAGCCCGGAGTGTCGCGCTGGATGCGCCAGCCTTCACTGAGTGGACCGGCATCCACCGTGTCGAATCCGAATTGATCGAGAAGCAGCGTAACAGTCGTCTTGGCCCGTGCGTCGTCGCCGGCAATGACAAGCGCGCGACGGTTCGCAGAGCCGGCAGGTTGTCCGTGAGTCGTGAGCTCTGCTGCGTAAATGTGATTGAATGCCTTGACCACTTTTGATGTCGGCAAATGCGCCTGTAGCAGCTCGGAAGTGGTCGTTGACTCGCTATCGAGTTCGGCGATGCGGCCATCACGCTCCGGGTAGTAGTTATTCGTATCGATCACCACCTTACCGGCAAGTGCCTCGACCGGAACCGCTCGGTAATTCTTCAACGGCACGCTCACGACAACGATGTTCCCAGCCAGGGCGGCCTCTTGCGCGGTTGCAGCCTTCGCTTTGGGCCCCAACTCTTTGATGAGCTCTGCCAATGTCTCGGGTCCGCGCGAATTGCTGATCACCACGTCGAAACCACTTCGAATGGATAGCCGCGCCACCTGGCTTCCGATGTGCCCCGCTCCAATGATTCCGATGGTCGTCATAATGCCGTTTTAGGGTCCGACGGACCAGAGTGCAAGGCTGCCACTGCCAGCCATCGCTTGATACGAACGACACGGGCCGGCCTGCTGCGCAGAAAAGCGCAATCTTATCCAATGGCTTGAGGTAGGGTTCTGCCGTACAGCCTATGGGTCAGAAGCCAAAAATCGCTATCGAGAGACGGGTTGAGCTCGCCGGGTTGCCGCCGGGTTGTGTGAGGGCGTGGTGATTGCCGGAAATCGCAACACTCAGCCGCGCCATAACCTCGAGCGTCTGCTCATTCAAGAGAATGCATCGCTTCGCTTGGGCGTCGTGGCAGACACACATTCTGCTCCACACCCGCGCGCGCTAGCGGTCCTAGCGTCCCTGAAACCAGATGCGATTTTGCACGCGGGCGACATCGGCGACCTCGGATTCCTGGATGAACTCGCTGCTCTCGGCAAAGTGTTCGCGGTTCGTGGCAATATCGACGCGCGGCTCCATTCGCTACCTGACCAGCTGTTGCTCGAAGTCAGTACTTCTGAGCAGCTCGTCGTCCGCCTCTTGATGTTGCACGTGGGAGCCTATGGACCGAGGCTGCGGGCAGATGCAGCTCGCCTAGCTCGCGAGACCAAGGCATCGCTGGTCGTGTGCGGGCACTCGCATGTGCCATTCATCGGTCAGGATCGGGGGCTCACGCTCTTCAACCCTGGCTCAGCGGGACCGCGCCGCTTTCCGCTCCCGGTCGTGTTCGGAATGCTCGAAGTCAATACCAAAGGGATTCGAATGCGGCACATCGACTGCGAGACAGGACAACCATGGGAGCCCCCCGCTTGAGTTACATGAGCCGAGCAGCATCAGTCTGAATTCACCGTGTGGCACCGATTCGACCAGGCACGCACAGCGCGCTCAGCGTCGCCTCGATACTTGATGGCACGCACGATTGGGCGAGCCGTTCTGATCTGCGACTCGGCCACTTCGGCAGGGAGGCCGAGTAGGCGCATGATGGTATAGGTCATGGCAGGACCGCGGGAGACGCCCAGCAAGCAATGCACAAGAACGCGCGATTGGGGATACGCCAGCGCGTCGAGCGCGAACGCTGCTCCACGATGGAACCATTCATCGAGCTTTGTCTGATGATCATCCAGGGCGCCACATTGCAGGTGCACAATGTTGCTTCGGCTATAAAGCTCAGGATGCGGGTTCGCCATACGACAATCGAGCACGTGTGTGATGTTCTCCGCGACCAGACAGCGAATATGTTCAACCCGCGTCACCGCGCTCCCCAACGCGATGCGCTCCGAGACCCATTGGTGATCGTGAGTGGAAGGCAAGGGGGATAGCTTGGCATGAAGGTCGCTCATCGACACGTCCCAATCTCGATGTTGCATGCATCAGGGCCTTGGTGGCCGGGGCGCGCAAGTCAAAATGCCGTGTATCCGATCCCCATGCGCACGGAAGCAACCGGATCCTGCGTCAGAATGCCAGCGACCCAGCCCGCCGTCTTGCTCTCGAGCTCCACGTAGGGTTCTAGTCCATGGGACCCGAACAAACCAAAGCGCAAAGCGCCCATAGCGCCAGGTTGAGCGCTGGAAGTGGCAAAGAGCTGGTCCTTGGGCTGCAACCACGCTCCTGCGCGCACTGAAATCAGCAATTGGGGCCCAAGTCGCGTCGGCACTGGATAACGCCACAATTCGGCGACGATACCGGGATACCAATGCGCCTGATTGAAGTAGTTCTGGATGCTCAAGAACCAGTCCAATCGACCCATCGAGAAGAATCCGTCCAAGCTAATTGCGTGGCCAAACGACGTAGGCATGTGCCTCACATGCCCGTTGAGACGCAACGGCCCCAGGTAAAGTTCGCGGATCCCCCACAACGCAGGATCGAGGAAGTTGAGAAAGGACATGGCGCGTTGGGTACGCAGATACCTTCGCTCGTCGTCAGGAAGTTCCGCATAGGTACGGTAACGACGGATCCCGATCCCCGAAGGATGGGGGCCACGCGCCGAGTAAGGCTCGTTTGGCCGAAAGAGCTCGTAGGTCCACCCGGTGCAGTCCGCGCCTACGATATCACGCTCAAGCGGGTTCGCTTGTGCGGCGAAGTAGTCCAGTTCGTTGCCGGACATCGCGCTGGCACAAATATGCATGTAGAGCGAATTGCCCGCATATAGGGACCATAGGGTCGCTACGTTCCAGCTGGTCGTGCGCCGAAAGAACTGTGTCTTTTCGAGGGCGGTGGCCACTTCGTAACCGCCTTCGATTGCAGCAGTGTGCAAGCGCACAAAGTCGGCCGGGTGCTCGCGCTTCAGCGCCGCCAGCGATGCATCAGAAACGTTGCTGACGTTATTGGCATTGGCCTTGCTGTCGATGTGATGCATCGATAACACCACCTTGTGCCACTGTTCGTGCTGCCACTCCATGCCCGGCGGCAGGATCAACATCACGGCGTTGGCGCCAACAATCGCAGTCCCGGGGAGAAGTGCAGCAAAGCCCGTCTTCTCATCGAACCCAGTCCAGCGACTCAAGTAGTGGTTGACCAGCTGATAGCTGTCGGCTGTCACCCAAAGCGATTGCTGCGCACTCGGGACTGGGTAGCCGGAGGTACCTCGCGAGCTAGCGTCGAGGGTGGGAAGTTCGAGATAGTACGCGGGGCGACCAGACGTACCCGAACCTTCCCGCGGCGCTTGTGCGTAGCCGGCCGTCGTCACGAAGAGGGCAAGACCAACGATTATTGCCCGATGCAATCCCATTGCAACCATGCCGATGCTTAGCGCAATGCTTGGTCTTGGCCGCTGGGGTCCATCCATCCTTCATGTCACGCTGTGACACTTTGCTCGACACACTCGACGCGGAGCAGGCAGAGACGAAGCCGACTGAACTTCAGGCCGACGCATGAACCCGCTCCACCCAAGTTCCTGCGACCCTGGCGAAAGGCAAGCAGCTGCTTGCCCAAGAGATTGAGCGGCCTCAAATCCTGCCGAAGAAGTCAGCGCCGCGTCCGAAGTGAACGCCGCGCGACCAACAGGTGCATCCTTTCGGGACAAGTTGCCCTTGGTCTGGGTCGCGTACCAACAGGATTCCGTGGTGGGTCCCCGAAGCGAATTGTCCAACGAGGCAAACCTTCGCCCATGCCAACCGGCCCGACAAATAGCAGTCCGTCGCGCGCGCTGGACTGCCGTGATTGGGTAGAGTTCATCGATAAGCGCACTCACCTCATGACCCCACGCGGGTTTCAGTTCGGCGTTCTGTGCGTCAGCCCCCTTTGACCAATCGCCAGCCAGCACGTTGCAGAGAACGGGTGCATCGTGATTGTTGCGCCTTCGACGTAAGGTGATCGGGGCCGTCAATGGCCACCACCAGTCCTCATGCGCGTGCTATTCTACTTGGCATGCGGTACATCACGCTAAAACTAATTGTTGGGCTATTGGGGCTCGGCGCTGCCTCGTGTGATGACGAGAGCGCCTCGGGTGGCGTTGAACAGACCTCCGCGTCGGGTCAGGCTGCGCTCGTCGGGGCCTGGTACGGCAATGAGCCAAGCTTTCCTGATGGGGACCAGTGCTTCATCTTCTGCGAAAACGGGCGGCTGTTTTCGGGTGACAGACCCTGTACCGACACGACGGCAGGTGACTTCAGCCAATACCTGACCTATAGCGTTGACGGTCAAAGCTTCGAGGCGCGCGCACCGGAAGGCGCGTTTTTGACCGGCGAGTTCGCTATTGCCGCAGACACCGCATCCATTACATTGCGCATTGGCGATGCGGTCCACGTGTTTGCCCCGATGACTCGCACGGCAAAGACTTCACCCCTCTGCGACGATGACACCCCGACTTGGAGTGGTTGGTAGACACCAGGTTTGCGCCAGCGGTCCTGACGAAATTTGCTGACGGCACCGCGTGTCCGTGCACGCAAGTCACCCCGAGGGTCCAGCCGCCGCAGTTAGATGATGCCCCAAGTGAAGGACAAAGTTCCTCGTTGCCCAAACGTTCGGACGCGTGGAGCGTGGCTCATGCAGCATGCCGTTTGCGGCGATGCAACCGCATCGCAAGCGCACTGAGAAGGAACCCCGCGAGCTTACCGCTTAGGCCACTCGAGCCGAGTCCCGGTAGTGCGCAGCTGCAACCGCTTGGACTATCGCCCTCGGCGACCGTCCCAGTAACGGCTCCGCCATTGCTCGGCAAGGTGGAGCCACCAGACGCGGGTGCGCCGCCCGATCTGGCACTGACGTTGCCTCCTTGAACGGCGTTGCCGCCGTTGCTCGGGGCGCCACCCGTCGCAACTACGCCTCCATTGGCGGCCGCAGCTCCGCCACTCGACTTGCCGCCGACCGCGTTCAGGCCACCTTCGCTCAGCGCACCGCCGGTCGAGGTACTGAATGACGTTCCACCGGTCGCTCTTGCTCCTCCAGTGGTCAAACCGCCAACCCCGTCGCTTCCACCGGACGTGCTCACTCCGCCCGTGACTGAGCCTCCAACGCCGCTCCCGCCAGCTGCCTTCGTTCCAGAAGCGCCCACGCCCCCACTCGCGACACCAGCAGCTGCTCCCGCGGCCCCTGATGCACCCCCAACACCACCCGCACCAGAACAGGCTATAATCTCCGGATCCTGACCGCCAGCTTTGTCGAGTCCGAGAAATGACGAAGCCGTAGCGATGTCCCACTGCACGGCATGAGCAGCGCCCTTGATGGCAAAGGTCTCAAGCACCTTGACTCCACAGGTGTTGTTCCAAGTCTGATGCGTCGTCGAGGTGCTTGGGCTCTCCGTCTTCGTGGGGGTCGCACTCAGCCCGAGAACGTTCGTCCATTCCTTGATCGCCTCGCCAAAGTTCACGAAGCTGATGACGCTATCCGGATCGCCATGCCACAGCTGCAGACGCGCGCGGTGACCGGTGTAACTTGGATACATGGAGCGAACGAGATCACCCCAGGCTTGAGCAGTCTTGGTGACCGTGCCACCCGCACATGACCCACTCCACTGTCCGTCCGTGGCAACGTCACCAGTGTATCCCACAGCCCAACAACCGCACGGCACACCAGAGATCGACACGCCGGCCATGAAAATATCCGGATAGATCCCGAGTAGCGCCTGCGTCATCATCCCGCCCGAGGAACCTCCGAAAGCGTAGACGCGAGCAGCGTCTGCGTTGTACTTGGCAATAGTGTGCTTTACCATTTGGGCAACGGCGTGGGTGTCGCCGCCACCATCGTGCGCTAGCGCCTTCGCCGAGCCGACGTCCCAACAGTTGTGGCCAGTCGCCTCCGGATAGATGATGATGTAGCCGTTCTTGTCGGCTTGAGACACGAAGGTCGACTTCGTTTCGTTGTAGGTCGTCGTGCCTGTCCCTTGGCAATGATGCGACGCAACCAAGATGGGCGGCTTGGTGGCAAGATTGTCGGGAACATAGAGGTACATGTTCATGTAGCTCGGCAGACTGACGCCACCTTGCCAATCACTCTGGGTGACCTTCTGCAGCTCCGCCGCCTGTGCTGACACCGCAGCCAACAGCCCAAAACTGACCGATGCAACCCAGCAGACTCGATTCCTATGAAAGTTCATATCCTTCTTCTTTGGCGGGTGTTGGGCGATCCATCATGCCCACGTTGCGATTGCGGGCCTGCGTGGACGTAAGCTGGCTCTTTCCAACGAGCATGCAGACAGTTCCACTCGACCTTACGTGCACGCTCGTGCAGTGTCAGGTTGGCGCCAAATCTGTCACGAAATCGAGGGCCGGATTTGGAGCTAGGAGCCGCGAGCGGTAGCCTCACACGCCGTCTGTTCAGCCCGGTTGCGAAGCTCGCAGACTCACTGGCACAAGCTCCAATGCCTGGAATTGAAGTGCTCGTGAGGCGGGCAACAAACAGCCGCTCGACCCAATGCAACCGAGCGCGGCCCGACCGCCCCCGTCGTGACGAACGCGAACGGCGAAGCGACGGTTGAACCCCGCCGTTTGCGCGCCGGCACAACCCCACAAGAAGGCTCAGCCAAGCTAACCAATTGACTTTCCGAGGTTATTCTAACTTGAGACGACACCCTGAATCCCTCGATCGCGACGGTCGTATTGGCAACGGATTCCAAAACCTCTGACGCTAAGGCTGCCATGCCGCCAACTGAGCAACGCGAGCCCTCACCCAACCAGGCGGAACCCCTGCCGCCATTCAACGCTTGGCCTATCCAATTCAGCGATCCGGAGGTCGGATTTGCGTGGTACACGAACGCAGCGACTTTGGTCACTCAGACGACGCCCACGCACGCCACCCCGCGCGTCGCGGAGGTATTGAGCAATTGGGTCGACCTCATTCTCAAGCAGCATCGCGAGGAAGTTGCTCGCCACGGGGGGTTGCTTGGAATCCACGATTGGCGTAGCTTTCGTAGCTACGATAGCGATGCCCGCCGCCACTGGCTGCAGCGTATCAAGAGTCGTCCCAAGGGCTACCTTCGCAAAGGAATCATCATCATTGCGGACAGCCCGCTGATGAAGATGGCCGTTGCTGGCGCGAACATGATTGTCGCATTGGCATCGGGCGGCGAAAGCCAATTCGAGATTGCCACGAATGCGTCACAAGTCCTGCAGAAGCATGACGTTCGACGGCCTCCACGCTCGCTCGTTTAGCCAATGGTCTGGCAATGGTGCTAGACAACACGGACAAGCTTGGACGGCCTGGCCTCATGCCAACCGGGCTGCAGAATTGCAGCCGTCGCTTGCACTGAACTGCCCTGGTTGGGTCAAGTCGTCGACAAATGGGGTCACCTATTGACGACCACGTGGATTCCGGATTGGCAATCAGGGATCCGGCTATTCCGCTGGGTCATTGGATGCGTTAACCTCCCGTTCCCATGGCAGCGAAGAGCAAGGCTTTACCACCCCGCGTCTTTACGGATCAAGAGTTGGAACAAGTGGCACGGGACATCGTGGCTCGGGTGCCAGGTCTCTCAGGAAGCGACTTAAGGCGGGAGCTCTCGTCCGAGTACAAGAAATCCGACAAGCGCGTGCTCGAGGCCGCAAACCAGCTCGCAGCACGCCGGGAGCTCTATCGTTGGAGCAGCGCAAAGAAGGTCCGCTTCTTCGAATGCGACCCCTTCGATGCATTGGCTCAATCCGTAGCCCAAGCAATTGCTGATGGGCCCCTTAGTGAGTCAGCTATCCGACTCAAAGTCGAATCATCACACCTCGGATTTGGCGATCTTTCCAAGGAGTGGTTGAAGGCAGCCCTGGCGCGAGGCGATGTGTTTGTCCATCCGCCAGCGAAGGGGTCGAAGCTCAAGCGCTTCGGCGTCAACCCGGACGTTGGCGGCCTACTCAAGACGGTGTTTGCTGCATTGCGGAAGGTCCTTGCCTCGCCAACCGGGAAGCGTGTTCGCAAAGCGGAGCTTCTGAGAGCCATTCTTGCTGAACTCGAGATGATTTCGCCCAGCGGATCGGAGTCCAAGCCAACCGAACGGGAACGCTTCTTGCTCGAGCTCTTCGCCCTTGCACTCGATACCAGTTCAAACGGGCTTTTGTCGATCCGCGAGCTTCGCGCTCGCCTGCCATTCGACAAGCAACACTTCGATCGCGTTGCCCTCGAGCTCATGTGCGACGAACTCGTGACCCTGCACCATCACGATTTCCCTGAATCGTTGTCGGAGCCGGACCGTGCGGAACTCGTAGTCGACAGACGCGGCAACTACTTCGTTGGCATTGCTCTTCGGAGGGCACCATGACCGATCCAATCGTCTCGAATCCATTCCGCGATAACGTAGTCCAGGATGCCTGGCAAAGCCCTACCGATGTTGCAGAGATCCACAATGACGTATTCCGGGCATGTCTCGTCGGAATCGAGTCGGCAGCGCAAGGCGTGCCAGACTCGCTCTTGATCTACGGACCCGCTGGTTCGGGCAAGACCCATCTCTTGACACGATTGCAGCGCCACCTCGCGGAGACAGCAGCCGCTGCACCGGATCGCGTGTTGCATTGCGTCTTCGTGTTCGTGCGGCTCCAGACCAGCCCATCACTATTGTGGCAACACGTCCGAAAACGACTGACAAGCGACCTCATGCGCCGCGACCAAGGCGTAACTCAACTTCAACGTCTGATCGCGCATCAGATGAGTCTGGGCGACGCAACGTCCCCCAGAGCAAGAGTCATGGGACTTCGCGTACTCAGCGGGGCTGACCAGGACACGCTCATCTCCCATCTTGGCAAAGTTGCCGAGTCCCTAGGCTTGCCCCGAGATCTCTGCGTGGTGTTGGAACACCTAGTTTGCAGCCGACACGTTCGCGACGCCAGTGCCTGGTTGGCGGGTGAAAGCCTGCCTGACTCGGTTCTGTCGCAGCTCTCTGTCGGACCCGACGTCGTCGAAGACCGCGAATCTGCTGCCCGAGAGACAGTGACTGCGCTATGCCGACTGGCAGGTGAGACGCTGCCCATCGTGTTCTGTTTCGACCAGCTCGAGGCGCTGCAGCGCGGACTGGAAGATCGGGATGCGTTCTACAAGTTTGGCCGCATGGCTGCCGATCTCTGCGATTCCGATCCGAATGTCTTTCTCATTACCTGTCTCCAAAGCTCGTACTTGGACGTGCTCAAAGCGTCGGTGCGGGGAGCCGACCGTGACCGCATGGCTCGACGCGAAGCCCTACTTCAGTCGCTCACGCGGAACCAAGTCGAGCGGCTCCTCGAAGCGCGACTGAGTCAAGTTCCGGATTCGCAGAAGAGCTCGCCATCGAATCCGTTCGTACTCTCACCCTCGCTCGTGACAGAGCTTGCACAAGAGTCACCCTGCGTCGCACGGCGCGTCCTGTCGAACGCCGCACGAGCTTTCGAGCAAGCTGAGTTTGGTCACGCCGCGGTGCGTCCCGACACGCAAACCTTTCTGCGGACCGCGTTCGATGAGCGTCGCGCAACGGTCATACGCGAGTCGACCCCAGCCGACACGGAACGCATAGTCCTACAAGGTCTCGAGGCGATCTCAATCCTGCACGGTGTGCGGGGCCATGTCCCTGAGCCGAAGACCGCAGATTTCATCCTGGACGCAGAGCCTCCGATCGCCGTTGAGATCTGCAACGAAGCGGACGGCCGTAGCCTTGGCCCGAGATTGAAGCGCATATTGGCCAACACCCCGCGCTGCGATGGCGCACGCACGTTGATTCTGCGCGATCCGCGGTTAACTATTGCAAAGAGCGCACTAAAGACCAGGGAACACCTCAAGGCGCTCCGCACCAAAGGTATCGCACTCATCGAACCCACTGTCGAAGCGCTCTCCGCGCTCGCCGCACTCGGAGAGCTCTTGGCAGATGCAAAGTCCGGCGATTTGACCAACGACGGCGGAAGCGTATCTGAACACAATGTCGTCGCGTGGCTGCGCAATCTCGGCACAGATCTCCTGATTGAACCGGTCACTGAGCTAGTCGATTCCATCGTCAGTGAGCCGTCACTCTCGCTGGACACCGCGGCGGACGATCTGGCTGAACTGCTGTCGCGCAAGCGCATTTTGGAGGTCGACGTGGCAAGTGCCCATCTCGGCATCCCTGCACGTCGTATCGTCGAAGTGGCACGAACAGCGACGGAACGCTTTCTCCTGCTGGAGGGGCTACCAGAGGTCGTCGTCGATGTTGCAGGCATCGTCGCCGAGGCCGAGGCATTATCATGACTATCGTACTCTCGGTTAGCAATGTGCGCTCTGCGCTCCAGGGCGCGGCTGGTCCTGATGCTGCAGGCACTGGCGAACCAGCCACTCTCTTGCTTGGTGCCATTTTCCACCAGACATTTGCCAATCTAATCAGCGCCAATCCGGAAAAGAGTGGGCTTCGAATCATCGCCGAAGGTCGACATGACGAGAGCCGTCGTCTTGAGCAACTGCTGTCTAATACCTGGACTCGTCTGTTCGCGCCACGAATTGTACGCCACGCCGCTTCGCTGCAAGACGCCAGTGCCCAAGTAATGATGTGTTGGCGCGCCACGCAGAATCTTTGCCGCTGGCTTGATTCTATCGTGATCGCGCTCCTGGACCGAAAGCCCCAACTTCAAGGCACCTGGGAGCAGCTGCATGAACTCATGGCAGCGGAGGTGCCGCTCGCCTGTGAGCTCCAAAGAGCGGATTGGACTGAGCCGGTGCAGCTCGTTGGGATTGCCGATTCAGTGCTGCGCGTACCAGGAACCACGAACTTCTGCGCTCTGGAGCTGAAGCTCGGTCGCGCCACGCCGGTCGTAGATTTGGGGCAGGCGGTGCTCTACCACCTCATCTTGAGTCGGACAGGTAACCAGGCATCTCACTCGGCTCTTTCACTCGCCAGATTCTCGCCAGAGCTTGATGAGCAATTGGTACCGGCGAATGCTCTCGAGCCTGCAGAGGAGCGCCTCATCGACCTAATCGGTAGCCTCGCCGGAGTCGTGATGGACAATTCCCGTCCTTCCGATGTTTCAGAACTTGTCCCGGTGTCATCGCGCCGCTCAGCCCAATCCGAGGAGCTCGCCAGACGCCTTCAGCGTGCCTATCGCGAGCAAGGCGTTGGCTTCGAGATCCGCGGCACGCCGCAGATAGCCCCTCGGTTCATGCGCTTCGAAATCAGACTTTCGACGAGGATGCGAGTCGACAGTCTGCGGCGTCGCACCGAAGAGGTTCAGCATCGTCTCGCGCTCTCGAGACCGCCAATGATAGTGCAAGATGCCGGTCGCCTCTTCGTCGACATCGAACGCCCCGATCCAGAGTCAGTGCTCTTTTCGAGTGTGTTGGTACAGCTGCCAAAGCTGGATAGCCTGCGCGGCTCTGCCAACGTCCCTTTGGGCGTCGACTCAGCGAATCACTTTCAATTCGCCGATCTGGCAAGTTCGGGCCGCTCCCACATCCTCGTTGCAGGCACGACCGGCAGCGGTAAGAGTGAGTGGCTTCGCATGGTGATTGCCGGACTGATTGCGACGAACACGCCCGATACCGTCCGATTCGTCACGCTCGATCCCAAGCTAGCGGCGTTTGGAGATCTCGAGCACTCGAGGTACCTGTGGAAGAAGGACTCGTGGTGGATCCCCAACACGGATCGTGCCTCCAGCGAGATCTTCCAAGAACTCATCGAGGAGATGGATCGGCGCTACGAGCTCGTTCACGGCGCCGGCTGTGACAACCTACGCGAGTACGTGGAGAAGACGAAGAAGCCGCTCTGTCGCATTGTCTGCGTCTGCGACGAGTACTATGCCCTGATTTCGCAGCAAAAGCTGGAGAAGTCCGCGCTTGAACAGGCAGTGGCCCTGCTTGGCGCCAAGGGGCGTGCGGCTGGCGTGCATCTGATCCTCGCGACTCAGCAACCGAGTCGCGCGACCATTTCCGGTGCCATCCAATCGAACCTGCCCTGCCGCGTCGCCCTCTACCTGCAGAGCGCCATCGAATCGAACATGATCCTGAGTCAGTCGGGCGCAGAGCGCCTTACTGGTTCCGGTGATTTGCTCTACAAGCACTTTGGAACTCCAGTGCGCCTGCAAGCGCCGCTGCTTACACCGGAGGATCGGGTGAGGTGGTTGAGGAGGTAGGCTCCCGGTCGAACAATGCAGCCTCGTCGTCGCGTCAGAGCCCTCTTACCTTTGCCTGGTTGCGTGCCTGAGTCACGATTTCCTCGACCGCTAGCATTTGACTCGTGTCCGCTGCGAGTGCCATTGCGAGACGAAGAAGTTGCTGGTTTTCCAACAATGCTCGTCGTACCTGCAACTGGTGAAGTCCTCGTGAGGACAAGCTCACGAGTGCCATGTACCACATTAGCACTTCCGAGCTTTCCTCGGTGAGAATGTGCGACCACGCGCCTTCGGTGATTGTCGGACCGTGCGTCGCGATCATCTGGGCGATGAAGCGCCTCGCCTTGCTCGTCGAAGCGAGAGCATCCATTGATCCGGGTAGAACCTTCAGCCGCGCGATTGCGCGTTGGACGTTCCATGCGGCCACTCGTACCCATAGGTCCTGGGCTTCGCCAAGAGCAGCCACGTCTCGGATGGTAATAAGAGACTCGGTGTCGTCCGGCCTCACTGTTCGAGCCTCCTCGACGAGCGCTGCCACGCCCCCGGTCAGCTCCGACAGACTTTCCTCAAGCGTGGCACTTTCCCTGAAGAGTCGAGACACTAGCTCCGGCGCAGCATCTCCAAATGCTTGAGTGAGTTCGCGGGCAATTTCGTCGAACTCCATCGTGATCCGAAGGTTTCGACCTGTAGCCTGCATGTCCAGGAAGAATGAACCGAACAGCGAGGCAACAGTATGCGCCGCCCCCGTCGGCATGCGGAACGCACCCAGAGCCTCCCGAACGGTCGTCGGAACGGCGATCCAAGTCAATGCCAGTGTGTTGATGAAGCACTCCGGCGCATACCGCGGACCTGCAGGCTCGAGACACGCGAAGCGGCATGCATCGGACAACTTCCTGCCGGAGTTGAGCCAATCGATCATCAGTCGCACAACACCGAGGACTGCCGGAGAGGAGTGGGACGATAGCGCCGCCCTCCACAGTCTGGTGCCCTCTTCGCTAGGAAATGCCCGAAGGACTGCCTCCTCGGCTCCGCATTCGCCGAGGTAGACACGGTGAAACGCGCCTGGGAGTTCGTCGGGACTATAACTAGCCTTGAGTCGCTCGATCAGGCGCGGCGCATCCACGCGCACTGGAAGCACGAGTCGTCGCTTCAGGATCGGCTCTGCCAGGTGTGCAGCCTCCTTGGCCTGGCCCCTATCGATGTCACCCCCCACCATCGCGTGTGCGGGAAACCTCTCCTCGATCAGCATGGCAGCAGCGAGAACTGCGAAGTGATACGGGTACCCCTGTGTTGTGTCCCCAATGACCTGTACTGACCGGCCACTGTCGTGCCCGTCCGCCCGAGCGGCATCCACAACGATGTCATTGCAAGCTGGGCGTTCGGACCTGTCAAACCTATCGGACCCCGACCGGTAGCGGGACAGGTCGCGGTACAACTCTTGGCACTCCGCAGTCCGCAGGGTTTCCCGATCGCCAACGACACACCAATGGGCCCCTCCGGCATTGAACCCTGTAACGGAGTTCGTGTACATTACCACCCGGATCCCTTCGACGAGACGCTGGTCCCATCCGAGCAGCGGCGGTTGCCATGCGGAAAGGAGCATCGCAGTCTCGTCGTAGGCCGCTTCCCATTGTGCGTCGTCAATGCCGCGCGGATCGATGTTGAGAATCACTTGCACCCCCATACCCACTCCTATGATCCAGTTGAAGTTCCTGACGCGATCCCTGGTGCACGAATGATGCCGGCGCCTTTCAGCACGTAGAACCGCGGCTGCTTCTGCATTTCCGCAAGTGACACGCCGGCCAGGGCTGGCCCGGGGGTGGCCAACGGCCAGCGCCCAGAGACTGACCGCCATCGAGAGCCACCAGCGCGCCTGCAGCCGCTGGCCACAGCCGAGGATCGAACGAGCAACTGCGCAGAACCCCGGCAGTTTTCCACTGTCGAATCATCCTTCAGACCTGCTGCTTGCCTTCAGTGGTATCCATCTTCGGGCGCCGACGAGTGTTCCTTCGTTCATTTGCGTAGTGGTTGCGTTCTGGAACGGAGCAGAACCCTCGACTAGGCGTCGGCAAGGGGTCAAGATTCGGCTCAGAAGGGGAGACAGCCATGGTCGGGATCAGACATCGATGGGAAGGATCTGAACGGCCTGGTCGTCGCCAGCGGGCACACCTCCGCGTTTGGTGGCGACGTGGTGTCCGGCGACACCGTTCAACTGATCGATTTTTCGAGCTATCGTCGCGCGGGCAAGGGCTTTACCTTGAATCTCGGCGAAAGCCACAGCTACCCAGTCGACATCTCCACTGAGCTGTACGATGGCCTTCGCCGCGACTCGCTCCAGTTCTTTTACATTCAGCGCAGCGGGATCGCCATCGAAGCTCAATACGCTGGCGAACAATATGCGCGTCCTGCAGGACACCTGGGTGTGGCGCCCAATCAGGGCGACATCATGGTTCCCTGTCTGCCCGAGGCTTGTAGCTATTCCCGCGATGTCCGAGGCGGGTGGTACGACGCTGGCGATCAGGGCAAATACGTCGCAAATGGCGGGGTTTCCGTATGGCAACTGGTCAATACCTACGAGCGCGCCCAAGGCTGTGCAGCTCACGCGCTGCGTGACGGCAGTCAGCCTCTACCCGAACGAAACAACGGCGTCCCCGACATATTGGACGAGGCCCGATGGGAGCAGGAGTTCATGCTCCGCATGCAAGTCCCCGACGGGCAACCCAACCAAGGCATGGCATTCCATCGCGTCCACGATGACTACTGGACAATGATCCCGACTTTGCCAGAGCAGGATGCCGAGGTCGGGCACATTCACCCCCCCAGCACCGCTGCCACGTTGAATCTGGCTGCAACCGCGGCTCAATGCGGTCGAGTATGGCGCAAATGGGATCCTCGTTTCGCTCAACGCTGTCTCATCGCTGCGGAGAAAGCCTGGGTCGCGGCAGTAGCGAATCCCTCCGTTTACACGTTCACGCCGCAGAGTGGTGGAGGCGACTACGCCGACGACACCCTGTCAGATGAGTTCTATTGGGCCGCTGCTGAGTTGTTTGTTACGACGGGCAGGAAGGAATACCGAGACTTCGTCGTAGCATCGCCACACTTCCAAGGCCATGGGATCCCAGCCACCGGGTTCACCTGGCGTGATGTATCGGCCTTGGCTGATCTCTCTTTAGCATTGGTCCCGAATCGCCTTTCGCACAAGCAGCATGATGGAGTACGCGACGCGCTGGTGAGCAACGCTGAGCGATTGATTACACTCATGCGCACCCAGGGCTATCCGAACCCATACCAACCCGAAGACCTACAATACTGGTGGGGCTCGAATGTTCAGGTTCTGGATCAAATTGTGCTGATCGCGGCGGCGTACGACCTGACTCGCAATCGGAAGTATCGCGACGCCGCCTTCGAAGCAATGGACTACATCTTGGGGCGCAATGGCTTGAATCAGTCGTACGTCACCGGCTACGGCTCGCGCTACAGCCAGAACCAGCACCATCGGTTCTGGTCCAATCAAGCGGACCCATCGTTGCCGCATCCACCGCACGGCTCGCTCGCTGGGGGACCGAATTCGGCCTTGCAAGATCCGATTGCTAGCAGCGAACTCGCCGGCTGCGCGCCACATAAGTGCTACATTGATGACATCAATTCGTACTCAACCAACGAAGTTGCCATCAATTGGAACGCCGCGTTGGTCTGGGTTTCCGCCTGGCTTGCTGAACAGGGCTAGAGCGCGGAACGTCTAGTGGGGACGAACGTAGAGCGAGAGCCGTCCAGGGTGCGGCTCCCACAGTGTCCGAAGACCGGCCGCAGCAACTCAAACCGCCTCGCGACAGTAGTGCGCGACAGACTCATTGAGCAGATACCGAACGTGCCACTCCCCGCAAGTGACGAACGGATCGACATGGTTTCGGCAAGCTTAGGCACTACGGACCCGCTCGCGCCCAGAAACGCAACCCCAAGCCTGAAGCGCACTCGAGTCTTATTCGGCGGTGGCGTCGCCGAGCTCGATACTCAACTCATCGAGCTCGGCAACGCCGATGAGATTGCTCCGCCACCGTGACGGCTCAAGGCCCGTCCGCAACCGCACTCGACGAAATGGTCTGCGCGGCGTTGGCGCCGTCGGCCCAACTGTTGTTTGACCAAGTGCCCTGAACCAACCAGTTGATCGGACCCTTGTACCCGAGGCCGCTCTGACCAGAGTTCGGGTAGAGGCTGGTGGTGAACCTGTTGCCGGTGACGTTGACCGAGCGCAACGACGCCGTGGTGGTGTTCGACTTGTCTTGACCAAGCTGCAGCACGTACGCCGCACCGCCCAGGTAGTTGTCTTTGATGGTATAACCCTGAGAGCCGTCAAGGTTGGTCCCGGTGCCGAGGTAAGAGCCATCGTCTGCGGCCATCTGAATGACATCAGTGAGCTGCGTGGAGTCAGACCGCTTCACCATCACCATATTGTTGCGCAGCCACAGTGTGGCCTTCTGCCCGCCAGAGTTGCCGATGCCGTTGAGGTGCTTCGAGGAATCGCCGAAATCTTGCACATCGCGACAGTAGTTCTCGATGGCCGCGTCGCCACTGTTGCGCAGAAACACCAACGTCGCCACCGACAGGTAGGAGCGAATCACGTAAAGCCTGTCGTTCGGGCCATTGCCCTTCGACTCGAAGATCGACTCGCACATGTTCGACGGCGGTGCGCCCTGCGCATCGCCGCCCGCATCGCTGTAGTTGATCCAGACAATACCGCCAACCGATCGCCCGTTCTGATTGAACCAGCTCTCCGTGAGTAACGTCTCCACCCGGCATCGTCCCAATGCTGCCGCCGCCGACGGAGCTCTCACCACCGGCTGTGCTCCCGTTGCCAGCTTCGCCTCCACGGCCCTGTGCGTTGCTTCCGCCGACTCCACGGTTATCGGTAATGTTGGCCGTGCCGCACGCGAAGAAGACGAACAACGCACATATCGCACTGCCGAGCCTTAGGCGCCAGTCGTTCATTATTCACCGATATCGTGAACTGGTTAGAAAGACAAGGCGCTGCTGGAGTTCGTTGCACCTTCCCACCAAAGCGCGCCATACGGTCCGCATCATAGAGGCGAGCCAAAGGATCCGTCACCTGACGTCAGAGCAAATGACTAGCTCGCGCAAGTATTTGGCGATTGCGCGACTGCGCCGCTTCCCGTCCTGTGCGGAAAATCGTCGCAAGCGTTCATACCACTTCCCATTGGTAGGAGTTGAGCGGTCCACCGAGACTTGACCTACATCGAATGGTGCCATCTGGATGCGGAAATCCGCCACCACCTAAGCACCTTGCCCATGTGGTCGACCAAGCTCGCTTTCGGTCGTTCACTTTCCGTTTCATTCAAACCAAGAAGATCGAGAACCATCGACACCGTTCACCGCAGCCTCAGTTGGCAAGGGGTGAACGGTGTCTACGGGCGAAATCGTTGGCCGCAGTATGGTGTTTTTCGCACCAACGCCACAGAGAACTCGGGCGCAGCCTCGCTTCCTTGAACATGGCGCACGCCCAAGTTCGCTTTGCGACTTTCTGGTGACTCGACTCGATAGAATCGAGCTACTAGTTACCTGCTCCTGCGCTGCGCCATCCGCTAGAGTCGGTCACATAGTCAGGGAGATTGGGTATATTGGGATCTTAGACGGACTGCCCATCGAGACGCCGGATGCCGTCAATATACCAGACGTGGGTATCGCCCGACACGCCATTGTGCCAAAGGATGTCGACTTTGCCGTGGCCGTTGAAGTCGTTGCGAGACGTGTCCCCATAGAGGGTCGCGATGCCGTGCACATCGCCAGCCGTTGGGGCATTGCTCGGCTGTATCTGTGTGCCGTCCAACCTGAGAAGCGGCCAACCCGAAGCAGGCTTCCCCGCGCATTGCGGCTTGTCCGTCCTGAGCGAGGTTTGAAAAGCACTCGATGCGTAGTGCATGAGTGAGAGGCTGTCGTAGTCGCCTACCGCGTTGGAGTCCTCTTTGTTGAAGTTATGTTCCTTGCCAGCCTGGACATAGCACAAATCCACGATCACGAAGTTGTCTCGGTCCTGACGCGACTGCTCATGCCAGAGTCCGACGGCATGACCAACTTCGTGCATGATCTTGTCCTGCAGCATGCAGGTTCCAGCGGCGTTGTCCTGGAGGGAGATCGACTGCGCACCAACTTGGCGCCCGACATTGGACCAACAGCCAGCGCCGTTAAAGAAACTGATGTAGTCGTTCTGTGTGGTTCTTCTCACGAATCGAAGTGAAGAGACTCGTTCCCAGGCGCGCAATGCGTTTTCAATCGTCGTTTGTCGTGCAGGCGTTATGCCACTCGCTGCACTGCTGTCGAACTCAGGACCGTGAAGTATGAGTCTAGTCTATTAACTGGGTTCAGTTCTAGCTTCCTACCATTATGGCACATGAGATCAATCAGTTAGCGTTACCGAATTGAACCAGACGTTCCGCCTCTTGGCCTTGGGGCAAGCCGCTAGAGCGAGTGAGCTCATGTCATCACTCCGGCGGCAAAGATCGCCAAACCTTTCGGCGTGTAACAAACAGAACCCAGAAGTCGGCCAGCAGCCAGGTGGCCTCGTCCACGAGGACATGCTCCCGCGCCACCGCGGCAAGCACGAAAAGCGCCACGAACGACTTACGATCGACCAACCCCTTACAGACGACTTCAATGGCTTCTCGAAGGTGCGACGCCGCACGGTCATTCCCGTTTCCCATGGCGCACGGAGCCAACCAGAGCTCGACCTCCCTTCGACCAGGTAGTCAAAATTCCCAGCTCTCGAGTCGCCCCGTGCGCTCCTCGTAGCGCGACGTCACAGGCTGAGTGCAGACGGGGTTTCTGCTATTTGCTGTCCGCAATTCGTTGATGGAGGCCTTTCGGACTTGGGCACCAGTGGAGCGTTGAGCTCGTCCACACAAGGACCGACGCGCATCCAGCACGATTTGGCATTCGTGCTGTAGCTGGTCAAACCGCTTCTTGCTTCATGCTTGGTTATGGTTGATGCAACGCGGTAACGACACCCTGGCCCCGGCGCGGCTGTGATAGCGCTCAGCGTAGGCATTGCCCAGAGTCCATGAAGTAACCTGTGGGATCAGGCTGCGAAAGTCACCAGCTGACTTGCTCGACAAAACGCATCCACGGATTCCAGATGTCAAGTCGCCCCCCAGAAAAGGGACTCGGGCCCATAGGTGGTCAGATGCAATTGGCGCAGCGCCCCTGGGCTTCACCTTGCAAGGCATTCGCCGATGACAACATAGAACCATAGCACATCCTCATCGGCTTCAGACGCCGGCCTCTCACAAGGATCAGCTACTACTCATCGTTTCGTCCGACCGCGCCGGTCGTTGAGGGCGCGTGCGGTACTTCCACACGGTGGCCTTTGGAAAGGCCGGATGAAGCCGGAATCACCGGCACCACACACATCTGTGGTGGCTGTCTCCATTGCGCCAATGACATTGCTGGTCCCCATCGGACCGTGTGTCAAAGCACAACGAACCTACCGCGCGTCCTATTCGCGCGAGCAATGTCGAATTCCGTACTGTTCAGATCAGCTAGAGCGACCGCCACTTCGAGCTGCATCGGACTGGCAATGACGCGACTTGGACACCACACCCGCCCACATTGTGCACAGCAAAGAAGCCGTACAGAACCAGTCACCTATTTGCCGCTCGATTGAAGACGGCAACCTCGACGCACTTTGCATGGGGTATAATCAACTCGAATGGCACCTGGCAGAGTGAGAGCTCGATCGCGCAGAAGGATGCTGATGGAGAGCGGAGTGCGGGACAAGAGTCCTGCAGATAGTTGCGCGCCATCCGTGAGTGACGAGAGGCTGGGCAAGTATCGGGTCCTCGCAGAGCTTGGTTCCGGTGGCATGTCGAGGGTCTTCTTAGCTGTCTCGTATGGCTTGGCTGGGTTTCGCAAGCTCGTCGTCATCAAAGTATTGAAGAACGAGTTTACCGAGAACGCGGGGGTTCGCACCGACTTTCTTCGCGAAGCTCGCATCTGCGCACGCATGCGTCATCCAAACGTCGTTGCGGTAAACGAGGTGGGGCTCAACGGCAGAGTCCCGTTCATCGTCATGGAGTACTTGGAGGGGCAGGCGCTCAACGACATTCTGAGGCGCGTGCTCGACCAAGGGCCGAGCGACATTCTCCTTCGGATCCTGTGTGAGAGTCTGAGCGGCCTTCACTATGCCCACGAATTGACGGACTTCGGTGGCGTGCCCCTGCAGCTTGTTCACCGCGATTTCTCCCCGTCGAACGTTTTCGTGACCTACGAAGGATCGATCAAGACACTCGACTTCGGGATTGCGCAGGTTGCGCGGCAGCAGGTGACACTGGGGCCGAGTAGCGTGCAAGGTAAGCTCCGCTACATGGCACCCGAGCAATTGTTCGGGGCACACCTCGACCGACGAACCGACGTGTTTGCTGCGGGTGTTCTCTTGCAAGAGATCGTCACCGGACGTCGCTTCTGGGGAGACTGCACGGACGCTGAAATCATTGTTCGCGTCAAGGCGAAGGCCATACCCTCACTCCGCGATTCGTGCGATGCTTGCCCCGCCGCGCTGATGGCAATATGTGACAAGGCGCTGGCATTCGAACCTCAAGCCCGTTACCAAACGGTCGAGGCGATGCAACGAGAACTCGACCACTACATTGCCCGCGAGTGCCGACGCGTCTCGACCCAGGAGATTGGGCGCCAACTGGCGCGATGGTTCAGCCCGGAACGCGAACGCGCACAACAAGTCATCGAATCGGCTCTATCGAAGGAAGACTACTACTCTTGGTCGAATACTGGTTTGGCACCCGCTGAACCTACGAATTCGGCAGCCTCTTGGGAAACGCAGGCGGAGATCACTGCGGTCCAAAGCGATAATGAGGCAGACCTCGAACAGACCGTGCTGGACTTGCCGCGGTCGCGCGGCGCGACCCCAGAAAGGCCAGCTTCGCCCAGCTCTCGCCCTCTGCCTCGCTCGCTAGTGCTGGTTGGAGTACTCCTGCTCCTCTGCGTCGCCGCTGCGCTGCTTCTGCAGCGCATTTCTGGGATGGTTCCTGCACCGCAGGCGCCTCTGCAGGAACCCCGCCGCACGATCACCCTCAAGCTCTCAGTGCGTCCGGCTTTCGCGACGGTGTCCATCGATGGCGTCGTCCTTCGCAAGGTCCTCGTCGCCGAGTCCCTCCCACTCGACAACCAGTGGCACGACGTCGAGGTGCGTCGCGCCGGATACGTCACCTATCGAACGCGTGTCAAGTTCGATCAGGATCGCGATCTTACCATCGAACTTGCCTCCGAAGACGACCTACCAAAGGTGGCTGAGCAGCTGCCACTCATCGACGATGTACCGAACCCCGTCGAACAGCTTCCCTTGGTCGACGATGAACCGGAGCCGAGCCTCGAGCAGAAGTCCCCGGCATTCGGCGCCAATGCACCTGCGCTCCCACGGAAACACCGCGACTCGACGCAACCCACTTGCGCGCCGCCCTACAGGATCGACGCACGCGGTATCAAGCACTTCAAGACGGAGTGCCGCTAAGTCTGACGACTTCGGCGCTTTGTTTTTTGGCACCCTGCTGCCGAGCGAAAAGAGGACGCGCGTCGAATGCTGGAATGCCTCCGGCCGACTCTCTTGGCTGACGACCGGCTTGGAACTTACGGGACCTCGACCGCTCCCAGGTCGCAAACGGCCGTGTTGCGGGACTGCCCGCGCTGGTCCGTGGCCTGGCAATTGGCTCCGGCCCCAAGCGCAGCGCTGCTGGAACTCGGTAGCATCGTGCGCGTGGGTCCGCCGTTGTCGACAGGAGCGCCCAACTTCGGATCACCGGAGATAGCTCCGGTGATGCACGAACTTGAGCTCCCCGACTCCAGCACGTGGGCTCCTTTGCCCTTGCTCGAGCAACCGTTGTTGTAGAAGATGCTGTTGTTGAACGTCCAAGTGGCGCCGCCCCACGTGGCGTTACCTGAAGTATCCTGGTGGTTGTTGCTGGCCAACGTCACGTTGTCCAGGCTAACTTGCCCGTTGGCAAAGATAGCCCCACCCCACCCCTTGGTATTCTTGTTGGCATAGATCGTGGAGTTAGTGATCGCACACGTGGGCGAGCAGTCGAGGTAGAACCCTCCGCCGTTGCTGACACTGGTGTTTGATAGAAAGCTGGAGGACTTGATCGTACTTGTACCATTGCTGATCCGCATGGCGCCAGCGAAACCGGTGCTTGTGTTCCCCTCCACCGTCGTTCGATCGATGATCGTCTGATCCGGCGGATACATCCAGAGGTAGGCGGCGCCGCCACTTCCATTGGCGCTATTGTTGTGGATCTGCGTGCCGCAGATCTGAATCGTGCCGTTGTTTGGCTCTTTCGTACCGTCGGTTGTGGCACCGTCGGTTGCGATAGCTCCCCCATCCGTGCTACCCGAACTTAGCAGCAGAGTGGAGTTGTTCGTGAACTCGCAATTGATGATCTGTAGCGGTGAATACAGGCTGTACACGGCTCCGCCGTACCAGGAGCTGTTGCCCGAGAATCGACTGGAGACAATGGTCAGCGAACTGCCGGTCCAGACGCCGACAGCCCCCCCGCCACGTCCAGCCGTGTTGTTCTTGAACGTGCACCCGATGATTTCAACTTTGCTCCGCCAATTCCCCAATAGGGCACCCCCGATGCCTGGGGCATCGGTTACCGCGGGAGCTTTGCCATTGATAAAGGTCAGGTTGCGCACGGACAGGGTGTGGTTGGACGCAACCAGAAAGATTTGGTTTTTGCCACCGCCATCCAGCGTGACCAGCCCTCCCCCGTCCACGACGGTGTCTTTATTGACCGTGATCGCACTCGTTACCGCAATCGTGACCGGCGCACTGCCACAATTGAACGTAATTGAACCGCCCGGGGTAACCTTGGTACTCAAGTCACTATACGTACAACTCGCGGCCGTGCCAGTGCCTACGACTCCGCTAGTCGTTGGTAGAGTCCAAGGCGTTGGCTCGTCACACACGTGCGGAGGCAGGATCGCGCCGCCGGTGCTCGTGGAGCCGCCGGTGACAGTCGCGCCGCCGGCACCGGTCGAGGTACTGGTACCTGCAGAACCACCAGTCGTCGAACTGCCGGAGGCCGTCGTGCCTCCGACCGCTGGTGCCTGGCCCCCGGTGGACGTGTTTCCGCCCGGGATGCTCGTGGCCTCGGTGCCTCCCCGTCCAAGCAGACCGCCCACACCCGACCCGGTGCCATTGGTGTTGCTGCCGCCAGCCCCTGCCGTGGGGCTCTGAGCCGCACCCCCGAGCCCGGTCATTCCACCGACACTGGTAGTACCGCCAGAGACCGCAGCCCCGCCGTTGCCGAGCGCACCTCCGTTCGCGTTACCACCCCCAGTGGGGCGAAGGCCGATGGAGGCGTTATCGCCCGTCTGGCTTGACGAGTCGCATGCGCAAAGTGCGCCGATCGAGACTGCCAGCGAAAGCGTAAGAGAAGAATGTGCAAGTCTCATGGGATTTTCCCTTGGCGGGGCAACGGAAAAGGGATTGGAGTGAGGCGAGACTCCCAATGTAAACTGTCGGCAGGTGGGTCCGATTGCCACGGCAAGCCAAAGTTCGGCACATTTTTCGACGCAACGCGGCCGACCACGTCAACGAGCGGCTGGCCGTTGGCGCGCAAGTAGCGCGAATCCGACTTGGATTTATCGGTGCGAGCGCCGCCGCAGCGAGCGAAGGACAATCAGACCGAAAAGTCCCACGATGCCGAGTGACTTCGCTGGCGAATGCTCACCGGCAACCCGACAACTGCAGCCACCGGAATTCGACATGTCATTGGTACTCGTGGCTGCCCCAGTTGCTGGTAGCGTGCCCGTCGAGCCGCCCAACTGATTCGCCCCTCCGACACCAAGTGCACCACCCGCACTGGGCCGACCGCCTACGCCAGTTGTGGCACTGTTGCCCGGTACGCCGCCGGTAATGCTAGACGATCCACCCGTCGCGATACTTCCGCCAGTGGTGTTGGCTGTGCTCGTGCCGCCGGTGCTCGAACCGCTCACCGTCCCACCCGTCGCTTGGGTCCCACCAGTTGACGTCAGGCCACCAGCTGCTTTGGTTCCGCCTGCGGCATTGACGCCACCTGTCGCGACCGCTCCACCCGTTGCACTACTGCCACCGGTAGTCGCTGATTTCCCGGCCGTTGCGCTTCCGCCCGTTGCATTTCTTTCACCCGCACCTGAAGCGCCGCCGGTGCTCGACGCACCACCGGTCCCCGCTCCACCGCCGCCGCCGACACCAAAGTCATTATCGAATGTCACGCCGTCGAAGGGCACCACGATGACCTTGGTGCCGTGATTGGTGCCGGGCAGGACCTGGTTGTCCTTGTCCACATCGGCCACGGCCCAGGTGATGTGGGTGGGGTGGCCGTCTTGCAGGACCACGCCGGGGCGCTCCATCTTGTACCATTGCGTGCAGGTGGTACCGCCCTCGTAGCAGAAGATCTTCTGGTATTCCCGCGGAGACCAGGCGTACCCGTTATCCTTCCAATTCGTGATGCCGTCGACTGAATACACGTGCCAGCCAACGCGATCCCCGGAACCCGAATAGATGATGTGGTAGACGCCTCCGCTGCGCCAAATGTGGGGATCCTCTTGCCACGTATAGACCGGATTGGATACGCCTGGTATCGAGGTCCGCTTCGCGTAGATGCTGCCCACAACCGGATTACCCTGTGCATCGGTAGTGTTCTGGGTATATGAGCACGTGGGCTTCTGCTTGACGTAGGTACCACACAGGGTGTCCGAAATCGCGATGGTCCCGTTACGCTCCGTGATTTGGAATCTACCATCGTGGCGTGGGAAAAGGCTGATGTTGGACGCACCGACCTGGCTCGTGGGTTGGCAACCCGTCCACGGACCGTCGAGAGAGCTCGACTTGTAGATCGTGAAGGGAACGACCTCGCTGACGACAACCGCGTACGTGCCGTCCGGCAGCTCGACCGCGGAGACGTTGTGTCCTTTGTGCGAACCGTTGTTGGTGTACACGAAGTCTTTGCGTACGTATGGGCCTAGCACGTTGATTTCGCTGATGGCGTGGTAGGCGTCGGAGCTCTGCCAGCCCGTGCCGAAATTCGTGTTCCCCGAGAATGTGCTCATGAACAGGTGGTACTTGCCGTCCTTGGCCCTGATGATCTGTCCGTCCCAGTAGTAGTATTCTGGGTGCACGCCCGCGCCCATGACGCTCTCGATGCCGTTAGATAGATCGCGCGGCAACACCCCCGCCACGCCCCAAGTGGCCGAGCTGAGCGGCGCGACGATGGGCGTCGGCTTGATATAGTCCATGAACGGCTTGGCGCTTGCGGTTCCAGCGAGGCTGAGGTGCGCCAATACTAAGGTCGCCGCAGAGCCTAGGCGGCAGCCCTGCGCGGACGGAAGCTTCCTCACCTTTTGTCCCACTCGTTTCGTGAGAGTCGCCAAAGATCGTCTAGAATGCGAAAAGCTGGCCTGGTGCAAAGGCTGTGGCTTCGTCATGAGTGTCCGTGTTGACACGTAGGGTTGAATCAGTCTGGCAAGACTCCTCTGTGCGCGTGAGCTATCCATTGGGTTCTCCATGATCGGCGTTCGGGCCGCGCCATCCTGACGTTTGGTAGAACTCCGTGATAGACAGCATGCTGGACGAAGTACTGGTAATGGCACTCGAACACATTGTCGGGACCGCTGGGCAATTGTCATTCGGCGTTGCCACCGCGTTCGCGAGGCCGATTGGCGGGCTTCGAGCGCTCGGCGTTGCGCGTGAATCAGTTCCCGAGCCAACCCACTGGCCATCGGGTCGACAAACCTGACTTCAACGCCCGTAACCCGCAGCCACGATGTTGGCGTGCACGGCATTATCGGTCGCATCGGTTGCGTAGCCCGTAGTCATCGCTCCTTCGAAGAAGTCTCCCGCACCCATGAAGCTATTGTCGCCGCCAGTACCGAGAACGATGGCGCCCTCCTTCTTCATCGGGTCGTAACCACCTGTCGGGTAAGCACCTTCGTACATGGTCGATAGGACGCCCGATTGGGCATCGCCGGCTTTGATCGCGAAAGTGTGCGGTCTGCCTTTGACCATGGCCGTGAAAAAGCTCGAAGCAATCGACTTGTTCGCCGAGTTGAGCCCCGCAGCCTTGCCGGAGAAGAGGCCGTTTTCTAGATCTGCCATGACCCAAGGGCCCGCGCCTTCACCACGGCCCCATGCCGTGCAGTTGCCGAAGTAGATTGCCTCCATCGTGCCGTTGCCGTTGTTCAGGCTGTTCGCTTCGGCGTTGCCATAGTCGAAACAGCATTCACTGCTGTACGCCTTGCCGTTTGCCACCATGTACATCGATTCCGGCTCGTCACCCGTGGCCGTACCCGTGGCCGCGTTGTTGCGATATCCGACGCCGGTCACGCGATCCGTCGACAGCGGGACGTGAATCCCGTAGACGGTGTGGCCATTAAGAGTCACCTTGATACCGAATGCGTCTGCCTCCTTGGCGCGGGTGCCAATCCAGCCACCACTCGTGAGCGTCAGATCGTTGTGCTGTGGCGATTGATCGTAGATGATGGAGATGGTGCATTTGGTGCCGGCGCAGAATTTGTCTTGTGCCGCCGAATCGGCATAGCCGGAAGGCGTGAGGACGCTAATGTCTTCCGTGGCCTTGTCTGCACGCCGCAACTGATAGAGCTTGCCCGTGTATGCGCCGTAAAGCGCCCGCACGGTGCTGTGCGCGGCCACGCAGGGTGTTTTGCCGGTTTGGTAGATGTCGCAGGGACCAGTCAATCCAGAACTACCCGCGGCGCCGGCGACTCCGCGGGTTTGCGACGATCCGCCAGAGCTTACGACACCACCGGTTGAGGTGACTCCGCCGGTCGGCCCTTTGCCGCCGGTAGTATTGGGTCCGCCCGCTGTGGCGACCTTGCCACCCGTTGTACTGATGCCGCCCGTAGCCGCGGCCATGCCACCGGTTGAAGTGGCACCGCCGGTGGCCGCAACCTTGCCCCCTGTCAAAGTGGTGCCGCCGGTACCCTGGCTTCCGCCGTAGGTCTGCGCACCATCCGCTGGCGTACCGCTCGAGCTCACTACCGATCCACCGCTTCCTGGCAGACTGCCGAGCAAGCCACCGGACGAGGTCAATCCACCCGTACTCCGAGTACCGCCCGCGGAAGTGACCCCGCCGGTACTGGTGTTGGTGGTCGTACTGCCACTGCCTGTTTGCCCCGATCCGGAACACGCCAGCACGAGCGCGACGGCCAGGTACCCAGCCCGGAGCCTGATGGGTTTTGCGCGCTCCTGATTCAAGGTCATAGACCCTCCAGGATCCCCACGAGGCGCGCCCGCCGACTCTCGTTTGCGCCAAGACCAACGCTTACGTTGTGTGCACTGGGTGGGCATGCATTCACTCCTATCGAGGGGTCGGGTAGTTCACTTCTGCGCAGTTGAGGTTGAGCGTGGCACAACTCGCTGGTGGTTCGGCGGCTACGAAGTCCCAAACTGCAGGCAGATCGTTGAGGATGACCGTGGCGCAACCGGCGAGCCCGGACGCGCCGGTTTTGAACGCAGCTGTGTTGTCGATGATGCATGCCGCGTACTGACCGACGTTACCGTGCACGGGTGAGGGGAATGGGTCAAAAGTTGGGGTGGTCGAGCTACCACCGTTACCACCGGTCTGCCCGGTGCTCGAGCTACCACCGCTGCCCACTGGACCGGTCGTGGCGTTGCAGCCATTGAGCGCGAATGTGGCGTTAAGCGGCAATGCGGTGATTGTTCCAATGAGTCCGTCTCTCATGAGTACTTCCAATAATGCTTTCGATTGATCTCTCGCGCTATCCCTGGACGTGTCGCGCCGACTACTTGCCGTACACGGTCACGATGCTCTTTTGAATCGCGTCGTCGACCGCGTCCGTGGTCTCACCCGCGATCACTGCGCCCTCGGAGAAGCCGCCGGTGCCGTTCGAATCGCCAGCACCACCTTCACCGAGGCCCAGGCCGCCCTCCTGTTTCAGTGGCGAGTAGCCTTTGGGCAGGGTGGGCAGCTCGATGCTAACCGCAAGCGCGCCAGACTTGGCGTTTCCATTCTTCATGGCCCAGTGAGCGGTACCGTCGTGCTTGAACAAGGTCGTCACCATGTCGTACGTGACCGATGGGTTGGTGTTCTCCCCAGTTGACGTACAGTCAGCGGTCGGCGCTGCGCCGGAATCGCACTTCGCGATGTTCCCCGCATACACGCCTTGCTCCCAGTCGACCATGACCCACGGCCCGTTGCCGGTGCCTTTCGACCAGAAAGTGATCTTTGAGAAATTGAGGGCGCTGAGCGTTCCGGGGCCCGTGTAGTGGATGGCATTGCCAGTATTGCCGTAGTTGAAGCAGCAATTGTTGTTTAGATACTTGGCATGGAAGATTGCGTAGGTAGTTTGAGGCTTGGAGCCCGTAGGCATGTTCTTGGTCTTGTCGCGATTTCTCAGACACTGAGCCGTGGACTTCCACATCGCGCCGGTCTCAACGGCAATGGGCACATTGGTTCCATCCGTCGTCTGCCAGTACTGGATGTCCATTAGGTCGCAGGGCTTAACCGTGCCGGGCTGATTCTGCGTTGAATCATCGGCCCGCCACATGTCGTTCGTGTTCCCGCTCTGGTCGTAGAGCGTTGTCACCTTGCACGTCGTGCCGGAGCAGAACGTGGCGAGTGCCGCAAAGTCCGCGAGCCCGCCAGCAGTCACCGTGCCGATGTCCTTCTCTTGCTTGTCGGAGACGCGCAGGGCTTTGAATAGGGGACCGCTGTACGACGCAAAAAGCGATCGCGTCATTGCATGCGCAGCTACACAGGGCGTACCTGCAGCCTTGGCCACGTCGCAAGGCAGACCACTACTGTTGGCGGCACCACCCGCGGCGCCGCCTATACCCGCTGTTCCGCTGCTACCGCCAGTAGGACGACCAGATGAACCGCCGGTTCCTACCGTTCCGCCGCTGCTCGTGGTTCCACCGGCCCCTCCCGTGTTCACAGTTCCGCCGCCTCGACCAGTCGCGCCACCAGTGCTTGGCTGTCCACCAAGCGCAGCTCCACCAGACGCCGTGTTCCCACCCATTGCAGATCGTCCGCCTGTGGCTGAAGCACCGCCCACTGCGTCAGCTCCCCCGGAACCAACCCGACCCCCAGAACTGTCCGCGCCACCCGAACCCAGCTGACCGCCCAGGGCGGCTCCGCCAGTTGAAGTCGTTCCACCGACGGACGTGCTGCTCTGAGGGCCGCCCGAGCCTGAGTTCGTCGCCGGTTGGCCAGCGGTTGCCGATTGGCCGCCGGCCGCTGGCGTGCCACCACTTTCATTGCCCGAGACCGCCGCGGAGTTGGATGAACAAGCACTACCTACCATCGCGAGTACGGACGCCGTTGCGGAGAGCAAGTTTCTCTTGAACATTGAGATTTCCTTCTCATTCAAATATGGCAACCGAGTCTGTCCAGGTGGCCCGCGGGGGCGACAGGAGACTCGCATTCAAGTCGCGCAGTCCCTGGCTGACCGAGGCAAAATGGGTGAGCAGACAATCGAACCAGGCTTCAGCTATTCATTGTCACGGCGTCGTCAGTTTTGTAATTTGGAAGGGACACACGAAAACCCTAGCGGGCAGGAGTGCCAGCACTCAAGCTGAGCGCTGATGAGCTGTCTGGTTCTGGCTCCGCCAAACTACGGTGCCGTTGTCGTGATGGTTGCCGTTGCCGCGGTGAGTGCTCCGGACGAGGCCTTCAAGGTAATCGTCCCGGCTGTCGTCGTGGACTGAACGATGGCCATCAGCTTGCCGCTGAATGCTGCATGCGACGTGCCCTTGTAGGAATCGTGGTTGGTTGCATCTCCGCCGTCGAGACCCACGAGGGCACCAGGACCGCTGAGCGTAAAGTCGATCTTGTTGTTGGCCTGGGGAACGATGACACCCTGAGCATCGACAACGTCTACCTCAACGAAGGAGAGATCGCGCCCGTCTGCCGTGATCGAAGCGCGGTCCGCATTGGCTTTCAGTGCCGCAGCAGCGCCGGCGGTCTTCACCGTGTCGGTCGCAACGACCGACCCACCCTTTTCGGCCCTAGCTTCGAGCGTGCCTGTGGCGAATGGAACCGACCATTCGAGGTGCCCGGTGGAGGCGATGTTCATCGTCTTCGAACCCTGACTGCTGTTGTTGAGGAAGAGCTCCACACTGTCTGCATTGGTGTAAACCATGACTTTCACGGCCTGCCCCGCCGTCCAGTTGGTCCAGTTCATGGGAACGATGTGGACCATCGTCGGCCCATTGGCGTTCCACTTGCTCTGGTAGAAATAGAAGACGTCCTTCGGGAAGTCTGCGGTGTCGATGATGCCGAAGTACGAGCTCTTCGAGGGCCACGTGTAGGGAGTTGGTTCGCCGATGTAGTCGAAACCAGTCCAAATGAACTCGCCCGCCATCCAAGCCCGGGTGTTGATGTTCTTCCAAGACGTTTCAGCGGTATGACCCCAGCCAGCTGCCTGGTTGTCGTAGGAATTGCACTGGTTGTTGTTGCTGTTGTAGATCCCTCGGCTTCGTAACGCCGAGGACGTCTCGCTGCCGATCATCTTGTACGCCGAATTGGAGGTATGAACCGAGTCGTATCGATCTGGGGCGTAGTTGATGCCCACGAGGTCTTCGAGGCCGGTGATGCTGTCAACGCCGACCCACGCCGCATAGGCTTGGGTGATCGGGCGGGTCGTATCCTTCGAATGAATGTAGTCGATGAGCTTCGTCACCGTGGCCTTGTCGCCCGCCTGTGCGACTTCGTTGCCGATGCTCCAGATGATAACCCCCGGGTGATTGCGGTCACGTGCCACCATGTCCGGCAGATCGATGCTCGCCCATGAGTTGAAGAATCGTCCATAGTCGTAGGTGTGCTTGCCGGCGTACCAGCAGTCGAAGGCTTCATCCATGACCAAGAAGCCCAACCGATCGGCAATATCGAGTAGTTCCGGGGCAGGGGGGTTGTGCGAGGTGCGGAGGGCATTTGTACCCATCTCTTTGAGCATCTGCAGGCGCTTCTCGAGGGCCCGATAGTTCACTGCCGCGCCGAGGGCCCCGAGGTCGTGGTGGTTGCACACGCCGTTGAGCTTCATGTTGGTGCCGTTCAACGAGAAGCCCGTGCTTGCGTTGAACGCGAAGGTGCGAAAGCCGAACGGGGTCGTGTACGTGTCGACCACCGTGCCCCCCACCGATACAGTAGTAATCACGGAGTACATGTTCGGCGAAGCAGTGGACCAGAGCTTCGGATTGGACACCGTCACGGACTGGGCCACGTTGGCGGTTTTGCCTGTCGCAACGGTCGTCGCAGCCGAAGTGGCCTTGCCTACTTCCGTGGCGAAAGCGTCGCGAACCGAGCTCGTCAAGGTCACCGATTGGTCTGAGGTCGCGCCGTTTTGGACCGCAACGGCAATATTTACCGTGGCGCTCGAGGTCGAGACGGTCGGCGTCGTCACTTGAGTGCCCGTGTAGGCAACGCGCACCGGATTCACGGTCTTGAGCCAGGTGTGACGATAGATCCCGCTTCCCGAATACCAGCGGCTGCTCGGTGTCTGGTTGTTGACTTTGACGGCGAGCACGTTCGACGCCCCGAACTTGGCGTTCGCTGTCAAGTCGCACTCGAAGGAGGCGTATCCGTAGGGACGAGCACATACCTGCGTGCCGTTGAGGTACACCGTGCTGTCCATGTACACGCCGTCGAACTGAACGAAGACTTTCTGCGTCGAGCTTGCTGCGGGCAGAGTGAAGGTCTTTCGGTACCAGCCGAGACCGCCATCCAGGTACCCGCCTTCATAAGTGGCTGTCGAGCTCTGATTGAACGCTAGCGAGATGCTCCAATCGTGGGGAACGTCCAGGCTGGTCCACGCCGAATCGTCGAATGTCGCGCCTTGCGCTCCGCTCACATCACCAAGATGGAACTTCCAGCCCAGATCGAAACTAGTAGTGGTGGTGCGGGCGCCGTCGTAGTTGTTGACGAGCCCAACGGGCGCAGCGACGCTTCCGCCCTGACCGCCAGGGCTTGCGCCGCCGGCACTCGCGCCGCCTTGACCACCCGAGCCCCCGCTAGTAGCCCCGCTGGCCCCGCCGCGACTGGATGTCCCTCCGACCGCAAGCGTTCCCCCAGCGCTCGGGTTAGCCGCCCCGCCATTGCCTGTGGTTTTGCCTCCGCCGACCCCGCCGGCAAAAATCCCACCTGCCGCAGATGACGCAGTGCTGCCACCTGCGGCAATTGCGCCGCCTGAGCTCGAACCACCGGCCGCAGGTGCACCGCCATTGGCCGCACCTCCAGAGTTGTTTCCACCGCTCGGGCTGCTCGTTGAACTGGTCGAGCCCCCTGTCTGCCTGTTCTGACCTCCCGACGCCCAACTACCCCCTTGACTGCCGATGGCTCCTCCATTGGTGGTCTCGCCAGGTCCAGTTGGCGAACTACTGCCGCTGCAAGCAACGGACGAGATGACGATTGATAGGTACAGACAAGCGGTTGCAAGCGTCTTCATGGAAGTCCTCGAGACCATGCCCCTGTCGACTCGGCCACCCGTTTTGGAAGCACGCACTCGGACGACGCACCGCCTGTACGCGCGCTACAGGAGGGACCTGGATGCCCGCAGATCGATCTGGGCTTGTGTAGCAATTGTCCGGACAGCGACGGATTGTTGCAAATCGCGATTTAGATTGGGCCGGCTCACCTGTGTGGTTGAGCGTTTGGCTGGGGTCTTTGGCGTTGTCGATTTTGATGACAAGAAGCGTCGCTACCCGACAATTGTACGCATGCGTCTGTCTGTCTGCTTACGCGCGCTTCGACCTGTTCTGAGCAAGTACCTGCTTCAACCCCTCCTTTCCTCCACGACCGTTTTTGCCGTAGTTGGTTGCAGCGGCAGCGACACGCCAACGTTGCCGTCGATACCAGCCAGCGGTGGAGGCTCTGGCGGCGCATCGATCACGGCAAACGGCGGAAGTCAGCTGTCGTCCGGTGGGACTGGGGGATCGGCTACCACATCGACCGGCGGGCTTTCTGCACCAACTGGGGGCAAAGCACCGACCGGCGGCGTCGCCGCTGGAGGCACGCCAACGTCGGCCGGCGGCAGTGGCAGCGGTGGTTTAGGCGGAGTCACTAGTGGCGGCAGCGTCGCGACCGGAGGCAAGGCAGCGGGCGGTACGGCCACAGGTGGCGCCACTTCCCTGGGCGGAACTTCCAGCCTTGGTGGCACGACTACCGTTGGTGGGGCCGTAACCACAGGTGGAGCGCACGCCACGGGTGGCGCCGCTGCTGGCGCCACCACGATTGCACCAACCGTTGACAAAGCGAGCACGGACACCACCTGGAGCCAGGGGCTCACAGCTGGGGCGAACGGACCGATCCCACTCATCGTCGTCGATCAGTTCGGCTATCGAACGGGCGCAAAGAAAGTCGCGGTGATTCGCGATCCGCAAACCGGCTACGACAGCGCCGTGACCTTCACACCCGGCACTCGCTACGCCGTCAAGAACAAGGCGACCGGCGCCACAGTCAAGGAGGGTGCTCCGACCGCGTGGAATGGCGGAGCAACAGATGCCTCGTCTGGCGACAAGGTATGGTGGTTCGACTTCTCCGACGTCACGGCTCCCGGCACCTATACGGTGGTTGACGTCGACAAGAATGTCCGATCCGTCGAATTCGAGATTGACGACAACGTGTACCGCAGCGTCATGAAACACGCTGTGCGGATGCTCTACTATCAGCGCGCCGGCTTCGCGAAGTCCGCCGCAACCGCCGGCAGCGACTGGGCCGACGGGGCGAGCCACCTTGGCACCGGACAGGATTCGCAAGCTCACGCGTGGACCGCCAAGACCGACGCGTCGCTCGTCAAGGACTTGCGCGGCGGCTGGTACGACGCAGGCGACCTCAATCGCTACACAGCGTGGGCGGCCGGCACCACAATTACACTGCTGCATGCCTATTTGGAGAACCCAACTGCGTTTGGCGACGACTATGGAATAGCGGAGTCGGGCAACGGCATTCCGGATCTGCTCGACGAAATCAAGTGGTCCATTGATTGGATAGTCAGAATGCAGAACACCGATGGTTCGCTGCTTTGCGTACTGGGAGCAGCCGGCGCGAGCCCACCGTCGAGTGCCACTGGTCCAAGCTACTATGGTCCCGCGACGACCAACGCCAGCTTGGCCGCAGCCGCAGTGTTTGCATACGCCAGTAAGATCTACGGCGCGCGCCCTGAATCGAGCCTCAAGACGTTCGCAAATAATCTCAAGGCACGCGCAGTCAAGGCCTGGACCTGGGCCATTGCCAATCCAAACGTCCTTTACCACAACAACAACGACAGCCTGCAAGCAGGATCGGGCGGACTTGCCGCGGGTGATCAGGAAACGGACGATGCGGGGCGGCTCACCTCGAAATTCCAGGCTGCCGTACATCTGTACGACGTGACAGGCGAGGCCGCGTACAAGACCTTTGCGGAGGCGAATTGGAGCCAGGTGGTTCCCTCGAGCGGGCCTACCGAATGGGACATGGAACGCGCCGACATGGTGATGTATCTGTCACAACTGAGCGGCATTACCGCCAGCGTCGCCATTGCCATTGTCAACCAGGTGACCACCAACGTAACCAACCAGCTATCGGCGGTCACAGGCGCCAAGGATCCATACCGAGCGTACCTGAAAGACTACACCTGGAGCAGCAACCAGATAAAAATGGCGCAGGCGCGGCTCTACCGGCACCTCGCTCGATACGGTTCGGGCACGCCTGCGGACAACGCATCGGCCGCCGCCGAGGACTACCTGCACTACCTGCACGGCGTCAATCCCATCGGTCTCGTGTATTTGAGCAACATGCAACGCGCAGGAGCCGAACTCTCTGTCAAGACCATGTTCCACAGCTGGTTCGCCGACAAGTCCAAGTGGGACGAGGTCTCTGCCTCGACACCTGGGCCCGCTCCAGGACTTCTCGTGGGCGGTCCGAATTCGAGTTTTTCGCTGGATAGTTGCTGCACAGCCCCGTCAGGTGATCCGGCGTATCAGTGCTATGGCGCCACTGAGTACTCGCTCTGCAGTCAAAACTGGCAGCCACCGATGGGACAACCCACCCAGAAGGCATATCTCCAATTCAATTCGGGATGGCCGGCAGGATCCTGGCCGCTCACCGAACCGAGCACGGGCTACCAAGCAAAATACGTGCTGGTGCTATCGGCGTACGCACGCTGACACGCTCAGACAGTCTAGCAGGCGCGGTCCATGCTGACGGACCGCAGCGTCCGTGTGCCTGCACGCCGAGCCGTCACCAGAAATGAATCGGATCCGCTGACAATACAGCCCCTCTGCCGACAGTATCAGTATGGGTTTTGCTCGAACTCGTCTGCAGCTCACGATTCGGTCAGGAAAACATTCCGTGAAATTCATTCGCGTAGCTTTCGCCGTAGGTCTTCTCCCAGCGTGTGGCTCGTCGAATCAAAGTGACGCGCCACCGACCGACATTGGGAGCTCTTCCGGCAACGGGGGTAGTGCAAGCGTCGGTGGAGCGACCCATGGTGGACGTTTTAATGCGGGTGGGGCTATTGGCAACGTTGGCGGTGCGCCAGGTATCGGCGGCGCTACGACGTCGTCCAGCCAGTCCTCGACAGGCGGTAGCGTGAGCTCGGGTGGGGCGGCGACAGGAAGTGGCGGCGCAGGATCGGGATCGCCAGGCGGCGGGAGCAGCCCCGGCGGAAGCGTGGCCTCGACAGGAGGAACGAGCGGAGTCGGAGGTAGGATTGCCTCTGGTGGAATGGTCAGCACAGCGGGGCGGACCATTGCTGGCGGCACGAGCAGCTCAGGAGGTGCGGGCGGAATCAACGCCACAGGTGGCAAGAGCGGCGTTGCTGGCGCAACCGGGTTTTCGACCTCCTTTGCCCCAACTCCAACCGGTGGCGCTTCCAAGGTAACTGACCCGGCAGCGTCAGGTGGATCATCGATCAGTCTGGCGAGCACCGGCCAAGGAGTGGAGGTTTCGGGGCTTCCGGCGGCAAGCAGACTTGCCATTCACTACGCCTCACTGTCCGTCGGGACGATCAGCGTCTCGGTGAATGGCGGGGCGGCGGTCAAGGTGAATGTCCATTCTTCGGGTGCACTCACCGGTTCGTTTCTCGATGCAATCATCAGCATCGAGATCCCGGCGAATGCCAGCGTGACCATCAGTCGAGCTTCCGGCGACGTAGCGCTGAATATCGACAACGTCACGGTGGGCAGCGGCAACCTCGGGCTACCGCCGGACATCTGGAACCTGCCGAAATTCCAGGCTGCATCAGGTCCATACGCTGCCGACTGGCAAAAACTCGGTCTCGCCTACTCAACGCCCGAATGGTGGCGCGACGCCAAACTCGGCGCCTGGGCGCATTGGGATCCGCAGTCCATGCCCGAGCAGGGCGACTGGTACGCGTATCACATGTATCAGGAGGGATCGGCTGATTTTAGCTATCACGTCGCCCACTTCGGTGATCCATCCGTTTACGGCTACAAGGACATCTGCCAAAATTGGGTCATCGACAAGTGGGACCCAAATAGCTTGATGGATCTGTACGTCAAGATGGGAGCCAAGTTCTTCATGGCAATGGGTTCCCACCACGACAACTTCGATTGCTGGGATTCCACGTACCAGCCTTGGAATTCCGTCAAGATCGGTGTAAAGAGGGACATCGTTGGCACTTGGGCACCGATTGCGCGCGAGAAGGGGTTGCGCTTCGGTATCGGTTTCCACAACACGCCAGCTCGAACCTGGGGCCAGTGGATGCCGATACGCTACGCGAGCGATACCAAGGGCCCGTACGATGCCCTGCAGACGGTCTTGGATGGAAAGGGGAAATGGTGGGAGGGGCTAGATCCGGTCGATCTCTATGGATACAAGCACGCCTCGAGCGATCCTTCGGCCACTTCGCCTTTCGGGACTCAGTTCATATATCGAGTCGATGAAGCGCTCGAGAAGTATCACCCTGACGTCGTCTATTTCGATGACCATGCGGGCGACTCCCAAGTCGACCTAGGCGTTCACATGGGGTTGGCTTCGATTGCCACGACGATTCTGGCGAACTACTACAACAAATCCTTGACCTGGAATCAGGGCAAGATGGACGTCGTGATGAACATGAAGGGAGTAGGCGGCCAATACGATAGTTTCCAAAACAGCGCGGCCTTACTGCCCTTCGCGCAACGCGCCCTGGTTCGAAGCACCGAGGCGAGCACGGAGCCCCAGATCAGTGCTTACCCCTTCCAGACGGAGCTCGACATTCAGGGAGGCAACTGGCACTACAAGACCGGCGCCGGGTACACGAGCGCCGCATCGTTGGTCACGACATTAATGCAGAATGTCTCCCGGAACGGAAGCCTTTTGCTCAACCTCACGCAGCACGGCCGGGGGGATCTCGATGCCCAGTGTGCCCAGATCGCTCAGGACATCGGGGCCTGGCTCAGAGTCAACGGTGAAGCTGTGTATGCGTCGCGCCCATTCGAAGTCTGGGGCGACGCTAGCATCATCTACACGCGCAACAACGGCAAAGTCTTCGCCACGCTACTCAACTGGAACGGCGGCGCGGTGACACTCGCAGCACTGAAGTCAGGCGGAGCCACCTTGGGAACCGTGTCCAAGGTCGAGCTGCTCGGCTCCACGGTGTCGATGACATTCGCTCAGAGCGCCCAAGGGCTAACCGTGACGCCCGGCGGCACGGTGTCGACTCTGACGGGCGTCTCCGATCAGCAGCTTGCTTCGAAGATGCGCGTGCTGCGTATCACCGACAGCAAGGGGTGGATCAACGACGACGATCCAGGTTCAACCTTTGCCGGTTGGCTCCGCAAGTCCAACCTTGGCACAGGTGACTACAACAACGATCTTACGACGAGCAGTACGGCAGGTGACGTCTGGACTTCTACGTTTACCGGTACGGGAGTCGCGGTCTACGCGCCGAAAGAAAGCGGAGCCGGAAAGCTCGAGATTCGGATCGACGGCCAAGTCCAAGCAACGGCGGATCTGTCTGCCACAGGAGCGCGCCAACCGCAGCAGCTGGTTTCGACCGTGACCGGGCTAGCCGCTGGGCGGCACACGCTCAGCATCGTCAATCGCGGCCCCGGGACCGTTGCCGTCGATGCGATCGTGCCGCGTTGAGTGAGCAAACGGCCAAGTCATCATCGCTACGGTTGGCGCTCCACGGTTCGGTGACAATGGATCGTCCTTACCCCAAGGTTGAGCAACCCCGAAAGACAAACCGATGCCTTCCCAATCGTGCAGTCGTGCGAAGAGAATTTCAGATTCCGCGGCAAACGTTGCAGCTTGCTTCGTACTGTTGACAGGCTGCGGGAGCTCCCAGGACAGTTCGAACGGGAGCACTGCTGCCAACGTCTCAAACACAGGTGGACATTCCGCATCCGGTGGACAGTTGAGCTGGAGCGGCGGAACGAGCACCAGCGGTCGTGCCGCAATAGCTGCAGTCGGAGCCTCTGCCGGGTTCGAACCATTGGGTGGAGCATCCGCTACCGACGGAGCATTGGGACGCGGCGGCTCGAACGGTAGTGGTGGCAGCGCGACGGGAACCGCTGGCAGTACCCTCAGTGGAGGGAACCCCGGTAGTGGTGGCACGTCGGGGTATGGCGCCAACCCGACGACTGGCGGCACGAACGCTGCCGGAGGACGCGCGAACACCGGAGGCGCTGGCGGCGCTGGCGGCAGCGGCGGGATCACCTATGGTACAACGAGCCCCAAGGGAGGTACGTCTGGGGCAAGCGGTTCGGGGGCCGCAACTGGCACGGCCAAGTTGGTCGACGCCACACACGTTCGCCTGCTGCCGGGGAGCCCTTTCTACGAGCGTCAGCAGCTCCACAGGACGGGCTATCTGGCGACACTCAATCCGGACAAGCTGCTCTACCCGTATCGGACCCTGGCAAAGGTGGCCCAGGCCAGCGGCGTAACGAGTGGCTACGCTGGGTGGGATACCGGTTTCATTCAGGGCCACATGACGGGGCATTATCTGTCTGCTGTCTCGCGCATGGCCGCTGCGACCGGCGACGCCTCGCTTGCCACGAAGGCCAACTACGTGGTTGCCGAGCTCGCCAAATGCCAAACGGCTCTCGCCAGCAATGGCTACCTCGCGGCTTTCCCGTCCACGGTGTTCGATTGGCTCGAGGGCAAATCGACGAACAATAGTGGGATCGTTGTCCCCTACTACACGATCCACAAGATCATGGCTGGATTGCTGGATGCGCATCGCTACCTAGCGAACCAGCAGGCATTGGACATGGCAACGAAAATGGCCGACTACATCCAGGCTCGGCTCGCCGCCCTCCCGGACGCAACGATTGAAACGATATTCCGTACCGACGGTAGCGGAAACCCTCAGAACGAGTTTGGCGCAATGAGCGACGTGCTTGCTGAACTCTCGGAGATCACAGGTCAGCAGAAGTACCTAGAGACTGCCAAGGTATTCAATCGCTCGTGGTTCATGAACCCGTTGGCTGCGGGGCAGGACACTCTGAAGGGTCTTCACGGCAACACGCACATTGCCGAGGCGCTGGGCATTGCCCACACTGCGAATCTCAGCGGCGATTCAACTAGTCGCCAGGCGTCGGAGAACTTCTGGAAGCTGCTGTCGTCCAAGCACGCCTTCGTCACCGGTGGTAGCACGTTCCGCGAGTGGCTCGATCAGGCAGGGGTGGAGACCGGGCCGTCCATCGACGGTAGCAAAGCCTTGCCACCCACGACAGCGGAAACCTGCAATACACACAACATGCTGAAGCTTACCGCGACGTTGTTCGCGCGCGGCCCCCGCATCGACTACGCCGACTACTACGAGCGCGCACTATACAATCACATCTTGGCGACAGTCGCGCCCGACACTGGCAATGTGACCTATTTTACGCCGCTTTACGGCAATTTCCGCACGTACATCAATGGCACGTACTGTTGCAACGGCACAGGTATCGAAAACACTCCGCGCTTCAACGAGGGGATCTATTTTGGGCGCGGCGACACCCTTTGGCTGAATCTCTACATCCCGAGTGAGCTCACCTGGGACACTACCGGACTTACGATGCAGCAGGAGGGTAATGCTGCCGCTGGCGAGCCAGTCAGGATCACTATCACGAAAGGTAGCAGCGCCACGCAGGCCACGCTCAACTTACGCATCCCGTACTGGGTTACCGGCACGCCAGAGGTGGTTGTCAACGGGGTCAAGGAACCGTCTGCAAATCCCACCGCCTACCTGGCGCTCAGTCGCCAATGGAAGGTCGGTGACGTGGTTACGCTTTCGCTGCCAACCGCATTGCGGCTCGAGCGTGCCCAGGACAATAGCTCGATGGTGGCGGTATTCTACGGGCCTATCCTACTTGCCGGCGCGTTAGGAAGCACCAATATGCCCAGTGACTTCACGGACAAGGACGCAAACCTTAGCGTCACGAACGTCACTGTTCCGACCATCGCCAATCCTTCGTACAATCCGAGCGACTGGCTACAACCGGTTGCTGGCTCAGCGCTGACCTACCGAGTCCAAAGTGCCGGCGCCGCCAACGGCATCACATTTCAGCCGCTCTACCAGGTTCACCACCAGCGATACTCCGTGTACTGGCCGCACCAGTAGCCAACGGGTGCTGATCAACGCGCGATGCCACTTGCTAGTGGTAAACCGGGTTCCTTGGCAATGCGGACCCGCGCGTCGGCCCGGCGTCGTATCGACAAGCCGACGGCGGAGAAGATCACCGCGGCCAGTGGCCGCTGCTCGGCGCGATCAAGGTTTACCAACGAATGTCGTCACGCTTTGGCCGGCGAGCGCAGCCGTAAACCGTGACGCACTGACCGTGAGATCGGTCTTGGCAGCCAGATCCTCACTGGATGAAGTAACGTAGGGCGTCATCTTGCACGGAGCCGCACCCGCGATGAAAAGCGAGACGTTCGCGGCGCTGGTGCCGGTGTTGATGGCCACGATGGACACCGTACCGTCGGCCTCGTTCGTGTACGCTGATACGTAGACTCCCGACGGCAGGGTTCCCGAAGTGGACACTCGCTTGAAGCCGGGTCGGACGTATCGCGAGAAATTGCCCATGACCCAGAGGCGTTTCGTCCACACATTCGTGGTCGTGTCGAAGAGGTTGCCGCCGTTGCCGCTGGCATTGTACACCCACCAATGGTGCCAGGCGTTGACATTGGGCTTGGTGAGGTCGTTATGCATAGTGGTCGCCATCAAGAGGGCGCTCGCGATGCCGTCGCCGGTGGAGTCGCCGCTCGCCTTGCCCGTGTCAACCTCGGTCTCCCAATACTCCTTGCCTGCCGCGGCGATGGATGCATCAGTGGTGAGCGTGCCACAGCCATATTCGTGGCTTGCAAAGATGTCCACGGCGTTCCAAGCATCGGTGCTGGCCTTGATTGCCTTGAAGTAGGTGTCGAAGCCGCACCGGTTCATGGTCTCTGGGGCCATGACCTTCACGCCCAACGGCTTCATCGCTGCGCTGAGATACGGGAGCCACGCTACTATTTGCGCTGCCGAATACGAGGTCGTCGAGTTGATACCGCAGCTGTCTGGCTCGTTCTCGGCGGACACGGCATAGAGCTGCACTCCCTGGTTCTTCAGGTTCGTAACATAGGTGGCGAGTTGGTTTGCCCAACCTTGCGGATCGGAGAGCACGGGCATGCTGCCGGTGCAACCATTGGGGTTGGTTTGCTGGGTCGTATAGGGGCCGCCTTGGGCGCCGTTCGTCCCCATCCCCCACGGAGTCATCCACACGGTGACGCCCATGGTCGCCGCCGATTTGGCGATGGTAACACCGTCACCATACCGCACGCGAAGCAACGACAACCCGGCACCTTTCGTGGTGGACCACAGATAGTCGGCATCCGAAGCGTTGCGATAGCTTCCCGCCCAAGCCGAGGAGACGCCGAAGCCGGAAATCTTCTGCTGCAGGCTACTCAAATTGACGACAAAATCGCTCGATGTGGATGTGCCTGTGCCGCAGGCAGACGCACCCGCAGATGTCGTGCCGCCTGTGGCATTGCTGCCACCCGTTGGCGCCGCACCACCGTTTTGCGAGCTGCCTCCGGTGGCCTTGGTGCCACCCGTTGGCGCCGCACCACCGTTTTGCGCGCTGCCCCCGGTAGCCTTGGTTCCGCCCGTTGCCAACACGCCCCCCGCCGCTGCATTCCCGCCCGACCCGGCCGGAGACCCACCGGAACTGGTTGCGCCACCCGCTGCTAGTCCGCCTCCGATCGACATGCGACCACCCGTCACGACTGCGCCGCCGGTCGCCATCACACCGCCCGTAGTAGGGCTGGTGCCACCCATGGCTGCTTTGCCGCCAGCGTTGATAACTGCAGTGCTGCCGCCGGTGGCACTCGGGACGCTCGATGTGCCGCCACTTGCCACTGATCCGCCCTGCGTGGGGCCTCCACCTTGCGTGGAGCCCCCGACTGGAGCCGCCGGGCCGCCCGAATTGTCGGTTCCACTGCACCCGACGATTGATGCTGTGCCAATAACCAGACTAAGCGCCAACCAGTTTTCCATGCAATGGAGTGGCAGCCAAAGCCAGACTCTGTCGAGAATTCGACAGTCGCGACCGCCAGGCGATCGTGAATTCGTCGCCATCGAATGCCAATTTCATTCGGTGGAGACAATCTCCAAGAGTGTAGATCTGTCCACGTCGCGGTCAGGAGACTCAAAACTCGTTGGCGCGTTACCGACTCAAGAAGTCGGCTAGTGGACAGCGCATCCATACCCCGAAGTCAGTAGTGCCCTTGCCGCTTGCTACTGAGCGCTATGTGTTGCTGGTCCATCGGAAGATGCCAGTGGCGCCGACACCATTCGGAGCGGGCCATGATGGCTCGCCGTTGTCGAGCAACACGCGTCTTGCGGCCTAACACCCATCCCTTTCCGTACGCGCCACGGGCTCGTCGCCGATCCACTCACCCTAGCCCTTCCCCGGGTGCTGTCGTGCTGCCTTCGGGACACCTCACCCAGTGTGATTCCCATTCTCACGGTCGCGGCATTCGCAACGGCACACAAGGTTACGCACAGGATCCATGGTCCCGCAGGGCGCGTTCGGTCATGCCAGTTCTTTGAGCGCTTCGAGCAATTGCGGCGCCCATGGACCAACGCTTTCGAGCGCCGTGTCGTCGACCTGCCGCAGCATGTCACTCCCTGCGCAATCAGAATTGTGGTTAGAAGGCATCGCGGCCAGTCTTTGGGGGAATTCGCTATTGCCGTGCAATGCGGAAGCGTTCTCGCGCCCGGCGTCGCGACGCCATGCCAAGCAGCGCGAGGATCACTACTCCCAATGCGAAACGATTGGTTCGACCTCCGACCACAGCGCAGCTGCAGCCGCTGTCATTGCCGCTCGCAGTATCACCGCGGGTGATTTGTGTCGCATTTCCGCCATTCGCCGTCGTGGCGCCACTCGCAGTGCCACCGATCAACCCGGTCATCCCACCCAGACTGTTCCCGCCAACACTAGCGGTAACGCTACCGCCCGAGCCGTTGCTGCCGCCACGACTCGGGCCACCGGAGATGGCGGCTGCACTGCCGCTCGCGTTCATTCCTCCATTGGCATTGCCGCCAACGGTCGCGCCACCAGCGGCAAGTCCTCCGGCAGCCGTGTTGCCGCCAGTACTCGCAGTTCCGCCTCGGCTCGTGTTGCTGCCAGTACCCGCAGTTCCGCCTCGGGTCGTGTTGCCACCGGTCGCCATGGAGCCGCCACTACCTGCGGCTCCACCGCTTCCAGGTGCGCCACCGGCTCCCGCAGTCCCGGCCGAGTAGGGATAGCGCGCCCTAGTTTCGAAGTATTCGAGCTTCACTCCGGTCGGGGCACTTCCAGAAGCGTCGTAGATGACAACGGCGTTGTCCGCGGTCAGCCAACTCTCCGGAAGGTAGAGCAGGGTATTGCCCGAGAAGCGTCCGACATTGTGCCCGTTCAGCCAAACCGAGCCAGAGGACAAGCCGGTCGTGCGCATACCGAGGGTTGCAAATGCACCGGTCTGCAGTGGGCTCTTGAAGCTCGCCCGCCAGAACGCCGGCCAACTCTTGGTGGTTTGGGTATCTGACCATGCGCCAGCGATGAACGTCGACCAGTTCTTCACCGACCCGATTACGGCGGTTTCATCCATCCCGCCCAGGCCGCCGCGGAATCTCCAGGTCGAGGCCAGTGCGGCGCCGCCGTTCGTTACCCCGCCCCAGATCCCGGCGTATAGTGTGGTGCCGGTTGAGCCGGTGACGTTGTACACCTTGTCGAGGCCCTCGTGCTTGGCCAGGATTGCTACGGTGTTCTCACCTGCCACCGCATTGAAGCTGAAGGCGCTGTTGGTGACCCGAAGCTGAGTACCGTTTGCAAATGCTATGGCCGATGCGCGCAACCCACCAATGGTGACGTTCACATTGCCCGCCGCTGCGGCCGCAAACTTGGCTCTATACCAACCGTAGCCATTTTGGAAGTTGTAGGCACCGAAAGGTTGGGGTTGGGGTGACGACGTCCAAGTCGCATCGTCGTAGGTCGCCGCGGCCTCGGCTGCGGCGTCTCGCCATTGCCAACTGGCGAACGTCGGCACCGTCGGCATCGTAGCGGCAGGTTCGGAAACTGCTGAGCGACCGCTCGCAGAATAGACTACGACAATTCCTCCCGCTGCAGGCACGTGAATGCTAAGATCGTCATCTACGTAGGTCGCTCCCACGAAGAGCGCCTTGTCGGTGAACCACGTGCGGTCTGCCAAAGGCGAATTGACGACGAGGAAGGCGGCGGACGATCCATCGCCAGAGTCGATGGGTAGCTCCGTGACGGTGTCCCCAGTTGGGTAATTGAACGTTGCGCGCGCAAGCTTGGCGGTTGCGTCCCAGGTCCAAGGGGTTGCCGGCGCAGTCGCAGGTGCAGTCCCGAACTGCACGGCGATCTCACCCGTCTCACCCGAGCGACCGTGGCAAACGTAGTATGTCTTGGTCCCAATCGTCAGCTTGCCGAGGATGTTGGTCGCGAGGTAGGCAAAGGTTGCGTTCGCGGTCCACGGCGCGGAAGCTACTACTGGGCGGATCTCGTTCGCAGCCACGGTGATTTGCGTGCTGCCGGCAGGGAATTGAATGGCCGGATTGCTCAGCTTTACTTGAGTTTGGACAGAGCTGGTTCCTTGATTGTCGAGGAACACGGCGACCCCGTCGCTTGGGGACTTGCGTACGTAGGTCTTGAGCCCGCCCGATACGGTGGCGGTTCCGCCGTCCTGGGAGTTGCCCATCAGCGCCTCGAAGGCACGCGAAAAGGATGCCGGCCGCCGGATGGCGAAGTAACCCTGGCGCAGCTGACCTTCTTCGCCGAGCGGGGCGCGATAGTCGTACGATGTGGTCGCGGTATCCCCCGAGTATCCGAAGTTGGTGCCGCCGTGTGACACATAAAAGGTGTTGCCGCCGCCGCCGAACGCAACAACCTTCCATGCACCGCGGGCTAGGACGTTGAGATCGTTGGCATTCATCTCGCCAAAGGGGGGGCTGTACCAGCCAGACCAAAACTCACTCGAGTACCAAGGATAGGTACGATTGCCAAAGGGCGTTCCGCCCGCCGGATCAGTGGCATGGTGCAAGCCTGAGTAGTAAAGCGGTACCTCGAGGCCTAGCGCTCGCGCTTTGTCGTAGAGATGCTTGAGGTACGCGTTGCTATCGGTACCCCATCCGGCGGGGTGCTCATTTTCGAGCTGCACCCAGATCACGCTGCCGCCCTTGTGGATCTGGTGCTTGGCGATGATCGGGATGATCTTCTCGTAGTAGCGATCCGCTGCGGCGAGGTAGTCTGCCGAGTCGCTGCGGATCTGCATCCCTTTGGCGGGGATCCATTGCGGAATGCCTCCGGCTAGCCACTCGGCGCAGTTGTAGGGTCCGGGCCGCATGATCGCGAACAGACCAACCGCCTCGATCTCCGTCAGCCAGGCGTCGAGATCGAGGTTATCGGTGAACTCGAACACGCCTGGCGCCGGCTCGTGTGCGTTCCAAAACGAATAGGTCGAGACGGCGTTGAGTCCGGCACGCTTCATCTTGACTAGCCGCTCATGCCACAGCTCGCGTGGCACGCGCGCGTAGTGGATCTCACCCGCGCTGATCACGGCCGGCTTGCCATTGACGGTGAAGTAGTTGTTTTTCCACCCGATGCTCGCGGCGGCCGCGGCCTGAGCAGGAAACATGGCGTCGTTTGCTCTGGCGGTTGACGAGAACGCAAGTGATCCGCTCGTGGCTGCAAGAATAGTGAGGGCGATCGTCCGGTCTAGCGTCATCAGTACCTCCAGTGCCCGCCCAATTCTTTGCCGGGCACCACTCGTCGTCATAGGAACTCGCCGATGCATTGCACTCGGGAGCCGCCGGCCGCGCCATTTCACGCGCTGGGCGAGGCTCCATGGCCACGGCTACCGCTGCGATCAGTCGCAGATGTATCCATGCCCAATGGCTGCCAGAAGTCGCGGGCAGAGAAGGGCTTATTGTCGTAATCGGGTGGGGCGGCTTTGGCCCCGCTCGATACTATTGTCGCGAGCGTCTACATACTGTCGTAGAAAACCGTCCCGAAGTTTGGAAGTGGCAAACGTCGATGTGCGCCCCAACTACTGGACCGCAACGAACGTGGTCACACTCTGGGCATCGAGCGGGGCTGTAAATGAGCCGTTGGTCACCGCAACCGCACCGTCGTCGCGCAGCTTCTTGCTGTTCGATGTTGTGTATTTGCGTACATTCGCAAAGCTTCCGTTGGTCACCGTCATGCTTAGCGAAGCGGCCGACGGGCTGCGATTGAGTGCGACGATGACGTTGTTCGTTCCGGCGAAGGCCTGCACGTTGACGTTGGCCTGTGGTTGGTACGTCGCGGTAACGCGGTGCGACCCTGGGCGGATGTACTTGGAGAACTGCCCCATTATGTAGCCCTTGTTGGTCAACGCGCCGCTCGGGTTGACGAGATTGCAGTCCGGTAGCGCGAGATACCACCAGAGGTAACCATTCATCTGGTTGTCGAAGCAATCCATGATCTCCTTGGCCATGGACAACATGGTCCCGATGTCTTCCGGATTGAAGAGGTGTTCCGTCATCCAGATCTTCTTCTGCTTCTGGACGGCAAGCGTATAGGGCTTCAGCTGGCCGCCGTAGAGGTGCATCCCAATATACGAGATGTTGGCGGCAGCTGTAGCGTCATTGAGAACCGGATCGGAATACGACGTATCGAAGTAGGAGACCTCCGGTATCATGACCGGCACTCCAATGGCCCCGGCGTTGTTCTTCACGAAGTTGTAGAGCTGCGTTGCGTTCCAATGACAAGAAGTATACGGTACCGTGATATTGGGCTCGTTCTGCACGGATATGACGTCAACCGCGCCTGCGCCGCCCATGAAGGTGTAAAAGCTCTTCAGATAGGCCGCATAGTCAGCATAGGAGCTGGTACTAAGCTCACCGCCAATCGTGCTGCCGTTCGTCTTCATCGAGGCCGGTGGACTCCAAGGCGTTGCCATCACGTACTTGGCGCCGCGCGATTTCGCGGCGGTTGCATTCGTCTTCTGTTGCTCCCAAGCGGACTGGCCCGCTGCGTCGACTTCGACGCGAATGATCGACAGCCCCATCTGCGTGAGCGTGTCATTCCTAAAGGATGCATCCAATACTGCGGTACCGAGCACGCCGTGCCCAGCGGAAGACGCGCCCAGTCCGTCGATCTCTTGCTGAATTGCAGCAAAGTCGATGCAGAGCGATCCCGAGGGGCAGGCAACTGTGCTAGTTCCGCCCGTTGCCGTGTTGCCTCCTTTAGCCGAGCTGCCGCCCGCACTAGTAGTGCCGCCGGTGAGCGAGGGGCCGCCCGTCGTAGGATTTCCTCCCGTCGAGGCTCCGCCCGCAGCCTTGCTTCCGCCCGTCGTCGAGTTGCCGCCGGCGGTCGCGGCTCCACCGGCCGCAATGCCGCCCGCGCTGACTACTCCTGCACCTCCGCCCATGCCGCCAGTTCCAGTCTTTCCGCCGACGGGAGTGGTTCCGCCAGTGCCGACGCTACCGCCTGTCGCTGGCGCGCCGCCGCGCGCCGTTGCGCGACCCGATCCGGTCGCTGGCCCACCGGTGCCAGAGCCGCCGCCGGTGCTCGTCGCTCCGCCCGAGACAGCTGCACCGCCAATGCCGACCGCTCCACCCCTCGAGCTACTAGCCCCTGTCGCGGCCACGCCGCCAACGCCAGCGGGGGTACTGTCACCCGTGTGGTTCGACGAGCCACACGCGCAAAGTACACCGATCGAGACAACCAGCGAGTACGCGACGTAAGCTTGCTGGGATCCCATGGAATCTTCCTTCGGTGTTGAAATGAACTGCGGGTGAAACAACGGAAATACGTACTTCCATTGTCGGCAACGGGGTCCTCTTGTCAGGGAGGCGCTAGATGTGATCATCGCCGCCTCGATGCGCTCGGCCAGGGCAACGCGCGGTTGGACGTTCCCCATGAACTCGCGGAATCGGCCCATGTGGAGCAACCTTCGGTAGTTAGGTGCTCACCAGCACGACGCGCAGACGCGAGTACGCACCCTTCAGTGTCACGTTCAGCGTGAGTAGGGACGTGCCGCTACTTTGGGCGATATCCCCTCGATCCAAATAGGGCTGCCTTGCGATGTGACTATGATCCTGGAGCTGGCCAAACCTGGTGAGGTGGCCTCGATCACCGTGGTGCCCGAGTAGTACGCGCGGAATTCGATCGCGGCCTGGCCATCGAGAATGGCGCTGTCGGATGCTGTGCCGCTGCCAGGCGGGGTGAACGTAATGCTCGACCCGGTCGGGAACTCGCCCGGTCCGGACTTGATCGTGAGCGTCACCGTCACATTGTTCCTGATGGGTTTGCCGCTCGAGTCCACGACGTTAGCGAGCAACCAAGCGTCCTCAGTGGCGTCCAACGCAGCGCGCGTCGTCGTGCCCGTCGTGACTTTGACTGCTGCAGGCGTGCCCGAGATGGGGCGCGTTGCCAGCTGCCAGCTTGAGAACGGTTTAGCTTAGTTGCAGTTTCTTCTGCGTCAGACGGTCTGCCTTCCGCTTGGCTCAGGCTCAATGCCGGATGTTGCAGCGATCTGAAGTCAGCCGTCAGTCGAATCTCTGCAATGACTGCTGACGCGGGAAAGAATTGAGTCCAAGGGAACTACGGTTGTATGGTGACTGCGGATTCGGCAATGTTGGTCTCCTTACCGACGTCGGGACCGATCTGCTCCACCAGAAGCCCCTTCACGGAAAACGAGCCCGTGTCAGTGATTCGAAGCGAGGAGAGGAGCATATGCCCGTTCGCTCGCAATCGGCGGCCTGGTTGGGGTTGTCTTAGTCGGAGGTTACGTCGGGGGCTGTGCTCCCAAGACGCGTTACCTTGACACCACGACGCTCGCCCAGGCATCTCAATTGGCTCAGATTCCTTGCTCGTTGCGGGTGACGGCGAGGGGCCACAGCCGCTCTTGGTCGAGTCCAACCAGTTGCGATTCTTGCCTGGGCAAGCTAACGGGGCCCAGAGAAAACTAGACGCGACGAGGGTGGCACTCCCCTCGCTCGAAATGGGTTGCTGCATGGTGGTGCAAACGTATGAATACAGGTCCAATCTTCAGCGTCGAACGCCACGCAAAGCTCTGCGGTGTGGCTTGTCTACTTCTGGTCGTCGGCTGCCAAACGCGGCTTGCTGCAACACCGAAACCTGAGCCACTCCCTCCGGATTGCGCACAGCGGGCAACCGGTGACGCGACAACGACGCCAAAGGCGTCGATTGTCTTCATTGGGGAAGGGGCGGACATCCTCAACTGGGACTTCCTCGTGCGCGGTCTACCGGCAACGGATTTACGCACGGGTTCGATCGTGGTTGCAGACCTGTTTCGTGGCTTCATTGCCTCTTCACTCGGGCTATCGCTGCTGTGGCTGAAGGCCGGCGAGATGCTGCCGGTTCGCACGTTGTCGGTACTCGACCAGAATGTCGCGAGCACGATTCTGTATGAGAAAGACGACGACGCAAAAGAGGTCGCAGCGCTCGCCGAGAGTGCCCGAACGCGAACGCGCGAAGCCAACGAGATCCTCGGCGCGATCGAGCTTCGACCACCGTACCCTGTGCCGTTCAGCGGATGAAGTGGTGCGGCCACCCGCAGCGGCTCGTCTGTTCCGAGCTTTCAGGCGAATTGCGGGGCGATACGCTGCATTGGGGCGAGGGCGGTAACCAGGGCGAGGCGGTTCTGGGTTGGGGCGTCGCGCCGATGGAAATTGGCGATGGCCCTCCGAAAGAAATGCTCACGTGCATCGACGAAGCGCACTTCGACCGCCAGACGATGCAGATCGTTGCGCAGGTAACGACCTACTGCAAAGAGCCGGGCAGTGACGCTTGTATGATCGCCAGTGGGTGGCGTGTGATCTCGCTTCGGTGAGTGGGCGCGGAGAGCCCCAGGTGAGCCAGCGTTCAAGCTGGCTACTGGTAGCTCGGAGCAAATGCAGGACAAGCAGCTTCCAAGCCTTGGCACAGTGTTGGTTGTGTCGCCTCGGCGTTGTCAGGTGACCGCGGTCGAGCGAGCCGCAGAGGGCTGGCAAGAGCGTGATATGCGTTCTGGGGAGCAGCTCTTTCTCTGCGCGCCGCGGCCTTGTGTCTCAGATGCGTTGCGAGCCAGTGATGCGGGCGAGGAATGGGCGGTTCTCTCCCTAGTTCATGAATGGATCCGCCCCTGGGAGCCCCGGTCGCACCGGCTCCGTCTGCAGAGTCTCCGTGGTTGGGGCCCTGGTCGGGACCGCTGCCGCGACTGCTAACGATGTGTCGGACGCGCTAACGTCGGTCACATCCTTGCGGCGCTTCACGCGGCGCTTCTGGTAGAGTGATGGAGCCATTTTCTCGAAGTCCTCGTTGGGACGGCAAACGAACCGGATTGCCTTGCGCACCTCGCCATAGGCCCGGACCATCAGCGTATACGCTTGCTGCCGCTCCCGAGCCGCCTGGGCAATGGCTTCCGGGGTGTGTTGGTTCATGCCGATGAGCGCGACGAGTTCATTGCCGAGATTCATGGCTCGGTCGAGATCAGCCGCGGTGACAGCACTCATGTTCTCGACGTCCGCCCAGCACACGCGCAAAATCGTCGCGAGAACGAGCACGTCCATGGCAACGTTACAATGACCCTTGCGCCGCTTCAGCCCCAATAGGCGAGAAGCCGAAATCCGACCGTGATGGATCAGTGTTTTCACGTCAGTCAACAGCAATGCTCTCATCACCGAGGCTTGCTCGGACAGCTCAATCAAGCGCAGTGGTCGCGACGTGGCAAGGTACTCGATGTGCGCCTCGGTCAGCGCCAGCGCGTACCTTTCAAGCCGGTCGAGATTGCCCAACTCGAATGCGGGCGCCTCCGCAACCATGCGCGGCCTCAACTCCAACAGTTTGGGTAATGCCCCGCGAACAATGCAAACTGCCGCCAAGGGGTCGAGATTGATTGGCAATAGGGCCTTGTCGGCCAATCCTTGCATTTCAGGCCGCGTTTGTTCCAACGCGTGGCCTAACGGCAAGTTCGGTACCCCTAAGGGACTTGCTTCATCGGACTTGACCATCCCCTCTTCGACTGTTTGTGGCGGTCCGTTTGTCAAACGCCACCAAACGGTCGAATCTTCCCGGCATTGAACCAAATTTCGCTTTGGCGCGCAGCGAGCGGTTGTAGAGTTACGGCCAACTCTATCCGAAGGAGACCCACGGTAAGTCGGCTGAAGCACAGAGTTTCTCGGAGCCTTCGTCGATAGGGGACCAATCGCGGGACGCTTCCAGAAGCCCGGTCCCATAGCAAAGCTATCGTTGGTGGCTCCCAGCAACCCGGTCCCATAGCAAAGCTATCGTTGGTGGCTCCCAGGAGCCCGGTCCCATAGCAAAGCTATCGTTGGTGGCTCCCAGCAACCCGGTCCCATAGCAAAGCTATCGTTGGTGGCTCCCAGGAGCCCGGTCCATAGAAAAGCTATCGCTGAGCGCAGCCAGGGGCCCTGTCCGATAGCAAAGCCAAAGCTCGAAGTAGCGTGGAGCCCTATCCCATAGCCTTGCCTTAGGCCCGGTCAGCCAGGAGCAAGATGCGTCAATTGAGACGAAAACAGCGACGACACCTAGTCGCCGCTGTTCGTTTGCGCCTTGCGTTCGAGCGCGTGCCAAACTCCGAGGCTAGTACAGCTCGACCTTGTGGATCGCGAATCCGAAACCCGTCGTGCCAGTGAGGGTCTTACCGATGGTGAACTGCATCTCTGTGGCGTACCGAGGATCCGCATAGGTCCCTGCCTGGTTGCTCAGGGTCTCCATGAGTGACGCGAAGCTCACTGTGCGCAGTACGCTACCGACACCGCCGAGCATCCAGGCGCCGTGATAGCCCACGCCAGTTGTGCCCGTGCAAGTTGCTGGGTTACAGGTCTTGAGGATGAAGTACACATCATCGCCGCTCTCTATCGTCACCCGGACGCCGCTGTAGGCATATAGGTCGTACACAGCGCCACCGAACAGCTGAAGCCCGATCCCGCCGTAGGTGCATGCGGTACCACCCGTGCAACCGCCCAGCGCATAGGCGGCACAAGTGTGGTCGACCCAAGTCGTGCCCGGATCACCGTAACCCAAGGTGAGGTTGAGGTCGGTGTCGGCAAAACTGTACCACTTGCCGCTCCGACCCGAAACGCTATCGATGTTGGCGTCACAGGTCGAAAACCCATCGATTACCGTCGACACCACCGTCGCAGCACCGCCCGTGCCCACCGTTGCGGCACCGCCGGTCGCGACAGTTGTTGCTCCACCAGTCGCGACAACCGTTGCTCCACCAGTCGCGACAACCGTTGCTCCACCAGTTGCGACAACCGTTGCTCCGCCGGCCGTCACCAAGGTACCACCATCCCCAACCGTCGTTCCGCCTTGGCTCGTCGTCGCGCCACCTTGGCTTGTCGTCGTCACGCCGCCTTGACTTGTCGTCGTCACGCCGCCTTGACTTGTCGTCGTCGCGCCACCTTGGCTTGTCGTCGTCGCGCCACCTTGGCTTGTCGTCGTCGCGCCACCTTGTTCCGTAGTTGCGCCGCCTTGTTCCGTAACCGCGGTCGTCCCGCCAGCGCCAACGCTCGTAGTGCCACCGGTGCCACTCGAGGTGGCCTCGACACAAACATCGGACAAACAGGCCAAGCCATTATTGCAGGTCTTGTTGGCGTAGCAGGCGCAGCGCAGCTCACCCGTCACGCACCTCGAATTCGGAGTACCCGTGGCATTCGACTGACTGCTGTCACAACCACCGCCCAATAGCAAAAGTCCGAGCATTGCGGCGGCAGCGCCAAGTAGAGCATGACCTCCACCCAAGACATGAAACATCTTCATCCATCCGCTCCTTCGCTAAGTAGCCCAATCCGGGATTTTTCATCCCTAGCCGATCGTCGATGGACAATCAACCACTCTATTGCAGTTACACCGTGACCGGATGAGGCCCATGAGCATTGCCTGGACCTGGGCCAGAGTTGACGATTCTGCGGGGACAATGTCGCACTCAGTGGCGCGACTGCGAAAAGACCGGTGGATAGTCCAATTGAATGTCATTGCCTGCACCTCCACGCAAACACGCAGGAAGTCCATGGCATGGGGAGACACTTCAACCTGACTGCAACGGTATTACGCAAGAGACAGGTGGGCTTTCCGTCGACCCAGAACGGGCGATTCTGCGCCTTGATCCACGACTCGATTTCCAGCGATTCGGATCGGAGGCCTGCTTTCAGGCTCAGTTCAACCCCCGGCTATCGGGCATTGCCATTACTGGCGTCCTGTTCAGGATGCGGCCTCAACAGTTTTGTCCCTGTCCGCCGGGCTTTCGACGAGCGCACCTCGGGCACGGGATTCATCCAATCTAGGCAACCTTGCTCAAATTCAAGAATCCCGGCTGCGCCGGGCGCGCTCCAGCACCTCGCTCTCATCGGGAGGATTCGCGGGATGGTGCGAGAGGCAAAGTGCCGTGGCGATCTTGATGGGTTTCGGATGGGCCCCGGTCGAGAGGTAGAACGTCCCCTGCCCCAACTTGGCGATGTCGCTCCCACTCGACCCCTTCTCTTGCAGCAGCTGCTGAGCCGCATCGATCGCAGCCGGTGAATTCTGCTTACCCAAGAGCAACGTCGAGCAGTTCGCGACAATATTGTGGTCAATGCTCTTCGGGGCCTGCGTGGCAAAGAGCAACCCTAGTCCGTACTTGCGTGCCTGGGCGGCAAGGCGAATCAGATTGTCTTTGCACGACACACTCTTACCTGATGGCACGAAGTCCTTTGCTTCGTCGATCACGAGCAATCCGAGCAACGAGCCGTTCTTTGCTGGGTTCTTCTTGATCCAAGTAAAAAGCGTCATGGAAAGCTGATTGATGAACTTCTGCTGTGAATCCTGGGCCGGAAGGCCCACGAGATTGATGACCGAAATGCGCACCTTTCTAGAAGCATTCGAGACCAGCAGCTGAGCAGGATCGAGCGACGCTCCCGTGCCGCCAAGAAGCGGATCCGTACGGATGGTGGAAAGCAGCAGCTCCGACAGCTCTTTCGCAATCTTCTCACCGTCCTTGTACCCTTCAGTTACCTCGTCCGGCGGTTCGCGCAGAAGTTCAATGAGGCCTTGCATAGTGCCGCCACCGCGCTCCGCATAGCGCTCGATGGTAGACGCAAGAATCGCTCGGCTCTTCTTGTCCTTGGCTCCTTTTCCTGGTGCAACCAGCGGCTCCAGACTGGACCGAGCCATAGCCACTGCAGCGTTCAATTGGTCACGTGCCTCTTCGTCGCGAGCCCCACCCAAGAAAGCGGAGAAGTCTGGGATCGGATTGAATGTGAGCGCTCTACCGCTGGCGCGTCCAGGCGTCCAAACGACCACATCAGCTGCATCGTGGTATCGCGCTGCCTTCGCCGCGTCCTCGTCACTGAAGCTATTTGGTCGTTCCGGCCATGGATCTCCCAGACGAGACAGGTCGTTCGCTCCGTCGATCACGATGCTTGGCACACCACATAGTGCCGCTTCTTCGAGCATGCGCTTCAGAAATACCGTCTTGCCTGATCCAGACCCCGCAAACACGCAAGTATGCTGCGCCAGTGAGGCCAACGTAACAGCAACGACCTGATCGGGCGAACCCGAGACGAGTTGGCGGCCAATCGTGAGTTTTCCGTCGGCTTCCGAGGTGCTGGTGTTGGATTGTGGCGTCCCAACTGAGACTTTGGAAAGCTGAGATGCTGAGCTCACAGCAGAGGTCGCAGTTGCTAGCCCCAACCCATCGAAGAGCCAACTGGTCGAGGCACCAAAGCTAGCTGTTTGCGACACAGGACGCTCTTGACGTAGCCATTCGTCCAATTGTGCTGGCTCGTCCAGAAACAGTTGTGAAAGTGCCCAAAGTAGCCGAAGTTCGGCATCCGATGGCTCAAGCAGCCGCCCGCCCCGGTCGGTGAATTGTCTGACGAGTTCCTGCGTGGCCGCACCCGATGGGATGGCTCCGCGCCGCAGAATCGTCAACTTGCGAAACCCAATCGCGTGGTCAATGCCAGAGGCCGTGATGGCCGCCTTGAGGCGGGCCTGAAACGCTCGGTAGTGCGTTTGCTGGAGAAATCGGAAGGAGTGGTGTCGTTCACGTTCGCCTTGACTCGCAAGGATCAGACATATGCGAGCGTGCAATGGATCGTAGCTGCCTGTCCCCAAGAATTCGTTCTCGATCTTCGGAATCACGTCGTTCGGAAGGGCGTTCTCAGCCAGCAGCGCCTTGCAAGCAGTTTCAACGAGCAAGTCGAGGACCCGTTCCGACTCATCTGCCAGCATCGCTAAGATATCTGCCGTGCTCTGGAGCTCCAGCAATCGTTGCGTGACCGTCTGCTTCCAATTGGTCGAGGGAACTGACGGGGTCAACCTAGTGGGATCCGGCGTCGTTTCTTCGACTCGTCCTGCTTTCTTGCAGCGCTGTCGATGTGCGTCGCACGCCTTCAGTATTTCTCGCGGAGTATTCGCGCTGCGTGCCTCAAAAAAGTCATCGGTGAACGGATATGCCGCATACGGCGGGACGAATCCACAATCGCGGTACGCGTGGGCCAGTCTCCCGGATACAAGCCTTTTGGCCGCGTCTGGCGGATTGACGGTATCTAGGTGCAGTGGAGGTTCATAGCGATCCACCATACTGACGGAGCTGCGCTCGCCCAGAATGTTCCACGTGGCTTGGAGTGTGGAAACCACATTCAATGTCCGCAAGGTTACGTCGCGCAGAGCGATCAACCCGCCGGAAATGCCCTGGATTATCGAGAGTGACATCTGTTGCTGCGCGGAAGGTTCGTCCCCTGCCAGGCTGCTTGCCAAGTTGTGCTCAGCAACGATGGCATCGAGTTGGTCCAACGCCATCACAGTAGGTGCCTCTAGCGATAGCAACCAGGAGAGCCCCCTAACGATGCGTTGAGGCGCACGTTGGGCTTCGCGAAATCCATGATGTTCCTTTTCGTCGTCGTCAATGCCAATCCCCTGGAGCCACTTGTAGCCCATATCGTTGATTTCGGCGTGGTCACAGGCAAACAGCACCAGCGCGCGCAATACGTCGCCATGCTCTTGAGCCTTCTCCCGATGCTCGTTTCGAACGGCCAAGATGACCTCATTGCAGGTATTGATCAGCCCGGGCGGACGCTGCTGCGGAATCGAGTCGGCACGCTTCACTTTGGCGACGAAGCGCTTGAGAATCCCTGAAAGCCAACTATCTAACTGGCGTCGCCCTTGATGACCTGGCTGCTGCAAAGAACGCAGGTATCCGAGCAATACGGTATCCCAGAAGTTGTGAACGTCGGTCATGTCGACGAGCACGAAGAACATACCCGCGTCCAGCGCCTTGCGCCGCACGACGCCCAAGAGGTGCGTCTTGCCGGCACCAGCAGCACCAAGCAGGGGCACCCCCAACGGTGAGAACTCGGATCGCGAAACACGAAGCGATTCGATGCGCTCCTCTAGCTCTGACCTAGCCTCCACTTGGAGTTCGGGAATATCGGCAGCATTGTCGCGCCAGATCTGATCTACATGCGCTACCCAATCGAAGTCAACCCGACGCAAAGCAACGATAGGATCGTGCATGTTCATTCCTTCCAATACAGCAAATGGCGCGGCTCACCGCCAACCGAGAGCGCCGCACGGTCATCGTCCGCGGTTATGGCGGCGCTGTTGTCGTCGCGATAGAGCGCGATTCGTCCTGCAGCGTGCAGTCGCTCAAGTTCCGCGTCAAACGCCTGTCGTGGCACCGGCGCAAGGCGCGCCCGGAGGTGGGCGAGGCGGATTGCCCCGTTAGGCTTCTGCGCGTTCAACTCCCGGCAGGTGTTCGTGATCTGGTTTTCGATCAGCGGCTGTTGGTTGCTGGAAGAAACTGCAGATAGTTGGGGCGCCACGCCAAGTTCAGTGATGATTTCAGCCATTCCAATCCCGCTCGCGCGCAGAAAGGGGACGAGTCGGCGGAGAAGCCCTTCGAGGACGATAGCACCGATCGCGGAATTCGATTTCAGCAGCTCGATGTTGGTTTCGCTCGATGACCAAGCCCAGGCTTTGTCTGTCAGCACCAGCCGAGTTGCTCGCTTCTGCTTGTCGAGTTCGAGGAAACCAGCCCGCACCAGTTCGGTGCGTTCGGCAGGAGTGATCGCCGGTTTCGTCTTGCTCTGCAAGGGACTGCGGTCGTCCACGGACTCAGCCGTGAGCATCCTCCAGAGAAGTAGGGCCTGCCTTGGATTAGGTCGAAAGGTCATATTTGCCGTTTCTGTGGCTTTTCCGCAAGCCAACCACGTTGCGCAGTTTTTCCATAACAAGAGCGATGTCCCCAAAGACGTCCTCGTTCGTCAGACGTAGCGTCAAGTAGCCTGCCAGGAGCAGCCGGTAGTCCCGATCTCTGTCTTCGCGATACTTTCGCGGTGAACGATGCTCATTGCCGTCGATCTCAACGACGATGCGATGCTCGGAACAAAGCAGATCGACGCGGTATGGCTGGCCCTGGAACGCGATGACACGTCGGTTGAAGCAGAAGAGCCTGCCCAGGGACTGATCCTGCTGCAATGAGTCGAACAGCCGTTGCTCGGCGCGGCTCGCTGGGTGGGGCACTCCAACGGTTGGCTCGACGAGGATCCTTGGACCAACCAGGGGCAGAGGCAACTCGTCCTGCTCCGAGAATTCGGACGATTCCCACGTTATGGCATCGTAGCCAACAACGTCGAGTTCCGCCTTCCCTCGCCACGCTTCCGGAACGACCAGGATGACCGCCACGCTTGCCTGCGAGGCCAACCATTCTGCAGCGCGCGCCAAGGCGTGGATTCTGGTTGGTGGTGCGTCGTCATCGGAAACCAGCAACAAGACCAAGGGACCATTCGGATCGAGGGCTAGCGACAACTGCCGCAGTTGTTCAGAGGCAGAGGCCGGACGCACCACTGGCAGGACGCCAGTCTGGCACGCAACCCAAGCCTTTCTGAACCAAGCGGCAGAGACGCTCGGAGTGACCTTTCTGGCATCATCCAGCCGCAGCTCGACCTCGGCATTCGGCCATCGTTCGCGACCAAATCGTTCCCCCACGCTAGAATACCAACGCGGCCAGAGCTCCTTGGCGGCTTCGGCCATAGCGGCGACGATCTGCTCAAGCTCCTTGTCCAAAGGTGGAGCAGCCCTCCAATGGAGGCTCACTGTTGTGGGCGGCGATACCATGGCACCCGCTTCCGCGACCACCTCACGACGCACGGATGCAGGATCCGATGCGAACACCGTCACAACACGTTCACGAGTCGCGCGGTCGACAATTCGCGCAGCAAAGCCAAGTGTCACAGTGGGAATCGTCGCCGATCGAATCATCCATTGGCAATGCCCCTTGGCTCACGTCACACAATAGGCAGTAATAATAAGGGTTTGCGCCGAACGAAAACACACCGCGATTGGCCGAAGCAACATTAGTAGTGCAGAAGCCAAATTCGATTTGGGCTAAGCGTCCACGTGAGCTGTTCGTGAGTCCGAGGAGATGAGCAGACTTCCCCAACCTAGCTGTACAACGCTTGTCTCGCTCGGCCGAGTTCCTCGACGAGCTGGCCTTGTATAGGAGGTTGCCCCAACACCGATTCGATGATGACGGGCACGCTCTGCGGCAGAATCGGTGCAATCTTGCGAAAAGCGAGGATCGTCGTCAGGGATAGACGCTCATGGCGACAATTGCTGGCCACTTCACTGAGGTGCACTTCGCGCACGCGACCACCGAACAGCCGCAGCATCTCGGAAGCTTCATCCATGGTTGGATCGATCTGGCGCGCATGTCCCTGGTCCAGGCAGAGTCCTGCGCCGGGGAGTTGTTCGAATAGCGTCGCAAGCTCCCGACAGTTGCGCCCAATGGGCTTGCGCTTGTCCATGTTCTCGATGCAAAGTCTGCTGCCAAAAGGGCGCCAACATCCAAAGTCCGAGATTGCATCTGGGTGCACCACAATCGTCATCGTCCCGGACCGGTGCAGCAAAGCATCGGCGAGTGCGCGCTCGGTCTGGCCGGTGAATTGACTTGGCGCGTGGATAGAGACGCAGCGGAACCTGGACAAATCGAGCGTCGGTAGCGCGTCCAACAGCGGCAGCAGTTCGCTTTCGCGCAGGGCTGAGAGCTCAAGCGCGGCCTCGTCCGTGCCAGCCACGCTGATGGCTAATTGCACCCCACGCGCGAAGTCACCAAGAGCAATGGCACCCGTAGAGAACCCAAACGTTCGCGTCAAATGTGCCTTCCATGAAATCGCCTCCCGAACGAGGTCGCACGTCCAGCCTGGATGGGTGCCAATTTACCCCTCCTTCTCCGTCGTAGCGCGCCCAATGCCTTTGAGCCATCCAGCCAGTTCGTATGCCCCAACCAGTTGATGCGCACTTAGTGCAGCATGCATCGCGACCATTGCAGCAGATCTCACCTCGACCGCAGCTCTGCAAAAGTCATTGCTATGCGCTGCCCGGAGCTGGTCCGCAGCAGCAATCATTGCATGAGCAGCCCCAGTGAACACTGCCGACTGCTCGTAGAGATGCCGCCGCAGTTGCTTCACTTCGAACGTCACTGGGGGCTCTTCGGTTTTGGTGGTTCGGGGCATGGGTTGCTCGCGGTCAGACGCGACGGTGGCTCCGGCAGCACCGTTGAATACCCTTGGGTTGACGCCCTATGACCGAGCGACAGACACTCGACGGACGCAGCCTTTCGGTGCTGATTTGTCTGGAATTCCGACGCTGCAGTCCGGTATACCAGACTCCGGTATGTCAGAGCAACCCCTATTGTGCTGGCTGTGGAGCCGCCTGAGTTACGCACCGTGGTCGCAGAGAACATCCGGACACTGGCCGCCGCCAAGGGCATGTCACTCAACGCTCTTGCAGATTTTGCCGGGGTCTCGCGGGCACAGCTTTATTCCGTACTGGCGGAGACGGCAGCGCCGACAACGGATTGGCTCGCCAAAGTGGCACTGGTGCTCGAAGTCGAGCCTTCCAGGTTGCTTGCAACGCCAACGACGTCGCGCCAGAAAGGGCGCTGAGCGAACCCTCCATTGGCTCGCAATGCGAACTTGTTTGACCGATGAAGGCAGTCAGTTCCAGTCGCTATTTGGACGACGCGCCGAACTTCAGCCGGTTCCTCTGCGAGCCTATCACAGTGCGCCATGTCATCTCAGTGGACGCTGGAGGATATAACAGTTGATATCATTGCAGTCAAAGCGTTGGAAGACTAACGCCTGTGCTTGATAGTCGCCGATAGCGTCCAGGGCGAGTTCGTCTTCGATCGTACTGCGGGATTCGGCGTTATGCTTGCGCCGTTGCGGGATCCAGAATTCTTGGTGGGAGGGCAGAGCCGCCGATCTTGCACAATGCCGAAACTTGGCAGTCTTTCCTGTCACCGGTTGGTGGCGCCAACGTCCGCATCTGGGGCGTTGGGCGAGCACGGCAAGGGACAGCCTCATTGTCAGTCTGAAGACAGAGAGCGTCGAGTTTGACTTGTATGCGGCCATTGCGAATCGGTTGGCTATTCTGACAGAAGTAGTGAGCTGAAAGGTCAGCCGCGCTTGAAGGCGAAGCGGCGCAAAGGCACCTCTCGGCGGAATCGCTGAGGACGATTTCGCGCACGCGCACGCCGTGTCAAATCGCCAAATCGACGTTCGGATGGGGTAGCCTCAACAGTCCGGCGAGTTCCGCAGCTAGTCCTTCCGATCAGTCCTCACAGGGATTCTGACGCGCCTTGTTAGGCGAGAGACGGCGCCCCGATCGCTAGCGAAGCCCGCTTTTCGAGTGAAGCAGCTGGGCAGAGACGAAAAAGGGACCTGTGACGCAGACGGTGCGAGGCTCTGTCAAGTGATCTCACGAATCTGGATCGAAGACGCTTGTAAGTAGGCTGCGCATGCCCTCCACTACCCGATAATTGGGAGGAATGTCGCTTCCTTGGCCATCTTGTCCATCAACCATGTTGTTACAGGTGATCGTCATTGACGTCCAAGCCCTGTTGCGTGTAATGACGGTGTTATGCGAGTCCGAGATTGGAGTCCTTTCTCGCCAGTTGTGACGCTATGGCTCCCCTTGGTATTAGCGGAATGCGGGGGGCAGGTGCGCGCGGTTGCGCCTGCGACACCAGCAGCACAGGCGTCCGTTGCCGTGGCGCAGCCCAAAGCTGCAGTGCCACCCCATGCAACGTTGGTCAAGCAAGCGCTGTTTCGAATCGAGGTACGCGAAGGGTCGCGCGTCATATCGAGCGGCACGGGATTTCTGGTTTCCACGGAAGGTCACCTGTTGACCGCAGGGCACGTGGTGGCACCAGCCAAGCTAGCGGATCGTGTGATTCAGGTGGTGCCAACGGGTTCGGAGTTGGCACCACAAGAAGCGACTTTTTTGAAGGCGCAGAATTCGCCCGATGTCGGCCTACTGAAGTTGCCCAAAGAAGCCGTGACGGGTCTTCAGCCCCTGGCCTTGTCGGAGTATGTCGGGTTTGCTCAAGGGCAACAGCTCTGCACTCTTGGCTTCCGGCAGGGTGAGCGAGCAGATACATACCTTGAAGGCATGGTCAGTCAGGTCCAGCCTGACATCGTGCGCTACAGCGCCCCAACGACAGCAGGTTTCAGCGGCGCTCCGGTGTTTCTCGAAGATGGGGACGTGGTGGTCGGCTTGCATGTCCAAGCACCGGAGGCTGGGCATGCAGAAGCGCTGTCGGTGGAGTTGCTCCACGACTTCCTGAAGACCGAGGGGATTGCTCAACTAGTGCACCGGGTGCCCGTGGCGAAGAATCCTGAGCCTGGATCATTGCAGGCCTGTCCGGTGGGGTTGGCGGGGTGGCGCGACCATCAGCGCCTCAGCACGTTCGTTGGTCGCAAAAAGGAGCTTTCAGAAGTAACCGCCGCGCTGCGCAAGCGGCAGCGCGTTGGGGTCACCGGAATCGGCGGAGTGGGCAAGACAGCGCTGGTGCAGGAAGCGCTGTGGCGATTGTGGGAAGGCGGTGACACTCAAGGCGGGGTGCTCTGGCTCGACGTGGGAACGCGAGCACCCTACGAGATAGCTCAACAAATCGGCCGAGAACTGTGCCGGAGTGACCTTGAAGGGGAGCGAGATGCACACACGTTGCTGCAGTTGCTTTCACGTGACCTGAGGGCACGCAAGACAGTCGTCGTGTTGGACAATGTCTCCACGGACGAAATCGAACAAGAGCTACTCCATGGTCTCGAAGGAGTTCGGCTCGTCGAGACACGCCTAGCGACGTTACGCGACGAATCACTGGCCGTCAAAGTGACACTGAGTGGCCTCGACCGCGAAGACTGTTGGCAGCATTTCGCCAACCACGCAGGGCTAGCGCCCGAGCAAGCCACGCAGCAAACGCAAGCGGTCAACGAAGTATGCAGCCGACTGAGCGACCACCCACTAGGAGTCGAGATAGCCGCCCATCTGCATCGCGAGCGTGGCGGGGCGCTCGGCGAGTACCTGCAATGGTTACTCAAATCAGGGATTCAGAGTGTGCACATCGGTGACCACCCCAGCCAAAATCTCACGAAGACCTTCGAGCTTAGCCTAGGTCAGCTCAGTGACCGCCAAAAGCTGCTTTATCGAGTGCTCGGAGTTTTCCCACCGGGCACGATGTACAAGACGGAAGCGATAGCGGCAACCAGCCAGCGCAATGGCACTGAATTCGAGCAAGACCTGCAGCGGCTGCAGCGACTGGGGCTAGTCAATTGGGACCCCAAGGCACAGCGCTACCAACAGCATGACCTGCTGCAGGAATACGCCAGCCAACTGCTAACGACGAGCGGCGGCTACGACCAAGCCAACGCTGGATTCATCGCGCATTACGAGCAAGTCGCCAAAGAGCTGGAGAATCTCCCCGAAGAACAGTGGGACGAGCGGCTGCAGTATGACGGCAAGCCGATGCGCGCCGCGGCTGAGCGAGTAGTGCAAGCCTTCGAGAAGACGCCAACAGACGCGACTGCCCGCGCTGCGATGAACTGGGCCGGACTCCTAGGCAAGTATACTTGGAAGCGCCACGTGAAGGAAGCCGAACGGTGGCTAGCCCAAGGATTCAAGGCAGCGGAGCGATTGAAGGATTGGAACGGGCAGAGTGGAACGGCGATTGACATTGGCAATCTCGTGCATCGCTTCGGTCGAGCAAAGGAATCGATTGATTGGCGACAGAAGGGGCTGAAATCTGCCAAGTTGGCCCAGAATCAACATGATCAAGGGGCACATCTGGGCAGTCTGGGCATCGCCTACTTGAGTCTTGGTGAATACCAGAAAGCGATTGGATACTACGAACAAGCCCTCAAGATTGCCCGCGCCATCGGGGACCGAAGCGCAGAAGGCGCAACCCTGGGCAATCTGGGTATCGCGTACGATAGCCTAGATGAACACCAGAAGGCGATTGGATACCACAAACAAGCCCTCAAGATTGCGCGCGCAATCGGCGACCGAAGCGGAGAAGGCGCAACCCTGGGTAATCTGGGCAACGTCTACAGAAGTCTTGGGGAATACAAGAAGGCGATTGGATTCTTCGAAGAAGCCCTGGAGATTGCGCGCGCAATCGGCGACCGAAGCGGAGAAGGCAGCCACCTCAGCAATCTGGGCACCGCCTACTGCAACCTTGGTGAGAACCAGAAGGCAATTGGATGCTATGAACAAGCCGTCGAGATACTGCGTGTCATCGGCCATCGACACGGCGAAGCGATATGTCGTTTCAATTTCGGCCTGATCCACAAAGCTCTCCAAAATCTCCCAGCCGCCCACGAACAATGGAGGCTAGCGGCTGTGCTGTACGACGCGATGGGTTTGAAGAAGGAAGCAAAAGACACGCGTGAGGCTATTCTAGAAAATCCGTTGTCACCGGGTTCCACAGCACGTTCAACGGCTTCCAAGCAGGACGCGAACAACTCTGGGAATGGAGCTCCATGAGCAAGCGAGCGAAGAGACAAAGGAGGGTCGCACCTCAACGTGATGAACCTGTTCGCTCGCTCGACCCCGTTGCAGACTCTTCCAGGCTGGAAGACGGTGCGGGAAAGCCGTGGTGGCGAACACCGGCGTGGCTCGCACTGATATTGTCCACGTTGGGGTTTGCAATCACTGTCGTCTACAAGGAGATCGTGAAGCCAATCGTGGCGCCCAATTCATGTGAGCAAAGAACTAGCATTTCCGGACATATGATGGTGCTCCAGCTAACCGGGCGACTGTCATTCGAGTTGGGGGCTTTCAATGAGGGGCGTCTGCTCGAGATTGCCACGAAAGAACAAAGAATTGCGGCAGACAGTACCAATACATCGCTGACGAATTTGGAAGTTGTTGCTGGCGATGCCGTCACTCTCACCTTGACGAGCGCAGCGGAAGGCGAGAATCAATCTTTGCGTCTTGAAGCCAACCCCGCAGAGTCGTTGGTTACGATCATCAACGATTCAGGGAACCCCCGAAGCGTGAGGGGTTCGATTCAGTTCCGGATCCGAGGCCCCCAACCGCTTGAGCTATTCGGCGAACTCGCCGAGCCAGCTACGCTTGGCCTGAACAGCCTCGAGGCTTGCTGGAAGAAGCCACGACTCAAGTCTCTCATTGTCGAGAAAGGCACATTGGTGGCCACAAGGGCGGAGCGATAGATCATGCCGCTACCTTTCAAGTACCGTAGTAGGATCGCGCTCAATCGGAAGGGCCCCTGATGCAAGACCCTGCTCGGTGTCACAACCTCATGCTCTGCCGGTTTCGCAGCGTGACTCAGCGTCGCTCGCGGGACCTTCTTTGTTGGCCCGCCATAGTTTGGCTCTCCATGGCAATGGCGGGATGCGGGGGGCAGGTGCGCGCGGTTGCGCCTTCGATACCAGCAGCCCAAACGTCCGTTGCCGTGGCGCAGCACAAGGTAGCGACGCCGCCCCACGCAGCGTTGGTCAAGCAGGCGCTGTTTCGAATCGAAGTGCTCGAAGGGTCGCGCATCATATCGAGCGGCACCGGGTTCCTGGTTTCCACGGAAGGTCACCTGTTGACTGCAGGGCACGTGGTCGAGCCGGCCAAGCTTAGTGGCCGTGTGATTCAGGTGGTGCCAACGGGTTCGGAGTTGGCACCGCAAGAAGCGACCTTCTTGAAGGCGCAGAATTCGCCCGATGTCGGCCTACTGAAGTTGCCCAAAGAAGCCGTGACAGGTCTTCAGCCCCTGGCCTTGTCGGAGTATGTCGGGTTTGCTTTAGGGCAACAGCTCTGCACTTTTGGCTTCCGCCAGGGTGAGCGAGCAGATACGTACCTCGAAGGCAAGGTCAGTCAGTTCCAGTCTGACGTGGTGCGCTACAACGCCACAACGACAGCAGGTTTCAGCGGCGCTCCGGTGTTTCTCGAAGAGGGTGACGTGGTGGTCGGCTTGCATGTCCAAGCGCAGGAAGTTGGGCATGCGGAAGCGCTGTCAGTTGAGTTGCTCCATGACTTCCTGAAGACCGAGGGGCTCGCTCAACTAGTGCGCCGAGTGCCCGTGGCGAAGAATCCTGAGCCTGGGTCACTGCAGGCCTGCCCGGTAGGGTTGGCAGGCTGGCGCGACCATCAGCGCCTCAGCACGTTCGTCGGGCGCAAGAAGGAGCTTTCAGAGATAACCACCGCGCTGCGAAAGGGGCAACGGGTTGGTGTCACCGGAATCGGCGGAGTGGGCAAGACAGCGCTGGTGCAGGAAGCGCTGTGGCGATTGTGGGAAAGCGGTGACACGCAAGGCGGTGTGCTCTGGCTCGACGTGGGAACGCGAGCGCCCTACGACATTGCCCAACAAATCGGCCGAGAACTCTGCCGGAGCGACCTTCAAGGAGAGCGCGACCCGCACACGTTGCTGCAGTTGCTTTCACGTGACCTGAGGGCACGCAAGACGCTGGTTGTGCTGGACAACGTAGCCACTGACGAAATCGAGGAAGAGCTACTCCGTGGTCTCGAAGGCGTACGGCTCATCGAGACACGCCGAGCGACGCTGCGCGACGAATCGCTGACGGTCAAAGTGACCCTCAGTGGTCTCGACCGCGAAGACTGTCGGCAATATTTCACCAACCACGCAGGGCTAGCGCCCGAACAAGGCGCGCAGCAAACGCAAGCGCTCAACGCACTATGCAGCCGACTGAGCGACCACCCGCTGGGCGTCAAGTTAGCAGCCCAGCTGCATCGCGAGCGAGGCGGGGCTCTCGGCGAATACCTGCAATGGCTGCGCAACTCGGGGATTCAGAGTCTGCGCACTGGCGAGCACTTCAGCCAAGACCTCACGAAGACCTTCGAGGTTAGCCTTGGTCAGCTCAGCGCCCCCCAAAAGCAGCTTTATCGAGTGCTCGGAGTCTTCCCACCAGGCACGATGTATACGACGAAAGCGATAGCGGCAGCCAGCCAACGCGATGGCCCCGAATTCGAGCAAGATCTGCAGCGGCTGCAGCGGCTGGGGCTAGCAAACTGGGATCCCAAAGCACAGCGCTACCAGCAACATGACCTGCTGCAGGAATACGCTAACCAACTGCTAACCACGAGCGGCAGCTACCACCATGCCAACGCCGGATTCATTGCGTATTACGAGCAAGTCGCCAAAGAGCTACGGGATCTGCCCGAAGAACGGTGGAACGAACGGTTGCAGTATGACGGCAAGCCGATGCGCGTCGCCGCTGAGCGAGTAGTGCAAGCCTTCGAGAAGACGCCGACAGACGCGACGGCCCGCGCTGCCATGAACTGGGCCAGACTCCTTGGCGAATACGCATGGAAGCGCCAAGCGAAAGAGGCCGAAAGGTGGCTAACTCAAGGATTCAAGGCAGCGCAGCGTTTGAAGGATTGGAACGGGCAGAGTGGTACGGCGGGAAGCGTGGCCATTCTCGTGCAAGGCTTCGGTCGCGCAAAAGAGTCGATTGACTGGAGCCGGAAGGGACTGAGGACCGCAGAACTGGCCAAAAACCGACGCGACCAGGGGAAGCATTGGCGCAATCTGGGCCTCGCTTACTTTCTGCTTGGCGATTACCACAATGCGATTGGCTACCTCGAACAAACCCTAAAGATTTCGCGCGCTTTGGTCGACCAACGCGGAGAGGGCGCCGACCTGGGCAATCTGGGCATCGCATACCATAGCGTTGGTGATTACCAGAAGGCGATTGGATATTACGAACTAGCCCTCAAGATTTCGCGCGCCAGCGACGATCGCGACGGAGAAGGCAACCACCTCGGCAATCTGGGCGTCGTCTACTCAAGTCTTGGTGACTACCCGAAGGGGATTGGCTATCACGAACAAGCCCTCAAGATTTCGCGCGTCATCGGCGACCGACGCGGAGAAGGCGCAGCCCTGGGCAATCTGGGCCTCGCTTACTACCTGCTTGGTGAATTCCAGAAGGCGATTGGATACTACGAACAGGGCCTCTCGATTGCGCACGCCATCGGCGACCGACGCGCAGAAGGCACCGCCCTGGGCAATTTAGGTAACGTCAACTTGAACTTTGGTGAATTCCAGAAGGCGATTGGATACTACGAACAAGCTCTCGAGATTGCGCACGCCATCGGCGACCGAAGCGGGGAAAGTCGCAACCTCGGGAATCTGGGCAACGTCTACGGAAGCCTCGGCGAACACCAGAAGGCGATTGGGTATCACGAACAAGCCCTCAAGATTGCGTGCGCCATCCACGACCGAACGAACGAAGGCAACCACCTCGGCAATCTGGGCAACGCATACTACGAACTCGGCGAATACCAGAAGGCGATTGGATACTACGAACAAGGCCTCTCGATTGCGCGCACCATCTCCGACCGACGTAGACAGGCCGAGCACTGTTTCAATCTCGGCCTTGCACGGAAAGCACTCCAAAATCTCCCAGCTGCCCATGAACAATGGAAGCTGGCGGCTAAGCTATACGATGTGATGGGGCTGAAGGACAAGGCGGCTGTGGTTCGGCAGACGATTCTGGAGAATCCAATCCACGAGAAAGCCGCAGACAGGAAATGATGCGACAACGGTTACTACACTTGTATGCTCATTCTGCAGACGTCATCTGCTCTCGATTGCCAACGCCACTAGCGATAGCAGCCTTGGCCGCTGCCTGTGCCGCCAGAAATGGCCCGGCTTCTGCGCAATCGACGACAGACTTACTCGACATTAGCGTCCTGAAGAAACAGGCTGTTGCCGTGAATGGCGTCGATCATCTGGAGGCAAGGCTCCGCATCACCAAAGACGCTCCACGTCTGACATTGCATCTGGAACGTCGGGGCCAGATCGATAGTGTGACCGCTGAACGTCAGGGGATCCTGGGCGACTGCCGCGCGGATCTGCCACTGCGGAAAGTCGACGGGAGTCCACTCGAACCAGGAGAGTACTGCTTGGTCGTGCAAGGGTTTACGCACGAAGGCAAGCTCCACGGCAGCTCACGTTGTGCCGTCGAGCTCGTTACCGGTGAGCATCGGTTCCAGACCACGGATTGTCGAAGTCAGGGGCTTCGTGATGTATGCAGACTACCATGACTAACTTGGCCCCGCTCATCACGGCCCGCGCCTCACGGCGCCACGACTCTTGAAAGCCAGCATGCGCGGCCGTCCGCGACGGGCGTATTCGACGCCCAAGCCAACTCGCACAAGTTCCGGCATGTAGTACTCGCCTTTGTCGCGGGCGATAAGTCCCTGGGCAATAAGCAAGTCGATGTCAGTCCCAGTAAATGGATAAGCACCATCCACAAATGGTGATACGCGAGCGCCAGCTCCAGTCTCGCGGATCTTCTGAAAGATGCTCTTCAGGGGCGGCGTCTCTTGCTCCAGTTCCTTGATCTTCTCTTCGCCGCATTCCTTCATGGCTTCACGAATGTCACCCGCCACGAGGAGTCGATCCGCGTGCCGGTCGTCCTGACGCGCTGCCGAACGACTTGCTGCGCGCGCAATAAGGCGTATCATGTCGCGTGCTTGCAACTGCCCGTTGAAATCCGATAGCGCCGCCAGAACCCAACGATGTGACCATGTACCGCCGGACTTGGAGCCCATCTTGGCTCCCCATAGTCTCTGCAGGTACTCGTCAAGTTCCTCTTCGCGAAGGTCCTGAATTGCTCTCTCCGGCGTTTCCACGGTCCCAGAACGCTCACAAGTCCACGCTGCGAGACGCAAAGCCTCCTCCGTGTCCCACCGCAATTGGTACGGCTCATGCTTTGCCAGAAACTGCCCGGTATTCTGAGGGATCGCCGCGCGAACGAGATCGATACGTAGGAACACCAGGAGACCAACGCGCCCCCCCGCAGCCTGACGCAGCCATTGAGGTACTTCCTGAAGCAGGGACCGAAGTGCCTCCTGCTGGACGGTCGAGCTGTGGATGTCTTGAAATAGATCTTCAAGCCCATCTACGACGGCCACGACCGAACTCATTCTTGTGCTGATTACCCTTAGGAACTCCTCTCCAACACCCTCAACGCTTGGTCGAAATCCGCATCGCCAGGCGATGACGTCTAACCATGTGTGCACCCAGGAACGAGATGCGCTGCTCGGCTGTCGCAGGCGCAATGCAATCACTTCACGCAATTGGGTGCTAGGTACTGGCTCGCCAAATCCCAAATCCTGGGCGCAATTCGTCTCAGCCTGTTTGGCCCATTCATCCGCAGTCTCTTGGAGATTCACCGGAAGAATTACCGGAAGAATCCTGGTTGCATTGAAATCCAGCTGCTGCGAACCAAGCACCATTTGTCCGCTGACGCCTGCATCACTGCCACCCGCTTCAAACACGAACTTCCCCCATACTCCAATTCTGAGCATTTGGAGAAACGCATACGTCTTTCCGGAACCCTTCGCACCTGCAACTACCGTCAGCGGCAAGCTGGTTCGAAAGTCTCTCGCAAGGTTAGAAAGCGCGCGAATGCGCAAGAAGTCGTCGACGCCGCCGCCTTCTGCGTATTCAACCCTCTTTGCGAATGCTGCAAGACTCGCTCTTCGCGCCGATAGCGGCGTCGCATCGTCAACCGCGAATTCTGAGCATTTGGATGGTAGAAAGTCATTCAAGAGCTTCCCCGTTACTTGGGGAACATTCTCCTTCTCCAGTCGCTCGACACATTCTTCCCACGGAGCGGGAAGCATGAGCAGCTCAGACGAAAAATGGAACGTCCCGATGAGCGGAACAACCGCTGAGTCATCGTCTGACTTGTCACCTGAGATCCCAAAGTATGCTTGACCTGCCTCGACAAGTGCTTCTGCAGCATCTTCGACTATCGGCGTATCTAAGAGCACTCTCGGCACTGAGTTGATAATTATGGCACTCGAGGGCATCGCCGTGCCCATGTCGCTAGGTCTTGCCCGACCAAGACGAGACAGTAGCTCTTTCGTTCCCTCCAACGATTGTGCTGACAGGGTAGTCACTAATACGCGGGACACTCGCGGATCCAGCAGTAGCCCTGCCGACAGCTCCGAAATCCCAGCACGCAGGTCGACGACAACTGCAGAGGCACCGAGCATCTTGCCGAGCCGAGCAAGTAGGGATGTAAGCTGGTATGGATCGGATGGTAGTCTCTCCTGCAGCAAGCTGGGCGGTACTTCGAGGGATGACCATTGCCCCGCCGCGCGAAAGGCCGGCATTACGATCAAATTGCCGAATTTCTGACGAGCAAGCCGATTTGCGGTCAGCGAAAGAGCTCCGTCGGCATTCGGAGATGTGTCTGAATGCACTAGGGCAAGAAAGTCCGCGTACGCGATAGAAATGCGTGCGTCGTCGCGAACATGCCAGGTTATCCCTGGTGCCTCAAAGTCACCATCAATGAGTAGGACAGGCTTGCCGTTGCGCCCGGCAGCGTGAAGGGCGAACCCGATTGCGTGCGTGGTTCGCCCCACGCCGCCCTTGAAACTGTGAAAGGCGACGATTGGAGGCGTCTCATCAGGAAGGGCGGTCAGTGGTTCAAGTGGAACACCTTTGCCACGAAGCCTCCTGGGTCGTGCGAAGCTTGGTCGATTGCGAAGGGGCCGCTCTTCGCTGTCAGCGATCTCGATTCGACACGGCAGAGCCCGCGATGCGGCGGAAGTGACTGCTTCCAACTGTATTGAAGATTCGGAGGAAACAAACCGCGGTGCGTATTGCTCCGACAGCCAAACACGTACAATCGCCTCTCCGCCAGGCTTGATCCGAAGCAGCAGCTCATCCCAGTACGCATTTGCTTCAACGAGCTCCGTAGGCCATGCACCAGCATCTTGCGAGCGAAGAAGCACTTCTTCGACGTCCACCCAAGTGTACAGAGTGACACCATCGGGGATCATTGCTTCACCTCCTTCAACCAGTCGTAGATTCTACCTAGCCACTCTGTAAAGCTGCTCTCTCCGGAGGCTTCGAGTTTGGCTCCGTACCGCCATGCTTGATGAAGCTTCGAGGTCGGCAACTGATCGCCGCCCTCACGTCTCACAACCGGCGGTGCGCCAAAATGTGCCGGGACGCGACAGGTCTTGATTCCCTCGTGCAAGTCGTGGCCGTCTTCGCCGAATCCGTCCGGCAAGAACTCAGTCGAGTGGCACTTTCGCGCATCGAGCGCGCGAGCTTTGAGTGCGCACTCAACTGCATAGAATGCCAAGAGATTGGAATCCCGCCTGAGAGTGGGTCCTGGCAGCTTTGCTTTCGCCTGCCAGTGGCAACTGGCAGCCTGCTCAAGTTCACGAACGTCAACACACACGCGCGCCATCAGGGATCCTAACCGTGGCTTAGTAGAGCCGACGGCCCGGCGAGTTTACCTCGTTGTTGCCCCGGTTCGCACCATGCATCGACGAATCGCCGTGGTGCTCCTTCAACGAGCCCCCTTGGCGTGGCGCAGAGGTGAGGGGGTGTCGTCACCTCGGATGGCCGTTCCTTGACCAGAACATGCCGGTTGGTCTCGGTCGCCCGCTCAAATCCGTTCCCACGTCGGACAAACCCAAATAGGTCCCCCACAAAGCGCCATCGAGGCACCCCGGTATTACCCGAAGAGTGCCTCGACGTTTTTCACCAACGTGCCTCTATGGCGGCACGTTCTCTACTTACTTCTTCGCATGATCCAACGCCGCCTTGGCAGCCGCAACGCGCGCGATCGGCACGCGGAACGGGCTGCAGGAGACGTACTTGAGGCCGGCGCGCTCGAAGAAGTCGATCGAGTTCGGATCGCCGCCGTGCTCGCCGCAAACGCCGAGGCTCATGCCCGGGCGCGTCTTCTGGCCGAGAGCGCAGCCCATCTTCACGAGCTGGCCAACGCCTTCTTGATCGATCGAGACGAAGGGCTCGTACTTCATGATCTTCTTGTCGACGTACTCGGGCAAGAAGCTGCCAGCGTCGTCACGCGACATACCCAGGCAGGTCTGGGTCAAGTCGTTGGTGCCGAAGGAGAAGAACTCCGCCGTCTCAGCCAGCTCGTTGGCGAGCAGGGCCGCACGCGGCAGCTCGATCATCGTGCCGTACTGGTACGCGACAGTGACGCCTTCGGCCTTGAAGACCTCTTCGGCAACCTTGACGCAATCGACCTTCAGGATGTCGAGTTCTAGCTTGCTGAGCGCGAGCTGGATCATGATCTCGGGCAACACATTGATGCCCTCCTTCTTGACCTGGCAGGCCGCGGTCAAGATCGCGCGGAACTGCATGCGGCTGATCTCGGGGTACGTGATGGCCAAGCGGCAACCACGGTGACCGAGCATCGGGTTGAACTCGTGAAGGTCGGAGACCTTCTTCTCGAGATCCTTCACCGAGACGCCCATGGTCTTGGCCAAGTCCGCAATCTGCTCGGGCTTGTTGGGGAGGAACTCGTGCAGCGGCGGATCCAAGAGGCGGATGGTGACCGGGAAGCCATTCATCTCCTTGAAGAGACCCACGAAGTCACCCACCTGGAAGGGTAGGAGCTTCGCCAGGGCCTTCTCACGTGCCTCGACGCCTGACGAGAGGATCATCTCGCGGACGGCGGCAATGCGCTCGCCTTCGAAGAACATGTGCTCGGTGCGGCAGAGGCCAATACCAACGGCGCCGCGCTCACGGGCCTGGCGGGCCTGCGTCGGGGTGTCGGCGTTGGTGCGGACCTTCATGCGGGTGTGCTTGTCGCACCAGCCCAGGAGCTCGCCGAGCTCGCCACCGAGTTCGGGATCGATCTTGGCGACATTGCCCACGTACACCGTACCGGCCGAACCGTTGATGGTGATGACGTCGCCGGCCTTGACGGTGATGGTCTCACCGGTCTTGGTCTTGGTCGTCAGCAGCTGAGCCTTGTAATCGATCGAGATCTCCGAGCAACCGACCACGCAGGAGCGACCCATGCCGCGCGCCACGACGGCGGCGTGGCTGGTGGCGCCACCACGAGCGGTCAGAATGCCGAGAGCGGCATTCATGCCCTCGAGATCCTCGGGCGAGGTCTCGATGCGAACCAGAATGACCTTCTTGCCAGCGAGGGTCTGCTTTACCGCGTCAGCGGCACTGAAGACTACCTCGCCGGTAACTGCGCCTGGCGAAGCCGCGAGGCCCTTGGCGATCGGCTTGGCCTTCTCCTTGGGATCGACGGTGGGGAAGAGCAGCTCTTCCACGCGACCCGGCTCCATGCGCTGAATGGCGGCTTGCTCGGTGATGAGGCCACTCTTGACCATATCGACCGCAATTTTCACCATCGCGCGGCCCGCACGCTTGCCATTGCGGGTCTGCAGCATGTAGAGGCGGCGATCTTCGACCGTGAACTCGAGATCCTGCATGTCCTTGAAGTGATTCTCGAGCTTCAACTGGATGTCGAAGAGCTGCTTGTAATTCTCGGGCATGACCTCTTCGAGGCTCTTGCCACCGCTGGTCTCGCTCTTGGAGATCGGCTGGGGCGTGCGGATGCCGGCCACCACGTCTTCGCCCTGGGCGTTCGGGAGCCACTCGCCAAAGAACTTGTGCTCGCCGGTCGAGGGGTTACGCGTGAAGCACACGCCGGTACCCGACGTATCGCCGGTGTTGCCGAACACCATCATCTGGACGTTGACCGCAGTGCCCCACTCCTCGGGGATCTGGTTCATCTTGCGGTAGAACTTGGCGCGGTTGTTGTTCCAGCTGCGGAACACGGCGTCGATGGCACCCAACAACTGCTCAAAGGGATCCGAGGGGAAGTCCTTGCCCGTCTTCTCCTTGATCAGCGCCTTGTAGAGGTTGGCGAGCTTCTTGAGGTCGTCGGCTTCGAGCGCGGTGTCGGGGACAGCACGGGCGAGCTCTTCGGCGTCCTTTGGAATCGCAATGCCCTTGCGAGTCGCGACGTCACGGCGGACGTCATGCATCAGGTGCTCGAAGTCGTGATGCTCGAGCTCGAGCACGACGTTGCCGTACATGGTGAGGAAGCGGCGATAGGCGTCGTAGGCGAAGCGGGGGTTGTTCGACTTCTTGGCGAGACCTTCGACGGTGACGTCGTTGAGCCCCAGGTTGAGGATCGTGTCCATCATGCCGGGCATCGAGGCGCGCGCACCCGAGCGAACCGACACGAGCAGGGGATTGACGGGATCGGCGAACTGCTTGCCGGCTTCCTCACCCATCCACGCCATGGCCTTCTTGATCTCGGCGGCGAGACATTCGGGGAGCCTGGGCGGCGAAACCTTGTAGTACTCGGTGCAGACCTCGGTCGTGATCGTGAAGCCCGCTGGGACGCTGATGCCCAAGCTCTCCATCCCGGCAAGGTTGGCCCCCTTCCCACCC
>CAYVXY010000011.1:315790-330980 GCA_964454965.1 uncultured Polyangiaceae bacterium | reverse complement strand
GGCGCTGCAGCCGTCACCTGTCACTAGATCGCCATCGTCGCAGGCTTCGTTGGCATCGAGCGTACCATTGCCACAGACGTTGGCCGACTCGCAGCTATGGCCGCTGAGTTGGTCGCAGATGCCAGTGGCACATTGAGTTGCCACCGTGCAGGGGCGGCCACTTTCGAGTAGACAGCTGGCGCTGCAGCCGTCACCCGTCACCAGATCGCCGTCGTCGCAGGCTTCGTTGGCATCAAGCGTACCATTGCCACAGACGTTGGCGGGCTCGCAGCTGTGACTGCCGACCAGGTCGCAAACGCTGGTAGCACATTGAATTGCCATTGTGCAAGGACGGCCATTCTCGAATAGACAAGTGGCGCTGCAGCCGTCACCTGTCACCAAATCGCCATCGTCGCAGGCTTCGCTGGCATCGAGCGTACCATTGCCACAAACGTTGGCCGACTCGCAGCTATGGCCGCTGAGTAGGTCGCAGACGCCAGTGGCACATTGAGTCGCCACCGTGCAGGGACGGCCATTTTCGAGTAGGCAAGAAGCATTGCAGCCGTCCCCTGTCACAAGATCACCATCGTCGCAGGCTTCGTTGGCATCGAGCGTACCATTGCCACAAACGTTGGCCGACTCGCAGCTATGGCCGCTGAGTAGGTCGCAGACGCCAGTGGCACATTGAGTCGCCACCGTGCAGGGACGGCCATTTTCGAGTAGGCAAGAAGCATTGCAGCCGTCTCCGGTCACCAGACCGCCATCGTCGCAGGCTTCGTTAGCATCGAGGGAACCGTTACCGCAGACGTTGGCAGGCTCGCAGCTGTGATCGCCGAGGACGTCACAGACGCCAGTAGAACATTGAGTTGCCAGTGTGCAGGGGCGGCCATTCTCGAACAGACAAGTGGCGCTGCAGCCGTCACCTGTCACCAGATCGCCGTCGTCGCAGGCTTCGTTGGCATCAAGCGTACCATTGCCGCAGACGTTGCTTGGCTCGCAACTGTGACTGCCAACGAGATCGCAGACGGCAGTAGCACATTGAGTTGCCACAGTGCAAGGGCGGCCACTTTCGAGAAGGCAAGAAACGTTGCAATCGTCTCCGGTCGCCAGATTGCCATCGTCGCAGGCTTCGCCAGCATCGAGCGTACCATTGCCGCAGACGTTAGCCGGCTCGCAGCTGTGACTGCCGAGGAGATCGCAGACGCCACTAGCGCATTGATTTGCCATAGTGCAGGGGCGGCCATTCTCGAAGAGACAGTTGGCGCTGCAGCCGTCCCCTGCAGCTAGAGCACCATCGTCACAAGCCTCACCGACATCGAGCGCTCCGTTGCCGCATGTATTGCTGGCTGCGCATAAACTCGTAACAGAGTTGCACACGCCGCTGCACTCGATCGACGTTGCGCAAGGAGCGCCAGGCTCCTTGCGACAGTCGGCGCTGCAACCGTCGCCGTTACGCGTGTTTCCGTCGTCACAGCACTCGATGTAGTCCTTGACGCCGTTGCCGCAAGTGTTGGCAAGTTCGCACGTGTGGCTTTCCAGAAGATCACATGCACCAGTACTGCACTGGGATCCATGGGTACAAGAACGCCCCTCCTCCAACAAGCAGGCGGCATTGCAGCCATCGCCGGTCATCCCATTCCCATCGTCGCAGACTTCTCCGCTCTCGATGACTCCGTTGCCGCAGACGTTCGCAACGGCACAAATATGTGCAGTCAGGTTGCAGACAGCAGTGCATTCGGTCGATGCCGCGCAAGGCGCACCAGGCTCCTTGCGGCAGTTGGTGCTGCAGCCGTCACCGTCGCGCACATTGCCGTCGTCGCAACACTCACTGAAGTCCTTCTTGCCGTTGCCGCAAACATTTTCCGGCTCACAAGCGCGACTATCGAGCAGATCACACACGCCACTATTGCATTGCGCTGGGGCCGAACAGGGTCGTCCATCCTCCCATAGGCAGATGGCGCTGCAGCCGTCGCCAGTCGCAACGTTCCCGTCGTCGCAGGCTTCCCCACCATCGACGGCGCCATTGCCGCAGATATTTGCTGCGGCACAAAGTCGGGTGACCATGTTGCAGACGGCAGTGCATTCAGCCGATTCCGCACAAGGCGCACCAGGCTCCTTGCGGCAGTTGGTGCTGCAGCCGTCACCGTCGCGCACATTGCCGTCGTCGCAACACTCACTGAAGTCCTTCTTGCCGTTGCCGCAAACATTTTCCGGCTCACAAGCGCGACTATCGAGCAGATCACACACGCCACTATTGCATTGCGCTGGGGCCGAACAGGGTCGTCCATCCTCCCATAGGCAGATGGCGCTGCAGCCGTCGCCAGTCGCAACGTTCCCGTCGTCGCAGGCTTCCCCACTATCGGTGACGCCATTGCCGCAGATATTCGCAGCAGCACAAAGACGCGTGACCATGTTGCAGACTGCGGTGCATTCGGTCGATGCCGCACAAGGCGCACCCGGCTCCTTACGGCAGTTGACGCTACAGCCGTCACCGTCGCGCACATTGCCGTCGTCGCAGCACTCACTGAAGTCCTTCTTGCCGTTGCCGCAGACGTTTTCAGGTTCGCAGACGTGACTATCCAGTAGATCGCACACACCACTGTTGCATTGTGTCGAGTCTGAGCAGGGGCGTCCGTCATTCAGCAGACAAGTGACGCTGCAGCCATCCCCAGCGGCAACGTTGCCGTCGTCGCACGCTTCGCCGTTCTCTATGACGCCATTGCCGCATGCATCTGCTGGGCTGCACAGCCTAGACAGCGGGTTGCACACGCCGGCGCATTCACTGGCGTTGATGCAGGGCTCACCGTGCTCCTTGCGGCAATTCACATTGCATTCATCCTCGGAGGTAACGTTGCCGTCATCGCAACCCTCACCTGCGTCCAAGGATCCATTGCCGCAAGTATTGGCCGGTTCGCACGCGTGACTGTCAAGCAGATCACAGACACCACTCTCGCAGCTCGGGGGCAACGTACAGTGGACACCGGTTTCCAGTCTGCAGGCAGGGCTACAACCATCGTACGCATTGGTCGCACCATCGTCGCAGAATTCTCCGGCCTCAAGTACCCCATTGCCGCAGACTAAGCCATCAGCGCAGAATTTCGTTATCGGGTTACATACGGCAGTACATTCGTCAGGCTCCGAACATGGTATGCCCGACTCTTTGAGGCACGTTGAGCTACAATGGTCCCCGTTTCGCATGTTGCCGTCGTCACAGACTTCTCCGGTCTCAAGCAATCCATTGCCACAAGCATTGCCGCTCGCACATTGCCGGCTCACCGGATTGCATATACCAGTACATTCCGTGCTCGCGGTACATGGTGCCCCAGACTCTTTGTGACAACCGCTGTCACACGCGTCATTCATCGCAGCATTTCCGTCATCGCACCCCTCGGCAGAGTCAAGTGTTCCGTTTCCGCAGGTATTGGCGGGTTCACAAGTATGACTTCCAAGTAGATCGCAAACGCCACTGCTACACTGCGATCCAAATACGCAAGGGCGTCCGTTCTCGAGTAGGCAATTGGGTGCGCATCCGTCGCCAATTGACAGGTTGCCGTCATCGCAAGCCTCTCCGGTTTCGGTTACGGCGTTTCCACAAATCCCGCTACCGGCGCAGAGCCCGAGAATTGGATTGCATGTCCCGGTGCACTCAGAACTTGAGCCGCAGACTGACCCAGGTTCCTTGAGACAGCTGGAGGCGCAACCGTCGCCGGCATGGTTGTTTCCGTCGTCGCAGGCCTCTCCAGCGTCAATGCTTCCATTGCCGCAGACTCCGGCCGCCTCACAAACGTGGTTTCCGACTAAATCACAAACCCCGCTGCTGCAATTTGGTCCTGAACTGCACGGTTGACCATTTTCCAAAAGACATCCGGCGCTACAGCCATCGCCAGACGCAATGCCCCCATCGTCGCAGCCCTCACCAGACTCACGCCAGCCATTGCCGCAGACGTTGCTAGCTGCGCACTTGCCAGTGACAGCGTTGCAAACGCCGCTACACTCCGTTGCTCGAGCGTCGCATGGTGCGCCTGGTTCCTTCAGGCAAAGCTCGCTGCACCCATCGCCAGCGCGCGTGTTGCCATCGTCGCACGATTCGCCCGCTTCCAAGAGCCCATTACCGCAGCTATTCAAGGTGGCGCAGACTCTTGTAACAGGACTGCAGACGCCAACGCATTCTTGACTCGCAGAACACGCGACGCCCGCTTCCTTGTGACACATTGAGCTGCAGCCATCGTCGTTGTGAGTGTTGCCGTCATCACACGCTTCAACTAGGTCACGCAGGCCATTGCCGCACGTGTTGGTTGGCTCGCACGTTTGACTGTCGAGGAGATCACAGACGCTTGAGCGACACATGTTTGCAGTGGTGCAATGGGTGCCGTTGTCACGCTTGATGCTGCAGGAGCCGAAGTCACAGTAACTGTCACTTGCGCACTCAGCGTCTGCGGCACAGGTGTTCTTGCAGCCGCTTGCATCATCTCGACAGGCAAAGGTACCGCAAAGTTGCGTCTGTTGCCCGGGACAAGACGCACCGGATCCCGGACAATTCGCAGACAAGACGGCAAGACCATTTAGACACGATGGCGCGCGACAGAGTGTACTAGAATTCTTGAACGCGTCCGTGGGGCAGGCGGGGGTCGTTCCACTGCAGAGTTCGGCATCATCGCAGTCGCCAGCCACTACGCGGCAGACTGTGCCCGCGGCAACGAACGCGTCTGTCGGGCAGCCTACACTACTGCCGGAACACGTTTCTGCCACGTCGCAGGTTCCCAAACCTGGACGGCAGACTGTACCGGTTGGCGCGAACCCGTCTGCGGGGCAGCTTGCCGAGCTTCCCGAACAAGTTTCTGGCAAGTCGCACACACCCGACGCCGCCCGACAAGTCGTTCCAGCAGGTGCGAGACTATCTGAGGGACAGGCTGCGCTTGACCCTGAGCAGAGTTCAGCGCTGTCGCAGGGCCCTGTCGATGGACGACAAGTCGAACCGGTCGACGCGTACGTATCGGCGGGACAGGCCGGAGCGTATCCTGTGCATGCTTCTGCAGAGTCGCAGGGTCCCGATGACGTACGGCATGTCGTACCCGCGGTCACGAACGAGTCTGACGGACAGGCAGCCGTGTCCCCCGAGCAGGTTTCGGTAACGTCGCAGCTGCCCAGCGCCGCGCGGCAGGCGGTGCCTGCCGCCACGAAAGTGTTCGTCGGGCAGGCTGCGGAAGTCCCCGAGCAGGACTCAGCAATGTCACAGTCTCCCGTGGCGGCACGGCATGTCGTACCGAGGCTGAGGAATGCGTCCGTTGGACAGTCTGCCGACGCTCCATTGCAGAACTCAGGTGCGTCGCACACACCAGCTGAGGCACGGCAACTTGTCCCTGATGCAAGGACAGCGTCCGGGGGGCACACGAGGGTCATGCCATCGCAGACTTCGGCCACATCACAGTTGCCCGCTACACCGCGGCAAATGCTCCCGGCGCCACCGGGGCTCCGATTGCACGAGCCGTTGAGCGTATTGACTGCGTCAATAGTGCAAGGTGTTAGGTCATCACAACTCGGTGAAGTGATCGCGAACGGTTGAAAGCGGACGAGTCCTAGGTTCGCGTTGTCAAGCTTGTCCCAGATCCGTGCTCCAATTGTCGGTACAGTTACCGCGTCCCAGAAGTTGTTGATTGCGTAGACATCGAGCGGGCTGTTGCTGGCAACTGCGAATACGCCGCTCGGAACTGCCAAAAACTCATTCTGCCCAGCGCCTGCACGTGCCCCACCGCCGAGGTCGGGTACAGAGAATGAGCCATTGATTGTGACGTAGTTTCGCGGGGAGCCCCAGATTCGCGTGTGGTCGACGATTGGGCTTGTATCCGTGACTCGGAGTGATGTGCCAAGCCCTTGGCCATACGAATTCGTTCCGCCTCCCCAGCGAAGATCTACGTAGCTCAATCGCGATGTTGCGCCGTCCACTGTGGACTGAAGGTCTACACCTCCCCAAGCCCCTGGACTGGGAACGGTTAGGACTCCGTCGCTGTCACCGGCAATTGAATCGTCAGCTAGTGCTGTCATCACGACTCTATTGGTTGCGGTTCCCGACGCAATCAGATTCCCTCTTATAACTAGATCTGCGGTTTCGGTCGCAAACTTCAGCGTCGCGCCGGGAACGATAGTCAGCGTCGCGCCCTGCTCTACAATCAAGTCATCTCGAAGTACGTAAGGGAGAACGGGTAGGTCTAGCGCAATATTGACGGAATAGGCGCCACCTATCAGCTCCAGCGCATCTTGTCGTTCGTTTGTTCCCGCAATGAATTGCAGGTCAGTAATTGTCGGATTCGCTCTCGGATCGAGGTAGATTGGCCGTCCAAGACCTGCACTGTACGAATTCGTTCCGCCGCCGTACTTGATTCGAACCGATGACAGAAAGGTGGCGGTGTCATTGGACGAATCATTGAGTCGGATCCCACCCCAACCACCCTTGCTCGGACTGATGCTTCCGTTGTTGGTTGTATCGATTTCGTCGATGAGGTCGTCGTCCAGGGAAGTGAAGGTGACCGGAGACACGGGGGTTCCATTTGCAACGAGAGCGCCGTCAACGATTAGGTCCGTTGTTGAACCACCAAGCTTTACGGTCACGCCTTTTGTGAGGGTGAGTTTCGTTCCCGCGCCAATTCGAACGTCCGTGCGCATGACGTAGGGTGCGGCGGTCGTGTCCAGAAGAAGATCTTGAGCATAGACACCACCAACCAGGTCGATCCCATTTGCATTCAAGTTCTTCACAAATGTAAGCGTCGCAAACGAGGGGTTTACTTGCATGTCCAGTCTGAGCGGCACACCGAGGCCGGCGCCATACGAATTGGTTCCACCTCCGTATTTGATGACTGTGTTGGCGAGAGCACTGGTGGGCGCACTTAGAGCGGAGGAGTCGAAGAATATCCCACCCCAACCACCAGGCAAAGGAAGCGCCGATCCGTCGGCTCCCGTGTCTTCCCCGTCAAAGTCGTCATTCAGAGAGGTAAAGGTGATGGGGAGTAGAGTCGTTCCAGTGGCATTGAGCCCGCCAAGAATGTATAAGTCGGTTGTGCTGCCACCGAGCTTGACGGTCACACCGGGATTGATAGTCATGGTGGCGCCGGCAGAGACAATCAAGTCACTTCGAATTGAGTAGTCTACATCCGTTACGTCGAGCTTGATGTTTTGGCCGTACGCTTCAGCGGCAAGGTCGATTCCGTTGATGGTCGCGTTGTTGGTGAAGGTTAGCTGCGACACTGACGGGTTGACCCGTGCATCGAACCGCAAGGGCACACCGAGGCCGGCGCCATACGAATTGGTTCCACCTCCGTATTTGATGACTGTGTTGGCGAGAGCACTGGTGGGCGCACTTAGAGCGGAGGAGTCGAAGAATATCCCACCCCAACCACCAGGCAAAGGAAGCGCCGATCCGTCGGCTCCCGTGTCTTCCCCGTCAAAGTCGTCATTCAGAGAGGTAAAGGTGATGGGGAGTAGAGTCGTTCCAGTGGCATTGAGCCCGCCAAGAATGTATAAGTCGGTTGTGCTGCCACCGAGCTTGACGGTCACACCGGGATTGATAGTCATGGTGGCGCCGGCAGAGACAATCAAGTCACTTCGAATTGAGTAGTCTACATCCGTTACGTCGAGCTTGATGTTTTGGCCGTACGCTTCAGCGGCAAGGTCGATTCCGTTGATGGTCGCGTTGTTGGTGAAGGTTAGCTGCGACACTGACGGGTTGACCCGTGCATCGAACCGCAAGGGCACACCGAGGCCGGCGCCATACGAATTGGTTCCGCCTCCGTATTTGATATCTACATAGTTGAGCGAGCTGCTATGAGCACTGGACGCATTCCACCCGTAGCTAATCCCGCCCCAACTGCCGGGCGCTTGGAGAATGGATCCGTCCTCTTGAGTGTCTCCCTGCACCGAGTCATCCCCGAGCGAAGTGAAGGCAATTCGTCCGTTGCTCGTCCCGTTCGCTATCATCGCGCCGTCGATCAGAATATCAGTTGTAGGGCCGACGCTCTTCACCGCTACTCCCGGTGCAACGCTCAATGTGGCGCCAGCAGCTACAGCAAGATCACTCCGCAACACATAGGGATGCGCTGTTAGGGTGAGGCTTATGTTTGTCGCGTAGGAGCCCGCCCTGAGCTCGAACGTATTCTCGCTTGCGTTCCCTTCGAACAATACTGCGGCTCCAACTGAAGGGGTCGCCCGAGGATCGATCCTCATCGGAGCGCCGAGTCCGGCCCCGTACGAATTGGTTCCGCCACCATATCTTACGTACGTTGTCCCGAAATTGACTAAAGAACCCGAGCTGCCTTGAATGTCGATGCCACCCCAATTGCCAGCAGACGGAGTTGTCGCACCATCACCGTTGGTATCGCCACAGACGCTGTCATCGCTGCTTGCGGTGAACACGACGGGGCCTGTGGCTGTGCCGTTTGCAGACAGGCCGCCATTGACGATCAAATCTGTCGTGGAGTATTCGAACTTCACGACGACCCCAGGCTCGATTGTCAGGGTGGCTCCCGCCGCAACAGCAACATCACCGGTTACGCGGTAGGGGCTACCCGCAGCAGTCCAAGTTGTGTTGGAATTGATTGTCTGCCCCGGGACCAACGTGCCGTTTGGCACGTTGCAGGATACGCCCACCACGGGAGCAAGTAGTTTTTGTCCAACGGTGGCGGCGGCATCTTCCTCGTTCGGCGCACCACCACATCCGAAGACCGCAATGGCCAAGCCCAAGCTGGCGACAGCTATTGTCGCGGAAACCGTTGGGCGTTGCCCTCTACCAAGATGAACGCAACGCGTCTTACTCTCGATGCTCTTTTGATAAAATCCATGCCCACTTGGATTGTCTGCGTGTGTCGCGACGATCTGCGAACGCGAATACGGCCGAGCCGAACGTGCAGGGTGAACCATGACCTCAAGTCCTCGCGAACGTGGACGGCGTCACATGGCTATGCGAAAGACCGAGGCTGAAGAATGGTAGGGGGGTGTGCGCCCCACGCTGATGTCGGGTCGCATAGAAACTGGAGTAATTGCAGTATGTTATGTTCCCGAGGCCTCCAGGAATCGTTCCTGCGTAGCGCGGCATCAAAGTCTGGCGGTCCAAAGCGATGTAAGCATCTAGACCAGCGATCCGGCGCAGCGAGGATAGATCTAATGCCGCGAAGTCACGCGGAGTGGGCCCTTACTTGATGCCAGATGACGGAATCCTTGACGAGTACCGTGCGGGAACACCGTCGAAAGCATCCCGTCTGACGCAATTGCGTTGTGTTAACGGATTCAGCTCTTCTCCAAATCGTGCGATTGTGTGCTCCCCGCACGCGTGAGTACGCGCCTCCCAACCCAATAGGCAACCAGTAGTATCGGGAGTGTCAGAAGATCCGTTGCGTCCTCGACGAGATGGACGCGAGCGATGGGGACGAAACGATGGGCCGCGACCGCCCGCGCGGGCCATTGCAGAGCACCCCAGACTCGACGAAATGCTTCGGCACCTGGGGTAGTGGTCTTGATGGCGCCGAAGACGAGCCCCGTTACCACGACGCAAAGGACCAAGTTGCGGTGAGTTAGGCCCGACTGACCCCAAAACAAGCGTTGTGTCGCGTCGACGAATGTCCACAGCAATAGTGGGAAGAAGACCAGCCCAGCGAGATCCGAGAGCTTGCCGGTGACGAACCCCGGCAATTGTGCCTTCAGGACATGGTCGTTTAGCAGCAGCACGCCAACGGCAAGAAGTGCGATGGGGTCAAGTAGGGCTTCACCGATGACGGGCTTGGGGTTGGTACAGCCGGGAGTCAGCATGACAGCGTAGACTCTAGCAGAAAGCATCCTCCGCCCCTGCAATTCCGAGCAGGTGCAGGTTACATCTCTTGCTCTGCCCCCAAGTCGACGACTTCATGCAAGTAGCGTCGCTGCTTTGGAGTCGTGATTCGCGATACCGAAAAAAGGATGCGCGACGCTGCCTTGGTCTGCAAAGCAGCGACTTGTCCGGTGAAATCGGAGCCAGCGGCATCGACCTCGGTGGCATCGATGCGCATGGCGGTTCTCGCGGCTACGACGCAACCGGTTAGTTCCAGCCGCGAGCGCGTCGCATAGAGTGCTACGTCGAGACCATTCAATCGGGTCCCCTCGATGACCACCTGGGAGTCCCAAATCCGAACTGACTCGGCCTGTACGCGCTCAAGCCGTACGTTCTGACAGCCCACGATGTCAATCTGCCGATACGCTCCTGCGAATTGTACGCCCTGTGCCTGGTCACAGCGACCGAGGCGTGTCGATGGGGTGGGTGCTACGCTAGTGGGTTCGATGGGTGCGTCCGAGGAAGGAACTTGCAGCCAACTCCAAATAGTGCGTGCCAAGAGGTCAGGCTCTGTTTCCATGGGGACATGGCCAGACTGTTCAAGGATTGCGAATCGTGCCTTCGGCAAGCGCGACGCGAGAAGCGTGCCGGTTCGTAGGGGAGCAATGACGTCCTGGCGTCCCCAAACGACGAGGGTTTCCGTACTGAGTTCGGCGATGGCTGGACCGAAGTTGTGCAGTATCAGCGCTGCGGCGGCGATCTGGTTTGCATCAGACAATAAGTGATGGCGGACTAGCTCGTTCTCGAGCAGCGTCTCGGGACTGGCAGCATGGTCCACTACCATCCCTGTCAGGGTGCCGACGATGCCTTGCGCGGGCTCGAAGAACTTGCCAATCTGGGCCTGTGCGATCAAGGGCACCAGTGCTTCACGATGCAGGATCCCCGCTGCGTCGATCAGGACCAACCTCGTGACGTCTTCTGGATGGTGGTGCGCATACGCTAGAGAAATCGCGCCCCCCATTGAATGTCCGACCAGCGCGAAGGCGCCGGCAATGCGTGGGCGGACTACGTCGTGCAGAAATCGGACATAGTTACTGGGGCTGTACAGTGCCGCGCCATGTGTGGAGCGACCGAATCCAGGCAAGTCGATGGCGTAGACGTGGTATGTCTGGGCCAAGGTCGGCAGAATTGGGAAGAAGTCGCGTGCCCCGCTGTCACCGAGCCCATGCACGAGCAACAGTGCTGGCGCCGTCGATAGACCTACTTCGAGAAGATGCGCTTGGCCGCCAAACACGCTGTCAACGACGTAGCTTGCGCGATAGCCCACAAGTTGCGTGATCGCTTCGGGAGCCGACGGTTGCGGATTGACGGGCAAAGGCAGCGGCCCCTGCCGCGCGCAAGCGGCGAGCGCGACACCAATCAGCAAAGCGAATCGACTCATGTGGCACGATGCTAGCGCGCAGGGACAACGCTGCGCGTCGTTGCGATTGCCTGGAACAGTCGCTGGTGCGAGTACTGATGCGCATCCAAGTCAGCGAAAATCCGACAGGCGACCGGCCGGCCGCGACACGTTCGGCTGGTTCGCCTACTGGACTTTCCAGTCCGGTTCTGGAATCTTGCGGTCTCGTAGAATCTCTTAGCTGGACGCGCGGTGGAGGCTCGCGCTCCCATACGAGGCACGACCATGTTCATCGTAATGATTGCGCCCGAATGCAGTCCCGTCGCCAAGGTCGGTGGACTTGCGGATGTCGTCTTTGGTCTCAGCCGTGAGCTCGAGCTACGCGGTCATTCGGTCGAGCTCATTCTGCCGAAATACGACTGCATGCGCTACGACCACATCTGGGGTCTGTCGGTCGCGTACCATGACCTATGGGTTCCTTGGTACGGTGGCGCCATCCGCTGCACGGTGTGGTTCGGCTTCGTTCACGGCCGAAAGTGCTTCTTCATCGAGCCCCATTCCGGGGACAACTTCTTCAATCGAGGCTGCTTCTACGGGCACTGGGATGACCCCATGCGCTTCGCCTTCTTCAGCAAGGCGGCGATGGAGTTCCTGCTGAAAAGCAACAAGCGGCCCGATGTCATTCACACGCATGATTGGCAGACTGCGCTCGTACCCGTGTTGCTGTACGAGATGTACGCGAACGGTGGCATGCCATTTCAGCGGGTGGTCCACACTATCCATAATTTCAAACATCAAGGTGTTGTCGGTGGCGAAATCCTCGCCGCAACCGGACTCGGGCGTCCCGAGTACTATTTCCCCAAGGAACGGATGGGCGACGACTTCAGCCCCTTTGCCCTCAACCTGACCAAGGGTGCGGTCCTGTATTCCAACTTCGTTACCACCGTATCCCCACGGCACGCTTGGGAGGCACGATTCACCGAGCAGGGATTCGGGATGGGTGGGCCGCTGTCCTATCAACAGTCCAAGTTCGGCGGCGTGCTCAATGGCCTAGACTATGACGTTTGGAACCCCCAAACCGACCATTTGATCCCGTGTCACTACGACGCCAACGATCCGCAAGCCAAATACGGCAACAAGGATGCCCTGCGGGACCGGCTGTGGCTGCGCAAGGACTATAAGCCGGTCATCTCTTACGTGGGACGTCTCGACTCACAGAAGGGCGTGCATCTGATTCGCCACGCCATGTTCCACGCCCTAGCCAACGGGGCACAGTTCATTTTGCTTGGGGAGAGCCCCGAGCCGAGCATTCGTGACCACTTCTGGCACCTGAAGCATCATCTCAACGACAACCCCGACTGCCATCTCGAACTGCGATTCGACGACGAATTGGCTCACCTCGTCTATGCCGGTTCCGACATGGTCGTCGTGCCCAGCATGTACGAGCCCTGCGGGCTAACTCAGATGATAGGGTTGCGGTATGGTGCCGTACCCATCGTGCGTGCAGTGGGTGGCCTTGCGGACACGGTGCATGACCGTGACTTCTCGTATCGGCCTTGGCACGAACGCAACGGCTACGTGTTCGACCACGCGGACTACAATGGTGTGATGAGCGCTATGAATCGCGCTATCGGCCTGTGGTACGATTATCCCTCCGAGTGGCGCAACTTGATGCAGCAAGGCATGCGCTACGACTACTCCTGGAACTACCCAGGACACCATTACGTGAATATTTACGAGTACGTGCGCCATAGGTAAAGGTGTCGTTGCCGGGCCCTTGAGATTCAAGTAAGCCCCGGGGCGATGAAGTACGTCGTCGCCCTTATTATTGCCTTGTCGCTCAATGCTGCAGCCAATCTGATGATCAAGTTCGGCATGCGCGACATCGATCTCGAGCTGCACGGAAGCAGTCCAATGGCGGACGGCATGTTGGGGCTCATCCGGCTGCTGCTTCGGCACTGGGTGCTTCTGGCTGGCCTTGGTTGCTTTGCACTGAACGTCGTATTCTATTCCTTCTCGCTGCAGAAGCTGCCGATCAGCGTTGCCTATCCCATCATGGTGGCTTCCGGTTTTGGCATCATCGTCACCGTAGCCGGTGTAATGCTCGGCGAACGACTGAGTGTGGTGCAATGGGTTGGGGTCGCTGCCATTTTGCTTGGGGTTGCCCTCGTCGCAAAAGACGCGGGTCGGCAAATGGGTGCTCCCAAGGCAACGACGGACAGCACGGCAACCTAGTCGCTATCCGCCACGAACCGGTACAGGCTGCCGTCGCGTTGGCCTCCTGCGTAGAGCTCATTTTGGAATACGGCCAAGGGCGCCGCACAGAGGAAATCGCGCAATTCGAACGGAGACTTCTTGTCGGTGATTCTTGCGATTGGGTCGGTACTTTGGTCGTCTAGGCGATAGAGGCCCCACTCGGTCAACAGTACCAAGCTGCCGCGAAAACGCACCAGATCCGTCGGCGCGCCGGCATCTCTCGGGATCGGGATACGACTCCATCGCTCGCCGTCGTCCGTGAAACGCAGATGCACGCCGTCATGACCCCAAGCAATCCAATACAGGCGATGATGATCCGCGTACCAACGTACGGTCTGCGCGCCACCACCCTCCGTGACGCGAACAGGAGTCAGCTGATCCTGTGCAAGCTGCTTACTATCGGCAGGTGGTGCCAGTACGACGAAGTCGTGCGGTGAGCGACCGTCGTAGTCTTGAATGCCCGCGTACAAGCGATCGCGAAACCGAACCAGGTAGGTCAGTCGCCAAACTCCACCTGGATCGGGCAGGGGGTATGCCACCGTGTATTCGAACCGAGACAGGTCAGCGTTGGCGACATGCAGCGCGCCTGGTGAGGGGCCATACCATGCGCGCTCCTTGGGCGGCACCGACCCAGTCGACACGATGAGTTGCCCGCGGAAACGGATCACGTCGAACACATGGTAAGCGCGCGGCAGAACGCTCGCGCCCGCGCGCCCGTCGATGCTCGGTCGCCCAGGTGGGCGATAGTGCGGGCGAGTTGCCGCGGCAAAACCTCCGTCACTGCGCGAGACGAAGACGTAACCCTCGGTGCCCCAATCAGCGAGGCCAAAGCCGTTGTAGGGCGGATCGGCATCGGGTACGTAGAGCCGCCCATCGATCGCGCGCACGCGCAGAAAGCCTTGCCCGGCACCGCCGCCCCGACTGGGCTCCCCCGGACGATTCCAATCGAAGGCGACAGCAAAGGGACGTTTGCTATCGCTAGGTCTGTAGCGCGAGACCGTTGCGCCGTCAGCACCGAGCGGTGATAGCGCGTGCGCCGCGTAAAGCGCTTCGCCGAGTGGCGTCAGATCACAGATCTGTCGGAGCGAAATCGGGGCGCGACCCACCTTCTCGAAATGTCCCTTCGCGGGAAGCGGCCCATCACCCTCGGGCTCCACGTCGTCGTTGCCGTCTTGGTCGATGCGCTGCGTGCCGAGGGGATCTTTGGGACCCGTTGACGCCGGTGCGGTTAGCGGAGTTGATGCAGATGCGGATGGCATCGAACCAAGGGCGGCGGTTGGCTGCTGCAAGGTGACTTGGGGTGGTTCCGTCGTGGCAACGCCCAGTTGCGTTGGTTTGGCGCCGCAGCAAACGACAACGAGCGTCAGGGGCACGAGACGCCAAGGGAACCCAACGTACGCTGTAGCTATTGCGGCCAATTCGTCAGCGGTCCAAGGTTGAAGACGTTGTAGCCGGCCGTGCAAAGCTGTGTGTTGGCCTGGCCTGAGCGCGAGCCCGATGCGCAGTAGACGACGATATCCTTGCTCTTGTCGAGCTCGCTCATGCGTGCGGCGAGTTCTGCCAACGGGATGTTGACGGCACCAGGGAGACCATTGGTGGTAAATTCACTGGCGCTACGTACATCGAGCAGAATGGCACCGCTCGTGACTAGTGCTTTTGCGACTGTGCCGGGGACCGTGCTACTCGAACTACCGCAAGTGTTCGCTGCGCCGCCGGAGGCAGAAGTGGAGCCACCGCTGCTCATCACGGAGGTGCCGGCGGTGGCG